>JAGOAS010000021.1 GCA_017983795.1 Piscinibacter sp.
CGAGATCGACTGCATCGCCTTCTGGCCTCTTTGCCGACAAGGAGCAGCCGCGTCGCAGCCAAGCTGCGACCATCCTCGCATTGCGATGGTCGGGTCGCGGGAAGGCGTTTCGCTCACAGATTCTCAGTCAGGGCGCGCCAACCCTCCGCGACCCCGACCAAGCTTGACCCGCCTTTCGTTTGTGCGCACGACGCCACGTGGGTCGGCCTCGCGGCGCACAAATGAAAGGCGCCCGCGTGACGCGGGCGCCTTGATGCAGACCGAAGCGCGTATCAGCGGCAGGCGGTCGGCGAGTACTTCGCCAGCAGCGTGCCGGCAGCGGCCGCACCCATGCCCCCCGCGGTCGCCGTGGCGTTGCCGACACCGCGGCAGGCCCAATCCACCGCACCGGTATTGCCCGCGCCGATGGCGGCGGCCAGCGTCTGCACGCCGCCAGCGGTCGACTTCACGAACGGGCTGATGATCAGTCGGTTCGCAGCGCCGATCGGGCCGACGTTCGTCGCGTTGTAGTCGATGGTGATCACGCCCGTGCCAGCTGCAGCGCTGATGGCCGAGATGTACTTCGTCGGGTTGGCCGCGGCGACCGAGGCATTCGCCGCGGCGACGTTGGCACCGAGTTCAACCATCGTAGTCGACTCAGCGATCTGGCTCTTGAAAGATTCGGCGATCACCATGCCTTCGCTGATCTTCGAGCGAATCGTGTAGTCCTGGTAAGCCGGCAGCGCAACCGCGGCCAGGATGCCGATGATCGCCACGACGATCATCAGTTCGATGAGGGTGAAACCTTGTTGAATACGACGCTTCATGAGGACTCCTGAGAGGTTGGGGAGAGACACGGGCTTCTTCGATGCGAAGGCCGTGCCATCGAAATCGGCGCGGATTTCCGTGAAATGCGGCCCAGCCGCTGACGCAAACGGTCACAGTCCATCGGGCCGTCGGGCCGCCTCCGTCAGGTCTGACGCAAATGGTCACCATTTGTCGTCCCTCCCGCTCCAACGAAAAACGGGCCTGCAGGCCCGTTTTTCGCGGCCGGCACGGCATGCCTCTGATTCTTATACTGCAAACGAAAGTCGTCGCAGTATAAATTCACCCAGCGCGAGTTATACTGCGCCGACACGTTGAGGCAGTATAGATCCCATGCCTACCTCGGCCCAGCTCTTCACCGACCTGTCGGCGTCCGCGCAGACGAACTTCGCCGAGCTTTTCGAGCAGGTCCAGGCCGCTGCATTCCACCGATCGGTCCGGGATCTTCCCGGCTCCTTCAACAAGAAGCTCATCAAGGGCCGGGAGTATTGGTACTGGCAGGTTCGCGATCTGCAGGGTGTCAACCGGCAGGTCTACCTGGGCCCCGATGAGGAGCGTGTGCGCAAGCTCGTGCAAAGCCATCGTGACGAGGCGCCGCCGCAGGCTGCCGACCTGGCACCGCTCGCCGGCGCCTGCACCGCCCTCGGCTGCGCCACGGTGATTCCCCAGCACTTCGAGGTCATCAATCGAATGGCCGAGTACGGGTTCTTCCGCGCCGGAGGGGTCCTGATCGGCACGCACGCCTTCATCGCCACCGGCAACATGCTGGGTGTGCGGTGGAAGAGCGGCTGGCGAACCAACGACGTCGACGTGGCGCACGCGGGCCGCAACGTCTCGCTGGCCTTGGCGGAAAACGCCAGGGCCGACATGCACGACGCCATCACGTCCCTGGAAATGGGGCTGCTGCCGCAGCAGTCGCTCGTCTCGGGGCCCGGCGCCACCTACATCACGGCGAAGAAAGACATCCGCGTCGACCTCCTGACGACGGCAGGCCGAAAGGACGACGCCTATCTGTACGAGCCGCTCAACGTGCGCCTGCAGCCGCTCAAGTTCATGGAGTTCTCGCTGGAGCACACCACCCAGACGGCGCTCATTTCCGGTGAGCGGGCGGTGCTCGTGAACGTGCCCTCGCCGATGCGCTACGCCCTGCACAAGCTGGTGATCATGGGCGAGCGGGAAGAGGCCTTCCGCACCAAGATCCAGAAGGACGCTGGTCAGGTGGCGGCCTTGGTTGAATATGGGCTACTGCGCTCATCCAGCGCTCTCGAGGCCGCCGCGAAGGATCTGATGTCTCGCGGGCCGGGCTGGCGCAAGCGCGCAGCCGAGGGGCTGAAGTACGTGGCCGACTACCACCCGCAGATCGGCAAGCAGCTCGGAGAGGTTCTTCACCGAGCGGCACGGGCGACTGCCAAGAAATGAACGGCCTCGCCGTCGACGCGCCGCGCTTGCAGAGACACCCTCGCGCGGCGTACAGTCCACTTCAATGGTTCCATTAACGGATAACGTAACATGGCTCTTCGCGCATCGGACGTCGTTCCCATCAGCGAAGCCCGGGCGCGGCTCACCGAGCTGTCCGAGGATGTCGTCGGCTCCGGTGCCGAGAAGGTTCTGACCAAGAACGGCGCCAGCTACGTGGCGCTCATCGACGCGCGCCGGCTCGACTACTACCACGCGCTCGAAGCCGAGCACGCCAAGCTTGTGCTCGCCGAAGACGCCCTCACCGGGCTGAGGGAGGCGCTGTCCGGGGAGTTCGCCAGCGACGACGAGCTCGATGAGGCCCTTGGCGTCAAGCCTGCCCGGTGAGCATTCCAGTCAACGCCAGGGTCAGGGCGGCACGGAATTTCCTGGCCTGTCTGCACGCCGCTCGGGCTTTCATGGTCGAGCAGGATGCCGCTTCCGCGCCACGGCGCTTCGAGAGGCTGCAGGCCGAGTTGGTCAAGGCTCGGGCGCTGCTGTCTTTCTCGCCCGCGAGCGGTCGCCCTGCCAGATTCCTCGACGCCAATACCGGCTGGGGCCGGTTCCAGGCTCAACAAGCCCTCGAGCTCGCCCGCGCGGTCGGGATGCCCGAGCTCCGAGAGCTTGTGTTGGCCCACCACGTCGTGCTCTACGCCCACTCCGAGCACGATGTGCTGCTGCTGTCCCTGCGTCAGGAGCGGCAGCTGGGGTACCGCCTGCCTGGATGATGTCCGTCGCGCAGCGGTCCGGCGCTACGCTTCCCCAACCCGCATCGTCGGCCCCGCGCTCAACGCGCGGATGCGGTGGCTGCTAGCGAGCTTGCCCACCTCGCTCATCACCGCCTCGGCCTCGCCGGGCTTGATGTGCGTGATGTGCACTTCCACGCTGCCGGGCAACTGCGGTCAAGCGGCTTCGCGATCGTGACTCGCGAGGCGCTGTCGGATCTCGCCGGTATCCGCCTTCACGTCGGCAAGTTCGGCCCGGAGCGCTTTCAGGTGCTCGATGATGAGATTTTCGATGCTCTCGCTCATGGTCAGGGCAGTGTAGGAGATCGGGGAGTCCCCGTCACGCGTCCCCGATCCGCATCGTCTGCCCCGCGCTCAACGCGCGGATGCGGTGGCTGCTGGCGAGCTTGCCCACCTCGCTCATCACCGCCTCGGTCTCGCCGGGCTTGATGTGCGTGATGTGCACTTCCACGCTGCCGGGCAGCTGCGCGAGTTCGTGGCCGAGCGCGGCCGGGCAGAGGTGGCGGCTGATGTAGGCGAGCTGACGCTCTTCGTCGCTGAAGGCCGTTTCGATCACCAGGTGCGCGATTCGCATGTGGCGCAGGCGGATCCACAGCGCCGGGTTGGGGCCGGTGTCGCCGGTGTAGACCCACCAACCCGCCTCGCCGCCGTCGACCGCGAAGCCGCAGGCCGGCACGGTGTGAGAAGCGGTGATCACCTCGATGCGCTTGCCGGCCACTTCGATCTGGTTGCCGACGGCGAAGGGCACGAACTGCAGCACCGGTTGCTCGGCGCTGGGCAGGCGCGTGAAGTCGGGCCAGATCACGCCGTTGAAGATGTGCTCGCGCAGCGCGGCCAGCGTCTCGGGCAGCGCATGCACCTGGATCGGCCCGCGGCCGGCGGCGCGGCGCGCGCGCATCACGCTGTCGGCCAGCAGGCCGATGGCCAGCACGTGGTCGAGGTGCGAATGGCTGATGAAGATGTGGTCGATGCGCGCCAGCGCCTCCAGCGAGAGGTCGCCCACGCCGGTGCCGGCGTCGATGAGCACGTCGTCGTCGACGAGGAAGGACGTGGTCCTGCTGCCGGCCGCGATGGCGCCGGAACAGCCGAGGACTTGGACGATCATTTGCTGTCGAAGGTGCGGGTGCCGTCCCAGTCGGGCGGCTCGGGATGCTCGGGCCAGCGTGCGATGCGCTCGCCGAGCTGGCGGTACAGGCCACTCAACGCCGAATCGCCGAACTCGTCCCGCAAGACGGCCAGCGAAGTCAGCGCCTGCTCGGCATCCTGCCGGCGGTAGGCGGCCAAGGCAAGGTTCCAAAGTCGCACTTCCTCGCCATATCGCGGCTGCGCGGCGTGGGCCTGCAAAGGCGGCGTGAAAAGTGTCACGGCCTGCTGCTTGCCCTTGACGCGCACGCGGTCGACCTCGATCAGCGGCAGCCGCGCCGCGATGGCCTCGCGCGTGGCCTCGCCGACGAGCACGTCGACGCCGTAGACGCGCGTCAGCGCCTCGACGCGCGAGGCGAGGTTCACGGCGTCGCCCATCACGGTGTAGCTGCGGCGGATGTCGGAGCCCATGTCGCCCACGCAGACCAGGCCGGTGTTGATGCCGATGCCGAGCCCGATCTCCGGCAGGCCGCGCTCGCGCAGCTCGCGATTGAGCCCCTCCATGCGGCCCAGCATGGCCAGCGCCGCCTGCACGGCGTGCAGCGCATGGTCGGCGTCGGCCACCGGCGCACCCCAGAAGGCCATGATGGCGTCGCCGATGTACTTGTCGAGCGTGCCGCGGTGGGCGCGGATCTCCTCGGTCATCGCCGAGAAGAAGCGGTTGATGAGCGCGCGCAGCTCCTCGGGCGGCAGCGCCTCGGAGACGCGCGTGAAGTTGCGCATGTCGCAGAAGAGGATGGTGAGCACGCGGTTCTCGGCCTGCATGCCGTAGCGCTGCGGGTCGCGCGCCATCTGCGCGACAAGCTCGGGCGGCACATAGGTGCCGAACAGCCGCGCCAGCTCGCGCCGGCGTGCCCCTTCCAGCACCGTGCCCCAGCCGCTGATGCCGGCGTAGACCAGCGCGGTGAGCAGCAGCGCCGAGGCGAGCGGCAGGGCGAGGCCGTGCGCGCGGTACAGCCACTGGTCGAGCGCCACCAGGGCGAGCGCCAGCGCCAGCGTCGCGCCGATCGCGCGCGCCGGCCGCAGGCGCGGCAGCAGCAGCGCGAGCAAAGCGGCCACCATGAGCAACTGCGCCACCTCGTAGCCGCGTGACCAGTCGGGCGCCAGCGGCCCGCGGCCGTCGAGCAAGCCCGACAGCACGTTGGCGTGCACCTCGACGCCGGGGTAGACCGCCGCCACCGGCGTGCTGCGCAGGTCGAAGACGCCGGCCGCGCTGGAGCCGACCAGCACCAGCTTGCCGGCCAGGGCGCCGGGGGGCAGCTTGCCCTCGAGCAGATCGGCGGCGCTGACGTAGTCGAACGAGCCGCCGCGCGGCCCGCCCGCCCCGCGGTAGGGCACGCGCAGTGCGCCGCGGGCATCGAGCGCGATGCGCAGGCGTTGATCGCCCTGGCGCAGCTCGATGCCGCCGGCCACCGGCACCGCGGCCGGCGCGCCGGCGTGCCGGCGCAGCATCGCCAGCGCGAGCGACTCGCGCACGCCGCCGTCCACCTCGGCCAGCAGCGGCAGGCTGCGCACCACGCCGTCGACGTCGGGCAGGGCGTTGAAGAAGCCGGCCGCCGGCGCCGCCGCGGCGAGCGTGGCGACGCTGGCCGCGTAGCCGCTCCAGCGCGTCGCGGTAACGCCGCCGGCCCCGCCCGCGCCGGCGGCGAACAGCGGCGCGGGCAGCGTTCCGGCGCGCGGCGCCCCGGCGCCGTCGGCGAGGAAGTAGCCGAGCACGGCCGGCCGCCCTGCGAGCGCGCGCGCCAGCGCGGCATCGCCGGCCTCGGACTCGGCGAATACCATGTCGAAGCCGACCAGCGCGGCGCGCTGGCGCGCGAACAGCTCCTCGGCCAGCGCGGCCAGGCGCTCGCGCGGCCAGGGCCAGCGGCCGATGCGCGCGAGGCTGGCGTCGTCGACGTCGACGATGACGATGCGCGTGTCCTTGCTGCCGGGCACCGTCGCGCGCAGGCGCGCGTCGTCGATGGCGAGGTCGAGCTGCTGGAGGAAGCGCAGCGGAGCGAGGCCGCTGGCGTGCATCAGGCAGACGGCGAGCGCGCCGCCCAGCAGGGCCCAGCGCAGCCAACGCAGCGCGCCGGCACTCATGCGCGCGGCGCGCAGGCCCGCAGGTTCAGACCTGCACGAACTGCATCTGCGTGCCGGCCAGCTCGACGACGTCGCCGTTCTTGAGCTGCACGGTCTCGCCGGTCACCGGGCTGCCGTTGACGGTCGGGCGCAGGGCGCCTTCGACGTGGGCGAGCACGTAGCCGCCCGGGCGCTTGGTGATCGAGGCCACCTGCACGCCGGGCTTGCCGACGGTGGTGACCACCTTGGTGAGCATCACTTCGCGGCCGGCCGCCGCGCCGTTGAGCACCTTGATCGAGGCCGGGCCGGAGCTACCGCCGGCGCCCAGCGAGCCGAAGCCGGAGGCGCCGAAGCCCTGCGTCGGCTGGTAGCCCTGCGCGCCCGCGCTGGCCGGCGCCGCGGCCGCCGCGCCGGGCTTCATGATCATGGTCTTCTCGTAGTCGGTGCCGTCCTCGACCAGGTATTTGATCTTGTACTTGCCGATCTCGACCGTGTCGTTGTGGCTGAGCAGCTGCTTCTTGATCGCCTTGCCGTTGATGTAGGTGCCGTTGGTGCTGTTGAGGTCTTCGATGAAGACGTCGGCGCCCACCATCTGCAGCACGGCGTGTTCGCCGCTGACCGCGAGGTTGTCGATCACGATGTCGTTGTAGGGCCGGCGACCGAGGGTGGTCTTGTCCTTGGTGATCTGAACCTCCTTGATCACCACGCCGTCCAGTGATACGACCAGCTTGCCCATGCTCGTTGTCCTCGTGATCTCTGTCTTATGAGTTCTGTCCGTCCCTGGCGGCATCACCGCCGGAAGGGCCACCACGATCGCGCCGGACCCGCCGGGCCGCGTACTCTCGCAAGTACCACCGAGATATTATCCTTTCCGCCTGCGTCATTGGCGGCGTCTACCAGGGCGGCTGCGACTTCCGTCAGCGCGTCGCTGCTCTGCAACAACTGGGCGATGCTTTCGTCGTCGAGCATGTCGGACAGGCCATCCGAGCACAGCAGGTAGGTGTCGCCGGGCAGCACGTCGTGCAGGTGGGTCTCCAGCAGCACCGTGTCCTCGACGCCGACGGCGCGCGTGACGAGGTTCTTGTTGGCCGAGAACGCGGCCTGCTCGGCGGTGATCAGGCCGGAGTCGATCTGCTCCTGCAACAGCGAATGATCATGGGTGATCTGCGCCAGCCGGCCGCCGCGCAGGCGGTAGCCGCGCGAGTCGCCGACGTGGCCCATCAGCAGCCGGCCATCGCGGAACACGCCCACCACCAGCGTGGTGCCCATGCCGGCGTACTGCGGATTCGAGTTGGCAGCGTTGAAGATCGCGCGGTTGGCGTTGTCCACGCAGATGTCCATCGCGCGGCGCACGTCGGTATCGGAGGCGTTGTCGGAGGCTTCGGCCAGCCAGCGCCCGAGCTCGGTCTTGATGAATGATGTGGCCATGCCGCTGGCCACTTCGCCGGCGTTGTAGCCGCCCATGCCGTCGGCCAGCACGACCAGGTGCGAGGTTTCGTCGACCGCCACCGAATCCTCGTTGTTGTTGCGCGCCCGGCCCGTGTCGGTGGCACTGAAGTACTCCAGGGTCATGTTCGGGTCGGCGTCGGGCAGCGGCATGGGACGGGACGGCCGGGAGGCGCATGCCCGGCTCAGGCTCTCATGAAGCGGAATTGTGCCTTGGTTCGATGCGCGCAAACGTCACGGTTTTCTCGAACGCGTCTTCCTGCACGGCTTGCGGCGGCTCCGGCGCGAGCATGGCCGCGGCCACGGCGCGCAGATCCTGCGCCATCTGCACGCCGTCGGCGTAGCGCACCTCGGGGCGTTTCTCCAGCGCCAGGGCAACGACGTCGGCCAGCGCCTGCGGCAGCTCCGGGCGCAGGCCGCGCACATCGGGCGCGGGCTCGTTGACGATGCGCCGCATCAGCTCGGCCATGCTGCCGCCCTCGAACGGGAGCGTGCCGGTGAGCAGCTGGAACAGCATCACGCCCAGCGAGTAGAGGTCGCTGCGGCCGTCGGTGCGGCGCCCCGACATCTGCTCGGGCGACATGAACGAGGGCGTGCCCAGCACGATGCCGGTGCGGGTGCGGCTGGCGTCGTCGACACGCGCGACGCCGAAATCCATCACCTTCACCGAGCTGCCCTCGGTGTCGACCATCACGTTGGCCGGCTTGATGTCACGGTGCACCACGCCCTGCGAGTGCGCGTAGGACAGCGCCTCGGCCACGCGCGCGACGATCTCCAGCACCTGCGGCGCCGGCAGCAAGCGGCCCGGCACGGTGAAGCGCTGCAGGTCACCGCCCTTGACGTATTCCATCGCGATCCAGGCGAGCTCGCCAGCCTCGCCGGCGTCGAAGATGGTCACGATGTCCGGGTGCTGCAGCCGCCCGGCGGTCTCGGCTTCGCGGAAGAAGCGCTCGCGCGCCTCGACCAGCTTGTCGGCGCCGAACTCGCGGCCGAGGGCGAGCGTCTTGATCGCGACCTGGCGACCGATCTGCGGGTCGCGCCCGAGGTAGACGGCGCCCATCGAGCCGCGTCCGATCTCGCTCTCGATGCGGTAGCGGCCGAGCGTGGCCGGGCGCGCGGCCGTGGCCTCGTCGCGCGGCGGCGCCGATGCGGCGGCGGGTGGCGTCGCGGGCGCCGGCACCACGTCGGCTCTGCGGGCGCGCGCTGCGCCGAGTTCATGGCCGGCGTGGCCGAACAGCAGGGCCAGCGCCGCAGGCAGCGGCCAGAGCACGCCGGCGACGGCCGCACCGAGGAGCGCGGCCAACGCCGCCGTCCCGGTCAGCGCCCAGGCCCAGCGCGCACTCAGGCGCGGCAGGCCCCAGAGCAGATGCACGAGCGCGAACGCCAGCGACAGCGCCAGGCCCAGCCCGCCGAGCACCGTTGCCTGGTTCATGCCGCCTGCTCTCCGCAGCGGCGTGTGTTCTCACGCCCTTGATGCGCGCCCATCGTGGCGCGAAGTTAGCACACGGCGCGGGCGCGCCGCGCGCTCAATCGGCCAGCGTCAGCAGCGCACTCAGCCCGGCGGTGGCCGCCACCGGATAGGCCCAGGGGCTGCGCTCGGCCTCGGGCTGACCGGCACTGACCGGCTCGTCGGCCTTGCCGAGCTTCGGGCGGCGCGCGTCGAGGAAACGCAGCGTGCCCAGGCGCGCACGCAACCGCTCGCTGACCTCGACCAGCGGGCGCTTGACCATCATCTTCTCGACCTTGCTGCCCGGCACCTCGCGCAGCACCGGCTCCAGCCGCCCGAACAGTTCGGCGCTCCAGCGCTCCAGCCATTGCTGGCGCGCCGAGTGCGACACCCAGCGGCCGATGTGGCGCGTCAGCGTGGGCGGCGTCGCGACGATGATCCAGTGGGTCGGCGCGGCATTGCGCAGCATCGGTTGGACGATGTGCAGGGCATGCTCCGCATCGTTGACGAACACGGCGATCTTTTCCATCTCGGGGCTCCTTGGGTTCGGGCGTTGCGGTTTCAGGTGGCCGACGCCGTGGCGCGGGCCTCGGCGCGGCGCGTGGACCACCAGCCGGCGGCCAGCACGCCGACGATCAGCACGGCGTAGGTGGCGAGGCGGCCGAGCAGGCTCGGGTCGTAGACCGCGTCGAGCAGCGGCTCGCTGACGATCATGTGGCCGGCGGTGTAGGCCAGCACGCCGGCGCCGGCGTAGGTGATGATCGGGAAGCGCTCGACCAGCTTGAGCACCAGGGTGCTGCCCCAGACCACGATGGGCACGCTGATCAGCAGGCCCAGCACGACCAGGTCGAAGCTGCCCTTGGCGGCGCCGGCGACGCCCAGCACGTTGTCGACGCCCATCAGCGCGTCGGCGACGATGATGGTCTTCATCGCGCCCCAGAAGGTGTTGGCCTGCGGCGCGTGCTCGTCGCCGCCCTCGCTGGGCACGAGCAGCTTGTAGGCGATCCACACCAGGCCCAGGCCGCCGACCAGCATCAGGCCGGGGATCTTGAGCAGCCAGACGACGCCGATGGTCATGGTGCTGCGCACGACCACGGCGCCGACGGTGCCCCAGACGATGGCGCGCTTCTGCAGATGGGCAGGCAGGCTGCGGGCGGCCAGCGCGATGACGATGGCGTTGTCGCCGGCCAGCACGAGGTCGATGAGGACGATGGCCAGCAGCGCTGACCACCAGGGGGCGGAGAAGAGTTCCATGACGGCTCCAGACGGGTTTGCACGACGAACGGTGCAAGCCGTGGGAGCACAGGAACGAAGGACGGGAACCCGAGGCGGGTCAGACGGCTTCGATCCTGCCGCTCACGCGGCTTGCATCGAAGGTCTTGCTCGGCTGAAGTCGTTTGTTGTTGCCCGACAGACCGGAAGCCGGAGCTTCGGATTGACGATCTGCCGACACTTTGGCGCAGGGCCTCGCGGCGCACTGCGGTGGAGTTGAGCTACTCCCCTTCTGGCGCGAAGTATAGGTGGCCGCCGAAAAGCGGCGCAAGTGAGGAAATACCGGGGTCAGGCCTGCTCGGCCGCGTCGGCGCGCGCCCGCGCGCGGCGCTGCAGCCACATCCCGACGCCCACCACCAGCACCGCGCCCACCGCGCCGGCGCCGTTGACGACCTCGTGCGAGAGCTCGCCGAAGCGCGTCGTCACGGCCGGGTCGGTGAGCAGCATCTCGCCGGCCAGGAAGCCCAGCAGCGCGGCGCCCAGCGTGATGATGATCGGGAAGCGCTCCATCACCTTGAGCAGCAGCGTGCTGCCGAAGATGATCAGCGGGATGCTGACCGCCAGGCCGATCACCAGCAGCGCGGTGTCGCCCTTGGCGGCGGCGGCCACCGCGAGCACATTGTCCAGGCTCATCACCAGATCGGCGACGAGGATGGTGCGGATCGCGGCCATCATGCCGCCCGACTCGTGGCCGCCCTCGCCTTCGCCCTCGTCCTCCAGCAGCAGCGACACGCCGATATAGACCAGCAGCAGCGCGCCCACCACCTTCAGCCAGGGCCACTTGAGCATCTCGACGGCGATCAAGGTCAGCACGATGCGCATGACGATGGCCGCGCCGCTGCCCCAGAAGATCGCCTTCTTCTGCTGCTGCGGCGGCAGCGAGCGCGCGGCCAGGGCGATCACCACGGCGTTGTCGCCGGAGAGCACCACGTTGGCGAGGATGATCGAGCCGAGGGCGGCCCAGAAGGCGCCGGAAGTGAGGTCCATGGCAGCGAGCCCGATTGTCGGAATGGAACGGAGGGCCGCAAGGGCCCTCCTTTGTAGCGAGCTGCCGCGATTCTAGGCAGCCCTTCCGACCGGGCGCGTTCGTACAACTACGAACGCGGCTCGCGGCTCAGAGCAGCGACTTGAGCAGCCGGCCCATCTCCGACGGGTTGCGCGTCACCTTGAAGCCGCACTCCTCCATGATGGCGAGCTTGGCATCGGCGGTATCGGCGCCGCCCGAGATCAGCGCGCCGGCGTGGCCCATGCGCTTGCCCGGAGGGGCGGTGACGCCGGCGATGAAGCCGACGATCGGCTTCTTCATGTTGGCCTTGCACCAGCGCGCCGCGTCGGCTTCGTCGGGGCCGCCGATCTCGCCGATCATGATCACCGCGTCGGTGTCCGGATCGTCGTTGAAGGCCTTCATCACGTCGATATGCTTGAGGCCGTTGATCGGATCGCCGCCGATGCCGACCGCGCTGCTCTGGCCGAGGCCGATCTCGGTGAGCTGCGCCACCGCTTCGTAGGTCAGCGTGCCCGAGCGCGAGACCACGCCGATGCGGCCCTTCTTGTGGATGTGGCCGGGCATGATGCCGATCTTGATCTCGTCGGGCGTGATCAGGCCGGGGCAGTTGGGGCCGAGCAGCAGCGTCTTCTTGCCGCCCTGGACTTCCTTCTGCTTCATCTTGTTGCGCACCATCAGCATGTCGCGGATGGGAATGCCCTCGGTGATGCAGATCACCAGGTCGAGGTCGGCCTGCACGGCTTCCCAGATCGCGTCGGCGGCGCCCGCCGGCGGCACGTAGATCACGCTGACGGTCGCGCCGGTGGCCTTCTTGGCGTCGGCAACGCTGGCGTGGATGGGAATGCCCTCGAAGCTCTCGCCGGCCTTCTTCGGGTTGACGCCGGCGACGAAGCAGTTCTTGCCGTTCGCGTAGGCCTGGCAGCCCTTGGTGTGGAACTGGCCGGTCTTGCCCGTGATGCCCTGGGTGATGACCTTGGTGTCCTTGTTGATGAGGATGCTCATGTCGGTTCTTCCTGCGGGCTTGCGGTTACTTGACGGCGGCGACGATCTTGGTCGCGGCTTCGGCCATGGTGTCGGCACTGATGATGGGCAGGCCGGATTCCTTGAGCATCTTCTTGCCCAGTTCCTCGTTGGTGCCCTTCATGCGCACCACCAGCGGCACCTTCAGGTTGACCGCCTTGCACGCGGCGATCACGCCCTCGGCGATGGTGTCGCAGCGCATGATGCCGCCGAAGATGTTGACCAGGATGGCCTTCACCTTGGGCGAGGACAGCATGATCTTGAAGGCCTCGGTGACCTTCTCGGCGGTGGCGCCGCCGCCGACGTCGAGGAAGTTGGCCGGCTCGCCGCCGAACAGCTTGATGGTGTCCATGGTCGCCATCGCGAGGCCGGCGCCGTTGACCAGGCAGCCGATGTTGCCGTCGAGCTGGATGTAGGCGAGGTCGAACTTGCTCGCTTCGATCTCGGCCGGATCCTCTTCGTCGAGGTCACGGTAGGCGACGATCTCGGGGTGGCGGAACAGCGCGTTGGAGTCGAAGTTGAACTTCGCGTCCAGCGCGATCAGGTTGCCCTTGCTGTCGCAGTTGAGCGGGTTGATCTCGACCAGCGAGGCGTCCGTCTCCATGTAGCAGCGGTACAGGTTCTTGAACAGCGTCACCGCCTGGGCGTGCGAGCCTTCGGGCAGGCCGATCGCCGCGGCGATCTTCCTGGCCTGCGCGTCGCCCAGGCCGGTGAGCGGATCGATCACCTCGGTGATGATCTTCTCGGGCGTGCTGTGCGCCACTTCCTCGATGTCCATGCCGCCTTCGCTGGAGGCGATGAAGGCGACCTTCTGCGTCGCGCGGTCGGTGACCAGCGAGACGTAGTACTCCTTCTTGATGTCCGCGCCTTCTTCGATGTAGAGGCGGCGCACCTTCTGGCCCTCGGGGCCGGTCTGGTGCGTCTTGAGCTGCATGCCCAGGATCTGGCCGGCCAGCGTCTTCAGGTCGTCCAGCGTCTTGGCGACCTTCACGCCGCCGCCCTTGCCGCGGCCGCCGGCGTGGATCTGCGCCTTCACCACCCAGACCGGGCCGCCCAGCTTCTGCGCCGCTTCGGTGGCTTCGTGCACGCTGAAGGCCGGGTAGCCGCGCGGCACCGGCACGGAAAACTGACGCAGGATTTCCTTGCCCTGGTACTCGTGGATCTTCATGGGAGTGTCTCGCTTGCTCGGGTTGCAGAGGGGAGGGAAGCGGCCGCGGGGTCTTGGGCGCCCCGGTACCAACGCGGATAGAACAGTTTTACGGCCGCGCCGTCGGTGCGCAAGGCGTGGCAGCGGTCGAGCTGGAAGGGCTTGTGCTCGCCGTCCTCGCGGGTGTCGATCACCTCGCCGGCGAAAGCCTGGATCACCGCGGTGGGCAGCACCTGGGTGAGTTCGGTCAGATGGGTGCAGCCGAGGCTGCCGCCGAGGCGTTCCTTGACGGCGGCACGGAAGCCCTTGAGCAGGTTCAGGCCGGCGAGCGCCTGGTAGGCGTCGCCGTGATCGTCGCAGTGGCCGGGGTAGGGCATCCAGCGCGTCTCGGAGCCCGCCTCGACGATGTTGAGCTGCTCGTCGACGACCAGGCGCAGCAGCATGTCGTGGATGGGGTCGCCTGCCTTGCGCAGTCCGCCGGCGAGCTTGGCATCGCGCGTCTTGATGTCGCGGATCTCGGCATCGACCTCCCACAGCCCGTTGCCGCGCGCATAGACGTGGACGTCGATGCTGCGGCGGTGCTTGAGCTGACGCTCGGGCGCGGCAGGCGGCAGGGCCATGGAGACGGACCGGTGGGTGCTGTGGCGAAACGGGCGCGGCAATGTAGCATGCTGCGTTGCATCAAAGCTGACAATCCGCTGGCAGCGCCGGCAGCCGCCAGCCTGGCCGGATCAGTCCTCGTCCGGGCCCGCGCCCGCTTGGCGCAGCACGCGCCGCACCGTCTCGGCCGAGAAGCCGCGGCTGACGAGAAAGCGCGCCTGCCGGGCGCGGCCGGCCGCATCTGCCGCCGGCGCGGCGAACTTGCGGCTCCAGACCTCGCGGGCGCGGTCGAACTCGCTGGCCTTGAGCGCCTGCGCTGATTCGGCGTCGAGCACGACGCCGTGCTGGGCGAGTTCCTGCTGGATGCGCAGGTTGCCGTGGCGCGCCGCCCGCGCGTGGATGCGCGACTCGGCGAAGCGCTGCTGGGAGAGGTACTGGTGGGCCTCCAGCCAGTCGAGCACCTCGACCACCTTGGCCATCACCTCGCCCGGCTCGGGTGCCTCGACGGCTTGCGCCGACGCCCCCGCCTGGGCCTGGGCCTGCGCCACCAGGGCGCGCGCGTGCGGCAGCAGCTTGCGCTGCATCTCCGCACGGCTGTGCTCACGTTGCGCCAGCCACTGCAGCGCCCGCCCTTTCAGCGAGCGCGGCGGGCGCGCCGGTTTCACTTGCTCTCGGCGTCGCCGGCGGGCAGCTGCGGAATGCCCACGGCCTCGCGCACCTTGTTCTCGATCTCGCGCGCCAGCTCGGGGTTCTCGCGCAGGAACTCGCGCGCGTTGTCTTTGCCCTGGCCGATCTTCTCGCCGGCGTAGGCGTACCAAGCGCCGCTCTTCTCGAGGATCTTGTGGTTCACGCCCATGTCGATCACTTCGCCCTCGCGGCTGATGCCCTGGCCGTAGAGGATGTCGAACTCGGCGGTCTTGAAAGGCGGCGAGACCTTGTTCTTGACGACTTTCACCTTGGTCTCGTTGCCGATGACCTCTTCGCCCTTCTTGATCGAGCCGATGCGGCGGATGTCCAGGCGCACCGAGGCGTAGAACTTGAGCGCGTTGCCGCCGGTGGTGGTTTCGGGGCTGCCGAACATCACGCCGATCTTCATGCGGATCTGGTTGATGAAGATGACCATGGTGTTGGTCTTCTTGATCGTGGCGGTCAGCTTGCGCAGCGCCTGGCTCATCAGGCGGGCCTGCAGGCCGGGCAGGGAATCGCCCATCTCGCCTTCGATTTCCGCCTTGGGCGTGAGCGCGGCCACCGAGTCGACCACCACCAGATCGACCGAGCCGGAGCGCACCAGCGCGTCGACGATCTCGAGCGCCTGCTCGCCGGTGTCGGGCTGGCTGATCAGCAGCTCCTGCAGGTTGACGCCGAGCTTCTGGGCATAGGAGGTGTCGAGCGCGTGCTCGGCGTCGATGAAGGCGCAGGTGCCGCCGCCCTTCTGCATCTCGGCGATGACCTGCAGCGTCAGCGTGGTCTTGCCCGAGGATTCCGGGCCGTAGATCTCGACCACCCGGCCGCGCGGCAGGCCGCCGACGCCCAGCGCGATGTCCAGGCCCAGCGAGCCGGTGGAGACGACCTCGATGTCTTCGATCTTCTCGCCCTCGCCGAGGCGCATGATCGAGCCCTTGCCGAACTGCTTTTCGATCTGCGCCAGCGCGGCCTGCAGGGCCTTGGCTTTTTCGGTGTTGAGGGCTTTGACGGGTGCATCCATGCGGCGTTCTCCTGGAAAGTGGCGGCACTGTAGCTCAAAAGCTGGATGTTTGTACAGTAGCCGCGGCGTCGCTTTCCGCCCATCCCTACAATGCGGGCGACGGCCCCGCGAGAGCCGGTGAGGAGACCCAACCATGCGCATCCTTGTCGCCGAAGACGATCAGGTGCTGGCCGACGGGCTGTTGCGCTCGCTGCGCAATGCCGGCTATGCGGTCGATCGCGTCAGCAGCGGCACCGAGGCCGATGCCGCGCTCGCCTCGCACGAGTTCGACCTGCTCATCCTCGATCTGGGCCTGCCCAAGCTGCACGGCCTGGAGGTGCTGCGCAAGCTGCGCGCGCGCGGCTCCTCGGTGCCGGTGCTGATCCTCACCGCGGCCGACAGCGTCGAGCAGCGCGTCAAGGGCCTGGATCTCGGCGCCGACGACTACATGGCCAAGCCCTTCTCGCTGCAGGAGCTGGAGGCGCGCGTGCGCGCGCTGACGCGCCGCGGCCTGGGCACCGCCTCGTCGGTGATCAAGCACGGGCCGCTGACCTTCGACGCCACCGGGCGCGTGGCCTACATCAACGACCAGATGATCGAGCTCTCGGCGCGCGAGCTGTCGCTGCTGGAGGTGCTGCTGCAGCGCGCCGGGCGGCTGGTCAGCAAGGACCAGCTGGTCGAGCGGCTGTGCGAGTGGGGCGAGGAAGTCAGCAACAACGCCATCGAGGTCTACATCCACCGCCTGCGCAAGAAGATCGAGCAAGGGCCGGTGCGCATCGCCACGGTGCGCGGCCTGGGCTATTGCCTGGAAAAGATCGCAGCGTGAGCTGAGTGCCGCACACCAAGGAACAGCGCTCCCTGTTCGGGGAGATCCTCGACTGGATGCTCGCGCCGCTGCTGCTGCTGTGGCCGATGAGCGTCGCGCTGACCTGGCTGGTGGCGCAGAACATCGCCAACAAGCCCTTCGACCGCGAGCTCGGCGAGATGACGCGCGTGCTCGCCAAGCAGGTGGTGCTGCTGGAGACGGTCGACGGCGAGGCCACGGCCAACTTCACGCTGCCCAGCGGCGCCTCCGAGATCCTGCACACCGACCAGGACGACGAGATCTACTACCAGGTGCTCGGCCTGCGCGGCGAGCTGCTCGGCGGCGAGCTCGGCCTGCCGCTGCCGCCCGACGAGGAGCCCAAGGTGCCGGGCGAGACGCACTTCCGCGACGGCGAGCTGCACAACAGCGACCTGCGCATCGGCTACGTCTGGGTGGCGATGCCGGGCTACAGCGCCGAGACGCGCATGGCGCTGGTGCAGGTGGGCGAGACGCTGGGCAAGCGCTCGCGCCTGGCCACCGAGATCATCAAGGGCGTGATCCTGCCGCAGTTCGTGATCCTGCCGCTGGCCGTGCTGCTGGTCTGGCTGGCGCTGGTGCGCGGCATCGCGCCG
The DNA here is from genome assembly GCA_017983795.1 of Piscinibacter sp. GTDB lineage: Bacteria > Pseudomonadota > Gammaproteobacteria > Burkholderiales > Burkholderiaceae_C > Piscinibacter. The sequence continues at coordinate 17,269 of JAGOAS010000021.1, forward strand.
CTCAACGAGCTGCAGCGGCGCATCCGCCGCCGCGACAGCAGCGACCTCTCGCCGATCGACACGCGTGACGCGCCGGAGGAGGTGTCGCCGCTGGTGCGCGCCATCAACGACCTGCTGGCGCGGCTCGACCAGTCGATCGGCGCGCAGAAGCACTTCCTCGCCGACGCGGCGCACCAGCTGAAGACGCCGCTGGCCGGGCTGCGCACCCAGGCCGAGCTGGCGCAGCGCGAGATCGACGCCGGCCAGCGCGACCCGAAGGAGCTGAAGAAGTCGCTGCAGCAGATCGCCCACTCCAGCCAGAGCGCGGCGCACATGGTCAACCAGCTGCTGGCGATGGCGCGCGCCGAGAACCAGGAGCAGCAGGCGCAGCGGCAGGCCGTCAACCTGGCGCGGCTGGCCACCGAGACGGTGCACGACTTCGTGCCGCGCGCGCTGGAGAAGCGCATCGACCTCGGCTACGAAGGGCCCGAGACCGGCCGCGGCGCGCCCGATGGCCGGCGCCCGCTGGTCAGCGGCAATGCGCTGCTGCTGCGCGAGCTGATCCGCAACCTGGTCGACAACGCGCTGCAGTACACGCCCGCCGGCGGCACGGTGACGGTGCGCATCGTCGACGATCCGTTCGGCCAGGTGGTGGTGCTGCAGGTCGAGGACTCCGGCCCCGGCATCCCGGCGCCCGAGCGCGAGCGCGTCTTCCAACCCTTCTACCGCGCCCTCGGCACCGAGGTCGACGGCAGCGGCCTGGGCCTGGCGATCGTGCGCGAGATCGCCGTGCAGCACGGTGCGCAGATCCAGCTGGAAGACGCCAACCTGCGCCACCGCCCGGGCCTGAGCGACCAGGGCGGCGCCGCCTTCGGGCCGGGCGCGCGCTTCACGCTGCGCTTCCCGGCCGCGCAGGCCGAGCCCGGCAGCGAAGCCGCGCCGGCGCCCGGCTCAGCGCCGGCGTAGCAGCTCGAAGAGGCTGGCGTCGTCGAGCGCCGCGAAGCCGCTCTCGCAGGCGCGCGCGAACAGCGCCGCGGCATGCTCGCCCACCGGCGTGGCCAGGCCCAGGCGCTGCGCCATCGCCAGCGCGAGATGGGTGTCCTTGTTCAAGAGCGTGGTGTGGGCGCGCGGCGCGAGGTCGCCGGCGATGGCGCGGCGCATGCGGTCGGAGGCGATCCAGCTCTGCCCGCTGGAGCGCTCGATCACGTCCAGCGCCAGCGCCGGGTCGAGCCCGGCGCGTTCGGCCAGGGCCAGCACCTCGGCCGCGCCGGCCAGGTTGATGCCGGCCAGCAGGTTGTTGACGAGCTTCATGCGCGCACCGTCGCCGGGGCGTTCGCCGAGGCGGAATACCGCGCCGGAGAGCGCCTCGATGAGATCGCGCTGGCGCTCGAAGCTCGACGCCGCGCAGGCCACCATCAGGCTCATCGTGCCCTCGCGGGCGCGCAGCGGGCCGCCGGACATCGGCGCGTCGATGGCCTCGAGGCCGGCCTCGGCCAGGCGCGCCGCGAAACGCTCGGTGTCGTGCGGTGCGATGGTCGGGCACAGCAGCACCGCGGCGCCGCGCGGCAGCGCCGCGGCGAGGCCTTGCGCGCCGAACAGCACGTCTTCGGTCTGCGCCGCATCGACCACGGCGACGATCGCGGCGCGCGCGCCTTCAGCGGCCGCAGCCGGGGAGTCGCACACCGCCAGCCCTTCGGCATGCGCCAGCGCCTCGCGCGCCGGGGCGATGTCGCGCACCGCCACCGCGAAGCCGCGATCGCGCAGGCGCAGCGCCATCGCCAGGCCCATGTTGCCGATGCCGACGACCGCGATGCGGCCGCTCATGTCTGCACCAGGCGCCGGCTCTTGGAGATCGACATCAGGATGCCCAGCCCCAGCCCCAGCGTCACCATCGCCGTGCCGCCGTAGCTGATGAAGGGCAACGGCACGCCCACCACCGGCAGGATGCCGCTGACCATGCCCATGTTGACGAAGGCATAGGTGAAGAAGCTCAGCGTGATCGCGCCGGCCAGCAGCCGGCTGAAGACGGTGGGCGCTTCCGAGGCGATCATCAGCCCGCGGAAGATCAGGAAGGTGAAGCCGAGCACCAGGCCGATGCAGCCGACCAGCCCGAACTCCTCGGAGAAGGCGGCGAAGACGAAGTCGGTGGTGCGCTCGGGAATGAACTCCAGGTGCGTCTGCGTGCCCTTCATGAAGCCCTTGCCCTCGACGCCGCCGGAGCCGATGGCGATCATGCCCTGCAGCGTGTGGAAGCCCTTGCCGAGCGGATCCTTCGACGGGTCGAGCAGCGTGCAGACGCGGTGCTTCTGGTAGTCGCGCAGGCCCGGCCATTTCACGTCGGGCTCGCAGATCGCGTCGCCCGACATCACCAGCGCCGTGATCGCTACCGCGCCGGTGAGCAGCACCGGGATGATCAGCTTCCACGACAGCCCGGCGAAGAAGATCACGTACAGGCCGGCCGACAGCACCAGGATCGCGGTGCCGAGGTCGGGCTGCTTGATGATCAGGGCCACCGGCACCACCAGCAGCGCGCCGGCGGCGAGGAAGTCGGGCACGCGCAGCTGCCCTTCGCGGCGCTGGAACCACCAGGCCAGCATCAGCGGCACGGCGATCTTGAGCATCTCGCTGGGCTGGATCACCACGCCGACGTTGAGCCAGCGCGTCGCGCCCTTCTTGGTGACGCCGGCGAACTCCACCGCCACCAGCAGGATCACGCCGATCACGTACAGCGGCACGGCCAGCGACATCAGCCGCTGCGGCGGGATCTGCGCCACCAGGAACAGGATGCCGAAGGCGATCAGCATGTTGCGGCCGTGGTCGACGAAGCGCGTGCCGCTGTCGAAGCCGGCCGAGTACATCGTCACCATGCCGGCGGCGGCCAGCAGCAGGATGGCCAGCGACAGCGGCCCGTCGAAGCCGGTGAACACCGGCACGATGCGCTGCCAGATCGAGGGCCGCTCGAAGGCCACGTTCATGGGCGCGGGGCGGTTGCCGGCGTTCACCGTGCGCTCCCTGCGTCGGCGCCCTGGGCCAGCTTCTGCGCGCTCGCGCCGGCCACCGCGGGCAGGATGGTGATGGCGCCCGGCAGCGGCACGTCGGAGGCCTGGCGCTGCTTGCCCACCGGCGCGCCGGACTTGCCCTCGCGCGTCAGCGCGATGTCTTCCTCGCTCGGCCACAGGCCGGCGATCACGTAGTCGAATACGCGGCGCGAGATCGGCGCGGCCGCCTCGGAGCCGAAGCCGGCGTTCTCGACCACGATGGCCAGCGCGATGGTCGGCGCCTCCAGCGGCGCGAACGCCATGTACAGCGAATGGTCGCGCTTGTGCTCTTCGAGCTTGGCGGCGTTGTACTTCTCGTTGGCGCGGATGCTCACGGCCTGGGCCGTGCCGGTCTTGCCGCCGGTCTTGTAGGGCGCGCCGAGGTAGGAGCGCACCGAGGTGCCTTCCTGCGTGACGCCGTACAGCGCGCGCGTGATCAGCTCGACGTGCTCGGGCTTGAGCGGCAGCGGCGGCAGCGCCGCATGCGCCATGGGGCGGCGCTCGCCGGTCGTCACGTCCTCGATCTCGCGCACCAGGCGCGGCTTGTAGCGCTGCCCGCCCGACACCAGCGTGGCGGTGGCGCTGGACAGCTGCAGCATGGTGAAGTTGTTGTAGCCCTGGCCGATGCCCAGCGAGATGGTCTCGCCGGCGTACCACTTCTGCAGCTCGGGCTTCTTGTAGGCCTTGCGCTTCCACTCCGTGGACGGCAGCAGGCCGGTGACCTCGCCTTCCACGTCGATGCCGGTCTTGCGGCCGAAGCCGAAGGGTTCGAGCTGGTCGTGCATCAGGTCCACGCCCAGCTCGTTGGCCAGCGAGTAGTAGTAGACGTTGCTCGACTTGACGATGCTGCGCACCATGTCCACCGGCCCGAGGCCGGTGTCGCCGTGGCTGCGGAAGGTGTGGTTGCCGAACTGGAAGGTGCCGCCGTCGTAGATGATCTGCGACGGGCTGCGCTTGCCGGTGTTGAGCGCCGCCATCGCCATGAAGGGCTTGAAGGTCGAGCCCGGCGGGTACGTTCCCCGGAGGGCCCGATTCAGCAGCGGCTTGTCGATCGACTCGTTGAGCTCCTTCCAGCTCTCGTGGTCGATGCCGTCGACGAACAGGTTGGGGTCGAAGGTCGGCTTGCTGACGAAGGCCAGCACCTCGCCGTTGCGCGGATCGAGCGCCACCAGCGCGCCGCGCCGCTCGCCGAACAGCCGCTCGACCAGCGCCTGCAGCTTGATGTCCACCGACAGCACCACCTTGTTGCCGGGCGTCGCCGGGTTGCTCTTGAGGCGCCGCACCGGCCGGCCGCCGGCGCTGGTCTCGACCTCCTCGAAGCCGGTCTGGCCGTGCAGCTCGGCCTCGTAGCTCTGCTCGACGCCCAGCTTGCCGATGTACTCGGTGCCGCGGTAGTTGGCGGCGTCCTCGGTCTCCTCGATGGCTTCCTTCTCGGCCTGGTTGATGCGTCCGATGTAGCCGAGCAGGTGGCTGCCGATCTCGCCGAGCGGGTAGTTGCGGAACAGGCGCGCCTTGATGTCCACGCCGGGAAAGCGGAAGCGCTGCGCGGTGAAGCGCGCCACCTCCTCGTCGGAGAGCTTGGTGCGGATCGGCAGCGACTCGAAGCTCTTGCTCTCCTCCAGTAGGCGCTTGAGGCGCTTGCGGTCGCGCGTCTGGATCTCGACCACCTCGGCGAGCCGGTCGATCAGCGGCTCGAGCTCGCCGGCCTTGGACGGCGTGATCTCCAGCGTGTAGGCCGAGTAGTTGTTGGCCAGCACGACGCCGTTGCGGTCGACGATCAGGCCGCGGTTGGGCACGATGGGCACCACCGCGATGCGGTTGTTCTCCGCCTGCGTGGCCAGCTCCTCGTGCTTGACGATCTGCAGGTGCACGAGGCGCGCGCCGAGCAGGCCGAAGCCGAACAGCACGAACGCCGCAGCCGCCAGCAGCCGCGTGTTGAAACGCGACAGCTCCTGCTCGACGTTCTTGAGTTCAGTCACAAGGGTCGATTTTCATCGGGGTCCGGCGGTCTGCGCTGCGGCGCCAGCAGTACCCATGTGACCAGCGGCCACAGCAGCGCCTCCAGCACCGGCGCGAGCAGCAGATCCCAGCCCGGGAACATGCCGCCGGCGATCATGCGCACCACCAGCGAGACCAGGTGGGCGGCGAAGAACAGCGGCAGGATCTGCACCGCCTGCGACGGCACCGTGAACCACAGCAGCCGGCGGTGGATGGTGGTGGCGAAGAAGGCCAGCAGCGTGTAGGCGAGCGCGTGCTGGCCGAGCACGGCGGCGTCGTGCACGTCCATCGCCAGGCCGAACAGGAATGCGATGCCGATGCCGACGCGGCGCGACTGGTGCACGTTCCAGAACACCAGCACCACGGCCAGGAAGTCCGGCATCGCCGGCATGCGGCCGAGCGGCACCAGGTTGAGCAGGAAGGCCAGCACCAGGGTCAGCCAGACGAACAGCGGGTTGGCCGGCAGCAGCAGCGCATCGCCGCGGGGCAGGATCATCGCCGCCCTCCCTTCTTCGACGTCGGCGCGCTGGCCGCGGCCGCCGCAGCCTCCGGCTTGGCCGGCATCTGCACCCCCACCGGCTCGAGCACCAGCACGTGGCGCACCGCGTCGGGCGAGGCGACCGGCTGCAGCAGGATGCGCGCGAAGCTGGTGTCGATCTTGCGATCCACCACGGTCACCTTCGCCACCGGCAGGCCGGGCGGGTAGATGCCGTCCACGCCCGAGGTGGTGAGCAGGTCGCCCACCTGCACGTCGGCATTGCCGGCCATGAAGCGCAGCTCCATGCCGTTGCGCGCGCCGAAGGCGGCGCTGCGCAGCTGGTTGCGCGCGTTGAGCACGGGAATCGCGGCGTCCTTGTCGGCCAGCAGCGTCACCTCGGAGGACAGCGGGTAGACCCGCGTCACCTGGCCGAGCACGCCGGCGTCGTTGATCACCGGCGAGGCCAGGGCCACGCCCTGCGTGGCGCCGCGGTCGATGACGACCTTGCGCGAGTACGGATCGGGCGCGTCGTAGAGCACCTCGGCGGCCATGCTGCGCACGGTGAGCGCCGGGCGCAGGCCGATCAGCGCACGCAGCCTGTCGTTCTCCGCCTGCAGCTGCTCGACGCGGGCGGCGCGCTCGGCCTGGCGGGCGAGGCGGACTTTCGCCTCCTCTTCCTTGGCGAGCGCGTGCTGCAGGCCCATCAGGTAGTCGCTGCCGCCTTCCCAGGCCGCCACCGGCACGAGCAGCATGCGCTCGATCGGGTGCAGCACGGTGGCGATGGCCGCGCGCAGCGGGCGCGTGATCTCGAAGCGCGTGTCGGCCACCATCAGGAACAGCGCCAGCGCGGAGAAGATGGTCAGGCGCGTCAGCGCCGACGGTCCCTGGCGGAAGAACGGCGGCGGGGTGCGGTCGAGGGTGCCGAGAGGCATGGCCGCCTACTGCCGGCGCGCGGCGATGCGCGTCACTCCGACGTGAAGATCGAGCCCAGGCGCTCCATGCGCTCCAGCGCCATGCCGCAGCCGCGCACCACGCAGGTCAGCGGGTCTTCGGCCACCAGCACCGGCAGGCCGGTTTCCTCGGCGAGCAGGCGATCGAGGTCGCGCAGCAGCGCGCCGCCGCCGGTGAGCATCATGCCGCGCTCGGCGATGTCGGCGCCGAGTTCCGGCGGCGTCTGCTCGAGCGCGTTCTTGACGCTGGAGACGATCTGGTTGAGCGGGTCGGTCAGCGCTTCCAGGATCTCGTTGGACGAGATCGTGAAGCTGCGCGGCACGCCTTCGCTGAGGTTGCGGCCCTTGACCTCCATCTCCTTCACCTCGGAGCCGGGGAAGGCCGAGCCGATCTGCTTCTTGATGCCCTCGGCGGTCGGCTCGCCGATCAGCATGCCGTAGTTGCGGCGGATGTAGTTGATGATCGCCTCGTCGAACTTGTCGCCGCCGACGCGCACCGAACCCTTGTAGACCATGCCGCCCAGCGAGATCACGCCGACTTCCGTCGTGCCGCCGCCGATGTCGACCACCATCGAGCCGGAGGCTTCCGACACCGGCAGGCCGGCGCCGATCGCCGCGGCCATCGGTTCCTCGATCAGGTAGACCTCGCTGGCGCCGGCGCCGAGCGCCGATTCGCGGATCGCGCGGCGCTCCACCTGGGTCGAACCGCAGGGCACGCAGATGATGATGCGCGGGCTCGGCTTCAGGACGGACCGCGGGTGGACCATCTTGATGAACTGCTTGAGCATCTGCTCGGTGACGGTGAAGTCGGCGATCACGCCGTCCTTCATCGGGCGGATCGCCTCGATGTTGCCGGGCACCTTGCCGAGCATGGCCTTGGCCTCGGCGCCGACCGCCTGGATGGTCTTCTTGCCGTTGGGCCCGCCCTCGTGGCGGATGGCGACGACGGAGGGCTCGTCGAGCACGATGCCCTTGCCACGCACGTAGATCAGCGTGTTGGCCGTGCCCAGGTCGATGGCGAGGTCCGTCGAGAAATAGCGACGAAAGGATTCGAACATGGGTGTGGCTGAGGCGTTCCGAGTCCCCGCGGATCGAGGCGGGATACGCTGCGCAAGGGCTTGTGGATAACCGGGGATAATACCCCATCGGCCTGCATCCACCGGGGTGCGGGCCGAGCGTTTTCACCCTGTTTCCGCCTGCCTTCCCATGGCCCTCACCCCCCAGGACGTGAGCCGCATCGCCCACCTCGCGCGGCTGGAGCTTTCCGCCGCCGAGCAGGCCTCGCTGCTCGCCCAGCTCAACGGCTTCTTCGGCATCGTCGAGCAGATGAGCGCGGTCGACACCTCGGGCGTCGAGCCGCTGTACACGCCGCTGTCGGCGGTGCAGCAGGTCAGCCTGCGCCTGCGCGACGACGCCGTCAGCGAAACCGACCAGCGCACGCTCAACCAGCGCAGCGCGCCGGCGGTGGAAGACGGGCTGTTCCTGGTGCCCAAGGTCATCGAATGAAACAGATCCACGAGATGGGCGTGGCCGAACTGGCGCGCGCGCTGGGCTCGCGCGAGGTGTCGAGCGTCGAGGCCACCGGCGCGCTGCTCGAGCGCATGGCGCAGCACGCGTCGCTCGGCGCCGTGCTGGCGAGCGACCGCGCGCTGGCACTGGCCCAGGCGCAGGCCGCCGACGCGCGCCGCGCGGCCGGCGAAACGAACCCGCTGCTGGGCGTGCCGATCGCGCACAAGGACATCTTCGTCAGCGCCGAGCTGCCCACCACCGCCGGCTCGAAGATGCTGGAGGGCTACCGCAGCCCCTTCGACGCCACCGTCGTCGCACGTCTCGGCCAGGCCGGCACGGTGACGCTGGCCAAGCTCAACTGCGACGAGTTCGCGATGGGCTCGGCCAACGAGAACTCGGCCTACGGCCCGGCGCGCAACCCCTGGGACATCACCCGCGTGCCGGGCGGCTCCTCGGGCGGCTCGGCGGCCGCCGTCGCCGCGCGCCTGGTGCCCGCCGCCACCGGCACCGACACCGGCGGCTCGATCCGCCAGCCGGCCAGCTTCTCCGGCATCACCGGCATCAAGCCGACCTACGGCGTGTGCTCGCGTTACGGCATGGTCGCCTTCGCCTCCAGCCTCGACCAGGCCGGCCCGATGGCACGCTCGGCCGAGGATTGCGCCTTGCTGCTGTCGGCGATGAGCGGCTTCGACGAGCGCGATTCCACCAGCGCCGAGCGCCCGCCGCAGGACTTCGTCGCCCAGATGCTGGCGCCGCGCGCGGACGCGCCGGCCGCCCGGCCGCTGGCCGGCCTGCGCATCGGCCTGCCGCGCGAGTTCTTCCCCGCCGCGCTGGCCGCCGACGTGAACGGCACGGTGCGCGCCGCGCTGGCCGAGTTCGAGAAGCTCGGCGCGACGCTGGTCGACGTCAGCCTGCCGCGCACCGAACTCTCCATCCCCGTCTACTACATCATCGCGCCGGCCGAGGCGAGCTCGAACCTGTCGCGCTTCGACGGCGTGCGCTACGGGCATCGCGCCGAGAAATATGTCGACCTGCTCGACATGTACAAGAAGAGCCGCAGCGAAGGCTTCGGCCCCGAGGTCAAGCGCCGCATCATGATCGGCACCTACGTGCTCTCGCACGGCTACTACGACGCCTACTACCTGCAGGCGCAGAAGCTGCGCCGCATGATCGCCGACGACTTCCAGCGCTGCTTCACGCAGTGCGACCTGATCGCCGGCCCGGTGGCGCCGAGCGTCGCCTGGAAGATCGGCGCGCAGGGCGACGATCCGGTCGCCGCCTACCTCGCCGACATCTTCACCCTGCCGGCCAGCCTGGCCGGCCTGCCCGGCATGAGCGTTCCGGCCGGCTTCGGCGAGGCGAGCATGCCGGTCGGCCTGCAGCTGATCGGCAACTACTTCCAGGAAGGCGCGCTGCTGCACGCCGCGCACGCCTTCCAGCAGGCCACCGACTGGCACGCGCGCGCGCCGGCCGGCTTCTGAACAGCAGCATGAGCAGCCCCCAACTCATCCGCGGCTACGAGGTCGTCATCGGCATCGAGACGCACGCCCAGCTCTCCACGCGCTCGAAGATCTTCAGCGGCTCGAGCACGCAGTTCGGCGCCGCGCCGAACACGCAGGCTTCGCCGGTGGACCTGGCGCTGCCCGGCACGCTGCCGGTGATGAACCGCGGTGCGGTCGAGCGTGCCATCCGCTTCGGCCTGGCGGTCGGCGCCACGGTCGCGCCGCTGTCGATCTTCGCGCGCAAGAACTACTTCTACCCCGACCTGCCCAAGGGCTACCAGATCAGCCAGTACGAGATCCCGGTCGTGCAGGGCGGCGAGGTGGAGTTCTTCATCGGCGAGCAGCGCCATGTCGTGCACCTGACGCGCGCCCACCTCGAGGAAGACGCCGGCAAGTCGCTGCACGAGGACTACCACGGCCAGACCGGCATCGACCTGAACCGCGCCGGCACGCCGCTGCTGGAGATCGTCACCGAGCCCGACATGCGCAGCAGCGCGGAGGCCGCCGCCTACGCGCGCGCGCTGCACGCGCTGGTGGTGTGGCTGGAGATCTGCGACGGCAACATGCAGGAAGGCTCGTTCCGCTGCGACGCCAACGTGTCGGTGCGCAAGCCCGGTGCGCCCTTCGGCACGCGGCGCGAGATCAAGAACCTGAACAGCTTCAAGTTCCTGCAGCAGGCGATCGACTTCGAGGTGCAGTGGCAGATCGACCTGATCGAGGACGGCGGCAAGGTCGAGCAGGCCACCGTGCTGTTCGACCCCGACAGCGGCGAGACGCGCGCCATGCGCAGCAAGGAAGACGCGCACGACTACCGCTACTTCCCCGACCCCGACCTGCCGCCGCTCGTGATCGCGCCCGAGTGGGTGGCGCGTGTGAAGGCCGACATGCCCGAGCTGCCGCGCGCCATGGGCGAGCGTTTCCAGCGCGATTACGGCCTGCCCGCCTACGACGCGGCGATGATGACGCAGGGCAAGGCCATGGGCGCCTTCTTCGAAGCCGCGGCCAAGGCCTGCGGCCAACCCAAGCTGGTGGCCAACTGGCTGATGGGCGAGGTGTCGCGGCGCCTCAACGCCGAAGACCGGTTGATCGAGGCCAGCCCGGTGAGCGCGGCGCAGCTGGCCGCGATGATCGGCCGCATCGCCGACGGCACGATCTCCAACAACGGCGCGAAGCAGGTCTTCGACGCGCTCTGGACCGGCCAGGGCAGCGAGGTCGATGCGGTCATCGAGGCCAAGGGCCTGAAGCAGATGTCCGACAGCGGCGAGCTGGAACGCATCCTCGACGAGGTGCTCGCGGCCAACGCCAAGTCGGTGGAGGAATACCGCGCCGGCAAGGACAAGGCCTTCAACGCCCTGGTCGGCCAGGCCATGAAGGCGACCAAGGGCAAGGCCAACCCGGCCCAGGTCAACGAGCTGCTGAAGAAGAAGCTCGGCTGATCGCGGCCCTTACGGCTTGGCCGTCTTGGGCTTGGCCGGCGCCGAAGCCGGCGCCTCCGCGCTGGCGATGATGCCCATCGAGCCGGGCTGGGCGCCCGACCACAGCTTGCGCAGCCGTTCGAGTTCCTCGTCGTACAGCTTGGTGACGCGCACCATCTCGGCCTTCTGGTTGGCCACGAGGCTGCGCTGCGCCTCGGTGGTGGCGTCGTTCGCGTCGATCTGCTGCTTGAGCTTGGCCGGCAGCGGCTTGCCGACGTAGAACTCGGTCTCGTCCATCAGCGGCTTGCGCTCCTTCTCCAGGGCGGCCAGGCGCTGTTCGGACGCCTTGATGCCGGTGCGCAGGCTGTCCAGCGCCGCTTCACGCGCCTTGTCGTGCGCCTTCTGGTTCGGGAATCGCGCCAGCAGGTTGCGGTCGCGCCGGATCGCCTCGCGCTGCTGGGCGCGCGCCAGCGCTTCCTCCTGCTGCTTCGCTTCCATCGCGGCGCGCTCGTCGGAGGTCAGCTCGGGCGTACGCAGGCCGCGCGTCGAGCCGTCGGAGTTCAGGATGCGCTGCTCTTTCGAGGCGCACTCCGGAATCGGGCGATCCAGCACGACGGTGCGGCCGTTGACCACGCAGCTGTAGATCGCCCCCGGCTTCTTCTGCTCCTGCGCCAGCGCTGCGGCGGGCGCAGCCGCGATCGCCGCCGCGAGGGGCGTGGCTGCCAGCAGTCGGGCCAGGGCGTGCACGTCAGACTCCGTAGCGTTCTCGGTAGGCGGAAACCGCCGCGACATGGGCCTGGAGGCCGGCGTCGGCGGTTGAATTCAAGTATTGCAGCAAGTCGGCGAGCGTCGCGATCGCCGCCACCGGCAGGGCAAGCTTTTGCTGGACATACTGCACGGCCGACCAGGGCGCGTCAGCGCCGTTCTCGGTGGCCTTCTCCTGCCGATCCAGCGCGATGGCCACGCCGCAGGGCGTGGCGCCCGCCGCCTGGATCATCGAGATGGATTCGCGCACCGAGGTTCCTGCCGAGATGACGTCATCGACGATGAGAACGCGGCCGGCCACCTTCGCGCCGACCAGCGTGCCGCCCTCGCCGTGATCTTTGGCTTCCTTGCGGTTGTAGGCGAAGGGCACGTTGCGGCCGAGCCGCGCCAGCTCGATGGCCACCGCCGCCGCCAGCGTGATGCCCTTGTAGGCCGGGCCGAACAGCATGTCGAAGGGCAGCCCGGACGCCAGCAGGCGGCGTGCATAGAATTCCGCGAGGCGGCCGAGCTTGGCGCCGTCGTCGAACAGGCCGGCATTGAAGAAGTAGGGCGACAGCCGGCCGGCCTTGGTCTTGAATTCGCCGAAGCGCAGCACGCCGGCATCGACCGCAAACCTCACGAAGTCCTGGGCCAGGGGATCGGTGGCGGGGCTCGTCGTCATCGGAGGGTTTCTCGTGTTCCGTCTCGTCACGCTCAATCTGAACGGCATCCGCTCGGCAGCGACCAAGGGCTTCGAGGCCTGGGCCGAAGGCGTGGCGGCCGATTGTATGGGGGTGCAGGAGGTCAAGGCGCAGGCCGCCGACGTGGCCGGCCGCTTCGAGAGCGTGGCCGGCCTTGCCGGGCACTTCCACTTCGCCGACAAGAAGGGCTACTCGGGCGTGGGCCTGTATACGCGCAAGAAACCCAGCGCGGTGATCACCGGCATCGGCAACCCCGAGTTCGACGCCGAGGGCCGCTACGTCGAGGCGCGCTACGACAACGCGCGGCGCAAGCTGTCCATCATCAGCTGCTACTTCCCGAGCGGCTCCAGCGGCGAGGAGCGCCAGCAGGCCAAGTTCCGCTTCCTCGCCCTGATGGCGCCGCACCTCGTCAAGCTCAAGGCCGAGCGCGAGTTCATCCTGGTCGGCGACGTCAACATCGCCCACAAGGAGATCGACCTCAAGAACTGGAAGAGCAACCAGAAGAACAGCGGCTTCCTGCCCGAGGAGCGCGCCTGGATGAGCGAGCTGCTCGACGGCATCGGCCTGGTGGACGTCTTCCGCACGCTCAACCCGCACCCCGAGCAGTACACGTGGTGGAGCAACCGCGGCCAGGCCTGGGCGAAGAACGTGGGCTGGCGGCTCGACTACCACCTCGCCACGCCGGCGATCGCCGCCAAGGCACGCAGCGAGCACATCTACCTCGAGCAGCGTTTCTCCGACCACGCGCCGCTGGTGATCGACTACGACTTCACACTCTGAGTTCGCGTTGCGCTCCGTCAACGCCGCGCGCGCCCGGCCCCCTAGGCTCGCGCGACGGGATCCGGACCGCTCATGGACATCACGCGCTCAGCGCAACTCCGCTCATGGCTTGCGCTGTTGCCGCCGCTGGCGGCGCTGGCGGTGCAGCTGCTGCTGTGGTCGCTGATCCAGCCCTACGTCTGGTTTCTCTTCTACCCCGCGGTGTTCATCAGCTCGTGGATCGGCGGGTTCCGTGCCGGCCTGGGTGCCACCGCCCTGTCGACGCTGATCGTGCTGTGGTTCTTCGTGCCGCCGACCCACGCACTGCTCAAGGGCGAACCGCGGGCCTGGTTTCCGACCGTGGTCTTCGTGGCCATGGGCGTGCTGTTCAGCATCTTCCATGAACGGCTGCGGCGCAGCGAGCGCCGTTCGCGCGACAGCGAGGCGCAGGCGCGCTCCATGCTCGAAAGCGTGCGCCAGGGTGCCACGGTCTTCGAGGCCACCAACGAGGCCATCACGGTGACCGACACGGCGGCGCGGATCGTCGCCGTCAACGCCGCCTTCAGCACCATCACCGGCTTCGCGGCCGGCGAGGCGCTCGGCGCGACGCCGCGCATCCACCGTTCCGGCCGCCAGGACAAGGACTTCTACGAGCGCATGTGGCACAGCCTGCAGACCACGGGGCAGTGGCAGGGCGAGATCTGGAACCGGCGCAAGAACGGCGAGACCTACCCGGCGTGGGAGAACATCAGCGCGGTGCGCGACGCCGACGGCACGGTCAGCCACTACGTGTCGATGCTGTCGGACATCACCGCCCTCAAGCAGGCCGAGGAACAGCTGCGCCACATGGCCTTGCACGACGTGCTCACCGGGCTGCCCAACCGCCGCCTGCTCGCCGAGAACCTCGAGAGCGCCCTGGCGCGCGCCCAGCGGCACGGACACCGGCTGGCGCTGCTGTTCCTGGATCTCGATCGCTTCAAGCTGGTGAACGACACGCTGGGCCACGCCGCCGGGGACGAGCTGCTCGGGGAGGTCGCGCGCCGCCTGCGCGCCGCCGTGCGGCAGGAGGACCTGATCGCACGCCTGGGCGGCGACGAGTTCACCGTGGTGCTCGAGGAACTGCAGCACCCCGACAACGCCGCCCACCTGGCCAGGAAGCTGATCGAGGCCGTGGCGCGGCCGATGCAGCTGTGCGGGCGCGAGCTGACGCCGTCGACCAGCGTGGGCATCGCCATCTATCCGGACGACGCCCGCTCGGCCGCCGATCTGAGCAAGGCGGCCGACGCCGCGATGTACCGCGCCAAGCAGCGCGGCCGGCACACCTTCGAGTTCTATACGCCCGAGATCACGGCGGAGGCCATGGAGCGGCTGGCCATCGAGAACGACCTGCGCCGCGCGCTGGCCCGCGGCGAGCTGCTGCTGTACTTCCAGCCGCAGGTGGCCTTGCGCAGCGGCCGCATCCTCGGCTTCGAGGCGCTGCTGCGCTGGAATCATCCCGAGCGCGGCCTGCTGCTGCCGGACCAGTTCATCCCGATCGCCGAGGAATGCGGCCTGATCCATGCCCTGGGCGGCTGGGCCATCGACGCGGCCTGCGCGCAGGCACGCCGCTGGGCGGACGCCGGACTGAACCCGCAGCGCATCGCCGTGAACGTGTCGGGCAGCCAGCTGCTGCACAAGCACCTGATCGAGACGGTGCGCGCCGCGATGGCCGAGCATCGCATCACGCCCGGCGAGCTGGACCTCGAACTCGAGATCACCGAGAGCGTCCTGCAGTCGGCCTCGCGCAGCGCGCCGGTGCTGAGGCAGCTGCGCGAGCTGGGCGTGCGCATCGCGATCGACGACTTCGGCACCGGCTATTCCTCGCTGGGCGTGCTGAAGCACATGCCCATCGACACCCTGAAGATCGACCGGCTGTTCATCCGCAACGCACCCGACGACAGCGACGCACAGGCCATCGCCAAGGCCATGATCGTGATGGCGCACGGGCTGGGGCTGCACGTGGTGGCCGAAGGCGTGGAGACGCCCGCGCAGTGCCGCTTCCTGCTGGAGCAGGGCTGCGACGAAGTGCAGGGCCACCTGTATTCCCCGGCCCTGCCCGGCGACGAGGTGCCGGCCCTGATGGCGCACCACGCGGCAGGGTTGCCCTGGCCCGACACGACGCACCACTGAAGTGCACGCAGACGCACCAGCATTGGCATCAAGCACCAAGTAAGGTCGCAAAACAGATAATTTGGGGCATTCCCACCCCTCCAACCCCCGCCAGACCCATGAAACACGCCTCGAGTCACGACTTTCTGGCCCACGTGGCCCAGAACAACCCCGGCCAGCCGGAATACCTGCAGGCCGTGACCGAAGTGGTCGAGAGCCTGTGGCCGTTCATCGCGGCGCACCCGCGTTATGCCGAGCAGGGCCTGCTCGACCGGCTGGTCGAGCCCGAGCGCGTGATCATGTTCCGCGTCTCCTGGGTCGACGACCACGGCAACGTGCGCGTCAACCGCGGCTACCGCATCCAGCACAGCCTGGCGATCGGGCCGTACAAGGGGGGCTTGCGCTTCCACCCCTCGGTAAACCTGTCGATCCTGAAGTTCCTCGCCTTCGAGCAGACCTTCAAGAATGCGCTGACCACGCTGCCCATGGGCGGCGGCAAGGGCGGCTCCGACTTCGACCCCAAGGGCAAGAGCGCCGGCGAGGTGATGCGCTTCTGCCAGGCCTTCGTCACCGAGCTGTTCCGCCACGTCGGCTCCGACACCGACGTGCCGGCCGGCGACATCGGCGTGGGCGGCCGCGAGGTCGGCTTCATGGCCGGCATGATGAAGAAGCTCAGCAACCGCGCCGACTGCGTCTTCACCGGCAAGGGCCTGGCCTTCGGCGGCTCGCTGATCCGCCCCGAGGCCACCGGCTACGGCACCGTCTATTTCGCCGAGGAGATGCTCAAGCAGAAGGGCCTGTCGTTCGAGGGCCTGCGCGTCAGCGTCTCGGGCTCGGGCAACGTGGCGCAGTACGCCGTCGAGAAGGCGATGGCGCTGGGCGCGAAGGTCGTCACGGTGTCCGATTCGAGCGGCACGGTGGTCGATTCGGCGGGCTTCACCGCGGAGAAGCTGGCCGAGCTGATGGAGGTGAAGAACCACCACTACGGCCGCGTCACCGACTATGCCAAGCGCGTCAAGGGCGTCGAGTTCCTCGCCGGCGCGCGGCCCTGGCAGGTGCCGGTGGACGTGGCGCTGCCCTGCGCGACGCAGAACGAGCTCGACGAGCAGGACGCGAAGACGCTGATCGCCAACGGCGTGAAGTGCGTCGCCGAAGGCGCCAACATGCCCTCGACGCTCGCCGCGGTGAAGGTGTTCGAGGCCAGCGAGGTGCTCTACGCGCCGGGCAAGGCGAGCAACGCCGGCGGCGTGGCGACCTCGGGGCTGGAGATGAGCCAGAACGCGATGCGCCTGTCCTGGGGCCGCGAGGAAGTCGACGCGCGGCTGCACGACATCATGCGCGACATCCACGAGGCCTGCCTGCGCCACGGCAAGCGCGCCGACGGCCGCATCAGCTACGTGGACGGCGCCAACGTGGCCGGCTTCGTGAAGGTGGCCGAGGCGATGCTCGCGCAGGGCGTGGTCTGAGGCCGCTCACGGCAGCGCGCCGAGCACGCGCAGCAGCCACTGGTTGAGCGCGCCGATCTCGTCGGGGCACACCGAGTGCTCCATCGGGTACTCGTGCCACTCGACCGCGTGGCCGAGCGCCGCCAGCGCATCGCGCGAGGCGCGGCCGCGCGCCGGCGCGACGATCTCGTCCTCGCTGCCGTGCGCCAGGAAGATGGGCACGTCACGGTTCGCTTCGCTGCGCTCGGCCGCGGTGCTGTCGGCCAGCGGCAGGTAGCCCGACATGCCCGCCAGCCCGGCCAGGCGCTCGGGGTAGCGCAGCCCGGTCAGCAGCGTCATCGCGCAGCCCTGCGAGAAGCCGGCCAGCGCGATGCGATGGGCGGCGATGCCGCGTTCGCGCTCGCGGTCGATCAGCGCGGCGATCGCCTGCGCCGATTCGCGCAGGCCGGCTTCGTCTTCGCGGCGCTGCAGATCGGCGCCGAGGATGTCGTACCAGGCGCGCATGCGGTAGCCGCCGTTGATCGTCACCGGCCGCACCGGCGCGTGCGGGAAGACGAAGCGCACCGCGCCGACGGCCGAGAGGTCGAGCGCCTCGGCCACCGGCACGAAGTCGCTGCCGTCGGCGCCCAGGCCGTGCAGCACGATCACGCTGGCCACCGGGTGCTCGCCGGTGGCGCCTTCCAGGGTTTCGAGTTCGGGGCTGATGGTCATGGCGCCATTCTGACCGCTGCCCGAGGGCTGCAGCGCCCGCCGCTCAGCCGCGCACGCGCAGGATGGCGCCGAAGTAGGCCGTCAGTTCGTCGCGCGAGTGCAGCGGCAGCACGTGGCCGACATACTGGTCGGGCCGCACGATGACCACGCAGCCGGCGGCGCGATCGATGCCGCGCATCGCGAAGATGTCCTCGCCGCGCTTGAGGTCCGCGCAGAAGATCTTCTCGTAGTCGGTGAGCCCGTAGCGGCCCACCGCCGGGCGCAGCAGCGTGGGCATCGCCGCGTGGTCGAGCTCGCGGAAGCCCTGCTGGAAGACGGCGCGGGTGTCGATCACCGCGTCGATGTCCTCGCCCGCCACGGTGTGGCGGCGCAGCGGCGAGGCCCGGTCGTGCTCGAGCCAGTCGCACAGATTGGCGACGGCGCCGCCCGGCGTGCCCGCATCGCCGGCCGGCGCGAAGATGAAGAGGCGGAAACGCGCGTCGGCCGCTATGCAGTGGCCCAGGTGCATGGGCTTGGCGTCGGCCAGGCGCACCACCGGCGCCGAGTGGAAGCGCTTGCCGATGTCGAAGCCCGTGGCGAGCCGCTGGTGCGTGGGCGCGCCCGTCAACGCACTGCGCTCGTACTGGATGGTCAGCCCGCAGGTGAAAGGCAGGTTGGCGACGAACTCGCGCGCCACGCGCGGCAGGCCGTCTGCGCCGTCGTCCGCGGCGCGGGCGCCGACCACGCGCGCCCACTTGTGGTCGAACTCCACCAGGCCCTTGGCCGCGGCGCGCCGCTCGCCGGAGTAGCTGTGCAGCAGCGCCGGCTCGGCGCGGCCGGTCAGCACCGCGATCAGCTTCCAGCCGAGGTTGAAGGTGTCACCCATCGACACGTTCATGCCCTGCCCGGCCTTGGGGCTGTGGGTGTGGCAGGCGTCACCGGCCAGCATCACGCGCGGCGCGCGCGTCGCCACCTGCGCCTCGGGCACGTCGTCGAACTTGTCGGTCAGGCGGTGGCCGATCTCGTAGATCGACCACCAGACCACTTCCTTCACGTCGAGCGCGAACGGCCGGAAGATGCGCTGCGCACGGGCGATGATGTCGGCGGCACCCATGCCGCGCTCGGCCACGCGCTCGTGCTCGCCCAAGGCGTCGAGCTCGACGTACAGGCGCACCAGATGCCCGCCCTCGCGCGGCAGCACCATCAGGATGCCCTCGTCCTTGGAGCGCACGAAGGACTTCATGCGCCAGTCGGGGAAGTCGGTGGTGGCCAGCACATCCATCACGCCCCAGGCCTGGTGCGCCGCATCGCCGTGCAGCGCGCCGCCGATGGCCGCGCGCACGTTGGAGCGCGCGCCGTCGCAGCCGATCACATAGTTGGCGCGCACGGTCGCCGTCTGGCCCTCGCGGCCGGGCGCGGTGTGCTCCAGCGTGACGGTCACCGGGTACTCGGCGGCGGCCGGGTCGATGCGCAGGTCGGCCACCTTCAGGCCGTAGTCGGGCTCGAGCCGCGTCGGCGAGTGGCGCATCACGTCGAGGAACATGTCGTGCACGCGCGCCTGGTTGATCAGCACGTGCGGCATCTCGGAGATGCCGTCGGGCACGTCCTGCACGCGCGCGACGCGCGTCAGCGGATCGCTGCCGCCGGGCGCCCAGAAGGTGGTCTCGTTGATCCACACCGACTCGCGCGCCACCTTCTCGCCGAAGCCGAAGGCCTGGAACATCTCCATCGAGCGCACGCTGATGCCGTCGGCCTGGCCCTTCTCCATGGGCCCGAGCTTGGGCTCGACCAGCAGGGTGCGGATCCGCGGCACGCGCGCCAGCTGCGCGGCCAGGCACAGGCCGGCCGGGCCCGAGCCGGCGATCAGCACGTCGACCGTCTGCGGCAGGGGGTCGCCGGCGCGGCGGCAGCCCGGCGCCGCCGGCAGGACATCGGGATCGCCGGGATGGAAGCCGTTGGTGTGGAATTGCATGCTGGTCCTCGAGGTGCCGTCCGGCTACGATACGCATGCATATGGTAAGCATACATACTAAAGCCGTCAAAGGCAGGGATCCGACCGAGATGGCCGGCCACCTGATCCGGCGGCTGCACCAGCAGTCGACCCAGGTCTTCCAGGCGCGCACGCAGGCCGCCGGCTTCGACCTCACCTCGGTGCAGTTCGCGGCGCTCGACGGCATCGAGCGACAGCCCGGCATCGACCAGGCCAGCCTGGCCGCGGCCATCAGCTTCGACCGCGCCACCATCGGCGGCGTGATCGACCGGCTGGAGCAGAAGGGCCTGGTGGAGCGCGCGGTCAGCGCCCAGGATCGGCGCGCGCGCCAGCTGCAGCTGACGGCCGCAGGCGTGCAGCTGCTGGCCGCCTGCCGGCCGGTGGTCGAGGCCCTGCAGGCCGAGATCCTGGCGCCGCTCTCGGCGGCCGAGCGCAAGAGCTTGCTGGCGCTGGCGCGCAAGGCACTCGGGCTGGGCTGAGGCCGGCCCTACCATTGGCGGCCATGAGCTTCCGCCACCGCACCATCCCCGTCACACCCTTCCAGCAAAACTGCTCGCTGGTGTGGGACGACGCCACGCACCAGGCCGCCGTCATCGACCCCGGCGGCGACATCGAGGTGCTGCTCGCCGCCGTGAAGGAGCTCGGCCTCACGCTCGAGCAGATCTGGCTCACGCACGCGCACATCGACCACGCCGGCGCCACCGGCACGCTGGCGCGCACGCTCGGCCTGCCCATCGAAGGCCCGCACGAGGCCGACCAGTTCTGGATCGACGCGCTGCCGCAGCAGAGCCGCATGTTCGGCTTCCCCGAAGCCGAACCCTTCACGCCGACGCGCTGGCTGCACGACGGCGACACGGTGAAGATCGGCGGCTGCGAACTGCAGGTGCGCCACTGCCCCGGCCACACGCCGGGCCACGTGGTGTTCTTCGAGCCGGGCACGAAGCACGCCTTCGTCGGCGACGTGCTGTTCGCCGGCAGCATCGGCCGCACCGACTTCCCGCAGGGCGACTTCGACGCCCTGGTGCGCTCCATCACCACGCGGCTGTGGCCGCTCGGTGACGAGGTGCGCTTCACGCCAGGGCACGGGCCGCAGAGCACGTTCGGCCACGAGCGGCGCAGCAATCCCTTCGTCGGCGGGACTTGAGGGCACTTGCGATCGGGTCGCATGGATCCCGTTCGGGCTGAGCCTGTCGAAGCCCCACCGAGCCACTCGCTGGCCCTTCGACAGGCTCAGGGCGAACGGAAATCCTCCCGCCTGCGTCAGCTCTGCCTGGGCGGCGGCTCGTAGCGTCGCGGCGGCTTGGGCGCGCGCTCGTAGAGCGGCTTCACCTTGGGCAGGTTGGCCTCGATGTCGTGGATGCGCGTCGGGCCCGAGGGGTGGGTGCTCATGAACTGCGGCGGCGCGCCCTTGGCGGCCTGCGCCATCTTCTGCCACAGCGTCACGCCGGCGCCGGGGTCGTAGCCGGCGCGCGCGGCGAGCTCGATGCCGATCAGGTCGGCCTCGGATTCGTCTTCGCGGCTGAACCTGAGCGTCAGCAGGTTGCCGCCGATGTCGGCCGCGGCGCGCCCCATGTTGCCGAGCCCGAAGATGGCCGAGCCGATCTCGATGGCGCCGCGCGTGGCCATGGTCTTGCCCATGCGCTCGCGCGCGTGCTCGCGCAGCGCGTGCGCCGCCTCGTGGCCCATGATCATGGCCACCTCGTCGTCGGTGAGCTGCAGCTGCTGCAGGATGCCGTAGTAGAAGGCGATCTTGCCGCCCGGCATGCAGAAGGCGTTGAGCTCCTTGCTGCCGATGACGTTGACCTCCCACTTCCAGCCCTGCGCGCGCGGGTTCCACTCGTAGGTGAAGGGAATGATGCGCTGCGCGATGGCGCGCAGGCGGATCACCTGCGGGTGGTTGTCGGGCGCGAGCGCGTTCTTGGACGCGGCCTCCTGGCGCAGCTGCTGGTAGTTGCCCACGGCCGCCTTCTCCACCTGCTCGGCCGACACCAGCTTGGTGAAGCTCGAGCGCGGGCCCACGTCCACGCCCTCGCGCGCCAGCGCCGGCAGCGCGGCGGCGGCGAGCAGGCCGCCGGTGAACAGGCGTCGCGAGTGCAGCGCGCAGCGGCAGCCGCGCGCGTGGACAAACGCGGGCAGGGCAATGTCGGCGTCGGTGCGGAAGCAGTCGTTCATGGCGCGGAATCTAAGCCAATCTCAATCGTCGGCCGCGCGTGCGGCTTTCGGGTCGACTTCGAGTGCCCGCACGGGGCCGCGCAGCCGCCAGAGCATCCACAACGCCGGCACGGCGGCCAGCGTCGACACGAGGAAGAACGGCGGCCAGCCGATCGCCTCGGCCAGCACGCCGGCCAGCGGCCCCACCCACACGCGGCCCACCGAGGCGAAGGCCGACAGCAGCGCGAACTGCGTGGCGGTGAAGCGCTGGTTGCACAGGCTCATCAGGAAGGCCACGAAGGCCGCCGTGCCCATGCCGCCGGAGAGGTTCTCGAAGGCGATCACCATGAGCAGCCCGCCGTCCACCGGCGTGGCCGCGGCGAGCTTGACGAAGCCCCAGTCGAAGGCGGGAATCGTGAGGCCGGGCAGCACGCCCTTGCCGTTCACCGCCAGCCACCAGAAGCCGAGGTTGCTGGCCATCTGCAGCAGCCCGAAGAGAAACAGCGAGCGCCACAGGCCGAGCTTGAGCATCAGCGCGCCGCCGACCAGCGCGCCGCCGATGGTGAGCCACAGGCCGATCACCTTGTTGACCACGCCGACCTCGGCCGGCGCGTAGGCCATGCTCTTGAGCAGGAAGGGCGTCATCAGCGAGCCGGCGAAGGCGTCGCCGAGCTTGTAGAGCACGATGAAGGCGAGGAAGGCCGCGGCGCCCGGCTGCGCGAAGTAGTTCGCCAGGCCCGACAGCAGCGTCTCGAAGCGCGCGCGGCGCGCGGCGAAGGCGGCCAGCGGCAGCGTGATGGCGATGCCGGCGAGCAGCGCCAGCAGGTCGGCCCACTTGGGCGCAGCGGGCAGCAGCGCACGCGCCAGCGGCGTGATGGCGCGGTCGGTGAGCAGCGCGCCCACGGCCACCGCGGCGAGCAGGGCGAAGAAGCCGATCAGGTCGTGGCGCGCGTCGGTCTTCGCCACGGCGGCGTTCGTATTCGTCAGGCGCGGCAGCAGCAGCGCCGACACCACGGCGGCCGCCACCATCACGCCGGCCATGAAGCGGTAGACCTCGGGCCAGCTCCAGCCGCCGCCTTGCTGCGGGTCGGTCCAGATGAGCGCCAGGCCGCCGGAGACGATCATCGCCAGGCGGTAGCCCAGCACGTTCAGCGACGAGCCCAGGCCGCGCTCGGCGGCCGGCAGCAGGTCGGTGCGGTAGGCGTCGATCACCACGTCCTGCGAGGCCGAGACGAAGGCCACGCCCACCGCCAGCAGCGCGAAGGCGCGCGTCGCCTCGGTGGGCGAGGTTCCCGCCATGGCCAGCAGCGCGCCGGCCAGCGCGAGCTGCGTGATCACCAGCCAGCCGCGCCGGCGGCCCAGCCAGGGCAGCTCGAAGCGGTCCATCAGCGGCGCCCACAGGAACTTGAAGGTGTAGGGCAGGCCCACCAGGCTGAGGAAGCCGATGGTGGCCACGTCCAGCCCCTCCATGCTCAGCCAGGCCTGCATGGCCTGGCCGGTGAGCGCGAGCGGCAGGCCGCTGGCAAAGCCGAGCAGGACGACGACGAGGAGGCGGTGCCCCGCAGCCAGGCGCTGCGCGACGGTGCGGTGTTCGGTGGGCACCGGGGGATTATCCCGGTGCGCCCGCCTCGCCGCCCTGCCGCTCGATCGCCTGCGCCAGCGCCAGCAGGCGCTCCTTGGGCAGTTCGCCGACGATGGCGTAGCCGCAGGGCGGCTGGCCCGCTCTCGCGCCCTCGACCCAGTAGAACAGCCCGGCGGCGCCCTGCTGCTCGTAGCGGAACGCGGCCGGCGTGCCGTCTTCCGGCTTGCGCAGGTAGACCGTCACGCGCAGCGGCGCCTGGCCGGCCGGCGGCTCGCCGATGGCCTGGTACATGAGCTGCGCGCTCGGCCCCTTGGCATCGGGCAGCAGGCGCCCGCCGACCAGCTCGAAGCCCTGCGCACGCAGGTCGAACAGCTTGACCGGCATCTCCAGCCGCTTGGTCAGCCAGCGCGCGAGGTGTTCCTCCTGTGCCTTCACCTCGACCGGGTGGCGCACTTCGGGCACGTAGACGCTGTGCGCCACCGCGGCGCGCTGCACCCAGCCCTGGCCGTTGGCCTGCGCGGCAGCCTGCAGCACCGCGGGGCGTTCGGCGCGCCACACCAGGCCGGCGCCCACGACACCACCGAGCGCGAAGACCGCCAGCGCCGCCGCCCAGCGCTGCCAGCCAGCGAAGGCGCTGCCGGCGCGCGCCGGGCCGCGCCGCCACAGCGCCTGTTCGAGGCGCGCCGGCACGGGCTCGGCGAGCACGGCGTCGAGTCGCGTACGCAGCGCTTCGGCATCGGCGGCCCACAGGCGCACGCGCGCGGCGTCTTCGGGATGCTCGCGCAGCCAGGCGTCGACGCGGGCGCGCTCGTCGGCCTCGAGCTGGTCGTCCAGCCAGGCGCTGAGTTGGGAGTCGGAGATCGTCGGGGCGTTCATGGCGGTTCGGTTCGGGCGCTCACACCACGCGGCGCAGGCCGCGCGCGTTCGCGGGGGCGCGGCCGTCGAGCAGGTCGCGCAGCGCCGTGCGCGCGCGCGAGATGCGCGACATCACCGTGCCCACCGGGATGCGCAGCACTTCGGCGCACTCGGCGTAGCTGAGCTGTTCGAGGGTGACGAGCAGCAGCGGCTGGCGCTGCTCGACGGGCAGTCTGGCGAGCGCGGCCAGCAGGTCCATGCGCAGGCCGAGGTCGTTGCCGACGGCGGGCAGCGCGTCGATCACGTCGTCGGCATCGACCCAGCTGGCGCGCTTGTCGCGCCGGCGCTCGTCCATGAAGGCGTTGTGGGCGATGGCCAGCGTCCAGACCAGGATGTCGCGCCGCTGGTCGAACTGGTGCCAGTGGGCGAGCGCCCGCTCGAGCGTGGTCTGCACCAGATCGTCGGCGGCGCTGGTGTCGAAGACCAGCGAGCGCGCATAGCGCCGCAGCCGCGGGATGGTGCCCAGCAGCTGCTGGCGGAAGGCGGTCGGTGCGTCCACGCGGGGCATACGGCGGGGGGTGGCGAATTATTCCGTTCATTGCCCCGCCGCGCGGCAAGGCCGCGGCCGCTCGGCGAGAATTCACGCATGACGCCGCCGTCACAGGCCGCCGCCCGGGCGCGCTCTCCCTCCTTCTCGTCTGTCGAGTTCCGCGCGGCGCTGGGCATGTTCGCCACCGGCGTGACCATCGTCACCGCGCGCGGCGCCGACGGCACGCTGGTCGGCCTGACGGCCAACTCCTTCAACTCGGTCTCGCTGAGCCCGCCACTGGTGCTGTGGAGCCTGGCGCGCCGCGCCGGCTCGATGCCGGCCTTTCGCGCCGGCTCGCACTACGCGATCAACATCCTCGCCGCCGATCAGCACGCACTGGCCGAGCGCTTCGCCAGCAAGGTCGGCGACCGCTTCGCCGGCGTCGCTTGGCGCGAAGGCACGGCCGGCGCACCGCTGATCGAAGGCGCGGCGGCGGTATTCGAGTGCTTCAACCGCAGCCGCTACGAGGAGGGCGACCACGTCATCTTCGTCGGCGAGGTGGAGCGCTGCACGCACCGCGCCGGCGCGCAGCCGCTGATCTTCCACGGCGGGCGCTACTACACCGAGCTGCCGCTGTAGCGCGGAGCCCTTCGACAAGCTCAGGGCGAACGGAGTTCGGGCGACTTCGTCTCAGCCGGCCAGACCGGCGTAAGCCGCGTCGAGCTCCTGCGTGACCGCCGGCACCAGCGTGCGCGCGAGGTCGTGGCGGCCGATGCGCGCGGCGCGCCCGCTGCCGGGCAGCGAAAGCGCGAAGGCGCTGTCGTCGTCGACCAGCTCGACCACGCGCAGGCGTGGCTGCACGGCGCGCAACTCCTCGATCAGCGCGGCGCACTCGCCGCGGTCGGAGGGCAGGCCGGTGACGAGCAGTTCGGGCCGGCGCTCGTGCAGCGCGGCGCGCGCCTGTTCGAGCGAGGCCGCCACGTCGACGCGCAGGCCGGCGCGGCGCAGCAGGTCGAGCGCCAGCACGCGCGGCCGCTCCAGCGGTTCGAGCAGCAGCACCTGGCGGCGCGCCACGTCCATGCGCGTGCGCGGCAGGCCGGTGAGCGGCGCCACCGGTGCGGCATCGGCGCCGCCGGGTTCGCCGAGGTCGAGCATCAGCGTCACGCTGTCGCCCGCCGCCACGCGGTAGGGCGTCATGCCGCGCGCGCGGGCGAGCAGCTCGCACAGCAGCCAGTGCACTTCGTCGACGCCGTCGGCGGCGCGCCCGCCTTCGCGGCGCACGCGCAGCACCAGCATGGGCCGGGCGGCCTCGCCGTGGCGTTCGAGCGCGCACTGCACCTCGTCGCCCAGGCGCGTGGCGTGGTCGAGCAGCAGTTCGATCAGCTGGTCGAGCACGCCGGCCACGGCGCGCACCGCGAAGGCCTCGCCACGCGGCGGCGGCCCGGCGAGGCGCGCGCCGCGGCGCCGGGCCGCGGCCTGCCAGCCGGCGCAGGCCTGCACGAGCGCCTCGCGCAGATCGATGGTCTCGGTGGCCGGTTTGCCCTCGGCGGCGAGCACGCGGGCCAGCTCCTGCAACTGGATGGCGAGATGGCGCAGCCGCTCGACGCCGGCACGCACGGCCTCGCTGTCGGCGGGCGACGCCTGCGGTGCGGCAAGACGGCGCTGCAGCGCATCGAGCGAGACCGCGAAGGCCTCGCCGACCTTGCCCAGCACCTCGGGGGGAACGGTGATGTCGCTCATGGTCATGCGTTGGTGGCGGCCAGCACTTCGGCCAGGTCGGTGCGCCCGGCCAGCACCTTGGCGATGCCGTCCTGGCGCAGCGTCTTCATGCCGGCGGCGAGCGCCGCGGCCTGCAGCGCGCCGGCATCGTCGCGGTGGCGGATCAGGCGGCGCACGGCGTCGTCGGCCAGCATCAGCTCGTGGATGCCCATGCGGCCGTGGTAGCCGGTGCCGCCGCAATGGTCGCAGCCGCGCCGGCGCTGCAGCCGGATGCGGCCGCGCGCATCGCCGTGCAAGGCGCGCCAGCGTTCGCGCAGGGCGGCGTGCGCCGCGCCGCGCGCGCACGCGCTGCCCGAGCCGAGGTATTGCGCGGCCAGCGCATCGAGTTCGTCCTCGCCGGCGATCTCGCTCTCGCAGCAGTGCGGGCACAGCGTGCGCACCAGCCGCTGCGCCAGGATGGCCAGCAGCGAATCGGAGAAGTTGTACGGGTCGAGCCCGATCTCGAGCAGCCGCGCGATGCTCTCCGGCGCCGAGTTGGTGTGCAGCGTCGAGAGCACGAGGTGGCCGGTCAGCGAGGCCTCGACGGCGATGCGCGCGGTCTCCTCGTCGCGCATCTCGCCGATCATGATCACGTCGGGGTCGGCGCGCAGGAAGGTGCGCATCGCCGCCGCGAACGTCCAGCCAATGCGCGCATTGACCTGCACCTGGCGCAGCCCGTCCTGCGTGATCTCGACCGGATCCTCGGCCGTCCAGATCTTGCGGCCGACGGTGTTGATGTCGCGCAGCACCGAGTGCAGCGTGGTGGTCTTGCCGCAGCCGGTGGGGCCGCAGATGAGGATCAGGCCGTAGGGCTTGGCGATCACCGAGCGCAGCGCGGCCAGGCTCTCGTCGGCCAGGCCGATCTGCTCCAGCGCCATCGGCTTGCGGCCGCCGAGCAGGCGCAGCACCACGTCTTCGAGCCCGCGCGCGGTCGGCACGGTGACCACGCGCAGCTCGACCGCCGGCCCGCCGAAGCGCGCGAAGTCGATCTTGCCGTCCTGCGGCTTGCGGTGCTCGGAGATATCGAGCTCGGCCATGATCTTGATGCGCGCGACGATGGCGAAGCGCAGCCGCGCCGGCACTTCCAGCACCGGCACCAGCTCGCCGTCGACGCGCATGCGCACCTGCACCTGGCGCGGCTCGTCGGCGGTCTCGATGTGGATGTCGGAGGCGTTGCGGCGCACCGCCTCCTCGATCAGCGAGTTGATCAGGCGCACCAGCGTGTTGTCCGACTCCGAGACCATCTCGGCCTCGACCGGCAGCGTGGCATCGGCCGCACTGCGCAGCTGCGCGGCCAGCTCCTGCAGGCTGTTGCGCGCCGGGCTGCTGCCGGCCGTGTCGGCCCGCACGGCCGCCGCATAGGCGCGGTGCACCGCCGGCATCAGGCTGCCCGGCAGCGCCATCAGCGGGCGGATGCGCCGCTGCGTGGCGAAGCGCAGCTGGTCGAGCAGCGCGTGGTCCCAGGGGTCGGCCACCAGCACGACGAGCGCGTCGCCGTCCATCAGCAGCGGCAGCACGCCGTCGCGTTCGGCCAGCGCGCGCGGCACGGCGGCGAGCACGTTGGCATCGGGCTGGAGCTCGTGCGGATCGATCACGCGCACGCCCTGCCACTCGGCCAGCGCCATGCGCAGGCGCAGCTCGGAGAGCGCGCCGATGTCGACGAGGATGCGGCCCAGCGCGCGGTGCGCTCCGGGGCGTGCCTGCAGCGCGAGCGCGCGTTGCAGCGTGGCGGGGTCGATCAGCCCGGCCTGCAGCAGCGCCTCGCCCAGGTGCGGCGCGGCGTGGTGCAGCTCCGGCAGCTCGTGCAGCGCGGCGCGCAGCGCCTCGCAGCCGGCCGGGCGCAGCGCCTGCGGGCCGGGGCGCGCGTTCGCGTCGTCGGCGGCGAGCGGAATCGGGTGCGTCGGCAGGTCGGCCAGCTCCTGCGCGGCCCGTTCGGGCGCCGGAGCATGGAAGAAGCGCGGGTCGAGGTTCATGCGGTTCCCGGTGATACCCCCTATGGTGCCCGCTTGAATCCGCGCGCGACGCCGCCATGTGCCCTGCAGTGCAGCATTCCGCGGGAGAAAGTCACCATGCACGTCGTCTGCAGCCACTGCCGTACTGTCAATCGCGTGCCCGACGAGCGCGCCGGCCAGGATCCGGTGTGCGGCCAGTGCGGCCGCGCGCTGCTCGATGGCCACCCGGTCGAATTGACGGACGACAACTTCGACGCGGTGATCAGCCGCACGGATCTGCCCATCGTGGTCGACTTCTGGGCCGCCTGGTGCGGCCCCTGCCGCATGATGGCGCCGCAGTTCGAGCAGGCGGCGCGCGCGCTCAAGGGCCGCGCGCTGCTGGCCAAGGTCGACACCGATGCCAGCCCGCTGGTGGCAGGGCGCTTCGGCATCCGCAGCATCCCGACGCTGGTGAAGCTGCAGGGCGGCCGCGAGCTCGATCGTGTCTCGGGCGCGATGCAGGCGGCGCAGATCCTCAGCTGGGTGAAGTGACCCGTCTGGCTGCGAAGTCCACGAACCAGGGCACGCAATCGGCATTGGCCATCGCGTCGAGCTTGAACACCTGTTCGGCCGGCGTGCCCAGCAGCAGCTTCTTGACCGGCAGTTCCATCTTCTTGCCCGAGAGCGTGCGCGGGATCGCGCTCACCTGGAAGATCTCGTTGGGCACATGGCGCGCCGAGAGCGCTTCCTTGATCGCCTGCTTCAAGCGCTTCACCAGCGCCTCGTCCAGCGTGAGGCCCTCGCGCAGCACCACGAACAGCGGCATGTAGCTCTCGCGCCCGAGGTATTCGAGGTCGACCACCAGGCTGTCGATCACCTCGGGCTGCGCCTCCACCGCGCGGTACAGCTCGGCCGTGCCCATGCGGATGCCGTGGCGGTTGATGGTCGCATCGCTGCGGCCGTAGATGATCGCGCCACCGCGCGGCGTGATGCGGATCCAGTCCCCGTGCCGCCACACGCCGGGGTACATGTCGAAGTACGAGTCGAGGTAGCGCTTGTTGCCCGCATCGTTCCAGAAGCGCAGCGGCATCGAGGGCATGGGCTTCACGCACACCAGCTCGCCGACCTCGTCGACCAGCGAGCGCCCGCGGCCGCTCGCATCCGCCTCGCTCCAGGCCTCCACCGCCGCGCCCAGGCAACGCACCTGCATCTCGCCTTCGACCACCGGCAGCGTGATCAGCCCGCCGACGAAGGCGCCGGCGAAGTCGGTGCCGCCCGCGATCGGCGTGAGCCAGATGCGCTGGCCGTCCACCTGGGGCATCTGCTCCCACACCCAGCGGTAGCCGTCCACCGCCAGCGGCGAGCCGGTGGAGCCGATGGCGCGCAACTTCGACAGGTCGGCCACCTTGGCGGGCTGGATGCCGGCTTTCAGGCAGTTCGCATAGAAGGCCGCGCCGGCGCCGAAGAAGGTGGCGCCGGCGTCGGCGGCGAACTGCCAGATGGTGTTGAGGTCGGGCGATGCGATACGTCCGCCGGGGTTGCCGTCGAAGGTGCACACCGTGGTGCCGCCCAGCAGCGCACCGGGCTGGGTGTTCCACATGATCCAGCCGGTCGAGCTGTACCAGTGGTAGCGGTCGCCCGTCTCGACGCTGGCGCCGACGTTGTTGTGCAGCGCGCCCATCTTCAGCGACTCCAGCACGATGCCGCCATGGCCGTGCACGATGGGCTTGGGCAGGCCGGTGGTGCCGCTCGAATAAACAACCCATAGCGGGTGGTCGAAGGGCAGCCACTCGGGTGCGAACTCGGCCTCGCCCGCCACCAGCGCGGCGAAGTCGTGCAGGCCACGGCCGGGGGCGGCGAGCACCGAGGCATCCGCGTTCTCGTCGCGGTAGCGCAGCAGCACCGCGTGCCGCACGCTGGGCAGCTCGGCGAGCAGCTGGCGCAGCACCGCCATGCGGTCGTGCGCTACGCCGCCGTAGACGTAGCCGTCCACGCCGATCAGCACCTTGGGCTCGATCTGGCGGAAGCGGTCGAGCACCGCCAGCGGGCCCATGTCGGGCGAGCACACCGACCAGATCGCGCCCAGGCTGGCAGCGGCGAGGAAGGCAACGATGGCATGCGGCGTGTTGGGCAGGAAGGCGCAGACGCGGTCGCCGCGCTGCACGCCCATGCCGCGCAGCGCCGCCGCCAGCGAGGCCACCTGGCGGCGCAGCTCCGGCCACGAGAGCTGCTGCATCTGGCCGCGCTCGCGCATGCGCTCGTTCTGGAACACGATGGCCGGGTGCCCGGCCGCGTGCGCCGCGTCGGCATGGCGCAGCACCTGGCGCGCGTAGTTCAGCTGCGCGCCCTCGAACCAGCGCGCGCCGGGCATCACCGCTTCGGCGAGCACGCGCTCGTGGCGTGTCGGCGACTCGATGGCGAAGTAGTCCCAGATCGCGCCCCAGAAGGCCTCGAGATCGCTCACCGACCAGCGCCACATCGCGTCGTAGCCCTCGACCGTCGTCGGGTCGAACTGCAGGCCGCGGGTCTCGTTCAACCAGCGCGTGAACTTCAGGATGCGCGGCTCCGGCAAAGTGCTCATGACGATGTCTCCATGTCGACCCCGGTGTAGACCCAGGTGTCGCGTGCAAAGGGATGCCGCCACCAGCCGCGCACGCGCGGCTGCAGCAGGTCGTTGGTGATGGTGTGCACATGCGCCTTGTACGGCATGTGCGCGGCCAGCATGTTCTTGCCCTCGCGCATCAGCGCGAGGCGCTCGGCGCCGTCGGGCAGCACGCTCTGGCGCTCGAACAGGCGGTCGAAGGCGGGCAGCGCGAAGCGCGCGTCGTTCGATTCGCCCGAGTTCGGCCCGTAGGCGATGCCGAGGAAGAAGCCGCCGTCGGGCGACTGCGCCACCCAGCCGTAGCCCCACATCATCAGCGTGGCGTTGCGGCTGCGCTTGAGCAGATCCGGCCAGGTGGCGACGTCGAACTCGATGCGCAGGCCCACGCGCGCCAGGTGCTTGCGCCACAGCTCGTTGCCGCGCCGCGAGATCTGGCTGCTGGTGGACGACAGGCGCAGCACCAGCGGCGAGCCGTCGGGCAGCTCGCGCCAGCCGTCGCCGTTGCGGTCGAGGTAGCCGTAGAGATCGAGCAGGGCCATGGCGCGTGCCGGGTCGTGCGCGCTCATCTCGCTGCGGTAGCCGCTCTCGTAGCCCGAGGTGAAGGGCGGGATGGTCGATTGCGCCGCGATGCCCTGGCCGTTGCGCAGCGCACGCAGCTCCTCGTCGTTGTCGTAGGCCAGCGCGATGGCGCGGCGCAGCGCCACCTTCTCCGGCGCGTAGCCGCCCACCAGCGGGTGCAGCATGTTGAAGTAGGTCATCACCATGTCGGGCTGCGGCACGCGCTGCAGCCGCACGCCGCGCCTGGCGAGATGAGGCGCGAGCGCGCCGCCGGGCACGGCCACCGGTGCGAAATCCACCGGCAGCTCGATCTGGTCGAGCGAGCCGTCGAGAAAGGCCAGCCAGCGCGGCTGCGATTCCTCGATCACGCTGATCTCGACGCGCTCGGCCAGCGGCAGGCGCCGCCCCGCCAGCGCGCGCGCGATCGCCTGCGCCTGCGCGTCGCCCGGCGCCGGCGTGGCCTCGAAGATGCGCTCGCGGTAGCGCGGGTTGCGAACAAGCTCGATGCGCGAGCTGCGCCGCCAGGCGGCGAGCACGTAGGGCCCGGTGCCCACCGGGTGCGCGGCGATGTCGGCGCCATAGGCCTCGACCACCTCGCGTGCGATCGCGCCGGCCAGGCCGGTCTGCGCGAAGAGGAATGCGAAGCGCGGCCCCGGCTTCGCCAGGCGTACGGAAAACGTGTAGCGATCGAGCGCGCGGATGCCTTCGACCGTCGCGTCGTAGTCGAAGGGCTTCTTCTCCTTCAGGGCGCGCTCGCGCAGCTCGGTCAGGCCGAGCACGCCGGCGTTCTCCCACAGGTAGAGCAGCTCGCTGTTGTTGCGCGGGTCGTAGTAGCGCTTGATGGCGTAGACGTAGTCCTGCGCCACCAGCTCGCGCGGCCGGCCCTGGAACACCGGGTCGTCGGCGAAGAAGATGCCCGGCCGGATGCGGAAGGTGAAGCTGCGGAAATCGTCCGCCACCTCGGGCAGCGCCTCGGCGGTGAGCGGCTGCATCGCCACCGGCCGGGCCAGGTGGTCGTAGGTCAGCGGCGACTCGAAGATGCAGGCGGCGACGCGATTCGAGTTCTCGTCGCCGATGGCGACCGGGTCGAAGCCGGTCTCGGCGACGCGGAAGGCGACGCGCAGGGTGTTGTCGCGCGCCGCGGCTGGCGCGAGCCGCGGCGCCGCGAGCAGCGCCGCCGACGCGCCGAGCCAGTGGCGCCGCCGCATCGCGCCGGCCCTAGCGCGGGCGCGGCTGGCGCGCCGCGTCGATGTCGATGTATTGCCAGAAGCGGTTGCCGTAGAGCGGCCGGCGGAAGCCGCTGAGCCAGGGCTGGGTGAGGTCGTTGACGATGCGGTGCACGTTGTACTTGTGCGGCGCCAGCGCGGTGATGATCTTCTGCGCCTCGCGCAGCAGGCCCAAGCGCTCCGGCCCGTCGGGCAGCGACTGCATGCGCACGTAGATCTCGTCGAAGCGCGCGTTGTGGAAGCGCGCCAGGTTCTGCCCGCCCGCCGCCGGGCCGTAGAGGATCTGCAGCGCGTCCTGCACGTCGGGGCTGCCGGCCGAGTAGCCGAGCTGCCAGATCATCAGCTGCCCGGCGCGCGCCATCTTGAGCTGCTCGGGCCACTGGCCCTTGAGAACCTTCAGGCGCACGCCGATGCGGTCGAGGTTGCGCTTCCACAGCTCGTCGAACTGGCGCGAGAGGTCGTCGGGCTGGGTGGCGTACTCGATCGTGAGCGGCGAACCGTCGGGCCGCTCGCGCCAGCCGTCGCCGTCGCGGTCGAGGTAGCCGTACAGGTCGAGCAGCGCCATCGCGCGCGCCGGGTCGTAGTCGCCGCCTTCGAGCTTGAGCTGCGGGTCGTAGCCCCAGGTGCCCGGCGCCACCAGCGACTGCGCGGGAATCGCCTGGCCGCGGCGTATGCCGTTGATCTCGCGGTTCACGTCGGTGGCCAGCGCGATGGCGCGCCGCAGCGCCACCTTCTCCGGCGTGTAGCCGCCGACCACCGGGTCTTCCATGTTGAAGTAGAAGAGCGTGCGGTCGGGGTTGACGATGCGATGCAGCGCGATGCCGCGCTTGGCGAGGTTGGGCGCGAGCTTGCCGTTCGGCAGGGCCGCGCCGGCGAACTCCAGCGGCACGGTCACGAGGTCGAACTGCTGGTTGAGGAAGGCCAGCCAGCGCGGCTGGCCGACCTCGATGATGCTGACCTCGACACGGTCGATCATCGGCAGCGTGCGGCCGGAAAAGCGCGCCAGCAGCGCCTGGCCTTCGGCATCGTCGGGCGC
This sequence comes from Piscinibacter sp., assembly GCA_017983795.1. Classification (GTDB taxonomy): domain Bacteria; phylum Pseudomonadota; class Gammaproteobacteria; order Burkholderiales; family Burkholderiaceae_C; genus Piscinibacter. The sequence goes on from JAGOAS010000021.1 coordinate 50,843, forward strand.
GGGCGAGACCACGTCTTCGTAGCGCACGCTGCGATAGCCCGGGTTGCGCTCCAGCACGATCAGCGAGCTGCGCCGCCACTGCGCCAGCTTGAAGGGCCCGGTGCCCACCGGGTGGGCCATGATCTGGTCGCCGTAGAACTCCACCACCTCGCGCGCCACCGCGCCGATCAGGTCGCTCTGCGCGAGCGTGTAGAGGAAGCGCGGGCGCGGCTGCTCGAGGCGGAACTGCAGCGTGTGGCGGTCCAGCACGCGCAGGCCCTCGACGGGCGCGTCGTAGTCGAGGGGCTTCTTGTCCTTGAGCGCACGCTCGCGCAGTTCGCTCACGCCGAGCACGCGCTCCTCCTCGAAGCCGGCCACATTCGGGCTCTTGGTGGCCGGGTCGAAGTGGCGCTTCCAGGCGTAGGCGAAATCGGCCGCCACCAGCTCGCGCCGCTGCCCCTTGAAGGCCGGGTCGTCGGCGAAGTAGATGCCCGGCTTGACGCGGATCGTCCAGGTGCGGAAATCCGCGCTGACCTCCGGCATGCCCTCGGCGACGTTGGGCCGCACGAGGAAGGGCCGCGCCAGATGGTCGTACATGTACAGCGCATCGAAGATGTGCGCGGCGACGGTGCGCGAATACAGGTCGGCGATCTGCGCCGGGTCGAAGCCGGTCTCGGCGATCGGGAAGGCGTAGCGCAGCACCTTGGCGCGCTGCGGCTCCTCGGCCTGCACCGCCCAGGGCGCCGCCAGGCCGGCGGCGGCGAGTGCGGCGAATTCGCGCCGGCGCAGGCGGCTCACTTCGCCTCCTTCGCGCGCAGCGCCGGGTCGACGTCGAGAAACTTGTAGAACTCGCGCACGAAGGGGTTGCGCCGAAAGCCCAAGACCCAGGGCTGCATCAGGTCGGTGGCGATGCGGTGGCAGCTCAGCTTGTAGGGCACGTAGGCCACCATCAGCTTGCTCGCTTCCGCTATCACCCGCTCGCGCTCGGGGCCGTCGGGCAGCACCTTCTGCTTGTCGTAGAGCGCATCGAAGGCCGGCAGCGCGAAGCGCGCGTGGTTGGCGCCGCCCTTGTTGGGGCCGTAGGCGAGCGCGAGGAAGGTGTCGGCATCCGGCGTGGTGGCCGACCAGGCCACGCCCCACATCATCAGCTTGCCGGCGCGCGAGGCTTTCAGGTTCTCCGGCCACTTGGCCACCTTGAAGACGATCTTCAGGCCGACCGCCTTCATGCTCTTTTCCCACAGCTCGGCGAGCTGGCGGCTGGCCTGGTCGGGCTGGGTCGCGTACTCCAGCACCAGCGCCGAGCCGTCGGGTCGATCGCGCCAGCCGTCGCCGTCGCGGTCGACATAACCGTAGAGATCGAGCAGCGCGCGGGCACGCGCCGGATCGTGGTCGCTCATGCTCGTCTTGAGCGCGGGGTTGTAGCCGAAGGCCAGCGGCGCCACGGCGGTCTGCGCTGGCACCGCCTGCGCCTTGCGCACCAGGCGGATCTCCTGCTCGCTGTTGTAGGCCAGCGCGATGGCGCGGCGCAGCGCCACCTTCTCGGGCGTGTAGCCGCCCACCACCGGGTTGTCCTGGTTGAACAGCGCGGCCAGCGTGATGTCGACCATCGGCGCGCGGTCCATGCTGATGCCGCGCTTGGCGAGGTTGGGCGCGAGCTTGTCGTTCGGAATCACCACCGGCGCAAACTCGTTGGGCAGGCGCTCCATCAGGTCGGTCTGCTCGTTCAGGAAGGACAGCCAGCGCGGCTGCGACTCCTCGATGATGGCGATCTCCACGCGGTCGAGCATGGGCATGCGGCGGCCCTTGAGCTGCGCGGCGATGGCCTGCGAGCGCGCATCGTCGGCCGGCGCCTCTTCGTCGTAGAACACCTCGCGGTAGCCGGGGTTGCGCTCGAGCACGATGCGCGAACTGCGCCGCCATTCGGCGAGGCGGAAGGGGCCGGTGCCCACCGGGTGCTCCATGATCTTCTCGCCGTAGGCCTCGACCACCTCGCGCGCCAGCGCGCCGAAGTTGCCGGCGTCGGTCATCACGTCCTGGTGGAAGCGCGGCGAGGGTTCGGCCAGCCGCACCTGGAAGGTGTAGCGATCGAGCGCGCGCAGGCCCTCGACCTCCTGCCCGTAGGGGAAGGGCTTCTTGTCCTTCAGCACCTGCTGTCGCAGCTCCGACAGGCCGAGGATCTTGGCCGCCTCCAGCCGGTAGAGGTTGGGGCTGTTCCAGCGCGGGTCGTAGTGGCGCTTGAGGCTGTAGACGTAATCCTCGGCGACCAGCTCGCGCTTCCTGCCCCTGAAGGCCGGGTCGTCGGCGAAGTAGATGCCGGGCTTGATGCGGAAGGTGAAGGTGCGGAAGTCGGCGCTGATCTGCGGCATCTCGGCCGCGGTATTCGGCTTGAGCTTGAAGGGCCGCGCGAGGAAGTCGAAGGCCAGCGGCGTCTCGATGATGCCGGCCATCACGGTGCGCGAATACAGGTCGGAGATCTGCGCCGGGTCGAAGCCGGTCTCGGCGATCGGGAAGGCGTAGCGCAGCACGCGCGGCGCGGCATCGGCCGCAGCGGCACCGCCATGGAGGAGCGAAAAGATCAGGGCGGCAGCGAGGGCGCGAACAGACATCACGGGAATTCTCGGGGTCTCCTGCACGCCGAGTCTATCGGCGCAGGCCCTAGACTCGCGCCTCATGGCCGCTTACCTGATCCGCCGCCTGTGGCAGATGATCCCGACGCTCGCCGGCGTCGTGCTGCTGGTGTTCTTCCTCTTCAAGGCTTTCGGCGGCGATCCGGCCGAGATCCTCGGCGGGCTGTCGGCCTCGCCCGAGCAGATCGAGGCGATCCGCCAGCAGCTCGGCCTCGACAAGCCGTGGTGGACGCAGCTGGGCATCTTCCTGAAGCAGATCGTCAGCTTCGACTGGGGCCGCAGCTGGGCCACCAACGAATCCGTGGCCAACCTGTTCGCCACGCGGCTGCCGGCCACGCTGACGGTGATGGTGCCCATCCTCATCCTCGACACCCTGCTGGCGATTCCGATCGCGCTGCTGGTGGCCTACCTGCGCGGCTCGCTGACCGACCGCACGATCATGGTGGCCACCACCATCGCGCTGTCGATCTCCTTCCTCGTCTACGTGATCATCGGCCAGTATCTGTTCGCCTTCCAGCTCGGCTGGTTCCCGGTGCAGGGTTGGACGGACAGCGTGGCCACCAACCTGCTCGTCTATACGCCGCTGCCCGTGCTGCTGGCGGTGATGGTGGGCCTGGCGCCGCAGACGCGCCTGTATCGCACCTTCTTCCTCGACGAGATCGGCCAAGACTACGTGCGCACCGCGCGCGCCAAGGGCCTCACCGAGCCGCGCATCCTGCTCACGCACGTGATGCGCAACGCGCTCATCCCCATCCTCACCAACGTGGCGGTATCGCTGCCGGGCATCTTCGTGGGCTCCTTCCTGATCGAGGTGTTCTTCTCCATCCCCGGCCTGGGCCGCGAGGTGCTGCTGGCGGTAAACCGCAGCGACTACCCGGTGATCCAGGCGGTGACGATCTACCTGGCGGTGATCACCATGGTGGTGAATCTCGCCACCGACGTGCTCTACAAGCTGGTCGACCCGCGGGTGGTGCTGAAATGAGCTTGCCTTTGATGAGGGTCGCCGAACAGACGTTGGCGCACGGCGCGGGTCGGGCGGGCTGGGCTGTGCGCGGCCCGATATCCGTGCTCGCCCAGCCCGCCCGACCCGCGCCGTGTCACCGCTCGCTGACTCAGCGCGCGCCCCTGGTTGCCGCTTCGGCGAGGCCGGGGCCTGCCGGTCGAGCACGGATATCGGGCCGCGCACAGGCCGGCAGGCCCCGGCCTCGCCGTGCTCGGTGGTGGAGCCGGACATGAGCGCCGTCCTCACGATCAACGGCGCCACCGCGCGCTCCGAAGGCGTGTGGGCCGCGGCCTGGCGCCGCTTCAAGGGCGACCGCGTCGGCATGGTGTCGTTGGGCCTGGTCGCCGCCTTCGTGCTGCTGATGCTGGCCGCGGCGCTCAAGCTGGTGGCCGGCGACTGGCAGCGCGAGATCGGCGTGCCCGACGCGCCGCCCACTTTCATGGGCCCGGCGAAGAAGGAAGCCGCGAGCGCGATCCCCGTGCCCACCGGCCCGAACGTCGACATCTCGGCGGTCGACCCGCTCGCGCCGCGTTATGCCGAGTGGGCCGAGCTGGCCAAGAAGTACGAGACCGCGCAGGAGATCAGACACGAGACCCTGCCCTTCGGCGGCGACCGCCTCGGCCGCGACGTGCTCGCCAAGGCCATCAAGGGCGCGCAGATCTCGGTATTCGTCGGCGTGGCCGCGGCGCTGGTGGCCACGCTGATCGGCACCGTGCTGGGCGCGCTGGCCGGCTTCTTCGGCGGCCGCATCGGCGACTTCCTCGAGTGGCTCTACAACGTCTTCACGTCCATCCCCGGCATCCTGCTGATCTTCGCCTTCGCGGCGGTGGCCGGGCGCGGCGTGCAGTCGGTGGTGCTGATCCTCGGGCTGACCGGCTGGACGGGCATCTACCGCCTGGTGCGCGCCGAATTCCTCAAGCATTCGGTGCGCGAGTATGTGCGCGCCGCCGAGGCGATCGGCGCGAGCGCGCTGTCGCGCATCTTCCGCCACATCCTGCCCAACGTGAGCCACGTGATCCTGGTGCAGCTGTCGATCCTGGTGGTCGGCTTCATCAAGGCCGAGGTGATCCTCTCCTACCTCGGGCTGGGCGTGAGCGTCGACCAGGTCAGCTGGGGCACCATGCTCGCCGAGGCGCAGAGCGAGCTCATCCTCGGACACTGGTGGCAGCTCGCCGCGGCGACGGCCTTCATGGCTGTGTTCGTCACCGCCTTCTCGCTGATGACCGACGCGCTGCGCGACGCGCTCGATCCCAAGCTGCGCGGAGCCGAATGATGTTGCTGAGCATCCAGGATCTTCGCGTGCGCTTCCGCATGGGGCGCGGGCCGAACGTGGCGTATGCCGAAGCCGTCGGCCGCGGCGACGCCGGCGTGAGCTTCGAGGTGCCCGAGAACGGCACCGTGGCGCTGGTGGGCGAGTCGGGCTCGGGCAAGAGCGTCACCGCCATGTCCATCCTCAACCTGCTGCCGGAGAACGCCGAGCGCCAGGGCACGATCCGCTTCCAGGGCCGTGACCTGCTCGCCGCCTCGCTGGCCGAGCTGCAGGCGCTGCGCGGCAAGGACATCGCCTGCGTGTTCCAGGACCCGATGACCTCGCTGAACCCGGTGTTCACGATCGGCCACCAGCTGTGCGAGCCGATGCAGCGGCACCTGGGCCTCACGCGCCGCCAGGCGATGGAGAAAGCCGAGGCGCTGCTCGCCGAGGTGGGCCTGCCCGAGCCGAAGCGGCGCCTCGCGGCGCACCCGCACGAGCTCTCCGGCGGCCAGCAGCAGCGCGTGATGATCGCGATGGCGCTGGCCTGCGAGCCGCGCCTGCTGATCGCCGACGAGCCGACCACCGCGCTGGACGTGACCATCCAGCGCCAGATCATCGAGCTGCTCGCGAGGCTGAAGGACAAGCACCGCATGAGCATGCTGTTCATCAGCCACGACCTCGGCCTGGTCGGCGAGATCGCCGACCGCGTGGTGGTGATGCGCCAGGGCACGGTGCGCGAGCAAGGCGCGGTGGCCGACATCTTCGCGCGCCCGCAGGACGCCTATACGAAGGCGCTGCTGGCCTGCCGGCCGACGCTCGATCAGCGCGGCGCGCGGCTGATGGTGATCGACGACCACATCGCCGGCAACGGCGCGGCCGCCGAGCGCGTCGCCAAGGCGAAGGATCCCGAAGCGCCGGTGGTGCTGCAGGCCAGCGACGTCACCAAGAGCTTCTGGATCCGCAGCGGCGTATTCGGGCGGCGCGAGTTCCAGGCCGTCAGGGGCGCGAGCTTCACGCTGCGGCGCGGCCACACGCTGGGCATCGTCGGCGAATCGGGCTCGGGCAAGACCACGCTGGGCCTCACGCTGCTGCGCCTGCACGAGCCCGCCGGCGGCCCGGCGGGCGGCAAGGCAGTATTCGATGGCCGCGATCTGCTCGCGCTCAGCCGCGAGCAAATGCTGCCCATGCGCCGGCGCATCCAGGTGGTGTTCCAGAACCCCTACGCCTCGCTCAACCCGCGCTTCACCGTGGCGCAGACGCTCACCGAGCCGATGGCCATCCACGGCATCGCCGCAAGCGACGCCGAACGCACGCAGCGCGCGCGGGCGCTGCTCGCCAAGGTCGGCCTCGACGAGGGCGCGCTCAACAAATATCCGCACGAGTTCTCCGGCGGCCAGCGCCAGCGCATCGCGATCGCGCGCTGCCTGACGCTGGAGCCCGAGGTGCTGGTGCTCGACGAGGCGGTGAGCGCGCTCGACGTCTCGGTACAGGCGCAGGTGCTCAATCTCCTGAAGGACCTGCAGGACGAACTCGGCCTCGCCTACATCTTCATCAGCCACGACCTCGCGGTGGTGCGCTTCATGGCCGATGAGGTGCTGGTGATGAAGGACGGCCAGGTGGTGGAGCAGGCCGGCGTCGAGCAGATCCTGGCGGCGCCGCGCGAGGAGTACACGAAGCGGCTGCTGGGGGCGGTGCCGCGGGGGTACGTGGCGGCAACGGCTTGAAGCCTCGTCACCCACACGCGCTGGCCGGGCATTTGCCCCGCGAACGGCGATGTAGTAACGTGCCTACATTGTTTGTTCGCTAAGGAGCCGCCCATGACCATCACGACGCTGTCCAGCCGGGAACTGAACCAGGATGTGAGTCGGGCCAAGAAGGCAACCCGCAACGGCCCTGTGTTCATCACGGATCGCGGCAAGCCTGCGCACGTGCTGTTGAGCTTCGAGGACTACCAGCGGCTGACGAAGCAGCGGCGCAACGTTGCCGATGCGCTGGCGATGCCCGGCATTGCCGAGATCGAATTCGAGCCGCCGCGCGCGCGCGTCGCCGTCCGACCGACCGATCTTTCGTGATGTACCTGCTCGACACCAACGTGCTTTCCGAGTTGCGCAAGGTGCGGCTCGGCAAGGCCGATGCGAACCTGGCGGCATGGGCGGAAAGCGTCGATGCCGCCGAGCTCTTCGTGTCGGCCATCACCATCATGGAGTTGGAACTCGGCGTGCTGGCTATCGAGCGCAAGGACACCCCCCAGGGAGCCATGCTGCGCGCGTGGCTGGAACAGCATGTTCTGCCCGAGTTCGCCGGCCGCACGCTGCCCGTCGACACCGCAGTGGCGCAACGCTGTGCCCGGCTACATGTGCCCGACAAGCGCGGCGAGCGTGACGCGCTCATCGCGGCGACAGCGCTAGTGCATGGCATGGCAGTGGTCACGCGAAACGTGGCGGACTTCGAGCCCACGGGTGTGGCCATCGTCAATCCATGGGAGGCCGTAGCTCGCGACGAATAGCGTCGGCCTTGTATCGAAGCACTTACATTTCAGCCCGTTTTCGCCCGCACCCCCGTGGCGCCGCTGCCAAGCGCGGTCTCTTTTCGTGACTTTCCGCACGGCACTTGTTCCGCGCAGGGATGGCACGGACGATGCGTTGGCAAGTGCACACGCCCGGTGATCGTCACCCACGCCGCCGGGACGCAAGACCTACCGGACGTCGTTGACACCATGCCGCAGACCCGCTCACCGTTCGCTCCCGCCTCGCGCCGCCTGCGCCCGGCCGGCCCGCATTGCCACGGTGGCGCGTCGTCGCTGCTGCGCCTGTCGAATGCCGCGGCGCCGCGCCTGCCCACGGCGCCGGCCCTGGCCGACTGGGTGCAGCGCGCCGCCGGCGTGCTCGGCCTGAAGCAGGACGGCCCGGCCTTCGCGGCCAGCGAGTTCCTGCGCTGATCGCCTGGCCGAAGGAGCGCACACCATGCCCCCGATCGCACTGACCCCCGCGCCCCGGCTCGCCGCCGCGCAACCGGTGCGCCCCAGCACCGTCCGGCCGGTGGTGGCGTCGCGCCAGACCCAGGTTCTGAGCTCGGGCCGCGAGCCGGCCCAGCTGTCCTTGTTCCCGCGCCCGAGCGGCGCGCGCTGAGTTTTTCCTGCGTGTTTCGAGTGAGAGTCGAGTGAGAGGTTGAGAGGAAGTTTTTTCGCGGACTGACACCTGTCCACCAAGGGAAGCGGGCGACTCCGGGGAGGTTGAGAGCGAGCCTCGGAAACTTTGTCCCGCTTCCCTCTCTTTTTTCCCGCCTCCGCCTGCTCCCGGGTTCCACCCCTGACACCGCTTCCCCCGGCCGCGTGACACTGCGGGTTCCGCTTCGAGAACCTGCGAGGATCCCCGTCATGCGCCGCCTCATTCGCCGCCGCCTCCTGATCACGGCCGCGGCCGTCACCTTCGCCCCCCTGCCCGTGCTCGCGCAGAGCGCCTGGCCGAGCAAGCCGGTGCGCATCGTCGTGCCCTTCGCGCCGGCCGGCACCACCGACATCCTCGCCCGCGCGCTGGCGCCCGAACTGAGCCGCGCCTTCGGCCAGCCCTTCGTCATCGAGAACAAGCCCGGCGCGGGCGGCAATGTGGGTGCCGACCTGGTGGCCAAGTCCAGCGACGGTCACACGCTGCTGATGGGCACGGTGGGCACGCACGCCATCAACCCGGCGCTCTACGCCAGGATGCCCTATGACCACGTGAAGGACTTCGTGCCGGTCACGCTGGTGGCCGGCGTGCCCAACGTGCTGGTGATGAACCCGGCCAAGGCCGAGGCGATGGGCATCAAGGGCGTGCCCGACCTGATCCGCGTCGCGAAGGCCAACCCCGGCAAGCTGAACATGGCCAGCAGCGGCAACGGCACCTCGATCCACCTCGCCGGCGAACTCTTCAAGACCATGACCGGCACCTACATGGTCCACTTCCCCTACCGCGGCTCGGGCCCGGCGCTGCTCGACCTGATGGGCGGCAACATGGACCTGATGTTCGACAACCTGCCCTCGGCGATGCCGCACATCAAGGCCGGCAAGCTCAAGGCGCTGGCGGTCACCAGCGCCGAGCGCAGCAGCGCGCTGCCGGATCTGCCCACGGTGGCCGAGGCCGGCCCGCTCAAGGGCTTCGAGGCGAGCTCGTGGTTCGGCCTGCTGGCGCCGGCGGGCACCGCGCCCGAGGTGGTCAACCGCCTGCAGCAGGAAACCGCCAAGGCGCTGGCCACGCCGGCGCTGAAGGAGCGGCTGCAGGCGCAGGGCGCGATCCCGAGCGGCATGAGCCCGGCCGACTTCGCCAAGTTCATCGCCGCCGAGACGAAGAAGTGGGCCACGGTCGTGAAGGCGTCGGGCGCTACAGTGGACTGAATGAGTTCGCGATGGCAGACCTACCGGCGTGATGCACTGCGCGACGACCTCGTCGCCGCGTTCATCGTCGCCATCCTGCTGATCCCGCAAAGCCTCGCCTACGCGCTGCTGGCCGGCCTGCCGCCGCAGGTGGGCGTGTACGCCAGCCTGCTGCCGATGGCCGCCTATGCGCTGCTCGGCTCCTCGAGCGTCAACTCGGTGGGGCCGGTGGCGGTGGTGGCGCTGCTCACCGCGCAGGCCATCGCGCCGGCGCTGGCCGACGGCACGCCGGCCACCGCGGCGGCACTGGTGCTGGCCGCCGAGGCCGGGCTGCTGCTGGCGGCGGCCGCGCTGTTCCGCCTCGATGCGCTGGCGGCGCTGCTGTCCACGCCGGTGCTGCACGGCTTTTCCACCGGCGCGGCGCTGGCGATCACGCTGTCGCAACTGCCGGCGCTGCTGGGCAGCCCGGCGCGCGGCTTCACCGCGCCGGCGCTGATCCGCTCGTGGTGGGCGAGCGGCGTGGCCGGCCATGCGCTCACCGCCGCGTTCGGCCTCGCCGCGCTGGCGCTGCTGTGGTGGTCGCGCCGCTCCGCGCGCGCCCTGCTGGCACGCTGGCTGCCGCCGCACAACGCCTCGCTGCTGGCACGCTGCGCGCCGCTCGCGGTGGTGACGCTGGGCATCGCGCTGGCCTGGGCCTCGGGCGCCGATGCGCGCGGCGTGGCGCTGGTCGGCACGCTGCCGGCCTTCGCGCTGCCGCTGGCGCTGCCGCCGCTCGATCCGGCCCTGTGGTGGCGCCTGCTGCCCAGCGCCGCGCCGCTGGCGCTGGTGACCTTCGTCAGCAGCCTGGCGGTCTCCGAAGGCCTGGCGCTGCGCCGCCGCGAGCAGGTCGACGCGCGCCGCGAGCTCACCGGCCTGGCCGCGGCCGACCTGGTGGCGGCCTGCTCGGCCGGCATGCCCATCGGCGGCAGCTTCTCGCGCGGCGCGCTCAACGCCGAGGCCGGCGCGCGCACGCGTGCCTCGGGCGGCTGGGCGGCGCTGCTGATGGCGCTGGCCATGCTGCTGCTCACCGCGCCGCTGGCCTGGCTGCCGCGCGCGGTGCTGGCGGCCAGCATCGTGCTGGCCGTGATGGGCGTGGTCGAGTGGCGCGCCTTCGCCGAGGCCTGGCGTTATTCGCGCGCGGAGTTTCTGGTGATGGTGCTGGTCGGCGCGCTGACGCTGTTCGTCGGCTCCGAGGCGGCGCTGGCCGCCGGCGTGGCGCTGTCGATCGCGCTGCTGCTGCAGCGCAGCGCCAACCCGCACGTGGCGCGCATCGGCCGCGTCGGCGACACCGAGCACTACCGCAACGTCGACCGCCACGCGGCGCGCAGCACGCCCGGCGTGCTGGCGCTGCGCATCGACGAGAGCCTGGTGTTCACCAACGCGCGCCAGCTCGTCAACGTGGTCGACCGCCACCTCGCCGCGCTGCCCGACACGCGCCGCGTGGTGCTGCTGATGTCACCCGTCAACGCGATCGACTACAGCGCGCTGGAGGCGCTGCGCGCGCTGCACGATCTGCTCGCCGAGCGCGGCATCCGCCTCGACTTCACCGAGGTGAAAGGCCCGGTGCTCGACCGGCTGCGCGCCGGCGGCTGGGCGCAGTGGTTCCGCGGCCGCGTGTTCCTCAGCCACCACCAGGGCATGCTGGACGAAGGCGGCCAGGGCGCCGCCTGAAACTCAGCCCAGCTCCCAGATCACCTTGCGCCGCGCCGCCACCCAGCCCTCGTAGCGCGGCGCGTAGACCTCTTCGATGCGGTTGCGCCGCACCTTGAAGGTGGGCGTGATGAAGCCGTTGTCGACCGTCCAGGGCGTGCTCACCACCACCAGGCAGTCGAGCTGCTCGTGCGGGTCGAGCGGCGCGTTCACCGCCGCGAGGTGCTCGGCCAGCGTGGCCTCCATCGCCGTGCGCCGCGCCGCATCACGCGCCTGCTGCGCGGCCTCGGCGTTGAGCATCACGATGCCGACCGGCTGGCCGAGGTTGGCGCCGGTGACGACGCAGGCCTCCACGCTGGCGTGCATGACGAGGCGATCCTCGATCGGCGCGGGCGCGACGTACTTGCCCTTGCTGGTCTTGAACAGGTCCTTCACGCGGCCGGTGATGCGCAGATAGCCGTCGCTCTCGAGGCTGCCCTTGTCGCCGGTGTGCAGCCAGCCATCGGGCGTGAAGGTCTGGCGCGTCAGCGCCTCCTCCTTGTAGTAGCCCAGCATCAGCCCCGGGCTCTTCACCTGGATCTCGCCGTTGGCCGGATCGAGCCGGCTGCCCACGCCCTCGTAGGGCAGCCCGACGGTGCCGGGGCGCTGCACGCCGGGCACCGTAGCGTGCGAGACGCCGCAGTTCTCGGTCATGCCGTAGACCTCGATGATGGGCAGGCCGAGCCGGGCATACCAGCCGAGCAATTCGGGCGGCATGGGCGCGGCGCCGCCGGCGGCGAAGCGGCACTGGTCGAGCCCGAGCGCGCCGAGGATCTTCTTCTTCACGATGCCGCGCAGCAGCGGGATCTTCAGCAGCCGCTCCAGCTTGGCCGGCGGCATCTTGGCGAATACGCCCTGCTGGAACTTCACCCACAGGCGCGGCACCGAGAAGAACACGGTCGGCCGCGCGCGCTGCAGGTCGGCCGTGAAGGTGTCCAGGCTCTCGGCGAAGAACACCTCCATGCCGGTGGCCAGCAGCCCGTGCTCGACCAGCGTGCGCTCGGCCACGTGGGCCAGCGGCAGGTAGCTCAGCATGCGCGAGTTCGTGTCGATGGGCACGCGCTTCAGGCCGGCCTGGATGGACCAGGCGAAGGTCGCGAAGCTGTGCATCACGCCCTTCGGACTCCCGGTGGTGCCCGAGGTGTACATGATGGTGGAGAGCTCGTCGCCGTCGCGCAGCGGCTCGCCTTGCAGCGGCGGCGTGCGCTTGACGATCTCGTCCCAGCCCGGGTAGTCGGTGGGCGGCGCGAGCGGGTAGGCGATGCAGGGCAGGCCGGCGGGCACGCCCGGCTTCATCGCCTCCCAGCCGTCGAGCTTGCCGACGAACAGCAGCTTCGCTTCGCTGTGCTGCAGGATCTGCCGGATCGTGTCGGCAGCGAGCGTCGGGTACAGCGGCACCGACACGTGGCCGGCCATCCAGATCGCCCAGTCGCTCATCAGCCAGTGGGCGCAGTTCTTCGACAGGATGGCGATGCGGCTGCCCGGCGCGAAGCCGTAGGACTGCAGGTGCGCGGCCATGCGCCGCGTCTCGTCCATCAGCTCGCGCCAGTTCATCGTGCGCAGCACGCCGCCGCCCAGGGGCTGGGTAAAGACGCGCCGCTCGGGCGCGCTCTTCTCCCAGTGATAGAGACGCTGCAGGGCCAGGTGCTCGGGCGCGATCGCGGCGGTCATGGGGGCTCCTCGTTCCGGCGCGCCACCGTAGTGGATGCCGGCCGCGCCGCCATCGGGATTCACCCGCCTCAGGCGCGCTCGCGCTCCACCGCGTTCTCGATCTGCTCCTGCACCTTGCGCGCGCCGCGGATCACCAGCGTCGGCTCGAGCTCGGCCTGCGGCGCCACCTTGGCGGCCACCACGTCGAGCGTGGCGGGGTCGCGCATCATCGCGTTGGCGATCGCCGAGATCGCGCAGATGGCGCGCCGCTGCACCTGCATCGGCAGCTGCAGCGTGGCGTTGACCATCACATGGAAGCGCACGCTGTGCACCGCCGCGGGCGCCAGGCCCCAGGTCTCGCACAGCGCGGCGCCGAGCGCGTCGTGGCTGACGCCGAATTCGTCGTGTTCGAGCAGCAGCAGATCCTCGTCGTTCTCGGCGGCGCGCAGCAGCGGCTTGTAGCGCTGCGGCGCGTGGCGGAACAGCACCGCCTTGCCGCATTCCTCGAACAGCCCGGCCGAATGCGCCGCCCAGGGGTCGACGCCGATCGCCTGGCCGATGCGGCCCATCAGCAGGCCGCGCACGCTGGCGCGCTCCCACACCGCCTCGAGCTCGGGCGCGGCCGGGAATACCGCCTTCAGGCCCATCTCGAAAGTGACCGCGGCCACCTCGCGCGTGCCCAGGTAGGTGATGGCCTGCTGCACGCTCTGCACGCGGCCCGACAGGCCGTAGAGCGAAGAATTGACCGCCTTGAGCACCGCCGCGGCGAGCGCCATGTCGGAAGTGATGAGCCCGCCGACCGCCTGCAGGTTGACGTCCTCGTCGGCCAGCAGCAGCGAGAGCTTGACCAGCGACTCCGGCTGCGCCGGCACGTCGATGGCGAGGGATCGCAGTTGCTTGTCGACAGGCATGGCCTGAATGCTAGGCGGCGCAGCGCGCGACGATGCGCGGAACTGGCCGCGAATCGTGCGGCAATTCAGCGCACGAACGCGTCCCAGCCGGTCTTGGCGATCAGCGCGGCGACCACGGCGATGAAGGCCACGCGCACGAAGCCGGCGCCGTGGCGCAGCGCCAGCCGCGTGCCGATCAGGCTGCCGATCACGTTGGCCACCGCCAGCACCGCCGCCACCTGCCACCAGACGTGGCCCTTGAAGCCGAGCAGCAGCAGCGCCGCCGCGTTGGTGGCGGTGTTGAGCAGCTTGGCGCTGGCCGAGGCGTGCAGGAAGTCGTAGCCCAGCCAGTGCACGAACAGGAAGACGAAGAAGCTGCCGGTGCCGGGCCCGAAGAAGCCGTCGTAGAAGCCGACCACCATGCCGATGGTGCAGGCCGGCAGCGCCTGCGCGGCACCGGCCAAGCGCGGCGCATGGTGGCGGCCCAGGTCCTTGCGCGCCAGCGTGTAGGCGAGCACCGCCAGCAGCACGAGGGGCAGAGCCTTGCGCAGGCCGTCGGGGTTGACGAGCGTGAGCGCCCAGGCGCCGGCGAAGCTGCCGGCGAAGGCCGCCAGCGCGGCCGGCAGCAGCGCCGCCCAGGACAGCTGCACGCGGCGCGAGAACTGCCAGGTGGCCCAAGCCGTGCCCCAGATGCCCGAGCCCTTGTTGGTGCCCAGCAGCGTGGCCGGCGCCGCGCCGGGGTACATGCCGAACAGCGCGGGCACGAGGATCAGCCCGCCGCCGCCGACGATCGCATCGACGCAGCCGGCGAACAGCGACGCCAGTGCGACGAGGGCCAGTTCGGTCATGGAAGTGAAAAGGGCGCCGGGTGTTGGCCCGGCGCCCTTTCGATTGTGCATCGGCCACCTGCGTGACCTGCTGCTGCGCCACCTGCGGAGCTTGCCGCGGCGCGCCTTCTAGCGTCTCCTCAGTCCCCCGCCCAGTCGTGCCCCCGGGGGGGCCGCTGCGCAGTGGGCGAACTGTAGGGGGGTGCCCGTGCGCGCCGCAGCAGGACTTACCCTGAACCGCCGGGCGCCGAAATGTGCTCCAGCGAGCCGAGCCAGGCCTGCAGCAGCGCGTTCACGGCCGCCGGTTTCTCCATGGTCGGCATGTGCCCGCACTCGGGCAGCCACTCGAGCCGCGCAGCGGGAATGGCGGCGGCCATCTCGCGCGAACATTCCGGCGGCGTGATGGCATCACCCTCGCCGCAGACCACCAGCGTCGGGCAGCCGACACCCGGCAGCGCGCGGCGCAGGTCGGCGGCTGCCATCAGCTCGCCGCTCTGCTCGGCCAGCAGCTGCCGGGCCATCGCCGGCAGCGTGTCGGCACGGGTGTGAACATCGGCAACACGCGGCGCGTAGCGCGGCGCGAGGGCGGCGAGCTGGTCGCGCCGCAGCAACCGGTTACCAAGTCGGGCTCAGCCCGGCGCGCCGCGGCGACGAAAACCCGGCCATCAACGTGAAGGAGTTATCGATGCACGCTGCCGCCTGCCAAGCCTACCGCCCGGCCTCCTGGGATGCCGCGATCGCGAGCCGCGCTGCCGCCCAGGCCAGTTCGGCCGCCTCCGCGGATTCCACCGATTCGGCCGATGCCCCCGCGCGCACCGAGCACCACCATCGCCACCATGGCGAGCGCCGCCACCCGCTGGTGGCCGCCATGACCGAAGCGCTGCGCAACCTGATGCCGGCCGACACGAGCACGGCCGACAGCAGCGAGGTGCAGGACAGCGCCCGCGCCTTCGCCCACGAGCTCTCGGATGCGCTGCGCGGATCCGACGGCGGGCGCCGCGGCATGCACGGCGCGCACCACGGCTACGACAACCTCGCCCAGCGGCTCGACCGGCTGGCAGGCACGCTGGAACAACCCGCTGCTGCGAGCAGCACGGCCGCCACCCCTGCCGCCAGCAGTTCGCTCAGCGCCAGCCTGAGCAGCGCATCACTGAGCGTCACGGTCGACGAGAACGGCACCAGCGCCTCGCTGTTGATCACCTCGGTGAAGCTGCAGGTCTCGCAGCAGAACACCACCGCGGCGGATGCGAGCCCTGCGGCCGCCAAGGAATCGCCGCTGCTCGCGGCCTTCCGCCACCTGATGTCGGCACTGCAAGGCGGCGCCACGCCGGCCGCCGACGCGGCCGAGGGCAGCACGGGCAGCAGCGGCAACACCGACGACACGAGCAAGCTCGCGGCCTTCCTGCGCCAGCTCGCCAGCGCGCTGCGCGGAGACGCCGAAACGCCGGCCGAGCCGGCCGCCTCGACCGGCACGCTGGTCAGCGTCGCAGCCTGATCACGCCCGGCGCGCCGTCGCCGCCGGCGCGGTCCAGCCAGCGGGCGGCTTCGGCCGGCGCCAGCGGGCGCGCGTACAGGTAGCCCTGCATCACCGTGCAGCCGGCGGCGCGCAGCGCCTCCGACTGCGCCGGCGTCTCCACGCCCTCGGCGATCACGTACAGATCGAGCGTCGTTGCGAGGTCGCAGATCGCCTTGACCACCGCGGTGGCGTCCGGCGCGGGCAGCGGCTCGACCAGGCTGCGGTCGATCTTGACCGTGCGCAGCGGCAGGCTGCGCAGCATGTTGAGCGAGGAGAAGCCGGTGCCGAAATCGTCCAGCGCCACGTCGATGCCGTGGGCGCGGAAGCGCGCGATGCGGCCGCGCGCCTGCTCCATGTGCGTCACCGCGACGCTCTCGGTGATCTCCAGCGACAGCAGCGAGGGCGGCACGCCGTGGCGGGCCAGCAGCGCCAGCACTTCGTCGACGAAGCCGGGGTCGAGCAGCTGCAGCGGCGACACGTTCACCGCCACCGGCACGGCGTGGCCGTAGTCGGCGCGCCAGCGCGCCAGCTGCGCGCAGGCACGCTCGAGGATCAGCGCGCCGAGCGCGCGAACCATGCCGGTGCGCTCGGAGGCGGGCACGAATTCGAGCGGCGACATGCGGCCGCTGACCGGGTGATCCCAGCGCACCAGCGCCTCGAAGCCGACCAGCAGCGGCGGCCGTGCGGCGCTGCGCACCTCGACCTTGGGCTGGTAGACGAGGCTGAACTGCTCGTCGCGCAGGCCGGCGCGCAAGGCCTGCTCGGCCAGCAGCGTGGCGCCCGAGCCGCGCTCGAAGCGCTCCTCGGCGAACTGCAGCGAGACGCCCGGCACGCTCTTGGCCTCGTGCATCGCGGCATTGGCGGCGCGCAGCAGCGCCTCGGCGCCGCGGCCGTGGGCCGGGTGCAGCGAGACGCCCATCGAGACATCGAGGAAGAACTCCTGCCCCGGCAGCGCCAGCGGTTGCGCCAGCAGCGCGCGCACGTGCTGCGCCAGCGCGTGGGCGGCGCGCTCGGGGTCGTCGGCCGGCGCGAGCAGCGCGAACTCGTCCTCGCCCAGGCGCATGGTCTCGGCCTCGCCGCGCAGCGTCTCGGCCAGCCGCGCCGCCAGCGCACGCAGCACCTCGTCGCCGAGCGATGGGCCGTGGGCCTCGTTGAAGAGCTTGAAGCGGTCGACGTCGAGCAGCAGCAGCGCGAAGCCGGCATCGGCAGCGCACAGCTCGCGCAGCCGCGCCAGCAGCGCGCTGCGGTTGGGCAGGCCGGTCAGCTCGTCGTGCGTGGCCTGGTGCAGCAGCGCGGCGGTGGCGTCGTGCTGCACGGTCTCGTCGGTCACGATCACCTGCTCGGCGGCGCCGCCGTCCCAGTCGACGCGCCAGGCCGAGAAACGCAGCCGGATCGGCGTGCCGTCGAAGCGGTAGCGCAGGCCCGACCAGTCTTCGCGCTCGGACTCGCCGGCGATCAGGCGGCGGTGGCGCTCGCGGCCGGTGGCGCGCTCGGCCTCGGGCATGGTCGCCTCGCGCCACAGCGTGCGCACCTCCTGCAGCGAGGCCAGCCCGTAGATGCGCAGCAGCGCCGGGTTGGCGTAGAGCATCTGCTCGCCGCGGATCACCGCCACGCCCTGGTGCGAATGCTCGGTGAGGCGCTCGAAGCGTTCGCGCGCGAACTGCGAGGCCTCGGCCGAGCGCCGCCCCGCGGCATGCAGCAGCGCCAGCGTGATGCCCAGGCGCAGCACCATGCCCGCCACCATCTGGCGCTCCACCACCTCATGGCCGAAGAAGAACAACTGCAGCGCATTGAGCAGCAGCAGCACCAGCAGCACGCCGGCCAGGCGCTCGGCGCCGCCGCGCTCCCACAGCCACAGCAGCGCGACCATGCCGAGCAGGCCGTTGAGCAGGGCCGGCACCACCAGCGCCTGCGGCTCACCCAGCGGCAGCAGTACCAGTGCGCCGAGCGCGAGCACGGCGGCGCCGATGCGCTGCTCGCGCTTGGACAGCGGCCGCTCGGCGAGGTAGGCCACGCTCATCAGGATCAGCCCGGCCGAGAACAGCGCGGCCAGCAGCAGCACGCCCAGCGCGATGAGGCTCGCCGGCGCCGGGCTGGAGCGCGCCAGCGCATAAGCACCCGGCAGCAGCGCATGCAGCAGGAAGGCCAGGCCGACCATGCGCAGGAAGGACTGGTTGTGGTCGCGCCGCCAGGCCAGCAGCAGAGCCACGCCGCAGGCCAGGCAGATGGCCGTGCTGGCGAAGTACAGCGGGTCGATCACGGCGGGGCCGTCAGCGGCCGTCAACGGCCGTCCTCAGCGATCCACTGCGCGGCGCGCTCGGCGATCATCAGCGTCGGCGAGTTGGTGTTGCCGCTGGTGATGGTGGGCATCACGCTGGCATCGGCCACGCGCAGGCCGGCCACGCCGTGCACGCGCAGGCGCGCGTCGACCACCGCGGTCGGATCCTCGGCCGGGCCCATCTTCGCGGTGCCGACCGGGTGGAAGATGGTCGTGCCGATGTCACCGGCCAGGCGCGCGAGCTCCGCGTCGCTCTGGAACCGCACGCCGGGCTTGAACTCGCGCGGCTGGTAGCGCGCCAGCGCCGGCTGCGCGACGATGCGCCGTGTCAGGCGCAGCGACTCGGCGGCGATCAGCCGGTCTTCGTCGGTGCTGAGATAGTGCGGCGCGATGCTCGGCGCATCCAGGCTGTCGGGCGTGCGGATGCGCACCGCGCCGCGGCTCGTGGGGTTGAGGTTGCAGACGCTCGCCGTGAAGGCCGGGAAGGCGTGCAGCGGCTGGCCGAAGGCCTCGAGCGAGAGCGGCTGCACGTGGTATTCGAGGTTGGCGTGCGGCTGCGACGGGTCGCTCCTCGTGAACGCGCCCAGCTGCGAGGGCGCCATGCTCATCGGCCCGCTGCGCTTGAAGAGGTATTCGAGGCCGATGCGCGCCTTGCCCCACCACGAGTTCGCCAGCGTATTCAGCGTGGTCACGCCCTCGACCTGGAATACCGCGCGGATCTGCAGGTGGTCCTGCAGGTTCTCGCCGACGCCGGCCAGTTCGTGCTCGACCGCGATGCCCTGCTCGCGCAGCAGCGCCGCCGGCCCGATGCCGGAGAGCTGCAGGATCTGCGGCGTGCCGATGGCGCCGGTGGCGAGGATCACCTCGCCGCCATCGGCCAGCCGCGCTTCGATGGGTGCGTCGCCGCCCTGCGGCAGCACCTCGATGCCGACGGCGCGCCGCGAGCCGTCCCAGGATCCGCCGCCGTCGCGGTGCGCCAGCAGCAGGCGGCGGATGTGCGCGCCGGTCCAGACCTGCAGGTTGTCGCGCTGCTCCACCGGGCGCAGGAAGGCCTTGGTGGCGTTCCAGCGCACGCCGGCGCGCTGGTTGACCTCGAAGTAGCCCACGCCTTCGTTGTCGCCGCGGTTGAAGTCGTCGCTCGCCGGGATGCCGGCCTGCTGCGCCGCCTGCGCGAAGGCGTCGAGGATCTCCCAGCGCAGGCGCTGCTTCTCCACGCGCCACTCGCCGCCGGGGCGCTCGCCGCTGGCGTCGAAGCCGGGCGCGGCGTGGAAGGCGTCGGCACCCTTGTGGAAGTCCTCGTGCTTGAGGAAGTGCGGCAGGCACTCGGCCCAGCTCCAGCCCGGGTTGCCGAGCGCGCCCCAGTGGTCGTAGTCGCGCGCCTGGCCGCGCATGTAGATCATGCCGTTGATGCTCGAGCAACCGCCCAGCACCTTGCCGCGCGGGTAGCGCAGCGAGCGGCCGTTCAGGCCGGGGTCGGGGTCGGTGGCGTAGAGCCAGTCGGTGCGCGGGTTGCCGATGCAGTAGAGGTAGCCCACCGGCACGTGCACCCAGAGGTAGTCGTCGTTGCCGCCGGCCTCCACCAGCAGCACGCGCTTGCGCTTGTCGGCGCTCAGGCGGTTGGCCAGCAGGCAGCCGGCCGTGCCGGCGCCGCAGACGATGTAGTCGTAGCGCGTCTCGCTCATCCCCGCCCTTCAGCCCGGCCCTCGTTCGTGGCCGCGATGATAGGCGCGGCTCAGCGGAGGGTGGACGCCAGCACGGGGAAGAGTTTTACCAATCCATCGCTCATCACTTCGACCGCCAGCGCCGCGAGGATCAGGCCCATCAGCCGCGTCATCACGTTGATGCCGGTCTGCCCGAGCACGCGGGCGATGCGGCCCGACAGCTTGAACGCCGCCCACACCGCCAGGCCGATCACCACGCCGTAGCCGACCAGCACGGCGAGCTGCCACCAGTGGCGCGTCTTGTCGGCGTAGATGACCATGGTCGAGATCGTCGCCGGGCCGGTCAGCAGCGGGATGGTCAGCGGCACCACGGCGATGCTGTCGCCGGCATCGACCTTGCTGTCGCCCGCGGTGACGTCCTCCTTGCGCCCCTCGGCCGGCTGGGCGTTGAGCATCTGCAGCGAGGAGATCAGCAGCAGCATGCCGCCGCCCACCTGGAACGAGGCCAGCGAGATGCCGAAGAACTCGATGATGCGGATGCCCGCCAGCGCACTCACCGCAATGACGCAGAACGCACTGAAGGCGGACACGCGAATGGTGCGCGCACGCTGTTCGGCACTGAAACCCTGCGTGAAATGGATGAAGAAAGGGATAACCCCTATCGGGTTGACGATGGCCAGCAACGCGATCAGGGGTTTGAACAGGTCCATGGTGCGCAATGCTAGGCCCGGCGCGGGCTTGCGGGCGATGGCGGCTTGCGGCGCGCTGTGAGCCCGAAAACAACACTTTCTCGCTTGACACCGTGCGCAGTTTTGCGCAGTTCACTTATATTCCTCAGCCTGTGCATGGACGCGGCGCCTTCGCTTGAATGGTTCACGATGGGTAGAAGCTCCAGTTCTGCAGATTCTTGAAAGGCGCTCTTTCCATGGGCAACAAACTCTACGTCGGCAACCTCGCCTACTCGATCCGCGACGAGGATCTCCAACAATCCTTCTCGCAGTTCGGCACGGTGACGTCTGCCAAGGTCATGATGGACCGTGACACCGGCCGCTCGAAGGGCTTCGGCTTCGTCGAGATGGGCTCGGACGCCGAGGCGCAAGCCGCCATCAACGGCATGAACGGCCAGTCCATCGGCGGCCGCGCGGTCGTCGTCAACGAGGCCCGCCCGCGCGAAGAGCGTCCGGGCGGCTTCCGTGGCGGCTCCGGCGGTGGTGGCTACGGTGGCGGTGGCGGCGGCTACGGTGGTGGCGGCGGCTACGGCGGCGGTGGCGGTGGCCGCTCCGGCGGTGGCGGCGGCTACGGCGGCGGCGGTGGCCGCTCCGGTGGCGGCGGCTACGGCGGTGGCGGCGGTGGCCGCTCCGGTGGTGGCGGCGGCTACGGTGGCGGCGGCGGTGGCCGCAGCGGCTACTGAAGCACGACAGCTTCGATGAAGAGGGCGGATGCGAGAGGCATCCGCCCTTTTTCATTCAGGGCCCGAATCATTCAGGGCCCGAACTCGACCGAGACCTTGGCGAACAGCTCGCGTTCGCGCGTGCACGGCGCGCCGGGCGCCGGCCGCTCGCTCTGCCGGCTCAGGCCGAAGCTCGCGCTGCGGCCGACGCCGAAGCGGCGCATGGCCACCAGGCTCGCGACGCGGCCGCGGCTGTCTTCGGGCGGCAGCGCCTCGCCGCTGCCGTAGCGCACGAAGCGCGTGCCCTGCCAGATCGCGCGCAGCGAATCGCGCGCGTCGAGGTGCAGCACGGCAAGCCACTGCAGCGCCGTGTCGGCCAGGGCGCGCCGGCCGTCGGGCGCGGCGATGCGGGTGTGCTCCAGGCGCTGCTCCGATTCCAGAGCCCAGCGGCCGAGCGGCGCTCTCAGGTTGAACTCACCGAGCAGGTGTGCGCTGCGGCCGACCCGATCGGCATCGACGTCGAGCTTGCGGCCGAACTGCGCTTCGACATTGAGCTTGGTAAACCACGGCGCCGGGTTCGCCGTGTAGCCGGCCGCCAGCGAGTTCATGCTGCGCAGCGCGGTCTCGCGGCGCGCGCGTTCGGCATCGAACTGCAGCTGCACCCAGGCCTCGGTGTTGCGCGAGGCCAGCAGCCAGATGCCGGGGCGCAGGTAGCGCAGCACGGTCTGCCCGGCGCGCTGCTCGCCGTCGGCCAGCGTGGAACGATGCTGCGCCCACAGGTAGGTCTCGAACTCATGGGCCTGCACGGCGAACGGGCCGGGCACCTCGACCTCGCCCCAGCGGCGGATGAGCTCGGTCTGCAGGATGCGCACGCCGGTCTGTTCGAGGAAGCCGTTGTCGTTGCGAAAGCGCGGGCTGATCTCGGTGGCTTCGGCCGTGAGGTTCCAGCCCGTCGTGCGCATGCGCCAGGCGGCGTGCAGGTGGTGGCCGCTCTCGCCCGGGCCGAGGGCGTTGTCGCGGCTGCGCGAGGCCATCGCGCGGGCGCTCCAGCGCTGCGCCTCGCTCGGCCACCAGTCGAGATCCAGGCCGGCCACCCGATCGCTCGCGCCGCCATCGACCTCTTCACGCGTGGTCGCCAGCGCGCCGACGCTGAACTGCTCGCCGTGCCAGCGCCCGCGCAGCAGCGTGGCCTGCGAGCGCCGCTCCTGCGGCAGCAGCGTGGTGCTGTAGGGCCCCGGGCGCCGCAGCAGGCCGCCGCCGTCGTCGCGCAGCGACAGCGCGGTGGCATCGGCGCCGGCGCCGCGCCAGGTGGCGCGCAGCCCCCAGCCGGGGTCGGTGACGGTGCGCGAGTAGAAGGCCGCCTCGGGCAGCGCGATCACGTCCTTGCTTTCGAGGAAGAACGGCCGCTTCTCCGGAATCACCTGCGCGAAGCGGGTGTTGACGGCGAGCTGCGGCACGTCGAGCTCGACCTGCGAGAAATCGGGGTTGAGGGTGGCGTCGAACACCCAGTCGGCGCGCGGCCGCCACTTGATCTCCGCGCCCAGCGCGGCGCGTGTCTCGCCGGTGCGCAGCCCCAAGCCGTCGTCGCGGCGCGTCGAGCGCAGCGTCAGCTCGGGCCGCATCGACAGCAGGGCGTGCGAACGCACGCGCTCGGCGATGTCGGCCAGGCCGCCGATCTCCTGCAGCTCGTCGAGGACGCTCAGCGCGTCCTTCGTGAGCGGCGCGCTCACCAGCAGCATGCCTTCCTCGCGCGGGATGCTGCGCGTGGCCATGATGCGCCAGGGCGCGCCGCCCTCGTAGGGGTAGCGCAGCGACATCAGCGGCAGGCGCAGCTCGACGCTGTAGCCGTCGGGCAGGCGCTGCACGGCGGCATCGAGCTCGAAGTCGGGCGCGAAATCCTCCTCCTTCTCGGCGCCGGGGAGGAACATGCCGTCGGCCACCACGCCGGCGGCGCTGACGCGCACGAACTGCGCGGCGCGGCGCGTGCCCATCGGGTCGATCAGCACGGAGACGAAGTCCTGGTCGCGCTCGACCTTGTCGCGGCGCATCAGCGGCGCGCGGATCTCCTCGGGGCGCGGGTCCCAGGCGCGGATGCCGATCACCAGCGCATGCTCCTCGATCACCAGCTGCAGCGTGGTGCGGTAGCCCGCGGGCACCGGCTGGCGGTCCAGCGGCAGGTACTGCACGAAGGCCTCGTGCAGCGGCGCGGCGGCCCAGGCAGCATCGTCGAGCCGGCCGTCGATGCGCAGCGGCGCCATCTCGGCGCCGGGGCGGAAGGCCTGCGGCTGCGCCGCCGCGTCGGCCAGGCCGAGCAACGCGGCCAGCAGGGCGGCAGGCAGTGCGGCGAGCGGCTTCACTCGCCCTGGCGGCGCTTGCGCGGCCGGCCCGCCAGCACGCGGTCGAGCAAGGGGTTGGGCAGCAGCCGCATCAGCTTGGCCACCACGCCCATCTGCCAGGGAATGACGCGGTAGCTCGTGCCGGCCTCGATGGCGCGGAAGGCGCGCTCGGCGAACTCTTCGGGCTGCAGCAGGAAGGGCATGCCGTAGCGGTTGCGCTGCGTCAGCGGCGTGGCGATGTAGCCGGGCAGGAGCGTCACCACGCGCACGCCGCTGCCGCGCAGCTCGCCGCGCAGGCTCTCGCAATAGCTGATCACCGCGGCCTTGCTCGAGCAGTAGGCGCCATGGCCGGGCAGGCCGCGGATGCCGGCCACGCTGGCGATGCCCACCAGCGTGCCGCTGCCGCGCTCGCGCATCGCGCTCAGGAAGGGGTGGAAGGTGGCCGCCATGCCGATCACGTTGGTCTCGAAGGTGGAGCGCATCACCTCGAGATCCTCGAACACCTCGGTGTCGATGCCGACGCTGATGCCGGCGTTGGCGATCACCACGTCGGGCACGCCCTGGGCGGCGATGCAGGCGCGGCCGGCCGCCGCCATGGCGGCGAGGTCGCGCACGTCGGCGCCGTAGACGCCGGCGTCTTCGGCCGTGCAGCCCTGGGCCTCGGCCCAGGTGCGCAGCTCGGCCTCGCGGCGCGCCACCAGCGCGAGCCGCCAGCCGGCTTGGGCGTAACGCGCCGCCAGCGCCTGGCCGATGCCGCTGGAGGCGCCGGTGATAAAGACGAGCGGACGCTGGCTCATGCGCACCTCACGGAGCAGCGGGGGGCCGCACGCGCGGCACGAAGGTGGCGCGCTGCCGCCCCTTCAGCTCGACGACGTGCGCCAGGTTGTCGTACTCCATGCCATCGGCGCGCAGCTCGGCGCCGCCCTGACGCACCCACACCGGCAGGTGCGAGCGCACCCGCTCGGCGGAGAGAAAGGCGTGCAGGAACTCGCTGCGGAACTCCAGCACGTCCTGCGGCCGCGCCGCCTCGCGCACCACCTGGGCCGAGCCGAACAGCTGCACCTCGCTGCCGTCGCCGTTGGCCAGCGCGCGGATGGCCGAGGCCAGGGTCACCTGGCCGTCGGGGCCGAAGGCGCGGATGCGCGGGCTGTCGATCTCCAGCGTGTCGGTGTCGGGGTAGTGGCGCAGCTCGGCGCCATCGATCTGCACGCGCAGGCGCCCGTCGGCGGCGAAGCGCTGCACGGTGAAGCGCTGCATCGTGTAGTCGGGCTCGTGGCGCGGCGGCATGGGCGCGCGTTCGGCCTCGGGCGCCGGCGACACGTTGACCAGCCACCAGGTGCCGAGCGCGAGCGCGCCCATCAGCAGCACCGGCAGGTAGGCGGTGGCGGCTTCGAGCAGGCGCAGGTGCCAGGGCAGGCGCAGGCGGCGCCGGTCGGTGGCCGGCGCCGGCGCGAGCACCGCCAGGTCGTCGAGGGTATCGCTCACGGCGCAGCGCCGCCGTCCAGCGTGACGAGGTGGCCCTGCAGCAGATCGGCATAGCGCCCGGCCGCCATCAGCAGCAGGTCGCAGCACTCGCGCGCCGCGCCGTGGCCGCCTTCGGCGCGCGTCACGTGGTGGGCGATGGCGCGCACCTCGGCGTGCGCGCCGGCCGGGGCGCAGGCGAAGGCGGCGCGGGTCATCAGCGGCAGGTCGGGCCAGTCGTCGCCCATCGCCGCCACCTCGGGCCAGGCTACGCCGAGCGCGGCGAGCACCGGCACGGCGGCGGCCAGCTTGTCGCCGGCGCCGTAGACGGCGTGGCGGATGCCCAGATCGGCGACGCGGCGCCGCACCGCCGGCGAGTCGCGCCCGGTGATCACCACCGGCGCGATGCCGCCGCGCGCCAGCAGCTTGAGGCCGTGGCCGTCGAGCGTGCTGAAGGCCTTGAAGGCTTCGCCCTGTTCGCCGATGTAGATGCGGCCGTCGGTGAGCACGCCGTCGACGTCGAAGATCGCGACGCGCACGCCCTGCGCCGCGAGCAGGAGCTCGGGCGGGAACTGCAGCACCGGGTGGAGGGGGGCGAGCGCCATGGACGGCGCAGTCTAGCCGAGCGTCGGGCGCCGTCACGCGTCCATTAGCATCGGCGCATCCCCTCGTCCGCTTCATGGCCACCACGCTCGAACTCGTCCTGCTCTACCTGGTGGCCGCCGTCACCGGCGTGGTCGCGTGCCGGCTCGCGCGGCTGCCGCCGATGCTGGGCTACTTGGTGGTGGGCGTGCTGATCGGCCCGAACGCCACCGCGCTCGCCAAGGATTCCGCCGGCGTGCAATACCTCGCCGAGTTCGGCGTGGTGTTCCTGATGTTCGTGATCGGGCTGGAGTTCAACCTGCCCAAGCTGAAGAGCATGCGCCGCCTGGTGTTCGGCCTCGGGCTGGCGCAGGTGCTGCTGACCATCGCCGGCGCGGTGCTCGGCAACGTGCTGCTGGCCTGGGCCTATGCGGCGCTCACCGGCAAGGCCTGGGAGCTGCAGTGGCCCGGCGCCATCGTGCTGGGCAGCGCGATGGCGATGTCGAGCACGGCCATCGTCGTCAAGCTGCTGGCCGACCGCCTCGAGCTCGAGAGCGAGCACGGCCGCCGCGTGATGGGCGTGCTGCTGCTGCAGGACCTGGCGGTGGTGCCGTTGCTGGTGCTGATCCCCTCGCTCGATCTGGCCGGCAAGGACATGGCGATGTCGCTCGGCGTGGCGGGCGTCAAGGCCGCGCTGCTGCTGACGGTGCTGCTGGTCGGCGGCCAGCGTGCGATGCGCTGGTGGCTCACGCTGGTGGCGCGGCGCAAGAGCGAGGAGCTGTTCATCCTCAACCTGCTGCTGGTCACGCTCGGGCTGGCCTGGCTGACCGAGCACTTCGGCCTGTCGCTCGCGCTGGGCGCCTTCGTCGCCGGCATGCTGGTGGCGGAGACCGAATACAAGCACCAGGTCGAGACCGACATCCGGCCCTTCCACGACGTGCTGCTGGGCCTGTTCTTCATCACCATCGGCATGAAGCTCGACTGGCGCCCGGTGATCGCCGAGTGGCCGCTGGTGATGATGCTCACGCTCGGGCCGGTGGCCGCCAAGTTCGTGCTGGTGGCAGGCCTGGCGCGGCTGTTCGGCGCGCAGCCGGGCGTGGCGCTGCGCACCGGCCTCTATCTCGCGCAGGCCGGCGAGTTCGGCTTCGTGCTGCTCTCGCTGGGCGCGGGCAACCAGCTGGTCGACCCGCGCTGGCTGAGCCCGGTACTGGCGAGCATGGTGCTGTCGATGCTCGCCACGCCGCTGCTGGTGATGTACAGCAACCGCATCGTGATGAAGCTGTCGGCGACCGACTGGCTGATGCAGTCGGTGGCGATGACCTCGATCGCCAAGCGCTCGATCAACACGGCGGCGCACGTGATCATCGCCGGCTACGGCCGCAGCGGGCAGAACCTGGCGCGCATCCTCGAGGGCGAGCACATTCCCTACATGGCGCTGGACCTCGACCCGGATCGTGTGCGCCAGGCCGCCGCCGCCGGCCAGAGCGTGGTGTTCGGCGATGCCGCGCGGCTGCAGAGCCTGATGGCCGCCGGCCTGGCGCGCGCCAGCGCGGTGGTGGTGAGCTACCAGGACACGCCCTCCGCGCTGAAGATCCTGCACCTCGTGCAGGCGCATGCGCCCAAGGTGCCGGTGATCGTGCGCACCATCGACGACAGCGAGATGGAGAAGCTGCGCGCCGCCGGCGCCACCGAGGTGGTGCCCGAGGCCATCGAGGGCTCGCTGATGCTGGCCAGCCACGCGCTCGCGCTGGTGGGCGTGCCGATGCGGCGCGTGATCCGCGTCGTGCAGGACCAGCGCGACGCGCGCTACGGCCTGCTGCGCGGCTACTTCCACGGCGCCGACGACGACACCGCCGACGACCTGCAGACCGCGCGCCTGCTCAGCGTCACGCTGCCCGCCGCGGCGGCCTGCATCGGCCAGACCCTGGCCGACCAGGCGCTGCACGCGATCGGCGTCTCGGCGCTGTCGGTGCGGCGCGCTTCGGGCGCCGTCACGCAGCCCGACGAGGCGCTGGTGCTCGGCGCCGGCGACACGCTGGTGCTCTCCGGCCTGCCCGAACCGCTGGCGCTGGCCGAGAGCAAACTGCTGGGTCGCGATTGAAGGAAAGAGCCCTCGCGATGATGAACGACGCCGACTACATCCGCAGCCACATCCGCACCGTGCCGGACTGGCCCTCGCCGGGCATCCAGTTCCGCGACATCACGCCGCTGCTGTCCAGCCCGCGCGTATTCCGCGTGCTGATCGACCAGTTCGTGCACCGCTACTTCGAGCTGCGCCCGAGCGCGATCGCCGGGCTCGACGCGCGCGGCTTCATCATCGGCTCGGTGCTGGCCTACGAGCTCAACGTCGGCTTCGTGCCGATCCGCAAGAAGGGCAAGCTGCCCTTCACCACGGTGGAGGAGACCTACGAGCTGGAATACGGCTCGGCCACGGTGGAGATCCACACCGATGCCGTGCAGCCGGGCGACCGCGTGCTGCTGATCGACGACCTGATCGCCACCGGCGGCACCATGATGGCCGGCATGCGCCTGCTCGAGCGCCTCGGCGCGACGGTGATCGAAGGCGCGGCGATCGTCGATCTGCCCGAACTCGCCGGCTCGGCGCGGCTGCGCGCCGCCGGGCTCAGCGTTCACACGCTCGTGTCCTTCGAAGGACACTGAGCGCCGCGGCCGCGTTTCAGGTGAAGGGCGTCTGCTTGGCGAGGTTGGCGCGCATGCGCACCGCCATCACGTTGCCCGCCGCGCGCAGCAGTTCGAGCGCCAGCGCCGGGTTGCGCTGGGCCAGCTCTTCCAGGCGCGGGCCGCGCAAGGCCCAGACCTCGCACGCCGTCATGGCCTCGACGTTGGCCATGCGCGGGCCGTCGTTGAACAGGCCCGGCTCACCCACCACCGAGCCGGCGCGCAGGATGGCGATGCGGCTGCTGCCCGGCGGCCCGCCGCTGACGAACACCTGCAGCGAGCCCTGCGCGAGCATGTACATCGAACGATCGGCGTCACCCTGCTTGATGAGCAGGTCGCCCGAGCGGATCTCGTGGCGCGTCAGGAACGGGGCGATCACGCGCCACTGGTCCAGCGTGAGGCGGGGGCGGAAGGCATCGTCCGCGTTGAGCGTCTGCATGGCCTGGACCAACGGGGCGATGTCCATCGTGTTCCTTGTGCTGCGCTGTCGCGCCTTTGTCGTCGACGCATTATCGACCGCTGTAACAAGCGCCTCAACCCGCGCACGGGCGGCGATGCAGCGCTTTACTTCCCGATACAGAAGCGGCCGAAGATCTCGCCGAGCAGGTCGTCGGCCGTGAAGGCGCCGGTGATCTCGCCGAGCGCATCGTGCGCGAGGCGCAGTTCCTCGGCGAGCAGATCGAGCGCCGCATCGCCCTGCGCGGCCAGCGCGTCCGCCCGGGCCAGATGCTCGCGCGTGCGGCGCAGCGCCTGCACGTGGCGCGTGCGCGCGATGAACACGCCTTCGGGCTGGGCGTGCCAGCCGGCCAGTTCGAGCAGGCGTTCGCGCAGGCGCTCGAGGCCGTCGCCGCTGCGCGCCGAGACCACGATCGCTTCACCCGCGGGACGCGCTCGCGTCGCATCGGCCTTGTTGAACACCTCGATGAGGCGGCCGGAGTTCGCCAGGCCCTGCGGCCAGTCCTGCGCGATGCGGCGGTCGGCCTCGTCATAGTCGGGTTCGCCCAGGCGCGTGAGGTCGCGCAGGAACAGCACGGCATCGGAGCGTGCGATCTCGGCCCAGCTGCGCGCGATGCCGATGCGCTCGACTTCGTCGGCCGAGGCCTCGGGGTCGCGCAGCCCGGCGGTGTCGGTGACGTGCACCGGCACGCCGTGGATCTGGATGGTCTCGCTGACCTTGTCGCGCGTCGTGCCCGGAATCGGCGTGACGATGGCCAGCTCGGCGCCGGCCAGCGCGTTGAGCAGCGAGCTCTTGCCGACGTTGGGCTGCCCCGCCAGCACCACGCGCATGCCTTCGCGCAGCAGCGCGCCGCTGCGCGCGCGCTCCAGCACGCCGTCGAGCTCGGCGATGATGCGCGCCAGCCGCCCGCGTGCATCGGCGCGTTCGAGGAAGTCGATCTCTTCCTCGGGAAAATCGAGCGTCGCCTCGACCAGCATGCGCAGCTCGACCAACCGGTCGCGCAGCGTGTTGACCTGCTTCGAGAACGCGCCGGCCAGCGAGCGCCCCGCCGAGCGCGCCGCCTGCTCGGTGCTGGCCTCGATCAGATCGCTCACCGCCTCGGCCTGGGCGAGGTCGAGCTTGCCGTTGAGGAAGGCGCGCTCGGTGAACTCGCCCGGCCCCGCCAGGCGCAGCCCCGGCATCGCCTCCAGGCAGCGCGCCAGCAGCAGCTGCAGCAGCACCGGGCCGCCGTGCGCCTGCAGTTCGAGCACCGCTTCGCCGGTGTAGGAGTTCGGCGCCGGGAAGTGGATGGCCAGGCCCTGGTCGAGCGTCGAGCCGTCGGCGGCGAGGAAGGGCCCGTAGGTCGCCACGCGCGGCGCGAGCGAGCGAGCGCACAGCGCCGCGATCAGGGGCGACAGATCCTTGCCCGAGGCGCGCACGATGCCCACCGCGCCGCGGCCGGGCGCGGTGGCGACGGCGACGATGGGCTCGTGGTGGCGCGGCAGCATGCGGCGATTCTGAACGACGAAGGCGGTGCGTCTTGTCGACGCACCGCCTTCGCATTGGCGCGGGGGGTAGCGGCGTCCGGCCTGAGGGCACCGGTCCGTTGCACTGCCCGAGCCGGCCGGTGCACGCGTCGTGCTGGTCCGGGTCTGCCCCGCATGGAACCTGTGGAAGTGGCTTCCTTGGGCTCCATGTTCGGGCAGGGGCGACGCCTGCGCCAAGCCCCCAGGCGAGGGGACGCCGCCCCTAGCCCAAGTGGTTCACGAAAATTCCCGTCAGCCCTTGCCGAGCACGCCGAGCTGCTTGTTGATCAGGTACTGCTGCGCGATCGAGAGAATGTTGTTCGTCAGCCAGTACAGCACCAGGCCGGCCGGGAAGAAGAAGAACATGACCGAGAACATGAGCGGCATGATCCACATCATCTTGGCCTGCACCGGATCGGGCGGCGTCGGGTTCAGCCAGGTCTGCAGCAGGCTGGTGCCGGTCATCAGCGCGGGCAGGATGTAGAACGGGTCGATCGCCGATAGGTCGTGGATCCAGCCGATCCACGGCGCGTTGCGCATCTCGACACTGGACAGCAGCACCCAGTACAGCGCGATGAAGAAGGGCATCTGCGCCACGATGGGCAGGCAGCCGCCCAGCGGGTTGACCTTCTCCTCGCGGTAGATGCGCATCATCTCCTGCTGCATCTGCTGCGGCTTGTCCTTCAGGCGCTCGCGCAGCTCCATCACCTTCGGGTTGATGGCCTTCATCTTGGCCATCGAGCGGTAGGCGCTGGCGTTGAGCCAGAAGAAGGCGATCTTCAGCAGCACCACCAGTGCGACGATCGCCCAGCCCCAGTT
Organism: Piscinibacter sp.; assembly: GCA_017983795.1. GTDB lineage: Bacteria > Pseudomonadota > Gammaproteobacteria > Burkholderiales > Burkholderiaceae_C > Piscinibacter. The sequence continues at coordinate 81,831 of JAGOAS010000021.1, forward strand.
GCCGAGCAGGCCGTGCAGCTGCGTGAGCAGCCAGAACAGCGGCTTGGCGAGGATGGTGAACCAGCCGTAGTCCTTCACCAGCTCCAGCCCGGGGGCCAGCGCGGCGAGCTTGTTCTCCTCCTGCGGGCCGGCGTAGAGCTGGGCGTCGAAAGCCTTGGTGCTGCCCGCACCGACCTCGCCCACCGGCAGGAACATGCCCACCGAGTAGGTGTTGGTGTCGACCTTGCCGCTGTAGAACTCGCGCGGCAGCTTGGCGCCGCTGCCGTTGTCGGGCAGCCAGGCGGCCGCGAAGTAGTGCTGCACCATCGCCACCCAGCCGTTCTCGCCGGTGGTGGCGTGCAGCGGGCTGTCGCCGGCCTGGTGCTTCTCGATCTTCTTGAACTCGACCTTCTGGAACTTGCTCGCGTCGGTGTAGACCGCCGGGCCGGTAAAGGTGAAGTAGAAGCTCGATTCGCCCTCCGGCGGGTTGCCGTCGCGCACCAGCTGCAGGTACAGGCGCGGGCTGAGCGCCGCGCCCGAGTTGTTGATCACCTCGTGGCGCACGCCGATCACGTAGTCGCCGCGCTTGAAGGTGTAGATCTTCGCGAGCTTCACGCCGCCGACCTCGGGCGACTCGAAACGCACCTGCAGCTCGTTGCTGCCTTCCTTCAGCTCGAGGTCGCCCGGCACCAGGTCCATCACCGTGTGGTGGTTGGGCAGGCCCGCGCCGCCGGCCGGCGGGACCAGGCCGGTCTCGGCCTTGTAGAGCCGCTTGGCCGACTGGTCGAACAGCACGACGTTCTTGCTGCGGTCGTTCTGGTCGGCCTGCTTGAGCAGCTCCAGGCGCACCAGCGAGCCGCCCTTGCTGTCCAGCGTCGCCTTGACGAGGTCGGTGCTGACGGTCACCTGCTTGGCCACCGGCGCCGATGCCGCAGCGGCCGGTGCCGCCGGCGTCGCGCCGGGCGTTGCCGCGGCCGCCGCGACGGCCGGTGCGGCCGGGTTGGGCACGGCGCCACCCGGAGCAGCCGATGCCGCGGCGGCGGGCTTGGCCGGCGCCGGGCTGAACATCGAGGGGTGGCCGTTGTGGCGTTGCCAGGCGTCCCAGATCAGCACCAGGGACATAGCGAACACCACCCACAGCAGGGTGCGACGGAAGTCGGTCATGGGGAGGTCTTGTCGGACAAGGGTGAATGCGGTGCCGCAGCGTCGGCGACGAAGCGGCGGAAGAGCGTCGGCGCCTGGCCGGGCACCGGGTCGAAGCCGCCCTGGCACCAGGGATGGCAGCGCAGGATGCGCGCCGCGGTGAGGTAGCTGCCGGCCGCCGCGCCATGGCGTTGCAGGGCTTCGAGCGAATAGGCCGAGCAGGTCGGCTCGAAGCGGCAGCTGCTGCCCAGCCACGGGCTCAGCAGCAGGCGGTAGCCGCGCACCAGGCCGATCAGTGCGCGCTGCGGCAGGCGGCGCCAGGCGAAGGCAGGGCGCTCGTTCATGGCAACGAGGCGGCGCGCGCCTGGTCGAACAGCTGCGCCAGTTCCGTGCGCGCTGCGGCGGCCAGGGCCGCCGAGGCGGCCGAGGGGAAGGCGCGCGGGTCGAAGGGGGCGCGCAGGCGCACCACCCACAGGCCCTGGGCGAGTTCGGCCTCGCCGCGCGCGGCAGCGGCGCGGATCTGCCGCTTCAGCAGCGAGCGGGTGACCGAGCGGCGCGCATGGCGCTTCGGAATGACCAGCCCGAGCCAGCGTGAAATCACCTGTGAGCTTGCCGTGCCGCAAGAGTCATCCACAGGCAGATCGACCAGAGGGGCTTCGCCTGTTGACAAGTCGGCCGGATCGCGCTTGGCGGCGGGCCGCGCAGGCGGCGTCGGCCGGGCGCGCAGGTGGTGCAGCGCGAAGTGCAGCGTGCGCGCCCGAGGCGCGCAGCGCAGCACGCGTTCGAAATCGACGGAGCGCACGATGCGGCCGAGCACGGCGGTGGACAGTGGCGCTCGCGCAAGCGCTGCGGCGGCGTCGGCCGCCGGCCTCAGACGGCCAGGCGCTTGCGGCCCTTGGCGCGGCGCGCGTTGATGACCGCGCGGCCGCCGCGCGTCTTCATGCGGACGAGGAAGCCGTGCGTGCGGGCGCGGCGGACTTTGGAGGCTTGGTAGGTACGCTTCATGATGGTCCAGCGAGTGCAGTTTCGGTGGCGGTGTGCCCACGGCGGCTGCGTTCCGCGGGGCCTGGGCCGAGTCGTTCTGGGAAGCTTCGAAGAAGGCGCAGGGCAAACCCCGGACTTTCCCGAGAGCGCTTCGGCGAACCCGCGATTACAGCAAGAAAGTGCTTTGCGGTCAACGACTTGGGGCGCAAGACCCCGGGTTGCACTCCGGGCGGGGCACCTAGTTCATCTGTGGATAACCACTGGCGCGCGGCGCGCCGGCGGGTAGAATCCCGGCGCTTTCGAGAAGACTTTTCCACAACATGCCCGCCGACCTGTGGCAACGCGGCTGCGAGAAACTCGCGGCCGAGCTGCCAGAGCAGCAGTTCAACACCTGGATCCGTCCCCTCCCCGCGGCCGACGTCACGAATGACGCCGCGGGCGGCGCGGTCGTGACCGTCCGCGTGCCCAACCGCTTCAAGCTCGACTGGATCCGCAACCAGTACGCCGGCCGCATCGAGACCGTGCTGAGCGAACTGGCCGGCAAGCCGGTGCGCCTGGACATCACGCTCGCTCCGCGCGAGATGCCGGCGGCCGCGCAGCGCCCCGCAGCGGCACCAGCCCAGCACGTGAGCGCCGCCCTGCGCGTGGCGGGCGCGGTGGCCGAAGGCACGGCGCCGGCGCCGCGGCCCACGGCGGCGACGCCGAGCACACCCGCCTCGCGCGGCCGGCTCAACCCGCAGCTGACCTTCGACACCCTGGTGCCCGGCCGTGCCAACCAGATGGCGCGCACCGCCGCGCTGCACGTGGCCGGCGCGCCGGGGCAGATGTACAACCCGCTCTTCATCTACGGCGGCGTGGGCCTGGGCAAGACGCACCTGATCCACGCCGTCGGCAACGCGCTGCTGGCCGACAAGCCCGACGCGCGCATCCTCTACCTGCACGCCGAGCAGTTCATCACCGACGTGGTGCGCAACTACCAGCGCAAGACCTTCGACGAGTTGAAGGCCAAATACCACTCGCTCGACCTGCTGCTGATCGACGACGTGCAGTTCTTCGCCGGCAAGGAGCGCACCCAGGAGGAGTTCTTCAACGCCTTCGAGGCGCTGCTGGCCAAGCGCGCGCACATCATCATGACCAGCGACACCTATCCGAAAGGACTGGTGGACATCGACGAGCGCCTGACCAGCCGCTTCGACGCCGGCCTGACGGTGGCCATCGAGCCGCCCGAGCTGGAGATGCGCGTGGCCATCCTGATGCGCAAGGCCGAGCAGGAAGGCTCGCCGATGCCCGAGGACGTGGCCTTCTTCGTCGCCAAGAACGTGCGCGCCAACGTGCGCGAGCTCGAAGGTGCGCTGCGCAAGATCCTCGCCTACTCGCGCTTCAGCCAGAAGGAGATCAACATCGGCCTGGCGCGCGAGGCGCTGAAGGATCTGCTGTCGATCCAGAACCGCCAGATCGGCGTCGAGAATATCCAGAAGACGGTGGCCGACTTCTACAAGATCAAGGTCGCCGACATGTACAGCAAGAAGCGCCCGGCCTCGATCGCGCGGCCGCGCCAGATCGCGATGTACCTGGCCAAGGAGATGACGCAGAAGAGCCTGCCCGAGATCGGCGAGCTGTTCGGCGGACGCGACCACACCACGGTGCTGCATGCGGTGCGCAAGATCGCCGGCGAGCGCCAGAAGAACAGCGAACTGAACCAGCAGCTGCACGTGCTGGAGCAGACGCTCAAGGGTTGAAGGCCATGTGTCAAGGGACAAGTCTGGGGACAGTTCTGGAACAAGCACCGTGATGTCCACAGCCGAGCTGCCGCGCGCCGAGTTGTTCGTCTTCGGCAGGCTTGCGGCCCGCAAGCGCCGCACAGGGTTTTGCCGTCGCTAAGAGCTTGAAGGAAAAGGCGAAAATAGCGTTCTCCACAGAGACCGCGGTCCTCTACTAGAACGACCATATTCAGAGGTTCAAATGATTGTCTTGAAGGCAACTCAGGAAAAAGTGCTGGGCGCGCTGCAGGCCGTGGCGGGCATCGTCGAGCGCAGGCACACGCTGCCCATCCTCGCCAACGTGCTGATCCGCAAGAGCGGCAGCCAGGTCGAGCTGACGACCAGCGACCTGGAGATCCAGGTGCGCACCACCGCCGAGCTCGACGGCGACAGCGGCAACTTCGCCACCACCGTGGGTGCGCGCAAGCTGATCGACATCCTGCGTTCGATGCCGGCCGACCAGACCGTGAGCCTCTCCGCCAGCCAGAACAAGCTGACGCTGCAAGGCGGCAAGAGCCGCTTCACGCTGCAGACGCTGCCGGCCGACGACTTCCCGCTGGTGCAGGAAGCCGCCGACTTCGGCCCGATGTTCAGCGTGCCCCAGAAGACGCTCAAGGCGCTGATCAACCAGGTGCACTTCGCGATGGCGGTGCACGACATCCGCTACTACCTCAACGGCATCCTGTTCGTGGCCGAAGGCAAGAGCCTCACGCTGGTGGCCACCGACGGCCACCGCCTCGCGCTGGCGCAGGCGACGCTGGACGTCGAGATCCCCAAGCAGGAAGTCATCCTGCCGCGCAAGACGGTGCTCGAGCTGCAGCGCCTGCTGCGCGACGAAGACACCGCCATCGAGATGCGCTTCGCCGGCAACCAGGCCAAGTTCGTCTTCAGCGGCATGGAGTTCGTCACCAAGCTGGTCGAGGGCAAGTTCCCCGACTACAACCGCGTGATCCCGAAGAACCACAAGAACGCCGTGACGCTCGGCCGCGCGCCGCTGCTGGCCAGCCTGCAGCGCGCCGCCATCCTCACGAGCGAGAAGTTCAAGGGCGTGCGCGTCAACATCGAGCCGGGCACGCTGCGCATTGCCTCCAGCAATGCCGAGCAGGAAGAGGCCAAGGAAGAGCTCGAGGTCGACTACGGTGGCGACGCCATCGAGATCGGCTTCAACGTCACCTACCTGATCGACGCGCTCACCAACATGAGCCAGGAGATGATCAAGATCGAGCTGCAGGACACCAACTCCAGCGCGCTGATCACCGTGCCCGAGCAAGCGGGCTTCAAGTACGTCGTCATGCCGATGAGGATCTGAGCACCCCATGAGCGAATCCCAGACGCCCGATCCCAAGCCCGTGGATGGCTACGGCGAAGGCAGCATCCAGATCCTCGAAGGCCTGGAAGCGGTGCGCAAGCGCCCGGGCATGTACATCGGCGACACCTCCGACGGCACCGGCCTGCACCACCTCGTCTTCGAGGTGGTCGACAACTCCATCGACGAAGCGCTGGCCGGCTACTGCGACGACATCGTCGTCACCATCCACACCGACAACTCGATCTCGGTGGTGGACAACGGCCGCGGCATCCCGACCGGCGTGAAGATGGACGACAAGCACGAGCCCAAGCGCTCGGCTGCCGAGATCGCGCTGACCGAGCTGCACGCCGGCGGCAAGTTCAACCAGAACAGCTACAAGGTCTCGGGCGGCCTGCACGGCGTGGGCGTGAGCTGCGTGAACGCCTTGTCGAAGTGGCTGCGCCTGACGGTGCGCCGCGAGGGCAAGGTGCACTACATCGAGTTCCGCAAGGGCGTGCCGCAGGATCGTGTGCTCGAGATGCGCGAGGGCTTCGAGGTCAGCCCGATGAAGATCACCGGCGATACCGAGAAGCGCGGCACCGAGGTGCACTTCCTGCCCGACGAGGAGATCTTCACCAACATCGACTTCCACTACGAGATTCTCAGCAAGCGCCTGCGCGAGCTGAGCTTCCTGAACAACGGCGTGAAGATCCGCCTGGTCGACGAGCGCAACAACAAGGAAGACAACTTCGCCTTCGCCGGCGGCGTGAAGGGCTTCGTCGACTTCATCAACACCGGCAAGAAGGTGCTGCACGGCAACGTCTTCCACGCCACCGGCGAGAAGAACAGCGAGCAGGGCACCACCATCACCACCGAAGTGGCGATGCAGTGGAACGACGGCTACAGCGAATCGGTGCTGTGCTTCACCAACAACATCCCGCAGCGCGACGGCGGCACCCACCTGACCGGCCTGCGCGCGGCGATGACGCGCGTCATCAACAAGTACATCGAGGACAACGAGCTGGCCAAGAAGGCCAAGGTCGAGGTCAGCGGCGACGACATGCGCGAAGGCCTGTGCTGCGTGCTGAGCGTGAAGGTGCCCGAGCCCAAGTTCAGCAGCCAGACCAAGGACAAGCTGGTCTCGAGCGAAGTGCGCGGCCCGGTGGAAGACGTGGTCAGCAAGGCGCTGACGGATTACCTCCTGGAAAATCCCAACGATGCCAAGATCATCTGCGGGAAGATCGTCGAAGCCGCGCGCGCCCGCGAGGCTGCCCGCAAGGCGCGCGAGATGACGCGCCGCAAGGGCGTGCTCGACGGCATGGGCCTGCCCGGCAAGCTGGCCGACTGCCAGGAGAAGGATCCGTCGCTGTGCGAGATCTACATCGTCGAGGGCGACTCTGCCGGCGGCTCCGCCAAGCAGGGGCGTGACCGCAAGTTCCAGGCGATCCTGCCGCTGCGCGGCAAGATCCTCAACGTCGAGAAGGCGCGCTACGAGAAGCTGCTGTCCAGCGACGCGATCCTCACGCTGATCACCGCGCTGGGCACCGGCATCGGCAGCGAGGACTTCAACCCCGACAAGCTGCGCTACCACCGCATCATCATCATGACCGACGCGGACGTGGACGGCGCCCACATCCGCACGCTGCTGCTGACCTTCTTCTACCGGCAGATGCCGGTGCTGGTGGAGCGCGGCCACATCTACATCGCGCAGCCGCCGCTGTACAAGGTCAAGCTCGGCAAGGACGAGCAATACCTCAAGGACGGCCATGAGCTCGACGCCTACCTGCTGCGCGTGGCGCTCAAGGACGCGAAGCTCGACCCGGGCCTGCCCGGCGCCACCGTGCTGCAGGGCGAGGCGCTGGAGGCGCTGGCGCGTCAATACGTGCTGGCCAACAACGTGGTGGAGCGCCTCTCCAACTGGATGGACGTGGAAGCGCTGCGTGCCATGGCCAACGGCCTCGAGCTCAATCTCGACACGCTGGAGGCTGCCGAAGCCGCGGCGACAGCGCTCGCCGCGGCGCTCAACGCCGCCGAGGTGGTGGCCGAGTTCGACGCACGCAGCGACAAGCACCACCTGCGCATCAGCCGCATGCACCACGGCAACGTGAAGAGCAGCGTGATCACCGCCGACTTCGTGCACGGCGCCGACTACGAAGCGCTCTCCACCGCCGGCAAGACCTTCAAGGGCCTGGTCGGCAGCGAAGCCACGGTGAGCCGCGGCGAGGGCGACAAGCTCAAGGACGCCAAGGTGGGCGACTTCCGCCAGGCCATGGCCTGGCTGATGCAGCAGGCCGAGAACGCCGTGGGCCGCCAGCGCTACAAGGGCCTGGGCGAGATGAACCCCGAGCAGCTGTGGGAGACGACGATGGACCCGCAGGTGCGCCGCCTGCTCAAGGTGCAGATCGACGACGCCATCGAGGCCGACCGCGTGTTCACCATGCTGATGGGCGACGAGGTGGAGCCGCGCCGCGACTTCATCGAGACGAATGCGCTGAGGGCGGCGAATATCGACGTGTAGCGGTCGCCTGTTGGCGAATGGTGGCTGCGGTGGGCTTCGCCAGATTGGACGAAGGTGCGCCCGCAGTCGCTAGGCCGGCACTCCAGAAAGTCGAGCGGCGAACTTGCCGGCACCGCTCAGCGGAACGATCAGTCGCTGTGTTGCGCGGGTGGCGGCCACGTAGAAGAGTCGCGCTTCGTCGGCCTCGTCTTGCCCGTCTTCGGGCATCTGGCCAGCACCTGAGAGGGCCACGACGGGAAACTCGAGCCCTTTGCTGACGTGCATGGTCAGCAGCTTGATCGTGTCGGCAAGTGGATTGAATGTGCCAGACCCCTTGCGAACTTCGTGGGGCAGCTGGCGGTGCCGCAGAACAGCGGCACAGCGCTCCATCTCGCTGTAGTGGCGGCAGATGACGGCCATGTCGCCCCACGAATAGCCCTCCTGGTGGGCCGCGCTCAGCAGTTCGGCGATCTTGAGGGCTTCGTCGCGCAGGCTCGGCAGTCGAACGATCACCGGTTCCTGGCCGTCACGGCCGCAGCTGACCGGGTGCACGAGCGGAACCCCGTCGTCAGCGCTCTCCTCCGACTTCAGAAGATCCGCGGCCACCATGCTGGCGGTTTGCAGGATCTGGCGCGTGTTGCGGTAGTTGATCTTCAGGATTGTTGACGCTCACCCAGAACTGACCCGGTGTGCTCGTTCAATACTGACCCACCCCTGAAGGCTACTTGATGGAGCCTTGCTCTGTGGATATCTCTGCGTTCTTGGGTTTGGGGTTCGGTCCTTTC
>JAGOAS010000003.1:0-17922 GCA_017983795.1 Piscinibacter sp.
CTCGACGCCGTCGAAGCCGTGCTCACCACCGGCATCGCGTCTCTCGAAGCCAACCCACCCCGAACCCAGTCAATGACCGGGTTCAAGTGGATAACTTCTATATCATTGAACGCGACTTAGTATCAGATCCCGCCCAGCGCGCCGACCGCGGCGCCCAGCGCCACCAGCCAGATCGGGCTGAGCCTGGTCTTCAGCATCGTCACGACCGTCACCGCGATCACGGCCAGCGCGCCGATGCGCTGCTCGGGCACGCGCACGAAGGGTTCGGCCAGCACCCAGCCGGTGGCCAGCAGCAGCCCCAGCGTGAGCGGCGCCATGCCGGTGGCGAAGGCGCGCACGGCCAGGCTCTCGCGCCGCCGCGCCGCCCAGCGCGAGATGGCGAGCACCAGCAGCGTCGAGGGCAGCATGGTGCCGATGAGCGTGGCGAGCATGCCGGCGACGCCGGCCACGTTCCACCCGATCACCGCGACGAACAGCACGTTGGGCCCCGGCGCGGCCTGTGCGATCGCGATCGAGCTGGTGAACTGCGCATCGCTGATCCAGCCGTGTTCGGCCACCACGTAGCGGTGCATGTCCGAGGCCGTGGTGATCGCGCCGCCGATGGCCAGCAGGCTCAGCAGCATGAAGTGGCCGGTGAGCGCCAGCAGATCGGGCCAGGTCAGCGCATTCATCGCCGCAGCCTCCACACGGCCAGCGCGCAGGCGAGCGGGCCCAGCGCGGCGATCACGGCGGCCAGCGGCCAGCGCATCAGCGCGATCGCGCCGAAGGTGGCGGCAGCGACCAGCGCGCACAGCCAGGGGCCGAGCCGGTTGCCGCGCAGCGTGGTGAGCAGCTTCAGCGCCGTCACCATCACCAGCCCGGCGGCCACCGCGCCCATGCCGCGCAGCGCACCGGCCACCTGCGGCACCGACGCGTAGCGGTCATAGGCCAGCGTCAGCGCGATGACGATCGCCAGCGGCACGACGATCAGCCCGGCCAGCGCCGCGATGGCGCCGCGCCAGCCGAACCAGCGATCGCCCAGCATCAGCGCGAGGTTGACCACGTTCGGCCCGGGCAGCACCTGGCTGGCCGAGAGCAACTCGACGAACTCGGCGCGCGTCAGCCAGCCGCGCCGCTCGACCAGCTCCACCTGCGCGACGGCGAGCACGCCGCCGAAGCCTTGCAGCGCGAGGCGGTTGAAGGCGAGGAAGAGCTCGGTCTTCGAGCGCGGCGCGCCGGGTGCGGTGTCGTTCATGCCGCAAGCCTCGAGCGCGCCGCCGCCCACGCGCTCAGCGCGATCGCCGCGGCCATCCACAGCACGCCCACCGGGCTCAGCCAGGTGAAGCCGCTGGCCGCCAGCAGCGCGCCGCCGCTGGCCGCGCCGATGGCCTGGCCGAGGTAGATGGCCGAGGTGTTCAGCGCCATCAGCGCCGGCGCGAGTGCCGGTGCCGTGAGGCCCAGGCGCGCCTGCTGCGCCGAGTTGGCGGAGAAGCAGCCCAGCGCCCAGGGCACCAGCACCAGCGCCGTGGCCGCCAGGCTGCCGGCCAGCGGCCAGGCCAGCAGCGACAGCGTGATCAGCGCCAGCGCGACGGCCACGCAGCGCGCCGCGCCGAAGCGGTCGATGTGCCGCGTCAGCAGCACGTTGCCGATCAGGCCGAACAGGCCGAACCAGAAGAACAGGGCGCTGATCTGCGCCGGCGTCGCCGCCAGCGTCTGGCGGTAGTAGGGCGCGAAGTAGGAGAAGAGCGTGAACTGCCCGGCGCTCTGCAGCGCCGTGACGAGCACGATGGCCATCAGCGCCGGGTGCGTGAAGGCCTCGCGCCAGGCGGCACGCGAGAGCGCCGGCGGCTTCACGCCATCGGGCATCGCCGCGTGCACCCACAGCGCGGCGGCGGCGGCGAGCGCGGCAACGGTGGCGAAGGCGGCGCGCCAGCCGAAGGTCTCGCCGATCCAGGCGGCGATCGGCATGCCGGCCACCGAGGCGAGCGACCAGCCGAGGAAGACGAAGGTGATGGCGCGGCCGCGCTGCGCGGGCGGCGTCATGTGGCCGATGGTCGCGGCGGCCTGCGGCGTGAATACCGCGGCGCCGAGCATGCACAGCGCGCGCACCGGTGCCAGCGCGGCGTAGTCGGGCATCAGCGCCGAGAGTGCGTGGCCGGCGGCGTACCAGGCCAGCGTCAGCGCCAGCAGGCGGCGGCGGTCGAAGCCGGCCACCCAGTTGGCCAGCAGCGGCGCGCCGATGCCCATCACGAGCGCGCCGAGGGCGATCAACTGGCCGGCCAGCGCCACCGAGACGCCGAGCGAATGCGCCAGGTCGTTGAGCGTGCCGGCCACGACCATCACGCCGCAGCCGATCACGAAGTTGCCGGCCAGCAGCGTCCACCGCACCTGCGCGAAGGCGGCGCTCATCGGATCACGCGCAAGGCTTCGGGGTTGACGATGTTCGTCGGGTTCTTGGCGATGAAGCTGATGACGTTCTCGAACGCGGCGCGGAAGTAGATCTCGTAGCTGTCGAGCTCGACATAGCCGATGTGCGGCGTGCACACCGCGTTCTCCAATCTCAGCAGCGGGTGGCCCTGCAGGATGGGCTCGCTCTCGAACACGTCGACCGCCGCCATGCCGGGCCGGCCGCGGTTGAGCGCCGAGACCAGCGCGCCTTCTTCGATCAGCTCGGCGCGCGAGGTGTTGACCAGCAGCGCGGTCGGCTTCATGCGCGTCAGCGAGTCGAGCTTGACGATGCCGCGCGTCGTCTCGGCCAGGCGCAGGTGCAGCGAGAGCACGTCGCAGCTCTCGAAGAACTGCTCGCAGCTCGCCGCGGCGCGGTGGCCGTCGGCCTCGGCGCGCTCGCGCGCGGCCTCGCTGCCCCACACCTGCACCGTCATGCCGAAGGCGCGGCCGTAGCCGGCCACCATCTGGCCGATCTTGCCGTAGCCCCAGATGCCCAGCGTGCGCCCGCGCAGCACCATGCCGATGCCGAAGTTGGGCGGCATCGACGCCGCCTTCAACCCCGACTGCTGCCAGGCGCCGTGCTTGAGGTTGCCGACGTACTGCGGCAGCCGCCGCATCGCCGCCATGATCAGCGCCCAGGTCAGCTCGGCCGGCGCCACCGGCGAGCCGATGCCCTCGGCCACCGCGATGCCCATCCTCGTTGCGGCCTCGACGTCGATGTGCGCGCCGACGCGGCCGGTCTGCGAGATCAGCTTCAGCTTGGGCAGCTTCTCGAGCAGCAGGCGCGGGAACTGCGTGCGCTCGCGGATCAGCACCAGCACGTCGGCATCCTTCAACCGCACCGAGAGCTGGCCGATGCCCTTGACCGTGTTGGTGAAGACCTTGGCGTTGTACGGCTCCAGCATGGCCGCGCAGCTCAGCTTGCGCACGGCGTCCTGGTAGTCGTCGAGGATGATGATGTTCACGGCGGAGGCTGTCGGGGCGAACTGCCGCCGATTGTGCACGGCCGGCGCGCTCCCGCTAGGATCGGCGGCTCGCTCACTCGCGCGGAGAACCCATGGCGATCTCGATGTACTCGGCCAGCGTGCCCGTCTTCACCCGCATGCTCGGCCACCTGGCGGCCTGGCTCGACAAGGCCGAGGCGCATGCCCAGGCGAAGAAGTTCGACACCTCCGTGTACCTGGCGGCGCGCCTGGCGCCCGACATGCTGCCCTTGCCCAAGCAGATCCAGATCGCCTGCGATGCCGCCAAGTTCGGCGTGGCGCGGCTGGCCGGCGTCGAGGCGCCCAAGTTCGAGGACAACGAGGCGAGCCTGGCCGAGCTGCGCGAGCGCATCCGCAAGACGGTGGAGTTCGTGCGCTCGGTGCCGGCTGCGGCGATCGACGGCACGGAAGACAAGGACGTCACCGTGCCGCGCCGCGACGGCAACATCGTGCTCAAGGGCGAGTTCTACCTGAAGCACTACGTGCAGCCGAACTTCTACTTCCACGTCACCACCGCCTACGCGCTGCTGCGCCACAACGGCGTGGAGCTGGGCAAGGGCGACTATCTCGGGGCGCTCCAGTGACGCTGCCGGTGCATGACCTCGCGCTGTTCGTCGGCGCGGCGCTGCTGCTCAACCTGACGCCGGGGCCGGACATGCTGTTCGTCGCCGGCACCGGCGCGGCGCGCGGCCGCGCTGCCGGCCTGATGGCCGCGCTCGGCGTAGGCGCGGGCTGCCTGTTCCACACCCTGCTGGCGGCGCTCGGGCTGAGCGCGCTGCTGGCTGCCTCCGAGCTGGCCTTCAACGCCGTCAAGTGGGCCGGCGCGGCCTACCTGGTGTGGACCGGCGTGCAGATGCTGCGTGCGCGGCCGGCGCCGGCGGCCGCCGAGGCGCCGGCGCGGCGCAGCGGCAGCCCGTTCTGGCAGGGCGCGGCGACCAATGCGCTCAACCCCAAGGTGGCGCTGTTCTTCCTCGCCTTCCTGCCGCAGTTTATCGACGCCGGCGCGCCCGGCCAGGCGCTGGCCCTGCTGGTGCTGGGCACGTTCTTCAACATCGGCGGCACGGCGGTCAACCTCGTCGTCGCGCTGGTGGCCAGCGGTGCGGCGGCGGGGCTGGCCACGCGCGGCGGCAACTCACGCATGGGCGCGTGGCTACAGCGCGCCGCGGGCGCGCTGTTCATCGGTCTGGGCGTGAAGCTGGCGCTGAGTTCGCGCTGATCAGGGCCACATGTTGTCGCGGCCGTTGTTCAGGCCGACGAAGCCCGAGCGCGGGGCGCGCGTCGGGAAGTGGCGGTTCAGCGCCGCGAGGCGCCGGTCGGCCTCGAGCTGGCTGAGTTCCAGCGACACCAGGGCGAATACCTCGGCGCGCAGATGCCAGAGCTCGCGCATCGACTTGGCGACCTCGATGCGGTCGAGCAGGGCGGTGGCCGCGGGCAGCTTCAGGTCGGCCGCGGCGGCGAAGAAATCCTGGCGCGCCGCGGTGAGGGCGAGCGAACGCTCGGGCAGGACGGTGGCCGGCGTCGAGGCGCCGGGCCAGCCGGTCACCAGCCAGTTCTTCACGCGGCCGAGCCAGTGTTGCGGGGCGCGCTGGCGCTGTGGTGGGCAGATTTCCAGCCGCGCGGGCCGCGTGCGGCCGGCAGCGGGACGGCGGGCTTGCAGTGGCGAGAGCATGGCGTTCCCAACGAAATCGAGGGCCCGTCGACACGCGGGCATGGACGCAGTGTGTACCTGCGCCGCGCCGCGCGGTATGCGGAGCAGCCGCGGAATCTGCCGCCTATTTCACGCTTGGGCGTAAGCTCTCGCGCCGGCTTGAACGAGCACAAGGAGAAGGCAGATGCGTTGGGTGCGTCGGATCGTGGTGACCCTCCTCTTGGCGGTGGTGGCGCTGGCCGTGGCCTTCGGCACCTACCGCTCGCTGGTGCTGCCGCGCACCATCGGCGCGCTGACGCTGGCCGGGCTGGCCGGCGAGGTGCGCATCGAGCGCGACGCCGATGGCATCCCGAGCATCCGTGCCGGCAGCCTGCGCGACGCCGCCTTCGCGCTCGGCTTCGTGCACGCGCAAGACCGGCTCTGGCAGCTCGAGACGCACCGGCGCATCGGCTCGGGCCGGCTCGCCGAGGCCTTCGGCGAACCGGCGCTGGAGGCCGACCGCTTCCTGCGCGCGCTGGGCGTGAAGCGCGCCGCGGCGGCGCAATGGGCCCGGCTCGAGCCGCGCACGCGAGAGCTGCTGGAGGCCTATGCCGAGGGCATCAACAGCTTCGTGCGCGACGAGATGCGCGCGCGCCCGCCGGAGTTTCTGCTGCTCGGCCTGCAGCCCGAGCCCTGGACGCCGCAGGACAGCCTTGCCTGGCTGATCATGATGGCCTGGGATCTGGGCGGCAACTGGAGCACCGAGCTGCAGCGCATGCGCCTCGCGCTGCGCCTGCCGGTCGATCGCATCAACGAACTGCTGCCGCCCTACCCGGGCGAGAAGCCGCTGGTCACGGCCGACTATGCGGCGCTGTTCCGCTCGCTCAAGGTCGACGGCAGGCTGGGCGCGCAGGCGCTGGCGGCGGCGCCGGAGTCCGGCATCGAGGGCGTGGGCTCGAACAACTGGGTGCTGGCCGGCTCGCACACCACCAGCGGCAAGCCGCTGCTCGCCAACGACCCGCACCTCAAGCTGAGCGCGCCGGCGTTGTGGTACTTCGCGCGCATCGAAACGCCCGCCGGCCGCGTGGCCGGCGCCACCATGCCGGGGCTGCCCATCGTCGTGCTCGGCCAGAACGAGCACGTCGCCTGGGGCTTCACCAACACCGGCCCGGACGTGCAGGACCTCTACCTCGAGCGCATCCACCCGGCCGAGCCCGGCAAGTACCAGACGCCGCAAGGCTGGGAAGCCTTCGAGACCTTCGACGAGGTGATCCGCGTCAAAGGGCAGCCGGACGTGCGCATGACGGCGCGCGCCACGCGCCACGGCCCGGTGATCTCCGACGGCGGCGCCGTCGCCGCCGGGCTGACCGGCCCGGCCTCGGCGCCGGGCTACGCGATCGCGATGCGCTGGACCGCGCTCGACCCCGACCCCGGCTCGCTGGAGGCGAGCTGGGAGATGACCACGGCACGCTCGGTCGACGAATTCGTGCGCGCCTCGGCGCGCAACGTGGCGCCGATGCAGAACATGGTGGTGGCCGATCGCGCCGGGCACATCGGCGTGGTGTCGGCCGGGCGCGTGCCGCTGCGCAAGCCCGACAACGAGCTCAAGGGCCAGGTGCCGTCGCCCGGCTGGGAAGCCCGCTACGACTGGGCCGGCTATCTCGACGCGGGCGCCACGCCGCGCGAGATCGACCCGGCGCGCGGCTGGATCGCCACGGCCAACCAGCGCATCCATCCGAGCGACTATCCGCACTACATCGGCAGCGAATGGGCGCCGCCCTGGCGCTACCAGCGCATCGAACAGATGCTGACGGCGAAGGACAAACAATCGATAGCCGACATGCGGGCCATGCAGGCCGACGATCTTTCGCTCGCCGCGCTGAGACTGTTGCCCCTGCTCAAGCAGGCGGCGCCGGAACACCCGCTCGCCGCCGCCGCGCAGCGCGAGCTGGCAGCGTTCGATGGCCGCATGGCCGGCAACAAGCCCGCGCCGCTGATCTTCTGGGCCTGGGTGCGGCATCTGGCGCACGACCTGTTCGCCGACGAGATGGGTGCGACCGTGTGGGATTCGAGCACGCGCGCCTGGCGCGAGGCTTTGCAGGGCGTGATGGATCGCCAGGACGCCTGGTGGTGCGACGACAAGACGACGCCGGCCGTCGAGACCTGCGCCCAGATCAACAACCGTGCATTGGCACGGGCGCTGGATGAACTCCAGGCCGCCCAGGGCGCGGATGTGGCGGCCTGGCGCTGGGACCGCGTGCACCAGGCGCGCAGCGAACACCGGCCGTTCAGCAAGGTGGCCGCGCTGGCGCGCTGGTTCGAGTTGCGCGCGCCGGTGGGCGGCGATACCTACACGGTGAACGTGTCGCGCGTCAACCTGAAGCCCGACCTGACGACCGGCGAGCTCTACCTCGACGAGCACGGCCCCTCGCTGCGCGCGATCTACGACCTCGGCGACCTGGCGAATTCGCGCTTCATGCACTCCACGGGGCAGTCGGGCATCGCGCTCTCGCCGCACTACCGCAGCTTCGTCGAGCGCTGGGCGAAGGTCGACTATGCGCCGCTGTGGTCGGCGCCGGCGGTGCAGACGCTGCTGCTCGAACCGCGGCGCTGAGCTCGGGGGTCAGACCTGCCCGAACAGCGCCTTGCGCTGCGCCGTGTACGTCCACCACGGCGCGGCGGGTGCGCCACGCATGAAGTCGGTGGCGGCCATGAAGGTGTCGAGCACGCACGGGTCCTGGCGCTGGCCGGTGGCGGCGCACAGCTTCTGGTAGAGCACGAAGGGATCCTTGCCGCGCAACTCGGCGGGCGTGCCGATGCCGATCAGGCGCAGATCGGCGGCCAGCGACGGGCCGATGTTGGGCAACTGCTCGAGCCGCTCGCACTCGTCGGCCGTGCCGGCCTTGGGCGACTTGATGGTCATGGCCGCCATCTCACTACATCAGCATGTTGTTGCGGATCAGCCCGACGGCCAGACCCTCGAGCTCGAACTGCTCGTCGCCGGGGTGCACGACGATGGTCTCGAAGTCGGGGTTCTCGGGAATCAGCTCGACGCCCGTGCGGGTGCGGCGGAAGCGCTTGACGGTGACCTCGTCGCCCAGCCGCGCGACGACGATCTGGCCGTTCTTCGCGTCCTTGGTCTTCTGCACGGCGAGCAGGTCGCCATCCATGATGCCGGCGTCGCGCATGCTCATGCCGCGCACCTTGAGCAGGTAGTCGGGCCGGCGCGGGAACATGCTGGCCTCGACGACGTAGGTCTGGTCGATGTGTTCCTGCGCGAGGATGGGCGAGCCCGCCGCCACGCGGCCGACCAGCGGCAGCGAGAGCTGCGCCAGGCTTTGCAGCGGCAGGCTGAACTGCTTGACGCGCGATTCGGCGAGGGCGCGCAGTGTGTCAGACTTCAAGCGGATGCCGCGCGAGGTGCCGCCCACCAGCTCGATCACGCCCTTGCGGGCGAGGGCCTGCAGGTGCTCCTCGGCGGCATTGGCCGACTTGAAGCCGAGCTCGGCGGCGATCTCGGCCCGCGTGGGCGGGGCGCCGGTGCGTTCGATGGCGCTCTGCACGAGATCGAGGATCTGCTGCTGGCGGTCGGTGAGTTTGGGCTTCTCCTGCACGGGCTCTCCTGGGCGGGATTGAATCGTGGCTGGATACCTATCCAGCACCTGTATTTTCATCCAGTTTGCGCAAAATGCAAGACACCCCAGGCACCGTGGCCGTACTCGCCACCGGCGGCACCATCGCCGGCACCGCGGCCAGCGCCACCGACAACATCGGCTACAGCGCCGCGCAACTGGGCGTGCAGGCCCTGGTCGACGCGGTGCCGGCGCTTGCCGGCGTGCCGCTGGTCACCGAGCAGGTGGCGCAGCTCGACAGCAAGGACATGGACTTCGCGGTCTGGGCCACGCTGGCCGCGCGCGTGGCGCATCAGCTGGCGCAGCCCGGCATCACCGGCGTGGTGATCACGCACGGCACCGATACGCTGGAAGAGACGGCCTACCTGCTGCAGCGCCTGCTCGTGCCGGCCAAGCCAGTGGTGCTGGCGGCGGCGATGCGGCCGGCCACCGCGCTGCTGCGCGACGGCCCGCAGAACCTGCTCGATGCCGTGACGCTGGCGCGCGAGCCGGGTGCGCGCGGCGTGATGGCGGTGCTGGCCGGCACGGTGCACTCGGCGCTGGACGTGCGCAAGGTCCACAGCTACCGCGTCGATGCCTTCGGCTCGGGCGATGCCGGGCCGCTGGCGCGCATCGAGGAAGGCCGCGTGCGGCGTCTGCGCGAGTGGCCGGCCGGCGAGCCGCTGGGCCTGGACTGCATCGCGAAGGGCGAGTGGCCCTGGGTGGAGCTCGTCACCAGCCATGCCGGCGCGCGGCCCGACGGCGTTCGTGCCCTGGTGGCGGCCGGCGTCAAGGGCCTGGTCGTGGCGGGCACCGGCAACGGCAGCCTGCACCATGCGCTCGAAGCGGCGTTGATCGAAGCGCAGGCGGCCGGCGTCACCGTGTGGCGCAGCACGCGCTGCCTCGATGGCCCGGTGCAGGCCACGCCCGCCGATCAGTTGCCCTCGGCGGGCACGCTCACGCCGATCCAAGCGCGCATCGAGCTGATGCTTCAGCTGATGCGCGCGTAGCGAAGGCTCAGACCACCGTCAGCGTCACGTCGATGTTGCCGCGCGTGGCGTTCGAGTAGGGGCAGACCTTGTGCGCGGCGTCGACCAGCGCCTGCACGTCGGCCTTCGGCCAGCCGGGAATGCTGATGCGCATCGCCACCTGGATGCCGAAGCCGGCCGGGATCGGGCCGATGCCCACATCGGCGCTGATCGAGGCGTCCGCCGGCACCGCCTTCTTCTGCGTGCCGGCAACGAACTTCATCGCGCCCATGAAGCAGGCCGAGTAGCCCACGGCGAACAGCTGCTCGGGGTTGGTGCCGTTGCCGTTGCCGCCCATCTCCTTGGGCGGCGCCAGCGTCACGGCGAGCTTGCCGTCGTCGGTCTGCGACTTGCCTTCGCGGCCGCCCGTGGTGGTGGCGTGGGCGGTATAGACAACTTTTTCGAGAGCCATGGGGTGCCTCCTTCAGGCGGGATGGGTGAGGGAACGGGCATCGAGCAGCTGCGTGCGCAATTGCTGCAGCCGCTCGGTGAGGGAGATCAGTTCGTCGGCCGTGCAGCCGGCGATCTCGGCCAGCGCCTTGGGCACGGCCTGCGCGCGGCGGCGCAGCGCGCGGCCTTCGGGCGTGAGCGTCACGATCACGCGGCGCTCGTCGGCGGCGTCGCGGCTGCGCTGCAGCCAGCCGGCCGCTTCCATGCGCTTGAGCAGCGGCGTCAGCGTGCCCGAGTCGAGGAAGAGCCGCTCGCCGAGTTCGTTGACGGCCAGGCCGTCACGCTCCCACAGCGCCAGCAGCACGAGGTATTGCGGGTAGGTCAGGCCGAGCGGCTCGAGCAGCGGCTTGTAGATCTTGGTCATCGCCAGCGAGGCCGAATACAGCGCGAAGCACAGCTGGCGATCGAGTTGCAGCCAATCGAGGGAGCGCGTCATGGCGCCACTGTAGTCGAGTGCTGGCAATTAGATTGTGTGCAATCGAATGACCGCGCGCCGCACAGGGAGAAGCGCGGTGCCCGCTTCAGCGGTCGGCGCCGAGTTCGTCGATGCGGGTGGAGAGCTCGAGCCAGCGGCCTTCGAGGCGCTCGATGTCCTCGTTGACCGTCTTCAGCCGCTTGCCGGCCTCGGCGATCTGCTCGGGCGAGAGCGCGGTGTCGGCGAAGCTTGCCTCGAGCTTGTCGCGCTCGCCGAACAGCACGCCCAGGCGATGGTCGGTGAGCGTGAGTTCTTTCTTGAGCGGCTTGATCTCGTCGGCGCGTGCCTGGCGCGCCGCGGCGGCGGCTTTGCGGTCTTCGCGGCGGCTGCCGCCTGCCGCTGCCTCCTCGCGCAGCTTGCGCGACGAATCGGCCGCGGCCTTGGCCGCCTCGCGGCTGCGCTCGAGCAGCCAGCGCTGGTAGTCGTCGAGGTCGCCGTCGAAGGGCTTGAGCGCGCCGTCGGCGACCAGCCAGAACTCGTCGCACACCTCGCGCAGCAGCGCGCGGTCGTGGCTGACCAGCATCACCGTGCCCTCGAACTCGTTGAGCGCCATCGAGAGCGCCTCGCGGGTGGTGAGGTCGAGGTGGTTGGTCGGCTCGTCGAGCAGCAGCAGGTTGGGGCGCTGCCACACCAGCATGGCGAGCACCAGGCGCGCCTTCTCGCCGCCCGACATGCTGCCCACGGCTTGCGTGACCATGTCGCCGACGAAGCGGAAGGAGCCGAGGAAGTCGCGCAGCTCCTGTTCGCGTGCCGGCGGGCCAACGTCGCGTGCGAGGCGGATCAAGTGCATCAGCGGGCCGTCGGCCGGCGAAAGCAGGTCCAGCTCCTGCTGCGCGAAGTAGCCGATGGCCAGGCCCTTGCCCTCGGTCATCGCGCCGGCCAGCGGCGCGAGCTCGTGCGCCACCGTCTTCACGAAGGTCGACTTGCCCTGGCCGTTGGCGCCCAGGATGCCGATGCGCTGGCCGGCCAGCACCGAACGTTCGATGCCGTGCACGATGGTGGTCTCGCGGCCATCGTCGGCGCGGTAGCCGCAGGCGAGGCCATCCAGCGCCAGCATCGGATTCGGCAGCGACAGTGGCTCGCGGAATTCGAACTGGAAGTCGCTCGCGGTCAGCACCGGCGCGAGCTTCTCCATGCGCGCCAGCGCCTTGACGCGGCTCTGCGCCTGCTTGGCCTTGCTGGCCTTGGCCTTGAAGCGGTCGATGAACTTCTGCAGGTGGCTGATGCGCTCCTGCTGGCGCGCGTAGCTGGCCTGCTGCAGCGCCATGCGTTCGGCGCGCATCTCCTCGAAGGTGGTGTAGTTGCCGCCGTAGCGCGTCAGCCTGGCCTCGTCGAGGTGCAGCGTGACCGTGGTGATCGCGTCGAGAAACTCGCGGTCGTGGCTGATCACGATCAGCATGCCGGGGTAGCGCTTCAGCCAGGCCTCCAGCCACACCAGCGCATCGAGGTCGAGGTGGTTGGTGGGCTCGTCGAGCAGCATCAGCTCGGCCGGGCACATCAGTGCGCGCGCCAGCTGCAATCGCATGCGCCAGCCGCCGGAGAAGCTGTTCACCGGCGCGTCGAGCTGTTCGCTGCGAAAGCCCAGGCCCATCAGCATGGCCTGCGCGCGCGATCGTGCGTCGAAGCCGCCGGCATCCTGGATGGCCTGGTGCGCCTCGGCGATCGCATGCCCATCGTCTTGGGCCTCGGCGGCGGCCAGGCGCTCCTGCGCGAGCCGCAGCGGCGTGTCGCCGGCGAGCACGAAGTCGGTCGCGCCTTCGCCGGTCTCGGGCATCTCCTGCGCCACCTCGGCCATGCCGCCGGGCTGCTGCCAGCGCGGCGGCATCTGCACCTCGCCGCCATCGCTCTGCAGCTTGGCCGTCAGCAAGGCGAACAGCGATGACTTGCCCGCGCCGTTGCGGCCCACCAGGCCGATCTTCTCGCCCGGCTGCAGCGTGACGCTGGTGTGCTCCAGCACCAGCTTGACGCCGCGGCGCAGCGAGATGTCGTTCAGTACCAGCATCGCTTCAGCCCTGCGTGCGGCGCGCGAGCTTGACCAGCGCGTCGCGCGTCATCAGCAGCACCTCGTCGTCGCCGGCGCTGGTGGGCAGCCAGGCGACCTCGGCCTTGGGGAAGGCACGCTCGAAGTGGCGCCGCTCGTGACCGATCTCCAGCACCAGCACGCCGATCTCGCTGAGCTGCTTGGGCGCGTCACGCAGGATGCGCCGCACCAGATCCATGCCGTCGGCGCCGCCGGCCAGCGCCAGCGCGGGCTCGGCGCGGTACTCGGGCGGCAGCGCCGCCATGCTCTCGCTGTTGACGTAGGGCGGGTTGCAGACGATCAGGTCGTAGGGGCCTTGGGCCGCGTCCAGCAGATCCGACTTGAAGAGACGGATGCGCGGGCCGAGCTTGTGCTTGTCGACGTTGATGCGCGCCACCGCGAGTGCGTCGCCGGAGATGTCGCAGGCATCGACGCTGACCTCGGGGTAGGCCATCGCGGCGATCACCGCCAGGCTGCCGTTGCCGGTGCACAGGTCGAGCACGCGCTGCGTGCGATCCGACAGCCACGCATCCAGCGTGCCTTCGCCCTCGCCGTCGGCGAGCAGTTCGGCGATGAAGGAGCGCGGCACGATCACGCGCTCGTCGACGTAGAAGGGCACGTTCTGCAGCCAGGCTTCTTTCGTCAGGTAGGCGGCGGGCTTGCGGGTGGCGATGCGTTCGTCCACCAGCGCGATGGCCCTGGCTTCGTCTTCGGCGGAGAGCTCGTGCTGCGCACGTTCCTCCAGCGCGTCCAGCGGCAGGCCGAGCGCGGCGAGCACCAGCCAGGCCGCCTCGTCGAAGGCGTTGGTGGTGCCGTGGCCAAACGAAACGCCCGCCTGTTTGAGGCGGGCGCTTTGCGCGGTGATCAATTCGATGAGCTTCATGTGAGCAGCGCTTCGAGCGTGCGGCGATAGATGTTCTTCAAGGGTTCGAGGCTGGCCACCTCGACCCATTCGTCGATCTTGTGGATGCTGGCGTTCAGCGGCCCGAACTCGATCACTTGCGGGCAGATCTTCGAGATGAAGCGCCCGTCGGAGGTGCCGCCGGTGGTGGAGAGCTCGGTGGCCACGCCGGTCTCGGCGCGGATCGCGGCCGCGAGCGCCTCGCTGAGCGTGCCCACCGGCGTGAGGAAGGGTTCGCCGCCGAGCGTCCAATCGAGCGTGTAGTCGAGCCCGTGGCGATCGAGCACCGCGTGCACGCGCGCCTTCAAGGACTCGGGCGTGGATTCGGTGCAGAAGCGGAAGTTGAAATCCACCACCAATGCACCCGGGATGACGTTGCTGGCGCCCGTGCCGGCGTGGATGTTGGACATCTGCCAGCTGGTCGGCGGAAAGTAGGCGTTGCCGCGGTCCCACTCGATGCCGGCCAGTTCGGCCAGCGCCGGCGCGGCGAGGTGGATGGGGTTCTTGGCCAGATGCGGGTAGGCGATGTGGCCCTGCACGCCCTTCACGGTGAGCTTGCCCGAGAGCGAGCCGCGCCGGCCGTTCTTGACCATGTCGCCGAGCTTGTCGACCGAGGTCGGCTCGCCGACGATGCAGGCGTCCATCCGCACGCCCTGCGCGCGCAGCCATTCCACCACCTTCACGGTGCCGTCGACGGCCGGCCCTTCCTCGTCGCTGGTGAGCAGGAAGGCCAGCGAGCCACGGTGCGCCGGCTGCGCAGCGAGAAACTCCTCGGTGGCCACCACCATCGCGGCCAGCGAGCTCTTCATGTCGGCGGCGCCGCGGCCGTGCAGCCGGCCGTCACGATGCGTGGGCACGAACGGGTCGCTGCGCCACTGCTCCAGCGGCCCGGTGGGCACCACGTCGGTGTGGCCGGCGAAGGCGAGCAGCGGCGCCTTGGCGTCGCTGCCGCGGCGCAGCGCCCAGAGATTGGTGACGCGGAAGTCGTCCGGCCCGCTGACGAGGGTCTCGAAGCTGAAGCCCAGCGGCGCGAGGCGCTCGCGGATGAGATCCTGGCAACCGCCGTCGTCCGGCGTCACCGAGCGGCAGGCGATCAGCTGCTCGGTGAGATGCAGCGTGCGGTTCGACATCCTCAGGGGCGCAAGAGGCCCGACATCGTGCTGGTCTCCTCGCGCACGTCGAGCTGGATGTCGGTGAAGGTGGGCTGATCGTCGGTCTCTTCCTTCTTCGGCTGGATGCGCGAGACCGGCGACATGTCGTTCTGCAGGCGCCACATCAGGTTGGTCGGCGAGTCGGCGTAGGCCAGGCCTTCGTCGCGCGTGATGAGGTCGCCGGTGATCAGGCGCGCCAGATCCTGCTCGAAGGTCTGCGAGCCTTCGGCCATGGATTTCTCCATCGCCTCCTTCACGCCGGTGAAGTCGCCCTGCTCGATGAGCTCGGAAACCAGCTTGGTATTGAGCATCACCTCCACCGCCGGGATGCGGCCGCCGGCCACCGCGCGCACCAGGCGCTGCGAGATGATGGATTTCAGGCCCGCGGCCAGGTCGGCCAGCAGGGCGGGGCGCGCTTCCGGCGTGTAGAAGGAAAGAATCCGCCCGAGCGCGTGGTAGCTGTTGTTGGCGTGCAGCGTCGAGAGCACCAGGTGGCCCGACAGCGCGTACGAGATCGCCGAGGTCATGGTCTCGCGGTCGCGGATCTCGCCGATCATGATGCAGTCGGGCGCCTGGCGCAGCGCGTTCTTCAGGCCGACCTGCAGCGTATTGGTGTCGCGCCCGACCTCGCGCTGGTTGACCACCGACTTCTTGTTGGTGAACAGGAACTCGATCGGATCTTCGATGGTGAGGATGTGGCCGGCCATCTGCTGGTTGCGCTGCTCGAGCATGGCCGCCAGCGTGGTGCTCTTGCCGGTGCCGGTGGCGCCGACCATCAGGATCAGGCCGCGCTTCTCGAGGATCAGCGTGTTGAGGATGGTCGGGACGTTCAGGCTCTCCAGCGTCGGGATCACCACCGGGATGCAGCGGAATACCGCCGCGATCGAGCCGCGCTGCTTGAAGCCGGAGAGGCGGAAGCTGCCCACGCCGGGCAGGCCGATGCTCATGTTGAGCTCGCCGGTGTCGTCGAGCTCCTCGAGCTGGCTGGGCGTCAGCAGCTCGGCCAGCAGCTGGCGCGGCTGCGAGTGCGTCAGCGGCTGGTCGGACAGCTGCAGCAACTGCCCGTTGATCTTGATGAGGATCGGCGAATTGGCCGACAGGTACACGTCCGAGGCGTTCTTCTCCGCCATCAGGCGAAGCACGCGCTCCATGTTTCCACCGCCGCTCATGCCGTTCCTCCCGTCGAGTTGTCGTGAGGCTGCGCTCAGGCGCGCAGCAGGTCGTTGATGCTGGTCTTGGCGCGCGTCTGCGCGTCGACGCGCTTGACGATCACCGCGCAATAGAGGCTGTACTTGCCGTCGGCGCTGGGCAGGTTGCCGCTGACCACCACCGAGCCGGCCGGGATGCGGCCGTAGCTCACCTCGCCGGTGGCGCGGTCGTAGATCTTGGTGCTCTGGCCGATGTACACGCCCATCGAGATCACCGAGTTCTCCTCGACGATCACGCCTTCCACCACCTCCGAGCGCGCGCCGATGAAGCAGTTGTCCTCGATGATGGTCGGGTTGGCCTGCAGCGGCTCCAGCACGCCGCCGATGCCCACGCCGCCCGACAGGTGCACGTTCTTGCCGATCTGCGCGCAGGAGCCGACGGTGGCCCAGGTGTCGACCATGGTGCCTTCGTCGACGTAGGCGCCGATATTCACGTAGCTGGGCATCAGCACCACGTTCTTGGCGAGATACGAGCCGCGGCGCGCCACGGCCGGCGGCACCACGCGGATGCCGGTGGCGCGCATCGCGTCTTCGCTGACGTGGCCGAACTTGGTCTCGACCTTGTCGAAGAAGCTCAGGTCGCCGGCGCGCATGACGTGGTTGTCGTTCAGGCGGAAGCTCAGCAGCACTGCCTTCTTGACCCACTGGTTGACCGTCCACTGGCCCACGCCCTGGCGCTCGGCCACGCGCAGGCGGCCGGCGTTGAGGTCGGCGATGACCTGCTCGACCGCCTCGCGCACCTCGGGGCTGCCGGTCGCGGTGATATTCGCACGGCCTTCCCAGGCGACGTCGATGATGTTCTGCAGTTGTTGGCTCATGGCTCAGCGGGATTGGATGAAGGAAACGATGCGCTGCGCGGCTTCGAGACATTCGTCGACGCCGGCGACCAGCGCCATGCGGATGCGGCCGGCACCCGGGTTGACGCCGCCGGCTTCGCGCGCCAGCAGGCTGCCGGGCAGCACCGCCACATTGTATTGAGCGAGCAACTGCAGGGCGAAGGCTACGTCGTCGCCGCCCTGCACGCCCGCCCAGAGGTAGAAGCCGGCGTCAGGCAGCGCGACATCCATCACGCCCGCCAGCAGCGGCGTCACCTGGGCGAACTTGGTGCGGTAGAGGTTGCGGTTGTCGACCACGTGCGCCTCGTCGCTCCAGGCCGCGATGCTGGCCGCCTGCACCACCGGGCTCATCGCGCTGCCGTGGTAGGTGCGGTAGAGCAGGAACTGCTTGAGAACGGCCGCATCGCCGGCGACGAAGCCCGAGCGCATGCCCGGCACGTTGGAGCGCTTCGACAGGCTGGTGAGCGCGACCAGGTTGCGGAAGTCGCGCCGGCCGAGCTGCGTGGCGGCCTCCAGCGAACCGAGCGGCGGCTCGTCGCGGAAGTAGATCTCCGAGTAGCACTCGTCGGAGGCGATCACGAAGCCGTGCTGGTCGCTCAGCTCGAAGAGGGTCTTCCACTCCGAGAGCGGCATCACCGCGCCGGTCGGGTTGCCGGGCGAGCAGACGTAGAGCAGCTGCGTGCGCGCCCAGACCTCGGCCGGCACGCTCGCCCAGTCGACCGCGAAGTTGCGCGCCGGGTCGCTGTTGGCGTAGTGCGGCAACGCGCCGGCGAGCAGGGCCGCGCCCTCGTAGATCTGATAGAAGGGATTGGGGCAGACGACGGTCGCGCCGGGCCGGTTCGGGTCGATCACCGTCTGCGCCAGCGAGAACAGCGCCTCGCGCGAGCCGATCACCGGCAGCAGCTGCGTGGCGGCGTCCAGCGTCACGCCGTAACGGCGCTGCACCCAGGCGGCGCAGGCTTCGCGCAGCTTGGGCTCGCCGGCGGTGGCGGGGTAGCTGGCGAGGCCGGCGAGGTTGTCCATCAGCGCGCGCTTGATCAGCTCCGGCGTGGCGTGCTTGGGCTCGCCGATGCCCAGGCCGATGGGCTTGAGCGCGGGGTTGGGCGTGATGCCGCGCGTCAGCTCGCGCAGGCGTTCGAACGGGTAGGGGTGGAGGCGGGTGAGCAGCGGGTTCATCGCATCTTCCAGGGAGCGCGGCGAGGGCG
>JAGOAS010000003.1:18022-236175 GCA_017983795.1 Piscinibacter sp.
CCGATGGGCTTGAGCGCGGGGTTGGGCGTGATGCCGCGCGTCAGCTCGCGCAGGCGTTCGAACGGGTAGGGGTGGAGGCGGGTGAGCAGCGGGTTCATCGCATCTTCCAGGGAGCGCGGCGAGGGCGTGGCCCGCCGGTCTGCGCGCCGCCCGATATCGGTGCTCGACCGGCGGGCCACGCCCTCGCCGAGGCACCAGCGAGGCCGGCGAAGAACGCGCTGCACCATTGGTGGGCCGGCGTCGGCCGGGCAGGCCGGGCGAGCACGGATATCGGGCCGCGCACAGCCCGGCCTGCCCGGTCGGCGACGCGCTCCGACGTCACGAACTGTGGCGGCGGCATGTCACAACAGCCCGCCTTCGGCCGCATGCGCAGGCAACTGCACCAGCGGCTGCGGCTTCCAGCCCTTCTTGCGATGCTCGGCCACCACGTTGGTGTAGATGCCGCCGCGCACGTACCACTTGGCGGTGATGCGGACGAAGCGCGGCGCAGTGGCCTTCACGATGTCGTCGAGGATGGTGTTGGTCACCTTCTCGTGGAAGGCGCCCTCGTTGCGATAGCTCCAGAAATACATCTTCAGGCTCTTCAGCTCGACGCAGAGCTCGTCCGCGATCATGTCGATGGTGAAGTGCGCGAAGTCGGGCTGGCCGGTCAGCGGGCAGTGGCAGGTGAACTCGGGCACCTGGAACTGGATGACGTAGTCGCGCTCCGGCGCCGGGTTGGGGAAGACGTGCAGTTCCTTGCTCGGCGCGCTGGGCGGATTGGGCGGTATCGCTCGTTCCTTGAGCGGCGGGCGGGCAGGGGACTTCTTGGCCATGGCGGACACGACTGGAGAGGGATGCGCGAAGGCCGCGATGCTATCATCCCGCCCCGCAGAAGGCCCGCAAACGCGCGGGTTTTCTCATATGAATCAAGGACTTGGCGAAAGGTCGAAACGCCTCGACGCCGGGCATCATCCCGCTCTCCCATGCGCCTGAACTCCATCAAGCTCTCCGGCTTCAAGTCGTTCGCCGAGCCCACCAACTTCCAGCTGCCGGGGCAGCTGGTCGGCGTGGTCGGGCCCAATGGTTGCGGCAAGTCCAACATCATGGACGCGGTGCGTTGGGTGCTGGGCGAGAGCAAGGCCAGCGAGCTGCGCGGCGAGTCCATGCAGGACGTGATCTTCAACGGCTCGGGCAACCGCAAGCCGGCTTCGCGTTCCAGCGTCGAGCTCGTCTTCGACAACGCCGACGCGCGCGCCGGCGGCCAGTGGAACCAGTTCGCCGAGATCGCGGTGAAGCGCGTGCTGACGCGCGACGGCACCTCGAGCTACTACATCAACAACCAGCCGGTGCGGCGCCGCGACGTGCAGGACGTGTTCCTCGGCACCGGCCTGGGCCCGCGCGCCTACGCCATCATCGGCCAGGGCACGATCAGCCGCATCATCGAATCCAAGCCCGAGGAACTGCGCCTGTTCCTCGAGGAAGCCGCCGGCGTCTCCAAGTACAAGGAGCGCCGCCGCGAGACCGAGAACCGCCTCAAGGACACGCGCGAGAACCTGACGCGCGTGGAAGACATCCTGCGCGAGCTGACCACCAACCTCGACAAGCTGGAGAAGCAGGCCGAGGTGGCGACGCAGTACCGCGGCCTGCAGCAAAGCGGCGAGCTCAAGCTGCACCAGCTCTGGTTCCTCAAGCACCGCGACGCGGCCAGCGAGGAGGAGCGCGTCAAGAAGGCCCATCTGGAAGCCACCAATGCGCTGGAAGCACGCATGGCCGAGCTGCGCCACGGCGAGGCCGAGCTGGAGACGATCCGCCAGGCGCACTACGCCGCGAGCGACGAGTTGCACGGTGCGCAAGGCCTGCTCGCCGAGGCCGCGCTCGAAGTGAGCCGGCTGGAAGAGCGCATCCGCTATGTGGTCGAAGGCCGCGCGCGCGTCGAGCAGCGCCTCGTCGAGCTCAAGGCGAGCAGCGAGCAGTGGGCGCAGCGCCAGCGCGAGGCCGAAGACGAACTCGGCCAGATCGCCGAGCAGATCGCCGCCGCCGAGGAGCAGGGCGAGGTGCTGGCCGCGCAGGCCGAGGAGCACTCGGGCAACCTGCCGAACTTCGAGGACGCAGTGCGTGCCGCGCAGGGCAGGAGCAACGAGCAGCGCAACGTGGTCGCGCAGGTGCAGCAGCAGATCCAGTTGCTGGCCGCCGAGAGCCGCAACATCGACGAGCAGCGCCGCCAGTTCAATGCGCGCCGCGAGCGCCTCGCCGGTGAGAAGCAGCAGCTCGCCGCGCCCGACACCGAGCGCCTGGCCGAGCTGAAGACCAGCTTCGCCGCCGCCGAGGAATCGCAAGGCCTGGCCGATGCGCGCCTGCACGAGCTGCAGGAGCAGGTGCCGGCGCTCGACGAGGAGCGCCGCGCCAAGCAGGATCAGGTCAACGCCGAGGCCGGCAAGCTGGCCGACCTGTCGGCGCGCCTGGAAGCGCTTCGTGCACTGCAGGAGAAGGTGCAGACCGAAGGCAAGCTCAAGCCCTGGCTGGCCCGGCACGGCCTGGACGGCCTGCAGGGCCTGTGGACCAAGGTGCACATCGAGGCCGGCTGGGAGACGGCGCTGGAAGCGGCGCTGCGCGAGCGCCTCAATGCGCTGGAGGTGGGCCGCGTCGAGACGGTGCGCGCCTTCGCCGACGATGCGCCGCCGGCCAAGCTGGCCTTCTACACGCCGCCGCAGGCGGCGATCGCCAATACGCACCAGACGCTGCCGCGCCTCTCCGAGTTGCTGCGTCTCGGTGACGCCGGGCTGAAGGCGCTGCTCAACGACTGGCTGGAAGGCGTCTATACCGCCGCCAGCATCGACGAGGCGCTCGCCGCGCGCGGCAAGCTGACGCACGGCGAAGTGATCATGACCCGCGAGGGCCACCAGATCAGCCAGTTCGCCGTGGCCTTCTACGCGCCCGATTCCGAGCAGGCCGGCATGCTGGCGCGCGCGCAGGAGATCGAGAACCTGGAGCGCCAGCTGCGCGCCCAGGCCTTGATCGCCGACGAAGCTCGCAGCGCCCTGGTGCGAAGCGAAGCGGCCTACACCGAGGCCTCGCAGCGCCTGGCCACGGTGCGCCGCGATGCCGCCGAGGCGCAGACGCGTGCCCACCAGCTGCAGGTGGAACTGCTGCGCCTGTCGCAGCTGGCCGAGCAGACCAGCACGCGCCGCGCCCAGCTCGACGAGGAACTCGCCGAGCTCGACGCCCAGCTCGAAGACCTGAACGAGCGCCGCGCCACCGGCGAGGCGAAGTTCGAGGAACTCGACATGCAGCTCGCCACCACGCAGGAGCGCCATGCCGAGCTCGACGAAGGCGTGATCACGGCCGAGCGCAAGCTGGCCGAGGCCAGAGAACAGCTGCGTGCGCTGGAGCGCCAGAGCCAGGAGGCGCAGTTTCACGCGCGTTCGCTGGCGGCGCGGCGCGGCGAACTGCAGCGCGGCATCGAGACGGCGCTGCAGCAGGTGGCGGGCAACGAAGCCTCGCTGCAGCAGCTCGGCGAAGAGCTCGAGAAGCTCACCGACGCCGCCGCGCAGGCCGGCCTGCAGACCGCGCTGGCCCTGAAGCTGGAGCGTGAGGCCGCGCTGGGCGCCAAGCGCAGCGAGTACGACGACCTGACGCTGCGCATGCGCCGCTCGGAAGAGCAGCGCCTCTCGCACGAGCAGAGCCTGGAGCCGCTGCGCGAGCGCATCACCAAGCTGCAGCTGGAAGAGCAGGCCGCGCAGCTGGGCGGCGCGCAGTATCTGGAGCAGCTCAGCGCGGCGCAGGTCGATCTGGAAGCGCTGGCGAAGAATATCGAGGAGGGCGGCGTCAAGCTCTACGGACTGCAGGGCGAGATCGACCGCATCAACCGCGAGATCAATGCGCTGGGCGCGGTCAACCTCGCGGCGCTGGACGAGCTCACCGCGGCGCGCGAGCGCAAGACCTTCCTCGATGCGCAGAACGCCGACCTGACGGACGCGATCACCACGCTGGAAGACGCCATCCACAAGATCGACCTCGAGACGCGCGACCTGCTGGGCAGCACCTTCAACCAGGTCAACGAACACTTCGGCCGCATGTTCCCCAGCCTGTTCGGCGGCGGCCAGGCCAAGCTGGTGATGACCGGCGACGAGATCCTCGATGCCGGCGTGCAGGTGATGGCCCAGCCGCCCGGCAAGAAGAACAGCACCATCCACCTGCTCTCGGGCGGCGAGAAGGCGCTCACCGCGATCGCGCTGGTGTTCGCCATCTTCCAGCTCAACCCGGCGCCGTTCTGCCTGCTCGACGAGGTCGACGCGCCGCTGGACGACGCCAACACCGAGCGCTACGCGAAGCTGGTGAAGGAGATGGCCGCGGGCACGCAGTTCCTCTTCATCAGCCACAACAAGATCGCGATGGAGATGGCCGAGCAGCTGATCGGCGTGACCATGCAGGAGCAGGGCGTCTCGCGCATCGTCGCGGTCGACATGGAAGCCGCGGTTTCGATGGCCGAAGCGGCCTGAGGACGAACGCATGACACTCACCGTCGCCTTGGCTCTGTTCGGTGCGGCGGTGCTGGCGGCGATGGCCGCGCACCTGTGGTGGCAGGCGCGGCGCGCGCAGCCGCGGCGCGTGCTGGCGCCGCGCGGCGAGACCCAGCGCGAGCCGGGCCTGGGCGAGGGCGGCGTCGAGCCCAGCTTCGACGCACCGACCAGCGAGCCCGGCATCGAGACGCCGCCCGCCGACCTGCGCCCGGCGCGCCGCATGCAGCCGCGCCTGGACGCGCTGATCGACGCCATCGCCACGCTGACCGTCGAAGTGCAGATCAGCGGCGAGATGGCCATCACGCACCTGCCGCCCACGCGGCGCGCCGGCAGCAAGCCCTTCTTCATCGAGGGTCTGAACGCGCTCACCAAGGAATGGGAGCCGCCCTTCGCAGGCCAGCGTTATTCCGAGTTCCAGGCGGGCGTTCAGCTGGCCAACCGCGGCGGCGCGCTGAACGAGATCGAATATTCCGAGTTCGTGCAGAAGGTCGAGGCCTTCGCGGAAGGCGTCGGCGCGATGGCCGACTTCCCCGACATGCTCGAGGTGGTGGCGCGCGCGCGCGAGCTCGACACCTTCGCCGGCGAGCACGATGCGCAGCTCGCGGTGCACCTGCGCTCGCGCTCGGTGGCCTGGAGCGTGGGCTTCATCCAGCAGCATGCGG
The DNA here is from genome assembly GCA_017983795.1 of Piscinibacter sp. GTDB lineage: Bacteria > Pseudomonadota > Gammaproteobacteria > Burkholderiales > Burkholderiaceae_C > Piscinibacter. Next base: position 23,187 of record JAGOAS010000003.1, read on the forward strand.
CGCGCCACGGCTTCGTGCCGGGCATGGTGCCGGGGCGGCTGGTGCTGCCCGGTGCGGAAGAGGGCGCACCGCCGGTGCTGACGCTGGCCTTCGATTCGCAGGCCGCGCTGGCGGACGACCCCAACCAGTCGGCGCTGCGCGACGTGACGCTCAGCTTCGACGTGCCGCAGACCGACCCGGCGAGTGAACCCTTCGTCGCCTGGCAGGCGAGCGCGCAGGCGCTCTCGCTGGGCATGGATGCGGCCATCGTCGACGACAACGGCAATGCGCTGGCGGCCGAGGGCTTCGCCATCATCGGCAGCGAGCTGAAATCGCTGTACGACGCGCTCGAGGCGCGCGGCCTGCCCGCGGGCTCGTCGGCGGCGCGGCGCCTGTTCAGCTAGAACGCTGCATGACTTCCAAGGATCCCGCGGCGCGCGCCGCCGAACTGCGCGCCACGCTGCAACACCATGCGCACCGCTACTACGTGCTCGATGCGCCGGAGATTCCGGATGCGGAGTACGACCGCCTGTTCCAGGAGCTGCAGGCCATCGAGGCGGCGCAGCCCGAGCTGCTGACGCCCGATTCGCCGACGCAACGCGTGATCGGCGAGGTGCTGCCGGGCCTCGTGCCGGTGAAGCACACGGTGCCCATGCTCTCGATCCGCACCGAGACCGACACCACGGCCGCAGGCGCCGAGGCCTTCGACGCGCGCGTGCGCCGCGAGCTGGAGCTCGGCGAGGCCGATGCCGCGATCGAATACGCCGCCGAGCTGAAGTTCGACGGCCTGGCGATCAACCTGCGCTACGAGGCGGGCGTGCTGGTGCAGGCCGCGACGCGCGGCGACGGCGAGACCGGCGAGGACGTCACGCACAACATCCGCACGATCGGCCAGATCCCGCTGCGGCTGCTGGGCCCTGCAAACACTCACCCGCCGCTGATCGAGATCCGCGGCGAGGTCTACATGCGGCGCGACGATTTCGAGCGCCTCAACGAGCGCCAGCGCGAGCGCGGCGGCAAGACCTTCATCAACCCGCGCAACACGGCGGCCGGCGCGGTGCGCCAGCTCGACAGCCGCGCCCTGGCCGACAAGAAGCTGAGCTTCTTCGCCTACGGCCTGGGCGATGCGCAGGGCTGGGCGCAGCCGGCCACGCACAGCGCGACGCTGGACGCGATCGCCGCCTTCGGCCTGCCGGTGAATCGCGAGCGCGCGGTGGTGGCGGGCTCGGCGGGGCTGGTGGCCTTCCACCAGCGCATCGCCGCGATGCGCGATGCGCTGCCCTTCGACATCGACGGCGTGGTCTACAAGGTCAACGAGGTCGCGCTGCAGAAGCGCCTCGGCTTCGTCTCGCGCGAGCCACGCTGGGCGGTGGCGCACAAATACCCGGCGCAGGAGCAGATGACGCTGCTGCGCGGCATCGAGATCCAGGTCGGCCGCACCGGCAAGCTCACGCCGGTGGCCAAGCTGGAGCCGGTCTTCGTGGGCGGCACGACGGTCAGCAATGCGACGCTGCACAACCTCTTCGAGTTGCGTCGCAAGGGCGTGCGCATCGGCGACACGGTGATCGTGCGGCGCGCCGGCGACGTCATCCCCGAAGTCGTCGGCCGCGTGCCCGGCGAGCGCAGAGCTTATGTGCCCAATTTCCGCATGCCGCGCGAGTGCCCGGTGTGCGGCAGCCGCGTGCAGCGCGAGAAGGGCGGCATCGACCATCGCTGCTCGGGCGGCCTGTTCTGCGCCGCGCAGCGCAAGCAGGCGCTGCTGCATTTCGCCGGCCGGCGCGCGATGGACATCGAAGGCCTGGGCGACAAGCTGGTCGATCAATTGGTGGACGGCGGCCTGATCCGCACGCTGCCCGAGCTCTACACCCTGGGCCTGGCCAAGCTCGCGGCGCTCGACCGCATGGCCGAGAAGAGTGCGGCCAAGCTCGTTGCCGCGCTGGAGAAGAGCAAGCACACGACGCTGGCGCGCTTCCTCTACGCGCTCGGCATCCGGCAAGTCGGCGAGGCCACGGCCAAGGATCTGGCCAAGCACTTCGGCGCGCTCGATCGGGTGATGGACGCGAGCGTCGAGCAGCTGCTCGAGGTGAACGACGTCGGCCCGATCGTCGCGCAGAGCATCCGCACCTTCTTCGAGCAGCCGCACAACCGCGAGGTGGTGGAGCAGCTGCGTGCCGCCGGCATCGGCTGGGACGAGCACGAGGGCGAGGACTACACCTCGCCCAAGCCGCTGGCCGGCAAGACGCTGGTGCTGACCGGTACGCTGCCGACGCTCTCGCGCGACGAGGCCAAGGAGCTTATCGAAGCCGCCGGCGGCAAGGTCAGCGGTTCGGTCTCGAAGAAGACGCACTTCGTGGTCGCCGGCGAGGAGGCCGGCAGCAAGCTCGACAAGGCGCGCGAGCTGGGCGTGCCGGTGCTCGACGAAGCGGCCTTGCGCGCGCTGCTGGAAGGCGGCACGGCATGACCCAGCCCGACGCGCCCTGGCTGGCCGAGCTGCGCCGGCGCGCCGCGCAGCCGCCGCTCGCGCCGCGCGAGCCGCTGCGCTTCGGCCCGGCCGAGGTCGGCTCCATCGAGCCGGCGATCGGCGCACGCATGGCGGCCGACGGGGCGCCGCTGCGCCACGAGCGCGGCGCCTGGCAGGTGAGCTCGCGCGACGACGAGGCACTGGCCGAGCTCGCCGCCTGGTTGCACGAGCAGGGCCTCGCGAGCCGCTGGCGCGACGAGCTGCTGCCGGTGATCGACGCCGAAGGCAAGGTGCACGGCGCCATCGAGCGCGCCGCGATGCGGCCGCTGGGCCTGATCACGCAGGCGGTGCATCTGGTCGGCCGCCATCCCGACGGCCGCTTCTGGGTGCAGCAGCGCGCGCACGACAAGGCCACCGATCCGGGCCTGTGGGACACGCTGGTCGGCGGCCTGATGGCGGCCGGCGAGACGGTGCAGCTCACGCTCGAACGCGAGACCTGGGAAGAAGCCGGGCTGCGCCTTTCCGAGCTCGACGCGCTGCAGCCGCTCGGCCACCTGCAGATCCGCCGCCCGGTGGGCGAGGGCTACATGGTCGAGCGCGCCACGCTGTTCCAGGCTGTCGTGCCACGCCGGCTCACACCGGAGAACCGCGACGGCGAAGTGGCGGCGTTTGCCTGTGTCGATGCGGTGACGCTGGAAGCCGACCTCGCCGCCGGCCGCTACACGCTCGAGGCCGCGCTCATCCACGCGCACGCGATGGCGCTGGACGCGGCACGCTGAGCGTCGAGAACGCTCGGGTTCAGTCCTCGCCCAGCGGGGGCAGGCCCAGGCTGATGCGCGCGAAGGCTGCGATCACCGGCCGCTCGGCGGCGTGGAAGACCACCGAGCCGGTGCTGCGCGTGCGCACCACCAGGCGCGGCGCGATCAGCCAGGTCAGGCCGGGGATGAGGATCAGCTTGGTCTGCGTGACCTCGGCCAGCACCACGCGCTTGTCGCTCCACCAGGTCTGGTGCAGATGCGTGGCCGTCACGCGCGTGCGGCTGATCAGGATCCACCAGAAGCAGAACGCGGCCAGCACCGCCAGCAGGCCGAGGAACAGCAGCGCGGAGCGCGAGCCGCCGGGCGCGGTGGCCAGCGTGTCGGCGGCGCGCCAGCCGGTGGCGGCCAGGCCGGCGATCAGCGCCGCGGCGGTGCCCTTGATCAGCGGCGTGAAGGCGGCGCCTTCCACCGCCGGCTCGGCGCCGGCCGGCGGCGCGAGGCTCATGGTGCCCCCCAGGGCCTGCGGCCCGGCCCCCCAAGGGGGCGCGAGCGCCTTCGGAACGGCCGTGCGGCGCTCACTTCGGCGCGCTGCCGGCGTCGGCCGGCGGCTGCGTCTTGAACAGCTCGTCGAGATTGGCGTTCTTGTCCTTGTCGCCGTAGCTTTCGGTCGGCGCCTCGATCTTCACCTTGTCGAGGTCGATCTTGACCTCCTCGTCGAGGAAGGCGGTGACGGTCTGCGGGAAGGCGATGACGATGCCCACCAGCAGCAGCTGCAGCAGCACCCAGGGGATGGAGCCGAGGTAGATGTCGCTGGACTCCACCTTGCGCGGCAGCGCGCCGCCCTTGTGCAGGGTGTCGGCGATGCCGCGCAGGTAGAACAGCGCGAAGCCGAAGGGCGGGTGCATGAAGCTGGTCTGCATGTTGACGCACAGCATCACGCCGAACCAGATCATGTTGATGCCCATCTTGTCGGCCACCGGGCCGAGGAAGGGCAGGATGATGAAGGCGATCTCGAAGAAGTCGAGGAAGAAGGCCAGGAAGAAGATGAAGACGTTGACGGCGACGAGGAAGCCGACCTGGCCGCCGGGCAGCGAGGTCAGCATGTGCTCGATCCACTTGCCGCCTTCGACGCCCTGGAACACCAGCGAGAACACGCGCGAGCCGATCAGGATGAACACCACCATCGCCGTGATGCGCATGGTGCCCTCCATCGCGCCCCTGACCAGTTCCCACTTGAGGCGGCCGTGCATCGCGGCGAGGATGAAGGCGCCGACCGCGCCCATCGCGCCGGCCTCGGTGGGCGTGCAGATGGCGGTGTTGATGCCGGGCAGGCCGCCCATGCTGCCGAGCACGGCGAAGATCAGCACGAACGAGGGGATGATGCCGCGCAGGCACTTGATCACCAGCGCCGTGCCGCTCAGCGTGCGCGCTTCCTTGGGCACGCCGGGCACGAAGCCGGGGCGGATGCGGCTGAGCGCGAAGGTGTAGAGCGCGAACAGCAGCACCTGCAGGATCGACGGCCCCCAGGCGCCCTTGTACATGTCGCCCACCGAGCGGCCGAGCTGGTCGGCCAGCACCACCAGCACCAGCGAGGGCGGCACCAGCTGCGTGATCGTGCCCGAGGCAGCCAGCACGCCGGTGGCATAGCGCATGTTGTAGCCGTAGCGCATCATCACCGGCAGCGAGATCATCGCCATCGCGATCACCTGGCCGGCCACCGTGCCGGTGACGGCGCCGAGGATGAAGCCGACGATGATCACCGAGTAGCCCAGGCCGCCGCGCACCGGGCCGAACAGCTGGCCCATGGAGTCGAGCATGTCCTCGGCGAGGCCGCATTTCTCGAGGATGGCGCCCATCAGCGTGAAGAAGGGGATCGCCAGCAGCAGGTCGTTGCTGAGGATGCCGAACACGTTGAGCGGCAGGTTGGCCATGAAGGCCGGCGAGAACCAACCCATCTCGATGGCAACGAAGCCGCACAGCAGGCCCAGCGCCGACAGCGAGAACGCCACCGGGAAGCCGATCAGCATGATCACGATGAGCCCCGCGAACATCAGCGGGGCGAAGTTCTCCATGCTCATTGCAGCGGCCTCTCGTAGTGGATGTCGAGGTCGTACTTGTGCATCAGCCAGCCGATGCGCTTGATCACCTCGGCCACGCCCTGCAGCGTCATCAGCGCGAAGCCCAGCGGCAGCGTCAGCATCGCAGGCCAGCGGATCAGGCCGCCGGCCTGGCTGGACATCTCGCCCGACTCGTACCACTTGATGAACAGCGGCGTCGACAGGTAGACCATCAGCAGCATCACCGGCAGCAGGAAGAACAGCAGGCCGAAGAGGTCGATCAGCACCTGCGTCTTGCCGTTGTAGCGGCCGTAGAGCACGTCGACGCGCACGTGCTCGTTCAGGCGCAGCACCTGCGCCGCGCCGAGCATCACGCAGGCGGCGAACATGTACCACTGCACCTCGAGCATGGCGTTGGAGCTGATGTCCAGCGCGTAGCGCACCACGGCGTTGCCGGCGCTGATGAAGCACGACAGGAATACCGCCCACTTGGCGAACGAACCGAACCGGTCGGTCAGCCAGTCGACGGCCCGCGCGAAGGCGAACAGGGCATTCATGGGGGTCTATCCTCGAGGGGAGCCTTTGGAAGCGCTGCGAACTGTGACCGCAAAGCCCGCCCCGCGCCAGGGGAGCTTTCCGCTACGTGGTTCTACGCAGCCGGGTCGCTGCAGCGCTCGACGGCGTACTTGATCAGCTCGGCCTGGCCGCCCAGGTTGAGCTTGCGGCGGATGTTCTGGCGGTGCGTCTCGACGGTGCGCACGCTCATGCCCAGCTCCTCGGCGATCTGCCGGCTCGCCAGCCCGCGCGCCAGGCCGCGCAGGATCTCGCTCTCGCGCTGCGACAGCAGCGGGCGCGCGCCGTCGGCGCGGGCGGCGCGGCCGGCCAGCCCGGTGCCGAGGAAGCTGCGCCCGGCGGCGACGGCCAGGATGGCGTCGACGATCTCCTCGGCCGGCGCCTCCTTCAGCACGTAGCCCATCGCGCCGGCGGCGAGCGCGCGGTGCACGTGCTCGGGGTTGTCGTACATGCTGAGCATCAGCACGCGCAGCTCGGGGTACTGCGCGCGCAGCCGGCCGGTGAGCTCGATGCCGCTGACCTGCTTCATGCCGACGTCCATCAGCACCAGGTCGGGGCGCAGCATGCTCACGCGTGCGAAGGCCTGCTCGGCGTCGCCGGCCTCGCCGACGACCTCGAGGCCGGGCGTCTGCGCGAGCCGCGCGCGCAGCCCTTCGCGCACCAGCGGGTGGTCGTCGACCAGCAGGATACGGGTCGAGGCCGTCATCAGGCCGCCTCCTGCACCGGCTCGCGCAGCCGCTCGATGGCGCGCTGCGGCAACTCGGCCAGCACCGCGGTGCGGCCGGGTTGCGAGGCGATCGTGAAGCTGCCGCCGATCGACTCGACGCGCTCGCGCATGTTGCGCATGCCGATGCCGCGGCGCGGGTCGACGCGGATGGCCGGCACGTCGAAGCCGATGCCGTCGTCGACGATGCGCAGGCGCAGGCCGCCGGCATGGAAGATGAGCCGGATCTGCACCCGCGAGGCGCGCGCGTGCTTCTCGATGTTGGTCAGCGATTCCTGCACGACGCGGAACAGCACGGTGTTGACCTCGTCGGGCAGGGTCGGCGCCTCGCCCCACAGCTGCAGCGCGACGCGCGCGCGGCCGTGCTGGTCGAACTCGGCGGCCAGGTCGTCGAGCGCGGCCGGCAGGCCCAGCGTGTCGAGCTCGGCCGGGCGCAGCCGGTGCGAGATGCGCCGCACCTGGTGCAGCGCGTCGCCGAGGCGCTGCACGGCGCGCTGCAGCGCCGCCGGCGCGGCCTCGCGGCCCAGCTGGGTGAGGGCGGATTCGAGCAGCAGCTTGATCGACACCAGCGTCTGGCTCGTGCTGTCGTGCAGCTCGCGCGAGAGGTGGGCGCGCTCGTCCTCCTGCGACTTCACCACCTGGCGCGCGAGGTTGCGCAGCTTGGCATCGGCCACGCGCGCATCGCCCAGGTTGAGCACCAGGCCGCAGCCGCCGATCAGCACGATGCCCAGCACCGCGATGGCGGCGATCCACAGCATGGTGGTGGTGACGTTCTCGTCGACCTGGGCGTCCAGCCGCGCCAGCGTGGCCTGGATGTCGTCGAGGTAGACGCCGGTGCCGATCATCATGTTCCAGCGCGGCAGCGAGATGGCATAGGCCAGCTTGGGCTTGAGCGTGCGCGCCGAGGGCTTTTCCCAGAGATAGCGCACGTAGCCGCCGCCTTCGTGGGCACGCGCGATCAGCTCGCGGATCACGTGCACGCCCTGCGGATCCTGCAGGTCCCACAGGTCCTGGCCCTGCAGCTCGGGCTGGCGCGGGTGCAGCAGGTTGCGGCCGCTGGCGTCGAAGACGAAGAAGTAGTCGTCGATGCCGCTGGCCATGGCGGTGAGCAGCTGCAGCGCCTCGGCGCGGATCTCGTCGTCGTCGCGGCGCGTGTCGTACAGCGGCGCGAGCGCGCTGCGCGCCTGGTTCACGCGGTTGAGCAGCTCCACCTCCTTGGCGGCCATGATGGCGTTCTCCACCACCTGGCGCTCGCGGCGCGAGAGATCCTGCTGCTGCTGGCGCATCGCCAGGGCGATCAGCCCGAGCGACAGCAGCAGCGGCAGGATGGCCAGCAGCAGGAAGCGGGCGCGCGTGCGGACGATCATCGCCGAGCGCGCCTCCGCAGCCTGCGCGTCAGCGCGCGATGGCGGCCTGGTAGAGCTTGCCGGAGCGCGTGCCGCTGCGGCAGAAGGCGACCAGCGGCCGCGGCAGGCTCTCGAGCAGCTCGGCCATGCGCGCGATCTGCTCGGGCGACTGGTAGGCGGGCTGCACCGGCAGCCAGGCGTAGGCGAGGCCGGCGGCCTCGGCGGCGGCGCGCATCTGCTCGCTGGTTGGCTGCTGCGGGCCTTCCTCGAAGTCGGGGCGGTTGTTCACCACGCTCTTGAAGCCGAGCGCGGCCAGGTCGGCCATCGCATGCGGCTCGAGCTGCGGGGCGACGCAGACGTCGGCGGCGATGCTGCGCAGGAGTTGTCGGGTCGGAACCATCATGTGTCTGCCTCTGCTCAGCGCGCCAGCGCCTGTTTGACGGCCGCGGAAACCAGGCCCATGTCGGCGTTGCCGGCGAACTTCGCCTTGGCGGCGCCCATCACCTTGCCCATGTCGCCCGGGCCGCTGGCGCCGAGCTCGGCCACCAGGGCGGCCACTTGCGCGCCGATCTCCTCGGCCGAGAGCCGCGCCGGCAGGTAGCCCTTGAGCACCTTCAGCTCGGCGCTCTCCTTGTCGACCAGGTCGGTGCGGCCGGCGGCGGAAAACTGCGAGATCGAATCCTTGCGCTGCTTGATCAGCTTGTCGACGATGCCGACGATGGCCGCGTCGTCGAGCGTGATGCGCTCGTCGACTTCCTTCTGCTTCATCGCCGCCATCAGGCCGCGGATGGTCAGCAGCCGGTCGGCTTCCTTGGCGCGCATGGCGGCCTTCATGTCTTCGGTGATGCGGTCTTTCAGGCTCATGGCGACTCCAGAAGCGACAAAGCCCGCAGAGGCTGCGGGCTTCGGTGATGCGGCCGAAAAGCTCAGTAGAGCTTCTTGGGCAGCTGCATGCTGCGAACGCGCTTGAAATGGCGCTTGACGGCCGCGGCCTTCTTGCGCTTGCGCTCGGCGGTGGGCTTCTCGTAGAACTCGCGGGCGCGCAGGTCGGTCAGCAGCCCGAGTTTCTCGATGGTGCGCTTGAAGCGGCGCAGTGCCACGTCGAACGGCTCGTTTTCTTTGACGCGAATCGTAGTCATGTAGAACGGTTAGGGTTGAGTTGCGCTCGGTGTTGCTGCGCGTGCGAGACCGGAGGGTCCGGAGTTCCTGTCTCGCTCGGCTGCGGCAATCGCGGCGCGGGTTTGCCAGCAAAGACAGCGATTATATGTCGGAACCGCAGCCCTGCAAGCCGGCCCCGGCTGCCGCACCCAAGGCCCGGGCGCAGGCGGCCGCGCTGGCCCAGGCCCACTGGAAGTTGTAACCGCCAAGCCAGCCGGTGACGTCGACCACCTCGCCGATGAAATGCAGCCCCGGCTGCAGGCGGCTTTCCAGGGTCTGCTGGTTGAGCTCGCGGGTGTCCACCCCGCCCAGCGTGACCTCGGCCTTGCGGTAGCCCTCGCTGCCGTCGGGCGTGATCTGCCAGGCCTGCAGGCTGGTGGCCAGCTCGCGCAGCTCGGCGTCGCGCATCTCGGCCAGCGGCCGGGTCGCCCAGCCGGGGCGCGCGGCCAGCCAGGCCTCGGCGAGCCGGCGCGGCAGCCGCTCGGCCAGTTCGGTGCCGAGCTGGCGGCGCGCGCCCTGCTTGGCGGCCAGCAGTTCCTCGGCCAGGTCGTGGCCCTGGGCCAGATCCAGGCGCAGCGGCTCGCCCTCGCGCCAGTAGTTGGAGGCCTGCAGCACCGCCGGGCCGGAAAGGCCGCGGTGGGTGAAGAGCAGATCCTCGACGAAACGGCCGCGCGCCTTGGCCGCACCGGCTTCGATGCGGACCTCCAGCGAGATGCCCGCCAGCGGCACGAAGGGCGCCCAGTCGGCGGCCGCGAAGGTCAGCGGCACCAGCCCGGGGCGCGTCGCCACGATGCGGTGGCCGAACTGCGCGGCCAGCCGAAAGCCGAAATCGCTGGCGCCGATCTTGGGAATGGAGAGCCCGCCGGTGGCGACCACCAGCCGCGGCGCGCGCAGCGTGCCGGCGTCGGTGTCGAGCTCGAAGCCGTCGCCGGCGCGGCGCACCGCGCGCACCGCGCAGGGCTGGCGCCGCTGCACGCCGCCGGCCGCGCATTCGGCCAGCAGCATCTCGATGATGTCCTCGGCCGAGCGGTCGCAGAACAGCTGGCCCTTGTGCTTCTCGTGCCAGGCGATGCCGTGGCGCTCGACCAGCGCGAGAAAATCCGCCGGCGTGTAGCGCGCCAGCGCCGAGCGGCAGAAGTGCGGGTTCTCGGAGAGGAAGCTGGCCGGCGTGGCGTCGCGGTTGGTGAAGTTGCAGCGCCCGCCGCCGGAGATGCGGATCTTCTCCGCCACCTTGGCCGCGTGGTCGAGCAGCAGGACGCGCGCGCCCAACTGCCCGGCCATCGCGGCGCAGTGAAGGCCGGCCGCTCCCGCGCCGACGATCACCGCGTCGAAGTCATGCGTCGTCAGGGCTGGTACTTCCAGGCACCGTTGACGATCTTGACCATCACGTAGGCGCGCTGGTCCAGGCCCAGGTGGTCGGTCGGCGACATGCTGAAGATGCCGTGCGCGCCGGCCAGATCCTTCACCTGCTCGATGGCGTCGCGCAGCGCGGCGCGGAACTCCGGCGTGCCGGGCTTGGCCTTCTTCAGCGCGGCAGGCAGGGCCGCCGTCATCAGCAGGCCGGCGTCCCAGGCGTGGGCGCCGAAGGTCGACACCGAGCCCTTGCCGTGCGCCGCCTCGTAGGCCGCCACGTAGGCCTGGGCCGACTTGCGCACCGGGTTGCTGGCGGGCAACTGATCGGCCACCAGCACCGGGCCGGCGGGCAGGAAGGTGTCGTCCACGTCCTTGCCGCCGACGCGCAGGAAGTCGGCGTTGGCCACGCCGTGGGTCTGGTAGTACTTGCCGGTATAGCCGCGCTCCCTGAGCGTCTTCTGCGGCAGCGCCGCCGGCGTGCCGGAGCCGGCCACCAGCACGGCGTCGGGCTTGGCGGCCACGATCTTCAGCGCCTGGCCGGTGACGGCGGTGTCGGTGCGCGCATAACGCTCGTTGGCGACGATCTGCAGGCCCTTGAGCGCGGCCACCTTGGCGAACTCGCCGTACCAGCCTTCGCCGTAGGCGTCGGCGAAGCCGATGAAGCCGACCGTCTTGACGCCGTTGTTGGCCATGTGGGTGGCGATGGCCAGCGACATCATGATGTCGTTCTGCGGCGTCTTGAACACCCAGCGCTTCTTCGCGTCGACCGGCTCGACGATGCGCGCCGAGGCGGCCATCGAGATCATCGGCACCTGGTTCTCGGCGACCACGTCGATCATCGCCAGCGAGTTGGGCGTGACGGTCGAGCCGAGCACGACGTCGACCTTGTCTTCGGTGATCAGCTTGCGCGTATTGGCCACCGCCTTGGTGGTGTCGGAGCCGTCGTCGAGCACGATGTAGTTGATCTTCTGGCCCGCGATGGTCTTGGGCATCAGGTCGACGGTGTTCTTCTCGGGGATGCCGAGCGAGGCGGCGGGGCCGGTGGCCGAGACGGTGACGCCGACGGTGATGTCGGCGCGGGCCGCGCCGCTGGCGCCGATGAGCGTGATCGCGGCGGCGAGCAACAGTCGCTTCAGTTTCATCCTGGTGTCTCCTGGGCGGAAGTGTGGCGGGAATTATTGACTGATCGGTCGACGATTCAGTCCCCGGGCTTCTACCAGCACGGGCGGTGGTGGGCGCACCGCACCCAGCCCGCCGAGGAACAGGTCGGCGACGATGGGCGCCATATCGTCGTGGCTGAGGGTGCCCGCGGGTTTGAGCCAGGTGAACATCCAGTTGATCATGCCGAACAGCAGCATGGTCAGCGGCTTGGCGAGCGCGGCGTGCGCCAGCTCGGGCCGCGCCTGGCCGATGGTGGCGGCGAAGGCGGCCACCACGGCGCGCTCCTTGCGCCGCACGCGGCTGCGGTCGCGCGGCTCGAGGAACTTCACGTCCTGCGTCAGCACGCCGTGGTCGTGGCGTGCCTGGGCGTACTCGTGCACGAAGCGGCGGATCAGCTCGCGCAGGCGCGCCTGCGCGTCGAGCTCGAGCGCCTCGACCTCACCGATGATGGCCTCCAGCCGCGTCACGTGGCCCTCGGTGATCTCGCGCAGCAGCTCGTATTTGTCGCTGACGTAGTGGTACAGCAGCGGCTTGGAGACGCCGCAGGCCTTCGCCAGATCGCTCATCGACGTGCCCGGATAACCCTGCTGCGCGAACAGCCGGGTGGCGGCGCGGACGATGGTCTCGCGGTTGAGGTCGTAATCGGCGGAGCGGCCGCGGGCCATGCGCGTGCTCTTAACGCTCGTCAAGCGTGATGGTCACGCTGGCGGTCAGCGGGTGCGCCTGGCAGCACAGCACGAAGCCCTGCGCCAGCTCGGCTTCGGTGAGCGCGAGGTTGCGGTCCATGCGCACCTGGCCTTGCAGCACCTTGCCTTTGCAGGTGGAGCACACGCCGGCCTTGCAGGCGTAGGGCACGTCCAGGCCCATGCGGCGCGCCGCATCGAGGATGGACGAGTCGCTGAGGCGGAACTCGACGTCGCGCGTCAGGCCGTCCATCACCAGCGCGACCCGCGCGTGGTCGGCATCGCCCTCCTCGACGTGGTGCGCCGTCGCGGCGTTGACGTCGCCGAAGCGTTCGACGTGGATGCGCTCGGCGGCGAGGCCCGCCTTCTCCAGCGCCGCGACGGCACCATCGAGCATGCCGGCCGGCCCGCAGACGAAGGCCTCGTCGATGCCATCGGCCGGCACCAGGCTGCGCAGGAATTCGGCGATGCGCGCCTCGTCGAGGCGGCCGTTGAAGAGCGGCGCATCCTGCGCCTCGCGCGAGAACACCGGCAGCAGGGTGAAGCGCTGCAGATGGCGGTCCTTCAGGTCTTCGAGTTCTTCCTTGAACATCATCGTCGCGACGCGCCGGTTGCCGTAGACCAGCGTGCAGCGCGTGCGCGGCTCGCGCGCCAGCAGCGCGCGGATCAGCGACAGCATCGGCGTGATGCCGCTGCCCGCGGCGATGAAGAGCACGTGGCGCCGCGCGGCGGCGTCGGCCGTGGCGGCGGAGAGCGTGAAGCGGCCCTGCGGCGGCATCACCTGCAGCGTCTGGCCGGCGCTGAGGTGCTCGGCGGCCCAGCCCGAGAACGCGCCGCCGGGCAAGAGGCGGATGCCGACGCGCAGCTCGGCGTCGTCGGGCGTGCTGCAGATCGAGTAGGAGCGGCGCAGGTCTTCGCCGCCCACGTCGGCACGCAGCGTCAGGTACTGGCCGGGCTCGAAGGCGAAGGCCTCGCGCAGCGGCGCGGGCACGCCCAGGCCGACCACCAGCGCGTCGGCGTCGCGCGCCACGCTCTTCACCGGCAGGGCATGGAATTGCAGGCTCATGATGTCAGATCGGCTTGAAGTGTTCGAAGGGCTCGAGGCAGTCGAGGCAGCGGTGCAGCGCCTTGCAGGCGGTGGCGCCGAAGGCCGAGAGGCGCTGCGTATTCAGGCTGCCGCAGCGCGGGCAGGCGATGTTCTTCGGGTGGAAGTGCAGCGTCTGCGCATCAGCCGCGCGCAGGTGCGGCGGGGCGATGCCGTAGGCGCGCAGCTTCTCGGCCGCCTCGGGCGTGATCCAGTCGGTGGTCCAGGGCGGGTCCAGCGTGGTGCTGACCTTCACCGTGCGCGCGCCGGCCTCCTGCAAGGCCGTGACCACCGCCTGCTGGATCACCTCGGTGGCCGGGCAGCCGGAGTAGGTGGGCGTGAGCGTCACGGCGACGCAGTCGTCGTCGGCCACCTCGACCTCGCGCACGATGCCCAGATCGACCACCGAGAGCACCGGCACCTCGGGGTCGGGCACCTGCGCGAGCGTCGCCCAGGCCTGCGCGTTGTTCACCACACCGCTCCGGGGAAGGCGCGCGGCAGGGTCTGCATCTCGGCCAGCAGGTAGCCCATGTGCTCGCTGTGACGCCCGAGCTTGCCGGTGGTGCGGAAAGGCGTGTCGGCCAGCGGGCTGAGCTTCGCGGCCTCGAACACCGGCTGCAGCTCGCCCATCCAGGCGCTCTCCAGCGTGCTCCAGGCCGGGCCGAGGCCGCGGGCCTGGGCAGCGCGGTCGATGTCGTCGTCGGCGAACCACTCGGCCGCATAGGGCCACAGCAGCGCCAGCGCGTCGCTCATGCGGCGCGCCGATTCCTCGGTGCCGTCGCCCAGCCGCACCACCCAGTCGCCGCTGTGCTGCTGGTGGTAGCGCACCTCCTTGAGCGACTTGGCGGCGATGGCCGCGAGCTGCGCGTTCGTGGACGTCGCCAGCGCCTGGCACAACACCTTCATGAAACTCGCCCACAGGAAGACGCGCAGCACCGTGCGCGCGAAGTCGCCGTTGGGCAGCTCCAGCATGGTCGGGTTGCGGTACTCGCGCTCCTGGCGCAGGAAGGCCAGCGCGTCCTCGTCGCGGCCGCGGCCCTCCAGCTCGCCGGCCAGCGTGAGCAGCGCGCGCGCCTGGCCGATGTGGTCGAGCGCGACGTTGGTCAGCGCGATGTCTTCCTCGATGATGGGCGCGTGGCCGCACCACTCGCCGAGGCGCTGGCCGTGGATCAGGCAGGCGTCGCCGATGCGAAGCACGTAGTTCAGCGGGTTCGCATCCATCACATGTGGTCCACGTCGGCCGGCAGCTTGTAGAAGGTCGGGTGGCGGTAGACCTTGTCTTCGGCCGGCTCGAAGAACATGTCCTTGGTGTCGGGGTCGCTGGCGACGATCTGGTCGGAGCGCACCACCCACACGCTGGCGCCCTCCTGGCGGCGCGTATAGACGTCGCGCGCCATCTGGATCGCCATCGCCGCGTCGCTCGCGTGCAGGCTGCCGCAGTGCTTGTGGTCCAGCCCGCTCTTGCTGCGCACGAACACTTCCCACAGGGGCCATTCGGTTCGATCGGTGCTCATCTCATGCCGCCTTCGTCTCGAGTTGCTTCTTGCGCTGGTGGGCGATTGCCGCCTCGCGCACCCAGGCGCCGTCGTCCCAGGCCTTGACGCGGTCGGCGAGGCGCTCGCGGTTGCAGGGCCCGTGGCCATTGACCACGTTCCAGAATTCGTCCCAGGCTATGCGGCCGAAGTCCCAGGAGCGGCGCGCCTCGTTCCACTTCAGCTCCGGATCGGGCAGCGTCACGCCCAGCACCTGCGCCTGCTGCACGGTGGCGTCGACGAACTTCTGGCGCAGCTCGTCGTTGCTGATGCGCTTGATGCCCCAGCGCATCGACTGCGTGCTGTGGGTGGAATCCGCATCCGGCGGGCCGAACATCATCAGGCTCGGCCACCACCAGCGGTCCACCGCGTCCTGCACCATGGCGCGCTGCTCGGGCGTGCCCTGGCTCATCATCACGTGCAGCGCGTCGAAGCCCTGGCGCTGGTGGAAGGATTCCTCCTTGCAGACGCGCACCATCGCGCGTGCATAGGGCCCGTAGGAGCAGCGGCACAGCGGCACCTGGTTCATGATCGCCGCGCCGTCGACCAGCCAGCCGATCACGCCCACGTCGGCCCAGGTGAGCGTCGGGTAGTTGAAGATCGAGCTGTACTTGGCGCGGCCGCTGTGCAGCGCGTCGATCAGCTCGTCACGCGACACGCCCAGCGTCTCGGCGGCGGCGTAGAGGTAGAGGCCGTGGCCGCCCTCGTCCTGCACCTTGGCGAGCAGGATCGCCTTGCGCTTGAGCGTGGGCGCGCGCGTCACCCAGTTGCCCTCGGGCAGCATGCCGACGATCTCCGAGTGCGCGTGCTGGCTGATCTGCCGCACCAGCGTCTTGCGGTAGTGCTCGGGCATCCAGTCTTTCGCCTCGATGAATTCGCCGGCGGCGATGCGCGCCTCGAAGGCCGCCTCGCGCGCCTGTTCCTCGGGTGTCTTGACCGCCTGCACGGCGCCCTTGGCCTCGCGGGCCATCGTGTCCATGGCTTGGGTGTACATGGTCTGCTCTCCTCGGCCTTTGCTCAGCCCTTGGGCCGTTGATCGATGACGCGGCGCGCCTTGCCGACCAAAGTGCGTTCGATCGAATCGGGCAGCCCGACCTCGACCTCCGCGCTCACACCCACCAGCGTCTTGACGCGGTGCTGCAGCCACTCGCTCAGCTCGCGCCGCATGCCGGTGTCGGCCGAGGCGAATTCTGGGCGCAGCTCGCAGCGCACCGTCAGCTGGTCGAGGTGGCCGTTGCGCGTGATGACCAGCTGGTACTGGCCGCTCAGCTTCTGATGGCCGAGGATCAGCTCCTCGATCTGCGTCGGGAAGACGTTGACGCCGCGGATGATCAGCATGTCGTCGCTGCGGCCGACGATCTTGCCGATGCGGCGCATGCTGCGCGCGGTCGGCGGCAGCAATCGCGTCAGGTCGCGCGTGCGGTAGCGCACCACCGGCAGCGCTTCCTTGGTGAGCGTGGTGAAGACCAGCTCGCCCTCGGCGCCATCGGGCAGCACCTCGCCGGTGTCGGGGTCGATGATCTCGGGGTAGAAGTGGTCTTCCCAGATCACCGGGCCGTCTTTGGCCTCGATGCACTCGTTGGCCACGCCCGGGCCCATCACTTCCGAGAGGCCGTAGATGTCCACCGCGTCGATGCCGGCGGCGCTCTCGATGTCGCGCCGCATCGCCTCGGTCCAGGGTTCGGCGCCGAAGATGCCGACCTGGATCGACATCTCGCGCGGATCCAGCTTCTGGCGGCGGAACTCCTCGATGATCACCTGCATGTAGCTGGGCGTGACCATGATGATGTCGGGCTTGAAATCGACGATCAGCTGCACCTGCTTCTCGGTCTGGCCGCCGGACATGGGAATCACCGTGCAGCCCAGCTTCTCGGCGCCGTAGTGCGCGCCCAGCCCGCCGGTGAACAGGCCGTAGCCGTAGGCCACGTGCACGATGTCGCCGGCGCGCCCGCCGGAGGCGCGGATCGAGCGCGCGACCAGAGAAGCCCAACGATCGATGTCGCCCTGCGTGTAGCCCACCACGGTCGGCTTGCCGGTGGTGCCCGAGGAGGCATGCACGCGCACCACCTGCTGGCGCGGCACGGCGAACATGCCGAAGGGGTAGTTCTCGCGCAGCTCCTTCTTGGTCGTGAAGGGAAACCTGGCGAGATCGGCGAGCGACTTCAGATCGTCCGGATGCACGCCCTTGGCGTCGAAGGCGCGCTTGTAGTGCGGCACGTTCTGATAGGCGTGGCGCAGCGACCACTTCAGGCGCTGCAACTGCAGGGCCTGGAGTTCGTCGCGGCTGGCGGTCTCGATGGGCTCGAGTTCGCCGGGGGCAGGGCGCTTGACGGGCATGGGACAAGTCTCCGTGGGC
Organism: Piscinibacter sp.; assembly: GCA_017983795.1. GTDB lineage: Bacteria > Pseudomonadota > Gammaproteobacteria > Burkholderiales > Burkholderiaceae_C > Piscinibacter. Next base: position 40,412 of record JAGOAS010000003.1, read on the forward strand.
GGGGCGAAGTCAGGTCGGGACGACCTGCTTGCCCTTCAGTCGGTAAGAGCGACCGCGGAATACCGCGATGCGCTCGCCACTCGGGCTGGTGACCGTGATGTCGTACACGCCCATGCGCGCGCCCTGCGAGACCACGCGCGCATCGGCGGTGAGCGTCTCGCCGAGCTTGCCGGGGCCGAGCAGGTCGACGTCGAAGCCGGAGGCCACCGTCATCTCGTTGTACGAGTTGCAGGCGTAGGCGAAGGCCATGTCGGCCAGCGTGGCGAGCAGGCCGCCGTGGCAGGAGCCGAAGCCGTTGAGCATGTCCTCGCGCACGACCATGGTTACGCTGGCGTGGCCGGGCGAGATCGCGCTGACCTGCATGCCGAGCGTCTGCGCCACGCGGTCGGTGGCGAGCATGGTGTCGCGCACCCGCTCGGCGAGGTGCTGGGCGTCGGCATAACTCGCGTCCTTCATCAACGGTCCTTGAATACGGGGGCGCGCTTGGCGAAGAAGGCCGACACGCCTTCGAGATAGTCGTGGCTCATGCCGAGCCGGCGTTGCACGTCCGCTTCCAGGCTCAGCGCACCGTCCAGGCCCATGCGGTCGGCGTTGTCGAAGGCGCGGCGCGTCTCGGCCAAGGCCTTGCTCGGCAGCGCGGCGAGGCGTGCGGCCAGCGCCAGCGTTTCGGTGGCGAGCGCATCGTCGGCGACGCAGCGCCAGATCAGGCCGATGCGCTGCGCCTCCTCGGCGCTGCACTTCTCGCCCAGCAGGGCCAGCGCCATCGCGTTGGCGCGGCCGACCAGGCGCGGCAGCAGCCAGGAGCCGCCGCAATCCGGGATCAGGCCGATCTTGGAGAAGGCCTGGATGAAGCTGGCCGACTTCGCCGCCAGCACGATGTCGCAGTTCAGCGCCAGGTTGGCGCCGGCGCCGGCGGCCACGCCGTTCACTGCCGCGATCACCGGCACCGGGAAGTGGTGGATCGCCAGCGCCAGCGGCTTGTAGCGCTCTTCGATGAGCTTGCCGATGTTCTTCGGCGCGGCGCCGGGCGTCAGGTCGGGCGCGATCGCCGGGTCGGAGAGATCCTGCCCGGCGCAGAAGCCGCGGCCCGCGCCGGTGATCACCACGCAGCGCACGCCGGCGTCGCCCGCCGCCGCCTTCAGCGCGCCGAGCAGCGCCTCGTGCAGCGCGCCGTCGAAGCTGTTGAGCGCCTGCGGGCGGTTCAGCGTGAGGGTGAGTACGGCGCCATCGCGGCGGCTGAGCAGGGGAGTGGCGTCGTCGGCCATGGGCACCTCGGGCGGGGATCTCGATTCATTGACCGATCGGTCAATGAATGTTTAATGTAGATCAAAGCCATGCCTGCGACAAGGCCGGCCCCGCTCGGGACTTTCACTGAAGGGAAGTCGCCGGCCTGTCAGGCCGACCGTTCGCGCGGCAGCCCGCAGGCCATGTGCCGCAGCCCGCGCAACACGTCGCCGATCACGATGATCGCCGGGCTGGCCAGGCCGTGTTCCTGCACCAGCTCGGCCAGCGCGCCCAGCGTGCCGATGGCGTGGCGCTGGGTCGGCAGGCTGGCGTGCTGCACCACCGCCACCGGCGTGGCGGGCGGCAGCGCGGCCAGCAGGCCCTGCTGCAGCTCGCGCACGCTGGCGACGCCCATGTAGACCACCAGCGTCAAGCCTTGCGCCGCGGCAGCGGCGAGCGTGGGCCAGCGCAGCGGCACCTCGCCGGCGCGCGCGTGGCCGGTCACCAGCATCACGCCGTGCGCGTGCGCGCGGTGCGTGAGCGGCACGCCCAGCGAGGTGGCCGCGGCCAGGCCGGCGGTGATGCCGTTGATCACGTCGACTTCGATGCCTTGCTCGCGCAGGTGCTCGGCCTCCTCGCCGCCGCGGCCGAAGACGAAGGGGTCGCCGCCCTTGAGGCGTACCACGCGCTCGCCCTTCAGCGCCTCGGCGGCCATCAGCTTCTCGATGAAGGCCTGCGGCGTGCTGGCGCAGCCGCCGCGCTTGCCGACGTGCACCACGCGCGCCGAGCGCCGCGCGAAGCGCAGCACGCCCTCGCCGACGAGGTCGTCGACCAGCAGCACGGTCGCGGCGCGGATGGCGCGGATGGCTTTCAGGGTCAGCAGTTCCGGGTCGCCGGGGCCGGCGCCGACCAGGCTGACGCGGCCGATGCGTGGCTTCATGCGCTGAGTTCCTTCGATGTGTGCTGCGCGAGCGCGGCGAGTGCGGCCAGCAGCGCCTCGACCTGCTGCTGCAAGGGCGCCGGCGCCGGCTTCTCGCCGCTCACCACCGACTGGATGTACAGCGAGGTGGTGGCGGCATCGTGGCTGCGCGGCAGCACCGGCATCTCGGTCAGCACGCCTTCCTGCGCCGCGCGCGACAGCTCGGCGCGCAGCTGGCCGTCGATGAAGACATCGAGCCGGGGCAGGCGGCGCGGATCGGCCACCGGCTCGCCTTCGGTGCCGCGCATCAGCATGGCATCGGAGCGCGTCGCGGCGAGGAACTCGGCGAGCGTGCGGCCGTACTCGGGGTGGGTGTAGTTCACCACCCGCAGCGAACGCCGGCCCTGGGCGGGCGCCAGCAACTTGGCCACGGTGTGGCCGGGGTTGCGCAGGCCGATCACGCGGCGCACGTCGAGCAGGCGCGCCAGCGGCGGGCACAGCGCCTCGGTGCGGATGAATACCGGCTCGCGGCGCGCCCAGGCGGCGTGGATGTCGGCGCTGTCCTGCGCGATGGGCAGGCCCAGCGTGTGGAAGATCTCGGCCGTGGTCACGCGCCCGGGGTCGTGCTCGGGCCCGTGCACCAGCACCGGCACGCCTTCCTGCGCCAGCAGCAGCGCGAGCAGGGCGGTCAGGTTGGGCAGCTTGCGCGCGCCGTTGTAGGAGGGCAGCACCAGGCTGGGTTGCGTCGGGTGCAGCGGGATGCAGCGCTCGTGCACCGAGCGCAGGAAGCCGGCCAGCTCCTCGATGCTCTCGCCCTTGATGCGCATCGCGATGGCGAAGGCGCCGATTTCCAGGTCGCTCGCCTGGCCATCGAGCACCTGGCTCATCAGCTCGTGCGCCTGCTCGGCCGTCAGGGACCGCGCGCCTTCCTTGCCGCGGCCGATTTCCTTGATGTAGGGGGCGATGCTCATCGTCTTGTCTCCGATCGCGGCATCGCAAGCTTCATGCCGCTTGTTCTCTGAGCCGCACGATACGACGGAGTTCAGGCAGGCAGGAACCGCAGTGGGTGCCGCAGCGCAGTTCGGCTTGCAGTTGCGCAAGTTTCGCGTCGACCGTGCCGGCCGCGTGATCGAGCACGCCGGCGATCTGCGCCTCGCCGACGTCGAAGCAGCTGCACACCTGCCTGCCGCGCGCGGGCAGGGCCAGCGGCGCGCGTTCGCCGCCTTGCAGCAGGGCACGGCCGAAGGCGGCCGCGCTGCCGCCGCCCTGCAGCAAGGGCCGCACCCAGGCCTCGGCGCGGGTGTCGCCGGCGAGCAGGAAGGCTTGCAGCGAGGCGTCGCCGGAGAGCTTCATCGCGCGATGCTGGCCGCGGCGCTTGTCGACATAGCGCAGCGCGCCGGCCTGGCCCAGCCCGAGCAGGGCCTCGATGCGCTGCAGCAGCCCTTCCGGCGCCGCCTCGTAGGCCGCGGCACGGAACAGCACGCCCCAGCGTTCGCGCCCGAAGGGCACGGCGGTGGCGAAGGCGAAGGCGCCCATCAGCTCGCGCAACTGCTCGCGTGCGCGCAGCGCCTCGCCCTCGGGCAGCCAGGCCATGGCCAGCAGCCGCCAGGGCAGCTCGGCCTTGAGGATCTTCACCGCCGCGTGCTTCAGCTCGGGCTGGCGCGACGCGGGGCAGAAGGCCGGGCTGGTGAGCGCGTTGACGCCCGCCGCCGCCGTGCCGTTGGCGCTGCGCCCGCCGAGGTATTCGTCGCCCCAGTGCATGGCGATGAAGGCCTGCGCCGGCGCGATCTGCGCGCTCGACAGCGCCGGCAGCACGATGGAGCCGCGCCGCGAGGTGACGTGCACCAGGTCGCCCTCGGCGAGCTGCAGGCGTGCCATGTCCTGCGCGTGCATCTCGATGGCCGGCTCGGCGACATGGCCGAACAGCCGCGCCACCGTGCCGGTGCGGCTCATGCCGTGCCACTGGTCACGCAGCCGGCCGGTGGTGAGCGAGAAGGGCCAGCGCGCCTCGCGCGGCTCGGCCAGCGGCAGGTGGCGCGCGTCGGCGAAGCGGGCGCGGCCGTCTTCCGTGGGGAAGACGCCGTCTTCGTAGAGCCGCGCGCGGCCGCTCGTGGCGCCGGCGGGGCAGGGCCATTGCTGCGGCGCCGCTTCGAGGGCGGCGTAGCTCAGGCCGGTGATGTCGAGGTCACGCCCGCGCGTGCTCTCGCGGTGCTCGTTCCACACCGACTCGGCGCTGGTGTAGGCGAACAGGCTGGGCCGGCCGGGGCGCAGGCGCGCTTCGAGCCGCTGCGCGAACGCGGTGGCGATGGCCCAGTCGTGGCGCGCCTCGCCGCTGCCCCACACCGCGGGGCGCACGCGGCTGATGCGGCGCTCGCTGTTGGTGACCGTGCCGTCCTTCTCGCCCCACGTGGTGGCGGGCAGCAGCAGATCCGCATACGTGCAGGTGGCGGTGGTGGCGAAGGCCTCCTGCACCACCACGAACTCGGCGCGCTGCAGCGCGCGGCGCACCGTGGCCTGGTCGGGCAGCGACTGGGCCGGGTTGGTGCAGACTATCCACAGCGCGCGGATCTCGCCGTCGGCCGCGGCCTGGAACATCTCCACCGCGGTCTTGCCCGGCGTGGCGGGCACGCTCTCCACGCCCCACAGGCGCGCCACCTCGGCACGGTGCCCGGCATTGCCGAGGTCGCGGTGCGCGCTGAGCAGGTTGGCCAGCCCGCCCACCTCGCGCCCGCCCATCGCATTGGGCTGGCCGGTGAGCGAGAAGGGCCCGGCGCCCGGCTTGCCGATCTGGCCGGTGGCCAGGTGCAGGTTGATGAGCGCGGCGTTCTTGGCCGTGCCGTTGGCGCTCTGGTTGAGGCCCTGGCAGTACAGCGAGAGCGTGGGCCGGCGCGTGGCGGGCTCGCCATCCAGCCCGGCGAACCAGCGCGCCGCCTGGATCAGCTCGGCCTCGCCGATGCCGCAGAGCGCCGCCGTCTCCCTGGGCGTGGCCTCGCGCACGCGCTCGCGCAGCGCGGCGAAGCCGCTGGTGTGCTCGGCGATGTAGCGGCCGTCGGTCAGCCCTTCCCACAGCATCAGGTGCAGCATGCCGTTGAAGAGCACCACGTCGCTGCCCGGCTGGATCTGCAGGAACAGGTCGGCGGCCTCGGCGGTTTCGGTGCGGCGCGGATCGACGACGATGAGGCGCAGTGCCGGGTTGGCGCGCTTGGCGTCTTCGATGCGGCGGAACAGGATGGGGTGCGCAAACGCCGTGTTCGAGCCGGCGATGAAGAGCGTGTGCGCCTGCGCCAGATCCTCGTAGCAGGCCGGCGGCGCGTCGGCGCCCAGCGTCGCCTTGTAGCCCGACACCGCCGAGCTCATGCACAGGCGCGAATTGGTGTCGAGGTTGTTGGTGCCGAGCAGGCCCTTGGCGAGCTTGTTGAAGACGTAGTAATCCTCGGTGAGCAACTGGCCGGAGAGGTAGAAGCCGACGGCGTCCGGCCCGTGCGCCTGCACGATGCCGGCGAAGCGCTCGGTGGCGAGATCCAGCGCTTCGTCCCAGGCGATCGCCTGCGCCGGCTCGCCGCGCCGCAGGCGCCGCATCGGCTGCAGCAGGCGCGTCTGGCGCGTCACCGCGGCGCTGGCGCTCAGGTGCAGCGTGCTGCCCTTGCTGCACAGGCGGCCGAAGTTGGCCGGGTGATCGGGGTCGCCGCGCACGCCGCTGATCTGGCGGCCGTCCGACTCGATGATCACCCCGCAGCCGACGCCGCAGTAGGGGCAGGTGGACTTCGTCTCGGTCACGTCAGCGCTATCGAGTTCAGCTCGGCCACGTCCAGCGACACCGTGCCGTTCTCGACCTTCACCGCGAAGCGCGGCGTGCAGCCGTGATCCGGCGCCGCCGCGACGCCGTCACACAAACCGATGGTCCAGTTGTGCAGCGGGCAGGCCACGCTGCGGCCGAAGACGATGCCCTGGCTGAGCGGGCCGCCCTTGTGCGGGCAGCGGTCGAGCAGCGCGAACACCTCGCCTTCGGCGTTGCGGAAGAGGGCAACCTCCGGCCCCTTGGCGCGCGCCACGCGGCGCGCGCCGAGCACCGGAATGTCGTCGACGCGGCAGATCTCCTTCCACTCGCTCATCACAGCGCTCCCACGGGGTTGAACTGGCGCGTGTCGACGCGCGCCTTGTCGAACTCGAACCACGGATCGGGTTCACCATCGAGCGCGAACTGCAGCCGCGCCCACAGCGCGCGGCGGCCCTCGGCGTCGTCGAGGATCTTCTTCTTCACGTGGTCCAGGCCGACGCGGCTCACGTAGTGGCAGGTGCGCTCGAGGTACCAGCCTTCCTCGCGGTAGAGCTGCAGGAAGGCGCCCGCGTACTCCAGCACCTCGGCCGCCGTCTTGAGCTTGACGAGGAACTGCGCCACCTCGGTCTTGATGCCGCCGTTGCCGGCGACGTAGATCTCCCAGCCGGAGTCGACGCCGATCACGCCCACGTCCTTGATGCCGGCCTCGGCGCAGTTGCGCGGGCAACCGCTCACCGCGATCTTCACCTTGTGCGGTGCATACATGCGCCACAACGCGCGCTCCAGATCCTTGCCCATCTGCGTGCTGTCCTGCGTGCCGAAGCGGCACCACTCGGAGCCGACGCAGGTCTTCACCGTGCGCAACGCCTTGGCGTAGGCGTGGCCCGAGGGCATGCCGATGTCCTTCCAGACATTGACCAGGTCTTCCTTCTTCACGCCGAGCAGGTCGATGCGCTGGCCGCCGGTGACCTTGACGGTCGGGATCTTGTACTTGTCGACCGCGTCGGCGATGCGGCGCAGCTCGTCGGCCGTGGTCTCGCCGCCCCACATGCGCGGGATCACCGAATAGGTGCCGTCCTTCTGGATGTTGGCGTGGCTGCGCTCGTTGATGAAGCGGCTCTGCGGGTCGTCCTGCGCTTCCTTGGGCCAGGTGCTGATCAGGTAGTAGTTGATCGCCGGCCGGCACGAGGCGCAGCCGTTCGGCGTGCGCCAGCCGAGCAGCTGGTAGACCGAATCGACGCTCAGCAGTTTCTCGGCCTTGATCGCCTCGCGCGCCTCCTGGTGGCTCACGTCGGTGCAGCCGCACATCGCCTTCTTGGTCGGCGCCTTGGAGTAGTCGCCGCCGGCGGTGAACATCAGCAGCTGCTCCACCAGGCCGGTGCAGGAGCCGCAGCTCGCGCTGGCCTTGGTGTGCTTGCGCACCTCGTCGAGCGTGAACAGGCCCTTGTCCTTGATGGCCTTGCAGATCGCTCCCTTGGTGACGCCGTTGCAGCCGCAGACCTCGTCGGAATCGGCCATCGCGGCGGCCTTGCTGTGGCCCTCGTGGCCGACGTCGCCGATGTTGCTCTCGCCGAACATCAGCCGGTCGCGGATGTCGCCGATCGCACGGCCCTCGCGCAGCAGCTTGAAGTACCACGAGCCGTCGACGGTGTCGCCATACAGGCAGGCGCCGACCAGCTTGTCGCCCTTGACGACGAGCTTCTTGTAGACGCCGCCCTGCGGGTCGCTGAGCACGATCTCCTCGCTGCCGTCGCCGCCCATGAACTCGCCGGCGGAGAAGAGGTCGATGCCGGTCACCTTCAGCTTGGTGCTGGTCTGGCTGCCGGTGTAGCGGCCGATGCCGAACTCGGCCAGGTGCGTGGCGCACACCTTGCCCTGCTCGAACAGCGGCGCCACCAGGCCGTAGGCGATGCCGCGGTGCGCGGCGCATTCGCCGACCGCGTAGATGCGCGGGTCGGTGACGGTCTGCATGGTGTCGCTGACGACGATGCCTCGGTTGCAATGCAGGCCGATCCTTTCGGCGAGTTCGGTATTGGGGCGGATGCCGGCGGCCATCACGACGAGATCGGCGGGGATCTCGTTGCCGTTCTTGAACTGCACGGCCATGACCCTTCCATCCTTGCCGCCGATCAGCGACTGCGTCTGCGCGCCGATCATGAAGCGCAGGCCGCGCGCCTCGAGCGACTTCTGCAGCAGCTGGCCCGCCACGTCATCGAGCTGGCGCTCCATCAGCCAGGGCGCGATGTGCACCACGGTGACCTGCATGCCGCGCAGCATCAGGCCGTTGGCCGCTTCCAGGCCGAGCAGGCCGCCGCCGATGACGACGGCGTGCTTGTACTTCTGCGCCGCGGCGATCATCGCCTCGGTGTCGGCGATGTCGCGGTAGGCGATCACGCCTTCGAGGTCCTTGCCCGGCACCGGCAGGATGAAGGGGTTGGAGCCGGTGGCGATCAGCAGCCGGTCGTATTCCTCCTCGGTGCCGTCGGCAGCGCGCACGATGCGCTTGCGGCGATCCACCTCGACCACCTTCTTGCCCAGGTGCAACCGGATGCCGTGCTCCTCGTACCAGCTGAGCGGGTTGAGCACGATCTGGTCGATGGTCTGCTCGCCGGCCAGCACCGGGCTGAGCAGGATGCGGTTGTAGTTCGGGTGCGGCTCGGCGCCGAAGACGGCGATCTCGTAGAGCTCCGGCGCGATCTTCAGCAGTTCCTCGAGCGTGCGCACACCGGCCATGCCGTTGCCGATCATCACGAGTTTGGTTTTCTTCATGCGGGCCTCCGAAGGGCGTTGATGGGGAGCCCGTTCGCCGCGGGCGCTGGGGCGCGGCCGCCGCGCTCGACCCAGGTGCGCGTCCAGCGCATCTGCACCACGCGCAGCATCACCAGCATCAGCAGCGCCAGCACCGCGAAGGAGACGAAGCCCCACAGGTAGCTGCCGCTGTACTGCTTGGACAGGCCCATGGCGTTGGGGATGAAGCCGCCGCCGAGCGCGCCGACCTCGCCGATCATCGAGCCGGCCACCGCGGTGGCGAGCGGCCAGCGCAGCGGCACCAGCTGGAACAGCGCGCCGTTGCCCGCGCCCAGGCAGGCGAAGCAGAGCATGAAGAGCAGGGTGCTCGCGGCCAGCGAGCCGGCGCTCATGCCGCACAGCGTGAGCGTCGCCGCCACCGCGACCAGCACGCCGGAGAGCGTGTTGACGCCGCCGATGCGATCCGAGATCCAGCCGCCGACCACGCGCACCGCCGAGCCCATCAGCGTGGCGAGCATGGTGAGCTGGCCGGCCTCGACCTTGGTGACCTTGAACTGGTCGTAGAAGTAGGTGGGCAGGAAGCTGGCCAGGCCGATGAAGCCGCCGAAGGTGACGACGTAGAGGAGGCTGAAGGCCCAGCCGTCTTTCTCGAACAGGCAGGCGATGTGCTGGCGCAAGCTCTGGTGCTCGCGATCGGGCGGCTCCTTGGCGGCGAACCACATCACCGCCATCGGCAGCAGCATGCTGAAAGCGGCGAAGCCGTAGACGGCCTGCCAGCCGAAGCGCATGGCCAGCGGCGGCGCGAACAGCACGGCCAGCACGGTGCCCGAGTTGCCGGCGCCGGCCAGGCCCATCGCCAGGCCCTTGTATTTCGGCGGGTACCAGCCGCTGCCCAGGCTCAGCGCGACGCCGAAGCTGGCGCCGGCGATGCCCAGCAGCACGCCCATCAGGATCACCTCGTCGTAGGTATCGACGGCGAGCCAGCCGAAGGCGAGCGCGGCGACGATCAGGCCCATCTCCACCAGCGCGGCGTTCTTGCGGCCGATGTACTGCGACAGCACGCCGAGCGGAAAGCGCATCAGCGCGCCGGCGAGGATGGGTACCGAGAGCATGAAGCCCTTCTGTGCGGCGCTGAGCTGGAAGGTCTCGCTGATGAACGGGCCCATCGCGCCGTTCAGCACCCAGATGGCGAAGCAGAAGTCGAAGTAGAGGAAGGAGGCCAGCAGCGTGGGCCAGTGGCCCGCGGCCAGGAAGGCGCGGGCTCCGTAAGCAGGGATGGATGGAGGACGGACGACGGCCATGACGGGCTCCAAGCTGCTTCGCAGGCGTGTGCTCGCCGCGAAGACGGAGATACATCGCCGCGCACGGCGTCGTGCGCGTGGCCCGCGGTATCGAAAGCGGGCCGGGTGCGTCGTCACACCCGTGCCGCCTTTACGCAAGAGGTGGGCCAGCCGCCGCAGCGCACTCAGACCCCGGCGTGCGCGCCGCGGTGGCGCACGGTTCCCCACGCTGGTGCAGTGCAGCAGAAAACTTGGTGCGGAAGGCTGGCGCACCACGTGCTTGATGGCATGCGACACCACGCCGCCATGCTGAACTCCGTCCTGCTGATCACCACGTCCGATGCCCCCGCCCTGGCGGCCGATTTGTCCACACTCGGCGTGCGCGTGGCCGCGTGCGCTGGCGTCGACACGCTGCTGCGCGAGGCGCTGCGCGCCGAGGTGCAGGCGGTGGTGGCCTGGGATCCCTATCCGGCGCTGGCCCTGCTGCCGGCGCTGGCGGCGCTGCACGAGCACCACCCGCTGCCGGTGCTGCTGTTCACCAGCGACGCCGAGGCGGAGACGCTCGCCGAGGCGCTGCGCTGCGGCGTGCAGGGCTATGTGGTCAACGGCTACGCGCCGGCGCGGCTGCGCCCGCTGCTGCAGCTGGCCGAGGCGCGCTTCGAGCGCGAGAACGCGCTGCGCAGCGCGCACGACGAGCTGGCGCATCGTTTCGAGGAGCGCAAGCTGGTCGACCGCGCCAAGGGCATCCTGATGCGTTCGCTGCAGATCCCCGAGGACGAAGCCTTCCGCCTGCTGCGCCGCGCCTCGATGCAGGATCAGCAGCGCGTCGGGATGGTGTCGCGCCGCGTGATCCAGGCGGCGCACGACACCGAGGCCGTCAACCGCGCCGGGCAGCTGCGCATGCTCTCGCAGCGCATCGTCAAGCTGCACGCGCTGCGCCAGGCGGGTGTCGCGTCCGGTTCGGCGCGCAGCCTGCTCGAAGCGTCGGTGGCCCAGGTGACGGCGAACCTCGAGCATCTCGCGCGCGAACTCTCCAAGCCCACCTTCGGCGATCTGCTGGCGGCGGCGACGAAGCGCTGGCGGGCCTTGTCCGCGCTGCTCGATCGTGACGGCGAAGCGGCCGCGCTCGGGCCCAGCGATGCCGCGGCGGAGGAACTGCTCGTCGCGGCCGAGGCACTGACGGCGGCGCTCGCGGCCGCCAGCCCGCTGGCCACGCTCGCCGTCATCAACCGCGCAGGCCGGCAGCGCATGCTGTCGCAGCGCCTGGCCAAGCAGGCCCTGCTGGGCACGCTGGCCGAGGGCGAGGCCGGGCGGCGCGCCGCCATGGACGCGGTGGCCGGCATCCAGGAATTCGAGGCGGCGCTGGTCGAACTGGAACGCTCGCCGCTGAGCACGCCGGACATCCGCGCTGGCCTGGCCGATGCGGTGACGATCTGGCGGCGCCTGACCGCCGCGCTGCGCGGCGCCCACGACGCCGCAGCGCGCAGCGTGATCGCCGCGGACAGCGAAGCCCTGCTGCAGGCCTTCGAGCGGCTGACCGAGCTCTACGGCCGCGGCGCACAGCAACTGCTCGAGTCTGCATAGTCGCTCGGCGCGGATTGCGTCGCACTTGCCCGGCACTTGCGCCGGGGGAGAACCCGATTCCCCCTCATTCAAGCGGTGCTTGAACGGGGGGCGTGGCTATCATGCATGCGAACCTAGGGGGCGCGCCCGATGCAACAGACGGTCGCCATCCTTGAAAACCATCGCGCACGAGAACAAGATTGTTGGGGCCGCCGCCCGTCGGGCCGGCGGCACGTGAGCACCACATGACCGATGCCGCATCGTCGATGACCACCCTGGACGCCGAGGCCCTGGCGCGCGCGTTGCGCGAGTTGCTCGATCGCCTCGACCTGGGTTATGCGGTCAAGGATCCCGCCTCGCTGAAATACCTGGAGGTCAACGGCCGCCTGGCCGGCTGGCTGGGCAGCACGCCCGAGGCGATGACCGGCACGGCCGACGCGCAATGGCTGGAGGCGAGCCAGTGGCCGGCGCTGCGCACGGCGGAGAACGCCGCGCTGGCAATGTCCAAGGGCGCTTTGACCGAGCACAAGCTGGAGCTGGGCGGCGCGCGTCGCGAGTTCGGCGTCGCCCGCGTGGCGCTGCGCGACGCCGAGGGCGCGCCCACCGCGCTGGTGAGCGTCTGGACGGAACGCAGCGCGCAGCGCCAGGCCGAATCCAAGCTGCAGCTCGCGCTCGCGCAGCTCGAGCAGCAGCAGCAGGCCGCCGAGGCGCTGCGCCGCGAGACGCAGGACCAGAGCCTGCGCGACAACGTCACCGGCCTGTACCAGAAGGTGCACTTCGAGGATCAGCTGCGCCGCGAGGTCGATCTGTCCTCGCGCGAGCACCGCGAGTTCTCGCTGGTCTCGATCGAGCTCGATGCACTCTCGGCCGAGGCGCAGGCCATGGGCCCGGCCGCGCGCACGCGCATCCTCGAGGCGCTGGGGCGGCTGCTGCGCGGCAATACGCGGGCGATGGACGCTTCGTGCCGGCTCGACGACAGCCACTTCGCGGTGCTGCTCTCGGGCGTGGGCCTGGCCACGGCGCATTCGCGCATGGAAGGCCTGCGGCGCCAGTGCGCCACGCAGATCGTCGTGCTCGAAGGGCGCAACCTCGGCTTCACCGTCTCGATGGGCGTGGCGAGCTTCCCGCACACCGCCCACACGCAGGAGGCGCTGCTGCAGGCCGCCGAAACCGCGCTCACCGAGGCGCGCAAGCGTGGCGGCAACCACGTCACGCTGGCCAGCATCCGCTTCGAGCTGGAGTGAGCGTGGGCGGGCTCAGCCCCGTCAGCCCGTCAGCCCCTTGTGCACCATGTAGGCGGCCAGCGCATAGAGCATGAAGGCGAAGACGCGCTTGAGCTGCCCGACGTCCAGGCTGTGCGCCACGCGTGCCCCCAGCGGCGCCGTGCTCACGCTCGCGGCCGCGATGCACAGCAGTGCCGGCAGGTAGAGGTAGCCGAGCGAGCCCGGCAGCGCGTCGGGCAGGCTCCAGCCGCTGATCACGTAGCCCACCGTGCTGGCCAGCGCGATCGGGAAGCCGAGCGCCGCGCTGGTGGCCACGGCGTTGTGGATGGGCACGTTGCACCAGGTCATGAAGGGCACCGACACGAAGGCCCCGCTGGCGCCGACCAGCCCGGAGAGAAAGCCGATGCCGGCGCCCGCGGCACCCTGGCCGAGGCGCCCCGGGATGGCGCGCGAGGGCTTGGGCTTGCGGTTGAACAGCATCTGCGTGGCCGAGAAGCCGACGAATACCGCGAACAGCACGGCCAGCGCCGCGCCCTTGATGAGCGCGAACGCGCCCGCGCCGGCGGCCAGCGAGCCGATCACGATGCCCGGCGCGATGCCGCGCACCAGATCCCAGCGCACCGCACCGCGCTTGTGATGCGCGCGCAGGCTGGAGATCGAGGTGAACAGGATGGTGGCCATCGAAGTGGCGATGGCCATCTTCACCGCGAGGCCGGACTCCACTCCGCGTGACGCGATGATGAAGGTGACGAAGGGCACCATCAGCATGCCGCCGCCGATGCCCAGCAGCCCGGCGAGGAAACCGGTGAAGGCACCGAGGGCGAGGAATTCGGCGAGCAGCGTCGGGGAAGGCAGAGGCAGCGGCAACGGGTGAAGGTTTTCGGGAAGACCATGGATTGTGCCGCCTTGACCTTGACGCTATAACCGAGACGCTTGCGGTCTGGGCCTGCATCGAGGCCCTTGTGTCGTGCCGGCCATCAGCCGGACATCGGGCTGCAGGCGTTTCCCCGCGCCCTTGCCTGAGCCGTATCGCTGACGCGAGCCGCCGGCACGGGTTGCCCATTTCGTTGCTAGGAGTTTCATGTCTCGTACCTTGAAGGAACTGCTGGCGCAAGGCGCCGAGTCCGCCACCGCCGTCTCCGCGCCGGGCCGCCCCGCGCTCAGCCACGGCGGCCTGCGCCGCCTGATCGAGGCCACGCTGGCCCGGCTCAATTCGCTCGGCCTGGGCCGCAACGACCGCGTCGCCATCGTGCTCGACAACGGCCCCGAGATGGCCACCTGCTTCATCGCCTGCGCGAGCGGCGTGGCCAGCGCGCCGCTGAACCCGTCCTACCGCGCCGACGAGTTCGAGTTCTACCTCTCCGACCTCAACGCCAAGGCGCTCATCGTGGCGCGCGGCAGTGCTTCGCCGGCGATCGAGGTGGCGCTCAAGCTCGGCGTACCGGTGCTCGACCTGGTCAGCGACGCGGCGCAGCCGGCCGGCAGCTTCACGCTCGAGCCGCGCGAGGCGCGCGCCACGGCGCCGGCTTCGAACGGCGGGTTCGCGCAGCCCGACGACGTCTCGATGGTGCTGCACACCTCGGGCACCACCTCGCGGCCCAAGATCGTGCCGCTGTCGCAGGGCAACCTCACGGCCTCGGCCACGCACATCGCGCGCACGCTGCAGTTCACGTCCAAGGATTGCGGGCTGAACATCATGCCGCTGTTCCACATCCACGGCCTGATCGCCGGCGTGCTGGCACCGCTGTCGGCCGGCTCGCAGGTGTTCTGCACGCCCGGCTTCAACGCGCTGAAATTCTTCGCCTGGATGGACGAGGCCAGGCCCACCTGGTACACGGCCGTGCCGACCATGCACCAGGCCATCCTCACGCGTGCCTCCAAGAACCTCGAGGTGATCGCGCGCCATCCGCTGCGCTTCCTGCGCTCCTCGTCGTCGTCGATGCCGCCGCAGGTGATCGGCGAGCTCGAGCAGGTGTTCAAGGCGCCGCTGATCGAGGCCTACGGCATGACCGAGGCCACCCACCAGATGTGCTCCAACCCGCTGCCGCCGGCCGTGCGCAAGCCCGGCACCGTGGGGCCTTCGGGCGGCCCCGAGGTGGCCATCATGGCGGAGGACGGCACGCTGCTGGCGCGCGGCGAGACGGGCGAGATCGTCATCCGCGGCCCCAACGTCACGGCCGGCTACGAGAGCAACCCCAAGGCCAACGCCGAGGCCTTCGTCAACGGCTGGTTCCGCACCGGCGACCAGGGCGTGATGGACGCCGACGGCTACGTTTCGATCACCGGGCGGCTCAAGGAGATCATCAACCGCGGCGGCGAGAAGATCAGCCCGCGCGAGGTCGACGAGATCCTGATGGACCACCCCGCGGTGGCGCAGGTGGTGTGCTTCGGCATGCCGCACCCCAAGCTCGGCGAGGAAGTCGCCGCGGTGGTGGTGCTGCGCGAAGGCCAGCAGGCCACCGAGCGCGAGCTGCAGGAGTTCGTGGCGCAGCGCGCCGCCGACTTCAAGGTGCCCAAGAAGCTGCTGTTCATGACCGAGATCCCCAAGGGCGCGACCGGCAAGCTGCAGCGCATCGGCCTGGCCGCCAAGCTCGGCCTCGGCTGAAGCGCAGCGCGCTGCCATCGCCCTCCGGATTCCCTTCCCAGCACAGGAGTTGACATGACGACGACACGACACACCCTCACGCGTCTGCGAGCCGGGTTGCTCGCGGTGGCAGGCGTCTGCGCCAGCCTGGCGGCATCGGCCTGGGAGCCGAGCAAGCCGATCGAGTTCGTGGTGCCGGCCGGCACCGGCGGCGGCGCCGACCAGATGGCGCGCTTCGTCCAGGGCGTGGCGGCGAAGAACAAGCTCACGGCGCAGCCCATCATCGTCGTCAACAAGTCGGGCGGCGCCGGCGCCGAGGGCTTCCTCGACATCAAGGGCGACAAGGGCAACCCGCACAAGATCATCATCACGCTGTCCAACCTGTTCACCACGCCGCTGGCCACCGGCGTGCCCTTCAACTGGCGCGACCTGACGCCGGTGCAGATGCTGGCGCTCGACCAGTTCGTGCTGTGGGTGAACGAGGAGTCGCCCTACAAGACCGCCAAGGCCTACTACGACGCCATCAAGGCCGGCACGCCCAACCAGTTCAAGATGGGCGGCACCGGCTCCAAGCAGGAAGACCAGATCATCACCGTCATGCTGGAGAAGGCGGCCGGCAAGAAGATGACCTACATCCCCTTCAAGGGCGGCGGTGACGTGGCGGTGCAACTGGTGGGCAAGCACATCGACTCGACGGTCAACAACCCCATCGAGGCCGAGTCGCACTGGCGCGCCGGCAAGCTGCGCGCGCTGTGCGTGATGGACAAGGACAGGCTCACCTACAAGGAGAAGGTCACCGCCACGCAGTCCTGGTCCGACCTGCCGACCTGCTCCTCGGCCGGCATCCCGGTCGAGTATCTGATGCTGCGCGGCATCTTCATGGCGCCGGGCGTCACGCCCGACCAGGTCAAGTACTACACCGACCTGTTCGCCAAGATCCGCGCGCTGCCCGAGTGGAAGGAGTTCATGGCCAAGGGCGCCTTCAAGGATTCGGCGCTGTCGGGCCAGCCCTTCGTCGACTGGCTGGGCCAGAACGAGCAGATGCACCGCGTGCTGATGAAGGAAGCCGGCTTCCTGGCCCAGTAACGGGCGGCGATCGACGGGAGAACCCATGACGGACGAGAAGGAGGCCGGCGACGCCAAGGTCGTCGGCAGCCGCGGCCCGGAGGTCGGCGTGGCCGCCTTCCTGCTGGCCATCGGCGCACTGGTGGTGGGCGACAGCCTGCGCGTGGGCATCGGCTGGGCCGACGACGGCCCGCGCTCGGGCTACTTCCCCTTCTACGTGGGCCTGTTCCTGATCGGCGCCAGCGGCTGGACGCTGCTGCGCACGCTGCTCGGCCACAGCCCGCTGAAGGCCGGGTTCGCCACGCGCGCACAGCTCGGCCAGGTGCTGGCCGTGCTGCTGCCGATGGTGGTGTACGTGGCGGCGATCGCCGGCCTGGGCATCTACGTGGCCTCGTTCGCGCTGATCGCCTACTTCATGAAGCGGCACGGCCGCTACGGCTGGCCGCTGACGGTCGCGGTCTCGATCGCGGTGCCGATCGCCTTCTTCCTGCTCTTCGAGCGCTGGTTCCTCGTGCTGCTCCCCAAGGGGCCGCTCGAAGCGGCGCTCGGCTTCTGAGGAGCGGCGATGGAAGACCTCTCCAACCTGCTCGGCGGCTTCGCCGTCGCGCTCACCGGCCCCAACCTGCTGTACATGCTGGTGGGCATCACGCTGGGCGTGCTGATCGGCGTGCTGCCCGGCCTGGGCGGCGCCAACGGCGTGGCCATCCTGCTGCCGCTGACCTTCAGCATGAACCCGACCTCGGCGATCATCATGCTGAGCTGCATCTACTGGGGCGCGCTGTTCGGCGGGGCGATCACCTCGATCCTGTTCAACATTCCTGGCGAGCCCTGGTCGGTGGCGACCACCTTCGACGGCTTCCCGATGGCGCAGCAGGGCCGCGCCGCGCAGGCGCTCACCGCCGCGTTCACCTCGTCCTTCGTCGGCGCCTTCTTCGCGGTGGTGCTGATCACCTTCCTCGCGCCCTGGCTCGCCAAGTTCGCGCTCAAGTTCGGCCCGGCCGAGTTCTTCGCCGTGCAGCTGCTGACCTTCAGCAGCTTCGTGGGCATGAGCAAGGAGCCGCCGATGAAGACCATCGCATCGATGATGCTCGGCTTCGCGCTCGCCGCCGTCGGCATGGACACGGTCACCGGCCAGCTGCGCATGACCTTCGGCGTGCCCGAGCTGCTCAAGGGCTTCGACTTCCTGATCGCCGTGATCGGCCTGTTCGGCATCGGCGAGATCCTGCTGACGATGGAGGAGGGCCTGGCCTTCAAGGGCAAGAGCGCGCGCATCAGCCCGAAGGTGGTGTGGCAGACCTGGGGCGAGATCCTGAAGCACTGGAAGGTCTTCCTGCGCTCCACCGCGATCGGCTGCTGGATGGGCATCACGCCCGGCGGCGCGACGCCGGCTTCCTTCATGGGCTACGGCGTGGCGCAGCGCTTCTCGAAGAACCCGCAGCAGTTCGGCAAGGGCGCGATCGAGGGCGTGGTGGCGCCCGAGACGGCGGCACACGCCGCCGGCACCTCGGCGCTGCTGCCCATGCTGACGCTGGGCATTCCCGGCTCGCCGACCGCCGCGGTGCTGCTCGGCGGCCTGCTGATCTGGGGCCTGCAGCCCGGGCCGATGCTGTTCGTCGAGCAGAAGGATTTCGTCTGGGGCCTGATCGCCTCGATGTACCTGGGCAACCTGGTCGGCCTGATCGTCGTGCTGACCACCGTGCCCTGGTGGGCGGCGCTGCTGCGCATCCCGTTCTCGGTGATCGCGCCGGTGATCATCGTGATCTGCGCGATCGGCGCCTACACCGTGCACAACTCGATGTTCGACGTCGTGCTGATGCTGGTGTTCGGCGTGATGGGCTATCTCTTCAAGAAGCTCAAGTACCCGCTCGCGCCGCTGGTGCTGGCGCTGGTGCTGGGCGACATGGCGGAGGCCAGCTTCCGCCAGGCGATGCTGCTCTCGCAGGGCAGCCTGGCCATCTTCTGGTCGAACGGGCTGGTGGGCGGCATCGTGGCGCTGGCGACCGCCATGCTGCTGTGGCCGCTGGCCAGCTTCGCGCGCAAGTCGCTGCGGCGGCGCGAGTACAGCCCCGCGGCATGAGGAACCGAGCATGAAGATCGCAGTGGTCGGCGCCGGCGCGATCGGCGGCTACCTGGGGGCGAAGCTGGCGATCGCCGGCGAGGATGTCACCTTCATCGCGCGCAACCGCAACCTGGAGGCGATCAATGCGCGCGGCTTCCGCCTCATCCTCGAAGACGGCAGCGAGCAGCACGCGCCCACGGCCAGGGCCGTGCAGCACATGGCCGATGCCGGGCCGCAGGACGCGGTGCTGCTGACGCTCAAGGCGCACCAGGTGCGCGACGTGCTGCCGGGCCTGCGCGAGCTGTTCGGGCCGCAGACCATGGTGGTGACCATGATCAACGGCATCCCCTGGTGGTACTTCCACAAGCTCGGCGGCGAGTACGAAGGCCGGCACCTCGACAGCGTCGACCCCGGCGGCGTGATCGACCAGCACATCGAGCGCGAGCGCATCATCGGCAGCGTGGTCTACCCGGCCAGCGAACTGGTCGAGCCCGGCGTCGTCAAGGTGATCGAGGGCAACCGCTTCACGCTCGGCGAACTCGACGGCGAGCGCAGCGAGCGCATCGAGGCGCTCTCGCAGGCGATGATGCGTGCCGGCTTCAAGGCGCCGGTGAGCCGCGACATCCGCTCCGAGCTGTGGATCAAGCTGTGGGGCAACCTCAGCTTCAACCCGATCTCGGCGCTGACGCACGCGACGCTGGAGCAGATCTGCCGCTTCGGCCCGACGCGTTCGCTGGCCGCCGCGATGATGCGCGAGGCCCAGGCCGTGGCCGAGAAGCTCGGCGTGCGCTTCAAGATCTCGCTCGAGCAGCGCATCGCCGGCGCGGAAGCCGTGGGCGCGCACAAGACCTCGATGCTGCAGGACGTGGAGCATGGCCGCGCGCTCGAGCTGGAGGCGCTGGTCGGCTCGGTGGTCGAGCTCGGCCGCATCACGGCCACGCCCACGCCGACGATCGAGGCGGTCTACGCCGCCACCAGCCTGCTGGCGCAGACGCTGGCGGCGGGCAAGGGCCGGCTGGAACTGCAGCCGCTGGGCTGATCGATCAGCCGAAGGTGTTGGCGAGGCGGCCGATGCCGGCTATCTCCACCTCGACCGTGCTGCCGGGCTTCATCGGCAGCACGCCCAGCGAGGTGCCGCACAGGATCACGTCGCCGGGCTCCAGCGTCATGTCCTGCGACAGGCGCGCCACCAGCTCGTGCGGCGGGAAGATCATGTCGGCCAGCGCATAGTTCTGGCGCTCGCGGCCGCCGACCAGGGTGCGCACCGAGGCGCTGTTCGGGTCGAAGTCGGTTGCTATCACCGGGCCGAATATGCCGAAGCCGTCGAAGCCCTTGGCGCGCGTCCACTGCGCGAAGGCCGGGTCGCGGTTGAGCAGTTCGATCGCGGTCAGGTCGTTGGCGCAGGCGTAGCCGAGGATGTGCTCGGCGGCCTGCGCGGCGCTCACGCCCTTGGCGCGCCGGCCGATCACGATCGCCAGTTCACCCTCGTAGGCCACGCGGCCGACCTCGGGCGAAGGCGCGGCAATGGCTTGGCCGTGTGCCGCATAGCTGTTGGGCGTCTTGACGAAATACAGCGGCTCGGTCGGCACGGCCCAGCCGTTCTTCTCGGCGGCGGCGCGGAAGTTGTTCCACAGCGCCAGCATCTTGCCCGGGCGGCACGGCGTCAGCCATTCGACGCCGGCGACCGGCACACGCTCTCCGCTGGCGCGGTGCGCGCCGAACAGATCGCCTTCGTGCACGGCGAGCATGTCGCCTTCGAGTGCGCCCCACAGCTCGCGGCCGTCGTGGCGGCAGCGCATCCACTTCATGCTGGTCTCCTGGTTGTCGTTCTTCTCAGCCGAGCAGGGCCAGCACGGCCTGCCACTCGGCCTCGCTCACCGGCGTGATCGACAGCCGGTTGCCGGGCTGCAGCAGCCGCATGCTGCGCAGCTGCGGCAGTTCGCGCATGCGCTTGAGCGGCAGCAGCGCCGTCCTGCGGCGCAGCTTCACGTCGACCAGCAGCCAGCGCGGGTTCTCGCGCGGTGATTTGGCGTCGAAATAGGGGCTCGCGGGGTCGAACTGCGTGGCGTCGGGGTAGGGCGCGCTGCACACCTCGGCCAGCCCGGCCACGCCCGGCTCGGCGCAGGACGAGTGGTAGAAGAGCACGCCGTCGCCGATGCGCATCGCATCGCGCATGAAGTTGCGCGCCTGGTAGTTGCGCACACCGAACCAGGGCACGGTCTGCTGGGGCGCGGCGGCGAGGTCGTCGATCGAGCACTCCTCGGGCTCGCTCTTCATCAGCCAGTAGGACAAAGGCGTCGGGCCCTCGAGCTGCGGTGGGAAGGAGGTGTCCGCCACGAACCGGGAGCCGCATTCCTGAACCCAGGGTTCAGGTGGGCGAGGTCAGCGAGGCGTCGGGTTCATCTGACGCGAGACGATCACACCAGCCAGGCGATGTTCCAAGCCCTTGCTCGCACGAGCATCGGTTCAAGGAAATATAAGACTCACGCGAACGCGACGGACGACTGCATTCTACGTGGCGAGCGCGCATCGATCAGAGTAATTGCCCATCGGCACCGAGGGCCTGATCGACGCGCGCGATCAGCGCGTCGAGGTCGATGTCGGTCATGGCCTCGCCGGCGGCAGCCGGCGTCGCCACAGCCGGCCGCTCGGCCTGCGCGAAGGCGAGGTTCAGGGCGGCCAGCACGGCGATGCGCTCGCGCGCCTTGACCTTGCCCGCATCGCGGATCGCGCTCATCTCGCGGTCGACCGCCGCGGCCGCGGCCAGCAGCGGCGCCTCGCCGCCCTCGGGGCAGACCAGGCGGTAGCCCTGGCCCATGATGGTCACTTCGATCGAGCTCACGATGCGTTCTCGTTGTTGTCGCGGGCTTCGGCCGGCAGGCGTTCGAGCAGCGCGTCGATGCGGCCGCGCGCCGCGTTCAGGCGCGAGCGCAGGCTGTCGCGCTCCTGCGTGACGCTGGCCAGCTGCTGTTCCAGCAATGCGTTGGTGCGCTGCAGTTCCTGATGCCGCAGCAGCAGGCGTTCGACCCGTTCCGCAAGATCCTGGAGTTGGGACATGGCGCGCGTGGGGTTGGGGGCCTCGGCATTGTAGGGGCCGAGGCCGGGGTGCTCCGGCGGCGGGCGCGCCGGCCGTGCAGCGCGTCACGTCGGGTCGCGCCGGCGCTCGTTCTCGTCGTCGGGGTCCAGCGGCGCCGGCATGGTCAGCAGCCGGTTCGGCGAACTGGGCTCCCACAGCGCCGCCGGCTGGGTGTCCGGCGTGGCGGTGGCGGCGTGCAGCAGGGCCAGGCTGGCGCGCGAGCCGACATGGCGCAGCATCTGCACCTGGCGCTGCGTCCAGTTCAGCGGCGCGCCGGCCTGCTCGCAGCTGAAGGCGCCGAAGGGCACGCCGTTGATCGAGAAGCAGACGTCGAGTGACGAATACAGGTCCAGCGGCAACAGGTAGTGGTCGAGGAAGCCGGCCGTGGCTGCGTGTTGGCGCGCATCCGACGCGACCACGCAGCCCTCGCGCACCAGCGTCTCGAAGTAGGGGCCCGAATCGGCGTTGTAGATGTCGGCCGCGCCGACGATGCGGTCGACCCGCCGGTCGTACATCGCCATGCAGCGCAGCGCGCGGCCCTCGGCGGTATCGACGAATACCCAGACGCCGCAGCGCGTGCAGCCGATCATGTCGGCCACGGTGCGGGTGAGCTGGTCGAAGAACTGGTCGCGATCGGTCTCTCCGCGGTCGAGGCGACCGCAGATCTCCTGGATGATCCGACCATCCGACATGGCCGGATTCTGTGCCGATGGCTTGTGCGCAGGGCCTGCAAGTTCTTGCAGGGGCCCCCGAGAACGAGGGGGTCAGCGCGGGCGCGGCGCCGAGTCGCACCAGGCGGCCACGCCGCACTGCGCACACAGCGGCTGGCGCGCCTTGCAGACGTAGCGGCCGTGCAGGATCAGCCAGTGGTGCGCGTCGACACGGTAGCGCTCTGGCACGCGCGCGAGCAGCCTGGTCTCGACTTCCAGCTCGTTGCGCCCCGGCGCCAGGCCGGTGCGGTTGGCGACGCGGAAGACATGGGTGTCGACCGCCATCGTCGGCTCTCCGAAGGCCACGTTGAGCACCACGTTGGCGGTCTTGCGCCCGACGCCCGGCAAGGCCTGCAAGGCCTCGCGCGAACGCGGCACCTCGCCGCCGTGGCGCTCGACCAGCAGGCGGCAGGTCTCGTACAGGTTCTTCGCCTTGTTGCGGTACAGGCCGATGCTGCGGATCGCCTCGGTGAGCGCGGGCAGGCCCAGCGCCAGCATCTTCTGCGGCGTATTGGCGCGCGGGAACAGGCGCCGCGTCGCCTTGTTGACGCCGGCATCGGTGGCCTGCGCCGAGAGCAGCACGGCAGCCAGCAGCTCGAAGACGTTGGTGTACTCGAGCTCGCTGGCCGGCTGCGGGTTGGCGCGCTGCAGCGTCGCGAAGAAGGGCTCGATGTCGCTGGTCTTCATGCTCGGGTCAGGGGCGTTGTTGGCGGCGTTCGCGTGCTCGAGCCAGCGCGGCCTCGATCACGGCGCGCTTGCGTTCGAGCACGGCCGGATCGGTGTGGCGGCTGTGCGCGCCCAGGTCGGCGAGCTTGGCTTCGGCCTTGGCGGCCAGGCGTGCCTCGTTGTCGCGTGCGGCCTGTTCGAGGCGGACGGCGCGAAACGCGTAGCGCTCGCGGGCCTGCTCGGCCTGCTCGGGGCTCCAGGCCGCCCAGCCGGTGCGCGTGCCGCTCACGTTGACCAGGGCGATGCAGTCCACCGGGCAGGCCGGAATGCACAACTCGCAGCCGGTGCACTGCGCGCCGATCACGGTGTGCATGGCCTTGGGCGCGCCGACGATGCAGTCGACCGGGCAGGCCTTGATGCACAGCGTGCAGCCGATGCACCAGGCCTCGTCGATCACGGCAAGCTGCAGCGGGCCTTCGCTGCCGTGGGCCGGGTTCAGCGCTCGCAGCGGGCGGCCGGTCAGCGCGGCCAGCCGCGCGATGCCTTCGGCACCGCCTGGCGGGCATTGGGCTATGCCGGCCTCGCCCGACGCGATGGCGCGCGCGTAGGCCGCGCAGTCGGGGTAGCCGCAACGCGTGCACTGCGTCTGCGGCAGTGCGCTGTCGATGTCTCGGGCGAGTTCGTCGGTCGTCGGCACCGGCCGATTATCGGCCGCGGGCCTTCTTCGCCGGCGTGGATCGGGCCGGGGCCGCCTGGTGCGAGGCGATGAAGCTGCGCACTTCCGGGTAGACCTTCTCGCGCCAGCGGCGGCCGGAGAAGATGCCGTAGTGGCCGGCGCCGATCACGTCGTAGTGGAACTGGCGCGACTTCGGGATGCCGGTGCACAGGCCGTGTGCAGCCTTGGTCTGGCCGGCGCCGGAGATGTCGTCGAGCTCGCCTTCGACCGTCAGCAGCGCGGTGGTCTGGATGTCCTGCGGCCGCACCAACTGGCCGTTCACCTGCCAGGTGCCGTTGACCAGCGCGAAGTCCTGGAACACCGTCTTGATGGTGTCGAGGTAGTACTCGGCCGGCATGTCGAGCACGGCGTTGTACTCGTCGTAGAACTCGCGGTGGCCTTCGGCGCTGTCGTCGTCGCCGCGCACCAGGTCGAGGAAGTAGTCGTAGTGCGAGCTGAGGTGGCGATCCGGATTCATCGCCACGAAGCCGCTGTGCTGCAGGAAGCCGGGGTAGACGCGCCGACCCGCGCCCGGGTAGTTGACCGGCACGCGGTAGATGACGTTGCTCTCGAACCAGCTGTGGCTCTTGTTCATCGCCAGGTTGTTGACGGCGGTCGGGCTGCGCCGCGCGTCGATCGGGCCGCCCATCATGGTCATGGTGCGCGGCGTGAACTCGCCGTTGCTGGCCAGCAGCGAGATCGCCGCGAGCACCGGCACGGTCGGCTGGCACACCGAGATCACGTTCACCTCGGGGCCGATGTGGCGGATGAACTCCTGCACGTAGGCCACGTAGTCGTCGAGGTGGAAGGGGCCCACGTCGGCGTTGACCATGCGCGCGTCGGTCCAGTCGGTGATGAAGACCTTGTGGTCACGCAGCAGGGCACGCACGGTGTCGCGCAGCAGCGTCGAGTGGTGGCCCGACAGCGGCGCTACCACCAGCACCGTCGGGTGCTTTTTCATCGCCTCGAGCACCTTGGGGTTGTCGCTGAAGCGCTTGAAGCGCAGCAGGCGGCAGAAGGGCTTGGTGACCGGCTCCTGCTGCTGCACGGCGACGTCGATGCCTTCGACCTGCACCGAGGTGATGCCGAACTCCGGCTTCTCGTATTCCTTGGACAGCCGGTGCATCAGATCCAGGCCGGCGGAAACGCGGTCGGCCATCGGGATGTGCGCGAACGGCGACAGCGGGTGGCTGTAGAGCTTGGACGAGGCCGCCGAGAACTCGGCGAACGGACTCATCAGGGCGCGCTGGGTCTCGTACAACTGATAGAGCATGATCTCGGGCCCTCTTTGGTGCAATGCAGCATTCTAGGAACAATGCTTGCATCTTGCTGTCGGTCAGGCGGCGTGAAAACCCCGAAGCGAACGAAAAAAGGGGCGCAAATCGCGCCCCTTCGTGTCGCCAAGGTGACAGAGATGCCGATCAAGACACCTTGGCGATCGCCGCGACGACCGCGTCGATATTCTTGCTGTTGAGCGCCGCCACGCAGATGCGGCCCGAATCGACGCCGTAGACACCGAATTCGCTGCGCAGGCGCTGCATCTGCTCCTTGGCCAGGCCGGAGTAGCTGAACATGCCCTTCTGGCGCGTGATGTAGCTGAAATCCTGCTTGAGGCCGGCGGCCGTCAGCTTGCTCTGCAGCGCCTCGCGCATCTGCTTGATGCGCACGCGCATGCCGGCCAGCTCCTGCTCCCACATCGCGCGCAGCGCCGGCGTGTTCAGCACGGTGGCGACCACGGTGGCGCCGTGCGTCGGCGGGTTGGAGTAGTTGGTGCGGATCACGCGCTTGAGCTGGCTGAGCACGCGCTCGGCCTCGTCCTTGGATTCGCAGGCCACCGACAGCGCGCCGACGCGCTCGCCGTAGAGCGAGAAGCTCTTGGAGAAGCTGGTCGAGACGAAGAAGTCCAGCCCGCTGTCGACGAACTTGCCGATCACCGCACCGTCCTCGGCGATGCCGTCGCCGAAGCCCTGGTAGGCCATGTCGAGGAAGGCCACCAGACGGCCCGCCTTGACCGCGGCCACCACCTGATCCCACTGCGCGGCGTCGATGTCGTAGCCGGTCGGGTTGTGGCAGCAGGCGTGCAGCACGACCACCGTGCCAGCCGGCGCGGCCTTCAGCGCGGCCAGCATGCCCTCGAAGTTCACGCCGCGCTTGGCGGCGTCGTAGTAGGGGTAGTTCTCGACCACGAAGCCGGCGCTCTCGAACAGCGCGCGGTGGTTCTCCCAGCTCGGGTCGCTGATCAGCACCTTGGCGGCGGGGTTGATGCGCTTGATGAAGTCGGCGCCGATCTTCAGGCCGCCGGTGCCGCCCAGCGCCTGCACGGTGGCGACGCGGCCGCCCTTGACGATGGCGCTGTCTGCGCCGAAGACGAGGCCCTGCACGGCCTTGTCGTAGGCGGCGATGCCGTCGATGGGCAGGTAGCCGCGCGGCTTGGGTGCTTCCATCAGCAGCTTCTCGGCTTCCTGGACGCACTTGAGCAGCGGCAGCTTGCCGGCATCGTCGTAGTAGACGCCGACGCCGAGGTTCACCTTCGCCGGGTTGGTGTCGGCCGCGAACTGTTCGTTCAAGCCGAGGATGGGGTCGCGCGGTGCCATCTCGACGGCGGCAAACAGCGACGAAGCGGGCGAAGCCATGGTCAGTCCTTGTCAGTAGAGCAGGGGAACGAATTCCGTTAACCTGTCCGATTGCCTCGCGCTTCCGCGAGGTGGGTTAACCCGGAGATTTTATCCGCCATGGCCGACGTGTCCGAAGCTCGCCCCGCAGCCGTGCCGAGCGAGGCGCCGCACGGCGAATTCGTCAGCTTCCCCGATTCGCCGTTCCAGCTGTTCCAGCCCTACCCGCCGGCGGGCGACCAGCCGGCGGCGATAGCGCAACTCGTCGAAGGCATCCGCGACGGCCTCTCCTACCAGACCCTGCTGGGCGTCACCGGCTCGGGCAAGACCTTCACGATGGCCAACGTGATCGCGCGGCTGGGCCGCCCGGCGATCGTATTCGCGCCCAACAAGACGCTGGCCGCGCAGCTCTACAGCGAGTTCCGCGAGTTCTTCCCCAAGAACGCCGTCGAGTATTTCGTCAGCTACTACGACTACTACCAGCCCGAGGCCTACGTGCCGCAGCGCGACCTTTTCATCGAGAAGGACAGCTCGATCAACGAGCACATCGAGCAGATGCGCCTGTCGGCCACCAAGAGCCTGCTCGAGCGGCGCGACGTGATCATCGTCGCCAGCGTCAGCGCGATCTACGGCATCGGCAACCCGAGCGACTACCACCGCATGGTGATGACGCTGCGCGTGGGCGACAAGCTGGGCCAGCGCGACGTCATCGCGCACCTGATCCGCATGCAGTACCAGCGCAACGAGACCGACTTCTCGCGCGGCACCTTCCGCGTGCGCGGCGACACCATCGACGTTTTCCCGGCCGAGCACTCGGAACTCGCGATCCGCATCGAGCTGTTCGACGACGAGATCGAGACGCTGCAGCTGTTCGACCCGCTCACCGGCAAGATCCGCCAGAAGATCCCGCGCTTCACCGTCTACCCCTCGAGCCACTACGTGACGCCGCGCGACCGCGTGGTGGCGGCCATCGAGACGATCAAGGAGGAGCTGCGAGCGCGCCTCGACGAGCTGGTGAAGATGGGCAAGCTGGTGGAGGCGCAGCGCCTCGAGCAGCGCACCCGCTTCGACCTCGAGATGCTGCAGGAGGTGGGTCACTGCAAGGGCATCGAGAACTACACGCGCCACCTCTCCGGCGCGGCGCCCGGCGAGCCGCCGCCGACGCTGGTCGACTACCTGCCGGCCGATTCGCTGATGTTCCTCGACGAGAGCCACGTGCTGATCGGCCAGTTCGGCGGCATGTTCAACGGCGACCGCGCGCGCAAGACGGTGCTGGTGGAGTACGGCTTCCGCCTGCCCAGCGCGCTGGACAACCGGCCGCTGAAGTTCGAGGAGTTCGAGAAGAAGATGCGCCAGGCGGTATTCGTCTCGGCCACGCCGGCCGACTACGAGAAGACGCACGCCGGCCAGGTGGTGGAGCAGTTGGTGCGGCCCACCGGCCTGGTCGACCCCGAGGTGGAGGTGCGCCCGGCCACCCACCAGGTCGACGACGTGCTGCAGGAGATCCGCGAGCGCGTGAAGCTCAACGAGCGCGTGCTCATCACCACGCTGACCAAGCGCATGGCCGAGCAGCTGACCGACTACCTGAGCGACAACGGCGTCAAGGTGCGCTACCTGCACAGCGACGTCGACAACATCGAGCGCGTCGAGATCCTGCGCGACCTGCGCCTGGGCAGCTTCGACGTGCTGGTGGGCATCAACCTGCTGCGCGAGGGCCTGGACATCCCGGAGGTGTCGCTGGTGGCCATCCTCGACGCCGACAAGGAAGGCTTCCTGCGCGCCGAGCGCAGCCTGATCCAGACCATCGGCCGCGCCGCGCGCAACCTGAACGGCAGGGCGATCCTGTACGCCGACAAGATCACCGACTCGATGCGCCGGGCGCTCGACGAGACCGGGCGGCGGCGCGCCAAGCAGATCGCCTTCAACGAGGCCAACGGCATCGTGCCGCGCAGCGTGAGCAAGAAGGTCAAGGATCTGATCGACGGCGTCTACAGCGAGAAGAGCGCCAAGGACGACCTGAAGGCCGCCACCGAGGCCGCGGCGGTCGAGGCGATGAGCGAGAAGGATCTGGCCAAGCGCATCAAGCTGCTCGAGAAGCAGATGCTCGACCACGCCAAGAACCTCGAGTTCGAGAAGGCGGCGCGCGTGCGCGACCAGCTGGCGCTGCTGCGCGAGCAGGCCTTCGGCGCGGCGGGGCATGACGTCAACGTGGTGCCGCTCACGCCACCCGCCGCCGCACGGCCGCTGCCGCCGAAGGCCTGACGCCGCGCCTCAGGCTTCCTCCGCGTCGATGCGCAACTGCAGCCGGCGCGCGCCGTGCGCCTGGGCCAGCGCGCGGATGCGCAGCGGCGCGCCGGCGGGCACCTCGACGCGGCAGTGGTAGTCGAGGCTGTCGGTCTGGCCGGGGTTGCTGGTGGGGATGCGGCGCTGCCAGTGGCGCTTGCCGTCGAGTTCCACCGTCAGCGCATGCCAGGCTTCGGCCAGCCGGTCGGGGCAGCGCACGACGAAGCGCACGTCGATCTCGAAGCGCCGCGCGCGCGCCTCGGCAGGGGGCACGTCGAGCAGGGCGACATCGGCATCGCCGGCATCGATGGCCCAGTGTTCGGGAGCGGGGTGAGTCATGCCACGAGCTTGCCACGAGCCCGGCAGCGAGAATCGGCACCATGATCTCCAGCGTGCTGTTCGTCTGCATGGGCAACATCTGCCGCTCGCCCACGGCCGAGGGCGTGTTGCGCCACAAGTTGCGCGAGGCCGGGCTGCACGAAGCGGTGCGCGTCGATTCGGCCGGCACGCACGGCTGGCACGCCGGCTCGCCGCCTGACCATCGTTCGACAGCGCATGCCGCGAAGCGTGGCTACGAGCTCGGTGCCTTGCGCTCGCGCGAGGTGGTCGCGGCTGACTTCGAACGCTTCGACCTGATCCTGGCGATGGACTGGGACAACCTCGCCCTGCTGGAAGAGCGCTGCCCGCCGGCCTTGCGCCACAAGCTCGGCCGGCTGACCGATCACTGCAGCCGCCACGACAGCCCGGTCGTGCCCGATCCCTACGCGGGCGGCGCGCAAGGCTTCGAGGAGGTGCTCGATCTGGTGGAAGACGCCTGCGACGGGCTGGTACTTCTGATCCGCCGGCAAGCCACGCGAGCGTGAGGGGAACTTTCGGCGTCGAACCCGACCAAAAAAGTCGGCTTCAGGTATACTCGACCAAACCGCTCGGAAATAGTCCGACGGAGTTCGAGAGCCGACTGTCTGGACAGATTCCAGAACCCCTCGCGCCGTTGCCGGCTTTAGGAGACTTGAGATGCGACTGACCACCAAGGGCCGTTTTGCCGTCACCGCCATGATCGACCTGGCGCTGCGGGAGCACACCGGGCCGGTGGCGCTGGCCGCCATCAGCGCGCGCCAGCAGATCTCGCTGTCCTACCTCGAGCAGCTGTTCGGCAAGCTGCGCCGCCACGAGCTGGTGGAGAGCACGCGCGGCCCGGGCGGCGGCTATTCGCTCGGCCGCAAGGCCGAGGAGATCACCGTGGCCGACATCATCGTCGCCGTCGACGAGCCGCTCGATGCCACCGGCTGCGGCGGCAAGGGCGATTGCATGGGCGAGGACAGCGGCAAGTGCATGACGCACGACCTCTGGGCCGGGCTGAATGCCAAGATGATCGAGTTCCTCGACTCGGTGACGCTGAAGAAGCTGGTCGACGAGCAGATCGCCAAGGGCATCTCGATCGAGGAGCAGCCGGTCAAGCGCGCCATCTCGAGCCAGCCGGTGGTCAAGCCGATCAAGGTGACCGCGCCGAATTCGGTGTTCGCCCTCGGCAGCGCGCTGACCAAGTAATTCCTCGCGTCTCTCGTTCACGGTCCGTTCATGAACACGACCCCGCACTTTCCGATCTACATGGACTACGGCGCCACCACCCCGGTGGATCAGCGCGTGGTCGACGCCATGATCCCCTGGCTGCGCGAGCACTTTGGCAACCCGGCGTCGCGCAGCCACGCCTGGGGCTGGGAGGCGGAGGAGGCGGTCGAGAAGGCGCGAGCGCAGGTGGCCGAGCTGATCGGCGCCGACCCGCGCGAGATCATCTGGACCTCGGGCGCCACCGAGTCGAACAACCTCGCGCTGAAGGGCGCGGCGCAGTTCTACAAGGGCCGTGGCAAGCACATCGTCACCGTGAAGACCGAGCACAAGGCCGTGCTCGACACGGTGCGCGAGCTCGAGCGCCAGGGTTTCGAAGCCACCTACCTCGACGTGCAGGAAGACGGCCTGCTCGACCTGGAGAAGTTCAAGGCCGCGCTGCGGCCCGACACCATCCTGGTCTCGGTGATGGCCGTCAACAACGAGATCGGCGTGATCCAGGACATCCCGGCGATCGGCGCGATGTGCCGCGAGCGCGGCATCATCTTCCACGTCGACGCCGCGCAGGCCACCGGCAAGATGGCGATCGACCTCGCCACGCTGCCGGTCGACCTGATGAGCCTGGCCTCGCACAAGACCTACGGCCCCAAGGGCATCGGCGCGCTCTATGTGCGCCGCAAGCCGCGCGTGCGCATCGAGGCGCAGATGCACGGCGGCGGCCACGAGCGCGGCATGCGCTCGGGCACGCTGCCGACGCACCAGATCGTCGGCATGGGCGAGGCCTTCCGCATCGCCCGCGAGGAGATGGGCACCGAGAACGAGCGCATCCGCGCGCTGCACCAGCGCCTGCTGCGCGGCCTGTCGGACATCGAGCAGACCTTCCTCAACGGCCATGCCGACAAGCGCGTGCCGCACAACCTGAACATGAGCTTCAACTTCGTCGAGGGCGAGTCGCTGATCATGGGCATCAAGGGCATCGCGGTGTCGTCGGGCTCGGCCTGCACCTCGGCGAGCCTGGAGCCGAGCTACGTGCTGCGCGCGCTCGGCCGCTCGGACGAGCTGGCGCATTCGAGCCTGCGCATGACGATCGGCCGCTTCACCACCGAGGACGAGATCGACTATGTGGTCAGCACGCTGAAAGACCGCGTGGCCAAACTGCGCGAGCTCTCGCCGCTGTGGGAGATGTACCGGGACGGCGTCGACCTCAGCACGATCCAGTGGGCGGCGCACTGACGGGAACCAGGATGTTGGAGTACTGAGATGGCATACAGCGACAAGGTCGTCGACCACTACGAGCATCCGCGCAACGTCGGCTCCTTCGAGAAGGGCGACGAGACGGTGGGCACCGGCATGGTCGGCGCGCCCGCCTGCGGCGACGTGATGAAGCTGCAGATCAAGGTCAACCCGGCCACCGGCCTGATCGAGGACGCCAAGTTCAAGACCTACGGCTGCGGCTCGGCGATCGCCTCGAGCTCGCTGGTCACCGAGTGGGTGAAGGGCAAGTCGCTCGACGAGGCGCTGGCGATCAAGAACACGCACATCGCCGAGGAACTGGCGCTGCCGCCGGTGAAGATCCACTGCTCGATCCTCGCCGAGGACGCGATCAAGGCGGCGGTGAGCGACTACAAGGCCAAGTCGGGCCAGTCTTCCGGCCAGGGCCAGTGAGCGACATGGCCGTCACCCTGACCGAACGCGCTGCCAAGCACGTCACCCGCTACCTCGCCAAGCGCGGCAAGGGCATCGGCGTGCGCCTGGGCGTCAAGACGACCGGCTGCTCGGGCCTGGCCTACAAGATCGAGTACGCCGATGAACTGGCGCCCGAGGACATCATCTTCGAAGGCCATGGCGTCAAGGTGCTGGTCGACCCGAAGAGCCTGCCCTACATCGACGGCACGGAGCTCGACTTCGTCCGCGAAGGCCTGAACGAGGGCTTCAAGTTCCACAACCCGCGCGAGAAGGACCGCTGCGGCTGCGGCGAGTCGTTCCGCGTCTGAAGGCGCTGTCCGCATCCCCGAGGCGCGGCCGGGTGCCGCGCTTTTTATTTGCCCGATGAAGCTAGCCGACGACGATTTCGCGCTGTTCGACTTGCCGCGCCGTTTCGCCCAGGAACGCAGCGTGCTCGATGCGCGCTGGCGCAGCCTGCAGGCCGAGGTGCACCCCGACCGTTTCGCGGCCGAGGGAGCCGCCGCGCAGCGCGTGGCGATGCAGTGGGCGGTGCGCGTCAACGAGGCCTACCAGCGCCTGAAGGACCCGCTCCAGCGCGGCGCCTACCTGTGCGAACTCGCCGGCCAGCATGTCGACGCCGAGAACAACACCGCGATGCCGCCGGCCTTCCTGATGCAACAGATGGAGTGGCGCGAGGCGCTGGACGACGCGCGGACGCCGGCGCAGGTGGAGGCGCTGGCCGCTGACGTGGCCGGCCACCGCCGGCGCGACCTGGAAGCGCTGCGTGTGCTCATCGACGAGCGCGGCGACATGGCGGCCGCGGCGCAGCAGCTCAGAGCCCTCATGTTCGTCGAGCGCTTTGCCGCCGACGTCGATCGCCGCCTCGAAGCGCTGGAACAATAGCGCCATGGCCCTTCTGCAGATCTCCGAACCCGGCGGCACGCCCGACCCGCACCAGCGCCGCATCGCGGTGGGCATCGACCTCGGCACCACGCACTCGCTGGTGGCCGCGGTGCGCCACGGCGTGGCCGAGTGCCTGCCCGACGAGCACGGCAAGGTGATCCTGCCCTCGGCGGTGCACTACCTGCCGCGCGGCGGCCGGCGCATCGGAGCGCAGGCCCTGGCCGACGCCGCGCTCGACCCGCGCAACACCATCGTCTCGGTGAAGCGGTTCATGGGCCGCGGCTTGGCCGACATCGCCGGGCGCGACAAGCTGCCCTACGACTTCGTCGACGCGCCGGGCATGCTGAAGATCCGCACGGTGGACGGCGAGAAGTCGCCGGTCGAGGTGTCGGCCGAGATCCTCGCCACGCTGCGCCAGCGCGCCGAGGACAGTTTCGACGACGAACTGTTCGGCGCGGTGATCACCGTGCCAGCCTACTTCGACGAAGCCCAGCGCCAGGCCACCAAGGATGCCGCGCAGCTTGCCGGCCTGAACGTGCTGCGTCTGATCAGCGAGCCGACCGCGGCCGCGATCGCCTACGGCCTGGAGCACGGCTCGGAGGGGCTGTACGCCGTCTACGACCTGGGTGGCGGCACCTTCGACATTTCGCTGCTGCGCCTCTCGGCCGGCGTGTTCGAGGTGGTCGCCACCGGCGGCGATTCGGCGCTCGGCGGCGACGACTTCGATGCCATGCTGGCCGCGCACGCGCTGCAGCGCGCCGGCCTCGAGGCGGTGACGGCGCAGGACAAGCGCGCCGTGCTGGCCGCGGCGCGCGCCGCCAAGGAAAAGCTCTCCGGCGCCGACCACGCCACGCTGGCCTGCCCGCTCGCGAGCGGCGAACTGGAAGTGCGCATCACGCGCGACGAGTTCTTCGCCCTGACCGAGCCGCTGGTGGCGCGCACGCTGGCTGCCGTGCGCAAGGTGCTGCGCGACGCCAAGGTGGGCAAGGACGAGGTGCAGGGCGTGGTGATGGTGGGCGGCTCGACCCGCATGCCGCGTGTGCAGGCCGCCGTGGGCGAGCTGTTCGGCCGCACGCCGCTGACCAACCTGAACCCCGACGAGGTAGTTGCGCTCGGCGCGGCCATCCAGGCCAACGCGCTGGCCGGCAATGCCGGCGCCGATGAACTGTTGCTGCTCGACGTGATCCCGCTCTCGCTCGGGCTCGAGACCATGGGCGGGCTGGTCGAACGCATCATCCCGCGCAACAGCACCATCCCGACCGCGCGCGCGCAGGACTTCACCACCTTCAAGGACGGCCAGACCGCGATGGCCATTCACGTGGTGCAGGGCGAGCGCGAGCTGGTGTCCGACTGCCGCTCGCTGGCGCGCTTCGAACTGCGCGGCATCCCGCCGATGGTGGCCGGTGCGGCGCGCATCCGCGTCACCTTCCAGGTCGATGCCGACGGGCTGCTGAGCGTCTCTGCCCGCGAAGAGGCTTCCGGCGTGCAGGCGGCCGTCAACGTCAAGCCGAGCTACGGCCTGGCCGACGAGGACATCGCCCGCATGCTCGGCGAGGGCTTCGCCACCGCCGAAGAGGACATGCGCGAGCGCAGCCTGCGCGAATCGCGTGTCGAGGCCGAGCGGCTGCTGCTGGCCACACGCGCAGCCCTGGCCGCCGACGGCGATCTGCTCGATGCCGAGCAGCGCGCCGCCATCGACGCCGAACTCGAGGCCGTCCAGCAGGCCCGCGAAGGCAACGACCACCACCATATCGATGCCGCCGTCGAGGCCCTGGCCAGGGCCACCGAGGCTTTCGCCGCCGCACGCATGAACCGCGGCATCCGCCAGGCTCTGGCCGGCAAACGCGTCGAGGACGTCTGACCATGCCCGTGATCCGCATCCTGCCGCACCCCGAGTACTGCCCCGAGGGCGCCGAGATCAAGGCGAGCCCCGGCACCTCGCTGTGCGAGGCCATGCTCGAGAACGACATCGAGATCGAGCACGCCTGCGAGATGAGCTGCGCCTGCACCACCTGCCACGTGGTGGTGCGCGAGGGCTTCCGCTCGCTCGGCGAGATGGACGAGAGCGAGGAAGACCTGCTCGACCGCGCCTGGGGCCTGGAGCCGACTTCGCGCCTGTCGTGTCAGGCCATCCTCGCGAACGAGGACGTGACGATCGAGATCCCGAAGTACTCGATCAACCACGCCAAAGAGGGACGCTGAGCGGATTCAGGCGCGGCGCGGGCTCAGCAGCAGGCTGCGCCGCAGCCAGTTGCGCAGTGGCCGCAGCGACAGCGGCCAGGTCGCGCGCGGCGCGTCGCGGCTGACCAGCAGGCCGCGATCGGAGAGGGCGTCGAGGAAGCGGCCGACCTCATGCCGCGCCAGCCCGCTGCGCGCGCACAGCTCCGCGAGGCTCACATGCCGTTGTGACATGTCGCTGAGCAGGCGGCGGTAGGCCGTGCGGCGATGCTGGGGGCCGAGATCCGGCCAGGCGGCGAGTCGATACTCTTTCATGGGGCCAACGACACGATGACGGGTGGCGGCTTCGACGCCGCACGAGGACCGACAGCGTAGGGCCGCCGCGGCAACAGCGGTGTTTCGCGCCTTGCTCGGCGGTAACGAGTTGCTGCATCACGAATGACAACGGGCACCGGAAAACCGGCGCCCGTTGGCGGAAATCGATGGAACGTGGGTTGGACGGAGCCGCTGCGAGCGGGCTTGCGGAAAGCTCGCAGCGGCCGCTTGTCCTTACCAGCCGACGCGAGGAAGGCAGATCATGGTGGTCTCCCGGTTGGTTGCGCCGCACAGTGCGGTTCGGGAGCCATTTTGTGCAGTCGGTCACGCGCCGACTAGCTACAAAACCTTGTAGGGGATGGACAGCGGAGCCGTCTCGTGATCTCAGATCAAGCTGTGGCGCATCGCCACCAGCACCGCCTGGTGCTTGGAGGTGGTATTGAGCTTGCGCTGGATGTTGCGCAGGTGGAAGTTCACCGTGTGCTCGCTGATGGCGAGGATCTGGCCCGCGGCCCAGGCCGATTTGCCGTCGCGTGTCAGGCGCAGGATGTCCAACTCGCGCGGCGTCAGGTTGGGAGTCTCGTCGTTTGCCGCCTCCGGGAGAAGCAGACGCTGCGCCGCATCCTGCGCATGCACGGCAAGAAACTGAAGATCCGCCAACAGTCGGGTCAAGTTCTCGTCATCGCGCGAAAGCGCGACCTCACGATCCACGCCGAGCAGAAAGTGCCTGTGCTTGGGCAGATGCAGGGCAACGGCGAGTCCGGTGCGATAACCGAAGGCGGCTTGACGCTCCCACAGATCGGCTGCCCCCTCCGAGACATAGAGATCCTGGTCGTAGACGAAGGGCAGGTTCAGCGTCTTCAGGCGACGGATCACCGGGTCGCGCTTCGCGTCGAAGGTGTTCTCCGATGCTTCCTTGTAGGCGTCCGGTGGATTTCCTACGCTGGCCACGATTGGCTCTGCGCCGGGTGCGGCGTCCACGAGTACCGCCGTTGCGAAGCCGAAGTCGAGTTCATGCGCGAACCCGATCAACCGGCGCGTGAACGTTTCCACGTCGCACGACTGGCTGACATCGAGAAACCGCTGAAGTCTCATGAACAGGCGCGCTTGCTACCAGAGTTGACAGCTTGAGAGTCGGAACCGTACGGCCGAAACTGTATTCGTTCCAACAGACGCAGAGACCATTATGACGATACCTGCCTGGAAAATCGTGACTTGGCCCACGGTTCCGACGCCACTGGACGACTGGCAACAGGCGGTGCACCGGTTGCGCCATCTCGGCATGTCGGTGCACGTCGACGACGGCGAGAAGCCGCTGCGCTACGGCCAGTTGCTGTGGGGCTTCGAGTCGCACGACGTCATGCTCGGCATCGCCTGGGACTGGCGTGAGGTCATGCCCGACGTCGTCGCGATCGCCGATCCGATGTCCATCGTCTCGAACGCCTGCTTCGTCGACGAGGAAGGCGCCGCGGTCGACGACGCGGTGCGCATGATGTACCTGAACAGCGCCGTCTATCAGCTGCCCTGGCAGACCGCGGTCTGCGCAGCGCGGCACCGCATGCGCGCCGCCGCGGCGCTCGCCTGAAGGGGCTTCTCGCGCGCCGTAGACTCGGCGCATGAATGTTCTCGGCATCGAGTCGTCGTGCGACGAGACCGGCGTGGCGCTGGTCGATGCGCGCAGCGATGGCACCCCGGCGCTGCTCGCCCACGCGCTGCACACGCAGATCGACATGCACCAGGCCTACGGCGGCGTGGTGCCCGAGCTGGCCTCGCGCGATCACATCCGCCGCGTGTTGCCGCTGGTGCGCCAGGTGATGACCTCGGCCGGCCGCACGCTGGCCGACATCGACGTCGTCGCGTACACGCAGGGCCCCGGCCTCGCCGGCGCGCTGCTGGTGGGCTCCGGCGTGGCCTGCGCTCTGGCCGCCTCGCTCGGCAAGCCGGTGCTGCCGGTGCACCACCTCGAAGGGCATCTGCTCTCGCCCTTTCTCTCGGCCGATCCGCCGCAGTTTCCCTTCGTGGCGCTGCTCGTCTCCGGCGGCCACACGCAGCTGATGCGTGTCGACGGCGTGGCGCAGTACGAACTGCTCGGCGAGACCATCGACGACGCGGCCGGCGAGGCCTTCGACAAGTCGGCCAAGCTGATGGGCCTGGGCTACCCGGGCGGGCCGGCGCTGGCGCGGCTGGCCGAGTTCGGTGATGCGGCCGTCTTCGATCTGCCGCGGCCCCTGCTGCACAGCGGCGACCTCGACTTCTCCTTCGCCGGCCTCAAGACCGCGGTGCGCACGCGCCTGGCCAAGCTGGGCACGAACGTGTGCCAGCAGGATCTCGCGCACCTGGCCGCGTCCACGCAGCAGGCCATCGTCGACGTGCTGGTGCGCAAGTCCATGGCGGCGCTGAAGCAGACCGGGCTCGATCGGCTGGTGGTCGCCGGCGGCGTGGGTGCGAATGCCGTGCTGCGTTCGCAGCTGAACGAGGCCTGCGCGAAACGCCGCGTGCGCGTGCACTACCCCGAGCTGGCGCTGTGCACCGACAACGGCGCGATGATCGCGCTGGCGGCGGCCTTGCGGCTGCGCTCCGGCGCACAGGCGGCGACGCACGACTATGCCTTCGGCGTCAAGCCGCGCTGGCCGCTGGCGGAGGTGTCGCGCGCGGCTGCCTAGAATCCGCGCCCCATGACCCGATTCAAGATGCAGGCCGCCGGTCTGTTCGTGGCGGCGCTGCTGGCGCTGCCGGCCGCCGCGCAACGCGCGCCCGAGCCCATTCCCATCGCACTGATCGAGGGCCTCTCGGGCCCCTTCGCCAATGCCGGCGAGGCCGTGCACCGCAACCTGCTGTTCGCCGTCGAGCGGGTCAACCGCCGCGGCGGCGTCAAGCTGCCCGGTGGCGCACGGCCGCTCGAGCTGCAGCGCTACGACGGCAAGGGCGCGAGCGAGGAGTCGCTGGCCATGCTGCGCGCCGCGCTCGACCGCCACGTGGCCTTCATCGCCCAGGGCAACAGCTCGGCGGTGGCAGCGGCGATCGTCGAGGCGCTCAACAAGCACAACGAGCGCACGCCGGACGCGCGCGCGCTGCTGCTCAACTATTCCGCGGTCGATCCGGTGCTGACCAACGAGAAGTGCAGCTTCTGGCACTTCCGCTTCGATGCGCATGCCGACATGCGCCTGGCCGCGCTGGTCGAGGTGCTGCGCGCCGACGCCGCGGTGAAGAAGGTGTACCTCATCGGCCAGGACTACAGCTTCGGCCAGCATGTGCGGCGCGAGGCACGCGAGCGCATCGCCGCGGCGCGGCCCGACATCGAGATCGTCGGCAACGAACTGCACCCGATCGGCCGCGTGAAGGACTTCCTGCCCTATGCGATGAAGGTCAAGGCCAGCGGCGCGCAGGCCGTGCTGACCGGCAACTGGGGCAACGACCTGACGCTGCTGATCAAGGCCCTGCGCGAGGTGGGCGTCGAGGCGCGCATCTACAGCTTCTACGGCAACGCGCTCGGTGCGCCGGCGGCCATCGGCGAGGCCGGCGTGGGCCGCGTGCTGGCCGTGGCCGAATGGCACCCGAACGTCGACACGCCGGCCTCGCGCGACTTCCACGCCGCCTTCCGCGCGCGCTTTCCCAAGCCGGAGGAGGACTACCAGCACGCCCGCATGCAGGTGATGGTGGAGATGCTGGCCGCGGCGATCGAGCGCGCCGGCAGCACCGAGGCCGGCGCCGTGGCGCGTGCGCTCGAAGGCCTGCGCTACGACGGCCGCACGCTGGGCGGCTTGCACAGCGGCTCGATGCGCGCCGCTGACCACCAGTTCATCCAGCCGCTGGTGGTCAGCGTGATGGACAAGCTCGGCGCCCCCGGCGTGCGCGTCGACAATGAAGGCTCGGGCTACGGCTTCCGCACCCTGCGTGCCTTCGACGCCAAGGCCACCGAACAAGCACACCGCTGCAGCATGGAGCGCCCGTGACGATGATCCGCCCTGTGATCGCTGAACTTCCCGGCTCGAAGATCCGCGAGGTGGCCAATGCCGGCCTCGGCCGCAGCGACGTGCTGGCCTTCTGGTTCGGCGAGAGCGACGAGGTGACGCCGGCCTTCGTGCGCGAGGCCGCCGCGGCCTCGCTCGAGACCGGCGAGACCTTCTACTCGCACAACCTCGGCCTGCCCGAGCTGCGCGAAGCCATCGCGCGCTACGCCTCGGGCCTGCACGCGCCGCTCGGTGCCGAGCGCATCGCCGTCACGTCCTCGGGCGTCAACGCGCTGATGCTGGCCATGCAGGCGCTCGCCGGGGCCGGCGACGAGGTGGTGGCGGTGGTGCCGGTGTGGCCCAACCTGACGGCGCAGCCGCAGATCCTCGGCGCGCGTGTGACGCGCGTGCCGCTGAAGGTGGAGCAGGGCGCCTGGAAGCTCGATCTCGAAGCGCTGCTCGCCGCCGTGACGCCGGCCACGCGCGTGCTGCTCGTCAACGCGCCCAACAACCCGACCGGCTGGACGCTGGAGCGCGCCGAGCAGCAGGCGCTGCTTGAGCATTGCCGCCGTACCGGCACCTGGATCATCGCCGATGAGGTCTACGAGCGGCTCTACTACCGCGAAGGTGCTCGCTGTGCCCCGAGCTTCCTCGACATCGCCACGCCCGAGGATCGGCTGGTGGTGGTGCACAGCTTCTCCAAGAGCTTCCTGATGACCGGCTGGCGGCTCGGCTGGATGGTTGCGCCGGCGGCGCTGATCGAGGCGATGGGCAAGCTGATCGAGTTCAACACATCCTGCGCGCCGGTGTTCGTGCAGCGCGGGGCCCTGGCCGCGCTGGCGCGGGCCGACGAGTTCGTGCCCGGCCTGGTGGCGCGCATGAAGGCCTGCCGCGACACCCTGCTGCCGGCGCTGGCCGCGCTGCCGGGCGTGTCGGTGGCGGTGCCGGACGGCGGCATGTACGCCTTCTTCCGCGTCCAGGGGCAGGACGATTCGCTCGCCTGCGCCAAGCGCCTGGTGGCCGAGGTCGGCCTGGGCCTGGCGCCGGGCGCGGCCTTCGGCGCGGAGGCCGAGGGCTGGCTGCGCTGGTGCTTCGCCTCGCGGGACCCGGCGCGGCTGACGGACGGGGTGGGGCGGCTGGCCCGCGCGCTGCGGCTATAATCCGCCGGTTCTGCGCCCGAGCTCGGTGCGCAGACAGGCACGGCGCCGGTCGGTTTCACCGGCGTCCGCAAGTGAAACCGGAAACCGCGGCGGGGCACCAGCAAAGGGTGCGCGCTCGGTTTCCCCACAGAGGAAACTCGACATGACCGCCATCAACAAGGCCGAGATCGTCAAGGCCAACGCCCGCGGCGCCAACGACACCGGCTCCCCCGAAGTGCAGATCGCGCTGCTGACCGCGCGCATCAACGAACTCACCCCGCACTTCAAGACCCACCTGAAGGATCACCACGGCCGCCGCGGCCTGCTCAAGCTGGTCAACCAGCGCAAGAGCCTGCTGGCCTACCTGAAGGATCGCGACGCGGACCGCTACACCGCGCTGATCGCCAAGCTGGGCCTGCGCAAGTAAGGCCGCGTGTGAAGTGGCAGAGCCTGTCTGGAATCCGCCAGCACAGGCTCTTCGCATTTGGAGTCCGGCACCCCTCTTTGACGATGTGTCATTCCACCGACGTTGCGCCCGCCAGCGCCGCTGGAATGGCATCGCGCCAGGATGCCGAAGCTCCGGGACCCCGGCGGCCCCTGTAGAGCCGCCTGCCAACCAGGATTGGAGAACCCAATGAGCCTGTTCAACAAAGTCACCAAGACCTTCCAGTGGGGTCAGCACACCGTCACGATGGAGACGGGCGAGATCGCCCGCCAGGCCAGCGGCGCGGTGCTGGTCAACGTCGAGGACACCGTGATCCTCGCCACCGTGGTCGCCAAGACCGAGGCCAAGCCGGGCCAGGACTTCTTCCCGCTGACGGTCGACTACGTCGAGAAGACCTACGCCGCCGGCAAGATCCCCGGCAGCTTCTTCAAGCGTGAAGGCCGCCCGAGCGAGCTCGAGACGCTGACCTCGCGCCTGATCGACCGCCCGCTGCGCCCGCTGTTCCCGGACGGCTTCTTCAACGAGGTGCAGGTCATCATCCACGTGCTGTCGCTGAACCCCGAGGTCTCGGCCGACATCCCCTCGATGATCGGCGCCAGCGCCGCGCTGGCGATCTCCGGCATCCCGTTCAACGGCCCGATCGGTGCCGCGCGCGTCGGCTACATCGATGGCCAGTACGTGCTGAACCCGGGCAAGACGCAACTGCTCGACTCGAAGATGGACCTGGTCGTCGCCGGCACCGAGGCCGCCGTGCTGATGGTCGAATCGGAAGCGCAGCAGCTGTCCGAAGAGGTGATGCTGGGCGGCGTGGTGTTCGGCCACGAGCAGGGCAACATCGCGATCAACGCCATCCACGAGCTGGTGCGCGACGCCGGCAAGCCGGCCTGGGACTGGAAGGCGCCGGCCAAGGACGAGGCCTTCATCGCCAAGATCAACACGCTGGCCGAGTCCAAGCTGGCCGCGGCCTACCAGATCCGCTCCAAGCAGGCGCGCACGCAAGCCTGCCGCGAGGCCTACGCCGCCGTGATCGGCACGCTGGTGGAAGAGGGCACGGAGTTCGACAAGGTCAAGGTCGAGACGCTGCTGTTCGAGATCGAGGCGCGCATCGTGCGTGGGCAGATCCTCGCCGGCGAGCCGCGCATCGACGGCCGCGACACCCGCACCGTGCGCCCGATCGAGATCCGCAACAGCGTGCTGCCGCGCGTGCACGGCTCGGCGCTGTTCACCCGCGGCGAGACGCAGGCGCTGGTGGCCGCCACGCTCGGCACCGACCGTGACTCGCAGAAGATCGACGCGCTGGCCGGCGAGTTCAGCGAGCACTTCATGCTCCACTACAACATGCCGCCGTTCGCCACCGGCGAAACCGGCCGCGTCGGCAGCCCGAAGCGGCGCGAGATCGGCCACGGCCGCCTCGCCAAGCGCGCGCTGGTCGCCTGCCTGCCGGACCGTGCCGAGTTCCCGTATTCGATGCGCGTGGTCTCGGAGATCACCGAATCGAACGGCTCCTCGTCGATGGCCTCGGTGTGCGGCGGCTGCCTCGCGCTGATGGACGCCGGCGTGCCGATGAAGGCCCACGTGGCCGGCATCGCGATGGGCCTGATCAAGGAAGGCAACCGCTTCGCCGTGCTGACCGACATCCTCGGCGACGAGGATCACCTCGGCGACATGGACTTCAAGGTGGCCGGCACCACCAACGGCGTGACCGCCCTGCAGATGGACATCAAGATCCAGGGCATCACCAAGGAGATCATGCAGGTGGCGCTGGCCCAGGCCAAGGAAGCCCGCATGCACATCCTCGGCAAGATGGTCGAGGCGATGGGCGGCGCGAAGACCGAGGTCTCGCAGTTCGCGCCGCGCCTGTACACCATGAAGATCAATCCGGAGAAGATCCGCGACGTGATCGGCAAGGGCGGCGCCACCATCCGCGCGCTGACCGAAGAGACCGGCACGACGATCGACATCGCCGAGGACGGCACGATCACGATCGCCTCGACCGACGCCGACAAGGCCGCGCACGCCAAGAAGCGCATCGAGGAGATCACCGCCGAGGTCGAGGTGGGCAAGGTCTACGAAGGCCCGATCACCAAGATCCTGGACTTCGGTGCGCTCGTGAATCTGCTGCCCGGCAAGGACGGCCTGCTGCACATCAGCCAGATCGCGCACCAGCGCGTCGAGAAGGTCACCGACTTCCTGAAGGAAGGCCAGGTCGTCAAGGTCAAGGTGCTCGAGACCGACGACAAGGGCCGCGTCAAGCTGTCGATGAAGGCGCTGCTCGACCGCGACACGGCGCCGGCCGCGCCGGCTGCCGCCGAGGAGCGCAACGAGGACTGATGGCCGCATGAAGGCGATCGCGATCGTCCGCCCGGGTGCGCCCGAGGTGCTGCAGCTCACCGAGCGGCCCGATCCGGTGGCCGGCGCGGGTGAGCTGCTCATCCGCGTCACGGCCTCGGGTGTGAACCGCCCGGACGTGCTGCAGCGCAAGGGCGCCTATCCGCCGCCGGCGGGGGCTTCCGACCTGCCGGGCCTGGAGGTGGCGGGAACGATCGTCGGCGGCGATACCTCGGAGATGGCCGCGGCCGGCTTCAAGCCGGGCGACCGCGTCTGCGCGCTGGTCGCCGGCGGCGGCTACGCACAGCTGTGCGTGGCACCGGCCGCGCAATGCCTGCCGGCGCCCAACGGCCTCAGCGACGTCGAGGCGGCGAGCCTGCCCGAGACCTTCTTCACCGTCTGGTCGAACGTGTTCGATCGCGCACGCCTGCAGCCCGGCGAGACGCTGCTGGTACAGGGCGGCACCAGCGGCATCGGCGTCACCGCGATCCAGCTCGCCAAGGCGGCCGGCGCGACAGTGATCGTCACCGCCGGCAGCGATCAGAAGTGCGCGGCGTGCATCGCGCTCGGCGCCGACCACGCGATCAACTACCGCACGCACGACTTCGCCGCCGAGGTGAAGCGCCTCACCGAAGGCAAGGGCGCCGACGTCATCCTCGACATGGTGGCGGGCGACTACGTCGCGCGCGAGGTGAACTGCCTGGCCGAGGACGGCCGCATCGTCATCATCGCGGTGCAGGGT
Organism: Piscinibacter sp.; assembly: GCA_017983795.1. Taxonomy (GTDB): domain Bacteria; phylum Pseudomonadota; class Gammaproteobacteria; order Burkholderiales; family Burkholderiaceae_C; genus Piscinibacter. The sequence continues at coordinate 84,148 of JAGOAS010000003.1, forward strand.
GGCGTGCAGTCCGGCTTCGACGCCGGCCTCGTGCTGCGCCGTCGCCTGACGATCACCGGATCGACGCTGCGGCCGCGGCCGGTGGCCTTCAAGGCGCAGATCGCACGCGCGCTGCGCGAGAACGTCTGGCCCTGGATCGAGGCCGGGCGTGTGCGTCCGGTGATCTACAAGACCTTCGAGGCCGCGGACGCCGCGCAGGCGCACGCGCTGATGGAATCGAACCAGCACGTCGGCAAGATCGTGCTGGCCTGGTGAACACGCAAGAAAGAGCAGCCATGACTCGTCGCAAGCTGGTGGTCGGCAACTGGAAGATGAACGGCACGCGCGTGGCCAACATCGAGCTGCTCGCCGCGATCCGCGCCGAAGGGCCGTTCGCCGCCGAGGTGGCGGTGTGCGCGCCCTTCCCGTACCTGGCCGACGTGGCGCTGTCGCTGCAGGGCTCGAACATCGGCTCGGGCGCGCAGGATTGCTCGGCTCACGAGAGCGGCGCCTACACCGGCGAGGTGAGCGCGGCCATGCTGGCCGAGTACGGCTGCCGCTACGTGATCGTCGGCCACTCGGAGCGCCGCGCCTACCACGCGGAGAGCGACCAGCTGGTCGCCGACAAGGCCAAGATCGCGCTCGCCAAGGGCCTCACGCCCATCGTCTGCGTCGGCGAGACGCTCGCCGAGCGCGAAACCGGCCAGACCGACGCGGTGGTCAAGCGCCAGCTGTCGGCGGTGATCCACACGCTCGGCCACTGCATCTCGCAAGTCGTCGTCGCCTACGAGCCGGTGTGGGCCATCGGCACCGGCAAGACCGCCACGCCCGAACAGGCGCAGGCGGTGCACGCGCTGCTGCGCGCGCAGTTGAAGGCGGCCAGCGGCAAGGCCGGCGAGATGAAGATCCTCTACGGCGGCAGCGTCAAGGCCGACAACGCGGCCACGCTGTTCTCGCAGGCCGACATCGACGGCGGCCTGATCGGCGGAGCCTCGTTGAAGGCGAGCGACTTCGTCGCCATCTGTCGCGCCGGGGCCTGACGGCCCGCGGCGCTCGAATCCTCGGAGTCCACACGAATGAATTTCCTGCACAACCTGCTGGTCGCTCTCCAGATCATCGCGGCGCTGGTGATGATCGGCCTCGTGCTGGTGCAGCACGGCAAGGGCGCCGACATGGGCGCGTCCTTCGGCAGCGGCGCCTCGGGCAGCCTGTTCGGCGCCACCGGCAGCGCGAACTTCCTGTCGCGCTCCACCGCGGTGTGCGCGACGGTCTTCTTCGCCGCCACGCTGGCGCTGGCCTTCTTCGCCAACGACCGCGGCGTGCGTCCGGCGGGCGGCACGAGCGTGCTCGAGTCGGTGCCCGCCGCTGCTGCGCCGGCGAGTGCGGCGAGCGCGCCGGCAGCCGCCGCTTCCGCATCGATCGCTCCTGCCGCCGCCGCATCGACGGGCGCGGGCGCCGTGCCCTCGAAGTGATGCATCGCGGCGTGCGCAGTGTCGACACTGCGCTAACGCAAAGCACGCTGTTGCACCGCGGCGAAAACGGGGGTTAACGCGGGGAAACGGGTTAGAATGCGCGGCTGTCCGGTAAGCCATTCCTCATGCAAACCGGCGCATCCGTGAGTACACGGCCGACGTGGTGAAATTGGTAGACACGCTATCTTGAGGGGGTAGTGGCGAAAGCTGTGCGAGTTCGAGTCTCGCCGTCGGCACCAGACACTTGCCGCCCATGAATCTGGAAGCCTACCTCCCCGTCATCCTCTTCATCCTGGTAGGCGTGGCGGTCGGAGTGGCCCCCCAGGTCATCGGCTTCCTGCTCGGGCCGCGCCGGCCCGACAGCGCCAAGAACTCCCCCTACGAATGCGGCTTCGAGGCCTTCGAAGACGCGCGCATGAAGTTCGACGTGCGCTACTACCTCGTCGCGATCCTCTTCATTCTCTTCGATCTCGAGATCGCGTTCCTCTTCCCCTGGGCCGTGTCGCTGCATGAAATCGGCGCGTCAGGCTTCTGGGCCATGATGATCTTCCTCGGCATCCTCGTCGTCGGCTTCGCTTACGAGTGGAAAAAGGGCGCCCTGGACTGGGAATGAGCTGAGAGCACCGACATGGGCATCGAAGGCGTACTCAAGGAAGGCTTCGTCACGACGAGCCTGGACGCGGTCATCAACTGGTCCAAGACCGGCTCGCTGTGGCCGATGACCTTCGGGCTGGCGTGCTGCGCGGTGGAGATGATGCACGCCGGCGCGGCGCGCTACGACATCGACCGCTTCGGCATGCTGTTCCGCCCCAGCCCGCGGCAGAGCGACCTGATGATCGTCGCCGGCACGCTGTGCAACAAGATGGCGCCGGCGCTGCGCAAGGTCTACGACCAGATGGCCGAGCCGCGCTGGGTGCTCTCGATGGGCTCCTGCGCCAACGGCGGCGGCTACTACCACTACAGCTACTCGGTGGTGCGCGGCTGCGATCGCATCGTGCCGGTCGACGTCTACGTGCCGGGTTGCCCGCCGACCGCCGAGGCGCTGCTCTACGGGGTGCTGCAACTGCAGGCCAAGATCCGCCGCGAGAACACCATCGCTCGATAAGAACAAGACCATGAGCAAACTCGACACGCTCCAGGCGGCCCTGGAATCGGCGCTCGGCGCGCGCATCGACAAGCTGGTGCGCGACCGCGGCGAGATCACCATCACGGTCTCGGCGATCAACTACATCGAGGCGGCGCGCACGCTGCGCGACCACCCCGAGCTGAAGTTCGAGCAGCTGATCGACCTGTGCGGCGTCGACTACTCGGGCTGGAAGGACCAGCCCTGGGAAGGCCCGCGCTTCTGCGCCGTCTCGCAGCTGCTGTCGGTGGCGAAGAACTGGCGCGTGCGCCTGAAGGTGTTCGCGCCCGACGACGACGTGCCGGTGGTGAAGTCGCTGTGCGAGGTGTGGAGCTCGGCCAACTGGTTCGAGCGCGAGGCCTTCGACCTGTACGGCATCGTCTTCGACGGCCACCTCGACCTGCGCCGCATCCTCACCGACTACGGCTTCATCGGGCATCCCTTCCGCAAGGACTTCCCGACCAGCGGCCACGTCGAGATGCGCTACGACGAGCAGACGCGGCGCGTGGTCTACCAGCCGGTGACGATCGAGCCGCGCGAGATCACGCCGCGCATCATCCGCGAAGACAACTACGGCGGGTTGCACTGAGCCATGGCCGAGATCAAGAACTACACCCTGAACTTCGGCCCGCAGCACCCGGCTGCGCACGGCGTGCTGCGCCTCGTGCTCGAGCTCGACGGCGAGGTGATCCAGCGCGCCGACCCGCACGTCGGCCTGCTGCACCGCGCCACCGAGAAGCTGGCCGAGAGCAAGACCTTCATCCAGTCGCTGCCCTACATGGACCGTCTCGACTACGTGTCCATGATGTGCAACGAGCACGCCTACTGCCTGGCGATCGAGAAGCTGCTGGGCATCGAAGTGCCCGAGCGCGCGCAGTACATCCGCGTGATGTTCAGCGAGATCACGCGGCTGCTGAACCACCTGCTCTGGCTCGGCTGCCACGGCCTGGACTGCGGTGCGATGAACATCTTCATCTACTGCTTCCGCGAGCGCGAAGACCTGTTCGACATGTACGAGGCGGCCTCGGGCGCGCGCATGCACGCGGCCTACTTCCGCCCGGGCGGCGTCTACCGCGACCTGCCGGAGACGATGCCGCAGCACCAGGCGTCGAAGATCCGCAACGCGAAGGCGATCGCGCGCCTGAACGAGAACCGCCAGGGTTCGCTGCTCGACTTCATCGATGACTTCGTCGCGCGCTTCCCCAGGTACGTCGACGAGTACGAGACGCTGCTCACCGACAACCGCATCTGGAAGCAGCGCACGGTGGGCATCGGCGTGGTGTCGCCCGAGCGCGCGCTCAACCTCGGCTTCACCGGCGCGATGCTGCGCGGCTCGGGCATCGAGTGGGACCTGCGCAAGAACCAGCCCTACGACGTCTACGCCAAGATGGACTTCGACGTGCCGGTGGGCGTCAACGGCGACACGTATGACCGCTACCTGGTGCGCATCGAGGAGATGCGCCAGAGCAACCGCATCATCAAGCAGTGCGTCGACTGGCTGCGCGCCAACCCCGGGCCGGTGATCACCGACAACCACAAGGTGGCGCCGCCCTCGCGCGTGGACATGAAGACCAGCATGGAAGAGCTGATCCACCACTTCAAGCTCTTCACCGAAGGCTTCCACGTGCCCGAGGGCGAAGCCTACGCGGCGGTCGAGCACCCGAAGGGCGAGTTCGGCATCTACCTGGTGAGCGACGGCGCCAACAAGCCGTACCGCATGAAGATCCGCGCCCCCGGTTTCGCGCACCTCTCCGCGATGGACGAGATGACGCGCGGCCACATGATCGCCGACGCCGTCGCGGTGATCGGCACCATGGACATCGTGTTCGGCGAGATCGACCGGTAAGAAGAACGATGAACTTCTCCGAAGCCACCCTGGCGCGCTTCGCGCGCGAAGTCGCCAAGTACCCCGCCGACCAGAAGCAGTCGGCGGTGATGGCCTGCCTGGCCATCGTGCAGCAGGAACAAGGCTACGTCTCGGCCGAGAGCGAGAAGGCGCTGGCCGACTACCTCGGCATGCCGGCCATCGCCGTGCACGAGGTGACGACCTTCTACAACATGTACAACCAGCAGCCGGTCGGCAAGTTCAAGCTGAACGTCTGCACCAACCTGCCGTGCCAGCTGCGCGGCGGGCAGAAGGCGCTGGAGCAGGTCTGCAGCGCGCTCGGCGTGGAAGACGGCGGCACCAGCGCCGACGGCCGCTTCACCGTGCAGCACTGCGAGTGCCTGGGCGCCTGCGCCGACGCGCCGGTGCTGCTGGTCAACGACCGCCAGATGTGCAGCTACATGAGCACCGAGCGGCTCGACGAGCTGCTCGCCACCTTGCGCAAGGCCTGAGCCATGGTCGACCTTTCCAAGTTCCAGTCCACCGGCGCCGAGACCTGCTTCCACGGTCGCCATATCGGCGCGCAGATCTACGCCGACCTGAACGGCCGCAACTGGGGCCTGAAGGACTACGAGGCGCGCGGCGGCTACCAGGCGCTGCGCAAGATCCTGGGCAAGGATGGCGGCGCGGGCATGACGCCCGACCAGGTCATCGCCGAGGTCAAGCTCTCCGGCCTGCGCGGCCGTGGCGGCGCCGGCTTCCCGAGCGGCCTGAAGTGGAGCTTCATGCCGCGCGCCTTCCCGGGGCCGAAGTACCTGGTCTGCAATTCGGACGAAGGCGAGCCGGGCACCTGCAAGGACCGCGACATCCTCATGTACAACCCGCACATCGTCATCGAAGGCATGGCGATCGCGGCGTACGCGATGGGCATCGCGACCGGCTACAACTACATCCACGGCGAGATCTTCGAGGTCTACGAGCGCTTCGAGGCGGCCCTGGAAGAAGCCCGCGCCGCCGGCTACCTCGGCGACGCCATCATGGGCTCGGGCTTCAGTTTCCAGCTGCACGCGGCGCACGGCTTCGGCGCCTACATCTGCGGCGAAGAAACCGCGCTGCTCGAATCGCTGGAAGGCAAGAAGGGCCAGCCGCGCTACAAGCCGCCGTTCCCGGCCAGCTTCGGCCTGTACGGCAAGCCGACCACCATCAACAACACCGAGACCTTCGGTGCGGTGCCCTGGATCATCCGCAACGGCGGCCAGGCCTACCTCGAGGTCGGCAAGCCCAACAACGGCGGCACCAAGATCTTCTCGGTGTCGGGCGACGTCGAGAAGCCCGGCAACTTCGAGGTGCCGATGGGCACGCCCTTCGCCAAGCTGCTCGAACTCGCCGGCGGCGTGCGCAAGGGCCGCACGCTCAAGGCGGTGATCCCGGGCGGCTCGTCGTCGCCGGTGCTGCCGGCCTCCATCATGATGGAGTGCACGATGGACTACGACAGCATCGCCAAGGCCGGCTCGATGCTGGGCTCGGGCGCGGTGATCGTGATGGACGACACCCGCTGCATGGTCGAGTCGCTGCTGCGCCTGTCGTACTTCTACATGCACGAGAGCTGCGGCCAGTGCACGCCCTGCCGCGAAGGCACGGGCTGGATGTGGCGCGTGATCGAGCGCATCGCGCACGGCCAGGGCCGCAAGGAGGACATCGACCTGCTCAACTCGGTGGCCGACAACATCCAGGGCCGCACCATCTGCGCGCTCGGCGACGCCGCGGCGATGCCGGTGCGGGCGATGATCAAGCACTTCCGCGATGAGTTCATCCATCTCATCGAGCACAAGACCCGCAAGGTCGCCGTGAGCGCCTGAAGGAGCGGGGACACCATGATCGAAATCGAACTCGACGGCAAGAAGGTCTCGGTGGCCGAGGGCAGCATGGTCATGCATGCGGCCGAGGCGGCAGGCACCTTCATCCCCCACTTCTGCTACCACAAGAAGCTCTCCATCGCGGCCAACTGCCGCATGTGCCTGGTCGACGTGGAGAAGGCGCCCAAGCCGATGCCGGCCTGTGCCACGCCCGTCACGCAGGGCATGATCGTCCGCACCAAGAGCGAGAAGGCGATCAAGGCCCAGCAGTCGGTGATGGAGTTCCTGCTCATCAACCACCCGCTGGACTGCCCGATCTGCGACCAGGGCGGCGAATGCCAGCTGCAGGATCTGGCCGTCGGCTACGGCGCCTCGGCCTCGCGCTACACCGAAGAGAAGCGCGTCGTCTTCCACAAGAACGTCGGCCCGCTGATCTCGATGCAGGAGATGAGCCGTTGCATCCACTGCACGCGCTGCGTGCGCTTCGGCCAGGAAGTGGCCGGGGTGATGGAGCTCGGCATGATCCACCGCGGCGAACACTCCGAGATCACCACGGTGATCGGCGAGACGGTCGACTCCGAGCTGTCGGGCAACATGATCGACCTGTGCCCGGTCGGCGCGCTCACGAGCAAGCCGTTCCGCTACAGCGCCCGCACCTGGGAGCTGTCGCGCCGCAAGAGCGTCAGCCCGCACGACAGCACCGGCGCCAACCTGATCGTGCAGGTCAAGGCCAATCAGGTGATGCGCGTCGTTCCGCTCGAGAACGAGGACGTCAACGAGTGCTGGATCGCCGACCGCGACCGCTTCTCCTACGAGGCGCTGAACGGCGCCGAGCGCCTGACCGCGCCCATGATCAAGCAGGACGGCCAGTGGAAGACCGTCGGCTGGACCGCCGCGCTCGAATACGTGGTGCGCAGCCTCACGCACATCAAGATCGAGCACGGCCCGGCGGCCATCGGCGCGCTAGTTTCCGCGCACGCCACGGCCGAAGAACTGCACCTGCTGGCCAAGCTGGTGCGTGGCCTGGGCAGCGAGAACATCGACCACCGCCTGCGGCACGCCGACTTCGCCAACGCCGCGCCGGCCGGCAAGGCGCGCTGGCTGGGCCTGCCCATCGCCGCGCTGACGACTCTGCAGCGCGTGCTGGTGGTGGGCTCCTTCCTGCGCAAGGATCACCCGCTGTTCGCCCAGCGCATCCGCCAGGCGGCGCGCAAGGGCGCGCAGGTGCACAGCCTGCACGCGCTGGCCGACGACTGGCTGATGCCCATGGGCACGCGCCTCGTTGCCGCGCCTTCGGCCTGGGTTCAGTCGCTGGCCGACATCGCCGCGGCCGTCGCCGCTGCCAAGGGCGTGAGCGCGCCGGCGGCGGGCAACCCCGGCGCCGAGGCCAAGGCCATCGCCGAATCGCTGCTGTCGGGCGAGCGCAAGGCCGTGCTGCTCGGCAACGCTGCCGCGCAGCACCCGCAGGCCGGCGCGCTGCTCGCGCTGGCGAACTGGATCGCCGCGCAGACCGGCGCTTCGGTGGGCTACCTCACGGAAGCCGCCAACACGGTGGGCGCGCAGCTCGCCCAGGCCCAGCCGGGCGCGGGCGGCCTGAACGCCGGCCAGATGCTCGGCAAGGGCGGTCTGAAGGCGGCGCTGCTGCTCGACGTCGAGCCGACGCTGGACGCCGCCGACCCGGCCGCCGCCAAGGCGGCGCTGGAGCAGGCCGAGACGGTCATTGCGCTGACGGCCTTCAAGACCGCCGCGCTCGACGTGGCCGACGTGCTGCTGCCCGTCTCGCCCTTCACCGAGACCTCGGGCACCTTCGTCAATGCTGAAGGGCGCGCGCAGAGCTTCGTCGGCGTCGTCAAGCCGCTGGGCGAGACGCGCCCGGCCTGGAAGGTGCTGCGCGTGCTGGGCAACATGCTCTCGCTGCCGGGCTTCGACTTCGAGACCTCGGAAGACGTGCGCGCCGAAGCGCTGGGTGACGGCAACACGCTGGCCGCCCGCCTGGACAACGGCTCGAGCGCAGCGATCGCCGCGCCGGCCGCCCCCGCCGGCCTGCAGCGCATCGCCGATGTGCCGATCTACAGCGCCGATTCGCTGGTGCGCCGCGCCGCCGCGCTGCAGAAGACTGCCGACGCCCGTGCGCCGCAGGCCAGCCTGCCGGCCGCGCTGTGGCAGCAGCTGGGCCTCGCCGCGGGCAGCCGCGTGCGCGTGAGCCAGGGCGGCGCCAGCGCCGTGCTGGGCGCGAAGCTCGATGCCACGCTGGCAGCCGGCACCGTGCGCGTGCCGGCCGGCCACGCCGATACCGCCACCCTCGGCGCCGCCTTCGGCGCCGTCACGGTCGAGAAAGCCTGAGGCGCACCATGCTCGACTTCATCACCACCCAAGGCGCCTCGCTGCTCGGCCCCGTCTGGCCGGTGGTCTGGACGCTGATCAAGATCGTCGCGCTGGTGCTGCCGCTGATGATCTGCGTGGCCTACCTGACGCTGTGGGAGCGCGTGGGCATCGGCTACACGCAGATCCGCCTCGGGCCCAACCGCGTCGGCCCGCGCGGCTGGCTGCAGCCGATCGCCGACGCGGTGAAGCTGATCTTCAAGGAGATCATCCTCCCGACCGCGGCGAACAAGGGCCTGTTCCTGCTCGGCCCGGTCATGACCATCATGCCGGCGCTGGCCGCCTGGGCGGTGGTGCCCTTCGGCCCCGAGGTCGCGCTGGCCAACGTCAACGCCGGCCTGCTGTTCCTGATGGCCATCACCTCGATGGAGGTCTACGGCGTGATCATCGCCGGCTGGGCCTCCAACTCGAAGTACGCCTTCCTCGGCGCGTTGCGCGCCTCGGCGCAGATGGTCTCCTACGAGATCGCGATGGGCTTCGCCCTGGTGGTCGTGCTGATGGTGTCGGCCTCGCTGAACATGACCGACGTGGTGATGGGGCAGGGCCGCGGCCAGTTCGCGCGCATGGGCCTGAGCTTCCTGTCCTGGAACTGGCTGCCGCTGCTGCCGATCTGCGTGGTCTACGTGATCGCCGGCATCGCCGAGACCAACCGCCACCCCTTCGACGTGGTGGAAGGCGAATCGGAAATCGTCGCCGGCCACATGGTCGAGTACTCGGGCATGGCCTTCGCGATGTTCTTCCTCGCCGAGTACGCCAACATCATCCTGGTCTCGACGCTGGCCGCGGTCATGTTCTTCGGTGGCTGGCTGTCGCCGCTGGACTTCGCGCCCTTCACCTGGATCCCGGGCTGGATCTGGCTCGCCATCAAGACCTTCTGCTTCTGCACGCTGTTCCTGTGGGTGCGCGCGAGCTTCCCGCGCTACCGCTACGACCAGATCATGCGTCTGGGCTGGAAGATCTTCATCCCGGTGACGCTGGTCTGGCTGGTCGTGGTGGGCGCGTGGATCCAGTCGCCCTGGAACATCTGGAAGTAAGGACGACGCCATGGCATCGACCAGCACCCCCCTGAAGGACTTCGTCTCCAGCTTCTTCCTGCTGGAGCTGCTCAAGGGCTTCAAGCTCACCGGGCGGCATTTCTTCCAGCGCAAGATCACCATCCAGTTCCCCGAGGAACGCACGCCGCTTTCCCCGCGCTTTCGCGGCCTGCACGCGCTGCGCCGCTACGAGAACGGCGAAGAGCGCTGCATCGCCTGCAAGCTGTGCGAGGCGGTCTGCCCGGCGATGGCGATCACCATCGAGAGCGACGTGCGCGCCGACGGTTCGCGCCGCACCACGCGCTACGACATCGACCTGACCAAGTGCATCTTCTGCGGCTTCTGCGAGGAGAGCTGTCCGGTCGATTCCATCGTCGAGACGCACATCTTCGAATACCACGGCGAGAAGCGCGGCGACCTCTACTTCACCAAGGACATGCTGCTCGCGGTGGGTGACCGCTACGAGCGCGAGATCGCGGCCAACAAGGAGGCGGACGCCAAGTACCGCTGACGCCCTCCGGCGGCAGCGCACCCGCGCCTGCAAGAACAACATGGACATCCAATCCGCGCTCTTCTACGTCTTCTCGGCCGTGCTGCTGTTCGCGGCCTTCCGCGTCATCACGGCGCGCGCACCGGTCTACGCGGTGCTCTACCTCGTGCTCGCCTTCTTCAACGCGGCCTGCGTGTGGATGCTGCTGCGCGCCGAGTTCCTCGCCATCTCGCTGGTGCTGGTCTACGTCGGCGCGGTGATGGTGCTGTTCCTGTTCGTGGTGATGATGCTCGACCTCAACACCGAGACGCTGCGCGAGGGCTTCTGGAAGCACTTCCCGCTCGCGGCGGTGGTCGGCGTGGTCATCATCCTCGAGATGGCGCTGGTGCTGATCCCGGGCTTCGACGTGCGCAAGCCGCCGGCGCTGGACGCCGCGGCCGCCAAGCTCGGCAACACCAAGCTGCTGGGCATCGAGATGTATACGCGCTACCTGTACCCGCTGCAGATCGCCGCGGTGCTGCTGCTGGTGGCGATCATCGCGGCGATCGCGCTGACGCTGCGCCGCCGCAAGGACTCGAAGTACATCGACCCCGCTGAGCAGGTGCGGGCCAAGAAGGCGGACCGCGTCCGCATCGTCAAGATGAAGGCGGAAGTCGAGGCCCCGGCCGCGGCCGCCGCGGCGGGAGGAGAGAGCAAATGATCGGCCCGGTCACCCTCGGCCACTACCTCACCCTCGGCGCGATCCTGTTCGCGCTGTCGGTGATCGGCATCTTCCTCAACCGCAAGAACCTGATCGTGCTGCTGATGGCCATCGAGCTGATGCTGCTGGCGGTCAACCTGAACTTCGTGGCCTTCTCGCACTATCTGGGCGACATGGCAGGCCAGGTGTTCGTCTTCTTCATCCTCACCGTGGCCGCGGCCGAGTCGGCGATCGGCCTGGCGATCCTGGTGGTGCTGTTCCGCAACCGCTCCACGATCAACGTCGACGAGCTCGACTCGCTGAAGGGTTGAGGCCGACATGTCCGCATCTCTGAACCCCAACCTCCTGCTGGCCGTGCCGCTGGCGCCGCTGGCCGGCGCGGTGATCGCCGGCCTGTTCGGCAAGACCGTCGGCCGCCGCGGCGCGCACGCCATCACCATCCTCGGCGTGCTGGTCTCGTTCATCATCTCGGCGATGGTGCTGAAGTCGGTCGCCGTCGACGGCGCGCGCTTCAACGCCACCGTCTACGAGTGGATGACGCTGGGCGGCCTGAAGATGGAAATCGGCTTCCTCGTCGACGGCCTGACCGCGATGATGATGTGCGTGGTGACCTTCGTCTCGCTGATGGTGCACATCTACACCATCGGCTACATGGAGGAGGATCCGGGCTACCAGCGCTTCTTCTCCTACATCTCGCTGTTCACCTTCTCGATGTTGATGCTCGTGATGAGCAACAACTTCCTGCAGCTGTTCTTCGGCTGGGAGGCGGTGGGCCTGGTGAGCTACCTGCTGATCGGTTTCTGGTACACCAAGCCGACGGCGATCTTCGCCAACATGAAGGCCTTCCTGGTCAACCGGGTTGGCGACTTCGGCTTCATCCTCGGCATCGGCCTGATCGTCACCTACGCCGGCACGCTCAACTACGCCGAGGCCTTCGCCAGGGCGCCGGAGCTGACGAAGTGGACGCTGCCGGGCACCGACTGGCTGCTCATCACCGTCACCTGCATCTGCCTGTTCATCGGCGCGATGGGCAAGAGTGCGCAGTTCCCGCTGCACGTCTGGCTGCCCGACTCGATGGAAGGCCCGACGCCGATCTCCGCGCTGATCCACGCGGCGACCATGGTGACGGCGGGCATCTTCATGGTGGCGCGCATGTCGCCGCTGTTCGAGCTGTCCGACACGGCGCTCAGCTTCATCCTCGTGATCGGCGCGATCACGGCGCTGTTCATGGGCTTCCTGGGCGTCATCCAGAACGACATCAAGCGCGTCGTCGCCTACTCGACGCTCTCGCAGCTCGGCTACATGACGGTCGCGCTGGGCGCCTCGGCCTACTCGGTGGCGGTATTCCACCTGATGACGCACGCCTTCTTCAAGGCGCTGCTGTTCCTCGCCGCCGGCAGCGTGATCATCGGCATGCACCACGACCAGGACATCCGCAACATGGGCGGCCTGCGCAAGTACATGCCCATCACCTGGATCACCTCGCTGCTGGGCTCGCTGGCGCTGATCGGCACGCCGCTGTTCGCCGGCTTCTACTCGAAGGACAGCATCATCGAGGCGGTGCACGCCTCGCACCTGCCGGGCGCGGGCTTCGCCTACTTCGCGGTGATCGCCGGCGTGTTCGTCACGGCCTTCTACTCGTTCCGCATGTACTTCCTCGTCTTCCACGGCGAGGAGCGCTTCCGCCACAAGCCCTTCCCGGGCGAGCACGACCATCACGACGACCACGGCGATCACGGCCATGCCCACGAGCCGCACGAGTCGCCCTGGGTGGTGACGGCGCCGCTGCTGCTGCTGGCGCTGCCCTCGGTGGTGATCGGCTACCTGACCATCGCCCCGATGCTGTTCGGCGACTTCTTCAAGGATTCGATCGTCGTCGACGCCGCCAAGCACCCGGCGATGGCCGAGCTGGCCGAGGAGTTCCATGGCGCGCTGGCGATGGCGCTGCACGGCCTGTCGACGCTGCCGTTCTGGCTGGCGCTGGCCGGCGTCGTGACGGCCTACGTCTTCTACATGGTCAAGCCGGGCATCCCGGCGGCGATCGCGAAGACCTTCAGCCCGATCGTGACGATCCTCGAGAACAAGTACTACATGGACTGGATCAACGAGAACATCGTCGCCCCGCTGGCGCGCGGCATCGGCCGCGGGCTGTGGAAGGGCGGCGACGTGGGCCTGATCGACGGCGTGGTGATCAACGGCTCGGCCCGCGCCGTCGGCGCGCTGGCTTCGGTGACCCGCCTCCTGCAGACCGGCTACCTCTACTGGTACGCGCTGGTGATGATCGTCGGCGTGGTCGGCCTGATGACCTGGCAGCTGTGGCCCTACCTGGGCAGCCTGGGCGGGAAATAGCGGACGGGACGGAGAACAAGAACATGGGTTTGCTCAGCTTGGCCATCTGGCTGCCGATCGCCTGCGGCGTGCTGCTGCTGGCGCTCGGCCGCGATTCGAACGCGGGCGCGGTGCGCTGGATGGCGCTCGTCGGCGCCTTCGCCAGCTTCCTCGTCACGCTGCCGCTGATCGGCGGCTTCGACACCTCCACCGCGGCGATGCAGTTCGGCGAATCGCTGCCCTGGATCGAGCGCTTCAACGTCAGGTACGCGCTCGGCGTCGATGGCCTGTCGCTGTGGTTCGTGCCGCTGACCGCCTTCATCACCGTGATCGTCGTGATCTCGGCCTGGGAGGTGATCACCGAGCGCGTCAACCAGTACATGGGCGCGTTCCTGATCCTCTCCGGCCTGATGGTCGGCGTATTCAGCGCCGTCGACGGCCTGCTGTTCTACGTCTTCTTCGAGGCGACGCTGATCCCGATGTACATCATCATCGGCGTCTGGGGCGGCCCGCGGCGCGTCTACGCGGCCTTCAAGTTCTTCCTCTACACGCTGGCCGGCTCGCTGCTGATGCTGGTGGCGCTGACCTACCTGTACTTCAAGTCGGGCGGCAGCTTCGACATCCTGACCTGGCACAAGCTGCCGCTGTCGGCCACCGCGCAGACGCTGCTGTTCTTCGCCTTCTTCATGGCCTTCGCCGTGAAGGTGCCGATGTGGCCGGTGCACACCTGGCTGCCCGACGCCCACGTCGAGGCGCCCACCGGCGGCTCGGTGGTGCTGGCGGCCATCATGCTGAAGCTCGGCGCCTACGGCTTCCTGCGCTTCTCGCTGCCGATCGCGCCCGACGCCAGCCGCGAGTGGGCCTGGTTCATCATCGCGCTGAGCCTGATCGCGGTGATCTACATCGGCCTGGTCGCACTGGTGCAGCAGGACATGAAGAAGCTGGTGGCCTACTCGTCGATCGCGCACATGGGCTTCTGCACGCTGGGCTTCTTCATCTTCAGCGAGCTGGGCGTGTCCGGCGGCATCGTGCAGATGGTCTCGCACGGCTTCGTCTCCGGCGCGATGTTCCTGTGCATCGGCGTGCTCTACGACCGCGTTCACTCGCGCGAGATCGCTTCCTACGGCGGCGTGGTCAACACCATGCCCAAGTTTGCGGCCTTCGCGGTCTTCTTCGCGATGGCCAACAGCGGCCTGCCGGGCACCAGCGGCTTCATCGGCGAGTGGATGGTGATCCTGGGCACGGTGAAGGCCGGCTTCGCCCTCGCGCTGCTGGCCGCCACGGCGCTGATCTTCGGCGCCGCCTACAACCTGTGGATGGTCAAGCGTGTCTACTTCGGCGCCATCGCCAACGACAAGGTCAAGGCGCTCACCGATCTGAACAGCCGCGAGTTTCTGATGATGGCCGTGCTGGCCATCGCCGTGCTGTGGATGGGCGTGTACCCGAAGCCCTTCACCGACGTGATGCACGTCTCGGTGACGAAGCTGCTCGAGCACGTCGCGCAATCCAAGCTGGTCCCCTGAGCCGGACGAGATCAACATGAATCAGATGAACTGGCTCGCCATCGCCCCCGAGGTCGTGCTGCTGGTCATGGCCCTGGTGGTGGCCATGGTCGACCTGTGGGTCAAGCACCCGCGCCGCACGCCCACCTACCTGCTGGCCCAGGCCTCGCTCGCCGTGGTGGCGGCGATGCACCTGCTGCGCTTCGACGCCGGCGAGACCTTCTACGCCGTGCAGCGCATGGTGGTGGCCGACCCGATGGGCCACCTGCTGGCCTTCTTCGCCGCGCTGGCCACCATGGTGTCGCTCGCCTACGCGCGCCCCTACGCCGCCGAGCGCGAGATGCTCAAGGGCGAGCTGATCACGCTGGCCATGCTCTCGCTGCTGGGCATCAGCGTGATGGTGTCGGCCAACAACTTCCTGGTGGTCTACCTCGGCCTCGAGCTGATGTCGCTGAGCCTGTACGCGCTCGTCGCGCTGCGCCGCGACCACGCGCCGGCCACCGAGGCGGCGATGAAGTATTTCGTGCTCGGTGCGCTGGCCAGCGGCTTCCTGCTCTACGGCATGTCGATGATGTACGGCGCCACCGGCTCGCTGGACATCGGCGAGGTCTTCAAGGCCATCGCCAGCGGCCGCATCAACCAGGCCGTGCTGGTGCTGGGCATCGTCTTCATCGTCGCCGGCCTGGCCTTCAAGCTCGGCGCCGTGCCCTTCCACATGTGGATCCCCGACGTCTACCAGGGCGCGCCCACCGCGGTGACGCTGCTGATCGCCGGCGCGCCCAAGCTGGCGGCCTTCGCGATCACCATCCGCCTGTTGGTGGAGGGCATGTCCGGCCTGGCGCAGGATTGGCAGCAGATGCTGATCGTGCTGTCGGTGGCCTCGATGGCGCTCGGCAACATCGCCGCCATCGCGCAGAGCAACCTCAAGCGCATGCTGGCCTACTCGACCATCGGCCAGATCGGCTTCATGCTGCTGGGCCTGACGCCCACGGTGGTGTCGGTCAACACGCTGTCGGCCGCCAACGGATACAGCTCGTCGATGTTCTACGTGCTGAGCTACGTGTTCACCACGCTGGGCACCTTCGGCATCGTGATGCTGCTGGCGCGCGCCGGCCACGAGGCCGAGCAGGTCGACGACCTCAAGGGCCTGGCCAAGCGCAGCCCCTGGTACGCCGCGGTGATGGCGATCTTCATGTTCTCGCTGGCCGGCATCCCGCCGACGGTGGGCTTCTACGCCAAGCTCGCGGTGCTGCAGGCCATCGTGTCGACCAACGTGTCGCTCTACATCTGGCTGGCCATCGTGGCGGTGCTGCTGTCGCTGGTGGCGGCGTTCTACTACCTGCGCGTCATCAAGGTGATGTATTTCGACGAGCCGGTCGACGCGCACCCGATCGCCAGCACCGGCGAGGTGCGCACCATCCTCTCGCTCAACGGCGCCGCGATCCTGCTGTTCGGCATCCTGCCCGGCGGCCTGATGGCGATGTGCGCGCAGGCGATCGTCAAGGCGCTGAGCTCCTGACGCTCGGCGCGTGAGCGACGACGACGACGATCGGCACCTGCGCGAGCAGACCGTCTCGCGCGAGACGGTCTTCCGCGGCCGGCTGCTCGAGGTGCGGCGCGACCGCATCCGCCTGCCCGATGGCGGCGAGGCCACGCGCGAGTTCATCGTGCATCCGGGCGCGGTGATGATCGTGCCGCTGCTCCATGACGGCCGCCTCGTGATGGAGCGCCAGTGGCGCTATCCGCTCGAGCGCGTGATGCTGGAGTTCCCGGCCGGCAAGCTCGAAGCCGGCGAGCCCACGCTGGCGTGCGCGCAGCGCGAACTGCTCGAGGAGACCGGCTACGAGGCCGCCGAATGGGCGCTGGCCGGCGTGCTGCACAACGCCATCGCCTACTCGAACGAGCGCATCGAGATCTGGTTCGCGCGCGGCCTCAGCGCCGGCGAGCGCCGCCTCGACGAAGGCGAGTTTCTCGATCTGGAACTGGTCGAAGAAGCCGAGCTCGATCGCCTCTGCGCCGCAGGCGCGGTGACCGACGCCAAGACGCTGATCGGCCTGCAGTGGTTGCAGAATTGGCGCGCCGGGCGCTGGACGATCCCGGGTTTCGCGCCGCGCTGAGGCGGCGCGGGCCGATAATCGGCGCATGAAGGTCCTGAACCTGCGTTGCGCGCACGACCATCGCTTCGAGGGCTGGTTCGGCTCCGACGAGGATTTCGAGTCGCAGCTCGGGCGCGGCTTGGTGACCTGTCCCGCCTGCGGCGATGCGGCGATCGACAAGCTGCCCTCGGCGCCGCGCCTGAACGTCTCCGGCCTCAAGCAGGAGGAGGCCGCGGCGGCGCCCGGCGAACGTGTTGCCGCCCTGCAGGCCGCGATGCTGAACGCCGTGCAGCAGATGATGGCCAACACCGAGGACGTGGGCGCGCGTTTCCCCGAGGAAGCGCGGCGCATCCACTACGGCGAAGTCGAGGCGCGCGGCATCCGCGGCCAGGCCAGCCGCGAGGACGCGCAGGCCTTGCGCGAGGAGGGCATCGAGATCGTCTCGCTGCCGCTGCCGGCCGCGGCGAAGGGCACGGTCCAGTAGCAGCCCTGGCGTCCGGCCTCAGACCACGCGGCCCGGGTTCATGCGGCCGTGCGGATCGAGCGCCTGCTTGATCGCGCGCATCAGCTTCAAGGCCACCGGCGACTTGCGCTGCACCAGCTCGTCGCGCTTGAGTGCGCCGATGCCGTGCTCGGCCGAGATCGAGCCGCCATGCGCCATCACGGCGTCGTAGACGATGCGGTTCACCTCGTCTTCGCGCTCGATCAGGAACAGGTCGGCCGGCTCGCCCTCCGGCGCCTGCACGTTGTAGTGCAGGTTGCCGTCGCCCAGGTGGCCGAAATCGACCAGGCGCACGCCGGGAATGGCGCGCGCCAGCGCCTCGTCGGTGGCGCGCACGAAGGCCGGGATGCGCGAGATCGGCAGCGCGATGTCGTGCTTGATGTTCAAGCCCTCGAGGCTTTGCGCCAGCGGGATGGATTCGCGCAGATGCCACAGCGTCTTGGCCTGCTCGACGCTGGTGGCCACGGCCGCATCGGCGATCAGCCCCTTCTCGAAGGCGGCCGCGAGCAGATCCTCGAAGCGCTGGGCAGCCTCCTCGGCGCTGTCGCTGGAGGATTGTTCGAGCAGCACCGTCCAAGCCGCGCCCGGCAACGGCTGCTGCAGTTGCGGGAAGTGGCGCCGCACCAGTTCGAGCGAGAAGCGGTTCATCAGCTCGAAGCCGGTGAGCGCCGCACCCAGGCGCGAGCGCGCCAGCTCGAGAAAGCCCACCGCATCGTCGAGCCACTCGAGCGTGGCCAGCGCCGTGCTCACCGTGCCGGGTTGCGGGTAGAGCTCGAGCGTGGCCGCGGTGATGACGCCCAGCGTGCCTTCGCTGCCGATGAAGAGGTCGCGCAGGTCGTAGCCGGTGTTGTCCTTGCGCAGGCCCGACAGGCCGCTCCACACCTCGCCGTCGGCCGTCACCACCTCCAGGCCGAGGCACAGCGCGCGCGCATTGCCGTAGCGCACCACCTGCGTGCCGCCGGCGTTGGTGGCGAGGTTGCCGCCGATGGTGCAGCTGCCCTCGGCCGCGAGGCTGAGCGGGAACAGCAGGCCTTGCGCGGCGGCCGCCTCCTGCACCGCTTGCAGCAGGCAACCGGCCTCGACCGTCATGGTCAGGTTGGCGGCGTCGATCTCGCGCACGCGGTTGAGTCGGCCGAGGTGCAGCAGCACCTGGGTGCCGCTTTCGTCGGGCACGGAGGCGCCCACCAGCCCGGTGTTGCCGCCCTGCGGCACGATGCTGGCGCCGAACTCGGCACACGCGCGTACCACGGCGGCCACTTCCTCGGTCGAGCCGGGGCGCACGACGAGGCGGGCGCGGCCGCGCCAGCGCTTGCGCCAGTCGACTTCGTAGGCGGAGAGGTCGCCGCCCTGCAGCACCTGGGTGCTGCCGACGATGCCGCGCAAGCGGGCCTCCAGCGTCATGCCAGCGCCTCCTTCGCGTTGCGCAGGCGCGCGCGCACGTGCAGCGCGCAGGCGGCGAACAGGGCCAGCGTCAGCACCAGTTCGAGCAGCGCGAGTTGCGCCGAGAGGCCGCGGTCACCGCTTGCTCGCACCACGCCTTCGATGAAGTAGAGCCACACCAGCAGCGAGACCCAGCGGTAGGTGTAGAGCCGGCGCCGCAGCACGCCGGGCAGGGCCAGCGTCAGCGGCAGCACCTTGAGCGCCAGCATGCCGCTGCCGGTGGGCGCGAGCCACAGTTCCCAGAGCACTCCGAGGAGGATGAGGCCGAGCAGGCTGGCCACCGCCACGCGCTGCGTCCAGGCCACGGCGGGCGTTAGAGCGTGCTGCATCGCTGGCTATCATGCCAGCAATGAATCTCCCGACCCATCTGAAGGCCCGCCTGCCCGAGAGCTGGCGCGAGCGCATCGCGCTGCTGCTCGAGACGCTGCAACACTGGCCCTGGCTGGAGACCTTGCGCACGCTGCGGCTGCGCTTTCGCGAAGACCACCTGGGCCTGACCGCCAGCAGCCTGACCTTCACGACGCTGATCTCGCTGGTGCCGCTGGTGACGGTCACGCTGGCGATCTTCTCGGCCTTCCCGATGTTCGCGTCGTTCCAGGAGGCGCTGCAGAAGTATTTTCTGCAGAGCCTGGTGCCCGACAACATCGCCAAGCCGGTGATGGCCGCGCTGACGCAGTTCGCCGCCAAGGCCAACCGGCTCGGCAGCGTCGGCCTGGTGTTCCTCGTGCTTGCGGCGCTGGCGCTGATGCTCACGATCGATCGCACGCTCAACGCCATCTGGCGCGTGCGCAACCCGCGGCCGATCGCGCAGCGCGTGCTCGTGTACTGGGCCGCCGCCACGCTCGGGCCGCTGGTGCTGGGCGTGAGCCTGAGCCTGACCTCCTATGTGCTGTCGGCCTCCAAGGGCATCGTCTCCGAGCTGCCCGGCGGCCTGAGCCTGCTGCTCAACACCATCGAGTTTCTGCTGCTGGCCGCCGGCATGGCCTCGCTGTTCCACTACGTGCCCAACACCTACGTGCTGTGGCGCCACGCCATCGCCGGCGGCGTGTTCGTGTCGGTGGGCTTCGAGGTCGCGAAGAAGGGCCTGGCCTGGTACATCACCCAGGTGCCGACCTTCGCGGTGGTGTACGGCGCCTTCGCCACGCTGCCCATCCTGCTGGTCTGGATCTACCTCGGCTGGGTGATCGTGCTGCTCGGCGCGGTGATCGCCGCCTACGCGCCCAGCCTGCAGATGCACGTGGCGCGCTGGCCGGATCGTCCCGGCTCGCGCTTCGGTCTCGCGCTGGCGCTGCTGCACGAGCTCGAGCGGGCGCGCCGCGGCGAGGCGCGCGGCCTCGGCCTGGCCGAGCTGTCGCAGGCGCTGCGCGTCGACCCGCTGCAGGCCGAGCCCATCGTCGACGCGCTGGTGGAGATGGACTGGCTGGCGCGCCTGGACGAACCCGGCTCGGCGCGCTACGTGCTGCTGGTCGATCCGGCGGCCACGCCGGCCGCGCCGCTGCTGGCGCAGATGCTGCTCGAACCCACGCCCATGCTGCGCGCCTTCCGCGAGCGCGCCGGCTTCGACCGGCTCACTCTGGCCGAACTGCTGCAGGGTTGACCGGGCTGGGCTCGTCGCGCGCCGGGCCGTGCTGCACACGGTCCTTGCCGAGCCGCTTGGCGGCATACATCGCGTCGTCGGCGGCCTGCAGCAGCTTGAGCGGATGCTGCGTGTCGGTCGGCGCGATCGCGTAGCCGATGCTCGCGCTGACGCCGCCGCCGCTGACCTCGGCGCCGACCTTGCGCACCGCCTCGAGCATGTGCAGCGCCAGCGCGCGCGCACCGGCCGGGCTGCGCACGCTGGCCAGCACGAGGAACTCGTCGCCGCCGAAGCGGCCCACCGCGTCGTCGGCGCGCACGCTCTTCTGCAGCGCCTGCGCCACCTTGACGAGCAGGGCATCGCCCTCGCGGTGGCCGAGGCGGTCGTTCACGGCCTTGAAGCCGTCGAGGTCGACGAAGAACAGCGCCACCGGCTCGTGCACCGCGGCGACCATCGCCGCGTCGATGCGGTCCATCATCGTGCGGCGGCTGAACACGTCGGTGAGCATGTCGCGCTCGACGCTGCGGCGCAGCTGCTCCTGCGCGACGGTGAGGTCGTGCACGTCGATGGTGACGGTGTACAGGCCGACCACCTTGCCGTCGGCATCGAAGTCGGGCACGTAGCTGGTGCGCAGCCAGCGCGGGTTGCCCGGGCTGTTTGCCAGGTGGTCGACCAGCCGCGTGTACTGCACCGTCTTGCCCTCCAGCGCGCGGCGGAAGTGCGGCTCGTGCTCGGCCCAGCGCCGCCCGCCGCGCACCGCGCCGATGTGGCGGCCGAGCAGCTGGTCGGC
This sequence comes from Piscinibacter sp., assembly GCA_017983795.1. Taxonomy (GTDB): domain Bacteria; phylum Pseudomonadota; class Gammaproteobacteria; order Burkholderiales; family Burkholderiaceae_C; genus Piscinibacter. The sequence goes on from JAGOAS010000003.1 coordinate 105,243, forward strand.
CGGCTTGCCGGTGACCTCGCAGTAGGCCTTGTTGACGAAGCGCAGCACGAAGTCGCTGTCGACGTAGGTGAGCGGGTAGGGGATGTTCTCGGTGAAGCGGTCCAGCCGCACGCGCGCGGCGATCAGCGCCTCGCGCGCGGTCACGTCCTCGTGGATGTCGGTGGCGATGGTGAAGACCGAGTGCACCTCGCCGTTGGCGTCGGTGTCGGGGAAGACCTGCACGCGCGCCCAGCGGCCGGCCAGCGTGCCGTGGCGCAGCAGACGCTCGTAGCTGGTGGTGGCGCCGCGGAAGGCGCGCTCGAAGGCCGGGCGGGCGCGCTCCCAGGCTTCGTCGCCGTAGAGCTCGGTGAGGGTGTGGCCGAACAGCTCGTCGCGCGTGCGGCCCGACCAGCGCAGATAGGGCGGGTTGCAGAAGACCAGCCGTGCCTCACGATCCCAGCGGCCGATCGGCAGGGCGACGACGTTGACCAGCCGTTCGATGGTGCCGGCAGTCGGGTCGTCGCGGGAGGGGTCGGGCATGGTCAGCGCGGAGGGCGGCCGGAGAGCGCCTGCCTCACCGCATTCAACACGCCGTCGGGCGCCTCGGTCATCAGGGAATGCCCGGCGGGCAGTGTGACGATATTGGCGTTCAGCGCGGCGGCGATGTCGCGCGTCGCTTTCGGCGACGTCATCTGATCACGCTCGCCGAGCACGAAGGTCACCGGGCAGCGCACCTGCGCGGCCGCCTGCAGGCCGTTGGCGTAGGCGTCGCAGACGCGGAAGTCGTGCTCGAAGAGGTTGCGCCCGGCGAGGCCGCTGGCGCCGGCGAGCATGCGCCGCATCAGCGCGCGGTTGCTGCCGTGCAGCCACATGCCCGGGCCGGGGAAGGAGGGCTTGCTGGCGATGCCGGCGTGCGAGAAGGCGTTGACCATGTCGATGGCCTGCAGCGGCCGCTCGCGTGCGCTGGCGAGCAGCGCCTCGGACACCTTCATCGGGTAGGCCGTGCCGATCATCGCCAGCGCGGTGATGCGATCGGGCGCGCGTGCCGCCATCTCGAGCGCGATCAGCGAGCCCATGCTGTGGCCCACCAGCGCGGCGCGCGGCGCGCCGGCGGCATCGAGCAGCGCGAGCGTCCAGTCGGCGAGTGCCTCGACGCTTTCCAGCGGCGGACCTTCGCTGCGGCCGTGGCCGGGCTGGTCGGGCGCGAGCACGGCATGGCCGTGGTGCGCGAACCAGCGCGCCAGCAGGTTCCAGGCGCTGTGGTCGTGCAGCGCGCCGTGGATGAAGACGATGCAGGGCAGCGCGGCATCGAAGGGCTTGCCGCCGGTGTAGGCGTAGGCCTTGCGGCCGTTCACGGTGAGCTCCATCTCAGTGGCGCCCGGCCGTTCCGAAGCCACTGAGCGCCCCCTCGGGGGGCAGCGAACGAAGTGAGCTTGGGGGTCTCATTTCGCCCCCGCTTTCTCGGCCGCCTTGAGCGCACGCTTCAGGTCGTCGATCAGGTCGTCGGCCTCTTCCAGCCCGATCGACAGGCGGATGGTGCCCGGCGCGATGCCGGCCTGCGCCAGCGCGGCGTCGTCCATGCGGAAATGCGTGGTCGAGGCGGGGTGGATCACCAGCGAGCGGCAGTCGCCGACGTTGGCCAGGTGCGAGAAGATCTTCAGCGCCTCGATGAAGGCGCGGCCCTGGGCACGATTGCCCTTCAGCTCGAAGCTGAATACCGAGCCGCAGCCGCGCGGCAGCAGCTTCTTGGCCAGCGCATGGCTGGCGTGGCCCTCGAGCTCCGGGTAGCCGACCGCGGCCACCAGCGGATGGCCGGCGAGAAACTGCACGACCTTGCGCGTATTCTCGACGTGGCGCGCCATGCGCAAGGGAAGCGTCTCGATGCCCTGCAGGATCAGCCAGGCGGTGTGCGGGCTCATGCAGGCGCCGAAGTCGCGCAGGCCCTCGCGGCGCGCGCGCAGCAGGAAGGCGCCGACCGTGCTCTCCTCGCTGAACACCATGCCGTGGAAGCCCTCGTAGGGCTGCGTCAGCTCGGGGAAGCGTCCCGAGGCGTCCCAGTCGAACATGCCGCTGTCGACCAGCACCCCGCCGATCACCGTGCCGTGGCCGGAGAGGAACTTGGTGGCCGAGTGGAAGATCAGGTCCGCGCCGTGTTCGAAGGGCTTCATCAGCCAGGGCGTGGTGAAGGTCGAATCCACCAGCAGCGGCAGGCCGTGCTCGTGCGCGATCGAAGCGACGGCCGGGATGTCCAGCACCTCCAGCCCCGGGTTGCCGAGCGTCTCGCCGAACAGCAGCTTCGTAGTCGGGCGGATCGCCGCGCGCCAGCCGTCGACGTCGCCCGGCTTGACGAAGCTGGTCGAGATGCCGAAGCGCGCCAGCGTGTAGTGCAGCAGGTTGTGCGAGCCGCCGTACAGCGCGCTCGAGGCGACGATGTGCGAGCCCGCGCCGGCCAGCGTGGCGATGGCCAGATGCAGCGCCGCCTGGCCGCTGGCCGTGGCGATGGCGCCCACGCCGCCTTCCAGCGCCGCCACGCGCTCCTCGAGCACCGCGTTGGTCGGGTTCGAGATGCGGCTGTAGACATGCCCCGAGCGCTCGAGGTTGAACAGCGAGGCGGCGTGTTCGCTCGATTCGAAGACGAACGAGGTGCTCAGGTGGATGGGCACCGCGCGCGCGCCGGTGGCCGGGTCGGGCGCCGCGCCCGCGTGCAGCGCGAGGGTGTCGAAGCCGGGGTCCGAAACGCCGGGCATGGAATCTCCTCCGGGGTGCTCTGGGGTGTCGTGGCCCGGAATTGTGGGCTATATTGGGCCGCGGCTTGCGACGAGGAGACGATCATGAAGGTCAGCGACATCCTGCGCGTCAAGGGGGGCACGCTCTACACCGTCAGCCCGGAGGAGAGCTTGGCCACGGGGCTCAAGACGATGTCCGAGCGCGACATCGGCTCCCTGGTCGTGATGGATCACGGCGAGCTGGTGGGCATGCTCAGCTTCCGCGAGGTGATCCAGGCGGTGGTCAAGAACGGCGGCAGCGTCGGCACCTCGACGATCCGCGGCGTGATGGACGACCATCCGCTCACCTGCACGCCCGAAACCGAGCTCGACGAGGTGCGCCGCATGATGCTCGAGCGCCACGCGCGCTACATGCCGGTGATGGACCAGCGCACCCTGATGGGCGTGATCTCCTTCTACGACGTCGCCAAGGCGGTGGTGGAGAGCCAGGACTTCGAGAACCGCATGCTCAAGGCCTACATCCGCGACTGGCCGGTGGACGAGGCCGGCGCGCAGCCCGCCGCGAACTGAGCCGCGCCAGGCGGCCGCCTAGAATCGCCGCATGGCAGGCAGCAGCTTCGGCGAACTCTTCCGCATCACCAACTTCGGCGAATCGCACGGGCCGGCCATCGGCTGCGTGATCGACGGCTGCCCGCCGGGCATGGCGCTGTCCGAAGCCGACATCCAGCCCGAGCTCGACCGGCGCCGCCCCGGCACCAGCCGCCACGTCACCCAGCGCAACGAAGCCGACACGGTGGAGATCCTCTCCGGCGTGTACGAGGGCAAGACCACCGGCACGCCGATCTGCCTGCTGATCCGCAACACCGACCAGCGCAGCAAGGACTACGGCAACATCGTCCAGACCTTCCGGCCGGGCCACGCCGACTACACCTACTTCCAGAAATACGGGCTGCGCGACCCGCGCGGCGGCGGCCGCTCCTCGGCGCGCCTGACCGCGCCCATGGTCGGCGCCGGCGCGGTGGCGAAGAAGTGGCTGAACGAGAAGTTCGGCACCCGCTTCACCGGCTGGATGACGCAGATCGGCGACATCGAGATTCCCTTCGAGGGCGAGCAGCACATCGCCGGCAACCCCTTCTTCGCCGCCAACGCGAGCGACATCGCCCGCCTCGAGGCCTACATGGACGAGCTGCGCAAGGCCGGCGACAGCTGCGGCGCGCGCCTCTTCGTGGCGGCGCGCAACGTGCCGGTGGGCCTGGGCGAGCCGCTGTTCGACAAGCTCGACGCCGACATCGCCTACGCGATGATGGGCATCAACGCGGTCAAGGGCGTCGAGATCGGCGCCGGCTTCGCCAGCGTCGCCCAGCGCGGCACCCAGCATGGCGACGAGCTCACACCGCAGGGCTTCGCCAGCAACAACGCCGGCGGCGTGCTCGGCGGCATCTCCACCGGGCAGGACATCACGGTGAGCATCGCCATCAAGCCGACCAGTTCGATCCGCAGCCCCAAGCGCTCGATCGACCTGAACGGCCAGCCATCGACGGTGGAAACCTTCGGCCGCCACGACCCCTGCGTCGGCATCCGCGCCACGCCGATCGCCGAAGCCATGCTGGCGCTGGTGCTGATGGACCACGCGCTGCGGCATCGCGCCCAGTGCGGTGACGTGCAGACCACGCTGGCGCCGATTCCGGGCCGGATCGCCTGATCCCTCGCGGTCGCGCGGCCCGGCATCCGGTCGGGCTCAAGTTGTGCCCGGATCTGCCGAAAAGGGGGACGCCCGAGAAGAAGTGACGAACACACACGTCGCATGACTTGCGCGGGCATGCAGTCACGAGGATTTCATGCAGTTGACCCCGAGCCCGGCAGCGGCTGCGTCGCGCGAGAGCGCGAGCGGCCTGATCGAATTCTTCCGTCACCACGGCGCCTGGGCGCCCGGCGTCAAGCTGTTCCGGCGCCTGCAGTTCCGCACCAAGGCGGCAATCATCCTGGCCGCGCTCCTGATTCCTCTGCTGACCCTGCTCGGCTTCCAGTGGACCAGCAGCAAGGAGCGCATCGACGTGGCGCATGCCGAACGGGACGGCGTCCGCTACATCCGCGCGCTGAACACCGTGGTGATCGCCGCGATCGCCTGGCGCGACGCGGTGACTCTGAACGCCGGCGACGCCGGCGAGCGCCGCCGGCAGGTGGACACATCGTTGTCCGCGCTGGATTCGGTGCAGAAGGAACTGGGCGAGGCCTTCGGCACGCAGAAGGCCTTCGAGGCCGTTCACGCCGGGTTCGATCGACTGAAAGACATGCCGGCGACCGGTACGCCGGATGCGGTGTTCTTCGCGCACATCGAGTTCGGCGAACGCATCGTCGAACTGGCGGATGCCGTGACCGACGCGTCGCAGCTCAGCCTCGATCCGGATCTGGACACGTACCACATGATGCGCGTGTCCATCGCGGCGGGGCCGAGGCAGAACGAGAATACCGCCCGGCTGGTCACGATGGGCAGCCTGGTGCTGCAGAGCCAGAGCCTCGACGCAGCCCGCCGTGAGCCCCTGCTGCGCTGGAGCGCGGTGCAGAAGACCCTCGACGACGACGTCGAGCGTTCCTACGGCGCAGGCATCGAAAGCGACCCGACTGCCGCGATGCTGTTCGACATGAAGGGCACCGACGAAGCGTTCGACGCCTTCATGGCGGCGGTCCAGTCGCAGTTGCTCGGCCCGGCGCTCGGCGGCGACCTGCAGACCTACCGGCAGGCCGGTGCGCGAATCCTGGCCAAGCAGCAGGAGTTGAACGGCAAGGTCCTCGAGGAACTCGACCGCCGCCTGGCCTTGCGGGCCGAGCGCGCCGCGAGCCGCCTGGCGGCCGAGTTCGTCTTCGTCGGCGTGTTCGTGGCGGCGGCGGTCTACCTCTTCTACTCCTTCTACCTCGTCACCCACGGCGGCTTGCGCGAGGTGCAGAAGCACCTCGAGGCCATGACCGACGGCGATCTCACCACCCAGCCGCGCCCCTGGGGCCATGACGAGGCGGCACGCCTGATGGGCTCGCTCGCGGCCATGCAGCACTCGCTGCGCGGCATCGTCGGCAAGGTGCGCGGCTCCTCGGAGAGCATGGTTCACTCGACCGCCGAGATCTCCGAGGGCGCGATGGATCTGTCCTCGCGCACCGAGCAGGCCGCCGCGAGCCTGCAGGAATCGGCCGCCGCGATGGACGAGATCTCGGCCACCGTGAAGGCGACCTCCGAGCAGGCCCGCGAGGCCGCCGCCATCGCCGAGCGCAACGCCGCGCAGGCCGAGAGCGGCGGCGAGATCATCGGCACCATGGTCGAGACCATGCACGGCATCCACGCCTCGTCGAGCAAGATCGGCGACATCATCGGCGTGATCGACGGCATCGCCTTCCAGACCAACATCCTCGCGCTCAACGCCGCCGTCGAGGCGGCCCGCGCCGGCGAGGCAGGCCGCGGTTTCGCGGTGGTGGCCTCCGAGGTGCGTGCGCTGGCGCAGCGTTCGGCGTCGGCGGCACGCGAGATCAAGTCGCTGATCACCACCAGCGTCGAGCAGGTCGACCAGGGCGCGAAGATCGTGCGCCGCGCCGGCGACACGGTGGGCACCATCGTGAGCAGCGCGCACGAGGTGAGCCGGCTGCTCACCGCGATCGCCAACGGCGTCGACGAGCAGGCCAGCGGTGTCGGCCAGACCAGCCAGGCCGTGCAGGATCTCGACGGCATGACGCAGCAGAACGCCGCGCTGGTGGAGCAGTCGGCCGCCGCCGCGACCTCGCTGAAGGAGCAGGCGCTGCGCCTGGCCGAGGAAGTGGCGCGCTTCCGCATGCCCGCCTGAAGGGCTCTTCGGCCGGCGCCGCCGGTCGCGCCGCGGCGCAGTTCGTCGCCCCTCAATCGCAGGCTGTCGCAAGGGGGATGGTGAATTCCCGATTCGTTCCTACACTGGCGGCCGCTTCACGAGAGCGGAACCAGGGGACGACAGATGCGACGAGCGTGGTGGCTGGGGGGCGGGGCGGTATTGCTGGTGGTGGCGGCCTTCGGGGCCGCCAAGGTGACGGGGCAGGCTGACGCGCCCGACAAGAAGAAGGCACCCGAGCCGGTGCTCGAATTCACGCCGCGCGAGGTGGTGCGGCCCGTGCTGGCCGGCCTGCCGCTGACGCTGGAGTTCTCCGGCGCGCTGGTGGCGCCGCGCACCGCAGTGCTGCGTGCCAAGACGGCCGGCGCTCTCGTCGAGTTGGCGGTTGCCGAAGGCAGCCGGGTTCGCGCCGGCCAGGTGCTTGGCCGCATCGATCTCTCCGATGTCGACAGCCGCGTCGCCGAGCGCGTCGCGGCGGTGGAGTCGGCGCGCGCCCAGTTCCTGCAGGCCGAACGCGTGCAGGCCTCCAACCAGCGCCTGGCCGACCAGCAGTTCATCTCGCCCAATGCGCTCGATGCCTCGCGCTCCGCGCTCGACGCGGCGCGCGCCGGGCTGGATGCCGCGCAGGCGCAGCTCACAACCGCCCGGCTGGCGCGGCGCGACGGCACGCTGCTGGCGCCGATCGGTGGGCTGGTGTCCAAGCGCCATGCGCTGCCGGGCGAGAAGCTGGCCGTCGAGCAGCCGGTGCTGACCCTGGTCGACCTCGCCCAGCTCGAACTCGCCGGCAGCGTCGGCACGCACGAGGTGGCGCGCCTCGCGCCGGGGCAGAAGGTGCGCGTGCGCGTCGAAGGGCTGGAAACGCCGGTCGACGGCACCATCGACCGCATCGCTCCGGCCGCCGAGCCCGGCACGCGCGCCATCGGCGTCACCGTCGTCGTGCCCAACCGCGAGGAGAAGCTGCGCGCCGGCCAGTTCGCCGTGGCCACCCTGGTGCTGCCCGACGCTACGCCGCGCCTCACGCTGCCGCTGGCCGCCGTGCAGGGGCCGGACGGCGCCGCGCAGGTCTGGGCGATCGAGGGCGGCGCGCTGGCGCGCCGCTCGGTGACGCTGGGCCGGCGCAGCGAGGCGCAGGGCCGCGTCGAGATCGTCTCTGGCCTGACGCCCGCGGCGCAGGTGCTGGCGGCGCGCTTCGACGGCCTGCGCGAAGGGCGCCAGGCCAGGGTGGCCGAGGCCGGCGCAGCCGTGGCCTCGGCGGCCGCCAGCGCGCCGCTGCGCTGAGGAGCGGGCCATGTGGATCACGCGAGTCTCGATCGCGAACCCGGTGTTCGCGACCATGGTGATGGTGGCGCTGTGCGTGCTGGGCCTGTTCTCCTACGCCCGCCTCGGCGTGGAGCAGCTGCCCGACGTGCAGCCGCCGGTGGCCTTCATCGACGTCGCCTACCCGGGCGCGTCGCCGGACGCGGTGGAGCGCGAGGTCAGCAAGCCCATCGAGGAGGGCCTGAACAGCATCGCCGGCATCAAGCACATCACCTCGCGCAGCTTCGAGGGGCGCAGCCAGACCAGCGTCGAGTTCACGCTCGACGCCGACATGGCGCGCGCCATGCAGGACGTGCGCGACCGCATGGCGGTGGTGCAGGGCGTATTCCCCAAGGACGCGAAGACGCCCACCGTGGCGCGCTTCAACAACGACAACAGCAGCCCGGTGGTGGTGGCGGCGCTGCTCTCCGCCGCGCGCAGCCCGCGCGAGCTCTCCATCCTCGCCGACCAGACGGTGGCGCGCCGCCTGCAGCGCGTCGAGGGCGTGGCCTCGGTGGAGGTCAACGGCCTGGCGCGGCGCGAGGTGCGCATCGACCTCGACCCCGACCGCCTGCGCGCCTACGCGATCACGCCGGCGCAGGTGGCCGCGGGGCTGCGCGAGGCGCATTCCGACCAGCCGGTGGGCCTGCTGTCGGACGCGACGCAGGACGCCATCCTGCGCGTCGAAGGCCGCGTGGCCGATCCGCGCCAGTTCGCCGACATGGTGGTGGCGCAGCGCAACGGCCTGCCGCTGCGCCTGGCCGACCTGGGCACGGTGGTCGAGCGCGAGCGCGAGCCGGAATCGGTGGCGCGGGTGAACGGCCAGCGCGCCGTCAACTTCAACGTCTTCAAGCAGCAGGACGCCAACACCGTGGCCACCGGCGAGGCGATCAAGGGCGCCATCGAAGAGCTGCGCAAGAGCCTGCCGGCCGACGTCGAGCTACGCCTCGTCTACGCCAGCAGCGATTTCGTCAAGGGCTCGCTGCAGGGCGTGCAGCACACGCTGATCGAAGGTGCGCTGCTCACCGTGGCCATCGTGTTCCTGTTCCTGCATTCCTGGCGCAGCACGGTGATCACCGGGCTGACGCTGCCGATCGCCGTGATCGCGAGCTTCATCGCCGTGCATGCCTTCGGCTTCACGCTCAACTTCATGACGATGATGGCGCTGTCGCTGTGCATCGGATTGCTGATCGACGACGCCATCGTCGTGCGCGAGAACATCGTGCGCCACCTGCACCTCGGCAAGGACCACTTCGCCGCGGCGCGCGACGGCACCGAGGAGATCGGCCTGGCGGTGATGGCCACCACCTTCGCGATCTGCGCGGTGTTCGTGCCGGTGGCCTTCATGGGCGGCATCGTCGGCAAGTTCTTCCACCCGTTCGGCATCACGGTGACGGTGGCGGTGCTGGTGTCGCTGTTCGTCAGCTTCACGCTCGATCCGATGCTCTCCAGCCGCTGGCCTGATCCACATGACGCGCCCGGCGCGAGCGCGAAGCGCATCCCCGGCGTGGCGCAGCTGATCCGCGCGGTCGACCACGGCATGGACGTGCTGCACGCGGCCTACGAGCGCCTCATCCACTGGGTGTTCGAGCGGCCGCGCCGCAACCGCGCCATCGTGCTCGCGGTGGGCGGCGCGAGCTTCCTCGGCGCGCTGGCGCTCGCGCCGGTGGTGGGCAGCGAGTTCGTGCCGCAGACCGATCAGGGCTTCACCCAGCTGGCGATCCGCATGACGGTCGGCTCCAGCCTCGCGCGCAGCGACGAGAAGGTGCGCCAGGTGGAGGCCATCGTCGCCGCCTTCCCCGAGGTGCAGACCATCTCCACCAACGTGGGCGGGCAGGGCACCGGGCTGCAGGTCGGCCGCAACCAGGCGGTGCTCAACATCGGGCTGGTCGAGCGAGCCAGGCGCGCGCGCAGCCAGAAGCAGGTCGAGGACGCGATCCGCGCCGAGATCGCCAAGATCGCCGGCATCGAGGTGTCGGTCGGCTTCGACCGGTCGATCTACGTCGCGGTGCTCGGCAACGACTCGCAGGCGCTGGCGCGCGTGGCCAGCGATCTGGCCGAGCAGATGAAGAAGATCCCCGGCATCACCGACGTCGAACTGTCGGTCAAGCCGGGCATCCCGGCCTATGCCGTGCGGCTCAAGCCCGGTGCCGTGCGCGAGCTGGGCCTGACCGCGCCGCAGCTCGCCGCCAGCCTGCGTGCCTACGTCAACGGCGAGGTCGGCACCTACTGGACCACGCCGGACGGCGAGCAGGCCGAGGTGCTGCTGCGCCTGCCCGAGGCGCAGCGCCAGCGCGTCGCGCAGATGGGCGATCTGCCGGTGGCCTTCGCCAAGGACGGCACGCCCATCCCGCTGGCCGCGGTGGCGAGCATCGAGCCGGTGACCAACCCCGAGGTGATCCGCCGCCAGGATCTGCAGCGCCGCGAGGCCATCTTCGCCGGCGTGCAGGGCCGCCCGGCCGGCGATGTCGGCGCCGACGTGCAGAAGCTCGTCAAGGCCACGGCGCTGCCGCCGGGCGTGCGCTTCGACGTCGGCGGCGCCACCCGCGAGCAGCAGGACGCCTTCGCCGCCATGCTCGGTGCGATGGGCCTGGCGGTGATCTTCATCTACATCGTGCTGGCCAGCCAGTTCGGCAGCTTCCTGCAGCCGATCGCCATCATGGCTTCGCTGCCGCTGTCGCTGATCGGCGTGATGCTGGCGCTGCTGGCCTGGCGCAGCACGCTCAACGTGTTCTCGATGATCGGCCTGATCATGCTGATGGGCCTGGTCACCAAGAACGCCATCCTGCTGGTGGACTTCGCCAACCGCGCGCTGAAAGAGGGCGCGAGCGTCCCCGAGGCGCTGCTGCAGGCCGGGCAGATCCGCATGCGGCCCATCATCATGACCACCGCGGCCATGGTGTTCGGCATGCTGCCGCTGGCGCTGGCGCTCAACGACGGCGGCGAACTGCAGGCGCCGATGGGCCGCGCCATCATCGGCGGCGTGATCACCTCGACCCTGCTGACGCTGGTGGTCGTGCCGGTGCTGTGGAGCGTGCTGGTCGGCGGCAGCCTCAGCCGGTCGCCGCAGCCGCGGCGTGCAGGCGAGGAGCCGGGCGCGCAGACGAGTCCGGCGCGCTGACCACCCGCGCCCCGGCGGCCGGCGCCGTGCGGTAGACGCCGCAGCCCAGCACGAGGCGGTCGTCGAGCCGGTGCACGTAGGAGGCCTTGGACTGCACCTTGCCGGTCTCGAGGTTGAGGATGTCGTACTCGATCCAGCCCGGGCCGCGCTCGGTGCGCGCCCAGGCGTCCTCGACGAAGCGGTCGCCGTCGATGCCGGGGACGTCGTGCACGCGCTTGCCCTCGCTGGCCGGCTTGGCGGCGTGCAGCCGGTAGGTGCCGCTGCGGTCGACCGCGAACACGTAGAGATCACGGTCGACGAAGCCCTGCGTGCGGTCACGGATGCGGGCGCAGGCGGCCTCCCAGCCTTCGCGCTGCACGAGCTCGAAGGCGCGTTCGACCAGGTCGCGCGCCTCGTCGGCGCTGCCCTGGCGCAGGCGGATCGATGACACCGCGCTGCTCAGCATCTGGGCGCGTTCCACCAGTTCCTGCGAGGCCGAGGCGGATTCCTCCACCATCGCGGCGTTCTGGCGCGTGATCTCGTCGAGGTTGCCGACGTTCTGGCTCATCTCTCGCAGGCCCTGGCTCTGCTCGGCGCTGGCCGTGGCGATGCTGCGCAGCTGTTCGGAGACGTCCTGCACGCCGCTGACCACCGAGGCCAGCGTCGCGCTGACGTTCTCGATGCGCGCCACCGAGGCGCCGACCTGCTGGGTCGACTCGCCGATCAGCTTGCGGATCTCGCCCGCCGCGGCGCTGCTGCGCTGCGCCAGGCTGCGCACCTCGGCAGCCACCACCGCGAAGCCGCGCCCGGCCTCGCCGGCGCGCGCCGCTTCCACCGCCGCATTGAGCGCGAGGATGTTGGTCTGGAAGGAGATGCTGTCGATCACGCCGATGATCTCGCCGACGCGCTTCGAGCTCGATTCGAGTGCGGACATCGAGCCCACCGTGGCGCGCATCGCCTCGCCGCCGGCCTCGGCCTGCACGCGCAGCTTGCCGGCCACGCCGTCGAGCTGCTGGGCCGCCTCGGCGTTCGAGGCCACCGCGGCGCTCAGCTGGCTGACCGTCGCGACGGTCTGGCGCAGGCTGGCGGCCTGCTCGTCGGTGCGCTGCGAGAGCGCCTGGCTGCCGCTGGCCACCTGCTGGCCGGCGTTGCCCACGCGCACCGCGCTGCTGCGGATCTCGGCCACCATGGCCGAGAGCTTGCCGTTCATGGCCTCGAGCATGGCGCCGACATCGGCCAGCTCGTCGCGGCCCTTGATCTCCACGCGATGCTCGAGGCGGCCGTCGGCCACCTTGGCCACGCCCTCGGCGAGCGCCCGGAAGGCGCCGACGAAGCTCAGGTAGAAGGAGATGCCGCCATAGGCCATCAGCAGCATGCCCAGCACGGCGACGCCCAGCTCGACCAGCATGCGGCGCGTCACCGATGCGTGGCGCTGCTCCAGGCCGGCCTGCAGCAGATCCAGGGCCTCGCGGTCGATGCGCTGCAGTTCACCCAGGGTCTGGCTGGCGCGCGCGAAGAAGGCGGCCGCGTCGCCATCGATCGCATCGGCGCCGAATACGCTGCGTACGTGGCTGCCGAACTCGTCCATGTGCGCCAGGGCGTCCTTCCAGCCGGCCGGGATCGGCGTGCCGGAGCGTTCGAGCGCGCCGAACTTGTGGCGCAGGTCGTTGCTCTGCGTGAGCAGCACGTCCATGCGGCCGAGGATCTGCACGCGTTCGGTGTTGCTCGCGTCGCCGCGCACCAGGATCGCGGCGCCCTGGCCGCGCGTCAGGCCGAGCGTTTCCGACAGCGGCACCACGCGCTCGAGCGCGATGTCCATGAGGAAGAAGGTGTTGGCCTCGGGGTCGAGCACCAGGCCGGAGCGCTCGCCCACCAGCATCAGCATCTGGCGCAGGCTGTCCACGGCATTGGTGTGCTCGGCGAAGGCTTCCTGGCGCCGGCTTGCGTGGCGGCCCTCGGCGAGCGCGGCGAGCGCGGCGCGACGCTCGCGCCACAGCGAATCGGCATCGAAGAGGCGGGTGTCGGCCACGGCGGCGTCCAGCGCGCGCAGCGTCTCGGCCATGGCGGCGCGGGCCTGGTCGCGCGCGGCGGTGGCGCCGGCGTCGCCGGACAGCACCCGGTTGGTCAGGCCGCGGTGGGCCTGGGTCTGCCCGATCAGCTCGCTGATCTGGCGGGCCAGGCTCACGCCCTGCAGTTCGGTCGTCGCGATGCGGCGGTCGGCATCGGCGTGCTGGTAGGTGGTGAGCAGCAGCAGCACCAGCGGCACCAGCAGGAACAAGCCCATGCCGGACATCTTCGTGGCAATGCGCAACTGGCGCATCAGCCGGATGCCGGGACCGAAGAGGACTTTGAACGAAATCATGGGCAGGGCTCCCCTTGTCGGGCACGTGGCCCGGTGGTTGGCGGGATATCGGCCCCGACCTGACGCGCTTGAGCGCTTAAGGATTCGCAAAGGGGGGATGTGCGGTTTACGGTATGGTTCGGGCTTCGAACAGACCGGTATCCGTTCCTCCCGTGCAGTCGTCCCGCCTCGCGGCCAGCCGTCTTGCCTGTCGCCGCGGCGACCGGCTGCTTTTCCGTGGGCTGGATTTCGAGTTGGCGGCGGGCCAGATCGTCTGGCTGCGCGGCCCCAACGGCAGCGGCAAGACCAGCCTGCTGCGCCTGCTGGCCGGCCTGTCGACGCCCGCCGAGGGGGCCATCACCTGGGGCGGCACGCCCTTGCGCGAGGCGGGCGCCGCCTGGTGCCGCTCGCTCTGTTACCTCGCCCATGCCAACGCGCTGAAGGACGATCTCTCGGTGCTGGAATCGCTGCAGTTCCTCGCCCGCCTGCACGGCCATGGCGACGGCGAGGCCGGCTGCACCGAGGCGCTGCGGCGCGTCGGCCTGTTCAGCCGCCGCCATGCCGCGGTGCGCACGCTCTCGCAGGGGCAGCGGCGCCGCGTCGCGCTGGCGCGCCTGCACCTGGATGCGGCCGCGCCGGTGTGGATCCTCGACGAGCCCTACGATGCGCTCGATGCCGAGGGCACGGCCATGCTCGACGCCGCCTTGTCGGCGCACGCCAGGCGCGGCGGCGCGGCGGTGCTGACCAGCCACATCGACCTGACGCTGGCCGACCCGGCGCCCACGGTGCTGCAACTCGATGCCTACCGCGTGCAATGAGTTCGGTCTTCGCCACCATCGTCGCGCGGGATCTGCGGCTGGCGGCGCGGCGGCGCGTCGAGGCGCTGCTGCCGATCGCCTTCTTCCTGGTGGCGGTGAGCCTGTTCCCGCTCGGCGTCGGCCCCGAGCCGCAGACGCTGCGCCAGATCGCCCCCGGCGTGGTCTGGGTGTGCGCGCTGCTGGCGGCCATGCTCTCGCTGACCCAGCTCTACGGCGCCGACCACGCCGACGGCTCGCTCGAGCAGATGCTGCTGTCGGGCGACTCGCTGTGGATGATCGCCGCCGCCAAGGCGCTGGCGCACTGGATCGTCACCGGCGCGCCGCTGGTGCTGGCAGCGCCGCTGTTCGGCCTGCTGTTCGACCTCTCGGCCACGGCCAACCTGACGCTGGCGCTCTCGCTGCTGCTGGGCACGCCCATCCTGAGCCTGCTCGGCGGCCTGGGCGCGGCGCTGACGCTGGGCCTGCGCAGCGGCGCGGTGCTGCTCATCCTGCTCATCCTGCCGCTGTGCATCCCGGCGCTCATCTTCGGCGCCGGCGCGGTGTCGGCGGCCGAGGCCGGCATCTCCACGCGCGGCCACTTTTCCCTGCTCGGCGCGCTGCTGATCGGCTCGGGGCTGCTCGCCCCCTGGGCCACCGGCGCGGCGCTGCGCATCGCCACGGAGTGACATGACGATGCAAGGGCATCTGACCCTCTTCACCTTCTCCTCGCCGCCGCGCTTCTACTGGCTCACCGGCAAGCTGATCCCGTGGCTGTGGGCGGCCTGCATCGTGCTGGCCGCGGCGGGCCTGTACGTCGGCTTCTTCGTCGCGCCGACCGATGCCACCCAGGGCGAGTCCTACCGGGTGATCTTCATCCACGTGCCGGCGGCCTGGATGTCCATGGTGCTGTACTTGGTGATGGCCTTCTGGGCCGCCATCGGCTGGGCCTTCAACGCGCGGCTGGCTTCGATGGTGGCGCGCGCCATCGCGCCCACCGGGGCCATGTTCACCTTCCTCGCGCTGTGGACCGGCGCCTTCTGGGGCAAGCCCACCTGGGGCGCCTGGTGGGTGTGGGATGCGCGCCTGACCTCGGAACTCATCCTGCTGTTTCTGTATCTGGGATTCCTGGCCCTGGTCAACGCGATCGACGACACCCGTCGCGCCGACCAGGCCGGAGCGCTGCTCGCGGTGGTCGGTGCGGTGAACGTGCCCATCATCTATTTCTCGGTGAAGTGGTGGAACACGCTGCACCAGGGCGCGACGATCAGCATGACGGCGGCGCCCAAGATGGCGCACACCATGCTCACGGCGATGCTGCTGATGACTTTCGCCTGCTGGGCCTATGCCTTCGCGGTGGTGTTCATGCGCACGCGCGCCATCGTGGTCGAGCGCGAGCAGCACACGGAATGGGTGTCGGAGATGGTTCGTATGCGAGAGGCCCGATCATGAACTGGGGCAGTGCCGGCGAGTTCTTCGCCATGGGGGGTTACGGGCTCTACGTCTGGGGCTCGTACATTGCCTGCGCGCTGCTGATGGTCTTGGAGCCGATCCTGACCGCCCGCAGGCATGCTCGCGCCCGGCGCGAGGCCGCCCATTTGAACGAGGAGTCCTGAGATGAAACCCCGCCACAAGCGTCTGGCCATTGCCGGGGGCGTCGTCGTCGCGGTCGGCGCGATCGCCGCGCTGGTGCTCAATGCCTTCCAGAGCAACCTGGTGTTCTTCTACTCGCCGACGCAGATCGCCGCGCACGAGGCGCCGGCCAACCGCACCTTCCGCGTCGGCGGCCTGGTGCAGGAAGGCAGCGTCAAGCGCGACGGCGTGAAGGTGAACTTCGTCGTCACCGACACCGCCAAGACCGTGCCGGTGCAGTACGAAGGCATCCTTCCCGACCTCTTCAAGGAAGGCAAGGGCGTGGTTGCGCAGGGCCAGCTGAAGGACGGCGTATTCGTCGCCCGCGAGGTGCTCGCCAAGCACGACGAGAACTACATGCCGCCGGAGGCCGCCGAGGCGCTCAAGCACGGCCAACAGGTCAACGAGAAGGTCGGCAAGTCGGTGGTGCAGGGGAGCGGCAAATGATTCCGGAGATCGGCCACTTCGCGCTCTGGCTGGCGCTGGGCGTCGCGCTGGTGCTGGGTGTCGTGCCGCTGGCCGGCGCGCAGAGCGGGCGTGCCGAGTGGATGGCGCTGGCGCGGCCGCTGACGGTGGCGCAGTTCGCGCTCATCGCCACGGCCTACCTGACGCTCACCACCGCCTTCGTGCAGAACGACTTCTCCGTGCTCTACGTGGCGAGCAACTCCAACAGCGCGCTGCCGCTGCCCTACCGCATCGCCGCGGTGTGGGGCGGCCACGAGGGCTCGCTGCTGCTGTGGATGATGATGCTGTGCGTGTGGCAGCTCGCGGTGGCGAAGTTCAGCCGCCACCTGCCGCTGCCGGTGCTGGCGCGCATCCTGTCGGTGATGGGCCTGGTGGCGGTCGGCTTCCTGGCCTTCACGCTGATCACCTCCAACCCCTTCGAGCGCCTCGTTCCCGGCGCGCCCGACGGCCGCGACCTCAACCCGCTGCTGCAGGATCCGGGCATGGTGTTCCACCCGCCCATGCTCTACATGGGCTACGTCGGCTTCTCGGTGGCCTTCGCCTTCGCGGTGGCGGCGCTGATCGGCGGCAACCTCGACACCACCTGGGCGCGCTGGACGCGGCCCTGGACCACGGTGGCCTGGATCTTCCTCACCATCGGCATCATGCTGGGCAGCTGGTGGGCCTACTACGAGCTGGGCTGGGGCGGCTGGTGGTTCTGGGATCCGGTGGAGAACGCCTCCTTCATGCCCTGGCTGGTGGGCACGGCGCTGGTGCACTCGCTGGCCGTCACCGAGAAGCGCGGCAGCTTCAAGAGCTGGACGGTGCTGCTGGCCATCCTCGCCTTCTCGCTCTCGCTGCTGGGCACCTTCCTCGTGCGCTCGGGCGTGCTCAGCTCGGTGCACGCCTTCGCCACCGACCCGCGCCGCGGCCTGTTCATCCTCGCCTTCCTGGTGGTGGTGATCGGCTCCTCGCTGACGCTCTACGCCTGGCGCGCCCCGACCGTCGGCCTGGGCGCGCGCTTCGCGCTGCTCTCGCGCGAGACGCTGCTGCTGCTCAACAACGTGCTGCTGGTGGCCGCCACCGGCGCGGTGCTGCTGGGTACGCTCTACCCGCTGGTGCTGGATGCGCTCGGCCTGGGCAAGATCTCGGTCGGCCCGCCGTATTTCGACACCGTCTTCGTGCCGCTGATGGCGCCGCTGGTCTTCCTGATGGGTGTGGGCCCGATCGCGCGCTGGAAGCAGGCCACGCTGCCCGACCTCTGGACGCGCCTGCGCTGGGCGCTGGGCGTGGCCATCGTCGCGGCCATCGCCGTCGAGTGGGCCACCGGCGAGATCGGTGCGCTGGCGACGCTCGGCCTCGCGCTGGCGTTCTGGATCATCGCGGCCACGTTCACCGACCTCGCCGAGCGCGTGCGCGGCGGCAACATCGTCGAGCGCCTGAAGCTGATCCCGCGCGCGATGGTCGGCATGATGGTGGCGCACGTGGGCATCGCCGTCTTCATCATCGGTGTCACGATGGTCAAGGGCCACGAGGTCGAGCGCGACGTCAAGATGGACGTCGGCGACAGCACCACGGTGCGCGACGTCACCTTCACGTTCAAGGGCGTGAGCGAGGTGCAGGGCCCCAACTACGTGGCGGCTCGCGGCAGCATCGAGGTCAGCCGCGACGGCCGCGTGCTGCGCGAGATGAACCCCGAGAAGCGCATGTACCGCGTGCAGACCAACCCGATGACCGAAGCGTCCATCGACACCGGCCTGACGCGCGACCTCTACGTCTCGCTGGGCGAGCCGGTCGAGGGCAGCAACGGCGCCTGGATCGTGCGCGTCTACGTCAAGCCCTTCGTCGACTGGATCTGGGGCGGCTGCCTGCTGATGGCCTTCGGCGGCCTGCTCGCCGCCAGCGACCGGCGCTACCGCGCCAAGGTGAAGAGCGAGCAGACGGTGAGCGGCGCGGTGGGGGCGGGCGCCTGATGAAGTACCTCAAGTTCCTCATCCCGCTGGGGCTGTTCCTGGTGCTGGCCGGCTTCCTGGCGGTCGGCCTGAACCTCAACCCGCGCGAGGTGCCGTCGCCGTTGATCGGCAAGCCGGCGCCGGGGTTCGACCTCACCATGCTCGATGCGCCCGACCAGCGCCTCAAGCGCGACGAGCTGCTCGGCAAGGTCTGGGTGCTCAACGTCTGGGCCTCGTGGTGCGCGCCCTGCCGCGAGGAGCACCCGCTGGTCGTCGAGCTGGCGCGGCGCAAGCTGGCGCCGGTCTACGGCCTGAACTACAAGGACACGCGCCCCGCCGGCCTCGCCTTCCTGAGGCAGCTGGGCAACCCCTACGAGGCCTCGCTGTTCGACGCCGACGGCCGCGTCGGCATCGACTACGGCGTCTACGGCGTGCCCGAGACCTTCGTGGTCGACAAGCAGGGCACCATCCGCTACAAGCAGATCGGGCCGCTGACGCCCGAGGTGATCGAGAAGAAGATCGTGCCGCTGCTGAAGGAACTGAATGTCTGACGCTGCCACGTTGCTGCGCCGCGCGCTGCTCGCGCTGTGCCTCGCGCTGCCGCTGGCCGGCGTCGCCAAGGAGGCCGCGCCGGCCTCCGACGATCCGGTGCTGGAAGCGCGCGTGATGCGCGTCGCCTCCGAGCTGCGCTGCCTGGTCTGCCAGAACCAGACCATCGCCGACTCGCACGCCGACCTCGCGCAGGACCTGCGCAACCAGGTGCGCGACATGCTGCGCCAGGGCAAGAGCGAGGCCGAGATCCTCGCCTACATGACGCAGCGCTACGGCGACTTCGTGCTCTACCGCCCGCCCGTCAAGCCGGTCACCACGCTGCTGTGGTTCGGCCCGGCCGTGCTGCTGATCGGCGGCGTGATCGTGCTGATGCTCGTGCTGCGCCGGCGCAGCCGGCTGCCCGACGAGCGCTTCGAGGCCGACGTTCCGGAACTGCCCGAAGAAGCGCCCGAGGCGCCGGCGCGCTGACTACAGCTTCGCGGCGAGCGCGCGCGTCAGCTCGCCGGCCGGCACGGCGCGGCAGCCGCTCGCATTCTGGCCCGACCACAGCGGCGAGAAGTCGCCGCTGCCCTGGCGCTCGGCCCACTGGCGCAAGGGCGCGATCGCCGCGCTGGCCAGCGGGAAGGCCGGCGCCGCCGGGTTCAGCGGCCCCAGCTGGCGCATCACGCGGTTGACGATGCCGCGCGCCGGCCGGCCGGTGAAGAGCGTGGTCAGCGCCGTGTGGCGCGCCGCCTCGCTGGCCAGCGCAGCGCGGTGGATGGGCGTGGTGGTCGCTTCGTCGCACAGCAGGTAGGCCGTGCCCAGCTGCACCGCGGCGGCGCCGAGCGCGAGCGCGGCGGCCACGCCCTGCGCATCGGCGATGCCGCCGGCGGCGATCACCGGTACCTTCAGCGCTGCCACCAGCTGCGGTACGAGGGCGAAGGTGCCCATCTGGCGCGTCAGTGCGCTGGCTGGCTCGGTGTCGAGGAAATGGCCGCGGTGGCCGCCGGCTTCCAGCCCCTGCGCGATCACCGCGTCGACGCCTTGCGATTGCAGCCACAGCCCTTCGTCGACGGTGGTCGCCGAGCTGAGCACGAAGGCGCCCATGCGCTTGATCCGCGCCAGCAGCTCGGGCGGCGGCAGCCCGAAATGGAAGCTCACGACGGGCGGCGCGAAGGGCTCGATGGTGGCCAGCGCCTCGGCGCTGAACGGCAAACGTCCGGCGCCGGCCGGGAGGGTGCTCGCATCGATGCCCGCCTCGGCATGGAAGGGCGCCAGCGCCGCACGCCACGCCGCTTCGCGCGTCGCATCGGGCGTGGGGTTCTGGTGGCAGAAGAAGTTGAGATTGAACGGCCGGGCCGTCGCCGCGCGCAGGGCCTTCAACTCGGCGGCCAACTGCTGATGCGTCAGCATCGCCGCAGGCAATGCGCCCAGCCCGCCGGCCTCGCTGACCGCGACGGCGAGGCGATGGTCCTGCACGCCGGCCATCGGCGCTTGAAGGATCGGCAGCGTGATGCCCAGGCGCTCGATCACAGCGTCAGCCTCCAGCCCTGGATCAGCGCGCCGGGCGTGCTGGTCGAGGCGAGGCGCCGCTCGGCGTAGGTGTCGCCATCGGCGATCAGTTCGGCGCGGTCGGAAAGGCCCACCAGCCCCTCGCCGAACATGCGCAGGAAGGAGTCGTCGAAGCGCATCACGCCGATCGGCGCCACCGGCTCGCCGTTCTCCACCCACAGGCAGGCGAAGCGCGTCATGCCCGTCATGCGGCAGGCCTGGCGGTCGGAGTAGTTGAGGTACCAGAGGTTGCTCACCGAGAGCCCGGTGCCGAGCGACTGCATCGCCTGGCCCTCGGCCAGCGTGCCGGGTTGCAGCGAGAGCGACTCCGGCATCTCCTCGGCATTGGCGCCGTTGGCCGGCGCGCCGTACTCGCGTGCCGAGCGGGCGTTGGCCAGCGTGCCGGTGGCGAGGCCGCGTTCGATCAGGCCGACGCGTGCCGGCCGCGCGAAGCCTTCGGCGGTGAAGCCGGGCGCGCTGCCCTGGGCGCTGTGCTCGAAGAGGTTGAACTGCGGGCTCAGCGCCGCGTCGCGGTGCGCGAGGCGCATCAGCGTGGAGGTGCCGGTGCGCCGCGCCTTCAGGCCGAAGCCGCCCCAGCCCAGCGTGGCGAGCAGCTCGGCCATCGCCGCCGGCGCGAGCCAGGCGCGATACTCGCCCGGCGCGAGCTGGCGCGGCGGCTTGGCGATCAGCGCGAGGCGCTGCGCGCCCTCGGCGACGCGGCGCGCGAACTCGGCGTCGCGCCACTGCGAGCCGGCATAGGACGACTTCACCGCCTTGTCGGCCGCGTGATAGAGGCACCACTCGGTGTGGAAACTCTCGACATGGTGCCAGTGGCGCGTGCCCTGGCTGTCGGCGAAGGCGCGCAGCACCGGCCCGGCGGCATGGAAGCCGACGAAGTCGAGCCCGCGCGCCGCCTCGCTCACGCAGCCCACCACCTGTGCGGCCGACGGCAGCGCGCCGTGCTCATGGCGTTCGCTGCGTGCCGGCGCCTCGGGCAGCAGCAGCCACGGATCCTCGGCCACGTCGGGCAGCAGCGCACGCAGGGTGTCGAGCTCGCGGCGCAGCGTGGCCACATCGGCGTCGAGCTGGCCGGTGAGCGTCACGCGGCCTTCGGCACGGCGCTGCCCTTGCGTCAGCGCGACGGTGGCATGGGCCTGCTCGACCTGCGTGGCCTGGCGCACCGCGGCGCGGTTGAAGCGGATGAAGTCGGAGGCTTCGGCCTTGAGCAGCAGCGAGCTGCGCTCGCCCGGTTTCGCCGCCGCGCACACCGCGTCGGCGAGCGCATCGAAGTTCGAACGTTCCAAGGTCTTCATGACAGCCCCTCGGCCGATGAGTACATCGGCCGATCCCCCGAGGGGATGCGGGCCGGCTTGGGAGCGGCCCGGCGCTCGGCCCGCGTCATGCGTCGGCCCCGACCACGGCGACGCGCTCGAACTTGCAGGCCGGCGAGGCATGGCCGACGCGGATCACCTGCGAGGGCTCGCCCTTGCCGCAGTAGGGCGTGCCCATCACCTCGAAGGTGCCGGCGTCGCCGACCATCGCCAGCGAGCGCCAGAAGGTCGCGCTGATGCCGCGGTAGCCGGGGGCGCGCACGACTTCGGCGAGGCGCCCGTTGCGGATCATGCGGCCCCACTCGCAGCCGAACTGGAACTTGTTGCGCGAGTCGTCGATGCTCCACGAGACGTTGGTGCGCATCATCACGCCCAGCTCGATGCTGGCGATCATCGCCTCCAGCGTCGAGCTGCCGGGCTCGATGTTCAGGTTGCTCATGCGGTCGATGGGCGCGCGGTTCCAGCTCGCCGAGCGGGTGGTGGCCACGCCCTCCAGCCCGGGCTGCTGGGCGCGCGCGCGTGCCAGCGACACCGCGCCGCCGAGCGGCCGGCGCAGGATGCCGCGCTCGATCAGCAGCGTGCGCTGCGCCGGCTGGCCTTCGTCGTCGAAGCCGAAGCTGGCCAGTTGCTCGGGCCGCGTCGGGTCGTAGCTGACGTTCAGCAGCTCGCTGCCGTAGGCGTAGTGGCCGAACATGTCCAGCGTGACGAAGCTGGTGCCGGCGAAGTTGCGCTCGTCACCGAGGATGCGGTCGAGCTCGAGCGGATGGCCGATCGACTCGTGGATCTGCAGCATCATCTGGTCGGGCATGAGCAGCACGTCCATGCTGCCGCCGGGGCAGGGCGGGGCCATCGCCAGCTCGAGCGCTTCGGCGGCGACGCGCGCGCCTTCGTGGGCGAAGCCGGCGCGCTCCAGCACCTCCAGGCCGCCTTGCTGGCAGAAGCCGTTGTACTGGCCGGCCGAAGAGCGCGTCTGCGTGATACCCGCGACGTGCGCGGTCGCCTGCACGTGCGGCATGGTCACGTGCCAGCGCTGCTCGGTGCGGCCGCCTTCGCTGGTCAGCAGCAGCTGCGACACCTCCACCGCCAGCACGCTGGCCGCCCAGTCGACGATGCGCTCGTCGCCGTGCGCCGAGGCGCACACCGCGCGCAGCGCATCGAGCCGCTCGCGCAGCGGCGTGCTGCGTGCCGGCCGGCTCACCGCGCCGTCGAAGCGGCCGCGCGCGTCGGCCAGCGGCAGCTCCTCGGGGACGAACACCATGCGGCCGGCCACGGCATCGGCCATGCGCGCCGCGCGTGCGAAGGCGTCGGCCAGGCCCGCTTCACTGAGGTCGGCGCTGGCGGCGTGGCCGAGGCCGCCGCGCCGCGTCACGCTCACCATCACGCCGGCATCGCGGCTGCGTTGCGGCGCCTCGGCCACGTCCTGGCGCACGCCCAGGGTCTCGGAGATCTCGTCGACCGCGCGCAGCGTCCAGCGTGCGTCGGCGGGCGCGACGCGCGCGGCCAGGGTGTCGATGTTGTCGAGCATCGGGATGCGGTACTGCCTTGATCGAAGGCAGTGTACGCGGCGTCTGCGCGCGCCCGCACCCCCTCGAAACTCAGCCCACGCGGCGCTCGCTCCTGGCGTCGAACAGGTGCGCGTCGTTGGCCGACCACTGCAGGCGCACGGTGTCGCCCACCGCCTGGTGCACCTTGCCGGGCACGCGCGCCATCAGCTTGCCGATCGGCGTGTCCACGAGCACGTAGGTCTCGGGCCCGGTCGGCTCGAGCAGGCTGATGGTGCCGGGCAGGCCGGCGTCGGCCAGCACCAGGGCCTCGGGGCGCAGTCCGTAGAGGATGCCCTCGGCGTGGCCGTTGCCGACGAGGGCGCGCTGCGCGTCGTTCAGCGAGAGGTCGATGCCGTGCGAGGCGAAGCCGTTGGCGGCGCGCTGGCCGCTGACGATGTTCATCGCCGGCGAGCCGATGAACTCGGCCACGAAGCGCGTCGCCGGGCGGCTGTAGATGTCGTCGGGCGAGCCGAGCTGCTCGATCACGCCGCCCTTCATCACCGCGATGTGGTCGCCCAGCGTCATCGCCTCGACCTGGTCGTGCGTGACGTAGACCGTCGTCACCTGCGCCTTGTTGTGCAGGTGCTTGATCTCGGCGCGCATCTCGACGCGCAGCTTGGCGTCGAGGTTCGAAAGCGGTTCGTCGAACAGGAACAGCGTCGGGTTGCGCGCCAGCGCGCGGCCCATCGCGACGCGCTGGCGCTGGCCGCCGGAGAGCTGGCCGGGCTTGCGATCCAGCAGGTGCTCGATCTGCAGCATCTTCGAGACGCGCGCGATCGCCGCGTCGCGCTCGGCCTTGGGCACGTTGCGCATCTCCAGCCCGAAGCTGATGTTCTGCGCCACGTTCATGTTCGGGTAGAGCGCGTAGCTCTGGAACACCATCGCGATGTCGCGGTCCTTGGGCAGCGCGTGCGTGACGTCGCGGCCGTCGATGTGCACCGTGCCCTCGGTGGGCTTGTCCAGCCCGGCGATGATGTTCAAGAGCGTGCTCTTGCCGCAGCCCGAGGGGCCGACAAGGATGAGAAAGTCGCCGGCCACGACCTCGATGTCGATGCCCTTGAGGATGTGCACGTTGCCGTAGCTGCGGCGGACGTTGCGGATCGAGAGTGCGCCCATGTTTACCCCTTCACGGCGCCGGCCGTCAGCCCGCGCACGAAATACTTGCCTGCGACGATGTAGACGACGAGCGTGGGCAGGCCGGCGATCAGCGCAGCGGCCATGTCCACGTTGTATTCCTTCACCGAGCTCGTGGTGTTGGCCAGGTTGTTCAGGCCCACGGTGACCGGCTTGCTGCCGGCGCCGGAGAACACGATGCCGTAGAGGAAGTCGTTCCAGATGTTGGTGAACTGCCAGATCAGCGTGACCACGGTGATCGGCGTCGACAGCGGCAGGATGATGCGCCAGAAGATGCGCCAGAAGCCCGCGCCGTCGAGCATCGCCGCCTTCACCAGCTCGTCGGGCAGGCCGACGTAGTAGTTGCGGAAGAACAGCGTCGTCGAGGGCAGGCCGGCGATGATGTGCACCAGCACCAGGCCCCAGATCGAGCTGGCGATGCCGATCCAGCCCAGCACCTGGCTCATCGGCAGCAGCACCACCTGCATGGGCATGAAGACGCCGAACAGCATCAGCGCGAACATCAGCTCGCTGCCCTTGAAGCGCCACTTGGCGAGCACGTAGCCGTTGATGGCGCCCAGCAGCGTGGAGATCAGCACCGCCGGGATCACCATCAGCACCGAGTTCATGAAGAAGGGCTTGAGGCCGCCGCAGTCGATGCCGGTGCAGGCGTGGTGCCAGGCCTTGTCCCAGGCGGCGAAGCCCGGCGCGGTGGGCAGTGACAGCAGGTTGCCAGCGCGGATCTGCTCCATGTCCTTCAGCGAGGTCGTGAGCATCACGTACATCGGCAGCAGGAAGAAGGCGGCGAACAGCAGCAGCACCGACCAGAGGGCCAGCCTGTGCCAGTCGAACCGGCCGGGGTGAACGGCGGCTGCGCTCATGAGCGGCTCCTCAGTTCGGAGTAGAGGTAGGGCACGACGATGGCCGCCACGGTGGCCAGCATGATCGTCGCGGAGGCGGCGCCCAGGCCGATCTGGCCGCGCGAGAAGGCCATCGTGTACATGAAGGTGGCCGGCATGTCGGTGGCGTAGCCCGGGCCGCCGGCGGTCAGCGCCATCACCAGGTCGAAGCTCTTGATGGCCAGGTGCGAGAGCACCATCAGCGTCGAGAAGAACACCGGCCGCAGGCTGGGGATGATGATGCGCCAGTAGATGCGCGGCAGGCTGGCGCCGTCGATCTGCGCGGCCTTGAGGATGGAGTCGTCGATGCCGCGCAGCCCGGCGAGGAAGAGCGCCATCACGAAGCCCGAGCTCTGCCACACGCCGGCGATGACGATGGTGTAGATGGCGCGCTCGGGGTTGATCAGCCAGTCGAAGCCGAAGCTCGTCCAGCCCCACTCGTGCATGACCTTTTCGAGGCCCAGCCCGGGGTTGAGGATCCACTTCCAGGCCGTGCCGGTGACGATGAAGCTGAGCGCCATCGGGTAGAGGTAGATGGTGCGCAGCACGCCCTCGGCGCGGATCTTCTGGTCGAGCAGGATGGCCAGCAGCAGCCCGATGGCCATGCCGAAGAACAGGAACAGGCCGCCGAAGATGGCCAGGTTCTTCAGCGCCACCCACCAGCGCTCGCTCTCCCACAGCGTCTCGTACTGCTCGAGGCCGACGAACTCGTAGTTGGGCAGCAGCCGCGAGGCCGACAGCGACAGATAGCCGTTCCAGGCCATCAGCCCGTAGATGAAGAGGAAGGCCAGCACGAAGGAGGGCGCCAGGACGATCCTGGGCATCCACTCCGACAGGCGTGCCGAGGCCGTCGACGTGCTCATGGCGTCAACCTCGCAAAGGAAGGGAAATGCCCCGTTCGCCCTGAGCCTGTCGAAGGGCTTCGACAAGCTCAGCCCGAACGGAGGTCCGGGCTCAGGCCGAACGGGTATCCGGGACTACTTGGTCTTCGCGGCGCCGACCAGCTTGTCCATCGCCTGCGCGACGGTCATCTTGTCGTCGTTCCAGAACTGCGAGACCACGTCCTTCATCGCGCCTTCGACGGCCGACGGCACCGACATGCCGTGCGCGATCGAGGGCACCAGCGAGCCGGCCTTGGAGCTGGCGACGAAGTCGGCCGAGGAGGTCTTGGCGCAGTCGTCGAACTTGTCCAGCTTCATGCCCAGGCGCACGGGAATGGAGCCCTTGTTGAGGTTGAACACCTCCTGGAAGTCGGTGGACATGATCGCGGCGGCCAGGTCCTGCTGCGCCTTCTGGTTGGCCGGATCCTTCAGCTTGAACAGCGCGAAGCTGTCGACGTTGTAGGTGTAGCTCTTGGCCGTGCCCGGCGCGGCGACGCAGGCGAAGTCCTTGCCCGGCACCTTGCCGGCGGCGAGGAACTCGCCCTTGGCCCAGTCGCCCATCAGCTGCATGCCGGCCTCGCCCTTGATGACCATCGCGGTGGCGAGGTTCCAGTCGCGGCCCGGCGCGTTCTTGTCGGTGTAGCCCTTCACCTTCTTGAAGGTCTCGAGCACCTTCTGCATGGTCGCGCCCTTGAGCGAGCCCGCGTCGAGCTGCACCAGCGCCTTCTTGTAGAAGTCGGCGCCGCCCACGCCCAGTGCCACGCTCTCGAAGGTGGTGAAGTCCTGCCAGTTCTGGCCGCCGTGCGCGACCGGAATGACGCCGGCCTTCTTCAAGGCTTCCGCGGCGACGAAGAACTCGTCCCAGGTGGTCGGCAGCTTGGCGCCGGCCTTCTTGAAGACTTCCGGATTCGCCCACAGCCAGTTGACGCGGTGCACGTTCACCGGCGCGGCGATGTAGTTGCCCTTGTACTTGAGGCCGTCGGCGATCGCCTTGGGCAGCAGCTCGTCCCACTTCTCGGCCTTGGCCACGCCGTCCATGTTGGCCAGCACGCCTTCACGCGCCCACTCCTGCAGCGAGGGGCCCTTGATCTGCGCGGCGGCCGGGGCGTTGCCCGACACCACGCGCGACTTCAGCACCGTCATGGCCGAATCGCCGCCGCCGCCGGCGACCGCAAAGTCCTTCCAGGTGTGGCCCTTCTTCTGCATCGTCGCCTTCAGCTCGGCAGCGGCCTTGGCCTCGCCGCCCGAGGTCCACCAGTGCAGCACCTCGACTTCGCCGGCTTGGGCCAGGCTGGCGCTCATCAGGCCGGCGGCGGCCAGCGACAGGGAAATGCGGGTCATGGACATGCGTGTCTCCTCGGGTCCGGTTTAGGAAGTGTTCAGCTTGCTGAATCAAGCGAGGCGGATGTTAAAGAGGCGTTAAAGTTACGGCAAGGGCACGTTCACCCCGGACTTTCCCTAGGAGAGCGCCAACCGCAGATCAAGCCGCCAGCCGCGGCAGGCGCAGCAGCACGCGCAGGCCGCGCGGCGCAGCGCCTTCCAGCGCCACCCGGCCGCCGTGGCGCTCGGCGATCTCCTTGACGATCGCGAGCCCGAGGCCGCAGCCGTCGCCTTGCAGCGTGGCGCGGGCGAAGCGCTCGAAGACGCGCTCGCGGTCGGCCGGCGCGATGCCGGGGCCGTCGTCCTCGACCTCGATCTGCGCGTCGGGGCCGAGCGAGCGCACCCGCACCGTCACCGAGGCGCCGCGGCCGGTGTAGCGGATCGCGTTGTCGATCAGGTTGGCGATGGCCTCGCGCAGCAGCAGCGCGTTGCCCTGCACCGCCGGCGTCGGGCTCGTGCCGTCTTCCTCGAAGCCGAGGTCGATGCCGGCTTGGCGCGCGCGCGGCACCCACTCGGCGGTGAGCTCGCCCGCGAGGCGCCGCAGATCGACGCGTGACTTCGCCTGCGCGGCCGCCGATTCCGGCTCGGCGCGCGCCAGCGTCAGCAGCTGGTTGACGAGGTGCGCGCTGCGCGTCGCGCTCTCGTGCACGCGCTGCAGCCGCGTGCGCAGCGCGGGCCCGGCGGCCTCGCTGGCTTCGTTCAGCGCCAGCTCGGTCTGGCTCTTCAGCCCCGCCAGCGGCGTGCGCAGCTGGTGCGCCGCGTCGCTGATGAAACGGCGCTGGCCGCTGACGCTCTCGTGCACCTCGGCCAGCAGCGTGTTGATCGCCCTGGCCAGCGCATGCACCTCGCGCGGCGCCGATTCGAGCTCGAGCGGGGCGAGGTCGTTGGGTGCGCGCCCCTCCACCAGGGCGCGCATGCGCGCCAGCGGCGCGAGGCCGGCGCGGATGCCGGCCCACACGATCATCGACATCAACGCGATCACCACCGACAGCGGCAGCGCGGTGTCGAACAGGATGCGGCGCGCGAGCTGCTCGCGGCTGGCGCGGCTGCGCGCCACCTGCACCAGCATGGTCTGCGGCGTGTCGGCCTCGCCGTAGGAGAGATACAGCGCCGCGACGCGCACCTGCAGCCCTGCGTCGGCCTCGCCCATCGCGCCGTCGTAGAAGTAGGGCTGGCCCAGCACCGGCGCGGCGATCGGCGGCGGCGCCGGCAGGCGGTGGTTGCCGAGGATGAACTGCCCCGGCGGCGTGCTCACCATGTAGTAGACGCGGTCGTCCGGGTCGGCCTCGATGATGTCCTGCGCGGCGCGCGGGAAGTCGATGAACAGGCCGTTGCCGATCGGCTTGACCTGGCGCGCCAGCGCCCGCGAGGCGGTGGACAGCGCCGCGTCGATGGCCTGGTTGGCATAGCGCGCGGTGAGGTTGTAGGTGAAGAAGGCGCCGGCCAGCCACAGCACCAGCTGCGGCAGCAGCAGCCACAGCAGCAAGTGGCGGTGCAGCGAGCTGCCGCCGGGCGTGACGCCGGGCAGGCGGTGCAGCACGCGGTGCAGTGCTTCGTGCACTAGCCTTCGCCTTCCTCGAGCAGATAGCCGAGGCCGCGCACCGTGCGGATCGCCAGGCCCGAGCCTTCGAGCTTGCGGCGCAGGCGGTGGATGTAGACCTCGATCGAGCCGCTGCCCGACTCGCTGCGCTCCACCGCCCAGCTCTCGGCGATCTGGTCCTTGGTGACGACGCGGTCACGCTGCGTCAGCAGCAGGTCGAGCAGCATCCACTCGCGCGGCGACAGCTCGATGGGCGCGCCGTGGAGCGTGGCGCGGCGTGCGTCGCGGTCGAAGCCGAGCTTGCCGAACTGCTGCGCCGCGCCGCCGCCGGCACCGCGCGAGCGCCGCAGCAGGGCGCGGATGCGTGCCTCCAGTTCGGGAAAGTCGAAGGGCTTGGTGAGGTAGTCGTCGGCCCCGGCGTTCAGCCCCGCGACGCGGTGTTCCAGCCCGTCGAGCGCCGTCAGCACCAGCATGGGCAGCGCCGGCTTGGCGGCGCGCACGCGCTTGAGCACGGTCAGGCCGTCGACCATGGGCAGGCCGAGGTCGAGCACGCCGATGTCGAAGTGCTGCTTGAGCAGCAGGAATTCGGCCACCGCGCCGTTGGGTGCCACCTCGACCTCGAAGCCGGCCTTGGACAGGCTGGCGCTGAGCGCATCGGCCAGGATCAGATCGTCTTCGGCGAGCAAGAGCTTCATGCGTCGAAGCTTAACGGATTAACGAAGAATTAACCGCTCATGAATTCCCGGTGGTGCGACACTGCCGGCCCCGCCACGCGCCCGAAGGCCAGCCCATGCATGCGAACGCCCAGCTGATCGAGCGCTTCTATGCGGTCCTCGGTTAGCGCGGCTGGGACGCACGCTTCGAGTTCCGCGACGGGCTGATCCTGCGCCACGTCGACCGTTTCCCGTTCTGGACCTGGGCACGCCAGGCGCTCGGTACGCCCGGCTTGCTGCTGAGCTGGCCAGGCTTCCTGCGCGGCAAGGTGCGGGCGCGTGCGGCGAGCAGCCTTGCCGACTTCAAGCGAAAGGTTCAAGCGGGCTGAGCGGGACCAAGCGGCCGCGGCGGAACCGGCTTTGCCGGGCCGCTTGCGGCGCCCCCTTGAGGGGGAGCGCCGCAGGCGCTCCGGGGGTGGGCCATCAACACTCGACGATGTTGACCGCGAGGCCGCCGCGCGCGGTCTCCTTGTACTTGGTCATCATGTCCGCGCCGGTCTCGCGCATGGTCTTGATGACCTTATCGAGGCTCACGTGGTGGGTGCCGTCGCCGCGCAGCGCCATGCGCGCCGCGTTGATGGCCTTCACCGAGGCGATCGCATTGCGCTCGATGCAGGGGATCTGCACGAGGCCTCCGACCGGATCGCAGGTCAGCCCCAGGTGGTGCTCCATGCCGATCTCGGCGGCGTTCTCCACCTGCGCCGGCGTGCCGCCCAGCACGGCGGCGAGCGCGCCGGCGGCCATCGAGCAGGCCACGCCCACCTCGCCCTGGCAGCCGACCTCGGCGCCCGAGATGCTGGCG
The DNA here is from genome assembly GCA_017983795.1 of Piscinibacter sp. GTDB lineage: Bacteria > Pseudomonadota > Gammaproteobacteria > Burkholderiales > Burkholderiaceae_C > Piscinibacter. Next base: position 135,637 of record JAGOAS010000003.1, read on the forward strand.
TTCTCCTTGTAGAGGATGCCGATGGCCGCGGCGGTGAGCAGGAAGTCGATCACGCCGCGTTCGGTGGCGCCGGGCACGAAGCGCGCGTAGTAGTGCAGCACCGCCGGCACGATGCCGGCCGCGCCGTTGGTGGGGGCGGTGACGACGCGGCCGCCGGCGGCGTTCTCCTCGTTGACGGCCAGCGCGTAGAGGTTCACCCAGTCGAGCACCTGCAGCGGATCACGCAGCGCCGCCTCGGGGTTGGCGCACAGTTGCCGGTGCAACTCCTGCGCGCGGCGCCGCACCTGGAAGCCGCCGGGTAGCGTGCCGCCGGTTTCGCAGCCACGCTTCACGCAGGACTGCATCACGGCCCAGATCCTGAGCAGCCCGGCATCGATCTCGGCGTCGCTGCGCCCGCTCTTTCCCAGGAAGCGCTCGTTGCGGCGCATCAGTTCGGCGATGCTGCAGCGCTCGCGTTCGCTCAGTGCCAGCAGTTCGGCGCCGCTGTGGAAGGGGTGCGGCAATACCGTGGTGTCGGGCGCCACCACCTTCTGGCGCGAGCCGTCGGCGGCCACCTCGTCGCTGACGACGAAGCCGCCACCCACCGAGTAGTAGCTGCGTTCGGCCAGCGGCACGCCGGCCTCGTCGAAGGCCTCGAAGCGCATGCCGTTGGCGTGGAAGGGCAGGCTCTCGCGGCGATGGAAGACGAGGTCGGTCTTCTCGCGGAAGGCGATCGGCTGCGTGCCCAGCAGCCGCAGCGCCTGCTCCTTGCGCGCGGCCTGCAGCAGCGCGGGAATCGCATCGACGTCGACGGCATCCGGCTCGTGCCCCATCAGCCCGAGCAGCACGGCCTTGTCGCTGCCGTGGCCCTTGCCGGTGGCGCCCAGCGAGCCGTAGAGGTGCGCCGCCACGCGCGCGGTGGCGGCGAGCCGGCCTTCGGCCTGCAGGCGCAGCGCGAACAGCCGCGCCGCGCGCATCGGCCCGACGGTATGCGAACTCGACGGCCCGATGCCGACCTTGAACAGATCGAAGACCGAGACCGCCATCGCGCCGCCGCCCCAGACTGCCGCCTCAGCCGGCGAGTTCGGTCACCGGCACGCAGGAGCAGAACAGGTTGCGGTCGCCGTAGACGTTGTCGACGCGGCCCACCGGCGACCAGTATTTCTGCCGCTTCAGCGAGGCCACCGGGTAGGCCGCCTGCTCGCGCGTGTAGGCATGCGGCCAGTCGGCTGCGAGCAGCGCGGCCGCGGTGTGCGGCGCGTGCTTGAGCGGGTTGTCTTCCTTCGGCCACTGGCCCGCCTCGACCTTGGCGATCTCGCCGCGGATGGCGATCATCGCGTCGCAGAAGCGGTCCAGTTCGGCAAGCGATTCGCTCTCGGTGGGCTCCACCATCAGCGTGCCGGCCACCGGGAAGGAGAGCGTCGGCGCGTGGAAGCCGTAGTCGATCAGGCGCTTGGCGACGTCTTCGGCGCTCACGCCGCTCGTGTCCTTCAGCGGGCGCAGGTCGAGGATGCACTCATGCGCCACGCCGCCGCCGGCGATGCCGGGAATCTCGCCGCTGAAATGGATGTCGTAGTGCGGCGCGAGCCGCGCGGCCACATAGTTGGCGGCGAGGATGGCGGCCTCGGTGGCCGTGCGCAGGCCCTCGGCGCCCATCATGCGCACGTACATCCAGGAGATCGGCAACACCGCCGCATTGCCCAGCGGCGCGGCGCTGACGGCGCCGACCTGCTGTTGCGTGCCGATGCCCGCGCTGCGGTGCGCCGGCAGGAAGGGCACCAGGTCTTCCACCACGCACACCGGGCCGACGCCCGGGCCGCCGCCGCCGTGCGGGATGCAGAAGGTCTTGTGCAGGTTGAGGTGGCTGACGTCGCCGCCGAACTCGCCCGGCGCCGCCACGCCCACCAGCGCGTTCATGTTCGCACCGTCGACGTAGACCCGCCCGCCGAAGGAATGCACCAGCGCGCACAGCTCCTTCACGTGCGCCTCGAATACGCCGTAGGTCGAGGGGTAGGTGATCATCACGCAGGCGAGGCGATCCTTGTGCTGCTCGCACTTGGCGCGCAGGTCGGCGAGGTCGACGTTGCCCATCGCATCGCACTTCACCACCACCACCTGCAGGCCGGCCATCTGCGCGCTGGCCGGGTTGGTGCCGTGCGCCGACTCGGGGATCACGCAGATGTCGCGCTGCGCGTCGCCGCGCGACTCGTGCCAGGCCTTGATCACCAGCAGCCCGGCGTACTCGCCCTGCGAGCCGGCATTGGGCTGCAGGCTGATGCCGGCGTAGCCGGTGGCCTGCGAGAGCCAGGCGCACAGCTGATCGTTCAGCGCCGCGTAGCCGGCCAGCTGATCCTGCGGCGCGAAGGGGTGCACGTTGGCGAACTCCGGCCAGGTGATGGGAATCATCTCGCTGGTGGCGTTCAGCTTCATGGTGCAGGAGCCGAGCGGGATCATCGAGCGATCGAGCGCCAGATCCTTGTCGGCCAGGCTGCGCAGGTAGCGCAGCATCTCGGTCTCGCTGTGGTAGCGGTTGAAGACCGGGTGCGTGAGGAAGGCACTGCTGCGCGCCAGCGACAGCGGGATCAGCGGCTTGACGCCGGCCTCGAAGGGCGCGAACTCGGGCAGCGCCTGGCCGTTCGCGAACAGCGACCACAGCAGCGCGATGTCTTCGCGCGTGGTGGTTTCGTCCAGCGTGATGCCGACCGCGTCGGCCGAGGCGCGGCGCAGGTTGATGCCGGCCTCGCGCGCGGCTTGCAGCACGGCTTCGGTCTTGGCGCCGGTGGCGACGCAGACGGTGTCGAAGGCGGCGGCATCGCTGACGGCGGCGCCGAGCTGCTTCAGCCCGGCGGCGAGCACGGCGGTGTAGCTCGCCACGCGGCGTGCGATGCGCTTGAGTCCTTCGGGGCCGTGGTAGACGGCGAACATGCTCGCCACCACCGCCGGCAGCACCTGCGCCGTGCAGATGTTGGAGGTGGCCTTCTCGCGGCGGATGTGCTGCTCGCGCGTCTGCAGCGCGAGGCGGTAGGCCGGGTCGCCGTGCGCATCGACGCTCACGCCGACCAGCCGGCCGGGCATCGAACGCTTGAACTCGTCGCGCGTGGCGAGGTAGGCCGCATGCGGGCCGCCGTTGCCCATGGGCATGCCGAAGCGCTGCGTGCTGCCCACCGCGATGTCGGCGCCGAACTCGCCCGGCGGCACGAGCAGCGTCAGCGCCAGCAGGTCGGCGGCGACGATGGCCAGGCCGCCCTTGGCATGCACCGCGTCGATCACCGGCGCCAGATCGCGCACCGTGCCGTTCACGCCGGGGTACTGCAGCAGCACCGCGAAGGCCTCGGCGGCGCCGGCCTGCTCGGCCGGGCCCGTGATCACCTCCACGCCGATCGGCCGGGCGCGCGTGCGCACCACTTCCAGCGTCTGCGGCAGCACGTCGTCGGCGACGAAGAACTTCAGCGATTTGCTCTTGCCCACGCGCAGCGCCAGCGTCATCGCCTCGGCGGCAGCGGTGGCTTCGTCGAGCATGGACGAGCCGGCGATGGCCAGCCCGGTGAGCTCGCAGACCATGGTCTGGAAGTTCACCAGCGCCTCCATGCGGCCCTGCGAGATTTCCGCCTGATAGGGCGTGTAGGCGGTGTACCAGGCCGGGTTCTCGAGGATGTTGCGCAGGATGACGCCCGGCGTGTGCGTGCCGTGGTAACCCTGGCCGATGAAGCTCTTGAGCAGCTTGTTGCGCGCGGCGATGGCCTTCAGCTCGGCGAGCGCCTGCGCTTCGGTCAGCGGCGCGGGCAGCGCCATCGGCGCGGCGCGCTTGATGGCGGCGGGCACGATGGCCTCGATCAGCGCGCGCCGCGAGGCGGCGCCGATGGCCGAGAGCATGTGGCGCTCGCCGTCTTCGGTGATGCCAACGTGGCGGGCGACGAATTCGGTGGCGTTCTCCAGCTCGCGCAGCGGCTGGTGGGCGGACATCAGCATGAGAATTCCTGGCGGGCAGATGAGATCAGGCGCTACGGGTCAGACGCTTTTCAGCAGCTTCTCGTAGGCGGGGGTGTCCATCAGCTGGTCGAACTCGGCCATGCCGGCTTCGGAGATGTGTACCTTGAAGAACCAGCCGTTGCCCAGCGGGTCGGAGTTGGCGAGCGAGGGGTCGGCTCGCAGCGCTTCGTTGACCTCGACGATCTCGCCGCTGACGGGCATGTAGAGGTCGGCGGCGGCCTTCACCGACTCGACCACGCCGGCCACCTCGCCCTTCTTGAACGTGCGCCCGATCTCGGGCAGGTCGACGAAGACCACGTCGCCCAGCGCGTCCTGCGCGTGGTGGGTGATGCCCACGGTGGCGGCTTCGTGGTCTTCGATGTTGATCCACTCGTGGTCGGGGGTGTACATGGTCGTCATCGGAGTTCTCCTCGGGTTGGCGGTCGATTGTTCGAAGGGTTCAGCCGCGGTGGTAGCGGTGCGGCGCGAAGGGCAGGGGGCTGACGCGCATCGGCTGGCGCTTGCCGCGCACCTCGGCGTAGACCTCGTGGTTGGGCAGGGCGTGGTTGGCGGCCAGGTAGGCCATCGCGATCGGCTTGCCCACGCTGGGCGCCAGCGTGCCGCTGGTGACGCGGCCGAGCTTGTGGCCCTGGGCGTCGACGACGATCGCGCCCTCGCGCACCGGCACGCGCTCCAGGCCGACGAGGCCGACGCGCTTGCAGGCCGGGCCGGCCGCGAGCTGCTTGTCGATCGCCGCTGCGCCGGGATAGCCGCCGTGGCGCGCGCCGCCGGCGCGGCGCACCTTCTGGATCGCCCAGGTGAGGCCGGCTTCCACCGGCGTGGTCTTGTCGTCGATGTCGTGGCCGTACAGGCACAGGCCCGCTTCCAGGCGCAGCGTGTCGCGCGCGCCCAGGCCGGCCGGCTTCACCTCGGGCAGCGCCAGCAGCGCCTTCGCCAGCGCCACCGCCTGCTCGGCAGGCACCGAGATCTCGTAGCCGTCTTCGCCGGTGTAGCCCGAGCGCGTGGCGAAGCACTCGATGCCGGCGATGCGGCAGAAGGCGCCGGTCATGAACACCAGCGAGCGCAACTCGGGCGCCAGCCGGCCGATCGCCTCGGCGGCCTTGGGCCCTTGCAGCGCCAGCAGTGCGCGCTCCGGCATCGGCTGCACGCTGCAGCGGTGCGCGATGTTGGTCTGCAGGTGGCGGATGTCGGCGTCCTTGCAGCCGGCGTTGACGATCACGAGGAAATCGGTCTCGCGCCGCGTGATCATCAGGTCGTCGAGGATGCCGCCGGCGGCATTGGTGAAGAAGGCGTAGCGCTGCCGGCCCGGCGCGAGGCCGGCGACGTCGACCGGCACCAGCGACTCGAGCGCGGCCGCGGCGTCGTCGCCGCTCAGCCGCACCTGGCCCATGTGCGAGACGTCGAACAGCGCCGCCGACTCGCGGCAGTGGCGGTGTTCGGCGAGGATGCCCTCGGGATAGCTCACCGGCATGTCGTAGCCGGCGAAGGGCACCATCTTGGCGCCGAGTTCGAGGTGCAGGGCGTGCAGCGGGGTCTTCTGCAGCAGTGTGTCGGACATGATCGCCTCCGGCGATGCTTTCGAGGGCCTTTGCCAACCCCGGCGCAGCCTGTGCCGTGCCGGGTGCCGTGCCCTCTCTGTCCGCTTTACCTGAGAGATTGGCGGTGCGCCGTTGCCGACGCATCGCTTGCCCCTTCGGTGGACCCGCTCAAGGCGGGCCTCTCTCCAGCGAGGAACGCCGCGCGCTTCACGCGTGGCGCGTGCCAGTCCTTTTGCCTGAGCGTTCGAACCGGGCCCAAGGGAACAGGTTCTGCGCCTTCGGCGGCTTCACGAGGAAGCTCTCTCCTGGCGCGGCGAGTGTAGCAGTGGCGCTGCGGATAATCGCGCCATGACTGCTGCAGACGAATGGTTGTCGGTCGAGTCGCTCGACCTGGAAGCGCAAGGCGTGGCGCACGACGCCGAAGGCAAGGTGGTGTTCATAGCCGACGCGCTGCCCGGCGAGCGCGTGCGCGTGACGGTGCAGCGCCGCAAGAACAACTGGGAGCAGGCCACCGCCGTGGCCTGGCAGCGCGAAAGCTCGCAGCGCGTGCGGCCGCAGTGCCCGCACTTCGGCCACTGCGGCGGCTGCAAGATGCAGCATCTGCACGTGGCGGCGCAGGTGGCCACCAAGCAGCGCGCGCTGGAAGATGCGCTGTGGCATCTCGGCAAGGTGAAGGCCGAGCAGCTGCTGCGCCCGATCGAAGGGCCGGCCTGGGGCTACCGCTACCGCGCGCGGCTGTCGGTGCGGTTTGTCGCCAAGAAGGGCAAGGTGCTGGTCGGCTTCCATGAGCGCAAGTCCAGCTTCGTGGCCGACATGGAGCGCTGCGAGGTGCTGCCGCCGCATCTCTCGGCCATGCTGCTGTCGCTGCGCGAGCTGATCGCCGGCATGCAGCAGCGCGATCGCCTGCCGCAGATCGAGGTGGCGGTGGGCGACGCGGTGACGGCGCTGGTGCTGCGCCACCTCGAGCCGCTCTCGGAGCCGGATCTCGCGCGCCTGCGCGCCTTCGCGGCCGAACACCGCGTGCAGTGGTGGCTGCAGCCCAAGGGGCCGGACACCGTGCACCTTCTCGACGAAGGCGGCCCGGAACTGGCCTACACGCTCGCCGAGTTCGGCATCGTGATGCCCTTCAAGCCCACCGACTTCACCCAGGTGAACCACCAGATCAACAGCGTGCTGGTGTCGCGCGCGCTGCGCCTGCTCGAGGTGCAGCCTCATGAGCGGGTGATCGACTGGTTCTGCGGCCTGGGCAACTTCACGCTGCCGATCGCGCGCACGGCGCGCGAGGTGCTGGGCATCGAAGGCAGCGAGGCGCTGGTGCAGCGCTCGCGCGAGAACGCGCAGCGCAACGGCCTCGAAGCCAGGGCCTCGTTCGCGGCGCGCAACCTGTTCGAGCTGCCCGCGGTCGATCTGGCGGCCTACGGCGCGGCCGACAAGTGGCTGGTCGATCCGCCGCGCGAAGGCGCTTTTGCGCTCGCCAAGGCGCTGGCCGAACTGCACGCCGATCCGAGCCTTGCGCCCGGCTGGCAGGCGCCGCGGCGCATCGTCTACGTCAGCTGCAACCCGGCCACGCTGGCGCGCGATGCCGGGCTGCTGGTGCATCAGGCCGGCTACCGCTGCGTGGCGGCCGGGGCGGTGAACATGTTCCCGCACACGGCGCATGTGGAGAGCATGGCGGTCTTCGAGCGCGCATAGAAAACGGGGCCCGCGGGTCCCGTTCTCGCTGGCGGCGGTTGCCGCTTCAGTCGTTGCTGCCGGCGATGCCGAACAGCGACAGCAGGCCCTGGAACACGTTGTAGATGTCCAGGTAGACGTTCAGCGTGGCGCTGATGTAGTTGGTCTCGTAGCCGTCGCGCACCTGCTTCAGGTCGTACAGGATGAAGGCCGAGAAGATGCCGGTCACCAGCACCGACAGCGTCAGCATCAGCGCGCTCGACTGCAGGAAGAAGTTCGCGATGCCTGCCACCAGCACCATGATGGCACCGATGAAGAGGAACTTGCCCATGGCCGAGAGGTCGCGCTTGATCACCGTGGACAGCGCGGCCATGCCGAGGAACACCACGCCGGTGCTGGCGAAGGCCATCATGATCAGGCTGGCGCCGTTGGCCAGGCCGAGCACCGCGCCGATCAGGCGCGACAGCATCAGGCCCATGAAGAAGGTGAAGCCCAGCAGCACCGGCACGCCGGCGGCCGAGTTCTTGGTCTTCTCGATGGCGAACATGAAGCCGAAGGCGCCGCCCAGGAAGACGATCAGCCCGATGCCGGGCGACATCGCACGGGCGATGCCGGTCTGCACGCCGATCCAGGCGCCGAGCACCGTCGGCAGCATCGACAGCGCGAGCAGCCAGTAGGTGTTGCGCAGCACGCGGTTGCGCTGCTCGACCGAGACGCCGGATGCGGCGGTGCCGTAGGCAGCTTGCAGGGTCTGATCCATGAATCCTCCGGGGAGTTGTTGTCATTGCCTCTGACAGGCCGACGCATTCTAGGTTCCCTGCGGCGGCGTCGAAAATGTCCACAAGCCCCAGGCCGGAATCGGCTGCTTGCAGCGCGATAAAGTGCACGCATCCCAGCTTTCACGACTGCCAGCCCGCCATGAAGACCAAACCCTGCCTCGTTCTCGACGACGTCAAACGCATTGCCGCGGCCTCCGAAGCCGAAGCGCTCGCCAACCGCTGGGCGGTGAGCATCGCCATCGTCGACGACGGCGGCCACCTGCTGTGGCTGCAGCGCCTGGACGGCGCCGCGCCGATCTCCGCGCAGATCGCGCCGGGCAAGGCGCGCACAGCCGCGCTGGGCCGTCGCGAGAGCCGCGTCTACGAGGAGATGATCAACCAGGGCCGCGTCTCGTTCCTGAGCGCGCCGGGCCTGGAAGGCCTGCTCGAAGGCGGCGTGCCGATCGTGGCCGAGGGCCAGTGCATCGGCGCGGTGGGCGTGAGCGGCGTGAAGTCGACGGAAGACGCGCAGATCGCGCGCGCGGGCATCGCCGCACTCGGTCTTGCTGGGTGAAACCCCAGGCCCGGGGTGGTCGCTCGGCTATACTTTGCCGGTTTAGCTTCATCCACCCCCGCCCAGCGAAACTCTCTCGCTGACTCCGACGGCAATCCCTCGGTTTTCCCACCGGCGCGTGCACACGCGAACGCCGGTTCCGGCCTCGACGAGTCGAGCTGGGCGCGCACACACGAACGGAGAACCCGGTGCCGCCGCAATTGCTGTCCCCACAAGCCCCGGCGATCCTGGCTCTCGCGGACGGCACGGTCTTCCAAGGCACATCGATCGGCGCTGCCGGTCGCACGGTCGGCGAGGTGGTGTTCAACACCTCGATCACCGGCTACCAGGAAATCCTCACCGACCCGAGCTACTGCCGGCAGATCGTCACGCTGACGTATCCGCACATCGGCAACTACGGCGTCAACGCCGAGGACGTCGAAGCCGCCAAGGTGCACGCCGCGGGCCTGATCATCAAGGACCTGCCGGTGCTGCACTCGAACTTCCGCAGCAGCGCCACGCTGGCCGACTACCTGCAGCGCGAGGGCACGGTGGCCATCGCCAACCTCGACACCCGCCGCCTGACGCGCATCCTGCGCGAGAAGGGCGCGCAGAACGGCTGCATCCTCACGCTGGGCGTCGGTGAGACGGTCACCGCCAAGCACCGCGAGGACGCCATCGCCGCTGCCAAGGCCGCGCCGAACATGGCGGGCCAGGACTTGGCCAAGGTGGTGAGCTGCCGCGAGCGCCACGACTGGACCGAAACCGCCTGGACGCTGGAAGACGGCTACGGCAAGCTCGCCAGCCCGCGCTTCCACGTCGTCGCCTATGACTTCGGCGTCAAGCGCAACATCCTGCGCCTGCTCGCCAGCCGCGGCTGCCGCGTCACCGTGGTGCCGGCGCAGACCAGCGCGAAAGACGCGCTCGCGCTCCAGCCCGACGGCATCTTCCTCAGCAACGGCCCCGGTGATCCGGAGCCCTGCGACTACGCGATCGCCGCGACGCGCGAGCTCATCGATACCGGCATCCCGACCTTCGGCATCTGCCTGGGCCACCAGATCCTGGCGCTGGCCTCGGGCGCCAAGACCTTCAAGATGAAGTTCGGCCACCACGGCGGCAACCACCCGGTGAAGGATCTGGACAGCGGCCGCGTCTCGATCACCAGCCAGAACCACGGCTTCGCGGTCGACGAGAAGACGCTGCCGAAGAACCTGCGCGCCACGCACGTGTCGCTGTTCGACGGCACGCTGCAGGGCCTGGCGCGCACCGACAAGCCGGCGTTCTGCTTCCAGGGCCACCCGGAAGCCTCGCCCGGGCCGCATGACATCGGCTACCTGTTCGACCGCTTCGTGAACCTCATGGAGAAACGCTGAGATGCCGAAGCGCACTGATATTCAAAGCATCCTCATCATCGGCGCCGGCCCGATCATCATCGGCCAGGCCTGCGAGTTCGACTACTCCGGCGCGCAGGCCTGCAAGGCGCTGCGCGAGGAGGGCTACCGCGTCATCCTCGTCAACAGCAACCCGGCGACGATCATGACCGACCCGGGCATGGCCGATGCCACCTACATCGAGCCGATCACCTGGCAGATGGTCGAGAAGATCATCGAGAAGGAGCGGCCCGACGCGCTGCTGCCCACCATGGGCGGCCAGACCGCGCTGAACTGCGCGCTCGACCTGCACAAGTACGGCGTGCTGGCCAAGTACGGCGTCGAGATGATCGGCGCCAACGAGCACGCCATCGAGAAGGCCGAAGACCGCCTCAAGTTCAAGGACGCCATGACCGGCATCGGCCTGCACTCGGCCAAGTCGGGCATCGCGCATTCGATGGAAGAGGCGCTCGACGTGCAGCGCCGCATCACCCAGGAGATCGGCGGCACCGGTTTCCCGATGGTCATCCGCCCGAGCTTCACGCTCGGCGGCACCGGCGGCGGCATCGCCTACAACCCCGAGGAATTCGAGGAGATCTGCAAGCGCGGCCTCGACCTCTCGCCGACCAACGAGCTGCTCATCGAGGAGAGCCTGATCGGCTGGAAGGAGTACGAGATGGAGGTGGTCCGCGACAAGGCGGACAACTGCATCATCGTCTGCTCGATCGAGAACCTCGACCCGATGGGCGTGCACACCGGCGACTCGATCACCGTCGCGCCGGCGCAGACGCTCAGCGACAAGGAATACCAGCTGCTGCGCGACGCCTCCATCGCCATCCTGCGCGAGATCGGCGTGGATACCGGCGGCTCCAACGTGCAGTTCTCGATCAACCCGAACAACGGCCGCATGGTGGTGATCGAGATGAACCCGCGCGTGTCGCGCTCCTCGGCGCTGGCCTCCAAGGCCACCGGCTTCCCGATCGCCAAGGTGGCCGCCAAGCTGGCGGTGGGCTACACGCTCGACGAGCTGCGCAACGACATCACCGGCGGCGCCACGCCGGCCTCGTTCGAGCCGAGCATCGACTACGTCGTCACCAAGATCCCGCGCTTCGCGTTCGAGAAGTTCCCGGCCGCCGACTCGCGCCTGACGACGCAGATGAAGTCGGTGGGCGAGGTGATGGCCATGGGCCGCAGCTTCCAGGAATCGTTCCAGAAGGCGCTGCGCGGCCTGGAGACCGGCATCGACGGCCTCACCGAACGCAGCACCGACCGCGAAGAGATCGTGCAGGAGATCGGCGAGCCCGGCCCGGAGCGCATCCTCTACGTGGCCGATGCCTTCCGCATCGGCATGACGCTGTCCGAGATCCACGACGAGACCTTCATCGACCCGTGGTTCCTGGCGCAGATCGAGCAGATCGTCGCCACCGAGGCGGCGCTCAAGCACCGCACGCTGGCCAGCCTGTCGGCCGAGGAGATGCGCTTCCTCAAGCAGAAAGGCTTCTCGGACAAGCGCCTGGCCAAGCTGGTCGGCAGCAACCAGCACGAGGTGCGCGTGGCGCGCCAGAAGCTCGGCGTGCGCCCGGTCTACAAGCGCGTCGACACCTGCGCGGCCGAGTTCGCCACGCAGACCGCCTACATGTACTCGAGCTACGAGACGGCCGACGGCGAGTGCGAGGCCAACCCGTCCGATCGCAAGAAGATCATGGTGCTCGGCGGCGGGCCCAACCGCATCGGCCAGGGCATCGAGTTCGACTACTGCTGCGTGCACGCGGCGCTCGCCATGCGCGAGGACGGCTACGAGACCATCATGGTCAACTGCAACCCGGAGACCGTCTCGACCGACTACGACACCTCCGACCGCCTCTACTTCGAGCCGGTGACGCTGGAAGACGTGCTGGAGATCGTCGACAAGGAGAAGCCGGTCGGCGTGATCGTGCAGTACGGCGGCCAGACGCCGCTCAAGCTGGCGCTGGATCTCGAGCGCGCCGGCGTGCCCATCGTCGGCACCAGCCCGGACAGCATCGACGTGGCCGAAGACCGCGAGCGCTTCCAGAAGCTGCTGCACGAGCTGGGCTTGCGGCAGCCGCCCAACCGCACGGCGCGCACCGAAGAAGCGGCGCTGCTGCTGGCCAACGAGATCGGCTATCCGCTGGTGGTGCGGCCGAGCTACGTGCTGGGCGGCCGCGCGATGGAGATCGTGCACGGCGACAAGGACCTGGCGCGCTACATGCGCGAGGCCGTGCAGGTGAGCGAGAAGTCGCCGGTGCTGCTGGACCGCTTCCTCGACGACGCGATCGAGGTCGACGTCGACTGCATCGCCGACGGCACCGATCGCCCGGACGGCGTGATGATCGGCGGCATCATGGAACACGTCGAGCAGGCCGGCATCCACAGCGGCGACTCGGCCTGTTCGCTGCCGCCCTACACGCTGCCCAGGGAACTGCAGGACGAACTGCGCCGCCAGACCACGCTGATGGCGCGCGCGCTCAAGGTCAAGGGCCTGATGAACGTGCAGTTCGCCATCCAGGGCGACACCTCGGGCGACGGCTCCAAGGCCACGGTCTACGTGCTGGAAGTGAACCCGCGTGCCTCGCGCACCGTGCCCTTCGTGTCCAAGGCCACCGGCGAGCCGCTGGCCAAGATCGCGGCGCGCTGCATGGTCGGGCAGACGCTGGCGTCGCAGAAGGGCGTGAAGGGTGAAGTCATCCCGCCGTACTTCAGCGTCAAGGAAGCGGTCTTCCCCTTCAACAAGTTCCCCGGCGTGGACCCCATCCTCGGCCCCGAGATGCGCTCCACCGGCGAAGTGATGGGCGCGGGCGCCACCTTCGGCGAGGCCATGCTCAAGAGCCAGCTCGGCGCGGGCTCGCGCCTGCCGCGCAAGGGCACGGTGTGCATCACGGTGAAGAACAACGACAAGAGCCGCGCCGTGGTGGTCGCGCGCGACCTGCACGCGCTCGGCTTCGCGCTGGTGGCCACCAAGGGCACGGCGGCGGCGATCGCCGAGGCCGGCGTGCCGGTGAAGGCGGTCAACAAGGTCAAGGACGGCCGGCCGCACATCGTCGACATGGTCAAGGCCGGCGAGATCCAGCTCGTGTTCACGACAGTCGACGAGACGCGCACCGCGATCGCCGACTCGCGCCACATCCGCCAGGCGGCGCTGGCCAACCGGGTGACCTACTACACCAGCATGGCCGGCTGCGAAGCGGCGGTGGAGGGCATGAAGCACCAGTCGGGCCTGGCCGTGAAGTCCCTGCAGGAATTGCACGCGGAACTGCACTAGACTTTCGCGCATCTGAAGAAGTATTCGGCCGCTGCCGGTTCAGCCGGTGGCGGCTTCGTTTTTGCGGCAAGGTAGAACTCGCATGACCACCATTCCCCTCACCAAGCGCGGCGCCGAGAAGCTCAAGGAAGAGCTCGCGCGCCTGAAGAACGTCGAGCGCCATGCCGTGATCCAGGCGATCGCCGAAGCGCGCGCCCAGGGCGACCTGTCGGAGAACGCCGAGTACGAGGCGGCCAAGGACAAGCAGGGCTTCATCGAAGGCCGCATCCTCGAGATCGAAGGCAAGCTCGCGGCCGCGCAGGTGATCGACCCGTCCACGGTGGATGCCGGCGGCCGCGTGGTCTTCGGCTCGACCGTGGACCTGGAAGACGAGGACAGCGGCGCCAAGGTCACCTACCAGATCGTCGGCGAAGACGAGGCCGACCTGAAGCAGGGCCTGATCTCGATCGGCTCGCCGATCGCGCGTGCGCTGATCGGCAAGAGCAGCGGCGACGTCGCCGAGGTGCAGGCGCCGGGCGGCATTCGCCACTACGAGATCGTCGACGTCCGCTACCTCTGATCCCTCTGATGAACCACGCCCGCATCGCGGCGCTGCTGGCCGGCCTGTGGGCCGGCATGGTGCTGGCGGTCGGGCTGATCGGCGCGCCGGCCGGCTTCGCGGTGCTGGCCACGCCGGCCGAGGCGGGCCGCGTGGCCGGGCGCATGTTCGCCGTCGAGGCGCCGGCGAGCCTCGTGCTGGCAATGCTGATTTTCCTGCTCGAGCGGCGCCGTGCGCGCGACCGCGCCGAGGCGGGCGAGGGCGGCTCTCAGCTCACCACCGACATGCTGCTGGCGCTGGGTGCGCTGTTCTGCACCGTGGCGGGCTACTACGCGGTGCTGCCGATGATGGAGGCGGCGCGCGCCGGGCAGGCGAGCGTGTCCTTCGCCACGCTGCACATCGTCTCGACCGGCTTCTTCACGCTCAAGGGCCTGCTCGTGCTGGCCCTGGCGTGGCGGCTCACCCGGCCGCCAGCTTCTTCTTGATGCTGGTGACGCGCTTGCGGGCGCGCTTGAGCTCGCCGCCGGCCGCCAGGCGCTGGTTGCCGAGCACCTTGACCTTCTTGACCTGCGGGCGGTGGTTGCCGCTCTTGGAGAACTTGAGCACCTTCACCACCTTGGGCCCGGCCCCGCGATCCTCGCGCTCGGCCTTCTCCTTGGGCGGGATCGGCCGCCACAGCACCAGCAGCTTGCCGATGTGCTGGATCGGCGCGGCGTTCAGTTCCTCGGCCAGCGTGGCGAGGATCTGCTCGCGCGTTTCGCGCTCGTCGGAGAACACGCGCACCTTGATGAGGCCGTGGGCCTTCAGCGCCGCGTCGACCTCGCGGCGCACGGCCGGCGTGAGGCCCTCGCCGCCGATCAGCACGACCGGATCGAGGTGGTGGGCATCGGCGCGTTTGTCCTTGCGCTGGGCGGGTGTGAGCTGGATGGCAGGCATGGCCCGTATTATCCGCGCGACATGAGAGTCCGGACCGCATGAAGAAGGGCAGCAAGAAGCTCAACAAGGCGTGGCTGCACGACCACCTGACCGATCCCTACGTCAAGCTGGCGCAGAAGGAGGGCTATCGCGCCCGCGCGGCCTACAAGCTCAAGGAGATCGACGAGACCCTGCACCTGATCAAGCCGGGGCAGCTGGTGGTCGACCTGGGCGCGACGCCGGGCGCCTGGAGCCAGTACCTGCGGCGCAAGTTCGCGCCCAAGGAGGCGGGCACGGGCGGGGCGGCGGTGGGTGCGCTGAACGGCACCATCATCGCGCTGGACATCCTCGACTTCGAGCCCATCGAAGGCGTGACCTTCCTGCAAGGCGATTTCCGCGAGGAAGCGGTGCTGCACCAGCTGGAAGAGGTCGTCGCCGGCCGGCCGGTCGACGTGGTGGTGTCGGACATGGCGCCCAACCTGTCGGGCATCGAGAGTTCCGATTCGGCGCGCATCGCCCATCTGGTGGAGCTGGCGGTGGAGTTCGCCCAGGCGCACCTGCGGCCCGAGGGGGCGCTGGTGTGCAAGGTCTTCCACGGCAGCGGCTACAGCCAGCTCGTCAAGCTCTTCAAGGAGCGCTTCCGGGTGGTCAAGCCGATCAAGCCCAAGGCCTCGCGCGACAAGTCGGCGGAAACCTTTCTGGTCGGCATCGGTCTGAAAAGTGCCTGATTTGCCGCGATTCACGCAGACGTTCCAGGGTGAAACTTCGCCGGGCGAAGACCTTGACTCGACTAAAATCGCACACATCTACCGTGGCAATCGGCGGCATGTTGCCCGCCGCGTTGTCGTGACCCCGGAAAAGGAGCCGCGGTGAACAATCAATGGTTCTCCAAAGTCGCTGTCTGGCTGGTGATCGCCCTGGTGCTGTTCACCGTGTTCAAGCAGTTCGACCGTGGGGTCTCGTCGGCCGGATCGATCGGCTACTCGGAATTCCTCGAAGAGGTGCGCAACAGGCGCATCAAGAGCGTGGTGCTGCAAGAAGGCGGCGGCGGCTCGACCGAGATCCGCGCCCGCACCACCGACGACAAGGAAGTCCGCACCACCGCGACCTACCTGGATCGCGGCCTGGTCGGTGACCTGATCAACAACGGCGTCAAGTTCGACGTCAAGCCGCGCGAGGAGCCGTCGTTCCTGCTGAGCCTGCTGGCCAGCTGGGGCCCGATCCTGCTGCTCATCGGCGTGTGGATCTACTTCATGCGCCAGATGCAGGGCGGCGGCAAGGGCGGCGCCTTCAGCTTCGGCAAGAGCAAGGCGCGCATGCTCGACGAGGCCAACAACTCGACCACCTTTGCCGACGTCGCCGGCTGCGACGAGGCCAAGGAGGAGGTGAAGGAGCTGGTCGATTTCCTGAAGGATCCGCAGAAGTTCCAGAAGCTGGGCGGGCGCATCCCGCGCGGCGTGCTGCTGGTCGGCCCGCCGGGCACCGGCAAGACGCTGCTGGCCAAGGCCATCGCCGGCGAGGCCAAGGTGCCATTCTTCTCGATCTCGGGTTCCGACTTCGTCGAGATGTTCGTCGGCGTCGGCGCGGCGCGCGTGCGCGACATGTTCGAGCAGGCCAAGAAGAGTGCGCCCTGCATCATCTTCGTCGACGAAATCGACGCCGTCGGCCGCCATCGTGGCGCCGGCCTCGGCGGCGGCAACGACGAACGCGAGCAGACGCTCAACCAGATGCTGGTCGAGATGGACGGCTTCGAGACCAATCTCGGCGTGATCGTGATGGCGGCGACGAACCGGCCCGACATCCTCGACCCCGCGCTGCTGCGCCCGGGCCGCTTCGACCGCCAGGTCTACGTGACCCTGCCCGACGTGCGCGGCCGCGAGCAGATCCTCAACGTGCACATGCGCAAGGTGCCGGTCGGCCAGGACATCCGCGCCGACATCCTGGCGCGCGGCACGCCCGGCTTCTCCGGCGCCGATCTCGCCAACCTGGTCAACGAAGCGGCGCTGTTCGCCGCGCGCCGCAACGGCCGCGTGGTGGAGATGGTCGACTTCGAGCGCGCCAAGGACAAGATCATGATGGGCCCCGAGCGCAAGTCCATGGTCATGCCCGAGGAGGAGCGCCGCAATACCGCCTACCACGAGGCCGGTCACGCCCTGGTCGCCAAGCTGATGCCCAAGACCGACCCGGTGCACAAGGTCACCGTGATCCCGCGCGGCCGCGCGCTGGGCGTCACGATGCAACTGCCCGAGACCGATCGCTACAGCATGGACAAGGAGCGCATGCTCTCGACCATCTCGGTGCTGTTCGGCGGTCGCATCGCCGAAGAGGTGTTCATGCACCAGATGACCACCGGCGCCAGCAACGACTTCGAGCGTGCCACCGCGATCGCGCGCGACATGGTCACGCGCTACGGCATGACCGACGAGCTCGGCCCCATGGTCTACGCGGAGAACGAGGGCGAGGTCTTCCTCGGCCGCTCGGTGACCAAGACCACCAACATGTCCGAGGAGACCATGCGCAAGGTCGATGGCGTGATCCGCCGCATCATCGACGAGCAGTACGCGACCGCGCGCAAGCTGATCGAGGACAACCAGGACAAGATGCACGCGATGGCGACGGCGCTGCTGGAGTGGGAAACCATCGACAGCGACCAGATCGACGACATCATGGGCGGCAAGCCGCCGCGCCCGCCCAAGGACTGGACGCCTTCGGCCAGCAAGGGCAGCACGCCGACGCCGCCGGTCAATCCGGCGGGAGGCGCCACGGCGACGGCCTGAGGCCGCGCGCGTGCACACACCGGAACGGGGCTGCGGCCCCGTTCGTCATTTGCGAGCTTCATGAGCATGTTCTGGCAGACCACCCGCTTCCGCATAGCCCTGGCCCGCCCGCAGGTGATGGGCATCGTCAACGTGACGCCGGATTCGTTCTCCGACGGCGGCCGCCACGACGACGCGGGCCGGGCCCTGGCGCACTGCGAGAAGCTGCTCGCGGAAGGGGCCGACATCCTCGACATCGGCGGCGAGTCGACCCGCCCGGGCGCCGCGCCGGTGCCGCTGGACGAAGAACTGCGCCGCGTGCTGCCGGTGCTCGAGGGCGCACTGAAGTTCGGCGTGCCGCTGTCGGTGGACACCGTCAAGCCCGAAGTGATGCGGCGTGCGCTCGAGTGCGGTGCCGACATCGTCAACGACATCAACGCGCTGCGCCTGCCCGGCGCGGAAGAGGCGGTGGCGGCGCATCCGGGCTGCGGCGTCTGCCTGATGCACATGCGCGGCGATCCGGCCACCATGCAGCAACGGCCGGCCTACGACGACGTGGTCACCGAGGTCTCGGAGTTCCTGCGCGAGCGCATGACGGCGCTCAGCGCACGCGGCGTGGCCGCCGAGCGCATCGTGCTGGATCCGGGCATCGGTTTCGGCAAGAGCGTGGAGCACAACCTCGCGCTGATGCGCCGCCAGCGCGAGCTGCTGGCGCTGGGGCGGCCGCTGCTGCTGGGCTGGTCGCGCAAGTCGACGCTGGGCGCGCTCACCGGCCGGCCGGTGGACGAGCGCCTCGCCGCCAGCGTCGCCGCGGCACTCGCCGCGGTGCAGTTGGGCGCGCGAATCGTGCGTGTGCACGATGTCGCGGCCACGGTGGACGCCCTCAAGGTGTGGGGGGCCGCGGGCCTCGCGGCCTGACCGAGAATCCCCCGCGGAGGAAAACACGATGAGCAGGATCTATTTCGGCACCGACGGCATCCGCGGCACGGTCGGCCAGAGCCCGATCACGCCGGACTTCATGCTGCGCCTCGGCCACGCCGTCGGCCGCGTGCTCAAGCGCAGCGAGCAGCGCCCCACGGTGCTGATCGGCAAGGACACGCGCATCTCGGGCTACATGATCGAGTCGGCGCTGGAGGCCGGCTTCGCTTCCGCCGGCGTCGACGTGCTGATGACCGGCCCGCTGCCCACGCCGGGCGTGGCCTACATGACGCGCGCGCTGCGCCTGAGCCTGGGCGTGGTGATCAGCGCCTCGCACAACCCCTTCGACGACAACGGCATCAAGTTCTTCTCGGCGCGCGGCGAGAAGCTGCCCGACGCCTGGGAGCAGGAGGTCGAGGCCATGCTCGAGCGTCCGGCCGAGTGGGTGGCCTCGGCGCAGCTCGGCAAGGTGCGCAAGCTGGAAGACGCGCGCGGCCGCTACATCGAATTCTGCAAGAGCACCTTCAGCAACGACCTGTCGCTCAAGGGGCTCAAGCTGGTCGTCGATGCGGCGCACGGCGCGGCCTACCACATCGCGCCCGACGTGTTTCACGAACTCGGCGCCGAGATCATTCCGATCGGCTGCAAGCCCGACGGCCTGAACATCAACGCCGGTGTCGGCGCCACCGCGCCCGCCGCGCTGATCGAAGCGGTCAAGGCGAACCGCGCCGACTACGGCATCGCGCTGGACGGCGATGCCGACCGTCTGCAGCTGGTCGACGCCGCGGGCCGCCTCTACAACGGCGACGAACTGCTCTACGTCATGGTGGCCGACCGCTTGGCCCAGCAGCAAGCCGTGCCGGGCGCGGTGGGCACGCTGATGACCAACATGGCCGTCGAGGTGGCGCTGAAGTCGCGCGGCGTGCCCTTCGTGCGCGCCAAGGTCGGCGACCGCTACATCCTCGAGGAACTGGCCGCGCGCGGCTGGCAGCTCGGCGGCGAGGGCTCGGGCCACCTGCTGGCGCTGGACAAGCACACCACCGGCGACGGCATCGTCAGCGCGCTGCAGATCCTGCAGGCGATCCGGCGCACCGGGCAGACGCTCGCCGAGTTGCTCGCCGGCGTCACGCTGTTCCCGCAGACGCTCATCAACGTGCGCCTCGCCGAGGGCAGCGACTGGAAGAAGAACGCCTCGCTCGCGGCCACGCAGGAGCGCGTGACGCGCGAGCTCGGCAGCGACGGCCGCATCCTCATCCGCGCCTCCGGCACCGAGCCGGTGCTGCGTGTGATGGTCGAGGCGCGCGACGCGGCGCAGGCCAGGCGCAGCGCCGAGCAGCTCGCCGAAGCCGCGCGCGCGTGACCGTCACGTGACGGCCACGCGGCTGTCACACGAGCGTCACGAGCCCTGCCTAGCATCCTGGACAACCCAACCAGCGATGAAAGGCCAGTCATGCTCACCCGCTTCGTCTTCGGCGCCACGCTGAGCGCAATCGCCAGCCTCGCCGCGGCGCAGAACGTCACCGGTGCCGGCGCCTCCTTCCCCGCGCCCGTGTATGCCAAGTGGGCCGACGCCTACCACAAGGCGACCGGCGTGCAGATCAACTACCAGTCGGTCGGCTCCGGCGCCGGCATCAAGCAGATCAAGGCCAAGACGGTCGACTTCGGCGCCTCCGACGCGCCGCTCAAGGACGACGAACTCGCCAAGGACGGCCTGCTGCAGTTCCCGACCGTGATCGGCGGCGTCGTGCCGGTGGTCAACATCAAGGGCATCGCCCCGGGGCAGGTCAAGCTGACCGGCGCGGTGCTGGGCGACATCTACCTCGGCAAGATCACGAAGTGGACCGACCCGGCGCTCGCCGCGCTGAACCCCGGCGTGGCGCTGCCCGATGCCGCCATCGCCGTGGTGCGCCGTGCCGACGGCTCCGGCACCAGCTTCATCTTCACCAACTACCTCTCCAAGGTGAATGCAGAGTGGCAGGCCAAGGTGGGCGAGGGCACCGCGGTGAACTGGCCTGCGGGCGCGGGCGGCAAGGGCAACGAGGGCGTGTCGGCTTTCGTGGGGCGCCTGCCGAACTCGATCGGCTACGTCGAGTACGCCTACGCCAAGCAGAACAAGATGGCCTACGTGCAGTTGAAGAACAAGGCCGGCAATTTCGTAGCGCCCGATGACAGCGCCTTCCAGGCGGCGGCCGCCGGCGCCGACTGGGCCAAGAGCTTCCACCAGGTGCTGACCGAGCAGCCCGGCAAGGACTCCTGGCCGATCACCGGCGCCACCTTCATCCTGATGCACAAGGTGCAGGACAAGCCGGCCAATGCCGCTTCGGCGCTGAAGTTCTTCGACTGGGCCTATGCCGGCGGCGACAAGATGGCCAGCGAGCTCGAGTACGTGCCGCTGCCCGACTCGGTGAAGGCGCTGGTGCGCAAGCAGTGGGGCCAGATCGCCGACGCGTCGGGCAAGCCGGTGGTGCCGAACGCCAAGTGAACGAGAATCGCGGAGACGACGCATGACGGCCACATTGCCCGTCGAGGCTGCGCCGAAGGAGGACGCTATCCGCCGCATGGGCTCCGCGAGCACGCCGCCGGCACGCCGTGCCGGTTCGCCGGCTGCCGACGTGCTGTTCGCCGCGCTCGCGCAGGGCGCGGCCTGGCTCACGCTGGCGCTGCTGGCCGGCATCATCGGCTCGCTGATCGTCGGCGCCGCGCCGGCGATCCGCGAGTACGGGCTGTCCTTCCTCTGGCGCAGCGAGTGGGATCCGGTCCAGGAGCGCTTCGGCGGCCTGGTGATGATCTACGGCACGCTGGCCACCTCGTTCATCGCGCTGCTCATCGCGGTGCCGGTCAGCTTCGGCATCGCGCTGTTCCTCACCGAGCTCTCGCCCGGCTGGCTGAAGCGCCCGCTGGGCATCGCCATCGAATTGCTCGCGGCCGTGCCGTCCATCGTCTACGGCATGTGGGGCCTGCTGGTATTCGGGCCCATCCTCGCGCAGTTCGTGCAGCAACCGCTGCAGAGCGCCTTTGCCGGCACGCCGCTGCTGGGCGCGCTGTTCTCCGGGCCGCCGGTGGGCATCGGCATCCTCTCGGCCGGGATCATCCTGGCGATCATGATCATTCCCTTCATCGCCTCGGTGATGCGCGATGTCTTCGAGGTCACGCCGACCATGCTGAAGGAATCCGCCTACGGCCTGGGCTCGACCACCTGGGAGGTGGTCTACCGCGTCGTGCTGCCCTACACCAAGACCGGCGTGATCGGCGGCATCATGCTCGGCCTCGGCCGCGCTCTCGGCGAGACCATGGCCGTGACCTTCGTGATCGGCAACATGAACCAGCTGAATTCGCTGTCGCTGTTCGAGGCTGCCAACAGCATCACCTCGGCGCTGGCCAACGAGTTCGCCGAGGCCGGCGAGGGCCTGCACCAGGCCTCGCTGATCTACCTCGGCCTGGTGCTGTTCTTCATCACCTTCGTGGTGCTGTCACTGTCCAAGCTGCTGCTCGCGCAGCTCAAGAAGGGCGAGGGGGCGCGTTCATGAGCCTGGCCGGATTCGATGCGGCGCGCCTGGCCAGGCACAAGGCGCGCAAGCGCGTCAACGCGATCGCGCTGATGCTGTCGCTGGCGGCGATGGCCTTCGGCGTGTTCTGGCTGATCTGGATCCTGGTCGAGACGGTGCGGCTCGGCATCGGCGGCCTGGCGCTCGCGACCTTCACCGAGATGACGCCGGCGCCGCAGGCCGAGACCGGCGGCCTGGCCAACGCGATCTTCGGCTCGGTGCTGATGGTCGGGCTGGCCACCTTCATCGGCACGCCGATCGGCATCCTGGCCGGCATCTACCTTGGCGAGTACGGCCAGAAGGGCTGGCTGGGCGCGACGACGCGCTTCATCAACGACATCCTGCTGTCGGCGCCCTCGATCGTGATCGGCCTGTTCATCTACTCGGTGGTGGTGGCGCGCTTCAAGTCCTTCTCCGGCTGGGCCGGCGTGCTGGCGCTGTCGCTGATCGTCATCCCGGTGGTGATCCGCACCACCGAGAACATGCTCGGCCTGATCCCGAACGCGCTGCGCGAGGCGGCCTATGCGCTGGGCACGCCGAAGTGGAAGGTCATCACGATGATCACGCTGAAGGCGGCGCGCGCCGGCGTCGTGACCGGCGTGCTGCTGGCGGTGGCGCGCATCGCCGGCGAGACGGCGCCGCTGCTGTTCACCGCGCTGTCCAACCAGTTCTGGACCAGCAACCTCGGCGAGCCGATGGCCAGCCTGCCGGTGACCATCTTCAAGTTCGCGATGAGCCCCTACGAGAACTGGCAGAAGCTGGCCTGGGCCGGCGTCTTCCTGATCACGCTGGGCGTGCTGGGCCTGAACATCCTGGCCCGCGTGTTCTTCCGCAACAAGCACTGAGAACGATTCATGGACGCGAGAGTCGACCTGCCCGTGACCGAGAAAGTCAAGATCTCGGTGCGCGACCTGAACTTCTTCTACGGCAGCTTCCACGCGCTCAAGCGCATCAATCTCGACATTCCCGAGCGCAAGGTCACGGCCTTCATCGGCCCGTCGGGTTGCGGCAAGAGCACGCTGCTGCGCACCTTCAACCGCATGTTCGAGCTCTACCCCGAGCAGCGCGCCGAGGGCCAGATCCTGCTCGACGGCGAGAACATCCTCGAGAAGCGCCACGACGTCAGCCTGATCCGCGCCAAGATCGGCATGGTCTTTCAGAAGCCCACGCCCTTCCCGATGTCGATCTACGACAACATCGCCTTCGGCGTGCGCCTGTTCGAGAACCTGCCGCGCGTCGAGATGGACGAGCGCGTCGAGTGGGCGCTGAAGAAGGCGGCGCTGTGGAGCGAGGTGAAGGACAAGCTCGAGCAGAGCGGCGCGGGCCTCTCCGGCGGCCAGCAGCAGCGCCTGTGCATCGCGCGCGGCATCGCGATCAAGCCCGAGGTGCTGCTGCTCGACGAACCCTGCTCGGCGCTGGATCCGATCTCCACCGGCAAGATCGAGGAACTGATCGGCGAGCTGAAGGCCGACTACACGGTGGCCATCGTGACGCACAACATGCAGCAGGCGGCGCGCTGCTCGGACTACACCGCCTACATGTACCTCGGCGATCTGATCGAGTTCGGCCACACCGCGGAGCTGTTCATGAAGCCGAAGAAGAAGGACACCGAGGACTACATCACCGGGAGATTCGGATGAGCGACAAGCATCTCTCCACCCAGTTCGATTCCGAGCTGAGCGCCATCTCGACGCGCGTGCTGGAGATGGGCGGCCTGGCCGAATCGCAGGTCGCTCAGGCGATCTATGCGCTGGTCAACTTCAGCGGCGAGACCGCCTCGCAGGTCTTGAAGCAGGAGGAACGGGTCAACCAGATGGAAGTCGAGATCGACCGCGATCTCTCCACCATCATCGCGCGGCGCCAGCCGACCGCGCGCGATCTGCGCCTGCTGATCGCGATCTCCAAGACCATCGGCAACCTTGAGCGCGTGGGCGACGAGGCGGCACGCATCGGCCGCACCGTGCAGCGGCTGATCAACTCGGGCGTGTCGAGCCGGCTGCGCCTGCCCGCGGGCGACGTGTCCTTCGAGGCCAGCCTCGCCACCGCCTCGCTGCGCAAGGCGCTCGATGCCTTCGCGCGGCTCGATCCGGTGAAGGCGCTCGAAGTCATCAAGGACGACAACCAGATCGACCAGGAGTTCGACGGCCTGATGCGCAAGCTGATCACCTACATGATGGAAGATCCGCGCACCATCTCGGCCTCGATCGACCTCGTCTTCGTCGCCAAGGCGATCGAGCGCATCGGCGACCACGCGAAGAACCTCGCCGAGCAGATCATCTACATCGTCAAGGGCACCGACGTGCGCCACAACTCGCTCGACGCGGTCGAGTCGATCGTGCGATGAGGAGCGTGCGATGAGCCGGGTGCTGGTGGTCGAGGACGAATCGGCGATCGCCGAGCTGATCTCGCTGAACCTGCGCCATGCGGGCTACGAGGTGGGAATCGCCGCCAGCGCCGAGCAGGCGCAGGCGGCGGTGGACGGCGTGCTGCCCGACCTCGTGCTGCTCGACTGGATGCTGCCCGGCCAGTCGGGCCTGGCGCTGGCGCGGCGCTGGCGCGGCGAGGCGCGCACGCGCGAGCTGCCCATCATCATGCTGACCGCGCGCGCCGACGAGGCCGACAAGGTGGCCGGCCTCGACGCCGGGGCCGACGACTACCTCGCCAAGCCCTTCTCCACCAACGAGCTGATGGCGCGCATCCGCGCGGTGCTGCGGCGCAAGGCGCCGGAGGCGCTGGATGCAGCCGTCGAGCTCGGTGGCCTGAAGCTCGACCCGGCGACGCGGCGCGTCAGCCGCGGCGAGGTGGAGCTCAAGCTCGGGCCGACCGAGTTCCGCCTGCTGCACTTCCTGATGACCCACCCCGAGCGCGTGCACAGCCGCGCGCAACTGCTCGACCGCGTCTGGGGCGACCATGTCTTCATCGAGGAGCGCACGGTCGACGTGCACGTGAAACGGCTGCGCGAGGCGCTCGCGCCGGCGCAGTGCTCGCAGATGGTGGAGACGGTGCGCGGTGCCGGCTACCGGCTCACCCAGCAGGTGGTGGCGCCCTCGGCATGAACTGGTTGTTGCCGCGCCTGACAGCGGGTGTGCTGGCCATGCTGGCGGGTGGCTTCGCCGGCTTCATGGTCTCGAACGTCGAGCACACCGTCGTCTGGCGCGTGCTCGCCGGCGGCGCCATCGGCGTGGCGCTGGCGGCCATGCTCGACACGGCGCGCGGCTACCGGCTCATCGAGTGGCTGCGCGGCAGCCAGGAGCAGCAGGCGCCGCGCGATGCCGGCTTCTGGGGCGAGCTCGGCTACCGCGTCGAGCGCTCGATCCGGCTGCGCGAGCAGGGGCTGGAGCAGGAACGGCTGCGCCTCGAGCAGTTTCTCTCCGCCATCGAGGCTTCGCCCAACGGCGTGCTGATCCTCGACGCCAGCGAGCAGATCGTCTGGTGCAACAGCGTCTCGGCCGACCACTTCGGGCTCGACCCGCAGCGCGACCGCCGTCAGCGCGTGACCAACCTGGTGCGCTCGCCGGCCTTCGTCGCCTACCTGCAGCAGCAGAGCTTCGCCGAGCCGGTGAACTTCCCGAACCCGCGCGGCGACGGCACGCTGTCGGTGCTGCTGCGGCCTTACGGCGAGGGCATGAAGCTGGTGCTGTCGCAGGACATCACCGACCGCGAGCGCAACGAGGCGATGCGGCGCGACTTCGTCGCCAACGTCTCGCACGAGATCCGCACGCCGCTCACGGTGCTGGCCGGCTTCATCGAGACCATGGGCAAGCTGCCGCTCACCGAGGTCGAGCGCGAGCGCGTGCTCGAGCTGATGACGCAGCAGGCACAGCGCATGCAGACGCTGGTGAACGATCTGTTGACGCTCGCCCAGCTGGAAGGCAGCCCGCGGCCAGCAGCCGATCGCTGGGTGGCGCTCGCGCCGCTGCTGCGGCAGGTGGAGTCGGATGCCTTGGCCTTGTCCGCCGGCCGGCACGCGATTGCGTTCGCGGACGCCGCGGGCGTCGAGCTCGCCGGCGCGCAGAGCGAGCTGCTCAGCGCCATCCACAACCTCGTCAGCAACGCGGTGCGCTACACGCCCGAGGGCGGCCGCATCACGCTCGGCTGGCAACGAGCGCCCGACGGCGGCGGCGAGCTGAGCGTCGCCGACAGCGGCGTGGGCATCGCGCGCGAGCACATTCCGCGGCTGACCGAACGCTTCTACCGCGTCGACGGCAGCCGTTCGCGCGACACCGGTGGCACGGGGCTCGGGCTGGCGATCGTCAAGCACGTGGTGCAGCGGCATGGCGCCGAGCTGCAGATCGACAGCGAGCCGGGCAAGGGCTCGCGCTTTCGCATCGTCTTCCCCGCCGCGCGCGTGCGCGCCGAGGGCGAGCTTCGCTGAGCCGCGTCAGCGCGCCGGCTGAACCAGGTCAGCGCGCCGGTAGACCAGCGTGAAGTCGTTGCGGTCGGTCGGGCGCTGCACCCGCGCCACCGGCTTCCAGCCTTCGATCTGCGGCATGCCCGGCCGCTCGTTGCCCGCCACGATGAGGAACTCGCAGGGGCTGGTCGCGGCCGGCGTGATGGCGTCGACCCGGTAGCGGCCCATCGCCTCGAGTGCGGCCAGCAGCGCGCGCGGCATCTGCGGCGCGGCGATGCAGGCATCGCGCGGCACCAGCTCGGCGATGCGCACCAGCAGCGGCCGGTAGCTGCGCGCGTGGTCGAGCAGCGGCAGCCACAGCGTCATCAGCAGCAGCCAGCACATGGCCACGCCGCCGGCCGGCAGCACCAGGCTCTTCCACAGCGGATGGCGGTGCCGCCCGGTGCGCCAGCGCACCAGCCACACCCAGGCCAGCGTGCCGGCGATGGCGATGGCCAGCGCGAAGGCCGAGAAGCTCGGGTGGAACTCCGGCGCCAGGCGCACCACGTTGGCCGCCGGCTTGGCCGGCGCGCCGGTCTGCATCGCGGCGTAGATGACCCAGATCGCCAGCGCACACAGGCTGAAGAAGAATACCGAGAACCAGTCGATCGCCGCCGAGGCGCTGCGCTGCAGGGTCGGCAGCGCGAAGGCGGCCAGCACGGCCAGCGAGGGCACGCCCAGCATCAGCGCGCGATCCGAGCCGCCCATCGCGAGGCAGGCGCCGATGGCGCTCAGCGTGATGCCCAGCGGCACGGCGATGTGCCGGTGCAGCAGGTGGCCGCGCCAGCGCCACAGCGTCCACAGCGCGAGCGGCCAGGCTGGCCAGCCGAACCACAGCAGCAGGCGCGCCGTGGTGAGCGGGTTCAGCCCGGCCAGGCCGGCGACGCGCCAGGCCCAGGCCGACAGGGCCGTGCCCAGCGCCAGCGCGATGACGCCGGCCGCCGCGATCCACCAGGCCGTGCGCCGCACCTGCGCATAGGCCGAGCGGCCGCAGATCGCCGTGCCCACGATCGCCAGCACGGTGGCGATCGCCGGTGCGCCGCTCGCGGCCATCAGCGGCAGCGAGAGCAGCGCCGCAACGCGCGAACGGCTGCGCCGGAACGGCGCGGCGGCGAGCGCGTAGAGGAACATCGAGGCCCCGGTGAGCTGCACGAGCTCGGGCGTCGTCTCGTGGCCCAGCTGCAGCAGGCCGAGCGTGGCCATCACGGCCAGCAGCGCACCGTCGGCGATCGCACGCGCGTAGTCGACCGGCGTCGCCTCGCCGCCGAAGGCGAAGGGCAGGGGCTGGGCGGCCTCGGTGCGCGCGAGGTGGTAGCTGGCGTACCAGGTGAGCATCAGCACGGCCACCAGCAGCAGCGCGAAGGGAATGCGCGCGGCCAGCGCGGCATCCAGCCAGGGCAGGGCCTTGATGAACAGCGCGCCGAGCCAGTAGGGCGCCAGCGCTCCGTCGGCGGGCAGGCCGGCCAGCGCCGGCGAGAACCAGCCGGCGCGGCCCTCGGCGATCGCCGCCATGTGGCCGAAGGCCGCCACGTCGGCGTTCTTCCACGGGTCGCGGCCGAACACACCCGGCATCACGTAGGCCGCGCAGAACAGCAGCAGCGCCAGCCGCGGCAGCCGCTGTGCGGCGCGCTGGGTGACGAGGGCAGGGTTCGGCGAGTTCAACGGCGGCGGGCCTGGGAGACGGGCAATGATGCAGCAGAAATGCCGCGGCAACGAAAAAGGCAGCCGAAGCTGCCTTGATCGTCAAGCACGCGAAGCGGTTTACTTCTTCAGGTGCGCGAACTTGTTGCGGAACTTCTCGACGCGGCCGCCAAGCGAGTCCACGCTCTTCTGCGTGCCGGTGTAGAACGGGTGCGATTCGCTGGTGGTTTCCAGCTTCATCAGCGGCAGCTCGCGGCCGTCTTCCATCTTGATGGTTTCCTTCGTCTGCACGGTCGAGCGCGTGACGAACTTGAAACCGTTGGACAGATCCACGAAGCAGACTTCGCGGTAGCTGGGGTGGATGCCTTCTTTCATGTCTTGCCTCTCGAGCGGCTGATTCGGGAGCCACGCCGACCCATTCGGCGCACTTTCCGACGCTGGAAAACCGCGAAGTATAACTGATCGGCCGATCAGCCCCCGCGCCGCATCATGTCGAAGAAGTCCAGGTTGTTCTTCGACTGCTTCATCTTGTCGAGGATGAACTCCATCGCCTCGATCTCGTCCATGTTGTAGAGCAGCTTGCGCAGGATCCAGGTCTTCTGCAGGATCTCCGGCTTGAGCAGCAGCTCCTCGCGGCGCGTGCCCGACTTGTTGATCAGGATCGAGGGGTAGACGCGCTTCTCGGCCATGCGGCGATCGAGGTGGATCTCGCAGTTGCCGGTGCCCTTGAACTCCTCGTAGATCACCTCGTCCATGCGGCTGCCGGTGTCGATCAGCGCGGTGCCGATGATGGTGAGAGACCCGCCTTCCTCGACGTTGCGCGCCGCGCCGAAGAAGCGCTTGGGGCGCTGCAGCGCGTTGGCATCGACGCCGCCGGTCAGCACCTTGCCGGAGCTCGGCAGCACGTTGTTGTAGGCGCGCGCGAGGCGGGTGATGGAGTCGAGCAGGATCACCACGTCCTTCTTCAGCTCCACGAGGCGCTTGGCGCGCTCGATCACCATCTCGGCCACCTGCACGTGGCGGGCGGCCGGCTCGTCGAAGGTCGAGCTGATGACCTCGCCGCGCACCGTGCGCACCATCTCGGTCACTTCCTCGGGGCGCTCGTCGACGAGCAGCACGATCAGGTAGACGTCCGGGTGGTTGGCGACGATCGCGTGCGCGATGTTCTGCATCATCACCGTCTTGCCGGTCTTGGGCTGGGCGACGAGCAGCGCGCGCTGGCCTTTGCCGATGGGCGCGATCAGGTCGATGATGCGCCCGGTGATGTTCTCTTCCGACTTGATCTCGCGCTCGAGCTTGAACTGCTCTTTCGGGAAGAGCGGCGTCAAGTTCTCGAACATGATCTTGTGCTTGCTCTCCTCCGGGGTCAGGCCGTTGACGCGGTCGACCTTGACGAGCGCGAAGTAGCGCTCGCCGTCCTTCGGAACCCGCACTTCGCCCTCGATGGCGTCACCGGTGTGCAGGTTGAAGCGGCGGATCTGGCTCGGGCTGAGGTAGATGTCGTCGGTCGACGCCATGTAGCTCGTGTCCGGCGAGCGCAGGAAGCCGAAGCCGTCGGGCAGTACCTCGAGCACGCCGTCGCCGAATACCTGCTCGCCGCCCTTGGCGCGCTTCTTCATGATCGCGAACATCAGCTCCTGCTTGCGCATGCGAGCGACGTTCTCGATCTCCAGGCCTTCGCCCATCTTGATGAGCTCGGAGACGTGGAGCGCTTTCAGTTCGGAAAGATGCATGGAGGAACACCCTGGGGTGGAGCCGGGCGGCGCGCGATGGCGCCAAGGCGGAAATGCACTACTTGGGAGTGGGGGCCGGATCCACGCGAGGCTGCGTGGCGGCGGATCTTCCGCTGGGTCGCCCGGCTGCTCGTGGCAGCGGGGGCGGCTCAGCTATTGGAGGAGATTATAGATGACCGTCGAGGAAGGCCGTCAATTGGGCCTTGGACAGCGCGCCGACCTTGGTCGCGGCGTGCTGGCCGTCCTTGAACAGCATCAGCGTCGGGATGCCGCGGATGCCGAACTTGGCCGGGGTGACGTTGTTCTCGTCGACGTTCATCTTCACGACCTGCAGGCGGCCGTTGTAGTCCTTCGAGACCTCGTCGAGGATGGGCGCGATCATCTTGCACGGGCCGCACCACTCGGCCCAGTAGTCGACCAGCACCGGCTTGTCGGACTTCAGCACGTCGGTATCGAACGACGCATCGGAGATGTGTTTGATCAGCTCGCTGCTCATGGCTTGTCCTCGGGAGAATGCCTCGTGCGCAGATGACGAGGCACAATGATTCTGACACAAAGCCCCCCCGTGGCGCCGGCCGCGGCACCCCGTCCTGCCTATGGCCGCGATAGCGCGACTCCCCTTGAACGCCGCGGGCGATGCCGCCTGGGATGCGCTCGCTGCCCGAGTCTCGCAATGGCGTGAGCAGGAAGGCATCGAACTGCGCGATGCGGTCGTGCTGCTGCCCTTCGGTGCGCTGCTCGCGCCGGCACGGGCGGCCTTCGCGCGCCGCGGCGGCTGGCCGCCACGCATCGAGACGACACGCACGCTGGCCGCCTCGCTCGGCCCGGCCGAGGCGGTAGCGCCGCAGTCATTGAGCTTCGACGTGCCGGCCGACCGCCTCGTTGCCGCACGCCTGCTGCGCGCTCAGGCGCTCGGCCAGGCGCTGGCGCGGCGTGACCCGCGCCGCTTCGAGCGCGCCGTCGGCGCGCTGGTCGAAAGTGCGCAGGCGTTCGCGCGCGCTGCGCAGGCACGTGCGCCGCAGCGGCGCGAGGCCTGGTGGGCCGAAGCGCGCGCGCTTCTCGCGCCGACCTCGGGGCCGGGCACGCAGCAGCGCTGGCTGGCGCGCATCGCGCTCGAGTGGGCGGCCGCGACGGGCGAGGCGCCCACCGACCGCCTGTTCGCGCTGCGCCCTTCGGCCTGGATCGTCGTGCAGGCCGGCGGGGCCGATGAGCTGGCGCAAGCGCTGCTGGCCGAAGCCCCGGCGGGCGTGCGCTGCCTGATCATCGATGCCGATGCCGCCCTGACCGAGACGCCGCGTGCCGCGCCGGCCCTGGCGCGCTGCGACGACGTCGAGCAGGAAGCGCAGCGCAGCGCCGCGCAGGTGCTGGCCCACCTGGAGCGCGGCGAATCGCCGGTGGCGCTGGTGGGGCTGGACCGCCAGCGCGTGCGGCGCGTGCGTGCGCTGCTCGAGCGGCAGAACGTGCCGCTGGCCGACGAGACGGGCTGGACGCTCTCGACCACCCGCGCCGCCGCCCTGGTGATGAGCTTGCTGCGCAGCGCTTCGCCGCATGCATCCAGCGACAGCCTGTTCGACTGGCTCAAGGCGCTGCGCGAGTGGCCCGGCGACGCTGGGTTCGACGATCGGGTGCGCGAACTCGAGCGCCAGTGCCGGCGCCGTGGCGTCGCGCGCGTCGCTCGCATCGCGGCGCTCGAGCTCGACGACAAATTGGAAACCTTCTTCGCCCAGCTCGAAGCGGTGCTGGCGCGTTTGCGCTCGGCACCGCGCTCGGTGGCCGAGTGGCTGGCCGCGCTGCGCGATGCGCTGGTCGCGTGTGGCGGCTGGGAGGCGCTGTGCGGCGACGAGGCTGGCCGCGCGGTGTTGCGCGCGCTGCGGCTGGACGCCGAAGGCAGCAGCCCCGCGGCCTGGCGCGAGGCCACCGGCACGGCGCGTCTCGGCCTGGAGGGCTTCGTCGCCTGGGTCGACGCTGCGTTCGAGGCCGCCACCTTCAAACCCGCCGCGCCGCCGCCGGAAGCCGTGCGCGTGATCATCACGCCGCTGGCGCAGCTGATGCTGCGCCCCTTCGCGGCGGTGGTCTGCCCGGGCGCCGACGATCGCCACCTCGGCGCGGCGCCGGCGACACATCCGTTGCTGTCGGACGCCGAACTCATCGCACTCGGCCTGCCCGGCCGCGCCGAGCGGCAGCAGCGTGAAGCTCTCGCCTTCGCCCACGCGTTGGCCGCACCGCAGGTGACGCTGCTGCGCAGCCATGCCGACGCCGACGGCGAGCCGCTCTCCGACAGCCCGCTGGTGCAGCGGCTCGCGCTCGATCTCGCCGCGCAAGGCCGCGCGCTCGCCGAGTGGCAAGACCCACGCCCCACGCTGCGGCTCGAAGCGCAGCCGCTCTCGCGGCCGCTGCCGGTGGCGGCCGACGCCTTGCCGACGCGCGTATCGGCCAGCGCGGTGGAGGCGCTGCGCGACTGCCCGTACCGCTTCTTCGCCCGCCACGTGCTGGGCCTGCGAGAAGACGACGAGCTCGAGGCCGAGCTCGAGAAGCGCGACTACGGCGACTGGCTGCACCATGTGCTGCTCGCCTTCCACCGCCAGCGCGGCGAGCCCGCGCCGCTGGCGGCCGAGGCCGAGTGCCTGCAGCGCATCGCCGTGCAGGAGCAGGCCGCGATGGGCCTGGCCGACGACGAGTTCCTGCCCTTCGCGGCCAGCTTCGCGCGCTTCGTGCCGGCTTACCTCGCCTGGCTGCATGCGCGCGATGCGGAGGGCGCGCGCTGGCAGGACGGCGAGCGCGAGCTGCGCATCCGGCCCGAGGCGATGGGCGGCGTCGAGCTGCAAGGCGTGATCGACCGCATCGACAGCGTCGAGCTCGGCGGCGCGCTCGAGCTGATCGACTACAAGACCTCGTCCATCCAGCGCCTGAAGGACAAGCTGAAGCAGCCCCTGGAAGACACCCAGCTCGCCTTCTATGCCGCGCTGCTCGCGTCGCAGGCCACGCTGCCGCTGCGCGCCTGCTACCTGCCGCTGGACCAGGCCGACGAGATCAAGCCGCTCGTGCACCCGCAGGTGCAGCGCAGCGCCGATGTGCTGGTGCGCGAGCTCGGCGCCGAGTTCGCTCGCCTGCGCGATGGTGCGCCGCTGCCGGCGCTGGGCGAGGGCGAGGTGTGCGAGAACTGCGAGGCGCGTGGGCTGTGCCGGCGTGATCACTGGCCCGACGGAGTGAGCGCATGAGCACGAGCCCGGCCTACCGCGCCGACGGACGCGACGTGTCGCGCGAGGCCTTCTACGCGCTCGCCTGCGATCCGCGCCGCAGCGTCGTCGTCGAGGCCTGCGCCGGCGCCGGCAAGACCTGGATGCTGGTGTCGCGCATCGTGCGCGCGCTGCTCGATGGCGCGCAGCCGCAGGAGATTCTCGCCATCACCTTCACCAAGAAGGCGGCCGGCGAGATGCGCGATCGCCTCGACAAGTGGCTGCGCGAGTTCGCCGCGCCGGCGATGAACGATGCGACGCGCATCGAGGAACTGGTCGCGCGGGGTGTGCCGAGTGCCGAAGCGCCGGCCTGGGTCGAGGCGCTGGCAGGCCTGCAGCGCCGCGTGCTCGACAGCGGCCGCGCGGTGGAGGTGCGCACCTTCCACGCCTGGTTCGCGCAGCTGCTGCGCGCTGCGCCCTACGAGCTGCTCGACGAGATCGGCCTCGACCCCGAGGGCGAGCTGCTGCTGGACATCGCCGACCATCGCAGCGAGGTGATGCGGCGCTTCCATGGCGCGCTGCTGCGCGACGAAGCGCGCCGTGCCGACCATGCCGAGCTGCTGCGCCTGCGCGGCCGCAGCCAGGCGGCCAAGTGGTTCGAGGCGGTGCTGGCGCGGCGCGTCGAGCTCGAGCTGGCCGATCGTGCCGGCGTGCTGCAAGACGGCGTCGCGCCCGCCGTGACTGAAGGCGCCGCGCCGCCCTGTGCCGAGGTGGGCAACGCGGCCTGGCGCCACGATCTGCTCGGCCTCGCGGCGGCGCTCGCGGCGAGCGCGAAGAAGACCTGCCGCGACGCCGGCGCAGCGCTGCAAGCGGCGCTGGAGCTCACCGACGCCGCGGCGCGTTTCGCGGCGGTGTGGGCAGCGCTCTTCACTACCACCGGCACGCCGCGCAAGCTCGGTGACCTGCCCGGACTCGACGCGAGCGTGCGCGCGCTGGAGACCCTCGCCGCGCGCCAGCACCAGCACGAATGCCACCTCGAGCACGCCCGCATGCTGCGGCTCGCGCGCGTGCTGCTGGCCGAGTACGCCGCCTACAAGCGCGAGCGCGGCCTGCTCGACATGAACGACCTCGAGCATGGCGCGCTGGCGCTGCTGCGCGACGCCAGCCTGTCGGGCTGGGTGCAGGAGCGGCTGGACGCGCGCATCCGCCACGTGCTGATCGACGAGTTCCAGGACACCAGCCCGCTGCAATGGCATGCGCTGCACGCCTGGCTGTCGGCCTATGCCGGCGCGGGCGGCGGGGCGAGCGGGCAGCGCGCGCCGGCGGTGTTCGTGGTCGGCGATCCGAAGCAGAGCATCTACCGCTTCCGCCGCGCCGAGCCGCGCGTGTTCGGCGCGGTGCGCGAGTTCGTCGTCGAGGCGCTGGGCGGCTGCGTGCTCGAGTGCGACCACACGCGCCGCAATGCGCCCGGCGTGCTCGCGGCGCTCAACACGGTGTTCGAGGCAGCGCAGGGCGAGGGCGCCTTCCTGGGCTTCCGCGCCCACACGACCGAAGTCGACGCGGACGGCGCGCCGGCGCTGTTCGCCCTGCCGCGCGTGCCGCGCCCGGCCAAGGGCGACAAGCCGGACGAGGCGGACGAGCCGCGCTGGCGCGACAGCCTCAGCGAACCGCGCCGCGAGCCCGAGCTGCAACGCCGCGAGGCCGAGGCGCAGATGGTGGCCGAGGCCATCGTGCAGCAGATCGAGGCCGGCGTCGCGCCGCGCGAGCTGCTGGTGATGGCGCGCAAGCGTGCGCCGCTGCGGCTGCTCGCGCAGGCGCTGCAGCGCCGCCACGTGCCCTGCGTGGCAGTGGACGACGCCACGCTGATCGAAGCGCCCGAGGCGCAGGATCTGGTCGCCGTGCTCGATGCGCTGGTCTCGCCGCAGCACCGCCTGTCGCTCGCGCGCGCGCTGCGCAGCCCGCTGTTCGACGCGGCCGACGCCGATCTGCTCGCGCTCTCTCGCCGCGCCGGTGCGGCGGGCGACTGGTGGGGCGCGCTGATGAACTGGCCCGGCGAGGGCGATGCGCTGGCACGCGCGCGCCGGCTGCTGGCCGCCTGGCAGGAGGCCGCGCGCCACCTGCCGCCGCACGATCTGCTCGACCGCATCGTCGCCGAGGGCGAACTGCGCGAGTGCCTCGCCGCGCGTGTGCCCGCCGCGCAGCGGGCGGTGGCGCTGGCCACGGTGGATGCGGTGCTGGCCCAGTCGCTGGCGCTCGACGGCGGGCGTTATGCCACGCCCTATGCCTTCGTGCGCGCGCTGCGCCGGCGCACGATCACGGTGCCGGCGCCCGATCTGGGCGGCGCCGTGCGCCTGCTGACCGTGCACGGCGCCAAGGGGCTGGAGGCCGACGTCGTGTTCGTGATGGACGCCGACCCCGAGCCCAATCGCACCGAGACCGCCACGTTGCTGGTCGACTGGCCGGTGCGGCTCAGTGCGCCGCGCCGCTGCGCCTTCCTCTACAACGAGAACCAGGCCCCGGCCGAGCTGGCCGACGCGATGGCCGAGGAGCAGCGCGAGCGCGCGCGCGAGGAGCTCAACGGCCTGTACGTGGCGATGACGCGCGCCCGGCACACGCTGGTGCTGAGCGCCACCGAGCCGTCGCGGCGCACGGCCGCGGCGAGCTGGTGGCAGCGTGTAGCGCCGCTCGCCGCGCCCTGGCCGCAGGCGGCGGCAACGAAGGCTGTTCCGCGCCCCGAGCCGGCGCCCGAACTGATCGTGCTGCCGCGCTGGAGCGATGCGCCGCTCGCGCCGCCGGCGCCGGCACCGGTCGACGACAGCCCGGCTTCGCGCCTCGGCCAGGCGGTGCACCGCGTGCTCGAGTGGCGCAGCGGCGCGGGCGGCGAACTGCAGGCGCTGGCGGCCGGCGCGGCCGCCGAGTTCGGCGCGCCCGCCGAGGAGGTGGCGCGCGTGGCCGGCCGCATCCTCGCCCACCCGGATTGCGCACGCTTCTTCGATGCGACGGCGCTGCGCTGGGCGGGCAACGAGGTGCCGGTGAGCGTGGACGGCAGCGTGCGTTACATCGACCGGCTGGTGCGCCTGGATGATGCCGGCGTCGACACCTGGTGGGTGCTGGACTACAAGCTGCAGCACCGCCCCGAGGCGCTGGAGGCCTACCACGCCCAGCTCGCCGCTTACCGCGAGGCGGTGCGGCAGGCGCAGCCCGGGGCGCGCGTGCGCAGCGCCTTCATCGCCGGCGATGGCCGCCTGATCGAATCCGGATCGGCCTGATCTGAGGGGCTTTCGCCCCGCTGATCGTCGCTTGCGCGCAGCGCCGGCTCGCTTCCAATCGATGCAGACCACCTGCCAGTCCCGATGGCCGCTTCCGTCACGCCCGCTTCTCCTGCCCGCACCAGCCCGCCGCGCGCCTTCGGCCGCTACGAGCTGCGCCAGCTACTGGGCAAGAGCGCTGGCAGCATGGCCTGGCTCGCCTTCGATCCGCGCCTCGGCCAGGAGGTGATGCTGACGCTGCCGCGCGTGCAGCCGCACGATGCCGAAGCGCTCGAGCTGCGCCTGCGTGAGATGAAGCAGGCCGCGCGGCTCAACCATCCGAATCTCGCCCACGTCATCGAGGTCGGCGTGCAGGATCACTGGCCCTATCTCGCCTGCGACCGCGCCCTCGGCCTCACGCTGGGCGAGTGGCTGGCCGCTCAGCCGCCGCTCGCGCCGCTGGACGTGGCCGGCCTCGTCTGCCAGGCCTTGCAAGGGCTGGCCTTCGCGCACGAGGCGGGCGTGGCGCACCGCGACCTGCAGCTCCACCACGTGCTGATTGGCGCGCAAGGCCAGCTGCGGCTGGCGGCCTTCGGCGCCGTCGAGGCGCCGCCGGCGGCGCCCGAGGCCGATGCCCGCCGTGCCCAGCGCGACGACGCCGAGCGCGACGTGCTGGCCATCGGCGTGCTGCTGCACCAGATGCTCTCCGGCGCACCGGTGCTCGACGAGGCCGACGTGAGCGTGGTGATCGCGCGCATGCCGCCGCACGGCCGCGATCTGGTGCGCCTGCCCTGGACCACGCCGCAGCCGGTGCCCGAGGGCCTGCGCGCCATCGCCAACCGCTGCACCGCCTCGCAGGAGCGCCAGCGCTACCTGAACGCGCGCACGCTGCTGCGCGCGCTGGAAGGCTGGCGCGAAGTCGAGCAGCGCGGGCAGGGCGACCCGATCGCGCTGCTGATCGACCGGCTGCACAGCGTCGGCCACCTGCCGGCGCTGCCGGGCATCGCGCGGCGCCTGGCCAAGCTCTCGTTCACCGACACGCAGCGCACCGACGAGATGGCCGAGCTGCTGCTGCAGGACATCGCGCTCAGCTTCGAGCTGCTGCGCACGGTCAACTCGGCCCAGGTGCGCGGCACGCAGGTGGCCGGCAACGGCCCGGTGCTGACGCTGCGCCGCGCCATCGCGCTGCTGGGCGTGGACGGCGTGCGCAACACGGCCAACGCGCTGCGCCAGTGGCCGGGGCCGATGGACGAAGCGGCCGCGGCGGCGATGGCGCGCCTGATCAACGTCGTGCGCCTGGCCGGCCACGCCGCGCAGGCGCTGCGCCCGCCGGGCTACGACGCCGAGGTGGTGTTCCTCGTCGCGGTGATGCAGAACCTCGGCCGGCTGCTGGTGCAGTACCACTTCCCGGACGAGGCCGAGCAGATCCGCCAGCTGATGCAGCCGCTGCCGCCCAAGGAGCCCGAGGCGCCGCCGCAGCCCGGCCTGAGCGAAGAGTCGGCCGCCTATGCGGTGCTGGGTGTGGACATCGAATCGCTGGGCGCCGCGGTGGCACGCCACTGGGGCCTGGGCGACGAGGTGCAGCACATGATCCGCCGCCTGCCCGCCGGCAAGCCGGTGCGCCACCCGGACAGCGATGCCGACATGCTGCGCGCCGCCGCGAGCGCGGCCAACGAGGCGGTCGATGCGATGACGCGCCTGCCGGCACCGAAGATCGCCGCCGCCATCGCGCAGGTGTCGCAGCGCTATGCGCGCGTGCTCGAGCTCAGTCCGCGCGAACTGCAGGAGGCCTTGCAGGGCGCACGCGCTGCACTGCAGAGCGGCACGGCCGCTGCGGCGATGCCGCGCACGATCACCAGCGCGGGTGAAGCCACCGCGACGGGGCCGGCATGAACAAGATCGGCCGCTTCGAATTGCGCCGCGTGCTCGGCAAGGGCGCGCAGGCCACCGTCTGGCTGGGCTTCGATGCGCGCCTGGAGCGTGAGGTGGCCGTCAAGCTCATCACCGCGGGCGCCGACGTCGACCCGCGCGACATCACGCACTGGCTGCAGGAGGCGCGCAGCGTCAGCCGCCTGACGCATCCGTCCATCGTGCCGGTGTTCGAGGCCGACGTGCAGGACGGCAAGCCCTACCTCGTCTTCGAGTTCGTGCCCGGGCGCACGCTCGCAGAACACGTGCGCGCGCGCGGCGCGCTGCCGCCGCACGAGGCGCTGGCGCTGATGCTGGGTGTGCTCGAGGCGCTGCAGGCCGCGCATGCGGGCGGCGTGGTGCATCGTGACTTGAAGCCTTCGAACATCCTCGTCGATGGCAGCGGCCGCGCGCGCGTGATGGATTTCGGCATCGCCGCGCGCCTGAACGATCGCGGCGGCGTGGCCGGCGAGGGCCTGGTGGTGGGCACGCCCAACTACATGTCGCCCGAGGCCACGCGCGGTGCGACGCCGACGCCGGCGATGGACGTGTTCTCCGCCGGCCTGGTGCTGGTGGAGATGCTGGCCGGCCAGGCGCTGGTGCGCGAGCGCGACCCCTATGCCGCGATGCGCCGCATCGCCGAGCAGGATCTGGCGCTGCCCGCCGAGCTGCCTTCGACTGTGGACGATCCGCTGCGCGCCGTGCTGCGCCGCGCGATCGCGCGTGACCCGGCGCAGCGCTTCGCCGATGCGAGCGCCTTCGCCGATGCGCTGCGCCAGTGGATGACGCCGCGCAGCAGCGAGAGCGAAGCGGGCGCCGCGTCGAACAGCGGCACGCTCGACTTCCTGCTGCGGCGCATGCGCCACAAGAGCGACTTCCCGGCGCTGTCGGATTCGATCGCACGCATCCAGCGCATCGCCGCCTCCGAGCACGAGAGCCTGGCCAGCCTGTCGAGCGAAATCCTCAAGGACGTGGCGCTCACCAACAAGCTGCTGCGCCTGGTCAACAGCGCGCACTTCACGCATGCCGGCGGCGGCAGCATCAGCACGGTGTCGCGCGCGGTGGCGCTGATCGGCTTCGCGGGCATCCGCAACATGGCGCTCAGCCTGGTGCTGCTCGAGCACATGCACGACAAGGGCCACGCCAACCAGCTCAAGGAAGAATTCCTGCGCGCGCTGATGGCCGGCTCGCTGGCCGGCGAACTGTGCCGCGTGGCGCGCGAGGGCGAAGAAGCCTTCATCGGCGCGATGTTCCAGAACCTCGGCCGGCTGCTCACCGAGTACTACTTCCCCGAGGAGGCGCGCCAGATCCGCAGCGCCGTGGCGGCGAGCGTGCGCGACGCCGGCTCGCTGGCCGCGCAGGCGCAGGCCGAGGCGGCTGCGGCCATCGGCGTGCTGGGCCTGAGCTTCGAGGACCTGGGCCTGGGCATCGCCAAGAGCTGGGGCCTGCCCGACACCTTGCAGCGCTGCATGCGCCGCCCCGACGGCGAACCGCCGGCGCGCGTGCCCGACAAGGCGCCCGAGCGGCTGCGCTGGCTGACGCTGGCCGCCAACGAACTCACCGACACGCTGCTGCGCACCGAGGGCGACCCGACCGCGCGGCTGGCGGCCATCGCCGAGCGCCACGCGCGCGCGCTCGGCCTCTCGGTGCGCGAGATCCAGTCGGCCACCGAGCAGGCACGCCATCGCCTCGCGCAGGCGGCCCAGGCGATGAGCCTGCAGGTGGCGCCGAATTCACCGGCGCGGCGCCTGCTCGCCACCGTGGTGGCCGAGGCGCCGCCCAGCGCGGCCGATGCCGACACGCTCGCGCCGCACACGCTGCAGGCTACCGTGACCGCCTTCGAGGCGACGCGCATCGAGGAAGCGCCGCCGCGCATCAACGCCGCCGAGGTGCTGGCCGCGGGCATCGCCGACATCACCAACTCGATGGTCGAGAGCTTCAAGCTCAACGAAGTGCTGCGCATGATCCTCGAGACCATGTTCCGCGCGCTGGGCTTCCGCCGCATCGTCTTCTGCCTGCGCGACCCGAAGACCGAGACGCTCACCGGCCGCTTCGGCCTGGGCGAAGGCGCCGAGGCCGTGGCCGCGCAGTTCAGGGTGCCGCTCAAGGGCGGTGCCGACCTGTTCGCGCTGGTCTGCGCCAAGGGCGCCGATACGCTGATCAGCGACGCCACCGTCGCCAACATCGAGGCCAAGCTGCCGCCCTGGTACCGCAGCCACGTGCGCGCGCCGGCCTTCCTGCTGCTGCCGCTGACGCTGAAGGGCGCGCCCTTCGCGCTGATCTATGCCGACAAGGCGCAGCCCGGCGGCATCGAACTCGGCGAGAAGGAACTGTCGCTGCTGCGCACCCTGCGCAACCAGGCCGTGATGGCCTTCAGGCAGGCGAGCTGAGGCCTGTGGCGGGCGGGGCGAAAAGGCCCGCCGCCGACACACGAAGGCACATCCGGCAGGGAGGAGAACCGGCAATCGGGGCGTGTCGGCCCGCGTGAAACGCGGTGCTGGCGGGCGACGCCATCATGGGCCGTGCAGGTTAGCTGCAGGTTAATCGCCCGGAAGGAGTTGGGGTGACGAGCCTTACCCCCGGCACTGGTCGCAACGCTTAGGGCTGCTTGGTTCCCCACCTGACCCGGTTGGGCGCGCTCCCATGCGGGGAGGCCCGTCGAGCGGCATTGTAGGCGAGCGGGGTGGTCGGTTGGAATGCACGAAATGATCGCATTCAAATGATGTAAATGATTCATATGGCGAATTGCGTGATCAAATTCGCCGCATGCCTACATCGCCTCAATCCGACCCCCTGACCGACCTGATGGATCGGTTGAGCCGGCAGCCGGACCTGCCGTCGCTGCCCTCGCTGATGCCCGAGGTGCGGCGTCTGGCGCGTTGCGAGCGCTCGCGGGTGCAGGCGCTGTCGGCCGTGCTGCTCAAGGACCCGGGCTTGAGCCAGCGGCTGCTGAGGCTCGTGAATGCCTCGTTCTACCGGACGGCCGGGGCGGGGCAGATCGTCACCATCACCCGTGCCATCGCCGTGATGGGCTTCGATGCCGTGGGGCGGCTGGCCGTGGCCGCACGGCTGATCGACGCGCTGCTGCAGCGCGATGCCTCCATGGACCTTCGCGAAGACTGCCTGCGGGCGCTGCTGGCCGCGATGCTCGCCGACCAGCTCGCCGAGGGCCGCCGCGACACCGAGGATGCCTACCTCGCAGCACTGTTCCGCAACCTGGGGCGGATGCTCGTCGCCTTGCATCTGCCGCAAGCCCGGCGCAGCGCACGGTCGGCCGTGCCAGCCGACCGCTGGCCATGCAGCGACGAGGAGGACGCGGCCGCCCGCCGGCCACTCGGCCAGGCCTTCAGCGAGATCGGCCAGCGACTCGCGGGGCAGTGGGGCTGGCCGCCGCTGCTGGCGCAGAGCATGGTGCGCGATGCCGGCGCGGGGCGCTTCGGCACGCCGGCCCTGGCCGCCCTGGCCGACGACCTTGCCGACCTGCTGCTGCGGCGCCCGAGCGAACAGTGGCCCGCGGCGTGCCACGCGCTCGTGCGCCACCCGGAGGGGCCGGGCGTGGCGCGCCTCGAGGCGGCGTTGGGCTGGGCGCGCCTGCGCGTGCCCGACCTCGCGGCGCTGCTCGAGCTGCCGCTGAGCCGCTTTCCCGCCTGGGGTGGTCGGGGCCAGGCGGCCGCGGCCGATGCGGGGCGCGTCGGCGATCACGATGCCATCGCTCCGGCCGATCAGGAGACGGTGGCGCCGGAAGGCCCTGCCGAGCTGATGAGCCAGGCCATCCAGGATCTCAGCGCCGCGCTGGTCGAAGGCGGCGATGCTCTCGAGAGCGCGCCGGCGCTCGCGCTGGAGGCACTCTGGCGCGGGCTCGATGCGCGCGCGGCGCTGCTGTGCATACGCCGCCCCGACGGCTCGCTGCACGGCGCCATGACCTTGATGCAGGGCCGGCTGCCCGACTGGCATGCGCACTGCCGGGTCGATCCCGACAAGGGCGACGATCTCTTCGCGCTGCTGTGCCGCCGCGGCGTCGACACGGCCATCGAGGACGCGCGCGAGCCGCGCATCGCGCAACGTCTGCCGGGCTGGTTCCGCGCCGGGCCCGACGCGCGCCGCTTCATGGTGCTGCCGATGCACTCGCGCGGCGTGCCGCTCGGCATGATCTACCTGGATGCCGACGCCGAAGCGCAACTGCGGCCCGATGCCCACCGGCTGCGCCTCGCGCGCAGCCTGCGCAACCAGCTGATGCTGGCCCTGCCCGCGCCGTCGGGCTGAGACCTCGGCTCAGCGCAGCTGCAGCGCGTCGTCGCCCCACTCGATGCCCAGCGGTTCGACGATCAGGCGCTTCGCGCCGGCCTCGACGCGGCCCGCGATCATCGCGGCCACGCCCTGCGCCTGGGCGATCTCGACGCAGCGTTGCGCCTCTTCCTGCGCGACGAAGAGTGCAAAGCCGGCGCCCATGTTGAGCGTGCCGTAGGCCTCGTGGTCGTCCTGGCGCGCGTGCTGCTGGATGAACTTCAGCACCGGCGGCACCGGCGGCACGGCGTGGACGCGGTAGGACAGCGTGGCCGGGTGGCGCAGCAGCTTGCGCCAGCCGTGGCCGGTGATGTTGGCGCAGTAGTGCGGCACGATGCCGGCCTTGGCGAGCGCCTCGGTGACGGGCGAATACAGCGTGGTCGGTGCGAGCAGCGCCTCGCCGTAGCTGAGGCCCTTCGCCACCTCGGTGAGATAACCCTGCGGCAGCCGCTCCACCAGCTTGCGCGCCAGGCTCAGGCCGTTGGCGTGGATGCCGCTGGAGGCCAGCAGCACGATGGCGTCGCCGGCGCCGAGCTTGTCGCCCAGCGAGAGCCGCGCCTTCGGATTGACGATGCCGGTGCAGCTGGCGGCGAGGTCGATGCGGCCGGCCTCGACGATGCCCGCCAGCGCCGGCGTCTCGCCGCCGCCCCAGGCCACGCCGCAGGTGTCGCAGGCCTTCTTCCAGCCGGCCACCAGGGCCTGCGCGCGCTGCGCGTCGCCGAACCAGTCGCTGCCGCCGGCGGCCCAGTAGGCCTGCACCACCAGCGGCGTCGCGCCGACGGTGATGAGGTCGTTGATCGCCATCGCGATGGTGTCCTGCGCGATCGCGTCGTAGAAGCTGCGGCCGGTGAGCGCCTTCATCTCGTCGGCCACCAGCGCCTTGGAGCCCAGGCATTCGACGATGCTCGCCAGATAGAACGGCCCGACGTCGAGCACATAGGCCGATTCGCCGCGCGAGGCCGGCACTTCGGCGAAGCCGTGCGCGGCCAGGTTGACGGCGGTGGCGGCGGCGGCGCGCTGCGCGGCCACCTTGAGCGGGTCGATCAGGTCGTAGTTGACGCCGGCCTGTTCGTAGCTGAGCGTGCTGGAGTCGGGGCGGGCGGCGTCGGTCATGGGGCGCGATTATCGGCCAGCCGATGCGCCGGCCCGGGCGGAGGGCGGCCCGTAGAATGAAGCGCATGAGTTATCTCGTGCTTGCCCG
Organism: Piscinibacter sp.; assembly: GCA_017983795.1. Lineage (GTDB taxonomy): Bacteria > Pseudomonadota > Gammaproteobacteria > Burkholderiales > Burkholderiaceae_C > Piscinibacter. Next base: position 179,029 of record JAGOAS010000003.1, read on the forward strand.
CAAGTACCGGCCGCGCAGCTTCGAGGCGATGGTCGGGCAGGAGCACGTCGTGCAGGCGCTGGCCAATGCGCTCACGCAGCAGCGGCTGCACCACGCCTATCTGTTCACCGGCACGCGCGGCGTGGGCAAGACGACGGTGTCGCGCATCCTCGCCAAGTCGCTCAACTGCACCGGGCCGGACGGGCAGGGCGGCATCACCGCGCAGCCCTGCGGCGTCTGCGATGCCTGCCGCGACATCGACGCCGGCCGCTTCGTCGACTATGTCGAGCTCGACGCGGCGAGCAACCGCGGCGTCGAGGAGATCTCGCAGCTGCTCGACCAGGCCGTCTACAAGCCGGTGCTGGGCCGCTTCAAGGTCTACATGATCGACGAAGTGCACATGCTCTCGAACACCGCGTTCAACGCGATGCTCAAGACGCTGGAGGAGCCGCCCGAGTACCTCAAGTTCGTGCTGGCCACCACCGACCCGCAGAAGGTGCCGCCGACGGTGCTGTCGCGCTGCCTGCAGTTCAACCTGCGTCCGATGGCGCCGCAGACGGTGCAGGAGCACCTGGCCGCGGTGCTGGCGCAGGAGCAGATAGCGGCCGAACCCGGCGCGCTGCGCCTGCTCGCGCGCGCCGCGCGCGGCTCGATGCGCGACGCGCTCTCGCTCACCGACCAGGCCATCGCCTTCGGCGCCGGCGCGCTCGCCGAGGCCGGTGTGCGCCAGATGCTCGGCGCGGTGGACCGCGGCCATGCCGTGCGCCTCGTGGAGGCGCTCGCGGGCGGCGACGGTGCGGCGCTGATCCAGTCCGTCGACGGCCTGCGTGCGCTGGGCCTGTCGGCCGCCGGAACGCTGGAGGAGATGGCCGCGCTGCTGCAGCAGATGGCGGTGCAGCAGGCGGTGCCGGGCGCGCTCGATGCGGGCGACCCGGACACGGCCGTGGTCGAGCGGCTCGCCGCCGCGCTGGCGCCCGACGAGACGCAGCTGCTCTACAGCATCGTCGTGCACGGCCGTGGCGAGCTGGCGTTGGCGCCGGACGAATACAGCGGCCTGGTGATGGTGCTGCTGCGCATGCTGGCCTTCAAGCCGGCCGGCAGCGGCAGCGCCGAACGCGTCGCGCCGCGGCCGGCCGCGGCGCCGGCGCAAGCAGTGAGTGCCGCAGCGGCCCGGCCGGCCGCAGTGGCCGCAGCGCCGGCCTTGCGTGTGCCGACGCCGCCACCGGTGGCGCGCTCGCCCGAGCCGCCGCCCTGGGTCGACGCGCCCGACGAGAACGAGTTCGCCGAGCCGGCCGGCCTGCCGCCGCCGGAGATTCCCGAGCCGCGGCCGCGCGCGGTCGTCGCGACAGTGGCGACGGTGGTGGCGGTGGCAACCACGCCGCTGGGCGACCGCTGGACGGCGCTGGTCAAGCGTCTCGTCGAGGCCGGCGCGATCAGCGCGCTGGTGCGCGAGCTGGCCATGCAGTCGGAGTGCATCGGGTTCGACGAGGCCCGCATCGTCCTGCGCGTCGACCGCGAGACGCTGCGCAGCGCCGCCAACGTCGACAAGCTGGGCGCCGCGATCACGCAGCTGCTCGGCCGTGCCGTGGCCCTGCAGGTCGAGGCCGGCACGCCCGAGGATTCGCCGGCGCGCCGCGATGCCGCCGAGCGTGCACGGCGCCAGGCCGAGGCCGAGCAGATCATCGCCGACGACCCGCTGGTCAAGGCCCTGATGGCGCAGTACAAGACCGCGCGCATCGTGCCCGGCTCGATCAAGCCGCATTGATTTTCAAGGAGCATCCACCATGATGAAGAACCAGCTGGCCGGCCTGATGAAGCAGGCCCAGGCGATGCAGGACAACCTGAAGAAGGCGCAGGAGGAACTCGCCGGCATCGAGGTCGAGGGCCAGTCGGGCGCCGGCCTCGTGAAGGTGACGATGACCTGCAAGCACGACGTCAAGCGCGTCGCCATCGACCCCAGCCTGCTCGCCGACGACAAGGACATGCTGGAAGATCTGGTGGCCGCCGCCTTCAACGATGCGATCCGCCGCGCCGAGGAAGTCAGCCAGCAGAAGATGGGCAAGCTCACCGCCGGCATGCCGCTGCCTCCCGGCATGAAATTCCCGTTCTGATCCGCACGTGTCCGGCTCGTCTCTCGACGCGCTGATCGACGCGCTGCGCCGCCTGCCGGGCGTGGGCGTGAAGTCGGCGCAGCGCATGGCCTTCCATCTGCTGCAGCACGACCGCGAGGGCGCGCAGCGCCTCGCGCAGGCGCTGCAGGCGGCCTGCAGCAGCGTGCGCCACTGCGAGCGCTGCCACACCTTCACCGAGGCGCCGGTGTGCGACATCTGCCGCGACCCGCAGCGCGACGCACGCCTGCTCTGCGTGGTCGAGACGCCGGCCGACCAGGCGGCGCTGGAGCGCACCGGCAGCTACCGCGGCCTGTATTTCGTGCTGATGGGCCGCATCAGCCCGCTCGACGGCCTGGGCGCGCGCGACATCGGCGTCGGCGAACTGCTGCAGCGCGCCGGCGACGGCCTTACCGAGGAGGTGATCGTCGCGACCAACTTCACCGCCGAGGGCGAGGCCACGGCGCACGTGATCGGCGAAGCGCTCAAGGCGCGCGGCCTGAAGGTGACAAGGCTGGCGCGCGGCGTGCCGATCGGCAGCGAGCTCGAATACGTCGACCTCGGCACCATCGCCCATGCGCTGAGCGACCGGCGCTGAGCCGCCGTCGCGTCCGTCAGCTCACTTGCGCGCGCGCTTCTTCGGCGCTGCCGTGGCCTTCTTGGCTGCGCCGCTCTTGGCGCGGGTGGTCTTGCTGCCGCCCGCCTTCGCCGTGGACTTCGCGGCGGCGGCCTTGGCCGGCCGGTGCGCCACATAGACGACGATGGCCTGCCCGGGGCGGAAGCTCGAGCCGGCGCTGACACCGTTCCACTGCGCCACCTGGGCGGCGCTGACGCGATAGCGCTTCGCGACGCTGGCCACGCTGTCGCGCTTGCCGGCCTTGAGCGAGACGCGGCGCAGCGAGGGGCCGTCGGGCGCCAGCGCCATGGTGGCGTTCTCGGCCAGATGCTCGGACACATCGGCCTCGCGCTGCGGGCTGCGCGCCACCAGCAGCGTGGAGCCGGCCTTGACCAGCATGCGCGGCGGGATGTGGTTCACCTCGCGCAGATCGTCTTCCTGCATGCCCACCAGCCTGGCGGCCTCGGAGGGCTTGAGCGTCTTGGGCGCGACCCAGGCCGTCCAGCTGGCGAAGGGCCCGCGGTGCGCCGGCACGGCACGCACGAACTGGTTGGCGTTGTCGTAGGGCAGCAGCACCTGCGGCGTACCGGCGGCGAGGATCACCGGCTTGTTCATCTGCGGGTTGAGGGCGCGGAACTCGTCCAGCGGCAGTTGCGCGAGCCGCGCGGCCAACGCCACGTCGATGTCGCGCTCGATGCCGACGGCCACGAAGTACGGGTGGTTGGCCAGCGGCGGCAGCGTCAGGCCGAACTCGGCCGGCCGCGCGACGATGTTCTTCACCGCCTGCAGCTTGGGCACGTACCAGCGCGTCTCGGCCGGCATGCGCAGGCTCTCGTAGTTGGTGGCCAGGCCGGCGCGGCGGTTCTTGGCGATGGCGCGCTGCACGTTGCCCTCGCCCCAGTTGTAGGCCGCCAGCGCGAGGTGCCAGTCGCCGAACATGCCGTGCAGGCGCTCGAGGTAGTCGAGTGCGGCGCGCGTCGAGGCCAGCACGTCGCGGCGGTCGTCGCGGAAGACGTTCTGGCGCAGCTCGAAGGTGCGGCCGGTGGCCGGCATGAACTGCCAGATGCCCGAGGCCTTGGCCGACGACAGCGCCTCCGGGTTGAAGGCGCTCTCGATGAAGGGCAGCAGCGCGAGCTCGGTGGGCAAGCCGCGCTTCTCGACCTCCTCGACGATGTGGAAGAGGTAGCGGCTGCCGCGGTCGGTCATGCGCTGCACATAGTCGGGCCGCTCGACGTACCAGCGCTCGCGGTTGCGCACCAGATCGCCGTCGAGGTCGGAGAGCACGAAACCCTTGCGCACGCGCTGCCACAGGTCGACCTGCGCGGCGCGGGCGTCGAGATCCAGCGGCACGTCGGGGCGCAGCGGGTCGACCGCGGCAGGCGTTGGCGCCGGGCCTTCGGGTTCGGCGGGCGTGCTCGCGGCAGCGGCCGGTACGGCGGGCACGACGGCGGAAGCCGCCGGCTCGGCCGGCGCGGGCGCGGTCGATGCGCTGGCAACCGTGCTGCCCGTGTCGAGCGCGCCGGCCGGCGCCGTGCCGGAGGGCACGGTGGTGGCGCAACCCGCCAGCGCGGCCAGCATCAGCCAGGTGAGGGCGGACGCGGCCGCGTGTGCGAATCGGATCATCGGAACTCGTTCTTCCAGCGGCGCAGGGCCGCGAACACCTCGGCGCCGGCCGTGCTGGCCGCGCCGTGTGCGCGGGCCGAGGCGATCACCTCGGGTTCGGCGCAGCGCAGGAATGGATTGACGGCGCGCTCGAGGGCGATGCGCGAAGGCAGGGTCGGCCGGCTGGCAGCGCGCATCGCGTCGCACTCGGCTTGGTAGCGCGCCAGCGCGGCATTGCCGGGCTCGACGGCACGCGCGAACTTCAGGTTGGACAGCGTGTACTCGTGCGCGCAGCACACGCGCGTCTCGCCGGGCAGCGCGGCGAGCCTGGCGAGCGAGGCATGCATCTGCTCGGCCGTGCCTTCGAACAAGCGGCCGCAGCCGCCCGAGAACAGCGTGTCGCCGCAGAAGAGCAGCGGGGCGCCGTCGCGCCCCGCTTCAAAGTAGGCGATGTGCCCGGCGGTGTGCCCAGGGACGTCGATCACCGTGAAACTCAGCCCCAGCAACTGCACCTTGTCGCCATCGGCGAGAGGCACGAAGGGTGCCGGGATGGACTCGCTGCGCGGGCCGTAGACGGCGCCCTTCAGGCGCGGCCGCAGCTCATCGACGCCGCCGACATGATCGCCGTGATGATGCGTCACTAGAATGGCCGCCAGCGCCAGCTGCCGCTCGTCGAGCGCCGCCAGCACCGGCGCCGCGTCGCCTGGATCGACGACCACCGCATCGGTGCCGTCGTGCAGCATCCAGATGTAGTTGTCGGTGAAGGCGGGCAGGGCGATCAGATCCATGGCGCAGAGCGATCGAATTATAGGTTTGACCTCCTGGCTCGCGACGCCGGCGGGGCGTTACCTGCTCGACTGGGAACAGCAGCACCTGGATCAGGCCGTGGCCGACGTATTCGGCTTCCACGCCCTGCAGCTCGGCCTGCCCGAACTCGATGCGCTGCGCAGCAACCGCATGCCGCACCGCTGGGTGGCGAGCGACGAGCGCGCCGCGCCAATCGTGACCGATGAAGCCCTGCCGCGCGCCGCGCTGGCGCTGCAGCTCGACTACGACGCGCTGCCCTTCGACAGCGCCAGCCTCGACCTGGTCGTGCTGCCGCACACGCTCGAGCTCGCGCAGGATCCGCACCAGACGCTGCGCGAGGTCGAGCGCGTGCTGCGCCCCGAGGGCCGCGTGGTGGTGGTGGGCTTCAACCCGGCCAGCCTGTGGGGGCTGCGCCAGCGCCTCGGCCGCCTGCGCCTCGGCGTGGGCCTGGCCAGGCGGCAGCCGCTATTCCTGCCGCCCAGCGGCGAGTTCCTCGGCTACCGGCGCCTGCGCGACTGGCTGCGGCTGCTCAGCTTCGAGGTCGAAGCGGGCCGCTTCGGCTGCTATCGCCTGCCGGTGGCCTCCGAGCGCTGGCTGCAGCGCTGTGCCTGGATGGACGAGCAGGGCGAGCGCTGGTGGCCGGTATTCGGCGCGGCCTACTTCGTGGTCGCCGTCAAGCGCGTGCGCGGCATGCGCCTCGTCGGGCTGGCGCGCGAGCAGCGCCAGCGCGCCAAGGCCGGCGCGGTGGTGGCCACGCACAAGCGCCGCGAGCGCGAGGAAGAAACCGCATGACGCAATCGGTATTGGCGCGGTTCCAGCGGGCCGAGCGCCGGGCCGCTCCCAAGCCGGCCCGCATCCCCTCGGGGGATCGGCCGATGTACCCATCGGACGAGGGGTTGTCATGATCCAGCGGCCGCACGTGACCATTTATACCGACGGCGCCTGCAAGGGCAATCCGGGGCCGGGCGGCTGGGGCGCCTGGCTGTCGAGCGGCGGGCACGAGAAGGAGCTCTGCGGCGGCGAGCCGCAGACCACCAACAACCGCATGGAGCTCACCGCGGTGATCGAGGCGCTGGCCTCGCTCAAGCGCACCTGCGACGTCACCGTGCACACCGACAGCGAATACGTGCGCAAGGGCATCACCGAGTGGATCCACGGCTGGCAGCAGCGCGGCTGGAAAACCGCCGACCGCAAGCCGGTGAAGAATGCCGAGCTGTGGCAGCGCCTGGACGCGCTGCGCAAGTTGCATCACGTGCAGTGGCGCTGGGTGAAGGGCCATGCCGGCGACCCCGGCAACGAACGCGCCGATGCGCTGGCCAACCGCGGCGTGGAATCGATCAGCCGCTGAGGCCGGCCGGAGCGATCAGGCGCGCGCCTTCATCGCCTTGCGCGCCTGCACGAACTCGAAGGCGAACTGCACCGCCTCGGCCACCAGGCGCGCGTTGGCGGCGCGCTCCTTCTCGGTGAGATAGAAGGCGAAATCCACCTCGTGGCGGATGTAGCGCGGCGGCAGGCGGTTCAGCGCCACGCAGGCGATGTCGGCCAGCAGCTCGGGCGTGGCGAGTTGCGGGAAGCGCTTCGCACGGATCTCGACCGCCTCGAAGACGGCACGCTCGTGGAAGTTCTGGATCGAGGTGAAATCGGCGCTCATGGCCCGCAGTGTGGGCCGCGCCCGAAGCCGCGATCGATGGAACAGCACTGCTTGCGCGGCGCTGTTCAGAGCCTCTCGACGATGCGCATCGACAGATCGACCGCCTGCACGTTCTTGGTCAGCGCGCCCACCGAGATGCGGTCCACGCCGGTGGCGGCGATGTCGCGCAGCTGCTCGAGCTGCACGCCGCCCGACACCTCCAGCTCGGCGCGCCCGGCGTTGAGCGCCACGGCCTCGCGCATGGCAGCAAGCTCGAAGTTGTCGAGCAGGACGCTCGTGGCGCCGCATTCGAGCGCCTCCTTCAGCTGGGCCAGCGTCTCGACCTCGATCTGGATCTCCACGCCGGCGTTTAGCGCACGCGCCTGTGCCAGCACCTGCGCGATGCCGCCGGCCGCGGCGATGTGGTTCTCCTTGACCAGGATGCCGTGCCACAGCGCGAGGCGCTGGTTGCGTCCGCCGCCCACGCGCACCGCGTATTTCTGCGCCTGGCGCAGCCCGGGCAGGGTCTTGCGGGTGTCGAGGATGGCGCAGCCCTTGGGGTTCGGCGAAGCGCCGGCGATCGCGTCGACATGGCGCCGCGTCAGCGTGGCGGTGGCCGAGAGCAGTTGCAGGAAGTTCAGCGCCGGCCGTTCGGCGGAGAGCAGCGCGCGGGCGTTGGCTTCGATCTCGCACAGCGTCGCGCCGGCCTTCACGCGTTCGCCTTCCTTCGCCTGCCAGGCAATGCGTGCCGCGGCGTCCAGCGCATGCACGGTGCCGTCGAACCAGTCGCGCCCGCACAGCACGGCATCCTCGCGCACGATCACGCGCGAACGCACGCGCTGCGTGGCGGGCACGAGCAGGGCAGTCCAGTCGCAGCGACCGATGTCCTCGAGCAGCGCGTCGCGGATGTTGCGCTCGCGCGCCTGTTCCAGCGTTTCGTTGAAGTCGAACATGCTCAGGCGGGCCCAATGTGGCGGACGAAGCCGGTCTTGCTGATGCTGCCGGGATGCTTGGCGGTGAAGTCGAGCATGCGTTCGATACAGCCCAGCGCCTGCGCGCGGATGCCTGCCTCGACGTGGATCTCGCCGCTGCCGCTCTCGAGCGCGTGCACCACACCCTGCAGGCCGTTCATCGCCATCCACGGGCAGTGCGCGCAGCTCTTGCACGTCGCGCTGCGGCCGGCGGTGGGCGCTTCCAGCAGCGTCTTGCCGGGCGCGAGCTGGCGCATGCGGTGCATCAGGCCGTTGTCGGTGGCGACGATGAAGGCCGGCGCGTCCATGGTCAGCACCGCATTGAGGATCTGCGTCGTCGAGCCCACCATGTCGGCCTGCTCGATCACGCTCTGGGGCGACTCGGGATGCACCAGCACCTTGGCGCCCGGATGCTCGCGGCGCAGCAGGTCGAGCTCCAGGCCCTTGAATTCGTCGTGCACGATGCACTCGCCGTGCCAGCACAGCATGTCGGCGCCGGTCTGCTCCTGGATGTAGCGGCCGAGGTGGCGATCCGGCGCCCACAGGATCTTCTCGCCGCGCGCCTTCAGGTGCTCGACGATCGCCAGCGCACAGGAGCTCGTCACCATCCAGTCGGCACGCGCCTTCACCGCCGCGCTAGTGTTGGCGTACACGACCACGGTGCGATCCGGGTGGGCGTCGCAGAAGGCGGCGAACTGGTCGGGCGGGCAGCCGAGGTCGAGCGAGCAGGTCGCGTCGAGGTCGGGCATCAGCACGCGCTTGTCGGGCGAGAGGATCTTGGCCGATTCGCCCATGAAGCGCACGCCGGCCACCACCAGCGTCTTGGCCGCATGGTCACGCCCGAAGCGCGCCATCTCCAGCGAGTCGGCGACGATGCCGCCGGTCTCGAGCGCGAGATCCTGCAGGTCGCCGTCGACGTAGTAGTGCGCCACCAGCACCGCGCCCTGCCGCTTCAGCAGCGCGGCGGCGCGCGCCTTCCATTCGCGGCGCTCGTCGGGCGTGAGCGCCGCGGGCACCTTGGCCCAGGCGTGCGCGGTGCAGCTGCCGCCGCTGGCGTCCTGCCGCGTGTAGTCGTAGAGAACTTGACTCATGCGGCGATGTTAGCCGGCCGCTCAGAGCAGGGCTTTGTCGAGCTCCAGCAGCTTGTAGCGCGCCAGCGGCAGGTTGGTGCGCTGGCGGTCGAGCAGGCAGACGACGAAGATGTCGGGGTAGCGCGAGATCACGCGCATCACCATCTGCCGCGCGCTCGTGCCGGTCATGATTTCCTCGACCGGGCCGCCCAGGCCCATCGCGCCGGAGCTCTGGCGGTGCTCGCGCAGGATCTGCGAACAGGCGGCGCCGATCACGTCCATGTCGACCGGCTGGTCTTCGCGCAGCTCGCGCGCGAGCACCAAGCCGGTGGTGGCGTCCACCGCCGCGCAGCCGAGCATGCCTTCCATCGGCAGCATGTCGACCAGCGCCTGGCGCGCCCGCGCGGGGTCGAGCACGGCGCGGCCGAGGCGCGCCACCGGCGCGGCCGCGACGGCCACGCCGGGTTGCGGCGTGGTCGACAGGTCGGCCACCTTGAAGGCGAACTCCGCGCCCGCCGGTGCCGCGGGCGCTTCCCAGGCCGGCTGCAGCTTGACGAGGTTCCAGATGCCCAGCATCGCGTTCCACACCGCCGAGGCGCTGATCAGCGGCTCGTCGATCACGTGCACGTGCAGGCGCTGCGGCCAGTGTGTCGCGGCGATCTTGTTGGCGATCCACACCGCGTTGGGCGGCAGCATGAACAGCAGATTCGGGCAGCGCCAGCCGGGCAGTTGCGTCGCCTCGGCCAGCGAAGCGAGCAGCGCGTCGATCGCATGCGGCTGCATCGGGCCGACGATCACTGCGGTGAGGTGGCTGCGCTCCATCAGCGCCACCGGGATCTCGGCGGTGTCCTGCCCCGGGGCGCGCACGTCGGCGTGGTAGAGGTTGAGCTTCTCCTCGTGGCGGCGCACGAGGGCGGTGCGCTCGATCATCGCCAGGGTCTTGAGCGTGGTGTGCTCGCGCAGGTGCAGGCGCTCCACCGGCTGCCCGCCGGCGTCCGACAGCGCCTTGATGACGGCCGAGGCCCACACGCCGGTCGGGTCGAGCAGCGTGATCTGGCGCGTGGCCGTGCCGAGATCGGCGCGCGTGGCGGCGAAGTGCTCGCGGATGGCCGCCGCCGGCGAGCCAGTGACGACCAGGTCGCGCAGATGGCGGTCGACGATCTGGCCGCGCTCGTTGACCTCGGTGGCCACGCTCTCGAGGATGGCGGTGGCCGCGAAGCCGCCGTCGGTCTCGTCGGCGGTGGCGGCGCGCAGTCGCGGGTCTTCGGCCGGGCCGAGATCGCCGAACAGGGACTTGAGCATGGTCTTCCTCCGGGGCCGGGGGCGCGGACCGCGCCACCGCTCAGCCTACGTGCAAGGGCAACTGCCGATTCTCGCGGCAGATGGAAGAGGTGTTGCAGAACGTGTGTCGCCCGCGCGCCACCAGCCCCGCGAGCCGGGGGGGCGGCGCCGGGGTTCAGGCAAAGAACTGCGTCGGCGGTGCGCCCAGCGTGCGCCGCACCATGGCCGTGAAGGCGCTCGCGCTGGCATAGCCGAGCTCGGCGGCGATGGTGGCCATCGGCAGCTTGCGCGCCGCCAGGGTCACCGCGTGCGAGAGGAGCACCTGCTGGCGCCACTGCACGAAGCTCGTGCCCAGCTCGCTGCGGAACAGGCGCGCCAGCGTGCGCGGGCTGGCGCCGACCTCGCGCGACCATTGCTCCAGCGTGCTCCAGCGCGCCGGCGCCTCCAGCACCGCCTCGCAGAGCTGGCGCAGGCGCTTGTCGTCGGGCAGCGCGATGCCCAGGCGCACCGGCGCCGCACGGCGCAGTTCGTCGAGGATGAGCGCGGCCAGGCAGGCCTCGCGCTCGTCGGCGCTGCCGCTGCCCGGCGCCGTGTCGAGGTGCGCCACCAGCTCGCGCAGCAGCGGCGACACCTCCAGCACGCGGCACTCGGGCCAGCGCTGGAAGGGCGTCTCGCCCTCGGCGCCGAGGAAGCGCGCGCTCGGGTGCACGTAGAGGGTGCGGATCTCGGCGTCCTCGACCACCGTGACCACATGCTCCACGCCGGGCGGGATCCACAGCGCGCGCGTCGGCGGCACGAGGTAGGTGTTGCGCCCGGCCTGCATGCGGATCACCCCGGTGGCCGACATCGCCACCTGCGCCCACGGGTGGCTGTGCGGCTCGATCCGCGTCGCCGCTGCCAGCCGGCGCAGCTTGGCGCGCAGCGGCCGGGTCGGCGTGGGCGAGAAGGCCAGCGGCTCGATCGGCGGCACGCTGGTGCGGCGCTTGCGGGTGGCGGGCATTGGCGCGATCTCGACAGAACTTGGCCTTCTATCGTAACTGCGCCGCGCGCCGCGCGCCTACAGTGCAGCGATGACTGCTGCCGCCCCGACCCTGCGCGACGACGCCCGCACCATCGGCCTCATCGGCCTGGCGCACGGCACCTCGCACTTCTTCCACATGCTGCTGCCGCCGCTGTTCCCGCTGTTCATCCGCGACTTCGGGCTCAGCTACTCCGAACTCGGCCTGCTGGTCAGCACCTTCTTCGTGATCTCGGGCATCGGCCAGGCGCTGGCCGGCTTCCTGGTCGACCGCGTCGGTGCGCGGCCGGTGCTGTTCGCGGCGCTGTCCTGCTTCGTGCTCGCCGCGCTGGCGGCGGCCAGCGCTCAGGGCTATGCCGGGCTGATGCTGGCGGCGGCGCTGGCCGGCCTGGGCAACTCGCCCTTCCACCCGGTCGACTTCACCATCCTCAACAAGCGCGTCTCGCAGCCGCGCCTGGGCCATGCCTTCTCGGTGCACGGCATCTCGGGCAACCTCGGCTGGGCGGCGGCGCCGGTCTTCATGGCAGCCATCACGGCCGCCACCGGCTCGTGGCGCTGGGCCGCGGGCGGCGCGGGGCTGTGGGCGCTGATCGTGCTGGCGACGATGCTGCTCAACCGCCACGCCATCGACGACCGCTCGGTGAGCTGGCCGCATGCCGGCGCCGCCAAGAGCGCGGCCGGCGCGAGCGCCGAACACCCGCTCGCCTTCCTGCGCCTGCCCTCGGTGTGGCTGTGCTTCTCGTTCTTCTTCTGGTCGACCTGTGCGCTCTCGGCGGTGCAGAGCTTCGCCGGCCCGGCGCTGGGCAAGCTGCACGACCTGCCGCTGGCCGTGACCTCCTTCGTCGTCACCGGCTTCATGCTGTGCGGCGCGGCGGGCATGGTGGTGGGCGGCTTCCTCGCCGCGCGCGGCGAGCGCCTCGAGCGCACCATCGGCGCCTGCCTGCTCGGCGCGGCGCTGCTGCTCTTCCTCGCCAGCCTGCCGGCGCTGCCGGGCCTGCTGGCCGCGGCGGTGGCGGCGCTGGCCGGCTTCGGCACCGGGCTGGCCGGCCCCTCGCGCGACATGCTGATCAAGCGCGCCGCGCCGCCGGGCGCCACCGGGCGCGTCTACGGCACGGTGTATTCGGGGCTGGATCTGGGCTTCGCGCTGGCTGCGCCGGCATTCGGCGCCATCCTCGACAGCGGCTCGCCCTCGGGCGTCTTCGTCGGCGCCTCGCTGGCGCTGGTCGGCGGCGTGGTGTCGGCCGCGCTGGTGGGCGCGCGGGTCGCGAGGGCGCGGCCGGCCGCGGCGAAAATGGCCGCATGACAGCGCCATCGCGAATTGCAGGCCATCTTCTCGTCGAAGCACTGATCGCCCAGGGCATCGACACGGTCTTCGGCGTTCCCGGCGAGAGCTACCTCGCCGTGCTCGACGGCTTCCACGAGCACCGCGAGCGCATCCGCTTCGTCGCCTGCCGCCAGGAAGGCGGCGCGGCCTTCATGGCCGAGGCGCAGGGCAAGCTGAGCGGGCGCCCCGGCATCTGCTTCGTGACGCGCGGGCCGGGCGCCACCAATGCCAGCATCGGCCTGCACACTGCTTTTCAGGACAGCACGCCGATGATCCTGTTCGTCGGCCAGGTGGCCAGCGACCAGCGCGACCGCGAGGCCTTCCAGGAACTCGACTACCGCCAGGTATTCGGCCCCGGCACGCTGGGCATGGCCAAGTGGGTGGGCGAGGTGCAGAGCGCCGATCGGCTGCCCGAGTACGTGGCGCGCGCCTTCCACACCGCGCTGCAGGGCCGCCCCGGGCCGGTGGTGATCGTGCTGCCCGAAGACCTGCTGACCACGCCCACGGCTGCGCCGGTGCTGCCGCGCGTCGCGCCGGCCCAGGCCTGGCCCGCACCCGGCCCCTTGCGTGACCTGCGCGCGATGCTGGTGGCGGCGCAGCGCCCCTTCGTGATCGCTGGTGGCGGCGGCTGGGACGCCGAGGGCGCCCGCGCGCTGCAGCGCTTCGCCGAGAACTGGCAGCTGCCGGTGGGCTGCGGCTTCCGCTTCCAGGACACGTTCGACAACCACCACCCGCTCTATGCGGGCGACGTCGGCATCGCCATCAATCCGAAGCTGGCCGCGCGCGTGCGCGAGGCCGACCTGGTGATCGCGCTGGGCGTGCGCCTGGGCGAGATGACCACCGGCGGCTACACGCTGCTGGACGCACCGCGGCCGCGGCAGAAGCTGGTGCACCTCCATGCCGGCGCGGAGGAACTCGGCCGCGTCTATGCGGCCGATCTGCTGCTGCAGGCCTCGGTGAACAACGCCGCCAAGGCGCTGGAGTCGCTCGCCGCGCCGCCGCAGCTCGCCTGGCGCGCCTGGAGCGAAGCCGCGGCCGCCGACTTCGCCGCCAACCGCGTGCCGCAGCCGGTGGAGCCGCTCGACATGGCCCAGGTGATGCTCACGCTCGAGCGCCTCGTGCCCGAGAACAGCGTCTTCACCAACGGCGCCGGCAACTACAGCGGCTGGCTGCACCGCTATGTGCGCTACCGCGGCCTGCAGCATCACGGCCGCACTCAGCTCGCGCCGACCTCGGGCGCGATGGGCTACGGCGTGCCGGCGGCCATCGCGGCGTCGTTGCTGTACCCGGATCGCACCGTGATCAACGTCGCCGGCGATGGCGACTTCCTCATGACCGGCCAGGAACTCGCGACCGCCACCGGCTATGGTGCCGGCCGCGGCGCGGGCAAGCTGATCAGCCTGGTGGTCGACAACGGCAGCTACGGCACCATCCGCATGCACCAGGAGCGCGAGTTTCCGGGGCGGGTGTCGGGCAGCGATCTGTTCAACCCGGACTTCGCTGCGCTCGCGCGCGCCTATGGCTGGAACGCGAGCAAGGTGGAGCGCACGGCACAGTTCGAGCCGGCCTTGCGCGAGGCGCTCTCCGCTTCGGGCCCCACGTTGATCCACCTGAAGCTGGATACCGACGTCAGCACCACGCGCACCACGCTCGCCGCGATCCGTGAGGCCGCGCTCAAGCGCTCCGCTTGAGCGCGGCGCCGCGCAGCATCAGCACCACGCCCACCAGCACCACGCCGGCAGCGGCCCATTCGAAGCCGCTGACCGCCTCGCCCAGCACGGCCACGCCGAGCAGCATCGCGATCACCGGGTTGACGAAGGTGTAGCTCGAGGCCAGCCCGGCGCTGGCGTGCGCGAGCAGCACCATGTAAGCGTTGAAGGCGAGCAGCGAGCCGGCCACGACCAGGTAGAACCAGGCCGCCACGGCGGCCGGCTGCGGCGGCCACTGCGGCGCTTCGCCGGTGAACCACGACAAGGCCATCAGCACCGCGCCGCCGGCGAGCATCTCGCTGGCGAAGCCGGTGGCGCCGGGCGCGAGCGGCAGGCTGCGCTGGCTCAGCACGCTGCCCACCGACCAGGTCAGGCAGGCGATCGCGATGGCGGCCAGCCCCGCGGGCGAAGCCTGGAAGCCCGCACCCTGCGTCAGCATCAGCACGCCGGCGAGACCGACGACGATGCCGGCCAGTTCCAGCCGCCCGGGCTTGACGCCCCAGATCAGGTTGAGCGCCGCGATCATCAGCGGCACCACCGCGATGAAGGCCACCACCAGGCCCGAGCCGACGCTGGTCTCGGCCACTGCGGTGCCGCCCATGCCGCCGCCCAGCATCAGCGTGCCGATGATCAAGGCATTGCGCCACTGCCTGCGCGTCGGCCAGGCGGCGCCGCGCCAGCGCATCCAGGCCATCAGCAGCGCGCCGGCGGCGAGGAAGCGCGTGCCCATCTGGAAGAAGGGCGGAAAGCTCGCGAGCGCGAACTTGATGGCGAGGTAGGTCGAGCCCCAGATCAGCCAGGTGGCGGCGAGGCACAGCAGCAGCAGGGTCGGGAGCGCCGGCGCGCGGCCCGCATTCACGGTGAGGGTGGGCGAGGACATGGGCTGAATCGTATGAAAGCGGCCTGCGGCTCGCCATGGCCGGATGAAGTTCTTGCGGCCACAATCAACACGACTTTCAAGGAGATCGCAGCCCATGACCTTGAACTTCGAACTCGACGCCCACGACACCCGCATCCTCGCCGAACTGCAGGCCGACGCCCGCCTGACCATGGCCGAACTCGGTCGCCGCGTGCACCTCTCGCAGCCGGCCGTCACCGAGCGCGTGCGCAAGCTCGAAGCGGCCGGCGTCATCACCGGCTACCGCGCCACGGTCGATCTGGGCCGGCTCGGCTACGGCATCCGCGCGCTGATCCGCATCGGCCGCGCCGAGTACGCACGCGTGGTCAAGCTGATCCAGCAGACGCCCGAGTGCATCAATGCCTACAACGTCACCGGCGAAGACAGCTGGGTGCTGGAGATTGCCGTCATCGACGTGGCGCACCTCGATGCGGTGGTGAGCAAGTTCTGCATCCTCACCGAGACCGCCACCTCCATCGTCCTCAACCCCGCTCGCGAGCACCAGGCGATGCTGCCGCCGCGCCGCGAGGACGTAAAACCTCCCATCAGGAAAGTGACCCACGCATGAGCACCACGACCGACTTCGCCACCTGCGACCTCTGCGATGCCCACAAGGCCGGCTATGCCGAAGGCGACGGGGCTTTGCGCGTGCTGCCGCCGGTATTCGCGAGCTACGGCGGCCGCCGCAAGTTCTGCGGCCCGGTGCTGACCGTCAAGTGCTTCGAGGACAACTCGCCGGTGAAGGTCGCGCTCGAATCCCCCGGCGAGGGCCGCGTGCTCGTCGTCGACGGCGGCGGCTCGCTGCGCCGTGCGCTGATCGGCGGCAACATCGCCGCTTCCGCCGCGAAGAACGGCTGGGCCGGCGTGGTGATCGACGGCGCGGCGCGCGACAAGGCCGAGCTCGCCGCTTGCGACGTGGGCATCCGCGCGCTCGCGCTCATGCCCATGCCCACCGACCGCAAGACGCCCGGCCAGACCGGCGTGCCGGTGCTGATCCAGGGCGTCTGGGTGCGGACGGGCGACTGGCTCTATGCCGACGAGGACGGCATCGTCGTGATGGCGGCCAGGGCTTAGGCCGGCACGGCGGGCAAGCCGGCGAGCGCCATCGCCAGCTCCTTCTCGTCGTAGGGCTGGTCGACCAGCTTGCCGGCCACGTAGTTGCTGTACGAGGCCATGTCGAAGTGGCCGTGGCCGCTGAGGTTGAAGACGATGGTCTCGCTGCGGCCCTCGCGCTTGCAGCGCAGCGCCTCCTCGATCGCCTGCTTGACGGCGTGGTTCGCCTCCGGCGCCGGCACGATGCCTTCGTTGCGCGCGAACAGCACGCCGGCCTCGAAGCAGGCGGTCTGGTGGTAGGCCGCGGCCTCGATCAGGTTCAGCTCCTTGAGGTGCGACACCAGCGGCGCCATGCCGTGGTAGCGCAAGCCCCCGGCGTGGAAGCCCGGCGGCGTGAAGGTGCTGCCCAGCGTGTGCATCTTGGTCAGCGGCGTGAGGTGCGCGGTGTCGCCGAAGTCGTAGGCGTACTTGCCGCGCGTGAGGCTCGGGCAGGCGGCCGGTTCCACCGCGACGATGCGGCGCTTCTTCGCCTTGGCGCCGCCGCGCAGCTGCAGGCCGAGGAAGGGGAAGGCCAGGCCGGCGAAGTTGCTGCCGCCGCCGGTGCAGCCGATCACGACGTCGGGGTCGTCACCGGCCATCTCGAACTGCTGGATCGCTTCCAGGCCGATGATGGTCTGGTGCATCAGCACGTGGTTGAGCACCGAGCCGAGCGCGTATTTGGTGTCGTCGTGCGTCGCCGCCACCTCGACGGCTTCCGAGATGGCGATGCCCAGCGAGCCGGGGTGCTCGGGGTTCTGCGCCAGGATGGCGCGGCCCGAGTTCGTCTCCTTCGACGGGCTGGCGATGCAGCGCGCGCCGTAGGTTTCCATCAGCGCGCGGCGATAGGGCTTCTGGTCGTAGGAGATGCGCACCTGGAAGACGGTGACGTCGATGCCGAACAGCGCGCCCGCGAAGGCCAGCGACGAGCCCCATTGGCCGGCGCCCGTCTCGGTGGCGATCTTCCTGATGCCGGCCTGGGCGTTGTACCAGGCCTGCGGCACCGCGGTGTTGGGCTTGTGCGAGCCGGCGGGTGAGACGCCTTCGTACTTGTAGTAGATCTTGGCCGGCGTGCCGAGCGCCTTCTCGAGGCGGTGCGCGCGGATCAGCGGCGAGGGGCGCCAGAGGCGGAACACCTCGCGCACCGGTTCGGGAATGGGCACTTCGCGCTCGGTGCTGACTTCCTGCAGGATCAGCTCCATCGGGAACAGCGGCGCCAGGTCGTCCGGGCCGACCGGCTGCATCGTGCCCGGGTGCAGCACCGGCGGCGCGGCCACGGGCAGGTCGGCGGCGATGTTGTACCAGTGCTTCGGCATCTTGCTCTCGTCGAGCAGGAACTTGGTGGGCGTGCTCATGGTGGTTCTCTCTCCTGGTGGCGATTCGGGGTGCATCCTAGGGTGTGACGCGGCGGATACGGTCTGAGGTTTACCCCGTCGCCCAGGCTGCCAGAATCGACGGCCTGATGCTTGCGTTTCGTCTGCTCCTCGTCGCCTGTGGCCTGGCCGCGTCTGCCGCGGCAGCGCAGGAGGGCGCCAAGCGCGTCGAGCGCGAGGCGAACAATCCGCTGCGGCTGATCATCGAGGCCGCCAAGATCCGGCCCAAGGCCCCGCCGCCGACGCCGCGTGCGGCCCGCGCCGCCTCGGCGCCGCGGCCCAGCGAGGCGCCCATCGAGGTTCTGCCCTCGGCGCCGGCCGGCACGGCGCGCTCGGCGGTGGCCACGGTCGAGGTCGAGGCCGAGGCGGCGCCGCTGCAGATCCGCGACCAGGTCGAGCCCGTGATCCCGCGCGAGCTGCGCTCGCTGATCGAGGGCGAGGTGCAGGTGCTGGTGGCCTTCACGGTGCTGTCCGACGGCCGCGTCGCCGAGGCGGCCGTGCTGCGTTCCAGCCACCCGGAAGTGAATGCCGCCGTGCTCGACGCCGTGCGCCAGTGGCGCTACCAGCCCATCGCCATCGCCACGCCGCACGAGGTGGAACTGGTGCTGCGGCCGGGCAGCTGAGCACGCTTCAGCGTTGCAGCACTTCGAGCGCGCGGTCCATGCCGCCGCTCATGATCGAGATCATGGCCTGCTCGCGTACCGCGGGCTTGGGATGGAAGGCGATCGAGAGGCCCGCCGCGCCCATCATGGGCAGGTCGTTGGCGCCGTCGCCGACGGCGATGGTTCGCGCCATGTCGATGCCCATCAGCTCGGCCACCTCGAGCAGCACGCGTTTCTTCTCGGCGCCATCGACGATGTCGCCCCAGGGCCGGTCGAACAGCGTGCCGGTGAGCCGGCCGTTGGCGATGCCGAGCGTGTTGGCGCGTGCGAAGTCGAGCCTGAGCTGATGGCGGATGCGTTCGCTGAAGAAGGTGAAGCCGCCGGAGACCAGCAGCGTCTTGAGGCCAGCCGCCTGGCAGGCCTCGACGAACGCCGCCACGCCGGGGTTCAGGCGCAGCTTGTCGCTCCAGACCTTCTCCAGCGCTGCCACCGGCACGCCGGCCAGCAGCGCGACGCGGCGGCGCAGGCTGTCCTTGTAGTCGGCGATCTCGCCGCGCATCGCCGCCTCGGTGATCTCGGCCACCTCGGCCTTGCGGCCGGCGGCGTCGGCGATCTCGTCCACGCACTCGATGTTGATCAGCGTCGAGTCCATGTCGAACGCGATCAGCTTGAAGTCGGCCAGGCGCAGCGGCGGCGCGAAGCCGCGGATGAAGAGGCCGGGAGCGTGTTCGGTGCTGGACGTGGACATCGGCGCGGATGTTACCCGCGCCGTGCGCCTCAGCTGCCCACCACCTGCGAGAGCACGCGCATCTGCTTGCGCGTGTCGCCGCCGACCAGCGAACGCACCGTGTCGGCGTCGTCGCGCACGCTCACGCCGGCCTTCTGCAGCCGTGCGCGCAGCTCGTCGGGCGAGGTCTTGGCCACCTGCGCCAGCACCGGCAGCGGCGCATCGGCCAGCGCGCGCATCGGCGCCACGAAGGGCGGCTCCTTCTTGCCGCCGACGGACACGAAGGACGCGGCCAGCAGCAGCGCGAATACGCCCACGGCCGTGCGGCCGCGCCAGCCGGCGAGATGCCGCTTGACGCTCATCCAGTTGACCGCCGCGTGCAGCGCCACGCCGCCCAGCAGCACCCAGCTCAGCCACTCGTGCGCGGTTTCGTTGAGGCCGCTGTCGAGGTGGAAGAACATCAGCGCGCCGGTGACGGCGAGCAGCCCGAAGGCGCCCATGGTGATGGGGGTGATCCAGTCGCGTTGCAGTTTCATGGTGTCTTCTTTCCCTTGGGTTCGATGACGCCATGTTGCAGCGGCGCGGTGTCGCCCGTGCTGCGGCCATGTTGCCGAAGGTGAAGCGGATTGCGCCAGATCAGGCGCGCGCTCAGGTCGTCGTCGCGGCCGCCTTCGGAGCCCCCAGCGAACGCAGCACGTCGCGGATGAGTTGCGCGCGGTCCTTGGGCTCGGGCGTCTCGCGCTCGATGCGCAGCTTGTCGTTGCCGGCCAGCTTGATGTGGCGGTTCTTCTGCACCAGCTCGATGATCTTCAGCGCATCCACCGGCGGGTTCGGGCGGAAGCCGATCACCATCAGCTTCGGCGCCGCGTCGATCTTCGTCACGCCATAGGGCTTGGCGAGCACGCGCAGGCGGTGCACGTCGAAGAGCGTCTGGCCTTGCGGCGGGAGCTTGCCGAAGCGGTCGGTGATCTCCTCGAGCATGGCGTCGATCTGCTCGGCGCGCTCGGCGGTGGCCAGGCGCTTGTAGAGGCTCAGGCGCACGTGCACGTCGCCGCAGTAGGCGTCGGGCAGCAGGGCCGGCGCGTGCAGGTTGATCTCGGTGGTGGCCGAGAGCGGGCTCAGCAGATCGGGCTCGCGGCCCGCCTTCAGCGAGCGCACCGCTTCGGAGAGCATGTCGTTGTAGAGCTGGAAGCCCACCTCCATCATGTTGCCGCTCTGGTTCTCGCCCAGCACCTCGCCGGCGCCGCGGATCTCCAGGTCGTGCATGGCGAGGTAGAAGCCCGAGCCCAGTTCCTCCATCTGCTGGATGGCCTCGAGGCGCTGCGCCGCCTGCTTGGTGAGGCCCTCGACGTCGGGCACCAGCAGATAGGCGTAGGCCTGGTGGTGCGAGCGGCCGACGCGGCCGCGCAACTGGTGCAGCTGCGCCAGGCCGAACTTGTCGGCGCGGCTGATGACGATGGTGTTGGCGCTGGGCACGTCGATGCCGGTCTCGATGATGGTCGAGCACAAGAGCAGGTTGTGGCGCTGGGCGACGAAGTCGCGCATCACCGATTCCAGCTCGCGCTCGGGCATCTGGCCGTGGGCGATGGCGATGCGCGCCTCGGGCAGCAGCTCGGCCAGCTTGTCGCGCCGCGCCGCGATGGTCTCGACCTCGTTGTGCAGGAAATAGACCTGGCCGCCGCGCTTCAACTCGCGCAGCACCGCCTCGCGGATCGTGCCGCTGCTCTCGTTGCGCACGAAGGTCTTGATCGCCAGGCGGCGCTGCGGTGCGGTGGCGATCACGGAGAGATCGCGCAGGCCTTCCAGCGCCATGCCCAGCGTGCGCGGGATGGGCGTGGCGGTGAGCGTGAGCACGTCCACGTCGGCGCGCAGCGCCTTGATCGCCTCCTTGTGGCGCACGCCGAAGCGGTGCTCCTCGTCGATGACCAGCAGGCCGAGGCGCTTGAACTTCACGTCCGCGGACAGCAGCTTGTGCGTGCCGACCACGATGTCGATGGTGCCGTCGGCGATGCCTTCCATCGCCGCCTTCACCTCCTTGGCCGAGCGGAAGCGCGACAGCTCGGCCACCTTCACCGGCCACTTGCCGAAGCGGTCGGCGATATTCTGGTAGTGCTGCTCGGCCAGCAGCGTGGTCGGCGCGAGGATGGCCACCTGCTTGCCGCCCGTCACCGCCACGAAGGCGGCGCGCAGCGCCACCTCGGTCTTGCCGAAGCCGACGTCGCCGCAGACCAGGCGGTCCATGGGCTTGGGGCTCACCATGTCCTGGATCACGGCGTGGATCGCGGCCTGCTGGTCGGGCGTTTCCTCGAAGCCAAAGCTTGCTGCGAAGGCCTCGTAGTCGTGCGGCTGGAAGCGGAAGGCGAAACCTTCGCGCGCGGCGCGGCGCGCATACAGATTCAGCAGCTCGGCCGCGGTGTCACGCACCTGCTCGGCCGCCTTGCGCTTGGCCTTCTCCCACTGGCCCGAGCCGAGCTTGTGCAGCGGCGCTTCCTCGGCGCTGACGCCCGTGTAGCGCGCGATCAGGTGCAGCTGCGCCACCGGCACGTAGAGCGTCGCCTTGTCGGCGTATTCGAGGTGCAGGAACTCGCTGGGCCCGTCGCCGAGGTCGATGTTGATCAGCCCGACGTAGCGCCCGATGCCGTGGTTGACGTGCACGACCGGGTCGCCGACGTTCAGCTCGGAGAGATCCTTGATCAGCGCGTTGACGTCGCTGACCTGCTCCTGGCGCCGCTTGCGCCGCGCGCTCGGCGCGGTGGCGAAGAGCTCCGTCTCGGTGACGAACTGGATCGCCCGCCCCGCGGCCGGTTCATGCCAGAAGAAGCCCTCGGCCAGCGGTGCCACGCCGATCGCGAAGTGTTCCGCGCCGCTCTCGAATTCGGCCAGAGACGCCACGCTGGGCGGCTCGATCTTGTTGTCGCGCAGCAGCTCGAGCAGGCTCTCGCGCCGGCCCTCGCTCTCGGCCACGATGAGCACGCGGTGCGGCGTGCCCTGCACATGGCGGTGCAGCCGCGCCAGCGGCTCGGGCGCGCCGCGATCGACGCTCAGGTCGGGCAATGGCCGCGCCCAATCGACCGGCTCGGCGCCGCGCAGCGCCAGCGTCGCATGCGCGTTGGCGCGCGCGAAGAAGTCCTCGCTGCGCAGGAAGATCTCCTCCGGCGGCAGGATGGGCTTGTCCTTGTCGTGCTGCAGGAAGCGGTGCCGCTCGCGCGTGTCGGCCCAGAAGCGCATCAGCGCCTCGTCGACCTCGCCGTGCAGCGCCAGCGTCGCCGCCTCGCCGAGGTAGTCGAAGATCGTCGCGGTCTGCTCGAAGAAGAGGGGCAGGTAGTACTCGATGCCGGCGGTGGCGATGCCGCTGGCCATGTCCTTGTAGAGGCGCACCTTGGTCGGGTCGCCCTCGAGCTTCTCGCGCCAGCGCGCACGGAAGGCGGCGCGCGCCTCCTCGTCCATGGGGAACTCGCGCCCCGGCAGCAGCCGCACCTCGGGCACTGGGTAGAGGCTGCGCTGCGAGTCGGGGTCGAAGGTGCGGATCGAATCGACCTCGTCGCCGAACAGGTCGACGCGGTAGGGCACGGGCGAGCCCATCGGGAACAGGTCGATCAGCCCGCCGCGCACCGCGTATTCGCCCGGCGATACCACCTGGCTGACGTGGCTGTAGCCGGCCAGCGTGAGCTGCGCCTTGAGCGCCGCTTCGTCCAGGCGCTGCTTCTGCTTGAACTGGAAGGTGTAGGCGGCAAGAAAACTCGGTGGAGCGAGACGTACCAGCGCGGTGGAGGCGGGCAGCAGCACCACGTCGACCTCGCCCTGGCGCACGCGCCACAGCGTCGCCAGGCGCTCGGAGATCAGGTCCTGGTGCGGGCTGAAGGTGTCGTAGGGCAGGGTCTCCCAGTCGGGGAAGACGGCGATGCGCAGTTCCGGCGCGAAGAACGCCAGCTCGCCTTCGAGGCGTTGGGTGTCGGCCGGCTCGGCGCTGACGATCGCCAGCAGCTTCTTCTGCGCGGCCTGCGCCTGCGCGAAACGCGCCAGCAGCAGCGCATCGGCGGAGCCGATGGGGCGGGGCAGGGTGAAGCGCTTGCCGGGCGCGATGACGGGGACTTGCATCGGGGGGCCGAATCATACAATTCGCGTCCACTTCCCGCCTCGCATGACCGACGCTTCCGCCCCGCGCTGCTACGCCTTGCTGCCCTGTGCCGGCGTGGGTTCGCGCTCCGGCGCGGCCTTGCCCAAGCAGTATGTCGAGATCGCCGGCAAGCCCATGGTGGCGCACACGCTGGCGGCGCTGGCGCAGGTGGCGCGCCTCGCGGCCGCGCTGGTGGTGCTGGCGCCGGACGACGACCGGTTCGAGGCGCTGGTCCCGGCCTTCGAAGGCGCGCGCGGCTGGGTGTGCCGGCGCGGCGGCGCGATGCGCGCCGACACGGTGGCCGGTGGCCTGGACGAACTGCTGGCGCGCGGCGCGCGGCCCGACGACTGGGTGCTGGTGCACGACGCGGCGCGCTGCCTCGTCAGGCCCGAGTGGGTGGAGCGCCTGATCGCTGCCTGCCTCCCCGATGCCGTCGGCGGCCTGCTGGCGCTGCCGGTGGCCGACACGCTCAAGCGCGCCGAGGGCGGGCGTGTTGCGCAGACGCTGCCGCGCGCCGACAAGTGGGCGGCGCAGACGCCGCAGATGTTCCGCATCGGCATGCTGCGCGAGGCGCTCGCAAAGGCGGGTAGCGCGGTGACCGACGACGCCAGCGCAATCGAGGCCATGGGCCTGGCGCCGCTGCTGGTGGAAGGCGACGCGGGCAACCTCAAGCTCACCTGGCCCTCCGACTTCACGCTCGCCGAACGCGTGCTCGCGGCGCGCCCGAAAGGAACTGCATGAACCTGCCCAACATCCGCATCGGCGAAGGCTGGGACAGCCACCGGCTCGTGCCGGGCCGGCCGCTGGTGCTCGGCGGCGTGACCATCCCGCACACGCACGGGCTGGACGGCCACTCGGATGCCGACGCGCTGTGCCACGCCATCACCGACGCCATCTTCGGCGCGCTGGCGCTGGGCGACATCGGCCACCATTTCCCCGATACCGACGAGCGCTTTCGCGGCGCCGATTCGCTGGCGCTGCTGGCCGAGGCCGGCCGGCGCGCTCTGCAGGCCGGCTGGCATGTGGTCAACGTCGACAGCACCATCGTCGCGCAGGCGCCCAAGATGGCGCCGCACATCCTGGCCATGCGCCAGCGCATCGCGCAGGCGCTGGCGGTCAAGGTCGAGCAGGTCAGCGTGAAGGCCAAGACGGCCGAGAAGCTCGGGCCGGTGGGCGCGGGTGAAGCTATGGAGGCGCGCGCGGTGTGCCTGCTCTACACGCTCAGGCGACCGGTCGTACCCGCGTAGAGATTCAAGGCGCCTTCTTCAATCGAAGGTGACAGACCAGCCCGCCGTCAGCGGCGTTGGCTGCCTCGAAGGTGCCGCCCATGCGCTGCATCGCCTTGTCGACGATCGCCAGGCCCAGGCCCGCGCCGGTGGCGGCGGTGCGCGCCGCGTCGCCGCGGAAGAAGGGCGTGGTCAGCTGCGCGAGCTTGGCCGGGTCCACGCCCGGGCCGTAGTCGCGCACGCTCAGGATCACCCAGGGCCCGGTGCGCGCGTAGGTCACCACCACCTTGGCGATGCCGGTGTCGGTGCTGCGGCCGTAGCGGCGCGCGTTCTCGAACAGGTTCTGCAGCACGCGGCCGAGTTCGATCTCGTCGGCCAGCACCTTGGTGTCGATCGCCACGCGCGCGGTGATGCGGATCTGGCTGGTGTCGCGGAAGGCCGCCATCTCGCGGTCGACCAGGCTGGACAGGTGCACCGGCACCAGCTTCACGTCGCCGGGGCGCGCGTAGTCCATGAACTTGTCGATGATGGCGTCGAGCTGGTCGATGTCGGAGGCCATGTTGCGCTTGGCCTCGTCGTCGTTGACGCTCATCTCGGCTTCCAGGCGCAGGCGCGCCAGCGGCGTGCGCAGGTCGTGGCTGATGCCCGCCAGCATCACGGCGCGGTCTTCCTCCACCTTGGCGAGCTCGCGCGCCATGCGGTTGAAGCCCATGTTGACCTGGCGGATCTCGGCCGTCATGGTGTTCTCGTCGAGGATCGAATCGAACTCTCCCTCGCGGATGCGGCTGGCGGCGAAGGAGAGCTCCTGCAGCGGCCGGTTGATGGCGCGCGCGATCAGCGCCGAGCCGAATACCGAGGCGAGCAGCGCGATGCCGCCCCACAGCCCCAGCGTGCCCCAGGTGAGCGTGCCCACGCGCGAGGAGTCGGCCTGCAGCCAGTAGGGATCCTTCTCGATCATGAAGCCGACCCACAGGCCCGGCTGCTTGTTCACCGAACTGGCCACCACGGTGTCGGTGCCGAGCTGGGCGCGCAGCTCGGCGCCGATGGCGCGCGAGAAGCGGTCGACCTCGAAGGCCTCCCACTTGTCGCCCGGCTCGCGCGGTGCGAGCCGCACCGTCTCCTGCTTGGCCATGGTCTTGATGAGCGCCACGCGGTTGATCGTGTCGCTGGCCTGCAGCGCGGTGCGCGCGAGGTTCACCAGCGCGGCGATCTGCTGCGCCGCCTGCACCGCGCGCGGCTCGACCTCGAGCGCGCGGAAGGTCTGCATCCACGCGAACACGCCGCCCACCAGCAGCAGGGTGAGCAGGAAGAAGGTGCGCCAGAACAGGCTGAAGGCGAGCTTGGTGCGGGCCATCCGGGCGGCTTCGAATGTGTCGGGACGTCAGTGCGGGAGTGTCGGCGCAAAAAAGGCCCCGACGTGCGGGGCCATGCGGCCGCCTTGGCGGCGGCGCTTCACGAGGTGCCGTCCGGCACGAACACGTAGCCGACGCCCCACACCGTCTGGATGTAGCGCGGCTGGGCCGGGTCGGGCTCGATCATCTTGCGCAGGCGCGAGATCTGCACGTCGAGGCTGCGGTCGAAGGGCTCGAACTCACGGCCGCGCGCCAGCTGCGCCAGCTTGTCGCGCGACAGCGGCTGGCGCGGGTGCCGCACCAGCGCCTTGAGCATGGAGAACTCGCCGGTGGTCAGCGCGATCTGCTCGCCGTCCTTGGTGAGGCGGCGCAGCGCGAGGTCGAACTCGAAGGGGCCGAAGGTGACGGTCTGCGGCTCCTTGGCCGGCGCGCCGGGCGCCTCCAGCGTCGGGCGGCGGCGCAGCACGGCGTGGATGCGCGCCAGCAGTTCGCGCGGGTTGAAGGGCTTGGGCAGGTAGTCGTCAGCGCCGACCTCCAGGCCGACGATGCGATCGACGTCCTCGACCTTGGCGGTCAGCATGATGATGGGCGTGACGTCGTTGGCCGCGCGCAGGCGGCGGCAGATCGACAGGCCATCTTCGCCGGGCAGCATCAGGTCGAGCACGATGAGGTCGACCGTCTCGCGCGTCAGCACACGGTTGAGCGCCTTGGCGTCCTCGGCGAGCAGCACCTCGAAGCCTTCTTGCGTGAGGTAGCGGCGCAGCAGGTCACGGATGCGCGCGTCGTCGTCGACGACGACGACACGGTCGGGGCGCTGATTGGGATTCGTGGCCATCGAGGGCTTCTCCAAACTTGTAACAGACGGGATTCTGCGGGGCTTTCCGGGGCGTTTCGGGAGGTCTGACCATCTGTTACAAATCTTGCCCCTGTGCCGGGCGAAGTGCAATCACCCCGCCAAGACCGCGTGCGCGTATAAGCCTTCGTCGTCCACTCCACCGGGGATTTCAAGACATGCGTTCACGACCGATCGCCGCGATGCTCGCCGCCACCACCGCCGCCCTGGCCGGCGTGGCCCATGCCGAACCCGCTCCGCTGCAGGGCGTGGTGTCGCTCTCGGCGAGCGCCACCGTCGAGGTGACCAAGGACCTGCTCAACGTCGTGCTCAGCACGAGCAAGGAGGGGCAGGACGCCGCCACCGTGCAGAGCCAGCTCAAACAGGCGCTCGACGCAGCGCTGGCCGAGGCGCGCAAGGCCGCCAAGCCGGGGCAGATCGAGGTGCAGACGGGCAACTTCTCGCTCTACCCGCGCTATGCGCCCAAGGGCGGGCTGACCGGCTGGCAGGGTTCGGCCGAGCTGGTGATCGAGGGCAAGGACATGAGCGGCATCGGCGCGCTCACCGGCCGCATCACGACGATGAGCGTGGCGCGCGTGAGCCAGGGCGTGTCGCGCGAACTGCGCGAGAAGGTCGAGAGCGATCTCGCCGCGCAGGCCATCGCGCGCTACCGCGCCAAGGCGGCCGACTACGCCAAGCAGTTCGGCTACTCGGGCTACGCAATCCGCGAGGTCAACGTCAGCGGCACCGAGCCGCCGGGCTACGCGCCCATGCCGATGGTGCGCGGCAAGGCGATGGCATCGATGGCGTCGGACGAGGCCTTGCCGATCGAGGCCGGCAAGGCGCAGCTGGCGGTGAACGTGAGCGGCTCGGTTCAGCTCACGAAGTAGGCGTCACTGCGCGGTCCAGCCGCCGTCGACGGCCCAGGCCTGCCCGCGCACGTTGTCGGCGCCGGCCGAGCAGAGGAATACCGCCAGGTCGCCCAGTTGCTCGGGCGTGGTGAACTGCAGCGAGGGCTGCTTCTCGGCCAGCAGGCGGCGCTTGGCTTCCGCGTCGTCGACACCGTCCTTGGCGGCGCGCGCGTCGACCTGCTTCTGCACCAGCGGCGTCAGCACCCAGCCGGGGCAGATGGCGTTGACGGTCACGCCAGTGGTGGCGAGTTCGAGCGCGCTGGCCTTGGTCAGCCCGACGATGCCGTGCTTGGCCGCCACGTAGGCCGACTTGCCCGCCGAGGCCACCAGGCCGTGCGCCGAGGCGATGTTGACGATGCGCCCCCAGTTCTTCTTGCGCATCGCCGGAATCGCCAGACGCATCGCGTGGAAGGCCGAGCTGAGGTTGAT
Organism: Piscinibacter sp.; assembly: GCA_017983795.1. GTDB lineage: Bacteria > Pseudomonadota > Gammaproteobacteria > Burkholderiales > Burkholderiaceae_C > Piscinibacter. Next base: position 206,700 of record JAGOAS010000003.1, read on the forward strand.
GGCGATGATCGCGTCCCAGCGCTCGACGGGAAAGTCCTCGACGTTGGCCACGTGCTGGATGCCGGCGTTGTTGACCAGCACGTCGACGCCGCCGAACTCCTTCGCGGCGTAGGCCATCATGGCCTCGATCTCGGCGGGCTTGCTCATGTCGGCGCCGTGGTAGCCGACGCGGATGCCATGCGCCTTGCCGGCGCTGTCCACCTCGGCCTTCGGGCCCTCGGTGTCGCCGAAGCCGTTGAGCACCACGTTGGCGCCCTGCGCCGCGAGGCGGCAGGCCACGCCCAGCCCGATGCCGCTGGTGGAGCCGGTGACGAGGGCGGTCTTTCCTTTGAGCATGAATCTTCTCCGACGATTGACTTAGCATGGATTATGGAGACCCGACTGAACCGGAACTGAACCGCACATGACAGAACCTCGCCTCGACAGCGTGCAATGCCTGGGCGCACGCGGCCTGCACCGCATGGCCTACGCCGAGTGGGGCGACCCGGCCAACCCGCGCGTGCTCGTCTGCGTGCACGGCCTGGCGCGCCAGGGCCGCGACTTCGATGTCTTCGCGCAGGCCCTGAGCGACCGCTACCGCGTCGTCTGCCCCGACGTGGTGGGGCGCGGCCGCTCCGACTGGCTGGCCGATCCGGCCGGCTACCAGATCCCCGCCTACGTGGCCGACATGGTGACGCTGCTGGCGCGCCTGGATGCGCAGGATCTGCACTGGGTCGGCACCTCGATGGGCGGGCTGATCGGCCTCGGCCTGGCGACGCTGCCGGGTTCACCCGTGAAGAGGCTGGTGCTCAACGACGTCGGCCCGGTGATCGAGCTCGCCGCACTGCAGCGCATCGGCACCTACCTCGGCCAGCCGCTGCGCTGGGGCAGCGTGGAGGAGGCGGCCGACTACCTGTGGAGCATCTCGGCCAGCTTCGGCCCGCATACGCGCGAGCAGTGGCTGGCGCTGACGCGGCCGATGCTCAAGCCCGACGGCGAGGGCTTCAAGCTGCACTACGACCCGGCCATCGCCGTGCCTTTCCGCGCCCTCACGCCCGAGGCGGCGCGCGCCGGCGAGGCGATGCTGTGGGCGAGCTACGACGCGCTGCGCTGCCCGACCCTGCTGCTGCGCGGCGCGCAGAGCGACCTGCTCTCGCGTGACACCGCGCAGGCGATGACGCAGCGCGGCCCGAAGGCGAAGCTGATCGAGTTCGAGGGCGTGGGCCATGCACCGACGCTGGTGGCGCCGGAGCAGATCGACGCCGTGCGGGAGTTCCTGCTCGCGCCATGAAGACCGGTCTGGCGGACGCACGCGACGAGGCGGCGCCCATCGTGCAGCTGGCCGATGTGGCCGGCGCCGAAGCCGAGCTGGCGCCGCTGGAGCGCGCACGCGCCTTCGCCGAGCCGCTGCTGGCCGGCCGCACGCTCGACACCGGCGAGGACGCGTTCGCGCACGCCGAGGGCGTGGCCGCCATCCTGCAGGGCATAGGCGCCGCGCCATCGATGCGTGCCGCGGCCTATCTCGTCTACGCCGGTGATTTCCTGCAGAAGCCCGAGGAGGTGGTGGCCAAGGCCTTCGGCGAGTCCTACGCCGGCCTGGTCGCGCACACGCGGCGGCTGGTGCAGATCCAGCGCGCCGCACGCGAGGCCAACGTGGAGGCGCAGCGCCGCGCCGAGCAGACCGAGCGGGTGCGCAAGATGCTGCTCGCCTTCTCGCGCGACCTGCGCGTGGTGCTGCTGCGCCTGGCCTCGCGGCTGCAGACGCTGCGCTGGTACGCGGCCAGCAAGCGCGAATGCCCGCGCGCGCTGGCCGAGGAATCGATGCAGGTATTCGCACCGCTGGCCAACCGGCTGGGCATCTGGCAGATCAAGTGGGAGATCGAGGATCTGTCGTTCCGCTTCCTCGAGCCGGCGCCGTACCGCCAGGTGGCCGGCCTGCTGGACGAGCGGCGCGTCGAGCGCGAGCAGGGCGTCGAGGCCTTCCGCGTCGAGCTCGGCGAATTTCTCGCGCGCTCCGGCCTGAAGGCCGAGGTGCAGGGCCGGCCCAAGCACCTCTACAGCATCTGGAAGAAGATGCGCGGCAAGGGGCTGGACTTCGCGCGCGTCTTCGACATCCGCGCCATGCGCGTGATCGTTGCCGACGTGCCGGCCTGCTACGCGGTGCTGGCGCGCGTGCACGAGCGCTGGACACCGGTGCCGGGCGAGTTCGACGACTACATCGCGCGGCCCAAGCCGAACGGCTACCAGTCGCTGCACACCGTGGTGATGGATGCGGACGGCCGGCCGGTGGAGATCCAGATCCGCACCCGCGCGATGCACGAGCACGCCGAGCACGGCGTGGCCGCGCACTGGGCCTACAAGGAGGCCGGCGCCAAGGGCTACGCCGGCGTCAGCGCCGGCAGCGATTTCGACGCCCAGGTGGCCGAGGCGCGCAAGGCGGTGCTGCGCCAGCTGCTCGCCTGGGAGCGCGATTTCGTCGAACGGGGCGTCGAGCAGGGCACCGAGCCCGGCGCGCCGGCCGGTGCCGGCATGTTCGACGACCGCATCTACGTCTTCACCCCGCAGGCCGCGGTGGTGGAGCTGCCGGCGGGCGCCACGCCGATCGACTTCGCCTACACGCTGCACACCGATCTCGGCCACCGCTGCCGCGGCGCCAAGGTCGACGGCCAGATGGTGCCGCTGAATACGCCGCTCAAGAGCGGCCAGACCGTCGAGGTCAATGCGATCAAGGAGGGCGGCCCCTCGCTCGACTGGCTCAACGCCGAACTCGGCTACCTGCAGAGCTCGCGCGGCAAGGCCAAGGTGCGCGCCTGGTTCAACGCGCTGGCGCAGCGCGACACCATCGCGCGCGGCCGCGAGGCGGTGGAGAAGCTGCTGCAGCGCGAAGGCCGCACCTCGATGAAGCTCGACGAGCTGGCCGCGCAACTGGGCTTCCGCAACGCCGACGCGCTGTTCGAGGTGGTGGGCAAGGACGAGTTCTCGCTGCGCAACATCGAGAGCCTGCTGCGCCCGCCCGAGCCGGCGCCGAGCGAAGACGAAGCGATCGTCGCCAAGGCCGTCAAGGCGCCGGGGCGCGTGCCGCAGGGCGGCGTGCTGGTGGTGGGCGTCGAGTCGCTGCTGACCAGCCTGGCGCGCTGCTGCCGGCCGGCGCCGCCCGATGCGATCGGCGGCTACGTCACGCGTGGCAAGGGCGTGGCCATCCACCGCGCCGACTGCATCAACTTCCGCCAGATCGCCGCACGCTCGCCCGAGCGCGTGATTCCCGTCGCCTGGGGCGAGCGCAAGGGCGAGAGCGCGGCGGTCTATCCGGTCGATGTGGTGGTCGAGGCGAACGACCGCCAAGGCCTGCTGCGCGACATCACCGAGGTATTCGCCAAGGAGAAGGTCAACGTCACCGGCGTGAAGACGCAAAGCATCAAGGACGCGCACGGCGGCACCGCGTGGATGACCTTCACCGTCGAGGTGGGCGATGCCTCGCGGCTGGCGCAGGTGCTGGCCCAGGTGGCGCGCGTGCCGGGCGTGCGTGCGGCACGGCGGCGTTGACGTCGTCGGGACCCACGCGCAAGCCTGCTATACTGCTCAGCTTTCCAGGCGCGTAGCTCAGCTGGTTAGAGCACCACCTTGACATGGTGGGGGTCGGAGGTTCGAGTCCTCTCGCGCCTACCAAATACGGTAGAAGAAGCAGGGCCCGGCGAGAAACGCCGGGCCCTTTTTCTTGGCGCGCGGCAGCTATGCTTGCCGGCACCACGTCGTCGGAATCGTCATGCCTTCCAAGCCAGCCGCCGAGTCTCGAACGCGAGCACCTGCCCCGCAGCTGCGCTTTCGCATGCGCGTGACCCAGGGCGAGGTCATCGCCGTCGGGCCGGGCAAGATCGCGCTGCTCGAAGCGGTCGACAAGACCGGCTCGATCACCGCGGCGGCCAAGAGTCTGGACATGTCCTACCGCCGCGCCTGGCTGCTGCTCGACGAGCTGAACCGTTCGCTGCGCGTCGCCGCGGTCGATTCGGCCAAGGGCGGGGCGGCGGGCGGCGGCAGCGTGCTCACGCGCGAGGGCCGCGAGTTGATCGCGCTGTACCGGCGCATCGAGGCGACCGCCGCGGCCGCCTGCCGCAGCGACATCCGCAAGCTGATGGGCATGCTGGCATGAAGCTGAACCGTTCGCTGCTCCTGCTCAGCGTCTGCCAGGCGCTCTTCCTCACCAACAACGTCACCTTCATCGCCATCAACGGGCTGGTCGGGCTGCGGCTCGCGCCGCTCGGCTGGATGGCGACGCTGCCGGTGATGGGCTACGTGGTCGGCGGCGCGCTGGCCGCCGGCCCGGTGGCGCGCATGCAGGCGCGCTGGGGGCGCCAGCGCAGCTTCCAGATCGGCCTCGTCGTGGCGGCGCTCACCGCCGCTGGCGGCGCGCTGGCGGTCAGCCTCGGCAGCTTCTGGGGCGTGCTGGCGGCCACCGTGCTGGCCGGCTTCTACAACGCCAACGCGCAGCTCTACCGCTTCGCCGGGCCGGAGCTGGTGGCGCCCGAGCACAAGGCGCAGGCGATCTCCTTCGTGATGGCCGGCGGCGTGGCCGGTGCCTTCATCGGCCCGAACCTCGCCAACGCGACGCGCGACTGGCTGCCTGCGCCCTTCGCGGGTGCCTACGTGGCCCTGGTCGGCGTGGCGCTGCTGGGCCTGGCGGTGATGTCGATGATCCGCTTCCCGGCGCATGCCGCGCCGGCGCCGGGCAGCGATCGCGGCCGCAGCGTCGCCGAGCTGGCGCGCCAGCCGGCCTTCGTCGTCGCGGTGGCCGCGGCGGCGCTCGCCTACGGCGTGATGAACCTGCTGATGGCGGCCACGCCGCTGGCCATGCAGCGCTGCGGACTGCCGTTCCGCGACGCGGCGCTGGTGATCGAGTGGCACGTGCTGGGCATGTTCGTGCCGGCCTTCTTCACCGGCCACCTGATCCAGCGTTTCGGCACCCTGCGCGTGATGGTGGCCGGCGTGCTGCTCAACCTGGCCTGCGTCGCCATCGCGCTGACGGGGCTCGAGCTGGAGCGCTTCCTGGCGGCCTTGCTGCTGCTGGGCATCGGCTGGAACTTCCTCTTCACCGGCGCGACCACGCTGCTGACCACCACCTACCAGCCCCACGAGCGCACGCGCGCGCAGGGCGCGATGGACTTCTGCGTCTTCAGCACCACCGCCGTCACCTCGTTCGCCTCGGGCGCGCTGGTGACGACCCAGGGCTGGTTCCTGCTCAACCTGGGATCGCTGGTGCCGCTGTCGATGGTGGCGCTGGCGCTGGCGTGGCTGGCGCGGCGCCCACGCGTGCCGCAAGCGGTCGCCGGACCGTAGCGCTGTCGGGCTCGTTGCCGCTGCTGACGCGGCCGGCGGCCAGGTGCACCACCTGCTCGGCGAGTTCGGCCATGTCCTCGTCGTCGTGCGTGATGAGCAGCATGGGCAGGCGCAGCTGGGTCTGCAGCTCCAGCAGCTCCTGGCGCAGCTGCTCGCGCAGGTGGCGGTCGAGCGCGGCGAAGGGCTCGTCGAGCAGCAGCGCCGCCGGCTCGTTGACCAGCGCGCGCGCCAGCGCCGTGCGCTGGCGCTGGCCACCCGAGATCTGGTGCGGGAAGTGGTCGACCAGCGCCTGCAAATGGAAGCGCGCGATCCACTCGTCGACGCGCGCGTTCGCGCTCGCGCGCGAGGGGTTGCGCCAGCCCTTGCTGTTGGCGAAGGCGATGTTCTGGCGCACCGTCAGGTGCGGGAAGAGGGCGTAGTCCTGGAACACGTAGGCGAGGCGGCGCTCCTGCGGCGAGAGCGACACGCCGGCATCCGAATCGAACAGCACGCGCCCGGCCACGGTGAGCCGCCCGGCATCGGGCGTCACGATGCCGGAGATCATGCGCAGCGTCTGCGTCTTGCCGGCGCCCGAGGGGCCGTGCAGCACGACGCGCTGCGCATCGCTGGCGAAGTGCACGTCGAGCTCGAAGCGGCTCGCGCCATGGCGCAGCTGCTTGCGCAGAGAGATCTCCCACATGGCCGTGCCCGTGCTCATGCGCGCACCAGCACGCGCCCGGGCACCAGGCGGCCGGCGCTGAGCAGCACGGCGATGCAGGTGATCGAGGTGACCGCGACGAGGAAGTTGGCGCTGTCGTCCTGGCCCGCCTGCACCGCCTCGTAGACGGCGATCGACAGCGTCTGCGTCTTGCCGACGATGCTGCCGGCCACCATCAGCGTGGCGCCGAATTCGCCCAGCGCGCGCGCGAACGACAGCAGCAGCCCGGCGAGGATGCCGCGCCAGGCCAGCGGCAGCGAGATGCGGAAGAAGATCGCGAGCTCGCTCAGGCCGAGCGTGCGCGCCGCGTCTTCGAGCTGCGGGTCGACATTCTCGAAGGCCGCGCGCGCCGCCTTGAACACCAGCGGGAAGGCGACGATGGTGGCCGCGATCACCGCCGCCTGCCAGGTGAAGATGAGGCGGATGCCGAAGTGCTGCAGCAGCCAGGCGCCGATGACGCCCTGGCTGCCGATCAGCACCAGCAGGTAGTAGCCCAGCACCGTCGGCGGCATGACCATCGGCAGCGTCAACGCGGCATCGACGAGGTCGCGCCCCGGAAAGTGCCAGCGCGCCATCGCGAAGCCGACCGCCACGCCCAGGATCAGGTTGAGGAAGGTCGCCCAGCCCGCCACCTTGAGGGTGAGGGCGAGTGCGATCCAGGCGCCTTCCATGCTTGCTGCTCCAGCAGATTCAGGGCTTGCCGAAGCCGTATTTCGCCAGCACGGCCTGGGCCGGTGGCGTGAACAGAAAGTCGACAAACTTCGCGGCCTCGCCCGGGTTCGGTGCGCCCGTCAGCATGGCGATCGGGTAGAGGATGGGCCTGGTGGTCGGCACCGTGAAGGCGACCTTCACCTTGCCGGGCATGATGGCCGCGTCGGTGGCGTAGACGAAGCCGGCATCGACCTCGGCGCGCGCCACGTAGTCGAGCGCCTGGCGCACCGAACTGGCGCCGATCATCTTCGGCTCGATCGCGCCCCAGAGCTTGGCCGCTTCGAGCACGCCCTTGGTATAGCGCCCGACCGGCACGCTGGCCGGCTGACCGATGGCGACGCGTGCGTAGCCGGGCTGGGCGACCTCGGCGAGTGCGGCGGGCATCTTCGCGGCGCCGGCCGGCACGATGACCACCAGCGCGTTCGACACCAGATCGCGCCGCTGCGCGGCCTTGACCAGCCCCTGGCCCTGCGCCTGGTCCATGGTTTCCTCGTCGGCGCTGACGAACACGTCGGCCGGAGCGCCCTTGGCGATCTGCGCCAGCAGCGCGCCCGAGGCGCCGAAGTTGAGCTGCACCTTGCTGCCCGGATGCGCGGCCTCGAACAGCGGCGCGATGTCCTTGAAGGCGTTGCTCAGGCTCGCGGCCGCCGAGACCGTGATCTCGCCGGCCTGTGCGGCCAGCGAGACGGAGGAGGCGAACAGCAGCGCGAAGAGGCGCAGCGATGTCATGAAGCGGGAGGGCGTGGACGGTGCGACATGTTCCAGTATACATATCGCCAGGCCATGCCCACATCGACTTGGCTATGCTCGCGCTCCTGCGCAAGAGCCCCCGAGCCGAACGAACCGACCATGAACGCCGCCGAGAAACCCGCCGAACCGCGCCTGACTTCGCTCTCGCATGGCGGCGGCTGCGGCTGCAAGATCGCGCCCGGCGTGCTGTCGAAAATCCTCGAGGGCACGGCGGCGATGCCGATGCCCAAGGAACTGCTGGTGGGCATCGAAACGTCCGACGACGCGGCGGTCTACCAGCTCAACGACGAGCAGGCGCTGATTGCCACCACCGATTTCTTCATGCCCATCGTCGACGATCCGTTCGACTTCGGGCGCATCGCCGCCACCAACGCGATCAGCGACGTCTACGCGATGGGCGGCCGGCCCATCCTCGCGCTGGCGCTGGTGGGCATGCCCATCAACGTGCTGTCGACGCAGACCATCGGCCGCATCCTCGAAGGCGGCGCCGCGGTCTGCGGCGCGGCCGGCATTCCGGTGGCGGGCGGCCACACCATCGACTCGGTCGAGGCGATCTACGGCCTGGTCGCGCTCGGGCTGGTGCACCCGAAGCACGTCAAGCGCAATGCCGATGCCAAGCCGGGCGACGTGCTGGTGCTCGGCAAGCCGCTCGGCGTGGGCGTGATGAGCGCGGCCTTGAAGAAGGGCGAGCTCGGTGAGGCCGGCTATGCGCAGATGATCGCCAGCACCACGCGGCTCAATACGCCGGGGCCGGATCTCGCCGCGCTGCCCGGCGTGCATGCCCTGACCGACGTCACCGGCTTCGGCCTCGCCGGCCACGCGCTCGAGATGGCGCGCGGCGCGCGCTGCCGCGTCGAGATCGACTGGGCCAGCGTGCCGCTGCTGCCGGGCGTGCGCGAGCTCGCGGCGCGCGGCCTGGTGACCGGTGCCTCGGGCCGCAACTGGGCCGGCTACGGGCAGGACGTGCGTCTGCCGGAGGGCTTCGCCGCCGAAGACCGCGCCCTGCTCACCGACCCGCAGACCAGCGGCGGGCTGCTGGTGGCCTGCGCGCCGCAGGCCGTGGGCGAGGTGCAGGCTGTGTTCGCGCGGCACGGCTTCGCGCAGCCCCGCGTCGTCGGCCGTGTCGTCGAGGGTGAAGCGGGTACCTTGGCCGTGCGCTGAAGCGGCGGGGAAAACCCCCCCGGTGCGCGGGAAGGCGGTTCGTAGAATCTTTGTGCCCTGCACAACGAGACACATCGGAGCCCCCTGCCCATGGCTGCAACCCGTCGAACGCCCAAGGCCACCCCGGAAGCGAGCGCGACCAAGGCCGACGAATCCTCGGTGCGCGTGCTGAAGAAGTACCCGAACCGCCGCCTCTACGACACGCAATCGAGCAGCTACATCACGCTGGCCGACGTCAAGCAGATGGTGATGGAGGGCGATGCCTTCGTGGTGCGCGACGCCAAGAGCGGCGAAGACCTCACGCGCAGCATCCTGCTGCAGATCATCCTCGAGGAAGAGACCGGTGGCGTGCCGATCTTCAGCACGCAGATGCTCTCGCAGATCATCCGCTTCTACGGCCACGCCATGCAGGGCATGATGGGTTCATACCTCGAGAAGAACCTGCAGACCTTCACCGACATCCAGCAGCGCATCGCCGAGCAGTCCAAGGGCCTGTACGACCCGAAGGCGATGAACCCCGAGCTGTGGACGCAGTTCCTGCAAGGCCAGGCGCCGGCGATGCAGGGCCTGATGGGCAACTACCTCGAGCAGAGCAAGGCCATGTTCATGCAGATGCAGGAGCAGATGGCCAAGCAGGCCGAGACGCTGTTCCCCGGCATGGGCGCTCTGCACCCGCCCAAGCGCTGATCGCTCAGCCCAGCACGACCGGCAGCTTCGCCCAGCCGCCCACCGGCGAGACGGCGCGCTCGGCCGGCTGCTGCGCATCGAGCGCGATCGAGGAAGTCGCGGCGAGCAGCTCCCGCAGCAGGATGCGCATCTGCAGCGTCGCCAGCAGGCGACCCGGGCAGACATGCTTGCCGATGCCGTAGACGAGGTTGTGCGGTGCGTTGCGCTGCGCATCCATTGCGTCGGCGTCACCGAATACGGCTTCGTCGCGGTTCGCCGAAGTCCAGTTCAGCTTCACGCGCGCGCCTTCGGGCAGCGCCACGCCGCCGATCGTGACCGGGCAGGTCGTCACGCGGCGGTTGGAGACGAAGGGATCGTCGATGCGCAGGATCTCGTCGATGACGGCATCGAACTCGGCATCCGGCACGCCCGGAGCACGCAGCCGGCTCTGCAGCGCCGGCTGCGTGGCGAGGTGATGCAGCAGCACGCCGACGCACAGCGCCATCGAGCCCAGGTCGCCGCCCGTCCAGTTGCGCAGCACGGAGACGATCTGCGCCTCGCTGAGCGGCTTGCCGTTCACCTCGGTGCGCATCAGCCGCGCGGTGACGTTGTCGGCATCGTGCTCGCGCGCCGTGGCGCGGCAATGGTCGAGCACCGTGCGGATGATGTCGTCGAAGGACTGCGCCACCCGCTGCGTCCGGGCGCGGTCGCCCGAGCGCGTCGCGGCATGGTTCTCGGCCACCCAGGCGACGAGGCGCTCTTCCAGATCGGCCGGCCAGCTCAGCCAGACGCTCTGCGCCCGCACCGCGTAGCGCGCGCCGAGCTGCGACACCGCATCGACGGCCACGCCGCGCGGCAACGCGGCGAGCAGCTCGGCCGCGACGCGGCGAAAGCGCTCGTGGAAGGGGGCGAGCGCCTCGCCGTCGAGGAAGACGTCCAGCGCCGCGCGGTAGGCCGTGTGCTCGTCGCCATCGAGGCCGTTCGGGATCTGCAGGTGGCTCGACACCGCGTTGGAGAAGCGCTCGTGGTCGAGCGCCGCCTGCACCACCAGCGCGTGCCTCAGCAGCACCCACTCGCCCTGGGCGTTGCGCACGATGCCGTGCAGGGGACGCAGCGGGTCGGTATAGGCCCGCGGGTCTTTGCCGACGACGGAGAGCTCGTCGGGGATGTGATCGGTCATGGGAAGAAATTGTCCACCAAGCCTTGCCGGGGCGGATCGGCGAAAATCAAAGCATGAGCGATTCCTCCACCGCCGCGCCCGCGGCCACGCCGAAGATCGGCTTCGTCTCGCTGGGCTGCCCCAAGGCGCTGACCGACTCCGAGCTGATCCTCACGCAGCTGCGCGCCGAGGGCTACGACACCTCCAAGACCTTCGCCGGGGCCGACCTGGTGATCGTCAACACCTGCGGCTTCATCGACGAGGCCGTGAAGGAAAGCCTGGACACCATCGGCGAGGCGCTGGCCGAGAACGGCAAGGTGATCGTCACCGGCTGCCTGGGCGCGAAGGCCGGGCAGGGCGGCGGCACGCTCGTCTCCGAGATCCACCCCAGCGTGCTCGCGGTGACCGGCCCGCACGCCACCGCCGAGGTGATGGACGCGGTGCACCTGCACGTGCCCAAGCCGCACGACCCCTTCGTCGACCTGGTGCCGCCCCAGGGCATCAAGCTCACGCCCAGGCACTACGCCTATCTCAAGATCAGCGAAGGCTGCAACCACCGCTGCACCTTCTGCATCATCCCCAGCATGCGCGGCGACCTGGTCTCGCGCCCGGTGGGCGACGTGCTCTCCGAGGCGCAGCGCCTGTTCGAGTCGGGCGTGAAGGAGCTGCTGGTGATCAGCCAGGACACCAGCGCCTACGGCGTCGACGTCAAATACCGCACCGGCTTCTGGGACGGCAAGCCGGTCAAGACGCGCATGACCGAGCTGTGCGAGCAGCTCGCGCGGCTGGCCGAAGTGCATGGCGCCTGGGTGCGGCTGCACTACGTCTATCCGTACCCGCATGTCGACGAGATCCTGCCACTGATGGCGTCGGGCCGCATCCTCCCGTACCTCGACGTGCCCTTCCAGCATTCGCATCCCGAGGTGCTCAAGCGCATGAAGCGGCCGGCCAGCGGCGAGAAGAACCTCGAACGCCTGCAACGCTGGCGCGAGGCCTGCCCCGAGCTGGTGGTGCGCAGCACCTTCATCGCCGGCTTCCCGGGCGAAACCGAAGCCGAGTTCGAGCACCTGCTCGACTTCATCCGCGAGGCGCAGATCGATCGCGCCGGCTGCTTCGCCTATTCGCCGGTGGAAGGCGCAGCTGCCAACGAGCTGCCGGGCCTGCTGAGCGCCGAACTGCGCGAGGAGCGTCGTGCACGCTTCATGGCGGTGGCGGAAGAAGTGTCGACGCGCAAGCTCGCCGCACGCGTGGGCGCGACCATGCAGGTGCTGATCGACGAGGCGCCGGCACTCGGCCGCCGCGGCGGGGTGGGGCGCAGTTATGCCGACGCGCCGGAGATCGACGGCCGCGTGCGCCTGCTGCCGCCGGAGAAGGCGTCGAAGACGCTCAAGGTCGGCGAGTTCACGCGCGCACGCATCATCGCCACCGAAGGCCACGACCTGGTCGGCGTGGCGCTCTGAACGGGGCGAGCATGACGACGAAGAAGGCCGATCCCGCCACCGCGCTGATCCACCACCCTTATCACCCGCCGCAAGGCTTCGAGGCGCCGCAGCCCGGCGTCTTCAAGGCCTCGACGGTGATCTTCCCGAACGTCGCGGCGCTGCGCGCGCGCAACTGGAAGAGCAAGTCCGGCTACACCTACGGCCTGCACGGCACGCCGACCACCTTCACGCTGGAAGAGCGCATCGCCACGCTGGAAGGCGGGCTGCAGACGCTGCTGGTGCCCAGCGGCTTGGCCTCGATCGCGCTGGTCGACATGGCGCTGCTGAAGGCCGGCGACGAACTGCTGATCCCCGACAACGCCTACGGCCCGAACAAGGAGCTGGCGCGCAACGAGCTGGCCGGCTGGGGCATCACGCACCGCTTCTACGATGCGATGGACCCGGCCTCGCTGGCCGCGGCGATCACGCCGGCGACCAAGCTCGTGTGGCTGGAGGCCGCGGGCTCGGTGACGATGGAGTTCCCCGACCTGCGCGCCCTGGTGCGCATCGCGCGCGAGCGCGGCATCCTGGTCGCGCTCGACAACACCTGGGGCGCGGGCATCGCCTTCGACGCCTTCGATCTGGGCGAGGGCCTGGCCGTCGACATCAGCGCGCACGCGCTGACCAAATACCCGAGCGGCGGCGGCGACGTGCTGATGGGCGCCGTCACCACGCGCGACGAGGCCCTGCACCTGAAGCTCAAGTTCGCCCACATGCGCATGGGCTGGGGCGTCGGCGCCAACGACGCCGAGGCCGTGCTGCGCGCGCTGCCCTCGCTGCCGCTGCGCTACGCCGCGCAGGACGCGGCCGGGCGGCGCCTCGCGCAATGGTGGGCGGCGCAGCCGCAGGTGGCGCAGCTGCTGCACCCGGCGCTGCCGGGCTCGCCGGGGCACGAGCATTGGGCAAGCCATTGCCGCGCGGCGGCCGGGCTGTTCTCGGTGGTGTTCGACGAACGCATCGCCGCCGAGCGCATCGATGCCTTCGTCGATGCGCTGCGCCTGTTCAAGCTCGGTTATTCCTGGGCCGGCCCGGTGAGCCTGGCGGTGCCCTATGCGCTGGGCGGCATGCGCGAGCGTCCGGCGTGGAAGGGCGCGCTGGTGCGCTTCTCGCTCGGCCTGGAGAATGTGGACGACCTGATTGCCGACAGCGAACAGGCGCTCAAAGCCTCAGGCCTTGCTTGAGACCTTGTGCCGCATCAGGCGGCCCTTCTCGCGCTCCCAGTCCTTCTTCTTCTCGGTGTCGCGCTTGTCGTGCTCGGCCTTGCCCTTGGCCAGCGCGATCTCGGCCTTCACTCGGCCGCCCTTGTAGTGCAGGTCCAGCGGCACCAGGGTGAAGCCCTTCTGCTCGACCTTGGCCGAAAGGCGGCGGATCTGCTCCTTGTGCATCAGCAGCTTCTTGGTGCGGTCGGCCTCGGGGTGCACGTGGGTGGACGCGCTGCGCAGCGCGTTGATGCGGCAGCCGATCAGGTGCAGTTCGCCGTCGCGGATCACCACGTAGCCGTCGGTCAACTGCACCTGGCCGGCGCGGATGGCCTTGATCTCCCAGCCTTCGAGCACGATGCCGGCCTCGAAGCGCTCCTCGATGTGGTAGTCGTAGCGGGCGCGGCGGTTTTCGGCGATGGACATGGGAAGCGAGATGAGGCCGGAGGCCGCCAATACAATCGCGCGATTGTATGAAGCACGTGAAGAAGTCCGTCTTGCTGTGGTACTCCCCGCACGAGATGTACTCGCTCGTCACCGGCATTCCCGATTACCCCAAGTTCCTGCCCTGGTGCGAGCGCGCCGAGGTGATCGAGCAGCACGAGGCCGGCATGACCGCGCGGCTGCACCTGCACTACGCCGGCGTGCGCCATGCCTTCACGACGCGCAACACGCACGTGACCGACGCCTCGGTGGAGGTCGATCTGGTCGATGGCCCGTTCTCGCTGCTCGAGGGCCTGTGGCGCTTCGTGCCGCTGGCCATGCCGGGCGACGACGAGGCGCAGGCCTGCCGCATCGAGTTCGACCTGCGCTACGCCTTCAGCAGCAAGGCGCTGGAGGCGGTGGTCAGTCCGGTGTTCGACCGCGTCGCCAACACCTTCGTCGATTCCTTCGTGCGCCGCGCGGAGGACGTCTATGGCGCCCGCTGAGCGGCTGCACGTCAGCGTGGCCTACAGCCCGCGCGCCGGCGAGGTCGAGGAGGTGGAGCTGGACTTGCCCGCCGGCGCGACGCTCATCGAGGCGATCCGCGCCAGCGGCCTGATCGAGCGGCACCCGGGGCTGGATCTCGACGCGGCCCGCATCGGCGTGTGGGGCCGGGTGCAGCCGCCCTCGCATCCGCTGCGCGAGCGGGATCGCGTGGAGATCTATCGCGCGCTGCAGGTCGATCCGAAGGAGGCGCGGCGGCTGCGCTACCGCAAGAGCGGCAGCAAGGCCAAACCGCAGGCCGGGGGCTGAGCCGTCCGGCTGCTACTTGGCGCAGTCGGCGTTGGCGAGGTCGCGGGCGCGCTTCATCTCGTCGGCGCGCATCTTGTCGTCGAGCACCTCGCGCTCGCCCTTCTCGTTGACACGCGCCATGCGCATGCCGCTTTCGAGCGCGCGGATCTGGTCGCGGGCGCGCTTGCAGTTCTCGGCCTTGGCGGCGGCGACGCGCTGCTCATCGGCCTTGGCCTTGGCGGCGTCTTCCTGCTCGGCCTTCTTGCGCTTGGCTTCGAGTTCGGGGTCGACCGCTTTCGCGGGCTGAGCAGCACCGGAGGCCGCCGGCGACGCAGCGGCCGCCGGCGCGGCGGCGCGCAGCGTGGCCGGCGTGGGACGCGAGAGTATGTCCTTCTCCGACACGCCGGGCGGCGGCGGCAGGTCGCTGTACTGGATCTGGCCGTTCGCGCCGCGCCACTTCCACTGCGCAGCAGCAGGCAGGGCCAGGGTGGCGCCCGCCAGGGCGATGGAGAGGAGGGTGAGTCGGAAACGCATGGTGCGATGGTAACGGCCGAAGCTGCCGGGCAGTGTACCGGCCACCCCCCGGAGACGTGCGGCGCAACGGTCACAAAGCGTGCGCTGCAGCACGCTCCGTATAATTCGCTTTTGCGTCTGGAGCTTTCCTCATGCGCCTTCTCGGCAAAGCGCTCACCTTCGACGATGTGTTGCTGGTGCCCGCCTTCTCCCAGGTCTTGCCGCGCGACACCTCGCTCGCCACCCGCCTGACCCGCAACATCCGCCTGAACCTGCCGCTGGTGTCCGCCGCGATGGATACCGTCACCGAGGCGCGCCTGGCGATCGCCATCGCCCAGGAGGGCGGCATCGGCATCGTGCACAAGAACCTCACGCCCAAGCAGCAGGCGGCCGAGGTGGCGCGCGTGAAGCGCTACGAGAGTGGCTTGCTGAAGGATCCGATCACCATCTCGCCGGGCGTGCCGGTGCGGCACGTCATCGAGTTGTCCAAGCAGCACGGCATCTCCGGCTTCCCGGTGGTCGACGAAGGCCGCGTGGTCGGCATCGTCACCAACCGCGACCTGCGCTTCGAGACGCGCCTGGACGTGCCGGTGAAGGAGATCATGACGCCGCGCGAGCGCCTGATCACGGTGCGCGAAGGCGCCTCGCTCGAGGAGGGCAAGGCGCTGATGCACCGGCACAAGCTCGAGCGCGTGCTGGTCGTCAACGAAGCCTTCGAACTGCGCGGCCTGATGACGGTGAAAGACATCACCAAGCAGACCAGCTTCCCCAACGCCGCGCGCGACGCGCAAGGCAAGCTGCGCGTGGGCGCCGCGGTGGGCGTGGGCGAGGGCACCGAGGAGCGTGTCGAGCTGCTGGTGAAAGCCGGCGTCGACGCGCTGGTGGTCGACACCGCGCACGGCCACAGCCACGGCGTGATCGAGCGCGTGCGCTGGGTGAAGAAGAATTTCCCGCAGGTCGAGGTGATCGGCGGCAACATCGCCACCGGCGCGGCTGCGCTGGCGCTGGCCGAGGCCGGCGCCGACGGCGTCAAGGTCGGCATCGGCCCGGGCTCGATCTGCACCACGCGCATCGTCGCCGGCGTGGGCGTGCCGCAGATCATGGCCATCGACAGCGTCGCCAAGGCGCTGGCCGGCTCCGACGTGCCGCTGATCGCCGACGGCGGCATCCGCTACTCGGGCGACATCGCCAAGGCGATCGCCGCCGGCGCGCACACCGTGATGATGGGCGGCATGTTTGCCGGCACCGAGGAAGCGCCCGGCGAGGTGATCCTCTACCAGGGCCGCAGCTACAAGAGCTACCGCGGCATGGGCTCGATCGGCGCGATGAAGGCCGGCTCGGCCGATCGCTACTTCCAGGAGAACGACGAGGCCGCCAACCCGAATGCCGACAAGCTGGTGCCCGAGGGCATCGAGGGCCGCGTGCCGTACAAGGGCTCGCTGGTCTCGATCATCTTCCAGATGGCCGGCGGCATCCGCGCCTCGATGGGTTACTGCGGCTGCGCGACCATCGAGGACATGCGCAACAAGGCCGAGTTCGTCGAGATCACCGCGGCCGGCATCCGCGAGAGCCACGTCCACGACGTGCAGATCACGAAGGAAGCGCCGAACTACCGGATGGAGTGAGCGTGGCCGACGCATCCGGCACGCGCCGCCGCGAGGCGGGGATGCCTTTCATCCTGGTGACGGTGTTGCTCGACATGGTCGCGATCGGCCTGATCGTGCCCGTGCTGCCGCTCATCGTCGGGCGCTTCACCGCCTCGCCGACCGAGCAGACCTTCTGGTTCGGCGCCGTCACCTTCACCTTCGGGGTGGCGAATTTCTTCGCCGCGCCAGTGCTCGGCGCGCTGTCCGACCGCTACGGCCGCCGGCCGGTGCTGCTGCTCGGCTTCTGCGGCCTGGCCACCAGCTTCATCGTCACCGGCCTGGCCACGGCGCTGTGGATGCTGATCGCGGTGCGCCTGGTCAGCGGCGCGATGCAGGCCAATGCCGCGGTCGCCAACGCCTACGTCGCCGACATCACCGCGCCGGCCGATCGTGCGCGCCGCTTCGGCCTGCTCGGCGCGATGTTCGGCATCGGCTTCATCCTCGGGCCGGCGATGGGCGGCCTGCTCGGCGCCATCGACATCCACCTGCCGTTCTTCGCCGCCGGCACGCTGGCCATCGCCAACTGGCTGTACGGCTTCTTCGTGCTGCCCGAATCGCTGCCGCCGGAGCGCCGCCGCGCCTTCGAGTGGCGCCGCGCCAACCCCTTCGCGGCGCTGCGCCGGCTCGGCGCACTCAAGGGCGTCGGGCCGCTGATCGCGGTGATCGCGCTGGCCAACCTGGCGCAGTTCACGCTGCATTCGAGCTGGGTGCTGCACAACACCTTCAAGTTCGGCTGGGGGCCGGCGGAGAACGGCTGGTCGCTGTTCGTCGTCGGCGTCATGTCGGCCCTGGTGCAGGGCGTGCTGCTGCGCCACCTGCTCAAGCGCTTCTCGCCGCAGCGGCTCGCCACGGTGGGGCTGATCGCCTCCGCGCTGACCTACCTCGGCTTCGGCCTGGCCACGCAGGGCTGGATGATCTTCGCGGTGATCGTGGTGGGCACGCTGCTCGGCGGCGGCGCGCAGGCGGCGATCCAGAGCCTGGTGTCCAACGCCGCCGACGCGCACTCGCAGGGGCAGACGGCCGGCTCGGTGGCCTCGCTGACCAGCCTGATGGCCGTGCTCGCACCGACCATCGCCGCGCCGCTGCTGGGCATCGTCTCGCACCTGCCGCGCGGCGACATGCGCATCGGCCTGCCGTTCTTCTTCTGCGCGCTGCTGCAGGCCGCGGGCGCCATCATCGCCTTTCTCCACTTCCGCCGCCAGCGCGCCGGCCACGCGCCCGCCACCGCCTGAGACCGCCATGCACGACAAGATCCTCATCCTCGACTTCGGCTCCCAGGTCACGCAGCTGATCGCGCGGCGCGTGCGCGAGGCGCACGTCTACTGCGAGATCCACCCGAACGACGTCAGCGAGGCCTTCATCCGCGAGTTCGCGCCCAAGGGCATCATCCTCTCGGGCAGCCACGCCAGCACCTACGAGGAGCACGAGCTGCGCGCCCCGCAGGCGGTGTGGGATCTGGGCGTGCCGGTGCTGGGCATCTGCTACGGCATGTTCACGATGGCGGTGCAGCAGGGCGGCCAGGTCGAGGCCAGCACGCAGCGCGAGTTCGGCTACGCCGAGGTGCGCGCGCACGGCCACACCAGGCTGCTCAATGGCATCCAGGACTTCGCCACGCCTGAAGGCCACGGCATGCTGAAGGTGTGGATGAGCCACGGCGACAAGGTCACCGCGCTGCCGCCGGGCTTCAAGCTGATGGCCAGCACCCCGAGCTGCCCGATCGCCGGCATGGCCGACGAATCGCGCGGCTACTACGCCGTGCAGTTCCACCCCGAGGTGACGCACACGCTGCAGGGCCGTGCGCTGCTCGAGCGCTTCGTGCTCGAGATCGCCAAGGCACGGCCCGACTGGGTGATGCGCGACCACATCGCTGAGGCGGTGGCGAAGATCCGAGAGCAGGTCGGCGACGAGGAGGTGATCCTCGGCCTGTCGGGCGGCGTCGATTCCAGCGTGGCCGCAGCGCTGATCCACCGCGCCATCGGCGACCAGCTCACCTGCGTGTTCGTCGACCACGGCCTGCTGCGCCTGAACGAAGGCGCGATGGTGATGGACATGTTCGCCGGGCGGCTGCACGCGAAGGTGGTGCACGTCGACGCCAGCGAGCAGTTCCTCGGCGCGCTGAAGGGCGTCAGCGAGCCCGAGCAGAAGCGCAAGATCATCGGCCGCGAGTTCGTCGAGGTGTTCCAGGCCGAGGCGAAGAAGCTGCAGCAGGCCAAGTGGCTGGCGCAGGGCACGATCTACCCGGACGTGATCGAGTCCGGCGGCGCCAAGACCAAGAAGGCGACCACGATCAAGAGCCACCACAACGTCGGCGGCCTGCCCGAGACGCTGGGCCTGAAGCTGCTCGAGCCGCTGCGCGACCTGTTCAAGGACGAGGTGCGCGAGCTCGGCGTGGCGCTCGGCCTGCCGCACGAGATGGTCTATCGCCACCCCTTCCCCGGCCCCGGCCTGGGCGTGCGCATCCTCGGCGAGGTGAAGCGCGAGTACGCCGAGCTGCTGCGCCGCGCCGACGCGATCTTCATCGACGAGCTGCGCATGGCGATCGACGAGCACTCGGGCAAGAGCTGGTACGACCTGACCAGCCAGGCCTTCACGGTCTTCCTGCCGGTCAAGAGCGTGGGCGTGATGGGCGACGGCCGCACCTACGACTACGTGGTCGCGCTGCGCGCCGTGCAGACCAGCGACTTCATGACCGCCGACTGGGCCGAGCTGCCGTACTCGCTGCTCAAGAAGGTGTCGAGCCGCATCATCAACGAGGTGCGCGGCATCAACCGCGTGACCTACGACGTGTCGAGCAAACCGCCGGCGACGATCGAGTGGGAATGATTCGGCGTCTTTCAGCGTCTATCGATGTCTATCGGAAATCGTTGCTAAGTGCTTGTCCCGTATAGAGAACGTCTGTCGAGATCTATCGACATCTATCGGGGGGATGCCTTCCAGTTTGACGGTAAATCTGACGGTAAAAATTCGACACGGACACCCTCAGAATTTTTTACCGTCAGCACTTTGCGTTCATTGACGGTAAAAAAATAGACAGAAAAACAAGGCGGAACAACAGCTTATCGAAGTTGTAGCGGTCAAATCATCGTGACGGTAAAATTTCTCCGAGAGGAGGGACCGCCGATGCTGTCCGATGGCACGCTCAGGGGCATCAAGCCACAGGCCACCACCTACAAGATCGCCGACCGGGACGGGATGTACGTGACCGTCTCCCCCAGGGGCACGATCACTTTTCGTCTCGACTACCGGCTCAACGGCCGGCGGGAGACGCTCACGATCGGCCGCTACGGGTCCAAGGACGGGATCTCACTGCTCATGGCGCGCGAGCGCTGCACGGAGGCGCGCAAGGCAATCGCTGAAGGCCAATCCCCCAGCCAGGAAAAGCAGCGCGAGAAGCGCCGGATGTCCGAGGCCAAGACCTTCGAGGAGTTCACCAAGCGCTGGCTGGAAGAAGCCAGGATGGCCGACAGCACCAAGTCGATGCGCAAGAGCATCATCGACCGCGACATCATGCCGGTGTTCCGCAACCGGCTGATGGCCGAGATCGGCGCGGAGGACCTGCGCAACCTGTGCGCCAAGGTCAAGGCGCGCGGCGCACCGGCGACCGCCGTGCACGTGCGCGACATCGTCAAGCAGGTGTTCGGTTTCGCGGCGCTGCATGGCGACAAGGCGCCGAATCCCGCGGACGAAGTCGGCCCCTCATCGATCGCCACCTTCGTGGCCAAGGACCGCGCGCTGTCGCCGTCCGAGATCCGCGTCATGCACCGGGTGCTGGACGCCACCGCGACCCTGCCGACCATCCGCCTGGCGCTGCGCCTGATCCTGCTGACGCTCGTGCGCAAGAGCGAACTGATCGAGGCCACCTGGGACGAGGTCGACTTCGAGAACGCCGTCTGGACGATTCCGAAGAGCCGCATGAAGGCCGGCAAGCCCCACAACGTCTACCTGTCGCAGCAGGCGCTCGACATCATGGTGGCGCTGCGTACCTGTGCCAGTGGGTCCAAGTTCCTACTGCCCTCGCGTTACGACGCCGATCGCTGCATGTCGAAGGCCACCTTGAACCGGGTCACCCAGACCGTCGCGGAGCGAGCCAAGGAAGCGAAGCTTCCGCTTGAGCGCTTTACCGTGCACGACCTGCGCCGCACCGGCTCGACCATCCTGAACGAGCTCGGCTTCAACAGCGACTGGATCGAGAAGTGCCTTGCCCACGAAGACGGGCGCTCATCGCGTGGCGTCTACAACAAGGCGGAGTACGCAGAGCAGCGCCGTCACATGCTGCAGGAGTGGGCGGACATGATCGATGCCTGGGTGGCGGGGAAGTCGCATACGCCGACGCTGCTGCCGCCGAGCATGAAGGTGGCGACGACGGCGGCGCCGATATAGATGATGGCGCCGGGGCGCGAGGCGGGTCTTGTCGTCGAAGGGCTTCGTGGCGGTTTACCGCCTGCGACGTACTTTGTCTCACGGCAATGGCCGCTGCCCGGTTCACCGCTCCGTTCGGGACCGAGAATTGGCTGCCCCGAGTTCGTCGAGGGCTATCGGATGCCGCAGTTCGCTCAAGGCGTAGTACCTTCGTCCGGAACTGCAGCGCGCCTCCTGAAGCGAACGAAACCGGTGTGAATCTATATGACAGCTGCGCCAACGCTTCGACTCCGCTCAATCTTCGAGCTCCTGAGCGAGCGATTCTTCGTCCCGTCGTACCAGCGGGGCTTTCGTTGGACCGCGCGTCAAGTTGAAGCGCTGCTCGACGATCTGGCGGCGTTTCAATTGTCCTCGCGACAGGGCAGTCCCAACTCCTTTTACTGTCTGCAGCCCGTCGTGGTCCGTCGTCGCTCCGAGAACGAATGGGAACTCGTCGATGGGCAGCAGAGGCTGACAACGATCTTCTTGATACTGCGTGCGCTGCGCGAGGTCGCGGCATTGCTCAACCGCGGCTGCTACGAGATCTCCTACCAGACGCGCGACGGAAGCGCGGCGTTTCTTAAGGAGCCGACACCAGAAGGCGCAATCCAATACATCGACTACCACTACATGTATGGGGCTTACGTAGCCATCGAGCGATGGTTCCGCGAGCGGGACGGTGCTCTGCGGTTGAGGCTACTGGACTGTCTAACTGGTCCTGATGGGGCTGCGCCGAACGTGCGTGTCATCTGGTACGAACTCGATGAGAACCAGGATCCAGTACAGGCGTTCGTACGCCTCAATGTCGGCCGAATCCCGCTCACCAGCGCCGAGTTGATTCGGGCCCAGTTTCTGCGCTCCGATCGCGAGAGGCTTGATGCTCGTGACGCGCAGCAAATACCGCAGGACTGGGATCTCATCGAGCGGCGCCTGCAAGACGATGGATATTGGTACTTCCTCCAAAGCGGCAGTTCAGCCCCTCCGGCTCGCATCGAGTACCTGTTCGACGTCTTCATTCGAATGAAGCGCGCCCGTTCCCTCGATGCGTTGGGTGACGACCCCCTGGCGACTTACCTCGAGTTCCAGGCGCTCCTGGACGAAGAGAACGCAGACGCTTGGCAAGTCTGGCAGGAGTTCAAGAAGCTGACGCAGACACTGGAGGACTGGTATGAGGATCGGACCCTCTACCACCTCATAGGCTTCCTCGTCGCCACGTCTGCGGCTGACAAGTTCGCGGACGCGCGGCCACGGCAAGCGGAAGCCAAGGTCCTGATCGACCTGTTGGATACGCGGAGCAACGCTACTGGTACGGCGTTCGATCGGCACCTCAGGCGGCTGGCGTGGAAACGCTTTGCAGGCCCCCGAGCCGCCGAGCCACCGGCGGACGGCTTCGCGGAGGATGAACTCACGCAGCGCATCTCGGAGCGCATTGAAGACCTTGCGTATGGCTCTGTTGCGGTCCGCTCCGCACTGCTGCTCTTCAACATCGCGGGCCTGCTAGAGCAGAGAGCCTCGACGCAGCGATTCCAGTTCGACGGCTACAAAACCAACTATTGGGACATAGAGCACGTTCGGTCGGTCGCAGAGTATGTCCCCGGGGCAGCCGCTGACCGAAAGCGCTGGCTGGAGCACGCTGGCGAATTTGTCGCGAGTCCCGTTGCGGAGGCGCGCGATCTCGAAGAGTCGAGGGATCTTCGGCAGCAGATAGACGTGCTTCTTGCCGCATCCTCTCCTGAGGAGCAGGCGTTCATGGACGTGTTCGGCAGGGTGCGCGCACTCAGCGGCGAGGGCGAAGCGCGCGTGGACGACAACGCGCTATCCAATCTGGCGCTTCTCGACATGGGTACCAATCGCTCCTACAAGAACGCAATCTTTCCTGTGAAGCGAACGCGAATCATCGAGCTCGACAAACTGGGGCAGTTCGTCCCGCACGCTACCCGAAACGTCTTCCTAAAGTATTACTCACCGAACGCCGCGCAGCTGATGCTCTGGGACGGAGCCGATCAGGACGCGTACGGCGAGGCGATCGAGGAGACACTCCGGCGCTTCTTCGCGCCGCTCGTGCGGAAGGCGGGTGGGGTATGAAGACGGGCAGTTCGAGCTTCCGCGAGCTCTTCGGTGATGGTCACCGCGTCGAGGTTCCGGTCATTCAGCGGGACTACGCGCAGGGACGCGAGGATGAACACAGCCGGGAGGTCCGCAGGCGCTTCCTCGACGCGCTCGGTCAATCGCTTAGTGCAGAAGCGATGGAAACCGGAACTCTCGATCTCGACTTCGTCTACGGTCGGTGGAAGGATGCCGACCGAACGCTGGAGCCGCTGGATGGGCAGCAGAGGCTGACCACGCTCTTTCTCTTACATTGGTACCTTGCCAGCCTCGACCGCAAGTTCGATGAATTCCGGTCGTGGATCACGCTGCCTAGCGGCGGTTCATGCTTCACGTACCGTACACGACCCGCAGCGCGCGAGTTCTTCGATGCGCTTGTCCGCCAGCCGGCCCCCTTGGACACCATCTGCGCCAGGTCGACCGCGCTGTCGGACTGGGTCACGGACTCTGTTTGGTTCGTGAGGAGCTGGCGACGCGATCCCACGGTGCGCGGCTGCCTCACGATGCTCGACGCCATCCATGGGCGCTTCGCTGCGTCCAGTGGGGGTTGGCTTCGACTCGTTTCGACAGAGTCGCCGGTCATCAGCTTCCGCCTGCTACTGCTCGAGAACTTCAATCTCTCGGACGACCTCTACGTAAAGATGAACGCGCGCGGCAAGGCGCTGACGCCGTTCGAGGTCTTGAAGGCAGAGGTTGAACGCTTCGTCGGTGAGGCGTTCGGCGGCGAGCCATGCCCGCATGAGCCCGGGATGACCTGGCGCGACTACGTCAGCCGGCAGTTCGATATCGAGTGGACGGACTTTCTCTGGAAGCACCGAGGGACCACGACGGACATCGACCCTCGATTCATGCACCTGATCCGAGCACTGGCGATCGTCCACTGTGTGAACCGCCGCGATGACGCGAGCCTGCCAAGGCAGGTCGATCAACTACTGGCGACCCCGGAGCCTGGCCTGCCTTTCTACGCGGAACTCGGCTGTCTCGACCGGGCATTCATAGAGCATATGGTCACCATCCTGGAGACGCTCGCCAAGTGCAAGGAGGCGCCGAGCTTCCTCGGTAGGACGAGCTACATGGACGAGGAGGGCGTCTTCCGGCGGGTCCTCCTGGCGCGAGGCGCGAATCAAGAAGACGGCCTCACGCTCATCGATTGGGTGATGTTCTATGCGTGGTCCTCGTTCCTTCTCCGGTTCTCGAAGGACCTCGGGAGCGATCCGGTTCGCGCTTGGTTCAACGACTGGATCCGCGTAGTCAGGAATCTTGCCAACAACTCGGACATCGATCGCAATGAACGCCTTGTCGCGGCGCTACGTGGGCTCGGGCAGCTTTCGCAGAGTTGCGGACCCGATTTCCTTTCACGGGTCGCCGATGGCGCTCTCGACGAAAGCGGCGGCTTCAACCAGCAACAACAGCGGGAGGAGCGGCTCAAGGCTCGTTTGATCCTCCGCAGTTCCGACTGGCGTCCGCTTATCGAGAAGGCTGAGACGCACCCCTTCTTCCGCGGTGACATCGAGTTCCTGCTGCGATTCTCAGGACTCTTCGATCGCGCGGCGCAGACCGAACGCTGCGATTGGAGCGACGATGAGGACAACAAGCTACGGCAGTCCTTCGCTGAGTGGTATGACCGCGCCTGCGCCGTGTTTCCCGAAGGCGCGACGGCTTGGCCTGCAAGGTTCCCGAATTCGCTATGGGAGCGAGCCCTTCTCGCGACGGGCGACTACCTGCTCCCGCGCGGACGAAACTGGAGCCTCCTCGACGACAAGGACCGTGACGCGAGTTGGAAGCGCCTCCTGCGTGCAGACACGCGCGTGCCCGACCGTGAGGCGCGGCGCGACGTAGTCCGGCGCGTGCTCGCCCAAATCGATCCCAAGGACGTCGTCGGCTCGCTCGGGACCGTAGTCGCGGCTGGTGTGCAGGGAGTCGACACGACACCAGTTCCAGGCTTCCGCAGCCGTCTCGTCGCGGAGCCGCGCCTCATCGAGTACTGCGAACGGCGCATGCTGCGCTTCGAGGAAGATTCAGCCTTCCTTCTCGCCCAGACGCAGAGGAATGGCCATCACGTCGACCTTTATGTCTATGACCTCTACCTGCGACTTGATGCTCGACGCGCTGAGCTCGCGCCGTTCGGCGGCCCTGCGCTTGTCGACCAGACCGGCACGTACTCGAAGTCTCAGATTGTCCTCCGCGCATCCGCCTCCGGCCCTACGCTTACAGTGGAGAAGCACGGCGCGGCGATGCGTCTGAACCTGCAACTGCCAAAGGCCGATCCTGCTGTCACGGCCCACCTAACGGAGTGGACCACCGAGGGCGAGACCAGTCTCAGTCGCAGCGTGCACCCCGACTCTGCGGCAGCGGCGGTTCTCGATGTTGTTGCGGCCGTCCGAACCCCGTCTATCGAACACCCCGACGCAAGCTCCGGCGGAACTCAAGGCTGACCCTGCTCGGGCTCCACTTCCTGTGCGCTGTTGCGGCTGTGAGGGAGAGGCGAGCAGCAAGGATCAGTTGGAAGTCACGTCAGGGACGTCGTCTTCGGAATTCACGCCGAGCAGGTCGTCGAAGTCGGCATGCGCCTGGACATCAGTCACCGAGAAGTTCTGGGAAAGGCACTCCTGCAGTTCCGCTGCAAGCCCATCGAGCGCCTCCTGGGTCGGATCGACATCCCCTTCCGTTCCTTCCTCGGCGGCTTTGATTTCACGCTCGGAGAACGTGAACTGAACCGTGAATGTGCAATGGACCTGGTATGTGTACGACTTGGTCATGGGCTCCGGCATCGTCTGGTTGGCGGTCGGAAGGCAATTCTGTACTTGGCACGTCTGGGCGCAAGAGTCGTATACGAGCGACGAGCGCTGGGATTGCACACCTTGCTGTGAGAGCCGCTGGTAGATCGTCGACTGATCCAGGCGCGCGTCGCTCGGCGCGGCTTGTCCATCACCCTGCATCAGAGCGGCAGGTCGTCGCTATTTGCGCACGTTGACTTGCCGTCGCAAGATTAACCTCATGGCACTCCGTACCCTCCTCGACGCGGCCGACCTTCCTGCGCAGCCGCTTGGCACGGATGCCCCTCGGCTGAGCAAGTCGCGACTGGTGCATGCGCTGCAGTGCGACCGGCGGCTGTGGCTGGCAGTTCACCGGCCGGAGCTGGCGGTGATCGACGCGGCCACACAGGCAGTCTTCGATTCCGGCAACCGGGTGGGCGAGCTCGCGCGCGAGGTAGCCGCCGGGGAGTGGGGGCAGGGCGAGCTGATTGACGTGAAGGAGCCGCTGGGCTGGCAGGGCGGTTGGCGCCGCTGCAGAGAGGCACTGGAGCAGGCGCGGAGTAGGGGCAACCGGGCAGTGTTGTTCGAGGCGCCCTTCATCGCGCCCGACTTCGCGGTCATCGCCGACATCGTCGTATGCCAGCCCGACGGAGAGATCTGGTTGATCGAAGTGAAGTCCTCGACCAAGCTCGACGGCAAGCCCTACCTCGACGACGCTACGTTTCAGGCCGATGCCATGGCGCGCTGCGGATTCAGGCCGGACAAAGTGTTCGTCCGTTTGATCGACACCGGCTTCGTCTATCCGGGCGGTGGCGACTATCGTGGGCTGTTCCGCGACGAGGAGGTCACCGCCGCTGTCAATGAGCGGCTGCCGCTGGTGGATGGCTTCGTCGCCCGATCGCGTGCGGTGGCCGGTGGCAGCGAGCCGCAGGTGCGCACCGGCGAGCACTGCAGCACGCCCTACGACTGCCCCTTCCGCACACACTGCGACGCCTGGCAAGCGGCCATCGATGGACCGCCGCCGGAGTACCCGGTCGACTTGCTCGCCCGTCGCAACGTGGGGCGGGTCAGCGCGCTGGAGCGCAGCCAGATCTCGCAGCGGGGCTGGGTGGATGTACGGGACCTGCCAGACGGCTTCTTGGCTGACCCTCGCACACAAGACATCGCGCGCGCGATCCGCACCGGCCAGGCGTGGATCGCGCCGGGGCTGAGAACGGCACTTCGAAGCCTGCCGTACCCGCGCTTTCACTTCGACTTCGAGACCATCAATCCTGCCGTGCCGATCTGGGCCGGTACACGGCCTTATCAGCAGGTTCCGTTCCAGTGGAGTTGTCATGTCGAGCATGCCGACGGACGGCTCGACCACCACGATTTCCTCGACGCGTCGGGTGCGGATCCGAGGCAGGAGTGCGCCCGGCAGCTCGCCGACCTGATGGGAGGGCTTGGCGGCTGCGTACTGGTGTACTTCCAGCCCTTCGAGGAAATGCGTTTGCGCGAGTTGGCCCGGGACCTGCCGCACCTGGCTACCGGCATCCAGCGCGTAATCGCGAAGCTGCGCGACCTTCTGCCCATTGTGCGAGCCCACTACTACCACCCGGACCAGCAAGGCTCGTACAGCATCAAGGCCTTGCTGCCGACGGTCGTGCCGGAGCTCGACTACGCGGGACTGGAGGAAGTGCGCGACGGCGGCGGGGCACAGCGGGCGTACCTCGAACTGATCGACGCGACAACCGAAGAGGGACGCAGAGCGAGTCTCAGGTCGAACCTGCGCGCGTACTGCGAGCGGGACACTCAGGCCATGGTCGAACTCGTCAGGCGGCTTTCGGCCTGAGCAAGAGCAAGTCGCCAGGATCTATGGCGCCGCCTTGAAGATCGCCACATGGAACCTCGATCGGCCATGGAAGAACGGCCGCCGCAGGCGCGCCGACCTGCAGCGTGAGCGGATCCGTAGCATCGGTGCTGACATTTGGGTGCTGACGGAAACCTGGGCCGAAATTCAACTTCCCGGCTACCGCTGCGCGTCGACGCCTTCGTCGCTGGGGTCGTACGACGCTTCGGAAAGCGCCGTCGCGATCTGGGTGCCCGAGACCTGGGGCCTGCGTACGCTGGAGGTAACCACGGCCACGCTGTGCGCAGAGGTCGTGCCGCCAGACGCCGATTCGCCGGTACTGGTGTACGGCACGATCATCACCTGGCACGGCGATCCCGGCGCCAAGAGCTGGGTGAAGCACCTCGAGGAAGCAGATCGCCAGACGATCGATTGGGTGCGGCTGCACGGGAATTTCCCATCGCATCGGCTCATCGTGGCTGGCGACTTCAACATGACCCTGCATGCCGACAAGGGCTATGGCCACAAGGACGGACGACGAATAGTGCGCGAACGGCTCCCTCTCGCTGGTATGGTCTGCGCGACCGCCATCGACATCCGAGATGCGGCGCACGGCGCACTGGAACGAGACAACATCGACCACATCTGTATCGACCACCGGCTGACGTTGGTCGCCGGGCCGTACGCGATTCCTGGATCGACGAAGGAAGGCGATCGACTGACCGATCACAACGGCATGGTTGTCGAGGTGCAGATGAAGGCTCCGCCGCCATGACATAGCGGGTGAGTCATCGCGTGGGGCTCTCGCCGATGCAGTAGGCGCGGCTATTCGGTCTCACTGACGATCCTGCTCCTCTTTCGAAAGTCCGGCGTCGGCGACTTCTTCACCCCGCTGCTCCCGGCCGCCCGCCGGCTCTGGATCCAGGCCAGCACTTCGCACAGGTCCCACACCACACAGCGTGCGGTGAGGAAGAACCGCTGCGGGAATTCCCCGCGGCGCTCCAGTTCGTAGATCGTCGAGTCCGCGAGCGGGACGATCTGACGTAACTCGCTGCGGCGGATCGTGCGCCTCAGCCACTTGGGGTCGGCGGGCGCGGCCTTGTACAGCTCCCGAATAGCCCGCGCGTCGAACGCGCCCAACGGCTCGGTCTCGCGCACTGCCTCCCGAAGCAAGTCGGCACCATCTCGGCCGGCGGCACGATCGTCATCGATATCTCGGTCGAGCCGAGGATCCATCCCCTTCGGTTTCGTGACCCCGGCGGCCCGCGCCGTGTCCCCGAACTGCCTTTCGCGCTTCATTCGCACCCCCGTTCTCGGTCGAGAAGCCGCCCCGGCTTCCGGCATTGGGCCGCGGGTAGCGGCCGCCGACCGACTTTCAGAACCGTAGACCTCGCGTGGCCGCCACCGACGTGGCGCCCCGCGACCCTGGGGGCTTCGGGCTGGGCGTCTGGGCGTCTGTCGCCATGGGTCGCCGCCTTTCGCCATCTATCGAGAGCCCCTTGGGGTTCGGGTACGGAATCCGGCGCAAAAGTGTCGGGATACATCTCCCCACTATTTCGTCGGCCCTACGAATTAGGTCGCCTGTCGCTCTTTTTCTTCCCCTGACCTGCGCTCGATCTCCTCCCCGTCCGGCAACCGACGGGGAGAGTCATGGCGCTCAAGGCGGGAGAGGGTCTCCAGCGATGGGAGATCGCGGTTACGAAGAAGCTGGTGGGTGAGTACAGAAGGCGGTCTCGAAGCCTCGCGCGCGAGGAGTTCGACGACCTGATGCAGGAGTGTCTGGCGCACTGGATCGTGGTGCGCCGAAGGCTCCCGCCCGATCCGGATGCACCGCCCGTGGCCTACATGGCCCAGGTCATCCGCAACAAGCTCACGGATCT
>JAGOAS010000044.1 GCA_017983795.1 Piscinibacter sp.
TTCTTCAGCCTCTCGGCCAACCGCTCCACGGTGGCCTTGTCGCCCACGATCAGACTCTTCATCCACGACTCCTTGAAGTCCGTGGATCGATACTATATCTAATCTATTGAACGCGACTTGGTATGAGTCATAGCCAAGTGGAGATGATCTCGCGCAGCTGGTCGCGCGTGTAGGGCTTGGCGAGGTGGGCATCCATGCCCGCCTCGAGTGCGTGCGTGGCGTCTTCCTCGTAGGCGTTGGCGGTCAGCGCCACGATCGGCGTGCGCGGCAGGCGCTGGTTCAGCTCGCGGGCGCGGATGTGCTGGGTGGCGGTGTAGCCGTCCATCACCGGCATCTGGCAGTCCATCAGCACCAGGTCGACCGAGCGCCGCGCCAGCACGTCGAGCGCCTCGACGCCGTCGCGCGCCTCGATGCAGTCCAGCCCCAGCGACTGCAGCATCTCCTCGGCGATCACCCGGTTGACCGGGTTGTCTTCCACCACCAGCACCGTGCCCGACAGCTGCGAGGGCAGGGTGTCCAGCGGCGTCAGCGCCGAATCGACCACCTCGCCCTCGGGCGGGTTGGGGTCGGCATCCAGGGCCAGCTCGAAGTGGAAGCGCGAGCCGCGGCCGGGCTGGCTGTCCAGCTCGATGCGGCTGCCCATGGCTTCGATGATCTTCTGGCTGATTGCGAGCCCCAGGCCGGTGCCGCCGTTGCGCCGGCTGCGCGAGCCGTCGACCTGCTGGAAGGGCTGGAAGAGCTGGTCCTGGGCGTCGAGCGGCACGCCGACGCCGCTGTCGACCACCTCGATGTGCACCCGCGGCCGCTGCGGCGTGCCGCGCCCGCCGCGCAGCCGCAGCGACACGCCGCCGCGCTCGGTGAACTTGATCGCATTGCCCACCAGGTTGAGCAGCACCTGCTTGAGCCGCTGCGCGTCGCCCAGCACCCAGTTGGCGGCTTCCGGGTCGACGTCGAGCACCAGCGTCAGGCCCTTGGCCTCGGCGTTGGCGCGGAACAGCGCGACCACCGAAGCGGCCGTGGCGTGCAGCGACAGCGGCGTGTGCACCAGGTTGAGCTTGCCGGCCTCGATCTTGGAGTGATCCAGCACGTCGTTGAGGATGGTCATCAGCGACTCGCCCGAGGAGGCCGCCGTCTTCACCAGGCGGCGTTGCTGCGGATCCAGCTTGGAACTGCGCAGCAGCTCGAGCGCGCCCAGCACGCCGTTCATCGGCGTGCGGATCTCGTGGCTCATCGTCGCCAGGAACTGCGACTTCGCGGTGTTGGCCGCCTCGGCCGCTTCCTTGGCGCGCTTGAGCGAACTGTTGGCCGCCTCGGCCACGGCATTGGCGCGCTGCAGCGAGGCGTTGGCCGCGTCGGCCTCCAGCCCGTGCTGGATGGCGCGCCGCGTGATCGCCGAGAACTCGCGTGCCGCGCGCGACATGGTCAGGCCGAAGATGACGACCATGGCTGCGATCGGCAGCGATCCGCCGTGCGGGGCCATCGCGCTGACGATGGCCAGCGAGCCCAGCTGCGGGATCGTCAGCAGCGCGTACGAGTGGCCGACCAGCGGCATGAAGTAGGCGGCGACGGCCACCGAGCCGCACACCAGGATCACGAAGGCCGTGGCGAAGGGGCCGCTCAGCGCCACGTAGATGCCGAAGGTGGCGATGGCCCAGAGCAGGCCGGCGGCGGCCGAATTGGCCTGCAACTCGAGCTGGGCGCGGCGCAGCTCGGCCGAGGACGGATTCGCGAGCAGGCCATAGCGGCGCCACAGCCACCAGCGCCAGAGCGCCGTCGCGGTGCCCACCGCGCCGCACGCGGCAGCCACGCCGAACTGCGCCGTGTGCACGCCGAACCAGACGATGATCGCGACCACGCCGAGCAGTGCCGGCGCGCTGCGCCCGGCGTTGCGCAGCGCCAGGGCGAGCAGCTCGCGTCGCACTTCCGCTTCGGCGGTGCTGGGATCCTTCATGAGCGACCGAGCATAACGCGCAGGCCTCGCCTCGTGAGCCTGCGCTATCGTCCGGAAATCGACACTCGGCGCGGCAGTGTGGCTTCCAGAGAACGTTTCGATCGACTCGACGCCTTGCGCGGCGTGGCCATCGTCTGGATGGCCGTCTTTCACTTTTGCTACGACCTGAATTATTTCGGGTTGATCCAGCAGAATTTCCGCGTCGACCCGTTCTGGACGCTGCAGCGCAGCTGCATCGTCTCGCTGTTTCTCTACTGCGCCGGGCTCGGGCAGGCGGTGGCGCTCGAGCAGGGGCAGAGCTGGCGGCGCTTCTGGCGGCGCTGGGCGCAGATCGCGGCCTGCGCCGCGCTCGTGAGCGCGGGCTCGGCCTGGATGTTTCCGCGCAGCTGGATCAGCTTCGGCATCTTGCACGGCATTGCCGTGATGCTGATCCTCGCGCGGCTGCTCGCGCCATTGAAGGGCGGGCTGTGGATCGCGGGTGCGCTGGCGATCGCCTTGCCGCAATTCGTGCAGCACCCGTTCTTCGACACGCGCTGGAGCAACTGGGCCGGCCTCGTCACGCACAAGCCGGTGACCGAGGATTACGCGCCCGTGCTGCCCTGGCTGGGCGTGCTGCTGTGGGGGCTGGCGGCGGGCCGCTGGCTGCTGGCACAGCGCCGCGGCTGGCTCGCCGGCGCGCTGGCTCCGGGCTTGGCGCCGCTGGCCACGCTGGGCCGCTGGAGCCTGAGCTTCTACATGCTGCACCAGCCGGTGCTGATCGGCACGCTGTGGCTGGTGCTGATGCTGCGGCGCTGAAGGTTCAGGCCAGCAGCTTCGCGGCCGCGCTGTCGATCGCCGCCTTCAACTCGGGGTAGCTGCGCGTCACCGGGAACTGCGGGAACTGCGCGACGATGGACTCGGGCGGGTGGATGAAGAAGCCGGCATGCGCTGACATCAGCATGCCGGTGTCGTTGTAGGAATCGCCGGCCGCGATCACCTGGAAGTTCAGCAGGCGCAGCGCGTTGACCGCATGGCGCTTCTGGTCGGCCATGCGCAGCACGTGGCGGGTGACGAAGCCCTCGCCGTCGACTTCCAGCTTGTGGCACAGCAGCGTCGGCCAGCCGAGCTGGCGCATCAGCGGCTGCGCGAACTCGTAGAAGGTGTCCGACAGGATCATCACCTGGTAGCGGCTGCGCAGGTCGTCGAGGAAATCCTTCGCGCCTTCCATCGGTCCCATGCCGGCGATCACCTCCTGGATGTCGGCGAGCTTGAGGCCGCGCTGCCTGAGCAGGCCGATGCGAAAGCGCATCAGCTTGTCGTAGTCGGGTTCGTCGCGCGTGGTGCGCGAGAGTTCGGCGATGCCGGTGCGCTTCGAGAAGGCGATCCAGATCTCGGGAACGAGCACGCCTTCGAGGTCGAGACAGATGACTTGCATGGAGGGGAGGCTACCATGGCTGCATGAGCAAACAGGTGCTGTTCGGCTTCCATGCCGTGACCGTGCGGCTGAAGACCGCCCCGCAATCCGTGACCGAGGTGCATGTCGACGCGACGCGGCGTGATGCGCGCATGCGCCAGTTCGTCGAGCGTGCCAAGGAAGCGGGCGCGAAGATCGTCGACAGCGACGACGAACGCCTGCGCCAGCTGTGCGGCACGCACCGCCACCAGGGCGTGGTGGCGCGCGTCGCGCCGGTGGCGATGAGCCATTCGCTCGACGACACGCTCGATGGCGTCGAGGGCGCACCGCTGCTGCTGGTGCTCGACGGCATCACCGACCCGCACAACCTGGGCGCCTGCCTGCGCGTGGCCGATGGCGCGGGCGCACACGCGGTGATCGCGCCCAAGGACCATGCGGTGGGCGTCAATGCCACCGTGGCCAAGGTGGCCAGCGGCGCGGCCGAGACGGTGCCCTACTTCATGGTCACCAACCTGGCGCGCACGCTGAACGAATTGAAGGAGCGCGACATCCGCGTGATCGGCACCTCCGACCAGGCCGAGCGTTCGCTCTACGAGCTCGACCTGAGCGGCCCGGTGGCGCTGGTGCTGGGCGCCGAAGGCAGCGGCATGCGCCAGCTCACCGCCAAGACCTGCGACGCTCTGGTGCACCTGCCCATGAAGGGCGCGGTGGAGAGCCTGAACGTCTCGGTGGCCTCGGGCATCTGCCTGTACGAAGCGCTGCGCCAGCGCGAGCGGCGTGCGTGATCTCGACGCCGAGCTGCACGAGCTGCGCGCGCGCATCGATCGCGCGGCGCGCGTCTGCGTGCTCAGCGGCGCGGGCATGTCGGCCGAGAGCGGCATCCCCACCTTCCGCGATGCGCTGACCGGGTTGTGGTCGCGCTTCGACCCGGCGCAGCTCGCCAGCGAGGAGGGCTTTCGCGCCGACCCGCGCCTGGTGTGGGACTGGTATGCGCAGCGCCGCGAGGGCGTGCGCGCGGCGCAGCCGAATGCCGGGCACCTGGCGCTGGGCGCGTTCGCGCAGCGGCGGCCGGGCGTGCTGACGGTGGTCACGCAGAACGTCGACGACCTGCACCAGCGCGCCGGCAATGCCGATGCGATCCGCCTGCACGGCGACATCCTCGCCGACCGCTGGTTGCAGCCTTGCCGCTGCCGCCCGCGCCGCGATCCGGGCGAGGCCGAGCCCGGCCGGCCGCCGCGCTGCCCCGGCTGCGGCGCGCTGGTGCGCCCCGGCGTGGTGTGGTTCGGCGAGATGCTGCCCGAAGGCGCGATGGAAGCGGCCGAGCGCGCCGCCCGCGCTGCCGAGCTGATGCTGGTGGTGGGCACCTCGGGCGCGGTGTGGCCGGCCGCCGGGCTGGCGGGCACGGCGCGCCGCGCCGGCGCCTTCGTCGCGATCGTCAACCCGCACGACAGCGAGATCGACGCCAGCGCGCAGCTGCTGCTGCCGGGCACCGCGGCGCAGATCCTGCCGCGGCTCTTTGCGTAGACTGCCGGGCATCTCTGCCGGAATCTTCATCATGACCGTCATCGACGTCCGCCACCCGCTGGTCAAGCACAAGGTCGGCCTCCTGCGCGAGCTCGAGATCTCGACCAAGAAATTCCGCGAGCTGACCAACGAACTCGCCCGCCTGCTCGCCTACGAGGCCACCGCCGACTTCCCGCTCGAGGACGTCACCATCGATTGCTGGAGCGGCCCGGTCGAGGTGCAGCGCATCGCCGGGCGCAAGGTGACGGTGGTGCCCATCCTGCGCGCCGGCCTGGGCATGCTCGACGGCGTGCTCGACATGATTCCGAGCGCCAAGGTCAGCGTGGTCGGCCTGTCGCGCAACCACGAGACGCTGCAGCCCGAGCACTACTTCGAGAAGTTCGTCGGCCACCTCGACGAGCGCACCGCGCTGATCGTCGACCCCATGCTGGCCACTGCCGGCTCGATGATCGCCACCATCGACCTGCTCAAGCGCCGCGGCTGCAAGGACGTGCGCGCGCTGGTGCTGGTGGCCGCGCCCGAGGGCGTTGCCGCGCTGCAGAAAGCGCATCCGGACGTGCGCTGCTGGACGGCCGCGATCGACAGCCACCTCAACGAGCTCGGCTACATCATCCCCGGCCTGGGCGACGCGGGCGACAAGATCTTCGGCACCAAGTGAGCGGGTGACGCCGGCGCGGCCTGCCTTGATGCGAGGCGGCCCCGGCCTTGCGATTCTTTACATGCTGACGGCCGCCGTGACTTGCGGCTGACACATGCGTGGCTTAGGGTCGATACCCATGAAGACCTTGCGCACTCCCTTCCGCCTCTGGATGACGGGCAGCCTCGCGGTCGTGATGGCCTCGCTGTGCACCGGCCGCGGCGTGCTCGACGACCAGCGCCTCTCGTCGTCGATGCGCGTGCTGCGCCACAGTCCCTTCGGCGTGAAGGAGACGCTGCGCCGCATCGAGGAAGCCGCCGAAGCGCGCGGCCTGCAGGTGCTGGCGCGCGTCGGCCAGCGGGGCCCGGTGATCGTGCTGGCCTCGGCCGCCGGCGGCACGCCGGTGCTGATGGAATCGGCCGATTCGCTGCCCGATGTGCCGCTGGCAGTGCAGGTGGTGCGCAGCGAGGATGGCGGTGCCGACGTGCTGATCCCGCAGTCGCTCGATTCGGGCTGGGACGGCCTGCCCGCGCCGGTGGCCGACGAGCTCGCCGAGCTGCCCGGCCTACTCGATCGCGCGCTGACGTAGCGCCTCATACCAAGTCGCGTTCAATAGATTAGATATAGTATCGATCCACGGACTTCAAGGAGTCGTGGATGAAGAGTCTGATCGTGGGCGACAAGGCCACCGTGGAGCGGTTGGCCGAGAGGCTGAAGAA
>JAGOAS010000022.1 GCA_017983795.1 Piscinibacter sp.
GCGGCCGTGCGCTCTTTACTCAGTCACGGGCTCGATCGCCCCAGCACGTTCCAAGCTACACGGGCCGGTCTGGCCGCCTCATCGGCGACCAGACTCTACCGTTCTGGCCTGGTCTGAACATACAAGCTAGAAGCACTCCGCCTGCGCCATCTTCATGCGGCAGCTCCAGAGAAATCGCTCCGCGCCGTTCTTCATCGAACGCCGGAAGGTCGCCGTCGCCTCGGCCGCGATCGCATCGGGCAGCGGCACGGCCACGGGCGCACCGCTGGCGTTGGTGTAGAAGTTGAGGAAGCAGGTGCGCTCGGGTTCGCACAGCCTGGCGATCTCGCGCTGGTAGGCCGATGCGTCGGAGGCCTGCGCCGCCGGCACGATGACGAAGCGCACCAGGCCCTGCTGGCCGGCGACCAGCCAGCCCTCCTGGGCCGAAGCGGTG
This sequence comes from Piscinibacter sp., assembly GCA_017983795.1. Taxonomy (GTDB): domain Bacteria; phylum Pseudomonadota; class Gammaproteobacteria; order Burkholderiales; family Burkholderiaceae_C; genus Piscinibacter. Next base: position 434 of record JAGOAS010000022.1, read on the forward strand.
ATGGCCGTCGAGGCGGCCAGCGAGGCCAGCAGCGTACGCAGTGCGTTCATGCGCGCATGGTAGGCCCTGCGCGCCTCGTGGGAAACGCCAATGCCGCGCCGGGTGCGAAGGCGCACCATCGAGCCGCCCGTGATCGCCAAGGAGCCTCCATGGAGAAGAACACCAAGCCACTGTCGCCCGCCGAACAGGCGCTGCGCGAAGCCGCACTCGAATACCACCGCAGCCCGGTGCGCGGCAAGATCTCGGTGACGCCGACCAAGCCGCTGTCCAACCAGCGCGATCTCTCGCTCGCCTACTCGCCCGGCGTCGCCTATGCCTGCCTGGCCATCGAGGAGAACCCGGCGCTGGCGGCCGACTTCACCTCGCGCGGCAACCTCGTCGGCGTGGTCACCAACGGCACGGCGGTGCTGGGCCTGGGCGACATCGGCCCGCTGGCCGGCAAGCCGGTGATGGAGGGCAAGGGCTGCCTGTTCCAGAAGTTCGCCGGCATCGACGTGTTCGACATCGAGCTCGCCGAGAAAGACCCCGACAAGCTGGTCGAGATCATCGCCGCGCTCGAGCCCACGCTGGGCGGCGTCAACCTCGAGGACATCAAGGCACCGGAGTGCTTCACCATCGAGCGCCGCCTGCGCGAGCGCATGAAGATCCCGGTCTTCCACGACGACCAGCACGGCACCGCCATCATCTCGGCCGCCGCGGTGATCAACGGCCTGGAGCTGGTGGGCAAGCAGATCGGCGCGATCAAGCTCGCCGTCTCGGGCGCCGGCGCGGCGGCGATCGCCTGCCTGGACCTGCTGGTGGCGCTGGGCGTGAAGCGCGAGAACATCTTCGTCTGCGATTCGCGCGGCGTGATCCACGACCGCCGCGAAGACCGCCTCGACGAATCGAAGAAGCGCTACCAGCAGAAGACGCCGGCGCGCACGCTCGCCGACGTGATGGCCGGCGCCGACGTGGTGCTGGGCTGCTCGGCGGCCGGCGCGATCACGCCGGAGATGGTCAAGACCATGGCCGACAAGCCCATCATCCTCGCGCTGGCCAACCCCGAGCCGGAGATCCGCCCCGAGCTGGCGCGCGCGGCGCGGCCCGACTGCATCATCGCCACCGGCCGTTCGGACTATCCGAACCAGGTCAACAACGTGCTGTGCTTCCCCTACATCTTCCGCGGCGCGCTGGACTGCGGCGCCACCCGCATCACCGAGGAGATGAAGCTGGCCTGCGTGCGCGAGATCGCGGCGCTGGCCAAGGCCGAGATCAGCGACGAGGTGGCCTCGGCCTATTCGGGCCGCGAGCTGCGCTTCGGGCCCGACTACATCATCCCCACGCCCTTCGACACGCGGCTGATCCTGCGCATCGCGCCGGCGGTGGCGCAGGCGGCGCTCGAATCCGGTGTGGCGGCGCGGCCGATCGCCGACCTCGACGCCTACCGCCAGTCGCTGACGCGCTTCGTCACCCACACCGGCATGTTCATGCGCCCGGTGTTCGCGGCGGCGCGCGCGGCGCCCAAGCGCATCGCCTATGCCGAAGGCGAAGACGAGCGCGTGCTGCGCGCGGTGCAGGCGGCGCTCGACGAGAAGCTGGTCAAGCCCATCCTCATCGGCCGCCCGGCGGTGATCGCGGCGCGCATCGAGCGTGCCGGGTTGCGCCTGGTGCCGGGGCGCGACGTCGAGGTCGTCAACCCCGAGGACGACGCACGCTTCCGCCAGTACTGGGAGGCCTACCACCGCCTCAACGCGCGCAACGGCGTGACGCAGGAGATGGCCAAGGCGGCGGTGCGGCGCTCCAACACCACCATCGCCGCGCTGATGATCCACCTCGGCGACGCCGACGGCATGCTGTGCGGACTGGTGGGCCGCTTCGACGCCCACTTCGCGCACGTGCAGGAGGTCATCGGCGCCGCGCCCGGTGCGCGCTGCTACGCCACCATGAATGCGCTGATGCTCGACAAGCACACCCTGTTCATCGCCGACACCTTCGTCAACGACGACCCGAGCGCCGAGCAGCTGGCCGACATCGCCGCGATGGCCGCCGAGGAGCTGCGCCGCTTCGGCGTGCCGCCCAAGCTGGCCTTCGTGTCGCACTCGATGTACGGCAGCAGCCGGCGGCCCTCGGCGCTGAAGATGCGCGCCGCGCGCGACCTGTTCGTGGAGCGCCACCCCGACATCCCGGCCGACGGCGAGCTGCAGGGCGATGCGCTCTTCAACGAGGAGATGCGCGCCTCGCTGGTGCCCGATTCGGCGCTGCACGGCGCGGCCAACGTGCTGATCCTGCCCAACCTGGACGCCGCCAACATCCTCTTCAACGTGCTCAAGGTCACCGGCGGCAAGGGCGTGACGGTCGGGCCCATCCTGCTCGGCGCGAACGCGCCGGCGCACATCCTCAACCCGGCCTCGACGGTGCGCCGCATCGTCAACATGACGGCGCTGGCGGTGGCCGACGCCGGGGCGCGTTCGCGCGTCAGCTGACCACGCGCAGCGCCGGGCGCGCGGCGGCGCGCACGGCGCCGCGCCCTTCGGCCTTGGCGGCGTAGCAGGCGGCGTCGGCGGCGGCGAGCCAGTCGTCGGCACTGAGGGTTTCCGTGCCCAGCGAGGCCACGCCCAGGCTGGCGCCGACGCGCAGCGCCTGCCCTTCCCAGTTCAGCTCGATGGCGGCCACCGCCTGGCGCACGTTCTCGGCGATGCGCAGCGCGGTGTCGTGCGGGCAGCGTTCGAGCAGCAGCGCAAACTCGTCGCCGCCCAGGCGCACCACCAGGTCGGTGGCGCGCACGCGCGAGACGATCGCGGCGGCCACCGCCTTGAGCATGGCGTCGCCGGCGGCATGGCCGGCGCGGTCGTTGATGGGCTTGAAGTGGTCCAGGTCGATCATCACCACCGCGGCCGGCAGCGAGCGCGGCAGCGCCTCCACCACGTGCGCGAGGCGCTGCGCGAGCACCTTGCGGTTGCACAGGCCGGTCAGCACGTCGTGCGAGGCCGACCACTCGAGCTGCGCGCGTGCCGCGATCTGCTCGCTGATGTCGACGATGCTCCAGATCGTGCCCGCCGACACATCGCCGTCTGCCACCGGCCGGCCGCGCAGCTGGCCCCAGAAGCGCGAGCCGTCGGCGCGCAGCATTTGCCACTCGCCCTGGTAGGGCTTGCCCTCGCGGAAGGCCGCCAGCACCTGCGGGCCGATCGCCTGGTGGTCCTCGTTGGAGGCGTAGATGCTGCTGGCCGGCTGGCCGAGCATCTCGGCCTCGCTGCGCCCGAACAGGCGGCAGAACTCGGCGCTGACCAGCACGAAGCGCTTGTCGCGCGTGAAGCAGATGCCCACCGGCGCCGCCGCCATCACCGACGACAGCTTGCGCATCACCTGGGCGTTGAAGGATTCGAGCTGCGCGCGCTCGGCGGCCACGTGGCGCAGCACGCGCGAGAGGCGGCCGATCTCGCCGCCGGCCTCGGGCCAGCCTTCGTGCAGCGCCTGCGCCGTGTCGAACAGATGCTGGGCGCGCTGCTCGAGCTGCGCCAGCGGGCGCAGCAGCCGCCACAGGATGGCCAGCAGCACGAGCGAGAGCGCGCCCACCAGGCCCACCGCCCAGCGCAGCGCATCGCTGCGCGCGCGGTGCAGCGGCTCGAGCAGCGCGGCCTCGGGCACGGCGCGCCACACCACCCAGTCGGGCCCGGCCACGCCGGCCACCGTCACCACCTCGCCGTGCTGGCGCAGCAGCAGGCCGCTCGGCTCCACCGGCGCGCCGGCGCGCTGCCAGTCGGCGAAGGCATCGGCCAGGCGCGTCTCGCCGTTCAGCGATTGCAGCAGCTGGCGGCGCATCGGATGCGTCAGCAGACGGCCCTGGGCATCGGTGATGACCTTGAGTTCGTCGCCCTCCACCTCGGCGTGGTCCGAATCGCCGAGCAGGTCGCGGCTGGCCAGGCGCAGCGCCCCGCCGAGCACGCCGAACACCGCGCCGTTGCGGTCGACCAGCGGTTGCGTGAAGACGACCACCGGCTCGCCCGAGACGCGCCCGGGCACCGGCTCGGAAACGATCGCACGGCGCTCGGCCAGGGTGCGGCGGAAATAGTCGCGGTCGCCGAGGCTGACCTCCGGCCGACGCACGCCGGCCGCGTCGGCATAGGCGAGCATGCGGCCGTCGGCGGCGGTGACGAAGACGTTGGCGAACTGGCTGCGCAGCAGCGGCTTGGCGTCGAAGAAGCGCGCCAGGCGGGCGCCGTCGCGCAGCATGGGCTCGTCGAACTGCTCGGCGCTCAGGCGCAGCGCGTCCTGGCGCTCGATCACACGCGCCGACAGGTCGCGCGCCACGTCCACCACCTGGCCGAGCTGCTGCTCGCGCTGGCGCTCGAGCATGTCGCGCTCGGCCTGCCGCACCAGCAGCACGGTGGACAGCGCCACCCCCGTCGCCATGGCGGCGATGGCCGCGAGCGTCAGCCGCAGCTTGATGGAGCCGAGAGCGTCACTGATTCGCAGGGCCATGGGACGCTATCGACGCCACCGGCCCGGACTTGAGGCGCGGGCCGGCGCGCAAGCGTCAATCCGCCACGCTCAGCCCACGCGTTCAGCCGCCGCAGCGCCTGGGGATGAACCCGCGCACCGCCTGGGCGAAGGCCTGCGGCTGCTCGGCCACGCCGATGTGCGCGGCCTCCAGCAGGCGCAGCTCGGCGCCGGCGATGCGCGCGGCGATGGCCTCCGACATCGCCGGCGGCGCGCCGGCATCCTGCGTGCCGGCGATCACCAGCGCCGGCGTCTTGATCTCTGCCAGGCGATCGAGCCAGTCCACCGCCGCCACCGCACGGCCGCAGGCGATGTAGCCGGCCGGGTCGGTGCGCAGCAGCGTCTGGCGCGTGCGCTCCACCAGCTCGGGTTGGGCAGCGCGGAAGGCGGGCGTGAACCAGCGCTCCATGGTGGCGTCGGCAATCGCCGCCAGGCCGCCCTGCTCGATCGCCGCGATGCGCTGCGCCCACATCGCGCGCACCTCGTCGGGGTAGCGCGCACTGCTGTGCGCGATCACCACGCCGCGCAGCAGCTCGGGGTGGCGCACCGCGAGGCCTTGGGCGACCATGCCGCCCATCGAGATGCCGACGAAGACCACCGGGCCGCGCCCCCATTCGCGGATCAGGCGCGCCGCGTCGTCCACCAGATCGTCCTGCGTGCAGGGCCCGCCCGGCACGGCCGAGCCGCCGTGGCCGCGATGGTCGTAGCGCAGCACTTCGTGGCCGTCGGCCAGCGCGGCGGCGAGGCCGTCCCACAGGTGCAGATCGGCGCCCAGCGCATGGCTCAGCAGCACCGGCGTGCCCTGCCCCTGGAGGGCCACGCGCAGCTGCGGCGTGCTGAAGGTGTGGTGCATGGCGGCGCGCACGCCGGCCGTGAGCGGCGCGGCCGGCGGCAGCCGGCCTTCGTCGCGCAGGATCTTGGTGGTGATCTTGAAGGCGGTGTTGGCGGCCGGCACGCCGCAGTAGATCGCGCCCTGCATCAGCGTCTCGCGGATCTTCTCCAGCGGCACGCCGGCGCGCACCGTGGCCTTGCAGTGCAGCTCGAACTCCTCCCAGCGCGCCGCGGCCATGGTCATACCCAGCACCAGCAGGCGGCGCGTCACCACGTCCAGCCCGGGGCGGCCCCAGATGTCCAGCCAGGCGTGGCGCGTCACCAGATCCTGGAAATCGGCGTTGAACTGCGTCGTGCCGGCTAGCGACTGGTCGACCCACTCGTCGCCCAGCACCGCGCGGCGATTGGCCACGCCGCGCTCGAAATCATCCTGTCGGTCCATGGGCTTCTCCGCTTCGTTGTCGGGCCTCGCGCCGCGCCTTCATCTCCACCAGCCGCGGCAGATGGGCCAGCGAGGCGCGCTGCATGTGGGCCAGCATCAGCATGCCGCTGCGGTGCAATTCGAGCACGGCGGCATCGGGCAAGGCGCGCAGCCGTTCTTCGTCGACGACGCGAAAGCCCTCGACGCTCAGCGTCTGCCCGTCGGGCAGCGTGGCGTCGGCACGCAGCGGCTGCAGCAGGTCGAGCGCGGCCAACCGCGCGGTGAAGGCGCGCGTGCGCAGCGCCTCGGCCTCGAAGCGGGCGAGGAAGTCGAGCGCGGCTGCGAGCGTCGGCGTGGGCCGGCCGGCCTCGTCGTAGAGCGGCTCGCCGTCGATCGGCGAGAGCCCGCTCCAGGCCATGTCGATCATCGGCCCGCGGCGGCCGCTGACGAAGGGATAACGGCGCAGGAAGGCGGGCACGTAGCGCGCCTGCCAGCGGCTGCCCTCGACGTAGAGGTTCTCGCCCTGCGCCAGGCCGAGCAGCGCCACCGGCGAGACCACCGGCGCGCCGGCGGCGTCGAGCTCGCCCGAGTGCACGAAGACGATGGGGAAGTCGAGCGCCGCCTCGGGAATCTCGGTGGCGGCCACGAACACCGCATGCATGCGCGCCGCGATCGAGTAGTCGCGCAGCGGCGCGATGCGCAGCGCCGCGTGGCTGGCCGGATCGAGCGGCTCCGGCGCACGGAACAGCGCCGAGGCTGTGCTCACGCGTGCGCTCCCCCGCCCTCGGCCTCGCGCGGCGCGAGCGTGCTGACCATCACCTTGTCGACGCGCTTGCCGTCCATGTCGACCACCTCGAAGCGGAAGCCTTCCCACTCGACGCTGTCGGCGGTGCGCGGCAGGCGGCCGAGCAGCAGCATCACCATGCCGGCCAGGGTGTTGTAGCGGCCGCGGTCTTCCTCGGGCAGATCCTTCAGCTCGAGGCGGTCTTTCAGCTCGGGCACCGGGATCAGGCCGTCGAACAGCCAGCTGCCGTCGTCGCGCCGCACCGCCCAGGCGTCTTCGGCGGTGGGCGTGGTGAATTCGCCGGTGATCGCCTCCAGCACGTCGATCACGGTGATCATGCCCTGCACCGCGCCGTATTCGTCGACCACGAAGACCAGCTGCGTCGCCGAGGCCTTGAAGTGCTCGAGCAGCTCCATGCCGGAGAGCGTCTCGGGCACGAATACCGGCGCCTCCAGGCTGTCGGCCAGCGAGAGCTCGCGACCTTCCATCGCCTGCTGCAGCAGCTTGGGCGAACTGACCACGCCGATCACCTCGTCGAGCCCGCCGCGGCACACCGGATAGCGCGTGTGGCCCTCCTGCGCGAGCACCGCCAGCAGCGCCTCGCGCGTGGCGTCGACCTCGATCCAGACGATCTCGGCGCGCGGAATCATCATCGAGCCGACCTGGCGGTCGTCGAGGCGGAAGACGTTGCGCACCATCTGGTGCTCCTGCGCCTCGATCACGCCGGCGTCCAGGCCCTCGACGAGGCTGGCGGCGATCTCCTCTTCCGTCACGGTGCGATCGGGCGCGCTGCGTACGCCCAGCAGGCGCAGCGTGCCCTCGGTGCAGAACGACAGCAGCTTGACGAAGGGCCGCGCCGCGATCGAGAGCCACTCCATCGGCCGCGCCACCAGGCGCGCCACGGCCTCCGGGTACATCTGGCCGAGGCGCTTGGGCACCAGCTCGCCGAAGATGATGGTGAGGAAGGTGATCACCACCACCACCATCGCCGTGGCGGTGATCTCCGCGGCGCGATCGTGGATGGGCAGGGTCTCGTGCAGCCACTTGGCGAAGGGCTCGGAGAAGGCGGCGTCACCGACGATGCCGTTGAGGATGCCGATGGAGGTGATGCCGATCTGCACCACCGAGAGAAACTTGGTCGGGTGCTCGTGCAGCTCCATCGCGCACTGCGCGCCGGCGTCGCCGGATTCCACCATCACCTGCAGCCGCGCCTTGCGGCTGGCCGTGAGCGCCATCTCGGACATGGCGAACAGGCCGTTGATCAGGATGAGGAAGATCAGAAGGGCAACGTCCATGCAGGGCGTTTGCGGGTGCATTCGGCAGTGGCGGGAGGGGCAGCGTAGCAGAATCGCGCGCATGATCTACCTCATCGGCGATGTGCAGGGCTGTTGCGACGCCTTCGAGCGCCTGCTCGCGGCGATCGGTTTCTCGCCTTCGCGCGACCGGCTGGTCGTGCTCGGCGACCTCGTCAACCGCGGCCCCGGCTCGCTGGCCACACTGCAGCGCCTGCGCGGTCTGGGCGACGCCGCCACCTGCCTGCTCGGCAACCACGACCTGCACCTGCTCGCCGTGGCCTGCGGCGGCCGCAAGGCGCACCGCAGCGACACGCTGGCCGAGGTGCTGGCCTCGCCCGAGCGCGGCGCCTGGCTCGAATGGCTGCGCCAGCGCCGCATGGCGGTGATGGAGAGCGGCTGGCTGTGCGTGCACGCCGGCGTGGTGCCGCAGTGGAACCGCGACGACACGCTGGCACGCGCCGCCGAGGTCGAGGCCATGCTCAGGAGCGACGCGCTCGACGAATTCCTGCACCAGATGTACGCCGACGAGCCGCTGCGCTGGAGCCCGGCGCTCGAAGGCAACGAGCGGCTGCGCTTCATCATCAACGTGCTGACGCGCATCCGCTTCGTCGACGCGAGCGGCGCGCTGGATCTCAAGACCAAGGAAGGCGCGGGCGGCGCGCCGAGCGGCTTCTATCCCTGGTTCGAAGCGCCCGGGCGCCGCACCGCCGGCGTGCCGATCGCCTTCGGCCACTGGTCGACGCTGGGCCTCGTCAACCGCCCCGAGCTGCTGGCGCTGGACACCGGCTGCGTGTGGGGCGGCTCGCTCACCGCGGTGCGCGTGGACGGCGGGCGGCGCGAGGTGTTCCAGGTGGCGTGCGAGCAGGCGCAGGCGCCGGGGTGAGGTCGGGGAAGCGCGGCCTACAATTTGCGGTTCGCCGGATGGGTGGCAGAGTGGTCGATTGCACCGGTCTTGAAAACCGGCAACGGGCAACCGTTCGTGGGTTCGAATCCCACCCCATCCGCCAGGAACCAAAGCCAACGAAGGAACTTTCATGAGCCAGACCAAGATTGCCGTCGTCATCGGCAGCCTGCGCCGCGATTCCCTCAACCGCAAGCTGGCTCTGGCGATCACCCATCTTGCGCCCGCCGATTTCACTTTCGAGCCAGTGCGCATCGACGACCTGCCGCTGTACAACCAGGATGACGACGGCAACCAGGCCGCTTCCGTGAAGCGACTGAAGTCCGAGATTGCCGCGGCCGATGGCGTGGTCTTCGTGACGCCCGAATACAACCGGTCGATTCCGGGCGTGCTCAAGAACGCGATCGACCACGTATCGCGTCCCTACGGTCAGAACGCCTGGGCCGGCAAGCCGGCAGGGGTGATCGGCGTATCCGTCGGCACGCTCGGAACGGCCCTGGCGCAGCAGCATCTGCGCAACGTCATGGCCTACCTCGGCATGCCCACCCTGACGCAGCCCGAGGTTTTCATCCAGAACAAGGAAGGCCTCTTCGACGACAAGGGCCACATCGCCGAAGGCTCTCGGAAATTCCTGCAAGGCTGGGTCGACAGTTATGTCGGCTGGGTGCGGCGCCACGGCAAATAGGCCTCCACCAGGAGGCTTGGCCCCGTCGGTCCCAACCTTGTCCAGGCCCGGCGCGATCCGCGACACGCGGCAATGATCACCCCGCGCCGCGCAGACCGCCCTCACCAGCGCAGCACCCGCGGCCCCAGCAGCGCGCCGAGCGCGCCGACCATCAGGATGCCGATCGTGTACCAGGCGGCGACGAAGCTCATCGCCATCTCGGTGCAGGCGAGCGCATAGGCGCCCGCGCCGATCGCCCCGGCGAGCAGGCCGGCCGCGAAGCCGGCGGGGCGCGGCCGTGTCGGCGCGAGGCCGCGCATCGCCCACAGCAGCGCCGCCAGCGCGGGCAGCGAGATGGTCAGCACGAACCAGGGGCAATCCCACCACGAGTGGCCGAGCAACCCCTTCACGCGCAGCTCTTGTGGCGTGGCCAGCCAGGCGGCCACGCCCACCGCCGCGGCGGCCAGCAGCACCAGCGCCGTCGCTGCGGAAGCCGGCCCCGTCTGCGCGCCCGGCCGCGCCAAGCGCGAGACGAGCGAGGCCGCGGCCAGCGCCATCGCCGCGGCGTAGGCGAGCTTGAACCACGGCGCCGCGAAGGCATAACGCTCGGCCGGGATGAAACCCAGCCACGCGAAGGCGATCGCCACGCCGGCCAGCAGGCCCAGCAGCATCGCCGCACCGAGGCGCCGCCCCACCACGCCGCGTGGCGCGACGCCGGCGCCCTGGGCCAGCAGGCCGATCAGTTCGTCGGTTCTCATCGCGTCGTCCTCACCAGTTCGGCGAGCTTCTTCAGCCCGCGGTGCACCTGCACCTTCACCGCCGCGACGCTCGCGCCGGTGCGCACCGACACCTCGGCCACCGTCAGGCCCTCGATCTTGGTCAGCACGATGGCCTCGCGCTGCGCCGGCGGAATCGAACGCAGCAGCACGCCCAGGTCGCGCCGCGCCGCGTGTTCCTCGCGATCGTCGGCCGAGGGCGCCTCGTGGTCCTCGAGTTCGTCGAGCGAGGCGAGCTCGCCGTCGCGGCGGCCGCGACGCCGCCACAGATCGATCAGCTTGTGGCGCGCGATGGCGATCATCCAGGCGCTCACCGGCAGCGACGCATCCCAGGTGCCGCGCTGCAGGTGCAGCGCGAGCAGCGTTTCCTGCACCAGGTCTTCCACCTCGTCGGGCCAGGCCTGCATGCGGCGGCGCAGGTAGGCGCGCAGGCGCACGGCCATGCGTTGCAGCGCGGCGCGGTAGGCGGCTTCGTCGCCCGCCTGCGCGCGCAGCCACAGCGGGCGCAGCTGTGCTTCGTAATCGTCACTGTCGCTGCGCGCGCGGGTCATGGCCCGCGCATTCTGCAGCGCCGGTGCGCTGGCGCAAGCCAGGCGCGGTCCGAGGAACGCCGGCTCAGGCATGGCGTCGTGCGTCCAACCAATGATCGAGCGAGAAGGCGCCGGGCCCGCGCGCCATCAGCCACAGCAGCAGCGCCGCCCAGGTGCCGTGCGTCGGCCAGGCGCCGGGGTAGACGAGCAACTGGATCACCGCCGTCATCGCCAGCAGCCCCGCCGCCGAGAGCCGCGTTGCCAGGCCGACGAGCAGCAGCAGCGGCAGCACATGCTCGGCCAGCGCCGCCATCGGCGCGGCCCATTCGGGCGGCAGCAGGGGCAGCTTGTATTCCTCGCGGAACAGGGCGATCGCGTTGGGCGAGAGATGCGGCCAGCCGAACTGGAAGTTCCCTTCGACCAGATCGACCGCGAAGCCCTCGACCTTGGTCTGGCCCGACTTCCAGAACACCGCGGCGATGGCGAAGCGCGCCAGCAGCGCGATGGCCGATTCGGGGATGGCCGCGAAGGCGCGCAGCAGGCGTTCGACGAGGTGGTTCATGGCTGTCCGGACGTAGATGAAGACCAGCCGACGATGGCGCCGTGGCGCAGCAGCAGGGCCAGCGTGGCGGGAAGATCCACGCCGGGCGCGCGTTGCAGCGCTTCGGCAAAGGTGGCGCCCTCGAGCAGCGCGGCGATGAAGTCGGCCGCTCCGGCAGCCAGGCGGATCACCCACACCTCGTCGGCCGGATCGCGCAGCACGAGCATCTCGCAGGGCTGGTCGATGGCCATCGCCGGCCAGTCGCCCTCCTGCTGGTGCGCAACCCACAGCGCATGCACGTCGAAGGGCGAGCGCAGCACGCGGCACGAAGGGTGCAACGTCGGCCGCGCGCCCGGCAGCGAAGCCGGGTCGGCCAGCCGCGCGGCGATGGCTTCGGCCGCGAGCGGCTGTGCATCGGCGGCGTGACAGGCCGCGATGCGCGCACGCTCCAGCCGCGCCATGTCGCTCAGGTAAGGCAAGGCGCGCGCCGGCTCGAAGGCGGCCAGCCAGTCGGGCAAGCCCTCACCGTAGTGCGCCAGCACCGGCGAAGCGGGCGGATGCGCACGCACGTAGAGGCCGGCCATCGCGTCGAAGAACTCGTCGCCGACCAGTTGGCGCAGCACCGGGAAGCTGTCGGCCAGCGCAGCCACCAGCGAGACGATCACGTTGTTGCGGTAGACGGCGAAGCGGCGCGCCGGGTCGGAGCCGTTCCAGGCGCACAGGCCGGCGGGCACGGGCCGCTCGGCATCGAGCAGCGCCGCGGCGAACTCGGCTTGCACGAGCGCGTTCATGCGGCCTCCCGCAGCGCTGCGCCCAGCGCACGCATGGCGGCGCGTGCATGCGCTGCCTCGGCCGCCAGCACCGGCAGCGCCGGCACCTCGTTGTCGCGCTCGATCAGCGTCGGCCGCGGGCCCAGCCGTTCGAGTGTGCGCTGGTAGAGCGCCCACACGGCCGCATCGACGGGCGCGCCATGGTGGTCGATCAGCAAGCGATCGCCGGCGGCATCACGATCCTCGGCGAAGCCGGCGAGGTGGATCTCGCCGATCGCGCCGGCGGGCAGCGCCTCGATCAGCGCCCAGGGGTCGCGGCCGTGGTTCACGCCGCTCACGTAGGCGTTGTTGACGTCGAGCAGCGCTCCGCAGCCGGTGCGGCGCACCACTTCGGCGATGAACGCACCTTCGTCCCAGGTCGAGGATTCGAAGGCCACGTAGCTGCTCGGGTTCTCCAGCAGCATGGGCCGGCGCAGCCGCGTCTGCACGCGGTCGATGTGCTCGCACACGCGCGCCAGTGTGGTGTCGTCATAGGGCAGCGGCAGCAGGTCGTTGAGCCAGGTGCCGCCATGGCTGGACCAGGCGAGGTGCTCCGAGAACCAGCGCGGCTCGAAGCGCTGCAGCAGCGCGGCCAGCGCATCGAGATGCGCCTCGTCCAGCGGCGCCTCGCCGCCGATCGACAGCCCGACGCCGTGGAGCGACAGCGGCAGCCGCTCGCGCAGGCGTTCGAGCCGGCGCAGCCGCGGCCCGCCGGCCACGAAGTAGTTCTCGGCGTGGATCTCGAGAAAGTCCACGGCCGCCGCGCCTTCCAGCAGCGGCAGCGCGTGCTCGTCCTTGAGGCCGATGCCGGCCAGCGCGTCCATCGCGGCAGGCCCTCGTCTTCAGGCCTTCTTTTCCTTGAAGGCGGCAAGCTGGCCGTAGCCGGTCGGCGAGGTCTTGGATAGGGTCTTCTCGCAGCTGCCCTTGGGCACGAAGCTCCAGGAGTTGCCCTGGTGATCCATCTTGGAGGTGCCCGCGCAGGTGGTGCCGGCGCCGGCGGCGCAGTCGTTCTTGCCCTTCATCGCCACGCCGAAGCACTTCTCCTTGTCCATATTCTGGTCGGCGTTCTGGGCCTGCGCCGGCGCGGCGGCCAGCGTGAGGGCGGCGCCCAGCGCGAGGGCGAGCGTGGCGGCGGTCGAGGTGGTCAGCGTCTGGGACATTCGAATCTCCTTGAGTGGTGGGGGCGAGGGCCGCGTGCCGCGGCAGGCCTCCCCGCTCTATTCGTCCCGGACGCGATGAAGGTTACAGCGCGGGTTTCGGCAGACGTTCGTACAGCGCGCCCATGCGCCGCAGCCGCGCGGCGGCATCGGCCGGCAACTGCTCCCGGCGGAAGCGCCAGGCCCACCAGCCTTCGCCCTGGCCGGGGAAGTTCATGCGGCCGCTGCTGTCCAGGCCCATCACGTCCTGCAGCGGATGGATGGCGGTGTCGGCCACGCTGGCGCTGGCGGCGCGGATCATGTCCCAGTGGATGGCGCGGCCGTCGGTGGCGAGGTACTCGCGCAGGTGGTGGCGCGTGGCCTCGTCCGCCGCCTGCCACCAGCCGAGCGTGGTGTCGTTGTCGTGCGTGCCGGTGTAGACCACGCTGTCGCTCGCGTGGCGGTGCGGCAGGAAACGCGGCTCGGCGGCCTCGCCCTCCCCCCAGGCGAATTGCAGGATGCGCATGCCGGGGAAGGCGAAGGCCAGGCGCATGGCCTCGACGTCGGGCGTGATCACGCCCAGATCCTCGGCGATGATGGGCAGCGGGCCCAGCGCATCGGCAATCGCGCGGAACAGAGCCTCGCCTGGGCCCTTCACCCACGCGCCCTTGCGCGCAGTGGGCTCGCTGGCGGGAATCTCCCAATGCGCCGCGAAGCCGCGGAAGTGGTCGATGCGCACGATGTCCACCAGCTCGAAGCTGCGCCGCACGCGCTCCACCCACCATGCATAGCCGCCCTTCGCGTGCTCGCTCCAGCGGTACAGCGGGTTGCCCCAGCGCTGGCCGGTGGCGCTGAAGGCATCGGGCGGCACGCCGGCCACCACCGTCGGCCGGCCGCTCGCATCGAGCTCGAAGAGCCGAGGCCGCGCCCACACGTCGGCGCTTTGGTAGGCGACGAAGATCGGCATGTCGCCGACGATCTGCACGCCGCGCGAGTGCGCGTGTGCGCGCAAGGCCGCCCACTGGCGGAAGAAGCACCATTGGCAGAACACCCAGAAGGCGATGCGCTCGCGATGCGTTTCGCGCGCGCGCTGCAGCGCGGCCGGCTCGCGCGCGGCCAGGCCGTCGGGCCACTCGCACCAGTCGCGCCAGCCGTGGTGCTCGGCCAGCGCCATGAAGAGCGCGTAGTCGCCCAGCCAGTCGGCATGCTGCTGCTCGAAGGCCGCCAGCGCGGCGCGTTCGGCCGCGCTCGAGCGCGGCGCGAAACGCGTGGCGGCGAGCGCCAGGCGCTGCATGCGGTACGGCACCATCGCCGCGAAATCGATGCGCGCGTCGTCCCGGCCCGGCGGCGGCGCGATCTCCTCGGTGCTGAGCCAGCCGCGCTGCTGCAGCTCGCGCAGGTCGATCAGCAGCACGTTGCCGGCGAAGGCCGAACTGCTCATGTAAGGCGAGTTGCCGGGCCCCAGGCCGCCCAGCGGCAGCACCTGCCAGAGCGACTGGCCGGCCTCGGCCAGCCAGTCGACGAAGGCATGCGCCTCGCTGCCGAGATCGCCGCTGCCATGCGGGCCGGGCAGCGAGGTGGGGTGCAGCAGGATGCCGCTGCGGCGCGGGAAGTGCATGGTGGTTCAGTCCTCTGCGAGCGCCACGCGCCCGATCAAACGATGCAGTTGTTCGAGCCCGTCGGTCAGCGCCGCCGGGCCGGGCTGCAGGATGTCGCAGCTCTTGATCTCGTGCAGCTCGCCGCGGCGCACTGCCGGCACCTCGGCCCAGCCGGGCCGCGCGCTGACGTGCTCGGCGCGGAACTTCTTGCCGCACCAGCTGCCGACGATCAGCTCGGGCGCACGCCGCGCCGGTTCGAGCGCATCCGCGATCACACGATCGCGGCCCATGCGCTGCACGGCGAGCTCGGGAAAGACGTCGTCGCCGCCGGCGATGCCGATCAGCTCGCTGACCCACTGGATCGCGCTGATCATGGGCTCGTCCCACTCCTCGAAGTAGACGCGCGGGCGGCGCGGCCAGCGCGCGGCGGCAGCGCGCATCTCGGCGTGGCGGCGCTCGCAGGCCGCGATCCAGGCCTCGGCCTCGGCGCTGCGGCCGACGAGATTGGCCACCAGGCGCAGCGTGGCGAAGATCTCGGCCACGCTGCGCTGGTTGGTGATCAGCACGTTCAGGCCGGCACGGATCAGCTTGTCGGCGAGCGCCGCCTGCATGTCGGAGAAGCCGATCACCAGATCGGGCCGCAGCTCGACGATGCGATCGATCCTGCCGTCGAGAAAGGCCGAGACGCGCGGCTTCTCCTGGCGCGCGCGCCTGGGGCGCACGGTGTAGCCGGAGATGCCGACGATGCGCGCCTCTTCGCCGAGCAGGTAGAGCCACTCGGTGGTTTCTTCGGTGAGGCAGACGATGCGTTGCGGGCCATGCATGGGGCGCGAGCATACGGCGCGCCCTTATGCTCGCGCCGATGAAAGCACCGATTCCCGCGCGCCGGCCGAAAGACGTGTCCATCCACGGCGAGACGCGCATCGACGACTGGCACTGGCTGCGCGATCGCGACGATCCCGAGGTCATCGCCCACCTGCATGCCGAGAACGCCCACACCGAGGCCTGGTTCGCGCCGCTCGCGGCCCTGAAGCAGCAGCTCTACGACGAGATGCTGGCGCGCATCCAGGAAGACGACGACGAGGTGCCCTGGCGCTGGCACGGCTGGTGGCACTGGAGCCGCACCGCCAAGGGCCGCCAGTACGAGACCTGGCTGCGCCGGCGCGACCAACCCGGCGCGCCCGAGGAGGTGATGCTCGATCTCAACGCGCTCGCCGAAGGCAAGCCCTTCCTGCAGCTCGGCGCGCTCGAAGTCAGCCCCGATACGAAGCTGCTCGCCTACTCGCTGGACGAGACCGGCGCGCTCGACTACACGCTGCGCGTGCGCGATCTGGCCAGCGGCGCGGACCTGCCCGTCGCCATCGAGAAGACCGAAGACGCCGCCTGGGGCAACGACAGCCGCACGCTCTACTACCTGAGCAAGGACGAAGCCAAGCGCACCCACCGCGTCTGGCGCCATCGCCTCGGCGCGGGCGTGCCGGACGAGCTGGTGTTCGAGGAAGCCGACGAACTCTTCTGGGTCGGCCTCGGCAAGACGCGCGACGAGCGCTACCTCGTGATCGCCTCGGCGAGCAAGGACACCACCGAGCTGCACGTGCTCGATGCCGACGATGCGCAGGCGCGGCCGCGCGTGGTGCTGCCGCGCCGGCGCGGCATCGAGATGTCGCTCGACCATCGCCACGGCCGCTTCTACCTGCTGATCAACGACACGGCGCGCAACTTCCGCCTCGTCGAGACCGATGCCGCCGCGCCCTCGCTGGCAACGGCAACCGAGCTGATCGCGCAGCGCGACGACGTGATGCTGGAAGACGTCGACCTGTTCGAGCGCTGGATGGTGGTGCAGGAGCGCGACCGCGGCACGCTCAAGCTGCGCGTGTTCGATCTGGCGCATGGTCGAGGGGGGCGCGACTGGCACATCCCCTTCGACGAGACGGTCTACAGCGCCGGCGGCGACGTCAACGAGGAGTTCGCGAGCGACGTCTACCGCGTTGCCTACACCTCGATGGTGACGCCGCATTCGGTCTACGACGTCGACTTGACGACCGGCGAGCGCGTGCTGAAGAAGCGCCAGCCGGTGCTGGGCGGCTACGACCCGGCCTTGTATGACAGCACGCAGATCCTGGCACGCGCCGCCGATGGCACCGCGGTGCCGGTGTCGCTGGTGTGGAAGCGCGCGCTGCGCCGCGATGGCGAGCCGCAGCCGCTGCTGATGTACGGCTACGGCGCCTACGGCATCCCGGTCGACCCGTACTTCTCGTCATCGCGGCTCTCGCTGCTGGATCGCGGCGTGGTGTTCGCCATCGCGCATGTGCGCGGCGGCGGCGATCTCGGCCGGCGCTGGTACGACGAGGGCAAGCTGGCGGCCAAGCCGAACAGCTTCGCCGACCTGGTGGCCTGCGCCGAGGCGCTGATCGCCCAGGGCTGGACGACGCCGCAGCAACTGATCATCGAAGGCGGCAGCGCCGGCGGGCTGCTGGTGGCGGCGGCGGCCAACCTGCGGCCGGATCTGTTCCGCGCGGTGGTGGCCGAGGTGCCCTTCGTCGACGTGATCAACACCATGCTCGACGAGACGCTGCCGCTGACCGTCGGCGAATTCCTCGAGTGGGGCAACCCGAAGACGCCGGCCGACTATGCGGTGATGCGCGGCTACTCGCCCTACGACAACCTGCGCGCCGCCGCCTATCCGGCCATGTACCTGCGCGCCGGGTTGAACGACAGCCAGGTGCCCTACTGGGAAGCGGCCAAGTTCGCGGCGCGGCTGCGCACGCTGAAGACCGACGCCGAACCGGTGCTGGTGTCCATCAACATGGACGCCGGCCACGGCGGCGCCTCGGGGCGCTACGACGCGCTCGCCGAACGCGCCGAGGTGCTGGCCTTCATGCTGGCGGTCTGGGGGCTCACTGCAGCCGCAGCGCCTTGAGCCGCTCCAGCTTGCCGGCGTAGAGCTGGCGCTCGGCATCGCGCGTGCTGGCCTTCATCGCCAGGCCGAGCTGGCGTTGCGCTTCCCTCACGTCGCCCAGGCCGTAGTTGGCCAGCGCGAGGCCGAAGTGGAACTCGTGGTGGTAGGCGGCGCGGTCTATCTCCTTCTCGAACATCGCCTTGGCCTGCGCATAGTCGCGCCGCTGCATGGCCTCGAGGCCGAGCTGGAAGTAGTGGTAGGGCGGCACCGGCTCGATGCGCGCGAGGCGCTGCTGCACGGCCGCGGCTTCGGCCGTGCGGCCCTGCTTGCCGTACAGCAGCACCAGGTTGGCGAGCGCCGCCGTGTTGGCCGGTTCGGCGGCCAGCAGCTGCTGCAGCACGCGCTCGGCGCGCTGCAGCTGGCCATGGCGCAGGTAGACCACCGCCAGCGTGTTGTGGGCGGCCAGGAAGGTCGGCTCGGTCGTGATCGCGGCGCGCGCGAACCAGTAGGCCTCGTCGACCTCGCCGGCGGCCAGCGATTCGGCGGCGCGGTTGTTCATGTACATCGCCAGCACGGTGGATTCCGGGATGCTGCGCGAATACTGCTTCTGGCCCGGCTGCGGCGGATCGAAGTCGATCAGCATCGCCTCGACCACGTCGAAGCGCGTGCGCGCATCGGCGCTCGGATGGCGCAGCGTCAGGTTGACGTGGCCGTTGGCCACCAGCAGGTCGCCGCTGCGGCCCCAGCCGGCGTCGCTGTAGACGCTGTGGAACTGCACCGGCAGGCCGAGCTGGCGCGCCAGCGCGGCGCTCATGATCACCAGCGACAGGCAGTTGCCGCTGCGCGCCTCGAAGGCTTCGGCGGCGTTGCGGGTGCGCTGCGCGTCGTACTCCAGGCGCAGGCGGCCGGGGGCGTAGAGCGCGTCGACCAGCGCCGCGCGCGGGCCCTTGCGGCGCACGTCGCGCGCGAGCTCCTGCTCGAGGTAGCGCTGCATGGGCTCGGAGAGCGCGAACACCTCGCCCGCATCGACCGGCCGTGCCGGCGCGGCGAAGGCCGCATCGTCGAACAGCCCTTCGGTGGGCGGCGCCGGCGGCGCGGCGCAGGCCGCCAGCCACAGCAGCGACAGGATCAGAACCGGGCGAAGACGGCGGATCATCGGCATCTCCCGCGCGCGAGCACGCGCCGGGGGCCTACCTTACTCCGTCGGGACGCTAACCGCGCGCCGGGGAATTGGCGGCTTCGAGCGGCACCTGCCCGGTCCAGCTCTTCTCCATCTCGTCGAACAGCGAGTGCGAGGCTTCCATCACCTCCAGGCTGCCGGGGCGGGTTTCGGTGTCCTCGTCGATCTCGAGGGCGCGGCCGCGCACCTCGATGGCCTCGACCATGCGCGCGCGCAGATAGGCCAGGCCTTCGCTCGGCGCGCCCTGCACGAGCAGGTCGAACTGCTCGAGCGCCTTGCGCAGCACCGGCACCGGGATCTCGCGCTTGAGCGCACGCGAGCCGAAACGGCCGATCTCGCTCTCGACGAAGGCGAGGTGGCGCATCAGGTGGCGCGTCTCGGCGTGGCGGCGCAGCAGGCCGTGCAGATCATGGTGGCCGCGGCGCAGCGCCTCGCCGGCCGAGGTGCCGGTGGAGGCCGCCGCCTGCTGCTCCGCCTTCTCGCCCAGCACCACGTGCAGCTGCGCGCCGCGCAGTTCCAGCTTGAGCGGGCGTTGCAGCAGTTCGCGCACCCAGGTGACGGGCCGCGACAGGGCAGAAGGGTCGGACTTGCGGGAGGCCATGGACGGGAGGACGATTCGACGCTGCAAGCGTGCCACGGATCGGCCCGGCGCTGCCGACGACGACGGCCACTTCCACGAAATACTCCCGATTGCGAGGACTGACATGCAACAAGCCTTCCTGCCAATCGTCGCGGCCGCCCTGCTGGGCTGCGCGGCCCACGTCGGCGCGAGCGCCGGCACGGTCGAGGTGCGCTACGACGCGCTCAAGATCCACAGCGACGCGGGCGACACCGCCGCGCAGCGCGAGCGCCGCCTCGAGGCGCTCGCCGAGCACCTGCGCACGCTCGGGGCGCAGCGGCTGCCGGCCGGGCAGCGCCTGGACGTCGAGCTGATCGACCTCGACCTGACCGGCACGGTGCGCATCGCGCGCCATGCGCTCGGCGAGGTGCGCGTGGTCAACGGCCGCGCCGACGGGCCGCATATCGAGCTCGCCTACACGCTGCGCGACGCGGGCGGCACAGCGCTCGCGAGCGGGCGCGAAACGCTCTACGACGCCGGCCTGCCGCGCCTCGGCGAGCTGCGCGACGCCGGCGGCGGTGACCCGCTGCGTCATGAGAAGACGCTGCTCGATCACTGGTTCGAGGCACGCTTCGGCGCCGCCCCCTGATCCGGCACCATCGGGCGGTGAGGCGTGAAATCCTCCCGCTTCTCGGCTGACCGGGGCAGGGCCGCGGGCGCTACCGTGTGCACGTTTTCCGCCTTCCGTCGCACGACGCCCCGGCCATGCTCGACATCAACTTCATCGGCGCGCTGACCGTCTCGGCGCTCCTGCTGGCCTGGATCTGGGCGCGCCGCCGCGGCAGCAGCCCCTCGGGCAAGGGCAAGGCCAAGAGCGGCAAGCCCGCGGCGGCCGACGCCTCGCTGGACACCGTGCAATCCTGGACGCCACAGGCCGTGCGCGTGCTCACGCTGCCCGAGCGCCAGGCCTACGACCTGATGCGCAAGGCCATGCCCCGGCAGTTGGTGCTGGCGCAGGTGCCGCTGGCGCGCTTCATCAGCGTGCCGACGCGCCATTCGTACAGCGACTGGCTGACGCGTGTCGGCCGCCTGACGGTCGACCTGCTGGTGTGTGACAAGAGCTCACGCGTGGTGGCCGTGGTCGACATCCGCACCGGCGGGCAGTCGGAGCGCAGCGTGCGCCGCCACGAGCGCATGACGCAGGTGCTGCAGGCCGCCGGCATCCGCGTGCTGCACTGGAACGCGGAAGCGCTTCCGAGCGCCGCGGAAGTGCGCGCCCTCTTCCGCGGGCAAGGCGTGGAGGTGGAGGAAGAAGTCATCGGCCCGGCCGGCAAGCGCATGCTGCCGGTGCCCGAGATGGTCGAGGTGCTCGAGGAAGGCGATGCGCTGGCGCTGGCCACGCCGCAGTTCGAGCCGGTCTCGTCGGACTACTTCGACGACCTCGACGCCCTCGCCCCGCGCGCCGCCGAGCCGCGCGCCTGAGCGCGCGCCAGAGCCGAACACCGCTACAGGCCGCTACACGCGGCTACAGCGCGCAACACGACGCTGCACGCCCGCTGGCTAGCATCTGCGTCATGACCTCGACAAGAAGCGGCGGCAAGCCGCCGTTGCCATGAACAAGCAGGGCACCATCGTCCGCTGGGACGACGAGCGCGGCTTCGGCTTCGTGCGCGCCGCCGGCGCCGACGCTGGCGCCAATACCGACGTGTTCTTCCACATCCGCGACTTCCGCGGCGGCAGCACCGGACCCAGCGAAGGCCTGGACGTGCGCTACGAGGAGATCCACGTCGGCGGCAAGGGGCCACGCGCGATGGCGGTGGCGCCGCTGGACTATGTCGACCCGCGCCGCCCGCTGCCGGCCGAGCTGCCGCGCCGGCGCGACGGCAGCAAGCGAGCGCCCCCGCCGCCGCACGTGCTGGCCGAGATGCGCGCGATGGGCCTGCTGGTGCCGGCCTACATCGTGCTGCTGGTGTGGGCGGCCTGGACGCAGCGCCTGCTGGTGCCGGTGGTGCTGTCGGTGCCGCTGCTCAGCGTGCTGGCCTTCTACCTCTACTGGCGCGACAAGTTCGCCGCCCAGCGCGGCGCGCGGCGCACGCCGGAGGCGGTGCTGCACGTGGCCAGCCTGATCGGCGGCTGGCCCGGCGCCTGGCTGGCGCGGCGGCTGCTGCGCCACAAGTCGGCCAAGGAAGAATTCCGCAAGGTCTACTGGGCCACGGTCGTGCTGCACTGGGCGCTGCTCGCGCTGTGGCTGTACAGCACGCCGGCGCGCTGAGCGCCGCCGGCGCGATTCAGGCCAGCAGGTCGACCAGCGTGCCGGCCAGATCCCGGTCGGTGCGCAGCGTCTGCGCGTTGGCGCGGTAGAGCACGCTGGCAGACATCTGGTTGACGATGTCCTCGGCGAGCGATTCGCCCGGCTCGGCCGCCTGCGCCACGCTGGCGCTCACGCCGCCCGCGGCTTCGGCCGACTGCTGCACCAGCTGGCGGCGAAAGCCCGGCGTCTGCGCGTTGGCGATGTTGTGCGCCGAGCTCTGCAGCTGCAGCGACGCGGCATTCAGCCCCGACAGGGCGGTCGACGAGATCGGGCTCATGGTGCTCACACCTCCGACCCTGTCATCGGCGCGCGCGGCGCCGACTTGAGGGCGCGCGCGGCCCGCTGCGCGTCATTCCTTGTCCTGCCCGAGCAGCGCGTCGCGCAGCAGGTGGTCGGCCGGCGATTCGCCGACCCAGATCTTCAGCACCATCTGGAAGAACTCGTCGTCGCCCACCGGCTCGCCCTGCGCCTTGCCGAGGATGTAGAAGGTCGTGCCCTTGCCGGGCACGAACTCCATCGCGAAGGATTCGCCCGGCAGCATCTTCGAGCGGCCGGAGAACACCTCGATCAGGCGCGTGCTCGCCAGCGCGTGGCGCTGCACCCGGTCCTTGGGCGAGTTGTCGTTCATGCCCTTGAGGAAGAGCCGGCCGAGATCGGTGCCGGGCAGCTCGCGCAGCGCCGTGAACTGCAGCCGCTTCGCGCCGGGCAGCGCGAGCAGCTCGGCGGCCGTGGTCACCTTCTTGGTCGTGTACAGGCCCATGTCGTACACCTTGAAGATGGCCCTGTAGCGCGTGCCCGCGCCGTTGAGCTGCAGCCTGGTGCCCTGCACCTCCATCTGCGGCTCGAACTTCGTCGACGTGGGCGCCGCCAGCGCGGCGCCGGCGGCCAGGCCAAACGCGAGCAGCGCGGCGGCCAGGCGGGATGTCGTGGTGACGCTGCGGACCATGTTGCCTCCGGATCTCATGCCTTGTTCTGTGCGCGCATTATTCCGGCCGCACGCCACGCCAACCTGACACGCGCGGCGCAGCGCCGCACGGCGTGCTGCAGTTCACGCCGCGCGGCCGCGCAGGCGCTGCACGAGTGTCACGCCGGCCAGCACCAGCGCGCCGGCGACGATGCCCGCCAGCCCATCGGCCAGCGTGGGCAGCAGCGCGGCGGCCAGCGGCCCGCGGCCCTCGGCCCAGCCCTGCACCGCGTGGTGCAGCCCCGGCAGGCCATGCACCAGGATGCCGCCGCCGACCAGGAACATCGCCGCCGTGCCGGCGATCGACAGCAGCTTCATCAGCCAGGGCGCAGCGGCGAGGATGCCGCGCCCGAGCGAGCGCGCCGCGCCGCCTTCGCGCCGGCTCAGCCACAGGCCGAGGTCGTCGAGCTTGACGATGCCGGCCACCACGCCGTACACGCCCACGGTCATCACCAGCGCGATGCCGGCCAGCACCGCGGCCTGCGTGGCCAGCGGCACGTTGGCGACGGTGCCGAGCGTGATGGCGATGATCTCCGCCGAGAGGATGAAATCGGTGCGCACCGCGCCGCGGATCTTGTCGCGCTCGAGCGCGACCAGGTCGACGCTCGGATCGGCCAGCGCCTTGGCCAGCTCGGCGTGGTGCGCTTCGTCCTCGCGCGCATCGTGCAGGAAGCGGTGCGCGAGCTTCTCGAAGCCCTCGAAGCACAGGAAGGCGCCGCCGGCCATCAGCAGCGGCGTGATCAGCATCGGCAGCACCGCGCTGATCGCCAGCGCTGCCGGCACGAGGATCGCCTTGTTGACGAGCGAGCCGCGCGCCACCGCCCACACCACCGGCAGCTCGCGCTCGGCGTTCACGCCGGTCACCTGCTGCGCGTTGAGCGCGAGGTCGTCGCCCAGCACGCCGGCGGTCTTCTTCGCCGCCAGCTTGGAAAGCACGGCCACGTCGTCGAGCACGCTGGCGATGTCGTCGATCAGGGCGAGAAGGCTGCTGGCCATGGTGCTGTGCGGGTGCGGATCCGGATAGGGATGGGCGGCGACGCCGCGAGCGCGCATCGTAGCCGCGCGCGTTGCAGCCCCGGCCGTTGCGCACAACAATCCGCACGCCCCAGGAGCCCCGCAACGTGAAGCTGTTCATTTCCTACCCGTCCGACCAGAAGGAACTGGCCGAGCGGCTGCGCCTCGCGCTCGAGGCCGAGGGCCATGAGGTCTTCACCGATCGCGCCGAGCTGAAGGAAGGCGAGCCCTACAACGCGGCGCTGCGCGAGGCCATCGAAGCATCGGACGCGCTGGTGTTCCTGATCACGCCGCGCTCGATCCACCCGGGCAGCTACGCGCTGACCGAACTCGACCTCGCGCAGCGCCGCTGGCGCAGGCCCGGCGGCCACGTGCTGCCGGTGATTGCCGCGGCCACGCCCGTGGAGGACATCCCGCCCTACCTGCGCGCGGTGACGCTGCTGCAGCCCAAGGGCGACCTGGTGGCCGAAACGGTGGCGGCGGTCGCGCGGCTGCGCCGGCGCGGGCCGGTGCTCGCCGCGCTGCTGGCCACGCTCGTGCTGCTGCTGGCGGCGCTCGGCGCCTTCTTCGTGCACCAGCACGCCGAACAGCAGCGTGCGGCCGAGAAGGCACGCCTGGAGCGCCAGGCCGCCGAGCTGGCCGCCGCGGTGCAGTTGTGCGAGGCGGGCAGCCAGGCCGTGGCGTGGAAGCAGTTCGAGGCCATCGCCGCCGCGCGCCCCGACGATGCGGCGGCGCGCACGGCGCGCGAGGACTGCGCCATGCGCTGGCTGCGCGAGGCGCGCCT
This sequence comes from Piscinibacter sp., assembly GCA_017983795.1. Taxonomy (GTDB): domain Bacteria; phylum Pseudomonadota; class Gammaproteobacteria; order Burkholderiales; family Burkholderiaceae_C; genus Piscinibacter. The sequence continues at coordinate 24,910 of JAGOAS010000022.1, forward strand.
CTCGGGTGACATCCAGGGCGACAAGGCGAGCTTCTCCGACCTGGTCGCGCCGCTGCAGCCGGTGCTGGCGCAGGGCCTCGCGGCCGCCCGCGGCGAGCGTCGCGCCGACCTGCAGGCGCACCTCGGCTGGGCCGACTTCCTGCGCGGCCGCGACGGCATCGCCACCGATCCGCCGGCGCTGTACCGCAACGCGCTGGCCGACGACGCCGGCAACGTCTACGCCCACGCGATGTGGGCGCACTGGCTGGTGTGGCAGGGCGGCAAGCTCGAAGGCGAGGTGCGGCAGCACCTGGAGGCCGCCGCGCGCAGCCCGCGCGAACATCCCTGGCTGCGGCGCATGCAGTTCGCCATCGCTTCGCTGCGCGGCGAGCTCAACGGCTACGCGCTGGATGTGCTCAACCAGATGCGCGCGGCCGGCGAGCAGCCCGATGCCTCACAGCGTGATTTCGCCTGGCGCCGCCTGATCGACGGCGGCCTGCTCGCCTCGGAGGCGGAGCGTGAACAGTTGCTGGGTTTCGTCGGCCCGGCCGATGCGCTGGCCACCGTCGAGTGGCTTTATCCGCAGGAACAGTTGGCGCCGGAGCGCCGGCCGCTGCATCGTTTTGCGCTGGCGCTGCTGCGTGCGCGCGCCGGCCGGCAGGAAGAGGCGCTGGCCGCGCTCGAGCCCTTGCAGCAGGAACTGGCCGCCTCCAAGCAGGAGACCCGGCTGTCGCGCGCCACCGCGCAACTGCTGGCGCAACTGCGCAAGCTGCCGGGGCGTTGAGGAACGGTCTGCGAGTGCGGACTCAGTGGCAGCGCTGCACCGCCGGCGTGGCGTACTCGCGGCCGACCACGGCGCGCGCGTAGAGGTAGTTGCCGCGGGCGCGCTCGCTGAGCGCGTCGAGATCCACATGGCCTTCGGCATCGCAGGGGAAGGCCAGCGCGCGACCCTCGTGGAACAGCGACTGGAAGCGCAGCTCGTAGTCGCACAGGGCCGTCAGGGGCATGGTGGCAGTCTTCATGTTGCGTTCTCCTGCAACAGTGGTTCGCACGACGACAAGTTAGGCACCCGACGCGCCGCCCGCCATGGGCGGCGGCCGCGCCCGCATGTCCGCGTGCGTCGCTTCACTGTGTAGGAAACGCACTGACAGCGCCTCCCGCCGACGAGGGAGAGAGATCCCCCTACTTCGGGCAGGCGCGCCTCGCGGGCCTGAAGAGCGCTTCAGGCGACGGTCAGCACCTTGCCGATCGAGGCGCTGTCGGTGGCCAGCCGCACCATCAGCGCGGCCAGATCCTCGCGCGGAATGCCGCGCCAACCCCAGCGCAGGTTCTCGCCCACGTGCAGGTCGGCGCCGGAGGGCGCGTGCGACAGCCGCGCCGGGCGCAGCACGGTCCAGTGCAGCGCGCTGCCGCGCACCAGGGCCTCCTGGCGCTCCTTGTCGGCCATCACGTCGGGCAGCAGCCAGTGCAGCCAGCGGCCCAGGCCCAGCGCGCCCGCGGCCACCGAGTTGCCGACGCCGGCGGCGCCCATCAGCACGAGGCGCGACACGCCGGCCTCGCTCATCGCCGCGACGATGTGGCGCGTGGCCAGCGCCGCCTGCGGCGCGCCACGCTGCGGCGACTCACGCTGGTTGAGCGGCTCGGGCTTGTGCCCGACCAGGCACAGCACCGCGTCGTGGCCCTCGAGCACGCCGCGCAGGCTCTGCGGTTCGAGCAGATCGGCGCGCACCACGTCGAGGTCGTCGTGCGCCAGCGCCCACAGCGCCGGCTCGGCCACCAACGCGGTGACGCGATGCCCGAGCGCGAGCGCCTGCCGCACCGCATGCTGGCCGGTCGCGCCGGCCGCGCCGATCACCGCGATGCGCGGCCGGGGGTCCGGCGCCGGCGACGGCGGCGTGCGGGGCGCGAAGCGGTAGGTCATCGTGGCCATCGGAGGGCGGCAGGCGGGCAAGTGGCGAGGGGCGCCACTGTGCCCAAACCGCCACGGGCCGCGAATCCCTATGAGCGTGGGCTTTGTGCGCGTCAGGCGTCGACCGTCACGGCCTCGGGCGCCTCGTCTTCGTCGCCGACGTCCTCGCCGAGGAAGCCGCCGCTCTGGTGCGCCCACAGCCGTGCATAGATGCCGCCGCGCGCGAGCAGGCTGCGGTGGTCGCCCTCCTCGACGATGCGGCCGCGATCGAGCACGATCAGCCGGTCCATCGCGGCGATGGTGGAAAGCCGGTGCGCGATCGCCACCACCGTCTTGCCTTCCATCAACCGGTACAGGCTCGCCTGGATCGCCGCCTCGACCTCGCTGTCGAGCGCGCTGGTGGCCTCGTCGAGCAGCAGGATGGGCGCGTCCTTGAGCATCACGCGCGCGATCGCGATGCGCTGGCGCTGGCCGCCGGAGAGCTTCACGCCGCGTTCGCCGACATGCGCGTCGTAGCCCTGCCGGCCCTTCGGGTCGGTCAGGCCTTGCACGAACTCGTGCGCCTCGGCGCGCTGCGCGGCCGCCACCATCTGCGCGTCGTCGGCGTCGGGCCGGCCGTAGAGGATGTTGTCGCGCACCGAACGGTGCAGCAGCGAGGTGTCCTGCGTCACCATGCCGACCTGCGCGCGCAGCGAATCCTGCGTCACGCCGGCGATGTCCTGCCCGTCGATGAGGATGCGGCCCGCCTCGATGTCGTAGAAGCGCAGCAGCAGGTTGACGATGGTCGACTTGCCCGCGCCCGAGCGCCCCACCAGGCCGATCTTCTCGCCGGGGCGGATGGTCAGCGAAAGCTGCTCGATGATGCGAGGCGCCTGAGCGTCGGCGGCACGGCCGTAGTGGAAGTCCACCGCCTCGAAGCGGATCTCGCCGCGGCTCACCGCGAGCGGCTGCGCCTGCGGCCGGTCGACCACGCGGTGCGGCTTGGCCAGCGTGTTGATGCCGTCCTGCACCGTGCCGATGTGCTCGAACAGCGAGGCCAGTTCCCACATGATCCAGTGCGAGATGCCGTTCAGGCGCAGTGCCATCGCGGTGGCCGCAGCCACCGCGCCCGCGCCCACCTGGCCCTGGGTCCACAGCCACAGCGCCAGGCCGGTGGTGCTGGCCACCAGCGCCATCGACAGCACGTGGTTGACGATCTCGAAGCCGCTGACCATGCGCATCTGGCGGTGCACGGTGCCGAGAAACTCCTCCATCGCCGTGCGCGCATAACCGGCCTCGCGGCGCGCGTGCGAGAACAGCTTGACGGTGGCGATGTTGGTGTAGGCGTCGGTGATGCGCCCGGTCATCAGCGAGCGCGCGTCGGCCTGCTCCTGCGCCACCTTGGCCAGGCGCGGCACGAACCAGAAACTGGCCGCGACGTACAACACCATCCAGCCGAGGAAGGGCACCAGCATCCAGGCATCGAAGCCGCCCACCATCACGACCATGGTGGCGAAGTAGATGGTGACGAAGACCAGGATGTCGGTGACCAGCAGCACCGTGTCGCGCACCGCCAGCGCGGTCTGCATCACCTTGGTGGCAACGCGGCCGGCGAACTCGTCCTGGTAGAAGGCCATGCTCTGGCCGAGCATGCGGCGGTGGAAGTTCCAGCGCAGCCGCATCGGGAAGTTGCCGGCCAGCGACTGGTGCTTGATGAGCGTCTGCAGCGCCACCAGCGCGATGCTCGCGGCCAGCACCGCGCCGAGCAGCGCCAGCGTGCCGCCGTGCTGGCTCCACAGCGTGGCGGGCGTGGCCTTGGCGAGCCAGTCCACCACCTGGCCGAGGAAGCCGAACAGCGCCGCCTCGAAGACGCCGATCAGCGCGGTGGCCAGCGTCATCAGTGCGATGTGCGGCCGCAGGCCCTCGGTGCAGTGCCAGACGAACGCGATCAGCGTGCCGGGCGGCTGGCCGGGCTCGGCGTCGGGGTGTGCTTGGACGAGTCGCTCGAAGAAGCGGAACACGCGCGGCTTTCTCGTGACGGGCTGCGAAGGTTAGCGCAAGCCCGACAATCGCGTGATGACCCGCCGCGACGTTGCCCTGCCCCACGCCTACCGCCTGCTCAACCACGGCCCGACCGTGCTGGTGAGCGCTGCGCACGCGGGCCGCGCCAACGTGATGGCCGCCGCCTGGGCGATGCCGCTGGACTTCGACCCGCCCAAGGTGACGGTGGTGATCGACAAGAGCAGCTTCACGCGCCGGCTCATCGAAGCCAGCGGCAGCTTCGCGCTCAGCGTGCCCTGCCGCGCGCTGGCCGATGCGACCTATGCGGCCGGCAGCCTCTCGGGCGCCGGGCATGCCGACAAGCTCGCCGCCTGCGGCCTGCGAAGCTTCGCCGCGCAGCGCATCGCGGCGCCGCTGATCGAAGGCTGCATCGCCTGGCTGGAATGCCGCGTGATCGATGGGCCGCACGAGCGGCATCACCAGCAGGCCTACGACCTCTTCGTCGCCGAGGTGCTGGCCGCGCAGACCGACGAGCGCGTGTTCGCGGCCGGCCGCTGGAAGCCCGACGCGCCGGCCGAACTGCGCACGCTGCACCACCAGGCCGGCGGCGCCTTCTTCGTGGCCGGGGAGACGGTGCAGGCGCGCCCGCCGTCGGCCTGAGCGTCAGTCGACAAAGAAGTCCGGAATGAAATCGCGGTTGCCCGGCGTCACCGAGTAGCGATCGAAGTCCGTCACGCCGTGCTGCACCAGCAGCGCGTCGTCGATGAAGAAGTTGCCGGTGGTGGTCTTCGCGTCGCTGGTCAGGATGTGCCAGGCCGCATCGGCCAGGATCTCCGGCCTGCGGCACTTGCCCACGTCCACGCCCGGAATCATCTGCAGCGCCGCGGTGGCGATGGCGGTGCGCGGCCACAGGCTGTTGACGGCGATGCCGAATTTGCGGAACTCGCCCGCATGGCCCAGCGTGCATTCGCTCATGCCGTACTTGGCCATGGTGTAGGCCACGTGCGGCGCGAACCAGTGCTCGCGCATCGACAGCGGCGGCGACATGTTCAGCACATGCGGGTTGCGCCCGGCCCGGGCCGACGCGATCAGCTGCGGCAGGCAGGCCTGCGTGCACAGATAGGTGCCGCGCACGTTGACGCCGAACATCAGGTCGAAGCGCTTCATCGGCGTGGCGTCGGTCGGCGTCAGGCTGATCGCGCTGGCGTTGTTGACCAGGATGTCGATGCCGCCGAAGCGCGCCACCGCCTGCTCCACCGCGGCGAGCACGTTGGCCTCGTCGCGGATGTCGGTCTGCAGCGCGAGTGCATGGCCGCCGGCCGCCTCGATCTCGGCCGCCGCGCTGTGGATGGTGCCGGGCAGCTTGGGGTTGGCCTCGGCGGTCTTGGCCGCGATGACGATGTTGGCGCCGTCACGCGCGGCGCGCAGCGCGATCGCCAGGCCGATGCCGCGCGAAGCGCCGGTGATGAAGAGCGTCTTGCCCTTGAGCGTCATGATCCTGCCTCCGGTGTGATCAATCGTTGTGCGATGAAGCGCGCCAGCGCCTCACCGATGGCGCGGTAGACCGGCTCGCCGGGATGGAAACCATCGGGCGCCATGTGCTCGGGGCCGAGTTGCCACTCGATCGGCACGTGCGAGACATCGTCGCGCGTGGCCGCCCAGCGCGCCACAGCCTCGTCGTGCGCCCGCGCGTCGGCGCCCATCACGTGGCGCAGCGGTTGCGGCAGCAGCGGGAAGCGGTGCACCGGCGGCAGCGGCGCGAAGACCACGTGGCGCACGCCCGCGGCCTGGCGCAGCCAGTCGGCCAAGGCGGCGCGCTGCTGCACGGCGCGTGCGGCGCTCACCTGGTCGATCACGTCGTTCACGCCCAGCACCGCCACGGCGATCTCGGCGGGCATCGGCCGCACCTGCCGCACCAGTTCGAGCGCCTGCGCCGTGGTGATGCCGCTGCGCGCCACCAGCTGCCAGCTCACACGCCGCTGCGCCTCGCTCGCCAGCGTGCGCGTGAGATGCCCGGCAAGCGCCTCCTCCTGCGTGGCCACGCCGACGCCGGCTGCCGACGAATCGCCGACGATCAGCAGCGCGAGCCGCTCGCCCTCGCCCACTCGCCCTTCGCGCGCGCCCTCGGCCTCGGGCAGCACGGGCGCGCGGCGCCGCGTGGCCATCGCCTGCGCCACCAGCAGCGGCGCGAGGGCCAGCTTGAGCGCGAGCGACATGGCGACGCGCCGCGCCTCAGGAGAACTTGGAGAAATCCGGCTTGCGCTTCTGGAAGAAGGCCTGGAAGGCTTCCATCGCCTCCGGGCTGCGCAGGCGCGCGCTGAACAGTTCGCCTTCGATGGCGATGGCCTTCAGCACGTCGTCGGTACCGGCGCGGCGCAGCAGCTTCTTGGTCTCGCGCACCGCGCCCGGCGGCAGCGCGTTGAAACGCTCGGCCACGCGCCGCGCGTGGTTGACCACCTCGCCGGCCGGCAGCACGGCGTTGGCGATGCGCGCCTCCACCGCCTCCTCGGGCGTGAACGGGTCGCCCAGCAGCAGCTTCTCGGCCGCCTTGACGTTGCCGAGCAGGCGCGGCACCACCAGGCTGGAGGCGAACTCCGGCACCAGGCCGAGGCTGACGAAGGGCATCGCCAGGCGCGCCTCGTCGGAGACGTAGACCAGGTCGCAATGCAGCAGCAGCGTCGTGCCGATGCCGATGGCCGCGCCGGTGACGGCCGCCACCACCGGCTTGTCGATGCCCACCAGCGCGCGCATGAACTGGAACACCGGCGAATCGGCCGAGCCGCTGCCCGAGCCGGGCGGGCGGCTCATGAAGTCCTCGATGTCGTTGCCGCTGGTGAAGATGCCGGGCTGGCCGGTGATCAGCACCGCGCGCACCGCCGGGTCGGCCTGCGCCGCGGCGAGCGCGTCGGCCATGGCCTGGTACATGGCCACGGTCAGCGCGTTCTTCTTCTCGGGGCGGGCGATCTCGATGGTGGCCACGCCGTTCAGCGTCGCGGTCTTGATGCTCATGCGCTTGTCTCCTTGTGGGTATGGAAGCCGTGCAGCAGCTGCGCGCAGCGCTGCCACAGGGTCGTCTGGAATTGTTCTCGGAAGAAGCCGAAGTGGCCGATGCGGCGCGCCTGCACCTCGTGCGGCGCGATGCGCTCGATGCGCCGCGGCGCGTTGGCATAACAGTCGACCAGCACGCGCGTGCCGCGCTCGGTCATCAGCTCGTCGTCGGTGATGGAGAGTGCCACCACCGGGAAGCGCGCCGCCTCGAAGCGCTCGCGCACCGCGTCGCCCTCGGCGCCGACGTGGTAGCGCGGATGCATGCACCAGCGGCGCCACTGCAGCACCACACCGCGCGGCAGATCGCCGACCTTGCCGAAACGCTTGCCGGGGAAGTAGCCGAACAACGCCGTGCCCAACGGCACCAGCACGTGCCAGAAATACAGCACGTAGCGGCGCAGCTGCGGCGCGTTGTCGCGCCAGTAGCCGCTGCCCGCGGCCACCGAGAGCAGGCCGGCGAGGCGGTCGCGATGGCGCAGCAGGCCGGGCAGCTGCGCGCCCAGGCTGTGGCCGATCAGCACGATGGGCAGGCCGCCGGCGCGTTCGGCCAGCGCCTCGATCACCGTGTCCGTGTCGGCCGCCCAGTCGAACAGGTCGACATCCACCTCACGCAGCGAAGCGCCGGCCGGGCGCGATTCGCCCATGCCGCGGTAGTCGAAGCTGGCGACCACGAAGCCCTGCCGCGCCAGCCACTCGGCGAACGGGCGGTAGTAGTCCTGCCGCACGCCCATCGCGCCGCCGATCAGCACCGCGCCGCGCTGCGGCGTGCCGTCGTCGGGCGCGAAGAAGCGAACCGCCAGCGGCGTGCCGTCGGCCGCGGCGAGCGTGGTGGCGTTCATGGCGCCGCCGCGCTCAGACGCGCTCGATGATGCCTGCGGCGCCCTGCCCCATGCCCACGCACATCGTGACCATGCCGTACTTCAGGTTGCGGCGGCGCAGCGCATGCACCACGGTCGCCGCGCGGATCGCGCCGGTGGCGCCCAGCGGGTGGCCGAGCGCGATCGCGCCGCCCATCGGATTGACCTTGGCGGCATCCAGGCCGACGCTGTTGATCACCGCCAGCGCCTGCGCGGCGAAGGCTTCGTTCAGCTCGATCCAGCCCAGGTCGTCGAGCTTCAGTCCGGCCGCGCGCAGCGCCGCAGGAATCGCCTCGATCGGGCCGATGCCCATGATCTCGGGCGGCACGCCGCGCGCCGCGAAGCTGACGAAACGAGCGAGCGGCTTCAAGTCGAACTGCTTGACGGCCTTCTCGGAGGCGAGGATCAGCGCACCGGCGCCGTCGCTGGTCTGCGAGCTGTTGCCGGCGGTGACGCTGCCCTTGGCGGCGAATACCGGCTTGAGCTTGGCGAGACCCTCCAGCGAGGTGTCGGGGCGCGCGCCTTCGTCGAGGTTGACGGTGCGCGTCTTGATGCTCACCTCACCCGTGGCCAGGTTCGGGAAGCGCTCGACGATTTCCACCGGCGTCATCTCGTCGGCGAACTCGCCGGCCGCCATCGCGGCCAGCGCCTTCTGGTGCGAGGCCAGCGCGAAAGCGTCCTGCGCCTCGCGCGTGACCTTCCACTGCGCTGCCACCTTCTCGGCGGTCAGGCCCATGCCGTAGGCGATGCCGACGTTCTCGTCCTTGGCGAAGATCGCCGGGTTGAACGAGGGCTTGTTGCCGCCCATGGGCACCATGCTCATCGACTCGGCGCCGCCGGCGATCATCACGTCGGCCTCGCCGACGCGGATGCGATCGGCCGCCATCTGCAGCGCGGTCAGGCCCGAGGCACAGAAGCGGTTGACGGTGACGCCGCCGACGGTGTTGGGCAGCCCCGCCAGCAGCATGGCGACGCGCGCCATGTTGGTGCCCTGCTCCCCTTCCGGGAACGAGCAGCCGATGATGGCGTCCTCGATCGCCTTCGGGTCCAGCGTCGGCACCTGCCTGAGCGCGCCCTGCACCGCGGCGACCAGCAGGTCGTCCGGCCGGGTGTTCTTGAAATAGCCCCGGCCCGACTTGCCGATCGGCGTGCGGGTGGCGGCAACGATGTAGGCGTCTTGCACTTGCTTGGTCATGTGAATCTCCTTGTCGTTGCCGTGATCAGTTGCGCACCGGCTTGCCGGTCTGCAGCATGCCCATGATTCGCTCTTGCGACTTCGGGTTCTCGAGCAGCGCGCAGAAGTGCTTGCGCTCGAGCGACATCAGGTATTCCTCGCTCACCAGCGAGCCGGCCTCGACCTCGCCGCCGCACACCACGTCGGCGATCAGCGCGCTGATGTGGAAGTCGTGCGCGCTGATGAAGCCGCCGTCGCGCATATTGGCGAGTTGGCCCTTGATGGTGGCGATGGCGCTGCGGCCGGCCACGGGGATCACCGACTTGGCCGGCGCGCGGTAGCCGCTGTCGAACATCGCCTTGGCCTGCTGCGTCGCCACGTAGAGCAGTTCGTCCTTGTTCGGCACGATCACGTCGCTCCACAGCAGGTAGCCGAGCTTGCGCGACTCGATCGCGCTGGTGCCCACCTTGGCCATCGCGGCATTGGTGAAGCCGTCGGTGAGGAACTTGAAGATGTCGGCATTCGCGTTGCCCGCGGCGGCCATCTCGGCAGCGCGGCGCGCGATGTAGGTCAGGCCGCCGGCACCCGGCACCAGGCCCACGCCGACTTCCACCAGGCCCATGTACGACTCCATCGCCGCCACACGCTTGCTCGAATAGACGGCGAGCTCGCAACCACCGCCCAGCGCGATGCCGCGGATGGCGCTGATGACAGGAACCTGGGCGTAACGGACGCGCAGCATGAAGTCCTGGAACTTCTTCAGCTCCGGCGCGATGCCCTTGGCGCCGCTCTTCATGAATACCGGCATCAGCGCCTCGAGGTTGGCGCCGGCCGAGAACACATCGTCCGGCGACCAGATCACCAGGCCCTTGTAGCCGGCCTCGGCCTTCTCCAGCGCGGTCTGCAGGCCCTCGGCCACGGTCGGGCTGATGAGGTGCAGCTTGGCGGTGATGCTGGCGATGAGCACCTCGCCGTCCAGCGTCCAGACGCGCACTTCCTCGTTCTTGAACACCTCGGTGCCGGCCGCGAGCGGCGCCACCGCGCCGGAGCCGGCGACGTTCTCGGGGAAATGCTGGCGCTGGTACACGGCGAGCGCCGGGCGCGGGATGTACTTGCCCTGCTTCGGGCTCCACGAGCCTTCGGCGGTGTGCACGCCATCGCGGCCGTCGAACACCCAGGCCGGCAGCGGCGCCTTGCACAGCGCCTTGCCGGCGTCGATGTCGGCCTTCACCCATTCGGCCACCTGCTTCCAGCCGGCCTGCTGCCACAGCTCGAACGGGCCTTGCTGCACGCCGAAGCCCCAGCGCATCGCGAAGTCGACGTCGCGCGCGCAGTCGGCGATGTCGGCCAGGTGCACCGCGGCGTAGTGGAAGCCGTCGCGCAGGATGGCCCACAGGAACTGCGCCTGCGGGTTCGTGGATTCACGCAGCAGCTTCAAGCGCTCGGCCGGCGCCTTCTTGAGCATGCGCTCGACGATGGGCTCGGCCTTGCCGCCGGCGGGCACGTAGTCGGCCTTGGCCGGATCCAGGCGCAGGATGTCCTTGCCGACCTTCTTGTAGAAGCCCGCGCCGCTCTTCTGGCCCAGCGCGCCCTGCTCGATCAGCTTGGCCAGCACCGGCGGCGTGCCGTAGATGGGGAAGAAGGGGTCCGGCGTAGCCTTGTCATCCCCCAGGTTGTCCTGCAGCGTCCGGATGACGTGCGCCATGGTGTCCAGGCCCACCACGTCGGCGGTGCGGAAGGTGCCGCTGGACGCGCGGCCGAGCTTCTTGCCGGTCAGGTCGTCGACGACGTCGTAGCTCAGGCCGAAGGCCTCGGCTTCCTTGATGGTCGCCAGCATGCCGGCGATGCCGACGCGGTTGGCGATGAAGTTGGGCGTGTCCTTGGCGCGCACCACGCTCTTGCCGACCGCGCTCGTCACGAAGCTCTCGAGCTGGTCGAGGATCTCCGGCTTCGTCGTCGGCGTCGGGATCAGCTCGACCAGCGCCATGTAGCGCGGCGGGTTGAAGAAGTGGATGCCGCAGAAGCGCGGCTTGATCTCTTCCGGCAGCGCCTCGGCGAGCTTGGTGATCGACAGGCCCGAGGTGTTGGAGGCGACGATCGCGTGCGGCGCCACCGCCGGGGCGATGCGCTTGTACAGATCGAGCTTCCAGTCCATGCGCTCGGCGATGGCCTCGATGATGAGGTCGCATTCCTTGAGCTTGTCGAGGTGCTCCTCGTAGTTGGCCTGCTCGATGAGCGCGGCGTCCTCGGGAATGCCCAGCGGCGCCGGCTTGAGCTTCTTCAGGGCGTCGATGGCCTTGGTGACGATGCCGTTCTTCGGCCCTTCCTTGGCGGGCAGGTCGAACAGCACGACCGGCACCTTGACGTTGACCAGATGCGCCGCGATCTGCGCGCCCATCACACCGGCGCCGAGCACGGCCACCTTGCGAACGTTGAATCGATTCATGTTGCTCACTCCACTCGGATCCAGGTCTGGTTGCGGAAGAACGGGCCGATGTAGCCGCGCACCTCCAGCTGCTTGCCGCCGTCCAGCGGCTTGAGCCGCAGGCGGTAGGTCTTGCCGTTGTTGGGGTCGAGGATCTCGCCGCCGGTCCAGACCGACTTGTCCTCGCCATCCTGCTTGGCGTTGCGGATGATGCTCAGGCCCACGATGGGCTTGCCCTTGCGCTCGTCGCTGCACTTGTCGCAGACGTCGTTCTGCTTGGCCGGATCGAGCAGCTTCTCGATCTTGCCGCCGAGCACGCCGCCGGCCTCGACGATGCGCACCAGCGACTTCTCGGTCTTGGTCTCGTCGTCGATGGTCTTCCACAGACCCACCGGCGTGGCCTGGGCCAGCGCGGCCGCGTGCAGGGCGAACGCGGCGATGAGAAAGGTGAGGCGCTTCATGATCAGAACAGCGCCTCGTCCATCGCCATCAGCGGCGCCAGGCCGGCGCGGCAGCTGCGGATCAGGCTGGCCGTTTCGGGCAGCAGCTTGGCGTAGTAGAAGCGCGCCGTCGCCAGCTTGGCGGTGTAGAACGGGTCGCCGCTGTCCTGCTTGGCCAGCGCCACCTTGGCCATGCGCGCCCAGAAGTAGGCGAACACCAGGTGGCCGCAGACGCGCAGGTAGTCGACCGCGGCGGCGCCCACCTCGTCGGCATTGCCCATCGCCTTCATGCCGATCTCGGTGGTCAGCTTGGTGAGCTTGTCGCCCAGCTCGGCCAGCGGGTTGACGAACTCCTGCAGCGCCTCGTTGGTGCCTTCGTCCTCGACGAACTCCTGCACCAGCTTGCCGAACTTCTTCAGCTTCTTGCCGTTGTCGCCCAGCACCTTGCGACCCAGCAGGTCGAGCGACTGGATGGTGTTGGTGCCCTCGTAGATCATGTTGATGCGCGCATCGCGCACGAACTGCTCCATGCCCCATTCGCGGATGTAGCCGTGGCCGCCGAACACCTGCATGCAGTGCGAGGTGGCGATCCAGGCGTTGTCGGTGAAGAAGGCCTTGACGATGGGCGTGACCAGCGCAACGAGATCCGCGCATTCCTTGCGCTCGTCCTCGTCGTCGCTGCCGAGTTCCTTGTCGAGCATCAGCGTGGTCCACATCGCCAGCGCGCGGCCGCCCTCGGCATAGGCGCGCGCGGTCAGCAGCATCTTGCGCACGTCGGGATGCACGATGATGGCGTCGGCCGGCTTGTCGGGGTTCTTGGGGCCCGACAGCGCACGCATCTGGATGCGGTCCTTCGCATAGGCCACCGCGTTCTGGTAGGCCACTTCGGTCAGGCCGAGCGACTGCATGCCCACGCCCAAGCGCGCGGCGTTCATCATCACGAACATCGCCTGCAGGCCCTTGTTGGGCTCGCCCACCAGCGTGCCGATCGCGCCCTCGAGCACGATCTGCGCGGTGGCGTTGGCGTGGATGCCCATCTTGTGCTCGAGCGCGGCGCAGAACACGCCGTTGCGCGCGCCGATCGAGCCGTCGGCATTCGGCAGAAACTTGGGCACCACGAACAACGAGATGCCCTTGCTGCCGGCCGGCGCGTCCGGCAGGCGCGCCAGCACCAGGTGCACGATGTTCTCGGCCAGGTCGTGTTCGCCGGCGGAGATGAAGATCTTCTGGCCGGTGATCTTGTAGCTGCCGTCGGCCTGCGGCTCGGCCTTGGTGCGCAGCAGGCCGAGATCGGTGCCGCAATGCGGCTCGGTCAGGCACATGGTGCCGGTCCAGTGGCCGCTGGTCAGCTTGGGCAGGTACAGCGCCTTCTGCTCGGCCGAGCCGTGCGCGTGCAGGGCCTCGTAGGCGCCGTGCGACAGGCCCGGGTACATGGTCCAGGCCTGGTTGGAGGAGTTGAGCATCTCGTAGAAGCTCTGGTTCACCACGTGCGGCAGGCCCTGGCCGCCGTAGGCCGGATCGCAGCTCAGCGCCGGCCAGCCGCCCTCGACATACTTGGCGTAGGCCTCCTTGAAGCCCTTGGGCGCCTTGACCTCGTGCGTCGCCTTGTCGAGCGTGCAGCCCTCGGCGTCGCCGCTCTGGTTGAGCGGCGCGATCACCTCGGCGGCGAACTTGCCGCCTTCCTCCAGCACCGCGTTGATCGTGTCGGCGTCGATGTCGGCATGGGCCGGCAGCAGCTTCAACTCGTCGACGACGTTGAGCACCTCGTGCAGGACGAAGCGCATGTCGCGCAGGGGCGGGGTGTAGGTGGGCATGGGCTCGACTCTCCAGGGACGGGGATTCAGGAACGCACCGCGCGCGCACTGGCGGCGCGCTTGCGGGCGGGGGATTTGTCTTCGAGCACGCCGGGCACGGCGTAGTTCTCGAGCACGCGCAGGAAAGCGATCCGGGCGCGCTCGACCGCGCCGGGGTGGCGCATGAAGCGGGCGTCGTGGTGCAGCGCGAGGATCAGGCCGTGCACCTCGAACAGCATCTGCGCCGGGTCGGTGTCGGGCTTGAGGTGGCCCGCCTCGACGCCCATGCGGATGGCACGCTCGAGGGCGTCCTGCCAGGTCTGCACCATGGTGACCAGCGCATCGCGCACCGGGCCGGGCCGGTCGTCGAACTCGACCGCGCCGCTGATGTAGATGCAGCCCGAGTCGATCTCCACCGCGACGCGGCGCACCCAGTTCTCGAACAGCGCGCGCAGGCGCGGCAGGCCGCGCGCCTCGCGCAGCGCCGGGTAGAAGACCTCTTCCTCGAACTTGTGGTGGTACTCGCGCACCACCGCGATCTGCAACTCGTCGCGCGAGCCGAAGTGGGCGAAGACGCCCGACTTGCTCATGCCCGTCACCTCGGCGAGCGCGCCGATCGACAACCCCTCCAGGCCCATGTGCGCAGCCAGCGTCAGCGCCGCGTCCAGGATGGTGGCGCGGGTCTGCTGGCCCTTGTGCAGCGTTCGAGCGGGAATCGGTGTCTCGGCCATCGGGGAGGCGGGGCGATAAAACGAACGATCGTTCTATTCTGCAGAAAACCGCGCCGGCGCGCCCAACAGCCCTGCGGAATTTCTAGGCATTCGCCCCTAGAGCCGCCCCGTCATGCCCGTGACTTGAGCGGAACGCCGCGGATGCGCTACGCTCGACGGGCCATGGAAGTGTTGCAACTCGACGTTTCCGGAAGACCGCAGGCGTGGATCTCGGCCAAGGAGGCCGCCGTCCTCTACGCCAGCGATGGCGTGGCCTGGACGCTGGGCGACACCTTCTACGTGCTGCGCGGCGGCGTGCAGCGCCGCACCGGGCTGCAGAGCCGCATCGAGGTGCATCCCATCATCGCCGTGCGCGGCGCGATCCCGAGCAAGGCCTGGCGCCAGACGCCGGCGCTGTCCAACCCCAAGCTGTTCGCGCGCGACCGCCAGGTCTGCGCCTACTGCGGCCACCACCTGCACCTCGACGAGCTGACGCGCGAGCACATCGTGCCGACCTCGCGCGGCGGGCTGGACAGCTGGATGAACTGCATCACCGCCTGCCGGCCCTGCAACGGCCGCAAGGGCAACCGCCTGCCCGAAGAAGCCCACATGGGCCTGCTCTACCTGCCCTACGTGCCCAGCCTGCACGAGGACATGATCCTGCGCGGCCGGCGCATCCTGGCTGACCAGATGGAGTTCCTGCTCGCCAGCGTGCCGCGCAGCAGCCGCCTGCATGCCTGAGGACAAGCTTCTTTACATCCCGGCGCGGAACTGCCGGGCGTAGAGTGACACCCACCGGTCAACGCGCACGCCCGAGCAGGCGTTTCGCTGCCTGTATCTCCCGGAGTTCTCCATGATGAAGAAGCTGCTTCTCGCCGCCGCGATCGCCTCGCTGGCGGCCTGTGCCACCTCCAACCCCGACGTCGTGCAGCGCTACGACGCGCAGCGCCTGTCGCAGGTGCAGGACGCCACCGTGCTGACGGTGCGCCCGGTGGTCGTCGACGGCAGCCAGAGCGGCATCGGCGGCACCTCGGGCGCCGTCATCGGCGGCGTGGCCGGCTCCTCGGTCGGCGGCAGCCGCGAGGCCATCGCCGTCGGCGTGATCGGCGCAGTCGCCGGTGCGGTGGTCGGCAACGCCATCGAGCGTGCCGGCACGCGCGAGGATGCCTTCGAGATCCTGGTGCAGCTGCGCAACGGCGAGCGCCGCGCCATCGTGCAGGCCAAGGGCAGCGAGAGCTTCAACCCGGGTGACGCGGTGATCCTCGTCACCACCGGCGGCAAGACGCGCGTGATGCGTGCTCCGGCCGTCGCGCCGGCCGGCGGCAACCAGCCGGTGGGCACGCCGGTGCCCTCGAAGGGCTGAGCCCCTCAGCTTTGCTGCGCCGCGGCGGCCGCCTCGCCCTCGTCGGCCGGCGGCGCGTCGGCGTTCCAGTCTTCGCCGAACAACTCGACCGGGTGCTGGGTACGCTCCGAGCCGTTGCCGCACAGCATGGCGTCGGAAGCGCAGTAGCGGTCGCAGCCCCAGCAGTTGCGCTCGGGATGCGCCGGACGGATCGGGAAGCGCTTGGTGGCCATCGTGCAAGCCTCCTCAGCGCGGCACGAGGAAGGTGCTGTGCTCGCGCAGCGCTGCGCTGGCCTGTCCCTGCTCGGTCAGGGTGAGCGTCACCGGCTGCGCCCCCGGCGTGAGCGACTGCGCCGCTTCGGCCGGCAGCGCGAGGCGCAGCGTGAAGGGCCGCACCTCGCCGGACGGCACCTCGAAGACGCGGCTGCCGTCCACCACCAGCCCCGGCAGCCCCTCGACGCCCAGCTCGTAGCGCATGGTGCGCTCGGTGCGGTTCATCAGCTGCACGCGGTAGAGGTTCTGCACGCGGCCGTCTTCGCCCAGGCGCGCCATCACGCCACGGTCGCGGATCACGTCCATGCCGACCGGCGAACGCATCGCCAGCCCGACGGCGAAGGCCGTGCCCGCCGCCGAGAGCAGCGCGCCGTAGACCAGCACGCGCGGCCGCAGCACGCGGCGCAGCATCTCCGCCTTGCCCAGGCCCTGCGCCACGCCATTGGAGGTGGCGTAGCGGATCAGGCCGGGCGGGTAGTCCATCTTCTGCATCACGTCGTCGCAGGCATCGATGCAGGCGGCGCAGCCGATGCACTCGTTCTGCAGGCCGTTGCGGATGTCGATGCCGGCCGGGCAGACCTGCACGCACAGCGTGCAGTCGGTGCAGCTGCCCAGGCCCACCGAGGCCGGATCGGTGCGGCGCGGGCGTGCGCCGCGCGGGTCGCCGCGTGCGCCGTCGTAGGCGATCACCAGCGAGTCGCCGTCGATCAGCGTGCTCTGGATGCGCGCGTAGGGGCACATGTAGTTGCAGATCTGCTCGCGCAGCCAGCCGGCGTGGCCGTACATGATGCCGCCGTAGAACAGCACCCAGAACGCCGGCCACGAGGCGATGCCCGCCTGCGCCAGGTGCGACGCGAGGCCGCGGATCGGCACGAAGTAACCCACCAGCGTGAAGCCGGCGGCCAGCGCCACCACCAGCCACAGCGCGTGCTTGGCCGACTTGCGCGCGATCTTGGCGGCGCTCCAGGGCTGCTGGTCGAGCTTGATGCGCGCATGACGGTCGCCCTCGGCCTTCAGCTCGATCCACTGGAAGATCTCGCTGTAGACCGTCTGCGGGCAGGCGTAGCCGCACCACAGCCGCCCGGCCAGCGCGGTGAAGAAGAACAGCGCCAGCGCGGCGATCACCAGCAGCGCGGCGAGGAAGATCAGGTCCTGCGGCTGCAGCACCATGCCGAAGATGTAGAAGCGCGGTGCGTCGAGGTCGAACAGCACCGCCTGGCGGCCGTTCCAGTCCAGCCAGGGCAGGCCGAAGAAGACCGATTGCGTGAGCGCGACGATGGCCCAGCGCAGCCGAGCGTAGAGGCCGCGCACCGAGCGCGCGTGGATCTTGGTGCGCTTCTGGTACATCGACACGAAGTGCACCGGCTGCTCGGCGACGGCTGGCTTGAGGGATTCGCTGGAAGTGCTCATGGCGCTTAAGATATATGCTCAGTATAGCTTTTGAGCCCTTCTTGCGCAGCCTCACGCGATTGACAATGCGCAAGCCTGATACTTCCTGCACGCCCTGCCGACCGGAGCCCCGATGCGCCTGACCGCGATGACCGATTACTCGCTGCGCCTGCTGATGTACGTCGGCCAGCAGGAGGGACGCCTGTGCACCATCGCCGAGATCGCGCAGGTCTACGGCGTCTCGGAAGCGCATCTGATGAAGATCACCCACCAGCTCGGCCTGGCCGGCTTCCTCGAGACGGTGCGCGGCCGCGGCGGCGGCATGCGGCTGGCGCGGCCGGCGGTGCAGATCAGGCTCGGCGACGTGGTGCGCGCCATGGAGCCCGACTTCGCGATGGTGGAGTGCTTCGCCACCGGCAACGTCTGCACGCTCAGCGGGCGTTGCAAGCTCACCGGCGTGCTGCAAGGCAGCTTGGTGGCCTTCATGGAGAACCTCGACCGCCACACGCTGGCCGACATCCTCGAGCCGGCGCCGGCATCGGCGCGCGGGCCGCAGCCCGTCGTGTTCAAGGCACGTGCGGTGGCGCGTTGAGGAAGCCGGGGGAGGAGGATCCTGGTAGGCCGTGCTGGGCTCGAACCAGCGACCAAAGGATTATGAGTCCTCTGCTCTGACCAACTGAGCTAACGGCCCGGGGAGCGGCGATTGTAGGCAGCGCCTGCCGCGACGCCCTACTTCTGGCTCAGCGCGTTGCTGATCAGCCGCGAGGTGATGTCGACGATCTGGATCATGCGGTCGTAGGCCATGCGCGTCGGGCCGATCACGCCGAGCGTGCCGACCACGCGGCCATCGACGACATAGGGCGCCGAGACCACCGACAGTTCCTCGTAGGGCACCACCATGCTCTCGCCGCCGATGTAGATGCGCACGCCCTCGGCGCGGCTGCTCACTTCCAGCAGGCGCATCAGCTGCGTCTTCTGCTCGAACAGGTCGAACAGCTTGCGCAAGGAACCCATGTCGCTGGCCAGATCCTGCACCGTCAGCAGGTTGCGTTCGCCGGAGATCACGAGCTGCTCCTGGCTGTCGGCGATGGCCTCGCTGCCGGCCTGCACCGCGGCCTGCATCAGCGCCGCGATCTCGCCGCGCAGCGCATCGACTTCGCCCTTGAGCTTCTCGCGCACCTGCTCGATGGTCAGGCCGGCGTAGTTCGCGGTCAGGTAGTTGCTTGCCTCGATCAGCTGGTTCTGCGTGTAGTCCTGCGCGGTAAAGATGACGCGGTTCTGCACATCGCCATCGGGCGCGACGATGATCACCAGCACACGCCGCTCCGACAGGCGCATGAACTCGATGTGGTGGAACACGCTGGGCTTGCGCGGCGCCGTGACCACGCCGACGAAGCTCGACAGGCTGGACAGCAGCTGCGCCGCATTGGCGATCACGCGCTGCGGCTGGTCGGGCGGCAGCGCGGCCTCGGGCGGCGCGTCGAGCGTGAGCGGCTGCGCCGTCAGCATGGTGTCGACGAAGAGGCGATAGCCGCGCGCGGTGGGAATGCGGCCCGAGCTGGTGTGCGGGCTGGCGATCAGGCCGAGCTCCTCGAGATCGGCCATCACGTTGCGGATGGTCGCGGGCGACAGCTCAAGCCCGCTCGCCCTCGAAAGCGTGCGTGAACCGACCGGCTGGCCGTCCGCGATGTAGCGTTCGACCAGGGTCTTCAACAGCGTCTTGGCGCGCTCGTCCAGCATGGTTTTCATTGTAGGCGCGGCGCCTTTCGTGCCCCGTGCGACCAGGGGCCCTGTGGTGTAATTCCCCGCATGGCGAGCCGCTTCAGACACGCAGCGTTGGTGGGCAAATACCAGGCCCACGGCATCCGCCCCGTGCTGGAGGAGATCGCCCACTTCCTCGTGCGCCAGGGGATGGAAGTCTCGCTCGAGAAGCAGACCGCGCAGAGCACCGGCATCACCGGCTACGGCGCCTTCACGCCCGACGAACTGGGCCGCCACTGCGACATCGCCGTCGTCGTCGGCGGCGACGGCACCATGCTCGGCGTCGCGCGCGAGCTGGCGCGCCACGGCACGCCGCTGGTGGGCATCAATCAGGGCCGGCTGGGTTTCATCACCGACGTCTCGATCGGCGAGTTCGCCAAGGCGCTCGCGCCGATGATCGCCGGCGACTACGAGGAAGAGCGCCGCACCATGCTGACCGGCGTGGTCTGGCGCGACGAGGAGCGCATCTTCGAGGGCTTCGCCGTCAACGACGTGGTGGTCAGCCGCGGCGCGGCCAGCAGCATGGTCGAGCTGAAGGTGGAGATAGGCAGCGAGTTCGTCGCCAACTTCCGCGCCGACGGGCTGATCCTCGCCTCGCCCACCGGCTCGACGGCCTACGCGCTCTCGGCCGGCGGCCCCATCCTGCATCCGGGCATCGCCGGCTTCGTGATGGTGCCGATCGCACCGCACGAATTGTCCAACCGCCCGATCGTGCTGCCCGACACGGCCGAGATC
This sequence comes from Piscinibacter sp., assembly GCA_017983795.1. GTDB lineage: Bacteria > Pseudomonadota > Gammaproteobacteria > Burkholderiales > Burkholderiaceae_C > Piscinibacter. The sequence continues at coordinate 44,725 of JAGOAS010000022.1, forward strand.
GTCATCGAGATCGTGGCCGGGCGCGACACCAGCGTCTCCTTCGACATGCACGCGCTGGCCAGCCTGCTGCACGGCGACCGCATCGCGGTGCGGCGCTCGCGCGACCAGGTGCGCTTCCTGCATCCGCGCGGCTGGAGCTATTACGCGACGCTGCGGCGCAAGCTGCGCTGGAACGCGGGCGTCGCCTGAGCGGATCATGTTGCGACGCCTGTCCCTGCGCGATTTCGTCATCGTCGCCGAGCTCGAGGTCGAGCTCGACGGCGGCTTCAGCGTGCTCACCGGCGAGACGGGCGCCGGCAAGTCCATCCTGATCGACGCGCTGCAGCTCGCGCTGGGCAGCCGCGGCGATGCCGGCGTGGTGCGCGAAGGTGCCGCGCGCGCCGAGATCGGTGCCGAGTTCGACCGACCCGCATCGCTCGCCGCCTGGCTCGACGAGGCCGGCTTCGCTGACAGTACCGAGACCGGCGACACGCTGCTGCTGCGCCGCACGATCGACGCGCAGGGCAAGAGCCGCGCCTGGATCAACGGCAGCGCCGCCACCGTGGCACAGCTGCGCGAGGTGGCCGATGCGCTGGTCGACATCCACGGCCAGCACGCCTGGCAGAGCCTGACGCGCGGCACGTCGGTGCGCGCCCTGCTCGATGCCTACGGCGGCATCGCGCTCGCGCCGCTCGCCGGCGCCTGGCAGCAGTGGCGCAGCGCCCAGGAGGCGCTCGAGAAGGCGCGCAGCGCGCAGGCCGACCTGGAACGCGAGCGCGAGCGCCTGGCCTGGCAGATCGGCGAGCTCGACAAGCTCGCGCCGGCCGAGGGCGAATGGGACGAGCTCGACGCCGAGCATCGCCGCCTCTCGCACGCACAGGCGCTGATGGACGGCGCGCGCGCCGCGCTCGACGCCATCTCCGAAGCCGACGAGAACGCCGAGCACCTGGCCGGCTTCGCCATCGACAAGCTGCAGGACGTGGCGGCCTTCGATGCCGCGCTGGCCGGCGTGATCGACGCGCTGCAGGGCGCGCAGGCGCAGCTGCAGGATGCGGCGCACACGCTGTCGAGCTACCTCAACCGCGCCGAGCTCGACCCGCAGCGCCTGCAAGCGCTCGACGAACGCCTCTCGGCCTGGATGAGCCTGGCGCGGCGCTACCGACGCGCGCCGGCCGAACTGCCGGCGCTGCTGGCGCAATGGCGCGGCGAATTGAAAGCGCTCGATGCCGCCACCGATCTCGACGGCCTGCAGCGCGCCGCCGACGCGGCCAAGGCCGCCTTCGACAAGGAGGCCGGCGCCGTCTCGAAGCAGCGCAAGGCGGCCGCGCCCAAGCTCGCCGCCGCGGTGACGCAGGCGATGCAGCAGCTCGGCATGGCCGGCGGCCGCTTCGAGATCGCGCTGCTCGCGCAGGAAGCGCCGCAGTCCTTCGGCCTGGAGTCGGCCGAGTTCCTCGTTGCCGGCCACGCCGGCAGCACGCCGCGGCCGCTGGCCAAGGTCGCCTCGGGCGGCGAGCTGTCGCGCATCGCGCTGGCCATCGCAGTCACCACCAGCCAGCTGGGCGAAGCGGGCACGCTGATCTTCGACGAGGTCGATGCCGGCGTCGGCGGTGCGGTGGCCGAGACGGTCGGCCGCCTGATGAAGCAGTTGGGGCGTGACCGCCAGGTGCTCGCGGTGACGCACCTGCCGCAGGTGGCGGCCTGCGCCGACCACCACTTCGTCGTCGCCAAGCGGCCGGAGGGCGGGCGCGTTCGCAGCGACATCACGCCGGTGGCCGGCGAGGCACGCGTTGCCGAGGTCGCGCGCATGCTGGGCGGCGAGCGGCTCTCCGGCACCAGCCTCGCGCATGCGCAGGAGATGCTCTCGGTCGGCGCGACGGCGTCGCCGGTGCGCAAGGGGCGCAAGGCATGACACAGGCAGCGGACAACACCCGCGAGGTGCTCGATCACCTCGAGCGCCTGCACCCCGCACCGGCCGGAACCTCCGCGCCACGCGAGGTGGTGCTGGTCACCGGCATCTCCGGCTCGGGCAAATCCGTGGCGCTGCATGCGCTGGAGGATGCCGGCTTCTTCTGCGTCGACAACCTGCCGCCCGAGCTGCTGCGCGAGTTCCTGCGCCTCGAACACGAGCGCTTCGATCGGCGCGTCGCCATCGCGGTGGACGTGCGCAGCGCCGGCTCGCTGCCGCACCTGCTGCCGCTGCTGGAAGAACTGAAGGGCGAAGGCGTGGCGATCACCGCGCTGTTCCTCGACGCCTCCACCGACGCGCTGGTGCGTCGCTTCTCCGAGACGCGGCGCCCGCATCCGCTGTCCGACGAGACGCTCGCCGCCGCCACGCTGCCGAACCGGCGCCGCGAGGATCTGCGCCACGAGGGGCGGCGCGCTCTGGTCGACGCGATCGAGTTCGAACGCGAGCTGCTGTCCGAGCTGCGCGAAGTCTCGACCGTGATCGATACCAGCCAGCTGCGCCCGGCGCAGCTGCGCACCTGGATGCGCGACCTGGTGCGCGCCGACGCGAACCGCCTGACGCTGGTGTTCGAGAGTTTCGCCTTCAAGCACGGCGTGCCGCTCGATGCCGACTACGTGTTCGACGTGCGCATCCTGCCCAACCCCTACTACATCCGCGAACTGCGGCCGCAGACCGGCCGCGACGCGGCGGTGGCCGAATACCTGCAGGCGCAGCCGGAAGCGGCGGAGATGCTGGCGCAGATCGAGACCTTCCTGACGCGCTGGCTGCCCGCCTTCGAGGCCGACCAGCGCAGCTATCTCACCGTGGCCATCGGCTGCACCGGCGGGCAGCACCGTTCCGTGTACTTCGCCGAGACGCTGGCCCGGCGCTTCGGCGCGCGCTCGGGCACGCTGGTGCGCCACCGCGAGCTGGACGCGCGTGACTGAAGAGCTGCCCCTGTTCCCGCTGCAGACCGTGCTGTTCCCGGGCGGGCTGCTGAGCCTCAAGGTGTTCGAGGCACGCTACCTCGATCTGGCCGGCACCTGCCTGCGCGAGAAGCGCCCCTTCGGCGTGGTCGCGCTGCGCAAGGGCCAGGAGGTGCGGCGCAGCGGCCAGGACGAGCCCGGGGCGGTGGTGCTCGAAGACGTCGGCGTGATGGCCGAGATCCTCGAGCTCGACGGTGCGCAGCCCGGCATCCTGCAGCTGCGCTGCCGCGGCACGCGGCGCTTTCGCATCGGGCGCACGCGCCAGCGCGCCGACGGCCTGTGGATCGGCGAGGTCGAGATCCTGCCCGACGACGAACCGATCGCCCCCGCCGAAGCCGTGCACGAGACGGTGCGCGGCCTGGCCAATGCGATCGCCTCGCTCAAGGGCAAGGGCGTCGAGCCCTTCGAGGCGCCCTACCGCTTCGACGACGCCGGCTGGGTGGCCAACCGCTGGTGCGAGATCCTGCCGATTCCGCTGGCCGCCAAGCAGCGCCTGATGGAGCTGCCCGATGCGCGCGTGCGGCTCGCCCTGGTCGACGAGTTCCTGCGCGGCCAGGGCGTCGTCAAGTAGCCAGCAGCTTGCGCAGCGGTGCCGGCAGGCCGGAGCGCAAGGCTTCTTCGGTGCTGAACCAGCGGCCCGTCGGCCAGGCGGCGACGATGCGCTCGATCTGCTGCTGCGGCATCTGCGCCGGGAAGGTCCAGCGCCGCGGATGCAGCGTCCAGTCGAGGTGCGTCAGCACATGCGTGAAGCCAGGCAGCGCTTCACCCTCGCCCGGCCAGCCCTGCGAGGCCGCGCCCAGCGCCTCGGTGCTGTCGAACTCGGGCAGGCTCCACAGGCCCGCCCACACGCCGCTCGCGGGCCGCTGCACCAGCCAGTGGCGACCCTGCCAGCGCAGCCACAGCCACACGTTCTCGCGTGCCTTGCGCTTGAGCTTGCGCGTCTTCACCGGATACTGCTCGGGCCGACCCTCGCGGCGCGCCACGCAGCCCTCGCGCACCGGGCAGATCAGGCAGTGCGGCGAGCGCGCCAGGCAAAGCGTCGCGCCCAGGTCCATCAGGCCCTGCGTGTAGGCCTCGATGTGCTCGTGGGGCAGCAGATCCGTGGCGTGCTCCCACAGCCGGCGCTCCTGCGCGGCTTCGGCCAGATCGCCGTGAAAGCCGAGCACGCGCGTCAGCACGCGCTTGACGTTGCCGTCGAGGATGGCAACGCGCTCGCCGAAGCAGAAGGCCGCGATCGCCGCCGCGGTGGAGCGGCCGATGCCGGGCAGCGCGGCGAGTTGCGTACTCGCGCGCGGGAACTCGCCGCCGTGTTCGGCCACCACCGCCTGCGCGCAGCGATGCAGGTTGCGCGCGCGGCTGTAGTAGCCCAGGCCGCTCCACAGCGCCAGCACCTCGTCCTGCGGCGCCGCGGCGAGCGCACGCACGTCGGGAAAGCGCTGCAGAAAACGTTCGTAGTAGCCGAGCACGGTGGCCACCTGCGTCTGCTGCAGCATGATCTCGGAGAGCCACACGCGGTAGGGGTCGCGCGTGCGCTGCCAGGGCAGCGTGTGGCGGCCGTGCTGGCGTTGCCAGTCGATCAGCCGCGCCGAAAAGGCTGCGGGCTCAGGCTTTGACAAGGCGCAGCGGCAGCGGCGTCGGCGAATCGTCCAGCGGCAGGTCGATGGTGATCATGGACGACACTTCGCCGCGCGTGCCGGTGCGGGCCTGCTGGCGCAGCGCGTCGATCAACTCGTTGCAGCGGCCATGGAAGCCCTGCAGGCGCTGGTCTTGCGCGTCGAGCTCCTCGAGCCGCGTCTCCAGTTCGCTGGCCGCGGCCTGGATGCGCTCGAGCGATTCGCGCCGGCGGCGGAAGTTGCGGCGCCGCTCGCGCAACTGCGCATCCACCTGCGCCGAGGCCGACTTGTTCCACATCTCCAGCTCGGCGCTGGCGTTCTCGAACACCACGCGCAGCTTGGACATCAGCATGCGGCGGAACTGCTCCATGAATTTCGGCTGCGACAGGCGCAGCGCCTGCGTCAGGCCGAGGTACTGCACGTAGCTCTTCTCGATCAGGTCGAGCTCGGCGGCGAAGCGGTCGAGATCCGGTCCGGGGTTGAGCACGAGGCCAAAGCCGAACTCGGCGTTGAGCCGGTTGAACGAGGCCTCGAGCATGTGGCGGATCTCGAGCGAGTTCTTCTGGCCGGCGCCGAGCAGAGCGCGCAGGCGCTGGCACAGCGCGCCGAAGGCCTTCTTGGCGCCGAGGTTCAGCAGCGACGCCGACATCTGCTGCTGCATCGCCGACACCTCCTCGCGCAGACGGTCGGACGAGAGGCCGACCATCGCGTCCTTGAGCATGCGGCTGTGCACCACGCGCATCGCCTGCAGCTTGGTGGTGCAGGCCTCGAACTCGGCCGTCTCGGCATCCACGCGCTGCAGCATCATCTGCAGTTTGGCGCCGCTCTTGCCGCGCAGGCCGCGCAGCTCCAGCGTCTGCTCGGCGAGCTGGCGCCGGTTGTCGTTGAGGCGGCGCGCCACGTGCATCTCGATCTGCTGCGCGGCGTCGATCACCACGTGCTCGAGCAGGGTGCGCCGCTGCGGCATCAGCTCGCCGCTGAGCGCGGCCTCGAGCGCCGGCAGGCGGCTTTGTGCCAGCGCGTCGGCCTTGCCTTCCACGCGCGCGGCCAGCGCCTGGCGCGCCGACAGCGGGTAGACGCGCTCGGCCGGCACGCTCAGCGTGCGCGCGGTCTCGGTGCGCTGGCGTTCGATCTGCTCGGCCACCTGCTCCGCCGTGGCGAGCGGGTCGATCATCGCGTCGATCTTGTTGAGCACCACGAAACGCGACAGCGCATCGCCGCTCAGGTGGTCACGCCAGATCGCGAGGTCAGACTTGCTGACGCCGATGTCGGCGCCGAGGATGAACACGGTGGCGTGCGCCGTGGGCAGCAGGCTCAGCGTCAGCTCGGGCTCGGCACCGATGGCGTTGAGGCCCGGCGTGTCGAGCACCACCAGGCCCTGCTTGAGCAGCGGGTGCGGGTAGTTGATCAGCGCGTGGCGCCAGGCCGGCACCTCGACGCGGCCCATGTCGTCCAGCGGCGGGTTCTCGTCGGGCGTCTCGTCGTTCCAGAAGCCGAGCTCGTGCGCCTGGTCCTTGGTGACCCAGGAGGTGCGCATCACCTCGCGCAGCGATTCGGCCAGCCTCTCCGGGTTGCCGACGTCGAGCTTGACCGTCTTCCACGCCTTGGCGAAGTTGCGCAGCTCGCCGAGCGACTGGCCCGACAGGCGCGTGTCGATGGGCAGCAGCGACAGCGAGGGCGGCTCGTCGGCATCCCAGGCCAATTCGACCGGGCACATGGTCGTGCGCCCCGGCGTGGCCGGCAGGATGCGGCGGCCCGCGTCGGCGAAGAAGATCGCATTGATCAGCTCGGACTTGCCGCGCGAGAACTCGGCGACGAAGGCGACGATGAGCTTCTGCTGGCCGAGCTGCTCGCGCAGGCTGTCGAGCTGGCCCTGCACCGCGGCGTCGGAGAGGTCGTGGTCGCCGAGAAAGCGGCTGACCTCGTCCAGGCGGCTCACGAGCGCACGCCTCCAGCCGCTGAGAGCGTCGAGGCTGCTGGCGAACGAATGCGTCGTCATGCGAGTGGCGCGGATGATCCCTTGAATCGGGGGGATGGTAGCCCACGCCCCGAGGAATCACAGCGCGCGCGAGGCCGCGCGAAACAACTGCTCACCAGCGCCGCGCGCCAGCGTGATGGATTCATCACGCCGCGCCTTCGGCCGGGTTCAGCGCGGCAGCTCGCTCGCGCCCATCAGGTACTCGTCGACCGCGCGCGCGGCCTGGCGGCCCTCGCGGATCGCCCACACCACCAGCGACTGGCCGCGCCGCATGTCGCCGGCGGCGAAGACCTTGTCCACGTTGGTCTTGTAGCCGCCCGCGGCCTCGGTGCCCGCCTTGGCGTTGCCGCGCGCATCCTTGTCGACGCCGAAGGCTTCGAGGATGGTGGCCACCGGGCTGACGAAGCCCATCGCCAGCAGCACCAGGTCGGCCGGGATGATCTTCTCGCTGCCCGGCACCTCGGTCATCTTGCCGTTGGCCCACTCGACGCGCACCGACTTCAGCGCGGTGAGCTTGCCCTTCTCGCCGATGAACTCCTTGGTGGCGATGGCGAACTCGCGCTCGCAGCCCTCCTCGTGGCTCGACGAGCTGCGCAGCTTGATCGGCCAGTAGGGCCACACCAGCGGCTTGTTCTCCTGCTCGGGCGGCATGGGCAGCAGCTCGAACTGCACGACGCTCTTGGCGCCATGGCGGTTGCTGGTGCCCACGCAGTCGGAGCCGGTGTCGCCGCCGCCGATCACGACGACGTTCTTGCCGTCGGCGCGGATCTGGCCCTTGACCTTGCCGCCGGCGTTGATCTTGTTCTGCTGCGGCAGGAACTCCATCGCGAAGTGCACGCCGTCGAGATCGCGGCCGGGCACCGGCAGGTCGCGCGACTGCTCGGCGCCGCCGGCCAGCAGCACGGCGTCGAACTCGCTCTTGAGCTGCTCGGGCGAGACGATCTCCTTGGCCCAGTTGGTGACCTTGCTGCCCTCGGGCATGTGGCCGACCAGCGTGTTGTTGCGAAACACCACGCCCTCGGCCTTCATCTGCTCGACGCGCCGGTCGATGTGCGACTTCTCCATCTTGAAGTCGGGGATGCCAAAGCGCAGCAGGCCGCCGGGCGCGTCGTTCTTCTCGAACACGGTCACGTCGTGGCCGGCGCGCGCGAGCTGCTGCGCCGCCGCCAGCCCCGCCGGGCCGGAGCCGACCACGGCGATCTTCTTGCCGGTCTTGGCCAGCGCCTTGCGCGGCTGCACCCAGCCCTCGGCCCAGGCGCGGTCGATGATGGCGTGCTCGATGCTCTTGATGCCCACCGCGTCGTCGTTGACGTTGAGCGTGCAGGCGGCCTCGCAGGGCGCCGGGCAGATGCGGCCGGTGAACTCGGGGAAGTTGTTGGTCGAGTGCAGCACCTCGATCGCGTTCTTCCAGTCACCCCGGTACACCAGGTCGTTGAAGTCCGGAATGATGTTGTTGACCGGGCAGCCGTTGTTGCAGAACGGCGTGCCGCAGTCCATGCAACGCGCGCCCTGGATCTTGGCCTCGTCGGCCGCCAGGCCGATGACGAACTCCTTGTAGTTCTTCAGGCGCTCGCCGACGGGCGCGTAGCCCTCCTCGAGGCGCTCGTACTCCATGAAGCCGGTGACTTTTCCCATGATCGTGCTTCTCTTCTCTTACTTTGCCGGGACCGTCTTGCTCTTCTTGTCGCTGCTCTTGGCCTTGGCGATGGTGTCGCCGGCTTCCTTGGCCGCGTTCAGTTCGCCGAGGGCGCGCTTGTACTCGTTCGGGAACACCTTGAGAAACTTGGCGCGCGAGTCGGCCCAGTGGTCGAGGATGTGGCGCGCGCGCAGGCTGCCCGTCCACTTGTGGTGGTCTTCGATGAGCTTGCGCAGCTGCACCTCGTCGCACTCGCCGCGGTGCCAGATCGAGCGGTCGAGGCTGGTCTCCTGCTCGGTCTTGGTCAGCACCTTGTCGAGCGACACCATCGAGGTGTTGCAACGCTTGGCGAAGCTGCCGTCCTCGTCGTAGACGTAGGCGATGCCGCCGCTCATGCCGGCGGCGAAGTTGCGCCCTGTCTTGCCCAGCACCACCACCGTGCCGCCGGTCATGTATTCGCAGCCGTGGTCACCGGTGCCTTCCACCACCGCCGTCGCGCCCGACAGGCGCACCGCGAAGCGTTCGCCCGCCACGCCGCGGAAGAAAGCCTCGCCGCTGGTGGCGCCGTACAGCACGGTGTTGCCGACGATGATGTTGTTGGTGGCGTCACCGCGGAACTCGATGCTCGGGCGGATCGCGATGCGGCCACCCGACAGACCCTTGCCGGTGTAGTCGTTGGCGTCGCCGATCAGGTAGATGGTGATGCCCTTGGCGAGGAAAGCGCCGAAGCTCTGCCCGCCCGTGCCTTCCATCTGGATGAACACGGTCTGGTCGGGCAGGCCCTCGGGGTGGCGGCGGATCAGCTCGCCGGAGAGCATCGCGCCCACCGTGCGGTTGACGTTGCGCGCGTCTTCGAGGAACTGCACCTTCTCGCCGCGCTCGAGCGCGGCCTTGGCCTTCTCGATGAGGCGCACGTCGAGCGCCTTGTCGAGGCCGTGGTCCTGCTTCTCGACGTGGCGGCGCGGCACCTCGGCGGGCACCGCCGGCAGGTGGAACACGCGGCCGAAGTCCAGGCCCTTGGCCTTCCAGTGCGCGATGCCCTTGCGGGTGTCGAGCAGGTCGGCGCGGCCGATCAGTTCGTCGAACTTGCGGATGCCCAGTTGCGCCATGATCTGGCGCGCTTCCTCGGCGACGAAGAAGAAATAGTTGACGACGTGCTCGGGCTTGCCCGAGAACTTGGCGCGCAGCACCGGATCCTGCGTGGCCACGCCCACCGGGCAGGTGTTGAGGTGGCACTTGCGCATCATGATGCAGCCTTCGGCCACCAGCGGCGCGGTCGCGAAGCCGAACTCGTCGGCGCCGAGCAGCGCGCCGATCACCACGTCGCGGCCGGTCTTCATCTGGCCGTCGGCCTGCACGCGGATGCGGCTGCGCAGGCGGTTGAGCACCAGGGTCTGCTGCGTCTCCGCGAGGCCCAGCTCCCAGGGCGTGCCGGCATGCTTGATCGAGCTCCACGGCGAGGCGCCCGTGCCGCCGTCGTGGCCGGCGATCACCACGTGGTCGGCCTTGGCCTTGGCGACGCCGGCGGCGATCGTGCCGACGCCGACTTCCGAGACCAGCTTGACGCTGATGTCGGCCTTGGAGTTGGCGTTCTTCAGGTCGTGGATGAGCTGCGCCAGATCCTCGATCGAATAGATGTCGTGATGCGGCGGCGGCGAGATCAGGCCGACGCCCGGCACCGAGTAGCGCAGGAAGCCGATGTACTCGCTCACCTTGCCGCCCGGCAACTGGCCGCCCTCGCCCGGCTTGGCGCCTTGCGCCATCTTGATCTGGATCTGATCGGCCGAGACTAGGTATTCGGTGGTCACGCCGAAGCGGCCCGAGGCGACCTGCTTGATCTTCGAGCGCAGCGAGTCGCCGGCCTTCATCTCGTAGTCGGCCGCGATCACCTTGGCGCCGACCACCTCGCTCACCTTGGTGCCGTCGGTGATGGCGATGCCCTTGAGCTCGTTGCGGTAGCGCGCCGGATCCTCGCCGCCTTCACCGGTGTTGCTCTTGCCGCCGATGCGGTTCATCGCCAGCGCCAGCGTGGTGTGCGCTTCGGTGGAGATCGAGCCGAGCGACATCGCGCCGGTGGCGAAGCGCTTGACGATCTCGGCCGCGGGCTCGACCTCGTCGACAGGAATCGCCTTGCCCGGATCGACCTTGAACTCGAACAGGCCGCGCAGCGTCATGTGGCGGCGGCTCTGGTCGTTGATGATCTGCGCGTATTCCTTGTAGGTCTCGAACTTGTTGCCGCGCACGCTGTGCTGCAGCTTGGCGATGGCGTCGGGCGTCCACATGTGCTCTTCGCCGCGCGTGCGCCAGGCGTATTCGCCGCCGGCATCGAGCATGCCGGCCAGCACCGGGTCGCTGCCGAAGGCGGCCTTGTGCATGCGGATGGCTTCTTCCGCCACCTCGAACACGCCGATGCCGCCGACCTGGCTGGCGGTGCCGCGGAAATACTTCTCCACCAGCGGCTTGTCCAGGCCGATCGCCTCGAAGAGCTGCGCGCCGCAGTAGCTCATGTAGGTCGACACGCCCATCTTGGACATGATCTTCGAGAGGCCCTTGCCGATCGCCTTCACATAGTTGTAGATCGCCTTCTCGGCCGAGAGATCGCCGGGCAGATCCTTGTGCATCGCCACCAGCGTTTCCATCGCGAGATACGGGTGCACGGCTTCCGCGCCGTAGCCGGCGAGCACCGCGAAGTGGTGCACCTCGCGCGCCGAACCGGTCTCGACCACCAGGCCCGCCGTGGTGCGCAGGCCCTCGCGCACCAGGTGCTGGTGGATGGCCGAGAGCGCCAGCAGCGCGGGGATCGCGACGTTGTCGCGGTTCATCGCACGGTCGCTGATGATGAGGATGTTGTGGCCGGTGGCGATCGCGTCCACCGCTTCCGCGCACAGCGAGGCGAGCTTGGCCTCGACGCCCTCGTCGCCCCAGGCGAGCGGATAGGTGATGTCCAGCACGTGCGTCTTGAACTTGGCGCTGGTGTGGCGCTCGATCTGGCGCAGGCGCGCCATGTCGTCGAAGTCGAGCACGGGCTGCGTCACCTCCAGGCGCATCGGCGGGTTCACCGCGTTGATGTCCAGCAGGTTGGGCTTCGGCCCGATGAAGCTGTTCAGGCTCATCACGATGGCCTCGCGGATCGGGTCGATCGGCGGGTTCGTCACCTGGGCGAACAGCTGCTTGAAGTAGTTGGGCAGCGGCTTGTTCTTGTCGGACAGCACCGCCAGCGGCGAGTCGTTGCCCATCGAGCCGATCGCCTCCTCGCCCGCAGTCGCCATGGGCGCGAGCAGGAACTTGAGGTCTTCCTGCGTGTAGCCGAAGGCCTGCTGGCGATCGAGCAGCGATTCGCCGAAGCCCGGCGCCTCGTCGCCGGCCGGCAACTCCTCGAGCTTGACGCGCACGCTCTCGATCCACTGCCGATACGGCTTGGCCGAGGCGAACTGCGCCTTCAGCTCCTCGTCGTCGACGATGCGGCCCTGCTCGAAATCGATCAGGAACATCTTGCCCGGCTGCAGGCGCCACTTGCGCACGATGCGGTTCTCGGGGATGGGCAGCACGCCGGACTCAGAGGCCATCACCACCAGGTCGTCGTCGGTGACGATGTAGCGCGCCGGACGCAGGCCGTTGCGATCGAGCGTGGCGCCGATCTGCTTGCCGTCGGTGAACACCATCGCGGCCGGGCCGTCCCAGGGCTCGAGCATCGCGGCGTGGTACTCGTAGAACGCGCGGCGGCGCTCGTCCATGCCCTCGTGCTGCTCCCAGGCCTCGGGGATCATCATCATCGCGGCGTGCGCGAGCGGGTAGCCCGACATCGTCAGCAGTTCGAGCGCGTTGTCGAAGGTGGCGGTGTCGCTCTGGCCCTCGAAGCTGATCGGGTAGAGCTTCTTCAGATCGTCGCCGAGCACGGGCGACTTCATCACGCCCTCGCGGGCGCGCATCCAGTTGAAGTTGCCCTTGACCGTGTTTATCTCGCCGTTGTGCGCGACCATGCGGTAGGGGTGCGCGAGCGGCCACTCGGGGAAGGTGTTGGTCGAGAAGCGCTGGTGCACGAGCGCGAACGCCGAGACGACGCGCGCATCCTGCAGATCGCGGTAGTACTTGCCGACCTGGTCGGCCAGCAGCAGGCCCTTGTAGATGATCGTGCGGCAGCTCATGCTGGGCACGTAGTACTCGCGGCTGTGCGTGAGCTTGAGACGCTGGATCGCGGCCGAGGCCGTCTTGCGGATCACGTAGAGCTTGCGCTCGAGCGCGTCGGGCACGATCACGTCGGGGCCGCGGCCGATGAAGATCTGGCGGATCACCGGCTCCTTGGTGCGCACGGTGGGCGACATCGGCATCTCCGCGTCGACCGGCACATCGCGCCAGCCGAGCAGCACCTGGCCCTCGGCCTTCACCGCGCGCTCGAGCTCCTGCACGCAGGCCAGCCGCGAAGCGTGCTCCTTGGGCAGGAAGATCATGCCCACGCCGTATTCACCCGGCGGCGGCAGCTCGACGCCCTGGGCAGCCATCTCGGCGCGGTAGTAGTCGTCGGGGATCTGGATCAGGATGCCCGCGCCGTCGCCCATCAGCTTGTCGGCGCCGACCGCGCCGCGATGGTCGAGGTTCTCGAGGATCTTCAGGCCCTGCTCGACGATGCCATGCGCCTTCTGGCCCTTGATGTGGGCCACGAAGCCGACGCCGCAGGCGTCGTGTTCGTTGGCGGGGTCGTAGAGGCCCTGGGTGGCGGGAGCGTCGAACGGGGTGGGGGCTTGCGGTGCGTGCTGCTGGCTCATGACGGCCCTCGCTGGCGGAGGAAGATGTCGCGAAGCATAGCGGCGCTGCTGCACTGCGGCAAGAAAAACAATGTGGATCTGACCCCTATTTAATGACAAACTGAGTTGCTGTCACGTAAATAGGGGACATATCAAATGATCTCGGACACCGCTACCTTCCGTGGCCGCCCTGCCGCCCTGGGCGCAAGTCGCCGATGCAACTGCTGCGCCAGAGCATCGAGGAACACCGCGTCGCCGAGCGGCCACCCTCCCGCCAGCGCGCTCTCGAAGCGCTGAAGCGAGCGTTGGTCGAGAGGCTCCATGAGCTTGGCCCGGTGCCGGTGCTCGCGTTCGAAGGGCGTGTTGCCGGTCTGCCAGTAGAGCGGGTGATCAGTGACCAACTCGTCACGCGCCCCGCCGCAGTGCATCACGGCGCTGGTCCATGCCCATTCCCCGAGCGCCTCACCCTCGCGTGCGGGCAACTGCTCGACGAACAGCATCGCGTCCAGCAGATGAGCTTCCGCCTGCACGATCGCCGAGCGAAACCGGCCTGCCAACAGTGGCCCAGTGTGAGCATGCACTCTGCGCATCGACGCTGCCAGGCGGCGGCACAGATCCTGCACGAGCCGCGCGGGGCCCTCGGCGTCGCGCGGCGTCAGCAGCAGCAGGGTGCGTGTGCGTGCCAGCGCATAGGCATGCAGGATCACGCCATGACGGACGAGCGCTGCCGCCAACAGGTGGCGCTGCAAGCCGAGTTCCTCCGCGCCGAGGTGTGAGGCGACCGCGGCGCACCAGCGCAGGTCGAGCAGGTGAAGCTGGCCCGCTGCCGCGCAGCGGGGTTGGCGCGCCATGAAGGGCTCCGGTGAGCAGAAAGAAGAAAGGGCGACAGCATGAGCCATCGCCCTTCGTTGCCGGCGCTCAGTTTAGGCCGGTCCTGCGTGGCCTCTCTCAGTTGCCGAGATTCACCTCGCGCCAGTTGATGCGGCGCAGGCCGACAGCGGAACTAAAGTTGCCTTGTGGTCGAAGCAAGTCACCCTTCTCGGTTCCTGCGATGAGTCGGGACTTGCCGCCGACGCTCAAGAATCGCAAGTCGGTGACGACCGTGTTGACTTCGAGCGCGTTGATCACCCCGCCGGCGCTGTTGACAAGCACCGACAGCCCAGTCGTGAAGTCGCCGGCGTAGATGCGGCTGATACCCGACGGAGAGCATGGGTCCGTGATGGTCGGCAAGGTGGGCGTGAACGTGACGATGCCAAGGAAAGTGGCGGGATCGCTGACGATGCGCCAGGCGATGCCGCTCGCACCGCGCCCAAGGTCGGTGTAGAAGCCCATGCTGTTGGCGGCGGCACTGGTGACGCCGGCCACCCAGTCGGGGTTAGGTTGCAGGTTGGCCCGGCGGATCGGGAACGTGACGCCCGTCGGCAGATCGCTCGCCGCGTTGAAGCGCACCGCGTTGCCGTCCTTGATCGCGTAGAAGGTCTGCTCCTGCGTCGAACTGCGGTCGTCCTGGCTCAGCAGCTTGCCGGTGCCGACCAGCACCACGCGGCTCTTGGTCTTCGGATGCAGTTCTGCGAGAGGGCGCGAGGTGACCGGCTGGGCCGCGCCGCCACTGTCGGTCAGCCGCGCCATCACGATCGGGTCAGGATAGGTGCCCGAGGTCGCGCTGATGTCGAAGCGCCAGAGGTTTCCGTTCAAGTCGCCGCCGTAGACCGCATCGGCATAGCCGTCCGTGTAGTCGAGCACGTAGGCATTGATGTGCGCGAGGCCCGTGTCGACCGTATTCGAAGCCGTGCGCGTCGAGACGGCCTCCAGCAGCGCGCCGTTGCGCGGGTTGACGAAGAAGATGTAGCCGCTGCCGTCGGGATTGTTGTAGCCCGACGGCAGGATCACCGTCCAGCCATACTTGCGCGTCTTCACGAACACCGGCTCGCCGTAGGTGAAGCCCATGCGCGAGTCGGTGAACTCCCACAGTACCTTCGACGCAGCCACCGTCTCGCGCGACGCCGCCGAGGCCGCGGTAATCGCCGCCGGGTTGGTGATGTCCAGCGCGTAGTACGCCCGACCGCCCTTGCCCAGCCCGCCGACAAGGATCGAGTGCCAGTCCGGCGTGCCGCTGCCGACGGTCGAGCCGTTGTACGTGCGAGTGAAATCGACGTCGAAATTGCCCGGTGTCGCGTTCACCAGGAAGTGGTGATCCATGTCGGTGTTGCCCAGCACCGCCAGGCCGTCGACGGCCGGCGCGCTGGGGCTGCTCGGGCCGGCGAACAGCGCGTTGGGGATGTAGCCGAAGATCTCGGTTCCCGCGCCGGCGCCGCTCATCGCGCCGTTGAAGGCGTGCAGGATGCCGTCGTTGGCGCCGACGTAGACCACGGTCGCGCGGTTCTTGTAGAGGGTCTTGAACGCGTCGTAGCCCGGGTTCAGACCGTCGGCAAGCTGGAACGACGGCGCGCCGATCGGCTTGGCGCGCGAGCCGACGATGTCGCCGAGCAGCGCCTCGCGGGTGCGGTAGGCGCGCGAGCTTCCCGTCACCGTCGAAGCGGCTTCGTTGCTGCGGTCGCCGCGCAGATAGTTCAGATACTTGGTGCTGTCGTTGATGTCGGTCGTTTCGCCGACGCCCAGATAGGGCGTGTTCAGCGCTGCGAGTTGCGCCGCAGTCAGGCTGCTGGTGCGGAACGGCGCGCCGGCGGTGCCGTTCCAGGTGACCAGGTTGCGCCCGCTGTCCCAACCGGTGCCGGCCAGTTGCGTCGCCAGCGTGTTCTTGGCGCGCCAGCGTTCCACCAGCGAGGGCGTTCCATCGGCAGCGAAGTTCAACTCGCTGGCCACCACCTCGCCGGTCCAGTTGCTGGCGTCGTACTGCGCGCCGAAGCTGGCATTGCCGAGTTGCGCCACCTGCGGCAGCGAGGTCGAGAACGAAGTGGTGAACGCAGCGCTCAGCGCGTTGATGCGCTGGAAGGCCTTGGTCAGGCCCGAGATCATCTGATCCGGGTTACCCGCCGTGAAGTAGTTGTCAGGGCGTGGCTGACCGGACAGTGTCTCGCCGTTGGTCGACCACCACGTCTGATCCAGGGGCGTCGTGTTGGCGAAACTGTAGGGCGGCGTCAGATTGCTTGGCGTGATGAAGCCGCCGTACTTGGCCGTCAGATAGAACTGATTGTTGGTGACGAACGGCTGTTCGAGCACGTCGACCCACAGCGTCTGGATGGTCTGCTTGCCCTGGGTCTTGGCGACGCCGGCCACGTCGGGACGGATGTCGTTGACGTTGGCCCAATAGGCGAGGCCGACCATCGCGGCCGAGTTGTAGCGGCCGCTGTAATTGTCGGGGTTGGGCGCCGAAAGCCCTTGCAGCGCGAAAGCGAGGTTGGTAGCGGTCTGCGCATTGACGGCCGTGTCAGCGACGATGGAGGCGGGCTTGGCCGGCTCATTGGTGGTGCCCGTCGAACCCGGTACGTTCTTGTCGGCGTGCGTATAGATGTCGCCGATGCCGAGGACGAAGTTCTTCTGGCAGGAATACTGAATCGGATCGTCCCAGTCGCGGACCACCGGGAAGCCGTCGAGCGCCTGGTCGACCGAGGTCGACGTCAGCAAGGAATTCCACTCAGGCACTGCGCCGATGTTGCGGAAGTAGCGCTGTGTCGCGTAATACAGCTCGCTGACCGGGTCGTTGCCCTTGTAACCGTTGCCGGTGATCTGGCCGAACTTGTTCAGGTAGTTCGCCACGCCGCTATTCACGATCGCGGTCGCGGGCCCGTAGGCCGTGTTGGTCGCCGTGGCGTCGGCCGAGTCGGGGTTCGGGATGAAGATACCCGTGTTGGGGTCCCACTCGGCAGCAGCGTTGTTCGCGTCGGTCGCGCTGGGTACCGGGTAGGTCGGGCCAACATACTTCATGCGTGCGCGCAGCACCGCGCCGTCGCGCGAGACACCGCTCTGGTTGAGGTAGCCGAACGCCGCAAAGCGCAAGCGCCGCGAGTACTGCTGCATCAAGCCTTCGGGCTTCCAGTTGCTGCCGTACTGCTTGCAGTTGGTCTCGACACCACCGGGCGCCGCTGGGTTGCACACCTGCACCGCGATGCGGACGCGGTAGACGGTCGCGTTGACGAGTGCGACGGCGGGGTCGTACTGCGTTGTCGCAGGGACGGCCGCGTTGCTGGCCCCGGTGGCGCCGGAGACGGTGAAGAGCATGTCCATGCCGGCACCGTTGACGCGCATGTTGAGCGTGCTGACGGCGAACGGCGTCGCGCCCGCGATCGTGGCCGCGTTGTTCAGGCTCTTGTTCGGGTACAGGTTGCCCGTCATCGGGTGGTTGGCCTTCTGCAGCACCGTCAGGCTCAGTTCGTCACGCACACGATAGCCGCCGGTCATCACGAGCCGGAACGGATCGATCGTCTGTGTCGCCGCCCAGTTCAGGAAGTTGCCGCTCCACTTGTCGTCATTGGCGAGCACGCAGGTGCGGTTCGTCGCCACGCCGGTGGGCACGAAGTAGCGGTTCGCCGCGATCGTGGCGTGGTACTGGTACGTGTAGCACTTGTTCGGGTCAAAGTAGCCCTTGTAGATGTTCGCGCTCGAATAGTCGTTGTTTCCGGGGTAGGCCGCCCGCTCGGCCGTCGGCCACTCCACCGACAACGCCAGCGCCACGTTCCCGAGGATCGAACTGCGCGAGAACACCGGCGAGTCGGCCAGTTCGGTGGCAGCGACAGCCGTCGAGCCTGCCCCCAGGGCAGCCAGCACGAGGGCAACTTTCAGTCCGAATTGCTTGTTCATCGGATCGACCTTTGAAGCGTTGAAGCTTGAATGCGGATGCGTTCGACCTCAGTCGTCGCAGCAGCCGTAGGTAGTCTGGAAGAACGACTCCGTGCCACGCGGCCCGAAGGCGCGGATGCTGACGCGGTAGACGACGTACTGCGGTGCGGCGCCCGCCAAGCCGGCGCCACTGCCACCGGTGGCCACGGCGCTTCTCTGTTCGGCGCGCTGCGACTGCGAATAGCTGCCGCCACGCGGCGCCCCGCCTTCGACCAGGGTGCAGCGTTCGGCGCCGAGCGTGGAGTCGTCGCCGGGCTCGCTGCACTGGCGGTCGACCACGTAGCGCAGGCGGATGCCGCGGCCGACAGCGATCTCGCTGGCCGTTCCGATAACCAGGCTGGTCTGCGGATCGGTCAGCGTCGGCGTCGCCGGGTCGCTCAGCAGCGCCAGCGGAATGCCTTGCGCGTTGGCCGCCAGCACCCGCGCGCTGTAGTTGCGCGCCTGGTCGTCTGCCCCGCGCAACGCGCGCGTGGCCAGCGGCCCGGCGGTGCGGAAGTCGCGCAGGATGGTCTCGACCGCCAGTTCGCTTTGCTGCGCGAGGTCGCGCTTGAACGACAGGTTGCCGGCCGTGACCATCGAGGTGTCGAACGAGCGCACCAGCGCGACCGCGCCGATCAGCATGACGACCAGGATCAGCAACGTCGTGATCAGGACGACGCCGCTTTGGTTGCGCGGGTGGGCGTGCTTCATGGTCATGACTGCATGAGGATGTTGCGAAGCGGCACCGTCAGTTCGATGACGCGGTGGCGCTGGTTGCGGTTCTCGCCGGCGGCGTTCAGATCGACAGTGATCTGGTTGGCCGCCGGCAGGTCGCCGAACAGGGTCAGGTTGGCCGGCGCGACGGGAACGCCGGGTTGCACTTCCTTCTCGATCAGCGCCGAGCGCAACACCAGGCCGACGCGCACCGCGACGATCTGGCCCAGACGCTGGTTCGAGAGCGCGCTGCCGTTCATCAGCGTCGCGCCGTCCCAGCCGACGGCGCCGGGCGACTGCCAGGCATCGAGGATGCCGTCGGCGTTGGTGTCGATGCCGTACACGGCGCGCAGCACGCGCACGCCTTCGGACACCGGCTCGGAGGCGGGTGGAGCGCCGTTGGTCAGCAGCAGGTCGTGGCGGAACAGCGTCGAATTGGCACCGACGCCCAGCAGCGTGAACTCGGGCGGGTTGCCGTTGGTCGGGTTGCCGAGGGTGAACGTGAATGCCGGATCCGACGCGTTGAGCGCGGCGAGCGAAGTGTGCGTGCCGGTGGAGGTGAAGTAGGCACCCGCCAGCGGCAACAGCGGGCCGCACACCGTGGTGGCTGTGGCCGCTCCGATCTGGCCGGCGCAAGGTGTCTTGGCCGCCGACACCTGGCTGAGCAGGCACTCGCCGTTGCTACCGATCATCAGCAGATCGTTGGCGCGATAGCCGATTGTGTTGGCCAGACGCAGGTCAGCAGCGCCGATGCTGGCCGCCTGCACGTCGGACAGCACTTCACCGTAGCCCGACGCGCCGCTCATCACCATGATCACGTCGGAGCCGGCGTCGGAAGCGCCGGGGAAGATCACCACCGGCGCGAGCCGCTGTTCGCGCGGAACGGCGGTGAACGGCGCAGGGAACGCGTTCGTGCGCGGCAGCGTTTCGCCGGTGGCGACCGGCAGGCGTGCGCTGATGCGGCAGCCGATCGGACCATTCTGACGATTCAGTCCCTGCGCGAAGCCGGTTCCGGCGCTGCGCAGCACGCGGTCGAGCACGTAGACGCTGTAGGCGCCGGATTGGCTGACGTCGTTCACGCCGGTGAGCGAGCGCTTGCGGCCTTCACTGGTCACAAGCACCTGGAAGATCGCCAGCGTCAGCACCAAGCCGATGGCCACGCCCACCATCAGCTCGATCAGCGAGAAGCCGCGGCTGCGGCGCGAGGCTGTCATCACATCACCTCCTCGGCGGTCAGCACGACGTCGCTCACCAGTTGCGAATACTGGCCTGACGGTTCGCCCGGATGGCGCCATCTGATCGTGATCGTCGCCAGGTTTGGCGTCGCGCCTGCGGTCACGGTCAGCGTCGCGTCGGGAAGGCCCAGACCCGTGGCCTGGCTGGTCCCCGGGTCGACGCCCTGCACGCGACTCTCAAAGGCGGCCAGCTGCGCCGCCGGCAGCGACGTGGTACGCGCCAACCGCATCTGCGCGGCAAGGTCGTCTGCGAACAGTGCGGCGCGGTTGCGGTCGTCGGCGTCGAGCGAGAACTGGATCGCGCGTGCCTGCAGCGCGACGATGCCAAGGATGCCGAACGACATGATCAGCACCGAGACCAGTACTTCGATGAGCGTGACGCCGCGCTGCGGGCCACTGCGATGAATCGGAAACTTGCGCATCTTCAGCATCCGTCAGGGTGTGCAGCCGTCGGGGTTGGCAGCCGACAAGACCTTGTCGCGGTCGCACATGCGCGTGCGACCGCCGAGCGTGACCTCGATCCGCAGGCGCCGCACATCGGTGGCGCCGGAGGGCCCGTTCACGTCGTAGCTGGTGACCGCCGGCGCGCAGCCCTCGGCGACCACGGTCGCCTGCTGGCCGGCGGGGTTGAAGCACAGCGCCGCCACCGGGCTGGTGATCGTCACGCCCTGCGCGACGTCGGAGAACGCGCCACCGCGCAGGAATTCCGCCGCTTCGGGTGGCAGCAAGGGAATCGTTCGCATGCCCCAGTTGACCCCGTTGACCACCGAGGCCGCGCCGATGCCGGGCTCGGCGTTGGTCAGAAAGAACACCACGGTGCGATTGCGCCGAACGGCTTCGGCCTGCGCCTGGCGCACGCCGTTCTGCAGCGCTTCAGCAACGCTGCGCACGCGGGTGTTCAGGATCCACGCGCGGAAGTCGGGCGCGGCGAGGAACAACAACAAGGCCAGGATACCGATCGTCACCATCAGCTCGACGATCGTCATGCCGCGCTGGCGACAGCGGCGCCTCGTCAGCATGTCGCGCCCTTCTTCGTGAGCCAGCGCCTGTTGCAGCTCGGCCAGCCGGTAGGCGCCACGGTGGTGCGCTGATCGATCTGATCCACGGTGAACGTGAAGCCGGCGACGTTCGTACCGGGGTTGCCCGAAGCCGACAGCGTGTAGACCCGGTCGGTCGGAGCAACGCTGCAGGTGATCGTGAAGTCGCCGAAGGCGATGCCACCGGCGCGCAGGCACGGCGACGTGAACCCGCCGACGCTGGCGTAGGTGCGGTTGTCCTGGAAGTGTCTTTCCATGTCGGCCCGTGTGGTCGACAGCCCATTGGTGGCATCCACCAGCGCACCGCGGATCACGTAGTCGCGGTAGCTCGGGTAGGCGATCGCCGCGAGGATGCCGATGATCGCCACGACGATCATCACCTCGATGAGCGTGAAGCCTCGCGGCTGGCGTTTGCGCGATCGGCTGGACAGGAGAGTCATCGCGTGAGCCCGATGAGAGTGATCGTGCGGCGATTATCGAAGCCGTGTTCCAGCCACGGCTCGCCGCGCGTCGGGTCGAGCGCGCCGTTCGTCGCCTGCGGCGCGGGTCAGGTGAGTTGCGCGGCCAGCGAGCCGGCGCCGAACAGCCGCATGTGCTCGCGCAGCGCGAAGCGGTCGGTCATGCCGGCGATGTAGTCGGCCACCGCCGCTTCCAGCGGGCGGCGCTCGCGGTGCGCGATGGGCAGTTCGTCCGGTTGCGCGAGGTAGGCCGTGAAGAGTTCACGAATCACCACCTGGGCCGCGCGCGTGGTCTGCCACACCTGCGGGTGGCGGTAGAGCCGTTCGCGCAGAAAGGCCTGCAGGGTCTGCACGTGCTCGCCGGTCTGCCGGCTCATGCGCACCAGGGGCGGCGAGCGCCTCACGCTGTGCGAGCTGTCGACGCCGTGACGGGCGATCTCGGCGAGCGTCGCGCGGGCCGTGTCGTCGACCAGATGGGCGATCAGGCCGCGCAGCAGCGTATAGAGCAGCCGCCGCCCGTTCAGCGTCGGATGCGCGGCCACGGCCTGACCGTGCAGCTGCGCGAGCAGCGGAAGCTCGAGCAGTTGTTCGTACTCGAGCAGGCCGGCACGCACTCCATCATCGAGATCGTGCGCGTTGTAGGCGATCGAATCCGCCAGGTTCGCCAGCTGCGCCTCCAGGCTCGGCTGCGTGCGCTCGAGGAAGCGGCGCCCCACCCCGCCGGGATCGTCGCGCTCCAGCGCCTCGGCATTCCTGCGCGAACAATGCTTGAGGATTCCCTCGCGCGTCTCGAAGCACAGGTTCAGGCCCGGGTGATCGGGATAGCGCTCCTCGAGCAGATCGACCACGCGCAAGCTCTGCAGGTTGTGCTCGAAGCCCCCGGCCTCCGGCGCCGCGGCACGATAGGCCTCGTCCAGAGCGTCCTGCCCGGCGTGGCCGAAGGGCGTGTGGCCGAGGTCGTGCGCCAGCGAGATCGCCTCGCACAGGTCTTCGTGCAGGCCGAGGCGGCGCGCCAGCGAGCGCGCCATCTGCGCCACCTCCAGCGTGTGCGTCAGCCGGGTGCGGAACAGATCACCCTCGTGGTTGAGGAAGACCTGAGTCTTGTAGACCAGGCGCCGGAACGCCGTGCTGTGGACGATGCGGTCGCGGTCGCGCTGGAATTCGTTGCGGTGCGGATCGGGCGGCAGCGGGTAGCGCCGCCCGCGCGACTGGTCGGGCCGGCTCGCGTACGGCGCCAGCTGGTTCATCCGCTGCACTCGGCAACGACGCCGGCCACCACCTCATCGGGCACGGCGCGCATCGCTGCGCGGCCCGGCGCCTCGACCACGACGTAGCGGATGGCGCCGCCCTCGGTCTTCTTGTCGACGCGCATCAGCTCGAGCCAACGCTCCCGGCCAAGATCCGGCGCACGCACCGGCAGGCCGACCCTCTCCACGAGGCGGCGCAGGCGCGCCACGTAGGCAGCATCGATCACCCCCAACCGCATCGAGAGCGTCGCCGCCATCACCATGCCGCAACCGACCGCCTCGCCGTGCAACCATTCGCCATAGCCCAGGCCGGCCTCGATGGCGTGGCCGAAGGTGTGGCCGAAGTTGAGGATGGCGCGCAGGCCGCTCTCGCGCTCGTCCTGCCCGACCACTGCGGCCTTGATCTCGCACGAGCGCTTGACGGCATGCATCAACGCCGCAGGCTGCAGCGCGACGAGTTCGTCGGCGTGCTGCTCGATCCAGCCGAAGAACTCGTCGTCGGCGATCGGGCCGTACTTGATCACCTCGGCCAGCCCCGCGGCGATCTCGCGCTGGGGCAACGTGGCCAGCGTGGCCAGATCGGCGATCACGCGCAGGGGCTGGTAGAACGCCCCGATCATGTTCTTGCCCAGCGGATGGTTGATGGCCGTCTTGCCACCCACCGAGGAGTCGACCTGCGCCAGCAGCGTGGTGGGCAGTTGCACGAAGGGCACGCCGCGCATGTAGCAGGCGGCCGCGAAACCCGTCATGTCGCCGACGACGCCGCCGCCGAGTGCATACAACACGGTCTTGCGATCGCAGCCCCGCTGCAGCAAGGCGTCGAAGATGGCGTTGAGGGTCGTCCAGTCCTTGTGTGCTTCGCCATCCGGCAGTGCAATCACATGCACGTGCTCGTGGCGGCCGCGCAGGATCTCGACCAGTTGCTGCGCGTAGAGCGGCGCCACGGTGACGTTGGTGACCACCAGCGCATCGCGTGATGCAGGCAGGCCGTCGAAACTGCTCGCATCGGCCAGCACACCGGCGCCGATCAGGATGTCGTAGCTGCGATCGGCAAGCTCGATGCGGACGCGCTCCACGGGCTTCGGATTCATGCGCCCAGTGTAAGGCGCGGTGAATCAGGGCCGCGGCGGCTCCACCGGTGAGCGCGCCAGGTGCGCCGGGACGACGCCAGCGAGCTCGAGCTGCATCAGCACCATATTGACGAGGGTGGACACCGACGGGCGCCCCGTCTCCACGATGAAGTGCGCGCACTCGCGGTAGAGCGGATCGCGCACCGCGAACAGGTCGCGCAGCCGCGAGAGCGGGTCGCCGACCTGCAGCAGCGGGCGCTGGGTGTCGTGCCGCAGCCGCCGGAACAGCTCCTCCGGCGTCGAGCGCAGGTAGACGACGGTGCAGCGGTCGTGCAGGGCGCGGCGGTTCGCTTCGCGCAGGCAGGCGCCGCCGCCGGTGGCGATCACGCGCGGCTGCGGATCGCGGGTGAGTTCGTCGATGACCCGTTCTTCGAGAAGGCGGAAGGCCTCCTCGCCCTCACGCTCGAAGAAGGCCCGGATGGATTCACCCAGGCGTTCCTCGATGACGGCGTCGGCATCGACGAAGCCCCAGTCGAGCCGGCGTGCGAGTTGCCGGCCGACGGTGGACTTGCCACCGCCGGGCATGCCGACCAGGGCGATCAGTGGCACTTCAAGGGATGAAGAAGCTCGTCTTCCTCTGCTTCGGCGTCGTGACGTCGAGTTGGAATGTCAGGCTCGACGCATTGGTGCATTCAGAGAACACCGCCCCATGGTTGGTGCCACCTTGTTGAGAAGTGTTCGGCACCTTGTCGCCCTGGCCGCTGAATCCGGCGAACTTGGCGTCAGGCGCTCCACCACCCTTTACGTTGGTGACCGAGAGCTGCGTCTGGCTTGGCAAAGGATTTCCATTCACATCCTGCAGCGTGAAGGAGAAGAGGCAGCGACCGCCGGACGACGTCGGACCGGACGTGTTCACCAGAGACGGGGTGCTTCCCGAGAAGGTGATGACAGCCGACTGCCTCACTAGCGCACGCCCCCACTGGCCATCGCAAGTGCCCGGTACGGAGGCAGAGCCAGCGGGGCAAGCCTGTGTACCGGGGCTCGTTCCAACGGTGACGTCCGAGCCAACGTCGTAGACGCCGTTCTCGTCCTTGTCGAGATAGGGTTGACCGAGATCGTCAAAGGCCTCCCCGGCGTCGTACACATTGTTGGTGGGCGTCCCAGCGTCGGTGAAATTCTCCTCGCCTTGCGCCCAGGCGAGAACGGTTACGCGACCATTCGCGGGCCTGGGGTTCTGACTTGCCAACTGCACCGAGCAGGCTGAAGTGTTGTTCGCTGCCGCCCCCGTCGTGTTGCAGGACGCGACCACCTGGCCGCCTTCCGCAATGAAGTTCACCGTCGTGCCATCCGGCACTGGGTTGCCGAGGCGATCCGCGATGCGCAGTGTGATGTCGGTTGTGACACCGTCCTCATTCAACGCCTCGATATTGAAAGTCGACACGCTCATGGAGAACGCGCGCTGAACGGGCAGGCCCGATGCCACAGCCAGAGCGTTCGACACATTCTTGATGGCCGGATTGCTGACCAGCGCCGCCTGCACCTGCACCGGGCCCGGCTCTGTACCGGCGTTCACCGCCACGTCGACTGTGCCATCGGAGGTGGTCGGCTGGACAAGGCGCGTCGTTCCTGCCGCCGAACCCAAGTAGACCCCTGTCGGACGCAGCGTCAGCGTGAGTTCGACGTTCTCGCCCTGGACGGGATTGTTGTTGCTGTCGACGAGCTTGAATTTCAGCAGCGACTGACTCACGCCCGGCGAGCCAGCCAGGTAGATGCGCGCCGGCGTGGCCGACACGAACACCATGTTTGCCGCCGCCGGCGCGACGGTCGTGACCGTGGCGTTCGTGGTCGATGTCCCTGCCGTGGCGGTCAGCGTCTGCTGTCCCGAACAAGCCACTCCCGTCGCCGTCTGATTGCGGTACGCGCTGCGCGCAACGCCGCTGGTATCGGTGTTGGCGGTCTGAGGATCGAAGGTACCGCACGAGGCCGAGAAACTGACCGGAACCTGGACCGCCGGCTGGCCACCGCCGGAGAGCGTCGCCCCGACCGACACCTGGATGGTCTGGTAGGCGGGCACGGTGTTCGCCGAAAGCGTCAGCGTGCCCAGTTGCGCCGTCGCCGCGCCCAGGGCCACGTCGAGCGTTGTTTCCACGACTGCACCCGAAGCGCTGCCGGAGGCCTTGATCGTCGTCGCGCCGCTGGCGAACGGGTCGGCCGCTTGCACTTGCACTCGTGCCGTTCCCGTCGAGTCCGTCAAGGTTTGCCCCGTGGCCGGGGTCAAGCTCAGGCCGGTGCCGGAGACCGTGACGAGCGTGTTGGCGACAGCCGCCCCGGTCTTGTCGAGCAGATGGATGACTGCGACGGCGTTCTGCGTCCCCGTCAGTGCCGGAGGAGAAATCGTGTTGCCGCTCGAATCCTGCAGTGAGAGTGAAATCGAACCGCTGCCCGACCCGGACCCCGACCCTCCGCCGGACCCACTTCCACTGCCGCCGCCGAAGCCGGAGGAGCCGGCCGAGCCGCCCCCGCCGCCGCATGCAGCCAGGACCAGGGAACTCAGCAGAATGACGAAGGACTTCACCAGTTTCATGAGGACTGTCTCGCTAGAGGGCTGTGCCGCGGTGCCGGATCGCTTCAGAGCGAACCGTTGCGGTCGGTCACGACCTTGGGCGTGAGGAAGATCAGGAGTTCGGTGCGCTCCGAGGTCTTCGTGGTCGTCTTGAACAGGTTGCCGAGCACGGGAATGTCACCGAGGAACGGCACCTTGGTCGTGTCCGTGCGGTCGCTCTGTTCGAAGATGCCGCCGATCACCACCGTGCCGCCGTTCTCGACCAGCACCTGGGTCTTCACGTGCTTGGTGTCGATCGCGAAGCCGGCCGCCGTGGCTTGGCCGACACTGTCCTTGTTCACGTCCACGTCGAGGATGACACTGCCTTCGGGCGTGATCTGCGGCGTCACTTCGAGCTTCAGGTTGGCCTTGCGGAACTGCAGCGAGGTGGCGCCGCTCGAGGTCGCGACCTGGTACGGCAGTTCGGTGCCCTGCTCGATCAGCGCCTTGGTCTGGTCGGCCGTGACGACGCGCGGGCTCGACACCACCTTGCCGCGCCCGTCGGCCTCGATCGCCGAGATTTCCAGGTTCAGGAAGCGGTTCGACGAGGCACCGAACAGCGACAGCGCGAAGGTCGCCGGGTTGTAGTTGTTCTGGCCGATCGCGGGCAGCGAGACGAAGCTGGTGTCGCTGAAGTTCAGCGTATCCGTCTGCAGCGTCTGGCCACCGACGGCGTTCATGTTGCCGCCGACCGTGACACGCGTGTCGCCCGAGACCTTCCAGCCCGGCACGCCGCCACGAAGACCGCGCAGATCGGTCGCACCGAGCTTGGCGCCGAGCGAACGGCTGAAGTTGTCGTCGGCGATGACGATGCGGGCCTCGATCAGCACCTGGCGCACCGGCACGTCGATCTTGCCGATCAGCATCTGGATCTCCTCGAGCTTCGAGGGGATGTCGCTGACGAAGAGTTGGTTGGTGCGCGTCTCGAAGATCACGCTGCCGCGCGGCGAGAGGATCTTGGTCCCCGATCCGCCGGCGGACTGGTTCTGGCCGCTCAGCCCCTTGGCCACGTCTTCAGCCTTGGCGTAGTTGAGCTGGAACGATTGCGTACGCAACGGCTCGAGCTGGGCCACCTGGGCCTTGGACTCGAGCTCCACCTTCTCCTTGGCCGCCAGCTCGTCCTTGGGCGCGATCCAGATCACGTTGCCCGACTTGCGCAGCCCCAGGCCCTTGGCCTGCAGGATGATGTCCAGCGCCTGGTCCCAGGGCACGTCCTTCAGGCGCAGCGTCACGTTGCCGGTGACGGTATCGCTGGTCACCACGTTGAAGTTGGTGAAGTCGGCGATCACTTGGAGCAGCGCGCGAACCTCGATGTTCTGGAAGTTCAGCGACAGCTTCTCGCCGGCGTAGCCCGGACCCTGCGTCAGCTTGTTCGGATCGACCTTCTGCGGGCGCACCTCCAGCACGAACTGGTTGTCGCTCTGGTAGGCGCTGTGCTCCCAGTTGCCGCGCGGGTTGATGGTCATGCGCACGCGGTCGCCTTGCTGTGCGGTGACGATGCCCTGCACCGGCGTACCGAAGTCGGTGACGTCGAAGCGCTTGCGCAGGCTGTCCGGCAGCGTGGAGCGCAGGAAATCGACCACCAGGCTCTGACCCTGCTGGCGGATGTCGACGCCGACCTGGTTGTTGGGCAGTTCGACGATCACGCGACCGGCGCCGTCGTTGCCGCGGCGGAAGTCGATGTCCTTGAGCGCCAGCTGATCGCGATTCAGACTCTCGGCGAAGCGCACCGGCTCGCCCGAGGCGGAGGGGGTCGGCTGAGCCACCGCAGCGGCGGCCGTGTCGAGCACCAGCACCAGCGCTTTGCCCTGCAGCTGCGCCTTGTAGTTGGTCGCCTGCTTGAGGTTGAGCACGAGGCGCGTGCGCTCGCCGGCCTGCGCGACGTTGACGCTGCGCAGGTTGCCCTGATTGATCTCGACGGAGTTGCGGCCGAGCGCGTTGCTCACGCCGGGCAGGTCGATCGCGATGCGCGGCGGCGTCTGGATCGTGAAGCCCGCGGGAACGGCGGCCAGCGGCTCGCTCAGTTCGATGCGGACCACCTCGGAGGTGCCCTGCTGCGTGCTGTTGATCGACTGGATGGCGTTCTGAGCCCAGCCCGCCAGCGGCGCGCCGATCCCCAACACGAGTGCCAGTGCGCGAACGCGCCACATGCTCATGATCCGATTCTCCTGGTTGTGCTTCATCGCGCCGACTCCTGGAGTTGGAGGGCGCTGGCGCGCTCGATCCACTCGCCCGCTGCGTCCTGGACGATCTCGCGAAGTGACAGCTCCGTCTCCGAGATCCTGGTGATCTTTCCGTAGTTCTGCCCGATGTAGTCGCCGGCCTTGACCTGGTACAGCAGGTTGTCGACGCGCAGCAACGCATACGGGCGGCCGGCGCGTGCCACGCTGCCGACCATGCGCATGCTGTCCAGCGGGTAGGCCTCGAGCGGCTCCTTGCGGCGGTTGATCTCCGCCGCCAGCAGCGAGTTGGGCTGCCGCGCCTCCTGCTTGAGGGCCACGGTCAGCTTCTGGGCGCTGAACGGCTCCACGCCGTTCAAGGCCGTGTAGGCCTGCGGCGTGAACTTCTTCGGCGGCGTCAGCGGCGTCACGTTCGGCTTGGCCTCGCGGCGCTGCTGCTCCATCCATTGGGTCAACTCTTCCTGCTCGGCGCCGCAGCCGGCCAGCAGTGCCGACGCCGCCACCGCCGCCAGCACCAAGCGCTTGTTCATGCTCGTGTCGCTCATTTGCTGGCTCCCGCCGGCTTGCCCTTGGCCGCCGCCTTGGCCTTCTCGGCACGCTGGCTCTCGACTTCGGCCTGATCCAGGTAGCGATAGGTGCGCGCCGTGGCCTCCATCGCCAGTGCGCCGGTGTCGCCGCTCTTGGCGTCCTTCGCGGCGGAGGCGATGTTGAGGTTGTGCAGGGTCACGATGCGCGACAGGTTCGCGATGTCGGCCGCGAACGAGCCGATGTCGTGGTAGCGGCCCGAGACCTTGATCGAGATGGGCAGCTCGGCGTAGTAGTCCTTCACGACCACGCTGCCCGGACGAAACAGCTCGAACTGCAGGCCGCGGCCGATGCCGGCCTGGTTGATATCGGACAGCAGCGCGTCCATCTCCGCCTTGCCCGGCAGCTGCTTCTCGAGCTGCGTCACGTACTCCTCGACCTGCAGCTTCTGCTTGCGCAGTTCGCCCAGGTTCACGGCCTGCGCCAGCTTGCCGCGGTAGTCCGTCTTGAGCGCCTGCTCCTTGCTGCGCTCGCCGTCGAGTACCCCGTGCGCATCGGACAACAGCAGGAACCAGCCGAGCACCACCATCGCCAGCGCGAGGCCACCCCAGGTCATCAGCTTGGGCAGCATCGGCCACTGGCCAGGCTCGTTCGGGTTGAGATTGCGGAACTGCGACGCCGCGCCCTCGAACACCGAGTTCAGGTCGACGTTCATGCCTCGCTTGGTTGCCATGACGTCCTCAGGCTTTGTTGGGTGTCGAAACGGCCGGCGCGGAGGCAGCTCCCGCGGGCCCCGACGCGGCCCCGCCCGGCATCGAGGCAGCCTCCTGAGGCCGCTTCACCTGCAGGCGCATCGCGAACTCGAACAACTGACGCTGCTCCTTGTTGGCGGTCTGCGCGGTGGCGGACTTGCTCTCCACCAGATCGGGCTTCTCCAGCCACTCGGAGCTGTAGTTCGTATTGCGCAGCAGTTCCGAGATGCGCTCCTGCGTCTGCGCGATGCCGGAGACCATCAACGACTGGCCGTCCTGCTTGATGCTCTTGAAGTAGATGCCTTCCGGCGTCTGCTTGACGAGCTCGTTGAGCAGGTGCACCGGCACGTTGCGGTCGATCTGCAGATCTTCCACGGCCTTCTGGCGCGCCTTGAGCGATTCGATCTCGGCACGCAGCGTGGCGATGTCCTTGATCTGCACCTCGAGCTTCTTGATCTCGGCATTGAGGAAATCGTTGCGTGCCTGCTGCGCGGAGGTCAGCTGCTGGACGACGAGGTACCAGATGCCGACGATCGCGAGGCCGGCCGCGGCGGCAGCGCCGAGGCCCGCGAAGAACGCGATCTTCCTGCGCTGGCGCTTTTCTTCCCGATGGGGAAGAAGGTTGATCAGGATCACTGCAGGAACCTCCGCATCGCCAAGCCGCAGGCGGTCAGGTAGGACGGCGCCTCGCGGCGCAGCTTGCTCTCACGCACGGCCGAGCCGAGCTTCATATTCTCGAAGGGGTTCACCACCATCGACGCGAAGCCGGTCAGCTCCGTGACGCGATCCTTCAGCCCGGGCAGCGTGGCGGTGCCCCCAGCGAGCATCACGTAGTGCACCTTGTGGTGCGGCGTGCTGGTGAAGAAGTACTGCAAGGCGCGACCGATCTCCTGCGAAAGGCTGTCGACGAAAGGCGCGAGCAGCGTGCTCTCGTAGTCTTCCGGCAGGTCGGCGGCGAGCTTCTTCTGCTCCGCCTCCTCGAACGAGAAACCGTACTGGCGCGAGATCAGCTGCGTCAGCTGCGAACCGCCGAACGCCTGGTCGCGGTCATACAGCATCTCGCCGTCGCGCAACACCTTCAGGCTGGTGGTGTCGGCGCCGATCTCGAACAGCGCGACCAACGCGTCCTTGCCCTCGCTGGGCAGGCCGGCGACCACCCGCCCCATCGCCAGGCGCGAGGCATGCGATTCGATGTCCAGCACCACCGGCTTCAGGCCCGCGGCTTCGGCCAGACCCTGACGGTCCTGCACGCGATCCTTGCGCGACGCGGCGATCAGCACTTCCATGTCACCCACCGAGGTCGGGCTCGGCCCGATGACGCAGAAGTCCAGACTCACCTCATCGAGCGAGAACGGGATGTATTGGTTGGCCTCGGACTCGACCTGCAGTTCGAGCTCTTCCTCGCGCAGGCCGGCGGGCAGCATGATCTTCTTGGTGATCACCGCCGACTGCGGCATCGCCATCACGACCTGGCGCGTCTTGGTGCCGCTCTTGGCGACCACTCGCTTGACGGCCTCGGCGACCTCGTCGAACTTCTCGATCTGGCCGTCGGTGATCCAGCCTTTCTCGAACGGTTCGGAGGCGAAACGTTCCAGGATGTATTCGCCATTGGAGGTCTGGCCGAGCTCGACCAGCTTGGCGCTCGATGAACTGATATCCAGCCCGATCATCGGCGCATGCTTTCGGCCCAGCAGGGTGTCTAGGAAGCTCACGACGCCTTTCCCCCCAGCGCCGCGAACGGTGCGCCGGACTGTTAATAAGTTACTTCAATGCTAGCAGTAAAGCCTTTGTGCGCCAAAGAAAAACGCCCCGTGCAAGCCCGCTGCTCGTTGCAAAACTCACACGAGACGCGACGCCCTTGTAAGCACTTTTCAATGCCGCCCGGAACCCATATCGGCGTCGCTCGACGCGACCTTCGGCCCGTGACAAATTGATGCAGGATGCCCTTTCTATAATGAGTTTCGGCTTCGATGGAGACCCATGAGCGATTCAGAGCGAGCGGCTGAGAGCGCCCCCGCGTCCGGCCGCAGCACGAGCTCGACGCTGCCCGGCTGGGCGGCGTGGCCGCTGCGGGCCTTGGCGGTGCTGGCCGGGCTGACGGCCGCGGCGGTGTTGTCCGGTCTGATGCTGGCGGCGGTGGCGCTGGCGGTGGCCTATCCCAACCTGCCCGAGATCAGCGGGCTGACCGACTACCGGCCCAAGCTGCCGATGCGTCTGTATTCGGCCGACGAGGTGCTGCTCGGCGAGTTCGGCGAAGAGCGACGCAGCTTCGCCCCGATCGCCGAGATTCCCAAGGTGATGCAGCACGCCGTGCTGGCCATCGAGGATGCGCGCTTCTACGAGCACAGCGGCGTCGACTACAAGGGCGTGCTGCGCGCCGGCCTCGCCCACCTCAGCGAGGCGCGCAGCCAGGGCGCGTCGACCATCACCATGCAGGTGGCGCGCAACTTCTATCTCTCCACCGAGAAGACCTTCACGCGCAAGATCTACGAGGTGCTGCTGGCGCTCAAGATCGAGAGCATGCTGAGCAAGGAGCAGATCCTCGAGGTCTACATGAACCAGATCTTCCTCGGCCAGCGAGCCTACGGCTTCGCGGCGGCCAGCGAGATCTATTTCGGCAAGCCGCTCAAGGACATCACCGTCGCCGAGGCCGCGATGCTGGCCGGCCTGCCCAAGGCGCCGTCGGCCTACAACCCGATCGTCAACCCCAAGCGCGCCACCGAGCGGCAGCAGTACATCATCGACCGCATGCTGGAGAACGGCTTCATCAGCGCCGCCCAGCACGACGCGGCCAAGGCCGAGAAGCTGCACTACCGGACGCAGAGCGAAGTCTCGGTGCACGCCGAGCATGTGGCCGAGGTGGCGCGCCAGCTGATCTTCAGCCAGTACGGCGCCGAGGCCTACACGCGCGGGCTGAACGTCTACCTGACGATCAACTCGGGCGAGCAGACCGCCGCCTACCGCGCGCTGCGCAAGGGCATCATGGACTTCGAGCGCCGCCAGGTCTACCGGGGCCCCGAGGCCTACGTCGACCTGCCGGCCAAGCCGCAGGATCTGGATGCGCGCATCGCCGAGGCGCTGCAGGATCATCCGGACAACGACGAGCTGAAGGCGGCCGTGGTCATGGAGGCGGGGCCGA
>JAGOAS010000004.1 GCA_017983795.1 Piscinibacter sp.
ACAGCCACTGGTTCCACTTGTAGTAGGCCGGCGAGCAGGTCGCGACCTCGCGGCTCCAGTCGATGGCCAGGCCCATGGCCTGCATCTGGCCCTTCATGTGGGCGATGTTGTCGTAGGTCCACTTCGCCGGCGGCACGCGGTTCTTCATGGCCGCGTTCTCGGCCGGCAGGCCGAAGGCGTCCCAGCCCATCGGCATCAGCACGTTCATGCCCTTCATGCGCAGCTGGCGCGCGAGCATGTCGTTGATGGTGTAGTTGCGCACATGGCCCATGTGCAGCTTGCCGCTCGGGTAGGGCAGCATCGAGCAGGCGTAGAACTTCGGCCGGCGCGGATCTTCCGTGACGCGGTAGGCGTCGGCGGCGTTCCATGCGGCCTGGGCGGCGCGCTCGATCTCGGCGGGCTTGAAGTCGGGGCTCATGACGTTGCGCTGCGCGCTGCGGGAGAGGCGCCCGATTATAGGAAGCGCCCCTGCGGCGCCGCCCTCGGCGCGAAGCTCAGGGCCGCGCCGTCTCGGTGACGAAGCCGATGCGGTTGAGGCCGCCCTTCTGCACCAGGCCGATCAGCTCGGCCACGCGGCCGTAGGGCACGCTGCGGTCGGCGCGCAGCTGCACCTCGGTGGCGGGATTCAGACGCGCGGCCTCGGCGACGCGCGCGCGCAAGGCGTCTTCGTCGACCGCGGCGCCGGCCGCGAACAGCCGGCCCTGGGCGTCGATCGCGAGTTCGATGGACTGCGGCGCGTCGCTGGGTTGCGCGCCCTCGGCACGCGGCAGGTCGAGGCGCAGCGCCGAGCTCATCAGCGGCGCGGTGATCATGAAGATCACCAGCAGCACCAGCATCACGTCGATCAGCGGCGTCATGTTGATGTCGCTCATCGGCTGCGGGCCGGTGCTGCGTTCGAGGCGGCCGAAGGCCATGGCGAGGCTGTCCTCAGCTCTCTTCGGCCGAGCCGGTGATCATCTCGCGCAGGTCGTGCGCGAAGCCTTCCAGCTCGGCCTCGCAGGCCCCGACGATCTTGCCGAATACGTTGTAGGCCAGCACCGCCGGGATGGCCACGGCGAGGCCGGCGGCCGTCATCACCAGCGCCTCACCGACCGGGCCGGAGACCTTGTCGATGGTGATGGCGCCGGCCGCGGAGATGGCCAGCAGCGCGTGGTAGATGCCCCAGACCGTGCCGAACAGGCCGATGAAGGGCGCCGTGCTGCCGATCGAGGCGAGCAGCACCTGGCCGAACTGCAGCTGCGCCAGCACCGCATGCAGCGCGTCGCGCAGCCGGCGCGTCAGCTGCGAGGCGAGCTGGCCGCGCGATTCGAGCGTGCCGCCGCGTGCGCTGGCGGTGGCCGCGGCGAGCAGCGGGCGCAAAGCGCCCTCGCGGTCGAAGGCCTCGAGCTGGCGCTGCCCCTCGGCCAGCGTGGGCGCAGCCCAGAAGGCCGGCACGGCGCGTGCGATGTCGGAGCGCACGCGGCGCAGCAGCCAGCCCTTCCAGACGATCAGCACCCAGGCGCTGACCGACATGAGCAGCAGCAGCACCGCGACGCCGCGCGTGATGAGGTCGCCCTGTTCCCAGAAATGCTGCAGGCCGCCCATGCGCCGGCGGCTCAGTTCAGCCCGAGCACCGCGTCCATGCCGTACAGGCCCGTGGCACGCGAGGCGAGGAAGCGCGCCGCGCGCAGGCTGCCCTGCGCGAAGTTGGCGCGGCTGGTGGCCTGGTGGCGGATCTCGACGCGCTCGCCGGTGCCGGCGAACAGCACGGTGTGGTCGCCGACGATGTCGCCGCCGCGCACGGTGGCGAAGCCGATCGACGAGGGATCGCGCTCGCCGGTGATGCCCTCGCGGGCGTAGACGGCGCAGTCCTTCAGGTCGCGGCCGACCGCGGCGGCCACCACCTCGCCCATCTTGAGCGCCGTGCCGCTGGGCGCGTCGACCTTGTGGCGGTGGTGGGCCTCGATGATCTCGATGTCGTAGCCCTCCTTGAGCGCGCGGGCGGCGACCTCGAGGACCTTGAGCACCACGTTCACGCCCACGCTCATGTTGGGCGCGAGCACGATGGCGTTGGCCTTGGCGTACTCGGCGATCTGCGCCTTCTGCGCATCGGTGAAGCCGGTGGTGCCGATCACCGCCTTCACGCCGAGTTCCTTGCAGGCCGCCAAGTGCGCCAGCGTGCCTTCGGGGCGCGTGAAGTCGATCAGCACCTGCGCGTCGGCCAGGCCGCTGCGCAGGTCGGAGGTGATGCTCACGCCGCTGGCCGCGCCGAGGAAGGCGCTGGCGTCCTGGCCGAGCGCCGGGCTGGCGGCGATGTCGAGCGCGCCGGCGAGCACCATGTCGCCGCTGCCGCGCACGGCCTCGATCAGCATGCGGCCCATGCGGCCGGACGCGCCGGCCACGGCGATGCGCAGCTTGGTGCTCACTTGGCCGGCTCCAGCGGCGGATAGCTGCGCGTCGGGCCGATCGGCTCGGCGGCGGGGGCGGCCGGCTTCTCCGGCACCGGCAGGGCCTTGACCTGCTCCTCGGTGAGCGCCAGCGGCGGCGCCTTGCGCGAGGTCTTGAAGGTGTCGATCGAGGCGACGAACTCGCGCTCCTCGGGCAGCTCGGCGTTGCTGTCCACGCTCTTGAGCGTCTCGCCCTCGAAGCGCGCGACGATGCGGCGCAGCTGCGGCTCGGCGCCCTGGCGCCGGATCGTGAAGACGTAGTCCCAGCGGTCGGCGTGGAAGGCGTCGGTGAGCAGCGGCGAGCCGAGCACGTCGCGCACCTGGGCGCGAGTCATGCCGGGCTTGACCAGCGCGAGCTGCTCCTTGGTGACCACGTTGCCCTGCACCACCTCGACGCGGTAGGGGGTGATGACGCCGAAGATGTTGTCGGAGGACTGCAGCGAGGCGCAGCCCGAGACGGCGAGCGCGGCGGCCAGCAGGCAGGCCGGGCGGCGAAAGCGTGAGGGCATGATGGCTTCTGGGGGCTGCGCGCCGAGGGCGGGGCAAGCTCGATATGATCGCTGGATTCTAGCGTTCGGCGTCGTCCAGGCCGACCTGCAAGCATGCTGCCATGACCCACGCCGAAGAGCTCAAGAACAGCGGCCTGAAGGCCACCCTGCCGCGCCTCAAGGTGCTCGAGGTCTTCCAGAAGAGCTCGCAGCGCCACATGAGCGCGGAGGATGTCTACAAGCACCTCCTCGCCGAGGGCGCCGACGTCGGCCTCGCCACCGTCTACCGCGTGCTGATGCAGTTCGAGCAGGCCGGCATCCTCTCGCGCAACCACTTCGAGGCCGGCAAGGCGGTGTTCGAGCTCAACGAGGGCAAGCACCACGACCACCTCGTCTGCCTGGACTGCGGCCGCGTCGAGGAGTTCTTCGACCCCGAGATCGAGAAGCGCCAGCGCGCGGTGGCGCAGGCGCGCGGCTTCGAGCTGCAGGAACACTCGCTGGCGCTGTACGCCGCCTGCACCAAGAAGCACTGCCCGCACCGCGGCAAGTAGAACTACTCCGAGGTCTTCTGCATCGCGCGCTGGTGGCGCTCGATGAACTCCTGGTAGGTGTCGATGCCGCGCAGCTGCAGGATGGTGTTGCGCACCGCGGCCTCCACCAGCACCGCGAGGTTGCGGCCGGCGTCCACTGCGATCACCGCCTTGCGCACCTGCACGCCGAGGATGTCCTCGTACAGCGGCTCGTAGGGCAGGCGCTCGAACTCGCGGTCCATCGTCTCCTTGCGCACCAGGTGGACGATCAGCTTCAGGCGCATCTTCCGCCGCACCGCCGTCTCGCCGAAGATCGCCTTGATGTCCAGGAGGCCGATGCCGCGCACCTCGAGCAGGTTGAGCAGCAGCTCGGGGCAGCGCCCCTCCAGCGCGGTCTGCGAGACGCGGAACAGGTCGACCGCGTCGTCGGCCACCAGGCCGTGGCCGCGCGAGATCAATTCCAGCCCGAGTTCGCTCTTGCCCAGGCCCGATTCGCCGGTGAGCAGCACGCCCAGGCCGAGGATGTCCATGAATACGCCGTGGCGCGTGGTGCGCTCGGCGAAATGCTGGCTGAGGTAGCCGCGCACCACGTCGATCACGTGGCCGGCCGACTCGGCGGTGGCGAACAGCGGGATGTCGGCGCGGTCGCACATCGCCACCAGCTTGTCGGGCGCGACCTGCGCGTCGGCGACGATCAGCACCGGCGGCTCGAGCGTGACGATGCGCGAGATGCGGCGCTCGGCCACGTCCGGCGTGGCGTCGCTCAGGTAGGCCACCTCGCGGCGGCCGACGATCTGCACCCGGTAGGGGTGGATGTAGTTCAGGTAGCCGACCAGGTCGGCGGCCGACTGCGCGTTGCGCACCGCGGCCTCGTCGAAGCGCCGCTCCGGGTGCGCATGGCCGGCGATCCATTCCCACTGCAGCGCGGGGCGGTGCTCCTCGAAGAGTGCCTCGGCGCTGATGACGGTGGGCTTCACAGGCTGCTCAGGCCACCGACTTGAGCGGTTCCCAGTTGGCGATCAGCTCATGCACCTTGGCGGCGTCGGGCTCGGTCTTGAGGCGCTCGCGCAGCTCGCGGTCGGAGAGCATCTCGGCGATCTCGGAGAGGATCTCGAGGTGGCGCTGCGTCGCGGCCTCGGGCACGAGCAGGAAGATCAGCAGCAGCACCGGCTCGTCGTCCGGCGCGTCGAAGGGAATCGGCTGCTGCACGCGGATCACCGCCGCCAGCGGATTCTTCAGGCCCTTGATGCGGCCGTGCGGAATCGCCACCGCGTGGCCCAGGCCCGTCGAGCCCAGGCGTTCGCGCGCGAACAGGTTGTCGGCCACGATGGCGCGGGCGATGGCGTGCTGGTTCTCGAACAGCAGGCCCGCCTGCTCGAAGACGCGCTTCTTGCTGGTGGCGTCCACGTCCACGAGCACGTTGCTGGCGGGCAGGATGGCGGCGAGGCGGTTCATCGGTGATTCGTGTGACCCCCGGGGCTCGTGGCCGCGGCAGCCGCGTGGCAATGCAGGTGGCGGAATTATGAAGTCGCGTGCCTGGGCTGTAAGGACCCTTGTCGCGCGAAGGGCATCATTCTGCGCCTGCTGCTGCGTCGCAGCAACGCGGCACAACCCCCGGGACACGGGCGCCGCCCCGCCGGCCCACGAAAAAGCGGCCCCGCAGGGCCGCTCGTTTCCGGGGAGGGGAAATACCTCAGGACGCCGACTGCTCGATGCGCTTGCCGGCGGTGTGGTGATGGTCCTGCAGCTTGTCCTTGTGGCGGCAGACCTGCCGGTCCAGCTTGTCCATCAGCATGTCGATGGCGGCATAGAGATCCTCGTGCGACTGCTCCACGAAGATGTCCTTGCCCTTCACGTGAACGGTCACCTCGGCCTTCTGGCGGCGCTCCTTCTCCTTCAGCTTCTCGACTGACAACAGCACGCTGATGTCCACCACCTGGTCGAAATGTCGCGTGACGCGATCAAGCTTTGTGAGCACGTACTCTCGCAAGGCCGGCGTCACTTCGAGATGGTGACCGCTGATCGTCAGGTTCATAGGGACTACTCCTTTGGCAGGGGTGGGGAAAGCGGGAGGAGGGGGAGGCGGGGCGAAGGGCGGGCCGGAGGGGCGCTCGACATGGGTCGTTCAAAACCAGTTTGCCCCCGATCCAGGGTGCTGGCAAGCCGAGGGCCGGCTGTCGCGGCCGCCTGTCTTCCCCGGGCCTTCCAGGCTGGCCGCGAGCGTGACGAAGGGCACAAAACCAGGCTGGGTCCGAAGTGGAATCAAATGCTAAAAATGATTACAGTGCGTATACGGAGTCGACAAAATGCACGCAACACTATCGGAGCTGCTGGAAAATCTGCAAACAGGGATGTTGTGGCTGTCCCGTGATGGCCTCGTCCGATTCGCCAACACCCAGGCCGTCGCCAAGCTGCGGCTGAACGCGGGCTCGCGCGTGCAGGAGCCCACGCTGGTCAACGCCGTCAACGGCACGGTGCTCGAGCAGAGTGCGCGCGTGGTGACGATCGCCGGCCACCCGGCGAGCCCCGGCGCGCCGGTGCCCGAGCTGCGCTGCAAGGTGCTGCCGGGGCTGTCGCGCGACGACGCGATGGTGCTGGTCGCCGACAGCGCCGACGAGCATGCCGACGTCGGCTTCGACAATCTGATGATGATGCTGCGCTCCGACCTGCGCGACCCGCTGCACCGGGTCGGCCAGGCGCTGGGCATGGCGCGCCACGAGCGCGATGCGCATGCGCTGGACGCGCTGTGCGACCAGGTCGACGAGCTCACGCAGGTGCTCGACCGGCTGATCGACCTGGCCTCGGTGTGGGGCAGCGAATCGCTGGCGGCCAACGACCGCATCGAGCTGTGGCCGCTGCTGCAGCAGGCCTGGGCGCGCGTCGAGCCGCTGGCGCGCGCGCGCAACCTGAAGGCGCGCTTCACCGCCCAGGGCCCGAAGTCGCAGCTGGCGGCGATCTACGGCAGCGAGCCCTGGCTGCTGCGCGTATTCGTCGAGTGCCTGGAGGCGGCCATCCGTGCCGCGCGGCCCGGCGGCATGCTCGACATCGAGCACCGCCAGATGGGGCCGCGTGCGCTGGTCGTGCTGCGCGACAGCGGCGCCTTCGTCGCCGCGCGCGCCGGGGCCACGCCGATGGAAAGCGGCGCGCCGCGCACGAACGCCGGCACGAGCGCGGCGCGCCTCGCCTCACGCGATCTGATCGGCCTGAAGCTGTGCCAGCAGATCGTCGCCCAGCACGGCGGCCAGCTGCGCGAGGAGCACGACGACGGCCAGCGCAACTTCCTGATCGACCTGCCCACCGGCGCGCCGTTCCGCACCGAGGTCAGCGCGGCGGACATCGCGCAGGCGCAGGCCTACGCGCGCGACCTTGCCGCGCTGATGGCGCGGCGCCGCGACAGCCGGCCTGCCACGACCGCCTGAATCCCCCCTGAGAGGAGCCCCCGATGAAGAAGATCCTGATCGTCGAAGACCAGCCCGACATCCGCAAACTGATCCGCATGACGCTGGAGTTCGAGGACTACGAAATCCACGAGGCCGCCGACGGCGCCTTCGGCCTGCGCATGGCTTCGGCCGTCGGCCCCGACCTGGTGCTGCTCGACGTGATGATGCCCGGCGAGCTCGACGGGCTGCAGGTCTGCCAGCGCATCAAGTCCGACCCGCGGCTCGCGCACATCAAGGTGGTGCTGCTGACCGCGCGCGGCCAGGCGCGCGACCGCGAGGCCGGGCAGCAGTCGGGCGCCGACGACTACCTCGTCAAGCCCTTCAGCCCGCTGCAGCTGATCGAGACCATCGAGCGCCTGGTCGCGGTGGCCTGAGGCCCGTCGCGCCCGCCCTCGAAAGAGCTCCATGCCCACGATCATCGACGCCGACAGTGACTACGCGCCGCTGGGCCTGGCCGACCGGGCCATGGCCCAGGCCCAGCTCGAGCGCGTGACCGCCGACTTCGGGCGCATGTACCGCGAGCGCAACGAGGCGCTGCGGGCGCTGGCGCGCGCGCACCACGAGGCGCTGCTGCGCCTGTCGATCGCCGCCGAGTTCCGCGACGACGACACCGGCACGCACATCGTGCGCATGGGCTTCCTCGCCGAGGCGCTGGCGCTGGCGATGGGCCAGAGCCCGCCGTGGGCGCGCCTGCTGCGCATGGCCGCGCCCATGCACGACGTGGGCAAGATCGGCGTGCCCGACAACGTGCTCAAGAAGCCCGGCCCGCTGACGCCCGAGGAGCGTGCGGTGATGAACCGCCACGCCGCGATGGGGGCCGAGATCCTCGGCGCCTCGGACGTGCCGCTGTTCCGCCTCGCCAGCGAGGTGGCGCTGTCGCACCACGAACGTTTCGACGGCGCGGGCTACCCGCGCGGGCTGGCCGGCACCGACATCCCGCTGTCGGGCCGCATCGTCGCCGTGGTCGACTACTTCGATGCCCTGACGATGGACCGCTGCTACCGGCCCGCCATCGCCGACGACACCGCGCTGGCCATGCTCGAGCGCGAGCGCGGCCGCCTGTTCGACCCCGCCGTGGCGGATGCCTTCCTCGCCCGCGCCGACCAGATGGTGGCGCTGCGCGAGCGCATCAACCAACGCCGCCCGCAGTTCTCGGCGTTGATCGACGACGAAACGCTGTCCCTGTCGCTCGCCTGAGCGAAGCCGCCGGAGCCTGTCATGACCGCATTCCTCCGCCGGCTGCCGCTAGCCGCCTGGCCGCGCCGCCTGCGCCACCAACTGCTGGTGCTGCTGGCCGGCGTGATGCTGGTGGCGATGGGCGCGCTCTACGCGCTGTCCAGCCAGCGTGCCGCCGACGCGGGCCTGCAGGCCTCCACGCAGTGGGCGGTGGCGCTGGCGCGCGCCGCGGCCAGCGCCACCGCGCCGCTGCTGGTGCGTTCCGACCAGGAGGGCATGGAGAAGGCGCTGCGCGACATCGCGCGCCTGCCCGGCGTGCTGCGCATCGACGTGCGCGACCACGCCGGCGTCGCGCTGCTGTCGCTGCGCGCGCTCGGCGACGGCAGCGTGGTCGCGCTCCACCTGCCGGCCGGCATGGCGCCGGCGCCCAGCGACGCCTCGGCGCGCGTGCGGCCGGTTCAGGTCGGCGGCATCGAGGCCCTGCAGGTCTGGCTGCCGGTCGATCCCATCATGCCGCTCGGCCAGGTCGGCGTGCTGTTCAGCCAGGACGGCGAGCGCGAGCAGCTGCTGCGCCTGCAGCGCGAGCTGTTCCTCGCCATCGCCCTGGTGGGAGCGCTGACCATCGGCGGCGTCTATGCCTTCATGCTGCGCTCGCTCGCGCCGCTGCAGCGCGTGGTGCGCTTCTCGCGCGATCTCGGCCAGAACATCGGCCGCACGCTGCACGAGAAGAGCGGCAGCCGGGAGGTGGCCGAGCTGACCGAGGCGCTCAACCACGCCTCGCGCACGCTGCAGCAGCAGCTGGTGGCCATGCGCGACGGCGAGGCGCGCGTGCACTCGCTGCTCGACGCCACGCCCGACGCCATCCTCGCCCTGGACGGCCAGGCGCGCATCACCATGATCAACCCCGCGGCCACCAGCATCTTCGGCGTCGAGCCGGCGCAGGCGCTCGGCCAGCCGCTGCAGATGCTGCTGCCGCAGATGGACCTCGCCGAGCTCGAGCGCATCACCAGCGAAGGCATGCTGATCCGCGCCAGCCGCCTGGCGCGCCTCGAATCGAGCGCGCTGCGCCGCGACGCGACCGAGTTCCCGGTCGAGGTGGCGATCTCGCGCGTCGAGGACGAGCGCGGCACGCGCTTCACCTGCGTGGTGCGCGACGTCACCGACCAGCGC
Source organism: Piscinibacter sp. (assembly GCA_017983795.1). Lineage (GTDB taxonomy): Bacteria > Pseudomonadota > Gammaproteobacteria > Burkholderiales > Burkholderiaceae_C > Piscinibacter. Next base: position 9,231 of record JAGOAS010000004.1, read on the forward strand.
TGGATCGACTCCATGCTGCGCCTGTACAACCGCGCGCTCGAATGCGCCACCAGCGGCGTGGTGATCATCGACGTGCGCACGCCCGGCCATCCGGTCTTCTACGCCAACCCGGCCTTCGAGAGGATCACCGGCTACGCGGCCGGCGAGGTGATCGGGCGCAACTGCAGCTTCCTGCAGGGCGAGGACCGCGAGCAGCCCGAGATCGCGGTGCTGCGCGAGGCGGTGCGCCGCGGCGAGGCGGCCACCGTGGTGCTGCGCAACTACCGCAAGGACGGCACGCTGTTCTTCAACGAGCTGGCCATCGCGCCGGTGGCCAGCCCGGACGGCGAGCTCACGCACTACGTCGGCGTGCAGTCGGACGTCACCGAGCGCGAGCGCGCCCGCTTCGCGCTGGCCGAGCGCAGCGCACGCCTGAACGCGGTGTTCGACCTCAGCCCGGACGGCTTCGTGGTGTTCGACCGCGAAGGCCAGATGGTCTACTGCAACCAGGCCTTCGTGCAGATGACCGGCTGGGACGCCGGCCTGGCCTGCGACCTGAGCGGTTTCGACCGCCGCTTCGGCGCGCTGTGCAGCACCGCGCAGGCCTACGCGCCGGTGGCCGCGGCGGCCGGCGAGGCGGGCACGCACGCCGACACGCTCGAGCTGGTCCGCCCCGAGCGGCGCGTGCTGGCCCGGCTGGCGCGCCTGAACCTGGGCGGCCACGGCGAATCGATCCTCTACTTCCGCGACGTGACGCACGAGACCGAGGTCGACCGCATGAAGAGCGAGTTCCTGACCACCGCCGCGCACGAGCTGCGCACGCCGATGGCCAGCATCTTCGGCTTCGCCGAGCTGATGCTGGCGCGGCCGGTGCCGCCGGAGCGCCAGCGCGACGTGCTGGAGACCATCCACCGCCAGGCCGCGCTGCTCATCAACATGGTCAACGAGCTGCTCGACCTCGCCCGCATCGAGGCGCGCCAGGGCAAGGACTTCCGCATCACCGAGCACGGCCTCGGGCCGCTGATCGAGGAGACGGTGGGCGCGCTGATGGTGCACGGCGACCCGCGCCGCGTCGAGGCCTGGGTGAGCCACGCCGACGCGCGCGTGATGGTCGATGCCGACAAGACGCGCCAGGCGCTCACCAACGTGCTGTCCAACGCCTACAAGTACTCGCCGCAGGGCGGGCCGATCCGGCTGCACACGCTGGAGCGGGCGTTCGACGGGGTGGCGCACGTCGGCGTGGCCGTCACCGATTCGGGCATCGGCATGACGCCGGCGCAGAAGGCGCGCCTGTTCGAGCGCTTCTACCGCGCCGACCCTTCGGGCAACATCCCGGGCACCGGGCTGGGCATGAGCCTGGTGCACGAGATCATGGAGCTGCAGGGCGGCCGCATCGAGGTCGACAGCGAGCCGGGCATCGGCACCCGCGTGACGCTGTGGTTCCCGCTCGCCGAGCTGCCGCGCCTGGCCACGGCCGGCGCAGCGTGATGCGATAATTTCCTGATCGCACTTTTGCGGAGTTCGACTTGGACGTGCCCCCTTCTCGGTGACCGTCCGCTCCACGCAGGCCCGGCGCCCCTTGCCCGGCCCTGCCCGGGGCGAGGCGGCGACGAGGATTCCACCCGACGCTTTCCCCCGGGCCATGCTGGAGCCCCCATGCTGAACGTGTTCTCGCTGGCCAACGGCCGGCTGTTCCAGGAAGAGATCGAGAGCCTCGACGCGCTGGCGCGCGTCAAGCCGATCTGGGTCGACCTCGACGCGCCCACGCCCGAGGAGAAGGGCTGGATCGCCCAGCACTACGGGCTGACCATCCCGCAGGACGTGGTCGACGAAGACCTGGAGGAATCCGCCCGCTTCTACGAGGAAGACAACGGCGAGCTGCACATCCGCTCCGACTTCCTGATCGACGACGACGAGCGCTCGCGCAACGTGCGCGTCGCCTTCATCCTCTACAAGAACGTGCTGTTCTCTGTGCACGGCGAGGAGCTGCCGGTGTTCCGCTTGCTGCGCCTGCGCGCACGGCGCATCCCGGCGCTGATCGAGGACGCCAAGGACGTGCTGCTCAAGCTCTACGACGCCGACGCCGAGTACAGCGCCGATGCGCTGGAAGGCGTCTACGACAGCCTGGAGGCGGTCAGCGCGCGCGTGCTCAAGCAGGACGTCAACGACCAGATCGCCGCCGAGGCGCTGTCGGCCATCGCCAAGGAGGAAGACCTGAACGGCCGCATCCGCCGCAACGTGATGGACACGCGCCGCGCGGTCAGCTTCATGATGCGCAGCCGGCTGCTCAACGCCGAGCAGTTCGAGGAGGCGCGCCAGATCCTGCGCGACATCGACTCGCTCGACTCGCACACCACCTTCCTGTTCGACAAGATCAACTTCCTGATGAACGCCACGGTCGGCTTCATCAACATCAACCAGAACAAGATCATCAAGATCTTCTCGGTGGCCAGCGTCGCGCTGCTGCCGCCGACGCTGATCGCCAGCATCTACGGCATGAACTTCCAGGCCATGCCGGAGCTGAACTGGCGCTACGGCTACCCGTTCGCGATCGGGGTGATGGTGGCCTCGGTGGCCGCGCCATTCATCTACTTCCGCCGCAAGGGCTGGCTGCGCTGAGGTTCAGCGCAGCCGGCCGGGGCGAAGAAGAGGGTTGCGAAGCGCCCCCGGGCGAAGAGGGAGGAGGGAGGGAGGAGGAGAACCGCCCGGAGATTGCACTCCAGCCGGGCTGGAAGGCTCCGCAACACGAAACGTCCATCTCTGACGCGCCCGCGGCTGCCGAGTTCCCTCGCTTCGCAACCGAACGTGACGGCCTCAGGCGGGCGCGGCCAGCAGCGCCTCGAGCTGCGTGACGAACGCGCGCTCCAGCGGATCGACCTGGCTGGCGAAGCTCACGGCCGTGCTGCCGTCGCGCGCCACCAGGTATTTGTGGAAGTTCCACTTCGGCCACTGGCCGGTGCGGCGCGCGAGCTCGGCGAACAGCGGGTTGGCCGCGTCGCCGGCCGAGGCCGTGACGCGCGACTTGGCGAACATCGGGAACTTGACGCCGAAGGTGTTTTCGCAGAACTCGGCGATCTCCTTGCCCGTGCCCGGCTCCTGCTGGCCGAAGTCGTTCGAGGGGAAGCCCAGCACCACCAGGCCGCGCTCGCGGTAGCGCGCGTAGAGCGCCTCCAGCGACTTGTACTGCGGCGTGAAGCCGCAGTAGCTGGCGGTGTTGACCACCAGCAGCACGCGGCCGGCGTACTGGCAGAGATCCTGCGGCTTCTCGTCCTGCAGGCGCGCGAAGCTGCGCGACAGCAGCGGCGTGCAGGCGGCCGCCGCAGCGCGCCGGGCTGCGCCCGCGCCGCAGGTGCCGAGCGCCGCGGCGAGAACCAGCCGGCGCCGGGCCGGCGAGAGCAGACTGTCCATGCAAGGATGCTAGGCGCGCCGCTGACGCCCTGCAAGGCGCGACCTAGAATCCCGCGACTTCATCAAGGCAGTACCACGATGATCTACCCCGAACTCTTCAAGCAGCTCGAAGCCGTTCGCTGGAACATGGACAAGGACATCCCCTGGGACCAGTTCGACGCGAACAAGCTCAGCGACGAGCAGGCGCAGACCATCAAGATGAACGCCATCACCGAGTGGGCGGCGCTGCCGGCCACCGAGATGTTCCTGCGCGACAACCGCGACGACAGCGACTTCTCGGCCTTCATGAGCGTGTGGTTCTTCGAGGAGCAGAAGCACTCGCTGGTGCTGATGGAGTATCTGCGCCGCTTCCGCCCCGAGCTGGTGCCCAGCGAGGCCGAGCTGCACGAGGTGCGCTTCGAGTTCGACCCGGCGCCGGCGCTGGAGACGCTGATGCTGCACTTCTGCGGCGAGATCCGCCTCAACCACTGGTACCGCCGCGCCGCCGAGTGGCACACCGAGCCGGTGATCAAGGCGATCTACGAGACGCTGGCGCGCGACGAGGCGCGCCACGGCGGCGCCTACCTGCGCTACATGAAGCGCGCGCTGCAGACCTTCGGCGACGAGGCGCGCGCCGCCTTCGCCAAGGTCGGCGTGCTGATGGCCAGCGCGCGCCGCACCGCGCAGGCGCTGCACCCGACCAACCTGCACGTCAACGTCAAGCTGTTCCCGCGCGACACCGTGCAGAGCCGCCTGCCCAACCCCGAGTGGCTGGAGCAGTGGCTGGACAAGCAGATCCAGTTCGATGCCCTGTGGGAGGGCAAGGTCGTCGAGCGCATCCTGCACAACATGAGCCTGCTGATGGAGCGCAGCTTCGCCAGCGTGCAGGAGCTCAACCGCTTCCGCAAGGAGATGGCCGCGCGCCTGGCAGCGCCCGGCGCCGCGCCGGCCTGAGCCGGCCGCTACTTGGCGGCCAGGCGCTCCTGCTCGGCCTTGCGGTCGGCATTGATGCGCTGCGCGCTCGGGCGCTCGCCGACCACCTTCACGTAGGCCTTCCAGTCCACACCCGCCGCGGCCAGCAGGTCTTCGCCCAGCACGATGCGCGAAGCCAGGCCCACCAGCGGCAGGCTCACGAAGGCGGCGCAGTCGGCCTGCGTGAAGCTGTCGCCCGCCACGTAGGGCGAGAACTTCGCGAGCCGCTTGAAGGCGGCGATGTTCTTGATCAGCAGCTTGCGCACGCGCTCGGCGTTGGCCTCGCTGATGTCGCCGCCGAAGAAGGCCTTGCCGTAGAGCTCTCGCGCCGCCAGCTCGAGGTGCAGATCGACGAAGGTGGTGAGCTCGCGCACCTTGGCCGCCGCCCAGGGATCGGCCGGCAGCAGGCGCGGCTCGGGCTGCAGCGCCTCGAGGTAGTCGACGATGGCCTGGCTCTCGCACAGCGAACCCTGCGCGGTGCGGATGAAGGGCACCTTGGCCAGCGGCGAGCACGACAGCACGGCCTCCTCCTTGCTGCCGGTGCGAACGAACTCCTCCTCGAAGGGCATGCCCTTCTCGAGCAGCACCATCTTCACCTTGTTGTAGTAGTTCGAGAGGCACATGCCGCACAGCGTGATCATCGTCGTCTCCTTGTCGTGATGGCCGCAGTTTACGGACGCCGCGCGCCGCTGGTTGACCCGCAGGCGACAATCGCACCATGAGCGATTTTCTCGACAAGCTCTGCCCGCGCGAGCAGCTCGCCGCGCGCGTGGCGGCGCTGCCCCGGCCCATCGTCTTCACCAACGGCGTGTTCGACATCCTGCACCGCGGCCACGTGAGCTATCTGGCGCAGGCGCGGGCGCTGGGCGCCAGCCTCGTCATCGGCTTGAACAGCGATGCCTCGGCGCGCGGCCTGGGCAAGGGGCCGGATCGCCCGCTCAACGCCGAGGCCGACCGCGCCTGCGTGCTGGCGGCGCTGGAGAGCGTCAGCCTGGTCACGCTGTTCGACGAGCCGACGCCGGTCGAGCTGCTCAAGCTCGTGCGGCCGCAGCTCTACGTCAAGGGCGGCGACTACGACATCGAGGCGCTGGAGGAGACCAAGTGGGTGCGCAGCTGGGGCGGCGAGGCGCGCGCGCTGCGCTTCGTCGACGGCTACTCGACCACCGCGCTGGTCAAGCGCATCCGCAGCTGATCCGCTCGCCTCAGGAGCGGTTCACGAGCACGATGCCGCCGGCCACGGCAGCCAGCGCCACCACCAGCCGCGCGGTGATCGGCTCGCCCAGCAGCAGTGCGCCCAGCAGCAGGCCGAACACCGGCGTCAGCAGCGTGAACGAGGCCAGCCGCGTGGCCGGGTAGTGGCGCACCAGCCAGAACCACAGCAGGTAGCTGGCGAAGGTGACGATCACGACCTGGAAGAACAGCGAGGCCCAGGTCAGTGCAGAGAGCGTCGGGGCCCAGGGCTGGCCGCGCAGCGCCGCCGCCACGGCGAGCGCGAGGCCCGAGATGGCCAGCTGGTAGAGCAGTGTCTTCTCGGCCGAGGCGGCCGAGAGCCGGCTGCCGCGGATCGCCAGCGTGGTGGCGCCCCACAGCACGCCGGCGGCCACGCCGAGTGCGTCGCCCAGCCATTGCCGCTCGCCCGCCGCCGGCTTGCTGAAGCCCTCGGCGAAGCCCCAGGCCACGCCGGCGAAGGCGAGCACGAGGCCGGCCATCTGCGCCGGCTTGAGCCGTTCGGTGTGGGCGATGAAGGGCATGCCCAGCGCCACGACGAAGGGCGAGATGTAGATGAACACCGCCATGCGCGAGGCGGTCGTGTACTGCAGGCCGAGGAAGATGCAGCCGAACTCGGCGGCGAACAACGCTCCGGCGGTGAGGCCGCCGCGCAGCGAGCCGTCGCGCTCGAACAGCGGAATGCCGCGCCAGCGGGCCCACAGGAATACCAGCGCCGCGCCGCCGAGCGAGCGCAGCGCGGCCTGCGCGAGCGGCGGCACTTCCGCGATCGCCACCTTGGCGGCAACCTGGTTCAGGCCCCAGAGAAAACAGCACAGCACCAGCGAGGCGATCGCCACGCCGTCGAGGCGGGTCTTGCGTTCAGTCGTCATGTCGGGAGTCGGATGCGAAGAGCAGTGCCAGGCGCGCGCACAGCAGCCCGGCGAGTGCGCCGCTGGCGTGCGCGAAGGGTGCAATGTTGATATCCCAGCCCGCGCGGCGCTGCAGGGCCGGGCCCCAGGGCGATTCGCCGAGGATCTTGATCAGCAGCACGGCAAGGATCGCCGCGCCGATCAGCTGGCGCCGGCCGCGCTCGCGTGCGACCAGCCAGAGCGCCGCGGCCGCCACGCCGGCGTGCAGCACGCCGGACAGCCCGCCGTAGTGCAGCAGGTCGGGCCGCATCAGCAGGCCCAGTTGCGTCAGCGGCCAGGCCAGGCCCCAGGCCAGAGCCATGGCCAGCGGCACGCGCGCCGCCACGCCGAGCGCGCCCACCAGCGCCGTGCCGGCGAGGTTGGCGGCCAGGTGCAGGGTGCTGTAGTGCACCGCCACGGCCGACAGCGCGCGCCAGGGCTCGCGTGCGGCGAGCGCGGGCTGCCAGTCGAGCGCGCTGCGCGGCAGCCACCAGCCGGCCAGCGCGGCCAGCGCCAGCAGCAGCGTCAGCGCGAGCCAGGCGCGCGGTGAAGGCGCGGTGCTCAACCGAACACCGTGCGCCACAGCGCCAGCACGGCATCGCGGTGTTCAGCCAGCGTCTCCGGGTCGACCTGCGTCGGCTGCTCGTCCAGGCGCGCGCGGTGCTGGGCGCGGCGCAGCTCGCGGTAGGCGTCGGCGGCGCGCGCGCCGATCTGGTCGGGCAGCAACCCGGCCTCCTGCGCGCGCAGCAGCAGCGCGATGTTGCCCTTGTTGTCGAGCAGGCCGGGGTGCGCCGCGCTGTGCGCCAGCACCAGGTACTGCACCGCGAACTCGACGTCGACCATGCCGCCCGGGCTGTGCTTGACGTCGAAGCGGCCTTCCTTCACCGGGCGCGCGGCGCGCAGCTTCTCGCGCATCGCACGCACCTCCTCGCGCAGCGCGGCGTGGTCGCGCGGCGCGGCCAGCACGGCGCGGCGCACCGCCTCGAAGCGCGGCTCGAGCTCGGCCAGCCCGGCGCACCAGCGCGCACGCGTGAGGGCCTGGTGCTCCCAGGTCCAGGCGGTGTTGCTGCCGCGGCCGCTCTGGTATTTCTCGAACGAGCTCATCGAGGTGACCAGCATCCCCGAGTTGCCGTTCGGCCGCAGCGCGGTGTCGATCTCGAACAGCTCGCCGGCCGCGGTGCGCAGCGTCAGCCAGCCGATCAGCTTGCGTGTGAAGGCGCCGTAGACCTCGGCGGCGCGCTCGTCCTCGTCGTCGTAGAGGAAGACGACGTCGAGGTCGCTGCCGTAGCCGAGCTCCTTGCCGCCCAGCTTGCCGTAGGCGATCACCGCGAAGCGCGGCTCGGGGCGGTGCGCCTGCTTGAGATGCTTCCAGGCCCAGGCGAGCGTGCGTGCCAGCGTGGCGTCGGCCAGCGCCGAGAGTTCGTCAGCCACCTCTTCGACGGTGATGTGCGATTCGACGTCGCGCACCAGGGTGCGGAATACCTCGGCGTGGTGGGCGCGGCGCAGCGTGTCGAGCAGCGCCTCGGGGTCGGCCTGGCCGGAGCGCTCCCAGGCCTCGTGGCGCGCCTCCAGCTCGGCGGCGAACTCGGCGGCGTCGAAGCGGCTGTGCAGCAGGCGCTCGTCCGCGAGCTCGTCGATCACGCCGGGGTGGCGCATCAGGTAGCGCATCGGCCAGCGCGCCAGGCCGAGCAGGCGCAGCAGCCGCTGCTGCACCTCGGCGCGCTCGACCAGCAGCGCGAGGTAGCTCTCGCGGCGCAGCAGCGGCTCCACCCAGTCGACGAAGCGCGTCGCCGCCTCCATCGTGCAGTCGCCGCGCTGCGCGGCCTGCGCGGCGCGTGCGATCAAGCGCGTCAGGCGCGCCTTGCTCTCCTCGCGCAGCGCCTGCACCTTGGGCAGCGCGCACAGGTGGCGCACGCGCTCGGCGAGCTCGGGCGGCAGCTTTTCGGCGAAGGCTTCGCTGTCCAGCGGCGGGGGCGTGCCGCCGCAGCTCTTGCAGCCGCCGTTGCCGGATGGGCTCGTGGAGTCGCGCCCGTCGTGCAGCAGCGCGTCGAACTCGAGCGCGACGAACTCGCGCATCTCGCCCAGGCGATCCAGCAGCTCGCAGGCGTCGGCGTTGCAGGCCAGGCCCAGGCTGCGCGCGATCCAGTTGAGGTCGCCGTCGCCGGTGGGCAGCAGGTGCGTCTGCTGGTCGTCGAGAAACTGGATGCGGTGCTCGACGCGGCGCAGGAAGACGTAGGCCTCGGCCAGCCGCGTGGCGCTCTCCGGCTTCATCAGCCCGCTGGCGGCCAGCCGCGACAAGGCCTTCAGCGTCGAGCGCGTGCGCATCTCGGGGAATTGCCCGCCGCGCACCACCTGCAGCAGCTGCACGATGAATTCGATCTCGCGGATGCCGCCGCGCGAGAGCTTGACATCGTTGGCGCGCTCGGGGCGGCCGGCGGCGCGGCGCTGCGCCTCGTCGCGCACCTTGCGGTGCAGCTGGCGCAGGCCCTCGAAGACGCCGTAGTCGAGGTATTTGCGGTAGACGAAGCTGTTGATGATGTCGCGCAGCGGCAGGGCGCGGCCATTGCTCACGCTGGCGCGCGGCGCCACCACGCGGCTCTTCAGCCAGGCGAAGCGCTCCCACTCGCGGCCCTGGATCTGCAGGTAGTCCTCCAGCATCGCCAGGCTCACCACCGGCGGGCCGGAGTTGCCGTTCGGCCGCAGCATGAGGTCGACGCGGAAGACGAAGCCGTCGTCGGTGGTGTCGCCGATCAGCGTGTAAAGCCCGCGCGCCACCTGGGCGAAGAACTCGTGCGCGCTGATGGGCACGGCGCCGTCGGTCTGGCCGTCTTCCTCGTAGACGTAGACCAGGTCGATGTCGGAGGAGACGTTGAGCTCGCGCGCGCCGAGCTTGCCCATGCCGACCACCCAGAACTCGATGTCGCCGCCGCCCTCGCTGCGCGGCAGGCCGTGGCGCACGGACTGGTCGGCGATCGCCTGGGCGAGCGCGAGATCCAGCGTGGCCTCGGCGAGCTCGGTCATGGCCAGCGTGACGTCTTCCATCGCGCAGCCCCGCTCGACGTCGAGCACCGCCAGCCGCTCCAGCACGAGGTGGCGCGCCACGCGCAGCGCGCTGGCCAGCGTGCGGCCGCGCTCGCGCAGCGTGGCCACCAGGGCGGTGACGGTGTCGCGGCGCGGCAGGCCGCTCGGCAGCAGCGCCAGCTCGTCGGCGTAGCGGCGGCGGATGCGTTGTACGAAACGGCTGTGCTCCGCGAGCGCCGGCGGCGTCACAGGGGGTTGCGTATGTGAGGCGGTTTGCGAGGCGGAACCCATCGTTTCGGCAGGGGTCAATGTGCTAGATTGCCTTCAGCGCTGCGGCCGCGGGCCGACCGAAGAAGAAATGGCGCTGCGCGGCCGGTCCGTGCCGCTGCGTCACCGCGCCCTGAGCCTCGTTGGCATCGCGTCGTTCTCATGCCCCTGAACCAGCCCGTCGTCGGCGCTGCTCCCTCGCAGCTTCGCCCGCCCACTCCGCCCCGGCGGCCGCTGCGCTCGATGCTGCGGTTTTCGCTCGGGCTCGTGCTGGTGCTCGCGGGCCTGTGCCTGACGCTCTGGTTGACTGTCTACTGGGGCATTCTGCCCCGAATCGAACAATGGCGTCCCCAGCTCGAGGCACAGGCGACTCGCGCGCTGGGGGTTCCGGTGCGCATCGGAGCGATCCGCGCCGAGAGCCGCGGCTGGGTGCCCGGCTTCGAGCTGCGCGACGTCACCCTGCTCGACGCCCAGCAACGTCCGGCGCTGCAGCTGCCGCGCGTGGAGGCGCGACTCTCGCCCGCCTCGCTGCTCGCGTTCGAGTTGCGCTTCGACCAGCTGCTGATCGAAGGCCCGCAGCTGGAGATCCGCCGCGACGCGCAGGGCCGCGTGTTCGTCGCCGGCCTGGACATGAGCGTCGGCGATGGTGGCGACGGCGCCTTGCGCGACTGGTTCTTCCGCCAGCACGAATTCGTCATCCGCGACGGCAGCCTGTACTGGACCGACGAGCTGCGCGACGCGCCCACGCTGGCGCTGACCAATGTGCAGTTCGCGCTGCGCAACGGCCTGCTGCACCACGAGCTGCGCCTGGACGCCACGCCCGACGATCCCTGGGGCGACCGTTTCAGCGTGCGCGGCCGCTTCACCCAGCCGCTGCTGGCGCGCCCCGGCGAGCTCGAGCGCTGGAGCGGCACCGCCTTCGTCGACCTGCCGCGTGCCGACGTGAAGGAACTGCGCCGCTACGTGAGCCTGCCTTTCGAGCTCAACGAGGGCGACGGCGCGCTGCGCGCCTGGATCGAGCTCGAGCATGGCCGGCCCAAGAGCGGCACCGTCGACCTGGCGCTGCGTGCGGTGGCCATGCGGCTGGCGGGCAACGTCGAGCCGCTCGTCGTCGAGCAGGTGCAGGGGCGCCTCGCGGCGCGCCGCGACGAGAACGGTGTCGCCATCGCGCTGCAGAACTTCGGCTTCGTCACCGGCGATGGCGTGCGCTGGCCGCAGGGCGACCTGTCGCTGGCCTGGAAGCAGCGCGAGGGGCAGGAGGTGAGCGGCGGCGAGTTCAACGCGCAGCGCCTCGATCTCGACGTGATGGCGCAGATCGCCGGGCGCCTGCCGCTGGGCGATGCGCTGCGCCGGCTGCTCGGCGAGCTGAGCCCGCAGGGCGTGGTCACCGGGCTCGCGGCGACCTGGGCCGGCCCGCTCGACGCGCCCACCAAATACCAGGCCAAGGCGCTGTTCAGCGGCCTCTCGCTGGCCGCCAAGCCCGCCGCGCAGGCCGACAGCGTGGGCCGCCCGGGCCTGCGCAACGCCACGCTGCAGGTGACGGCCAGCGAGGCCGGCGGCCAGGCGCGCCTGGACATCGCCGACGGCGCGCTCGAATTCCCCGGCGTGTTCGACGAGCCTGTGGTGCCTTTCGACAGCCTGGGCGCGCAGCTGGCCTGGACCGTCACGCCGCGCGCCGGCGGCGCGCCGCCGCAGATCAGCGTCAGCGTCAAGGACGTGCGCTTCGCCAATGCCGACGCGCAAGGCGAGGCGAGCGCGAGCTGGGCCACCGGGCCGGGCGAGGGCTTCGCGCGCGGCGGGCGGCTGCCCGGGCAGTTCGAGCTCAACGGGCGCATCGCCAAGGGCGACGCCGCGCAGGTGCCGCGCTACCTGCCGCTGCACCTGGTCGACACGCGCAACTACCTCGGCCGCGCCATCCGCGCCGGCACCGTGCGCGATGTCGGCTTCCGCGTCAAGGGCGACCTGTTCGACTTCCCCTACGTCGCCGCGCGCAACGCCAAGGAGGGCGAGTTCCGCATCGCCGGGCGCGTCGAGGGCGCGACCTTCGACTACGTGCCCAGCGAGCCGGCCGTCGCCGACAAGCCCGCCTGGGTCTCGCCCTGGCCGGCCTTCACGCAGGTGGCCGGCGAGCTGGTGATCGACCGCTCGGTGCTGGAGATCCGCGATGCCCGCGCGCAGCTCGGCGGCGTGGCGCTCGCCCAAGTCAACGGCGGCTTCCGCAACCTCGTCGACAAGCCCGTGCTCGCGCTGGACGGCGTGGCGCGCGGGCCGCTCGCCGACATGCTGCGCTTCGTCAACGCGACGCCGGTCGGCCAGTGGACCGGCGCGGCGCTGGCCAAGGCGAGCGCGACCGGCAGCGCCGAGCTCAAGCTCGCACTGGCGCTGCCGTTGCACGAGCTCGCCGCGAGCACGGTCAAGGGCAGCCTCGCACTGGCCGGCAACGATGTGCGCATCACGCCCGACACGCCGCTGATGGCCGGTGCCAAGGCGCGCATCGAGTTCACGCACAAGGGCCTGACGGTGAGCGGCGCGAGCGCCAAGCTGCTCGGCGGCGACGCCAGCTTCGACGGCTCGACCCAGCCCGACGGTTCGCTGCGCTTCAGCGGCCAGGGCACGGCCAGCGCCGAGGGCCTGCGCCGCGCCGTCGAGCTCGGTCCGCTGGCGCGGCTGGCCAGCCACCTGAGCGGCCAGACGAGCTACCGCGCCAGCCTCGGCTTCGTGCACGGCCAGCCGGAGCTGGCCATCACCAGCAACCTCGTCGGCCTGGCCTCCGACCTGCCCGTGCCGCTGCGCAAGGCGGCCGAGACGGCGTTGCCGCTGCGCTACCAGACCACGCTGGCGGCCGACACACCGGCCAACGCCAACCCGCGCGACACGCTGCGCTTCGAGCTCGGCAGCCTGGTGCAGGCGCAGTACCAGCGTGAACTGGCGCCCGAGGGCCCACGCGTGCTGCGCGGCGGCATCGGCATCAACGAGGAAGCGCCGCTGCCGGCCAGCGGCGTGCGCGCCAGCGCCAACCTCGCGGCCCTGCCGCTGGACGCCTGGGAAGGCGTGGCCTCGCGCCTGGCCGGCGGCAGCGGCGCCGGCAAGGATCTGGGCGAGGCCGGCGGCTACCTGCCGACGCAGATCGCGCTGCGCGCGCAGACCCTGGACACCTCGGCGCGCCAGTTCAACCGCGTGGTGATCGGCGCCTCGCAGGAGGAGGGCCGCTGGCGCGCCAATATCGAGGCCGAGCAGTTCGGCGGCTACGTCGAATACCGGCCGGCGCGCGCCGGCGCGGCCACGGCGGCCGGGCGCATCTACGCGCGGCTGGCGCGCCTGTCGCTGCCCAAGAGCGACGTGGCGCAGGTCGAGACCCTGCTCGACCAGCAGCAGCCCTCCAGCGTGCCCTCGCTGGACATCGTCATCGACGACTTCGAGCTGCGCGGCAAGAAGCTCGGCCGCGTCGAGGTCGATGCGGTCAACCGGGTCACGGGCGAGGGCCGCGAGGCGGTGCGCGAGTGGCGCCTGAACCGCCTCGCGCTGGTGATGCCGGAGGCGCAGCTGGTGGGCAGCGGCCAGTGGGCCGAGGTCGGCGGCACCTTCATGACTGCGCCGGGCGCCGCCGCCACGGCACGGCGCCGCGCCGTGCTCGACTTCAAGCTCGACGTGAGCGATGCCGGCGCGCTGCTCGAGCGGCTCGGCACCGGCAAGGCCGTGCGCGGCGGCAAGGGCCAGCTCACCGGCCAGGTGGCGTGGCTGGGCTCGCCGCTCGCGCTCGACTACCCGACGCTGTCGGGCAACGTCGCCGTGGCCATCGAAGCCGGCCAGTTCCTCAAGGCCGAGCCGGGCGCCGCGCGGCTGCTGTCGGTGCTCAGCCTGCAATCGCTGCCGCGCCGCCTGGTGCTGGACTTCCGCGACGTCTTCCAGGAGGGCTTCGCCTTCGATGCGCTCACCGGCGACCTGAAGATCGCGCAGGGCGTGGCCAGCACCAACAACCTGCGCATGCGCGGCGTGCAGGCCGCCGTGCTGATGGAAGGCCAGGCCGACATCGCCCGCGAGACGCAGGACCTGCGCGTGATCGTGGTGCCCGAGATCAATGCCGGCACCGCCTCGCTGGCCTACGCGGCCATCAACCCGGCGGTGGGCCTGGGCACCTTCCTCGCCCAGGTGTTCCTGCGCCGGCCGCTCACCGCGGCGGGCACGCGCGAGTTCCACGTCAGCGGCTCGTGGGCGGACCCGAAGGTCGAGAAGATCGAGCGCAAGCCGGATGCGCCGCTGCCCGATCTCGACGCCGCTGCGCCGGCCTCGGCACCGCGCGGCAACGTGCAGTAGGCTTCGGTGCCATGAAGATCGCCGCCTTGCAGATGGTCTCGGGCGCTTCGCTCGAGGCCAACCTCGACAGCGCGCGCCGCCTGATCGCGCAGGCCGCCGCCGAAGGCGCACGCCTCGTCGCGCTGCCCGAATATTTCTGCTTCATGGGCCGCGCCGACAGCGACAAGCTCGCCATCGCCGAGCATCCCGGCGACGGCGCCATCCAGCGCATGCTGGCCGAAGCTGCCGCGCGCCACGGCGTGTGGCTGGTGGGTGGCACGCTGCCGCTGCGCAGCCCGGATCCGCAGCGCGTGCTCAACAGCTGCTGCGTCTATGCGCCCGACGGCGCGCCCGCGGCGCGCTACGACAAGATCCACCTGTTCCGCTTCGAGCGCGAGAGCGGCGGTGTCCGCGAGAGCTACGACGAGGGCCGCGCCATCCTGGCCGGCACCGGGCCGGTGGCCTGCGATGCCGACGGCCTGCGCGTCGGCCTGAGCGTCTGCTACGACCTGCGCTTTCCGGAGCTGTACCGCGCACTGATGGCGCCGCCCTGCGATCTGCTGTGCGTGCCCTCGGCCTTCACCTACACCACCGGCCAGGCGCACTGGGAGCTGCTGCTGCGCGCGCGCGCCGTGGAGAACCAGTGCTACGTGCTCGCGCCCGCGCAGGGCGGCCGGCACGAGAACGGCCGCCGCACCTGGGGCCACAGCATGATCGTCGACCCCTGGGGCGAGGTGCTGGCGGTGCGGCCCGAAGGCGAGGGCGTGGTGCTGGCCGAGATGGATGCCGCGCGCATCGCCGAAGTGCGTGCGCAACTGCCGGCGCTGACGCACCGGCGGCTCTGATCAGTCGGGGTCGACCTCGGCGTACTGCCGCGCCAGGTCGGGCGGCATCGGTGAATCGAGCAGCAGCGAGCTCAGGCGCAGCGCGTCGGCCGCGACGGGGTCGAGCGCTCCCGGAGTGATCTGCTTGGCGGCCGCCACCCAGGTGCGCACCACCTGCGGCCGCTGCATCCACGACATCAGCTGCAGGCCGTTGAGCGCGTGCACCAGGGCGTCGACGTCGGGGCGCTGCCAGGGCGGCGTCTCGGCCGGCTTGAGCCAGCGCGACATCACCACCTGGTACCAGGCTTGGCCATGGGTCGGATCCTCGCTGGGCACCATGCGCGCCAGATGGGCGCTGAAGTGCGCCACGTGCAGCACCTCGGCGATGGTCAGGCGCGACACGTCGGGGTCGGGCGTGACGTGCGCCTTCGCATCGGGGTGCTCGCCGAACTGGCGCCGCATCGCCAGCCACAGCAGCCGGTCGATCGGCTGGCCGGGCGGGCCGAGCACGCGGCGCGCCGAGCGCAGCAGCGCCTGGCGCTCCTGCAGCGGCGAGGCGCCCATGCGCGCCAGCAGCAGCTCGAACCAGGGCAGGCGCGTCGTCG
This sequence comes from Piscinibacter sp., assembly GCA_017983795.1. Taxonomy (GTDB): domain Bacteria; phylum Pseudomonadota; class Gammaproteobacteria; order Burkholderiales; family Burkholderiaceae_C; genus Piscinibacter. The sequence goes on from JAGOAS010000004.1 coordinate 24,696, forward strand.
GGCCGAGCCGTTCGACGTCGGCGCGCACCTCCTCGGCTTCGGGCATGGGAGCGGTTTCCTCGCGCCAGATGCGCAGCCGGCGCGGCAGCGCGGGCGAGAGCAGCAGCGCCAGCAGCGCGGCCTTCATGCCGCCGATGCCGCGCACCCGGTCGAGGCGATCCATGGCCTCGGCCTCGGCCTCGCCCACGGCGGGGCCGGACAGGGCGGGGGTCACCTTGCCGGTCATGATGCGCGTCTCGAGCATCCTCAGAGTGTGCCTGCCTTTCGGAAGCCGAACAGGCCCGCGATGACCCAGGTCGGGAACTGCGACACGGCACGGTTGTACACCTGGGCCGATTCGTTGAACTGGCGGCGCGCAAAGGCCAGCGCCGTGTCCGCCTCGGCCAGCTCGGCGCTGAGCGGGTCGCCGCTCGGGCGCAGGGCCGCGCGCGCCTGCCCCAGGATCTCCTCGGCCAGCCGCAGGCTCACCACCGTGCCGCTGCGCGCCGGCCGGGCGCGGGCGTGGGCGCAGGCCGTCTCGGCCTGCCGGCAGGCGGCCTGCAGCGCGGCCAGTGCCTGGGCATCGGCGCGCCCGGCCAGGCCCTCGGCCCATTGCCCCAGCACGGCCTGGCGGGCGTGGAACTGCGCATCGACCGCCGCGATGGCGCGCAGCAGCTCGCTGCGCAGGCCGACCAGGCGGTTGTAGGCGCCCACGGCCCAGAACACCAGCACGGCCGCGCTGAGCAGGGTGAACAGGCTCAGGCGTGCATCCACGCGTTGTAGCCGGCGCGGCGCAGGTCGCAGGCCGGACACAGGCCGCAGCCGTAACCCCACTCGTGGCGGCGCGAGCGGTCGCCGACGTAGCAGGTGTGGGTGTGCTCGGCCACCAGGTCGATCAGCGCCTCGCCGCCGAGGCGCTCGGTGAGTGCCCAGGTCTGCGCCTTGTCGTACCACATCAGCGGTGTCTCGATCGTCATCGGCGCATCGAGCCCGAGGCTGAGCGCCACCTGCAGCGCCTTGAGCGTGTTGTCGCGGCAGTCGGGGTAGCCGGAGAAATCGGTCTCGCACATGCCGCCCACCAGCACGTTCAGGCCGCGCCGGTAGGCCACGGTGGCGGCGAAGGTGAGGAACAGCAGGTTGCGGCCGGGCACGAAGGTGTTGGGCAGGCCGCTCTCGGTCATCTCGATCTCGCGCTGCTGGGTGAGCGCAGTGTCGGAGATCTGGCCGAGCAGGGCGAGGTCGAGCAGATGGTCGTCGCCGAGGCGCTTGCCCCACTTGGGGAACTGCGTGCGCAGCTCCTCGCGCACCTTCTGCCGGCACTCGAGCTCGACCTCGTGGCGCTGGCCGTAGTCGAAGCCGATGGTCTCGACCTGGCGGAAGCGGTTCAGCGCCCAGGCCAGGCAGACGGTGGAATCCTGCCCGCCGGAGAAGAGCACGAGGGCGCGGCGCTCGTCCTTCATGGCGTCGGGCTTCAGGTTCGCACCTCGCCCTGCCCGAGCACCACCCACTTCATCGAGGTGAGGCCTTCCAGGCCGACCGGCCCACGGGCGTGGAACTTGTCGGTGCTGATGCCGATCTCGGCGCCCAGGCCGTACTCGAAGCCGTCGGCGAAGCGCGTGCTGGCGTTGACCATCACGCTGGCCGAATCGACCTCGCGCAGGAAGCGCATCGCGTTGGCGTGGCTGTCGGTGAGGATGGCGTCGGTGTGGTGCGAGCCGTAGCGGTTGATGTGCGCGATCGCCTCGTCGAGCGAGCCCACCACCTTCACGCTGATGACGGCGGCGAGGTATTCCTCGCTCCAGTCGGCCTCGCTGGCCTCGACGAGCTTCGCGCCGCCGACCGCCGCGAGCAGCGCCCGCGCGCGCGGCTCGCAGCGCATCTCCACGCCCTTGGCGGCGAACACGGCGCCGATGCGCGGCAGGAAGGCCGGCGCGATGGCCTCGTGCACCAGCAGCGACTCGGCGGCATTGCAGGGGCTGTACTTCTGCGTCTTGGCGTTGTCGGTGACCTTCACCGCGAGTTCCAGGTCGGCGCTCGCGTCGACGTAGACGTGGCAGTTGCCGTCCAGGTGCTTGATCACCGGCACCCTGGCCTCGCGGGCAATGCGCTCGATCAGGCCCTTGCCGCCGCGCGGGATGATCACGTCCACCGCTTCGGGCGAGGCGATCAGGTGGCCGACGGCGGCACGGTCGGTGGTCTGCACCAGCTGCACCGCATCGGGCGGCAGGCCGGCCTCGGCCAGCGAGGCCTGCACGCAGCGCCACAGCGCGAGGTTGGAGTGGATCGCCTCCGAGCCGCCGCGCAGGATGCAGGCATTGCCGCTCTTGATGGCCAGCGACGCGGCCTCGATGGTCACGTTCGGCCGGCTCTCGTAGATCATGCCGAAGACGCCCAGCGGCACGCGCATCTGGCCGACGCTGATGCCGCTCGGCCGCCGGCGCACGTTCGTGATCTCGCCGATCGGATCGGGCATGGCGGCGATCTGCTCGCAGCCTTCGGCGACGGTGGCGATGACCTTCTCGGTGAGCTTGAGGCGGTCGACCATGGGCTCGGCCAGGCCGGCCTCGCGCGCCGCGGCGAGATCGTGGTGGTTGGCCTTCTGCAGTTCGGCCACGCCGCCGCGCAGGCGGCGCGCAAGTGCCAGCAGCGCGGCGTTCTTGGCAGCGGTGGAGGCCCGCGCCATCGCGGTGGCGCTGGCGCGCGCGGCCACGCCCATGTGGGCGATCGTCGCCTGCAGATCGGTGGAGCTCATGAGGGCGGATTATCCCGGAACGCCTATCCCAGCACGGCGAGCACGGCCAGCCAGACCGAGGCCGTTGCCACGAAAGCCACGGTCGAGAACACGATCGCCGCCGTGGCCTCCGCCTCCAGCGCCGCGTAGCGCTGCGAGAAGATCAGCGCGTTGCTGCCCACCGGCAGCGAGGCCATCATCACCACCACGGCCAGCGGCAGGCCGGTGAGGCCGAAGCCCCAGTGCGCCGTGGCCAGCACCAGCGCCGGCAGCACGACCAGCTTGAGCACGCTGATCACCACCGCGCCGCGCGCCGCGCCCTTCACGCCGTAATAGGCCAGCGACATGCCGATCAGCACCAGGCACAACGGCACCACCGCCTGCGCCAGCGTGGCGAGGATCTCGTCGGCGATGGCGGGCAGCGGCGCCCGCGCGAGGTTCCAGGCCAGGCCGGCGAGCACCGGCAGCACCACCGGGTGGATGATGGTGTTGCGCATGGTGCGCGCCAGCGTCGTGAAGAGATGGGCGTTGGAGTGGCCGAGGCTGCGCCGCTCGCGCGCGAGGTCGAGCTCGACCAGTGCGGTGAGCACGGTCAGCAGCGTCAGCGCGTGCAGGCTGACCAGCGCGACGTGGATGGCCAGGCCCGCCTCGCCGAACAGTGCCGCCGCGAAGGGGATGCCCACCTGCACCGAGTTGCCGAAGGTGGCCGAGATGGCGCGCACGCTGGGCGCCGCGGTGGGCAGGCCGCGCTCGCGGTGCGTGCGCCGCTCCCAGGCGTAGACCAGCAACAGCAGCGCCAGCACCGGCACGAAGAAGGCGATCACCGTGCCCCAGGGCATGGCCGCCAGATCGATGCGTGCGGTGGTGCGGAACAGCAGCGCCGGCACGAAGATGTAGTAGGCGGCGTTGGCGAGCACGCGGGCCGGGTCGTTCTCACCCAGCCAGCGCGCCTTGCCCACCACCCAGCCCAGCGCCACCACCACGAAGATGGCGACCAGCTTGAGGAACACGCCCGTCGACATGGGCGGCGAGTATGCCGCCCTACAGCTCCGCGCGTCGCGGCAGATCGGCGCCGCGGCGCGAGCAGGTGATCGCGGCGGCGCGCGCCGCGAAGCCGAGCGCCTCGGCGAGCGCGTCTTTCGACAGCGCGGCCAGCGACGCCGCGGCGAGCGCATCGTGCTCCGCCAGCCAGGTCAGCAGCGCCGCCTGGAAGGTGTCGCCCGCGCCGACGGTGTCGACCACCGCCACCTTCACCGGCGGCACGTCTACCTGCGCGGCGGCCGTCCAGCCGCTCGCGCCTTCGCCGCCGCGCGTCACCACCACCAGGGCCACGCCCTGCGCCAGCGCGCGTGCGGCGAACTCGGCCGGCGCGAGGCCGGGCCAGACCAGGCGCAGATCCTCGTCGCTCACCTTGAGCAGCTGCGTGCGCGGCAGCATCCACTCGATCTGCGTGCGCCAGACCTCGAGCTGCGGCTCGACGTTGAGGCGGATGTTGGGGTCGTAGGCGATCAGCGCGCGGCCCTGGCTGCGCTCGACCAGCGTGCGCTGCGTGGCCGCGGTGCGGCCCACCACGGTGGCATAGGAGCCGAAGTTGATCGCCTTCACGCCCGCGGGCAGCGCGGCCAGCGCCGATTCGTCGAGCAGCCGGTCGGCGCAGCCCTCGCCGTAGAAGGCGTAGGAGGGCACGCCCTGCGCGTCCACGCCGATCAGGCTGAGCGTGGTGGGCGCATCGGAGCGCTGCACGGTGGAGGCGCCCACGCCCTCGGCGGCCAGTGCATGCATCAGCCGCTCGCCCAGGAAGCCGCGCGAGATCTGCGAGAGAAAGGCCACCGGCTGGCCGAGCCGCGCCAGCCCGATGGCCACGTTGAAGGGCGAGCCGCCGATGCGGGCGTCCATCGCCATGCCGGTGGGCGTCTCGCCGGTGGCGAATACGTCGAACAGCGCTTCGCCGCAGACCACGAACATCTTCTTCTCCTTGCAATCGTGGGCGGCTCAGCGCCGCCCGAACATCATCTGCCGCGCCAGCGCCGACTTGAGCGCCGGCAGCGCCTGCAGGGCCGCGAGGCCGAGGCCGCGCGCCGCGCCGGCGCCGGGCAGCACCCAGGTGAAGCTGCGCGCGAGGAAATCGGTGGTGGCGATCAGCGCCCAGCGGTCCGGGCCGCGCTGCCATTCGAGGCTGCGCAGCGCGGCGTCGAGGTCGCCACCGCGGCGCAGCAGGTTGACCAGCTCCGCGGCATCGCGCAGCCCGAGGTTGAGGCCCTGGCCGGCCACCGGGTGCAGCGTCTGCGCCGCATTGCCGATGCGCACCGTGCGGCCTTCCGTCAACGTGCGTTCGGCGTTCAGGCCCAGCTCGAAACGCTTGAGCGGCGTGATCGAACGCAGCGGCGTCAGCGCGGCGGGGAAGATGGTGTTCAGCACCGCGAGGCGCTGCGCATCGGCTAGCGCGGCCACCGGGTCGTCATCGCTCTCCACGCACCACACCAGCGAAGCACGCCCGTCCGGCAGCGGCAGCAGCGCCGCCGGGCCGTGACGCGTGAAGCGCTCGTAGGCCACGCCGCGCGGCGCCCCGGGCGCGAGCTCGACCGTGCCGACCCAGGCCGCCTGGCCGTAGTCGCGCCGGATCGCCTTGCGCGCCTGATCGGCGAAGACGCCGCCCTCGGCGATCACGGCCAGGTCGAAGGCCTCGGCGATGCCGGCGTCGATCTCCACGCCGCCGGCCACCGGCTTGACCGCGCCCACCGGCGTGCCGAAGCGCGTGTGCAGCCGCTGCGGCTGCGCGGCCTCGGCGGCGAACCAGGCCTGCTGCAGCGTCGTCACGATGCGGCCGTAGCTCAGCACCGCGCCCAGCATGGGCACGGCTTCGTCGTGCGCGGCGATGCGCACTTCCGGCTCGCCGAACAGCGCGGAAAAAACCGGCGGCGCCGAGGGCGGCTGCTGCGACACGTTGACTTCCAGGATGGGCTGCACGCCTTCGGCCGGCCAGGCGCCGAGGCGCTGCAGCCACTGCACGCTGCCCAGCGAGAGCGCCAGGGTGCGCGGGTCGGCGCTCACGTCGCGCTGCGGCGAGCGGGCGTCGAAGAGGCTGATGTCGGCCTCGGGCAGGCGCTGCGCGGCGTCCAGCGCCAGCGCCAGGCCGACCGGGCCGGCGCCGACGACGGCCAGGCGCAGCGGCGTGCGGGAGAGTGGCGAATTCATCGCGGAAGGGGTGTGGAAGTGCCGCGACATTCTGCGCCAGCGCCGGCGGTGGCCCTATGATCCTCGCGCCGGATTTCGGCTGCGATATCGACCGGGAGGCCCCATGGCGCTGATGGATTTCGTCAAGAAACAGTTCATCGACATCATCGAGTGGATGGAGGCGGGCGATGGCACGCTCGCCTGGCGCTTCCCGATGGCCGACCGCGAGATCCAGAACGGCGCCTCGCTGACGGTGCGCGAATCGCAGATGGCGGTATTCGTCAACGAAGGCAAGGTGGCCGACGTATTCGGCCCCGGCATGTACAAGCTGACGACGCAGACGCTGCCGGTGCTGACCTACCTGAAGAACTGGGACAAGCTCTTCCAGAGCCCGTTCAAGAGCGACGTCTACTTCTTCAGCACGCGCCAGCAGGTCGACCAGCGCTGGGGCACGACCCAGCCGGTGACCATCCGCGACAAGGATTTCGGCGCCGTGCGCCTGCGTGCCTTCGGCAACTACGCATACCGCATCGCCGACCCGAAGGCCTTCCACACCGAGATCTCCGGCACGCGCGACACCTATACCGTCGCCGAGCTCGACGGCCAGCTGCGCGCCACCATGCTGCAGCACATCTCGGATGCGGTGGCCTCCAGCGGCATCGCCTTCCTCGACCTCGCCGCCAACCAGATCGAGTTTGCCAGCCAGCTGCAGCAGGCCACCGCGCCGGCCTTCGAGAAGCTCGGCCTCAAGCTGGAAGCGGTGACGGTGCAGAACGTCTCGCTGCCCGAGGAGCTGCAGAAGATCCTCGACCAGAAGATCGGCATGGGCATGGTCGGCAACGACATGGGCAAGTTCATGCAGTACCAGACCGCGCAGTCGCTGCCCGAGTTCGCCAAGGGCGCGGCGGGCGGCGGCGTGGTCGGCGATGCGATGGGCCTGGGCGCCGGCGTGGCGCTCGGCCAGGTGATGGCGCAGCAGCTCAACCAGGGCCTGCAGGGCGCCGGCGCGGCTGGTGCTGCCGCGGCAGCGCAGGCGGCCGGTGTGCGGCCCGACGAGGTGATGGCGACCCTCGAGAAGCTCGCCGAGCTGAAAGCCAAGGGCATCCTCACCGGCGAGGAATTCGACGCCAAGAAGGCCGAGCTGCTGAAGAAGCTCGTCTGATCGCCGCGCTGTCTTGGCCACCGAAGACAGAGCGCAACGCGGCTACCGGGCCGCCTGCCCGAACTGCGGCGCGCCGGTCGAGTTCCGCTCGGCCGCGTCGGCCTTCGCCGTCTGCAGCTACTGCCGTTCGAGCATCGTGCGCGACGGCGATGCGCTGCAGCGCATCGGCCAGGTCGCCGAGCTGTTCGACGACCACTCGCCGCTGCAGCTCGGCGCGGCCGGCCGCCACCAGGGCGCGCCCTTCGTGCTGGTCGGCCGGCTGCAATACCGCTACGCCGAGGGCACCTGGAACGAGTGGCATGCGCTGTTCGACAACGGACGCTCCGGCTGGCTGAGCGAGGACAACGGCCGCTACGTCTTCGCCTTCGACGCGCCGCTGGACGCGGCCGTGCCGGCACCCGAGACGCTGCGCCCGGGCCAGTCGGTCAGCGTCGCCGGGCAGGCCTGGGCCGTGGCCTCGGTCGCCGCCGCCAAGCTGATCGCGGCGCAGGGCGAGCTGCCCTTCAAGCCGAATCTCGAACGCGGCTTCGTCGTCGCCGATGTGCGCAACACGCGCGGCGAGGTCGGCACGCTGGACTACGGCGACCCGGCCGCGCCCAAGTGGTCCATCGGCCGCTCGGTGGCGATCAGCGAGCTGGCGATGACGGGCCTGGCCGAAAGCAGCGAGAAGACGCTCAAGGCGCGCGGCGTCGAATGCCCGAGCTGCGGCACCGCGCTGGAGGTGAAGCTCTCGAGCACGCAGAGCATCGTCTGCCACAACTGCCATGCGGTGGTCGACGTCTCGCAGGGCGTGGGCGGCGATCTGCAGCATTACGCGCAGGCCAACGGCAGCGAGCCGCAGATCCCGCTCGGCAGCGTGGGCACGCTGGCGCTCTCGCTCGCGCCGGGCGAGAAGAAGGCGCTGCCCTGGCAGGTGGTCGGTTATGCCGAGCGCTGCGAGGTCGACACCGGCGAGGACGAGCAGACGTTCTGGCGCGAGTACCTGCTCTACCACCGCACCGAGGGCTTCGCCTTCCTGGTCGACGCCGAAGACGGCTGGAGCTGGACGGCGCCCGTCACCGGCGTGCCCGAACGCGCCGGCGAGGGCGTGAAATACCAGGGCGTGCTCTACCGCAAGCTGTACGACTACGTCGGCAAGGCGACCTACGTGCTGGGCGAGTTCTACTGGCGGCTCGAGCGCGACGCGAAGACGTACAACACCGACTACATCGGCAGCGGCGCCTTCTCGGCGCGGCGCATCAACCGCGAGCGCACCGGCTCGGGCGACACGCAGGAGATCACCTGGTCGGCCGGCGAGACGCTTTCCGCCGATGCGGTGCTCAAGGCCTTCAAGCTCGCGCCCGAGAAGAGCGCGGCGCTGCAGCGCGACGCCATGCCGGGCTCGGGCAACGCGGCCTCGCTGCTGGCCAAGGTGTTCTTCTGGGGCTTCGTGGTCGTGGTGCTGCTGATGATGTTCCGCTGCGACGGCGACGAGCGGCGCGATTGCGAGCCGCTGCGCGCCACCTACGGCGAGGCCTCGGCCGAGTACCAGAATTGCCTGCGCAGCGCGCGCAGCGGCAGCGGCCGCGTCGGAGGCGGCTCCTGGGGCGGCTGGTCCAGCGGCGGTGGTGGCAGCCACAAGTGAAACGAACGGCATTGAACGAGGAGCAAACATGATGGGCATCGAGTGGCTCAAACCCGCGGTCTTCTTCGGCTCCATGCTCTACGCCGTGATCGGCGTCGGCGTGTTCTGGATCAGCTTCGTCATCGTCGACAAGCTCACCCCCTACGACCTGTGGGAGGAGATCGTCGAGAAGAAGAACGTCGCGCTGGCCATCGTGGTCGGCGCCACCGCGATCGCGATCGGGCTGATCGTCGCCGCCGCCATCCATGGTTGACGGCGAGGGCGCCGCACGCGCGGCGCCCATCCGCCCCGCCGAGGTGGCGCTGCTCGCCTCGGTATTCGTCGTCGCGGCCTGCGGGCTGCTCTACGAGCTGGCGGCCGGCGCGCTGGCCAGCTACCTGCTGGGCGACTCCGTCCTGCAGTTCTCCACCGTCATCGGCACCTACCTGTTCGCGATGGGGCTGGGCTCCTGGCTGTCGCGCTTCCTCGAGCGCCAGCTGGTGGCGCAGTTCCTGCGCATCGAGCTGCTCGTCGGCCTGGTCGGCGGGCTGATGCCGGCGGCGCTGTTCGCGCTGCACAGCGTCGCCGCCGGCTCCTTCCGCTTCGCGCTCTACGCGCTGGTGCTGGCGGTCGGCACCCTGGTCGGGCTGGAGATCCCGCTGGTGATGCGCATCCTCAAGCGCCATTTCCGCGAGCGCTACGCGCTCAAGGATCTGGTCTCGCAGGTGCTCACCTTCGACTACCTCGGCGCGCTGGCGGTGGCCATCGCCTTCCCGCTGCTGCTGGTGCCGCAGCTCGGGCTGATCCGCACCGGGCTCTTCTTCGGCCTGCTCAACGCCGGCGTCGCGCTGTGGGCGCTGTGGCTGTTCCGCGCCGAACTGCGCGGCCTGATGGCGCATGCGCTGGCCTGCGGGCTCACGGTGGCGGTGCTGGCCGCTGCCTTCGCCGGGGCGGACGGGATCACGCGCTGGGCCGAGGACCGCTTCTACGGCGACGCCATCGTCTACGCCGAGAGCAGCGCCTACCAGCGCGTGGTGGTGACCTCGGGCCGCGCCGGCGTGCGCCTCTTCCTCAACGGCAACCTGCAGTTCCATTCGCGCGACGAGTACCGCTACCACGAGGCCCTGGTGCACCCGGCGATGGCCGCGCAGGGCGCGCCCCGGCAGGTGCTGGTGCTGGGCGGCGGCGACGGCATGGCGCTGCGCGAGATCCTGAAAGTTCCGAGCGTCGAGCAGGTGACGCTGGTCGAGCTCGACCCGCACATGACGCAGCTGTTCTCGACCGCACCGATGCTCACGGCGCTGAACGGCAATGCGCTGAACTCGCCCAAGGTACGCATCGTCAACGAGGACGCCTTCGGCTGGCTGGAGCGCAACCCGGGCCACTTCGACGTGATCGTGGTCGACTTCCCCGATCCGACCAACTTCGCCATCGGCAAGCTCTACACCACCAGCTTCTACGAACGCGTCGACGAGCACCTCGCCGCCGGCGGTTATGCGGTGGTGCAGACCACCTCGCCGCTGCTCGCGCGGCGCAGCTTCTGGACGGTGGCCGCGACGATCGAGGCCGTCGGCCTCACCGCCACGCCCTACCACGTGCATGTGCCGAGCTTCGGCGAGTGGGGCTTCATCCTCGCCAGCCGGCGGCCCTGGCGCATGCCGAGTGTGCTGCCCGCAGGCCTGCGCTTCCTCGATGTGGCCGGCCTGAGCGCGCTGTTCCACTTCCCGCCCGACATGGCACGCGTGGAGGCGCAGCCCAACCTGCTGTCCAACCAGCGCCTCGTGCACCTGTTCGAGGAAGAGTGGGGCAAGGTGCACCAGTGAGCCTGCGGCTGACGCGGCGGGCGGCGCTGGCGTTGGCTGGCTCGGCGCTCGTTGGCTGCACGCGCGAGAGCGAAGCGCGCTGGACTGCGCAATGGGTTGGCGCCGCGCACGAGCGTGGCCATCGCCTGCGCGACTCGAAGAGCGGCAGTCTCGGCATGCCGGCCGTGACGCAGCGCGCGAGTGTGATCGTGGTCGGCGCCGGCATCGCCGGCCTGGCGGCCGCGCGCGGCCTCATGCGCGCCGGCATCGCCGATCTGCGCGTGCTCGAGCTCGAAGACGTGGCCGGCGGCAACAGCCGTGGCCATCAGATCGCCGGCATGGGCTGCCCGCTGGGCGCGCACTACCTGCCCGTGCCCGGGCCGCACGCGCACGAGGTGGCGCAACTGCTCGACGAACTGGGCCTGCGCCGCGTCGAGCAGGGCCGCGTGCTCTATGACGAACGCCACCTGTGCCACAGCCCGCAGGAACGCCTCTTCATCGAAGGGCAGTGGGTGGAGGGCCTGCTGCCGCCGGTCGAAGCCCTGCCCGCCGCCGAGCGCGAATCCACGCTGGCGCAGTACCGGCGCTTCGCGCGCGAAGTGCAGCGCTGGGTGGATGACCATGCCTTCCGCATGCCGACGGCGCGTGCGGCCTGGCGTGCCGAGCTGGCGGCGCTGGATGCGCAGCGCTTCGACGACTGGCTGGCGCACGAAGGCCTGGATGCGCCGGCGCTGCGCTGGTACCTCGACTACTGCTGCCGCGACGACTACGGCGCCGGCAGCGCGCAGGTGTCGGCCTGGGCCGGGCTGCACTACTTCGCCAGCCGCCACGGCTTTCACGCGCCCGGCGAAGGCGAGGCCGAGCGCGACGGCGTGTTGACCTGGCCTGAAGGCAACGGCTGGCTGAGCGCCAAGCTGGCCGCGCCGCTGGGCGAGCGGCTGCGCACGGGCTGCGTCGCCATGCGCCTGCGCGAGCTGCGCGAGGGTGTCGAGCTCGACGTGTGGAACGAGCGCGAGCACCGCGTCGAGCGCTGGCAGGCGGCGCAAGTCGTGCTGGCCTTGCCGCTCTTCGTCGCCGCGCGGCTCGTCGAGCAGGCACCCGCCGCGCTCGCCGAGGCCGCGGCCGCGCAGCGCCATGCGCCCTGGCTGGTCGCCAACCTGCACTGCGAACGCCCGCCCATCGACCGCGGCGGCGCGCCGCCTTCGTGGGACAACGTGCTCTACCGCAGCCCCGCGCTCGGTTATGTCGATGCGATGCACCAGAGCCTGCGTCCGCACCCGGGGCCGACCGTGCTCACCGCCTACTGGGCGCTGGGCGGCGACGATGCGGCGCAGGCCGCCGCCGCGCGCCGCGAGCTGCTGGAGCGCGATGCCGCAAGCTGGGCCGAGCGTGTGCTGGCCGACCTCGCACGCGCCCACCCCGACCTGCCGCGCCACGTGCGCCGCATCGAGCTGATGCGCTACGGCCACGCCATGAGCATTCCCGTGCCGGGCCTGCGCGGGCATGCGGCGCTGCAGGCCTTGGCGCGGCCGCAGCGCCGCATCCACTTCGCGCATGCCGACCTGGCCGGCTATTCGGTGTTCGAGGAGGCCTTCTTCCACGGCAGCCGCGCCGCGGCCGACGTGCTGCGCGCCTTCAGCCGCGCATGAGGCGTTCGATCTCGCGCGGGTCGACCGGCACGTCGCGGCTGATCAGCTCGCAGCCGGTGGCGGTGATCACCGCATCGTCCTCGATGCGGATGCCGATGTTCCAGAAGCGCTCCGGCACGCCCTCGGCCGGGCGCACGTAGAGCCCGGGCTCGACGGTGATCACCATGCCCGGGCGCAGCACGCGCGAGGGCTTCTTGAGCACGCGCGCGCCGTAGCCGTCGCGCTGCTCGACCGGCGGCTCGTCGAGCGCCAGCACCTCGCCCACGTCGTGCACGTCGCGGCCCAGCCAGTGGCCGGTGCCGTGCATGTAGAAGGCGCGGTAAGCGGCGCTCTCGATCACCGCTTCGACGTCGCCGACCTTGTTGCGCTCGAGCAGGCCGGCATCGAGCATGCCTTGCGCGAGCACGCGCACCGCGGCCCAGTGCGCGTCCTGCTTGCGCGCGCCGGGGCGCGTGACGGCGATGGCGGCCTGCTGCGCCTCCAGCACGATGTCGTAGAGCTCGCGCTGCGCCGGCGTGAAGCGGCCATCGGCGGGGAAGCTGCGGGTGACGTCGCTGGCGTAGCCGTCGAGCTCGCAACCGGCGTCGATCAGGCACAGCTCGCCGGCGCGCAGCTCGGTGTCGCCGGCGGCGTAGTGCAGCACGCAGGCGTTGCGTCCCGCCGCGACGATGGCGCCGTAGGCCGGCGACTGCGCGCCGTGGCGGCGGAACTCGTGCAGCAGCTCGGCTTCGAGGGCGTACTCGGGCAGGCCCGCCTGCGGCGCGGCGCGGAAATGCGCGGCGGCGAAGCGCATCGCGCGCACATGCGCGCCGGCCGAGATGCGCGCGGCGCGGCGCATGGTGGCGAGTTCGCCCTCGTCCTTGACGAGGCGCATCTCCGCCAGCAGCGGCGCCAGGTCGTGCTGGCTCTGCGGGCTGCGGATGCCGAGATGGCTGCGGCCGCGCAGTGCCGCCAGCCAGCCGTCGACGCGCGCCACCAGGCCGTCGTGCACGCCGAAGGGCAGCCACACCGCCGCGGCGCCGGCCAGCTTGTCGATGGCCACGCGGTCGAGCGCCTCGACCGCATGCGCTTCGTCCACGCCCAGCACCGCCGGCGCGGCCTCGGGGCCGAGGCGGTGGCCGTCCCAGATCTCGCGCTCGGCGTTCTTCTCGCGGCACAGCAGCGTGCTGTGGCCGCTGTCGTCGAGCAGCAGCCAGGCCTGCGGCTCGTCGAAGCCGCTCAGGTAGTGGAAGTGGCTGCAGTGGCGATAGGGGTGGTCGTTGTCGCCGTTGCGCTGGCGCTCGGGCGCGGTGGGCAGCACGGCGATGCCGCCGCCCTGCGCCGCCATCGCCGCGGCCAGGCGGCGGCGGCGCTCCGCGCAGCGGGCCGGGGAGGCCGCTTCGTCGCGCCTCATGTTTCGTCGCGCAGCTTGACGGCCTTGGGCACGTTGGGCGCCAGCGCGCCGGCGCGCAGCTTGTTGAGCGCGCGGCGCAGCTCGTCGTCGCCGCCGCTGGGCGTGTCGGCCGCGCGGCGCGCCGCTTCGTGCGCCGCCGCCTCGGAGCGCTGCATGGCCTCGCGGTCTTCCATGTGGCGCAGGCGCTGGCGCAGCTGGTTGGCGACTTCCTCGACATCGCCCAGGCCCGAGAACGCATCGGTCTTGGGCAGGGCGACGATGCGCTTGTCCTTCATGCGCACCTGCAAGCGGCAGACGCGGTTGTTGCGGCCGTGGCGCAGCGTGAAGCCGCCGGCCTCCTTTTCCTCGACGTGCACGTCGCGGATGTTCTCGTAGGCGATCTGGTGCACGCGCTCGCGCAGGCCGCGCTGGAACCACAGGTTGCTGGCGCTGACGGCGACGCGCTCCCAGCGCAGCAGGTCGAGCGCCAGCGCGCCGAACCACGCCGCCACGCCCAGGCCCATGAGCCAGTGCCAGCCCATCACGGCGCCGATCCAGACGAGGAGGCCGGAAGCCAGCACGGCGATCACCACCTGCAGCATCTCGGGCTCGGCGCTGCGCCAGACATCGCGTTCGTAGGTGTAGGCCTGCGGCTCGCCGGTGGCCAGCGGCGACACCGACCACAGCACCGCCTTGACGCCGCGCGAGAGCAGAAAATGCGCCGCGCCGGCCGCGGCCAGCGACATCGGCAGGGTGAGCGCGGACGAGAGCATGTCCATGGGCCGGATCCTTAGCGATTTCTCGCGCCGAATCAATGCTTCGTGCGGCGAGCGGCGAGTTTCGGCCGCCGAACGGTTCAGGCCGCGTCGAGCGCGCGCAGCCGCTCGGGCGTGCCGACGTCGGCCCAGTCGCCCGTCCAGCGTGTCGCGCCGAGGCGGCGCCGGGCGATGGCGGCGTCCAGGTAGGGGCGCAGGCGCGCCTTGGCACCGGCCTCGAAATCGCCCATCAGTTCGGTGACGAAGCCGGGCCGGAAGATGCCGATGCCCGACCAGGTGAAGCTTGCGCCCGACCGGCCGGCCAGCGCGAGGCCGTCGTCGGCGATGCCGAAGTCGCCGCCCGGATGCTGCGGCGGGTTGGCCACCATCCACAGATGGCCGAGCTGGCCGGGGCGGACCGCCGCGGCCGCCGCGGCGCCGAAGTCGAAGGCGGGCGCGAAGACATCGGCGGCGACGTACCAGAACGGCTCGTCGGCGGCTAGCGCCAGCAGCGGCAAGGCCTTCTTGAGCCCGCCGGCGGTTTCGAGCGCGCCGCCGTGGTCGCGGCCTTCGAGCGAGTAGCGGATGGCCAGGCCGAAGCGCGCGCCGTCGCCCAGCGCCGCGACGATCTGTTCCTCCAGCCAGGCGGTGTTGATCACCACCTCGCGCACGCCGCCGCGCGCCAGGCGTTCCAGATGCCACTCGATCAGCGCCTTGCCGCGCACGCGCAGCAGCGGCTTCGGGCAGGCGTCGGTCAGCGGCCGCATGCGTTCGCCACGGCCGGCGGCGAGGATGATCGCTTTCATCCGCAGAAGTCTAGACGGCCGCGAACCGCGAGCCGAGCCAAGCAGTCGCCGCGGAACCGGCTTTGCCGGGCCGCTGGCGGCGCCCCCTGGGGGGAGCGCCGCAGGCGCTACGGGGGGGTCAATTCAGCGCTGGCCCCAGCCCGATCGGCGCCGGCGCTTCCTGCACGATCTTGCTGAACAGCGGGCGGTACAGGTCGTTGGGTTCGTGGCCGGTGAGCGGGTCGCGGTTGGCGAGGAAGGCGGTGTCGAGCTCCTTCCAGTCCGCGGCGGTGAGGTGCTTGAGCGCCAGCGGCAGCACTTCCTCCTCCTCGATGCGCATGTGGCTGAGGTAGAAGTCGATGTAGCGGTCCACCGCCTGCTCGAAGGCGGCGCGGCGCGGCTCGCCGAGCACCTCGAAGGCGAGCAGGTCGTGCTCGAGGTCGCGGATCGCCTTCTCGCCGCGCGCGTGCTCGCGGTCCAGCCGGTCGAGCACGCTGGCGATCTGCGGGCAGCGCTCGCGCAGCTTGGGGAACAGCAGCTGGGTCTCCTTGCTGTGGTGCAGCTGCTCGGGGAATTCGTCGACGTAGAAGAGCATCGCGCGCAGCACGCTGAAATCGGGCAACGAGCCGTGGCGGCGGTGCTCGGCCAGCAGCATGGACAGCGAACGCAGCATCGCCGACAAGGCGCCGTGCTCGTCGCGGATGATGTTCAGGGCGGGGTGGGACAAGGCAGAACTCCGGGCCGTTTCGGCAGGTCTGCAGGTTCGCACCACCAGGCGGGCGCTGGCTTGAGCTCTGTCAAGCGGGTGCGATGGGCCTGCGCGCGCCGCGTGCGATCTCGTGGCGCTCGGCCTGGGCCGGCGCGAAGGCCTGTTCCAGCGCGGCCAGCAGGGCGCGCGCGCGCGCCGAGTTGTCGGCGCCGAAGTTGCACACGTAGACGTCCAGCGTCACCGCGCCGAGCTCGGGCCAGGTGTGCACCGCCAGGTGCGATTCGGCCAGCAGCACCACGCCGGTGACGCCGGCGGGCTCGCCGGGGCCGGCGGGTTCGAAGCGGTGGAACAGCTCGCCCACCGGCGCCAGGCCGCTGCGCCGCACGGCCGCGAGGCACAGCTCGCGCAGCGCGGTGCGATCGGTCATCGCCGCGTGCGCCCGGCCGTGGGGAAGGCAGCCGTGCAAGTCGGCGGTGAGGTGCAGCCCCTGCATGCGGCCGATCATACGGAGGGTCCGGGGCGGGGCTCTAAAATCCGCAGTTCCCGCCCGCCCGCCACCCTTCAAGCCGCCGCGAACGCCATGGCCGACCTCGCTTCCCCGCACGCTCCTGCTTCCTCCACGACGGCCCTGATGGCCAACGCGATCCGCGCGCTGGCGATGGACGCCGTGCAGCAGGCCAACTCCGGCCACCCGGGCGCGCCCATGGGCATGGCCGACGTGGCGGTCGCGCTGTGGGGCCCGCAGCAGGGCCACCTGCGCCACAACCCGGCCAACCCGCACTGGGCCGACCGCGACCGCTTCGTCCTCAGCAACGGCCACGGCTCGATGCTGATCTATGCGCTGCTGCACCTGGCCGGCTACGACCTGCCGATGAGCGAGCTGCGCAACTTCCGTCAGATGCACAGCAAGACGCCGGGCCACCCGGAAGTCGGCGTCACGCCGGGCGTCGAAACCACCACTGGCCCGCTCGGCCAGGGCATCAGCAACGCGGTCGGCATGGCGCTGGCCGAGAAGCTGCTGGCTGCCGAGTTCAACCGCCCCGGCCATGCCGTGGTCGACCACCGCACCTACGCCTTCCTCGGCGACGGCTGCCTGATGGAAGGCATCAGCCACGAGGCCTGCGCCCTGGCCGGCGCCTGGAAGCTCGACAAGCTGATCGCGCTGTACGACGACAACGGCATCTCCATCGACGGCCAGGTCGCGCCCTGGTTCGTCGACGACACGCCCAAGCGTTTCGAGGCCTACGGCTGGAACGTCATCCGCGGCGTCGACGGCCACGATGCGGCGGCGGTGAGCGCCGCGCTCGCCCAGGCCAAGGCGAATACCGGCCGGCCGACGCTGATCTGCTGCAAGACCACCATCGGCAAGGGCTCGCCGAACCGCGCCGGCAGCGCCAAGGCGCACGGTGAGGCGCTGGGCGCCGAGGAGATCAAGCTGACGCGCGCCGCGCTCGGCTGGAGCAGCGAGCCCTTCGTCATCCCCGAGGCCGCCTACTCGGCCTGGGACGCCAAGGCGCGCGGCGCCGAGCTGGAAGCGCAGTGGGATGCGCGCTTCGCCGCCTACCGCGCCGCCTACCCGGAGCTGGCCGCCGAGTTCGAGCGCCGCATGGCCGGCGAGCTGCCGGCCAGCTGGGCGCAGACGGCGGCCGAGGCGCTGGCCGCCGCCAACACCAAGGCCGAGACCGTGGCCAGCCGCAAGGCCAGCCAGCTCGCGCTCGAGGTCTTCACCAAGGCGCTGCCCGAACTGCTCGGCGGCAGCGCCGACCTGACCGGCTCCAACCTCACCAACACCAGCGCCACGCCGGCGCTGCGCTTCGATGCGCAGGGCGCGAGCAACGGCGGCCGCCACATCAACTACGGCGTGCGCGAATTCGGCATGGCCGCGGTCATGAACGGCGTCGCGCTGCACGGCGGCTTCATCCCCTACGGCGGCACCTTCCTCACCTTCAGCGACTACAGCCGCAATGCCATCCGCATGGCCGCGCTGATGAAGCAGCGCGTGATCCACGTCTTCACGCACGACTCGATCGGCCTCGGCGAAGACGGCCCGACGCACCAGAGCGTCGAACACGCCGCCGCGCTGCGCCTGATTCCCGGCCTCGATGTCTGGCGCCCCGCCGACACGGCCGAGACGGTGGTGGCTTGGCGCGCGGCGGTCGAGAACCGCAGCCGCCCGACCGCGCTGCTGCTGTCGCGACAGAACCTTCCGTATCTTCCCAAGAGCACGCTCGACGACATCGCCAAAGGCGCCTACGTGCTGGCTGAGCCGGCCGAAGTCGGGTTGAAGAAGAGGGCCCAGGCGGTGATCGTCGCCACGGGCTCGGAGGTGCAACTTGCCCTGCACGCCCAGGCGCAGCTGGCCCGCGATGGCATCGCCGTGCGCGTCGTCTCGATGCCTTCGACCAGCGTATTCGACCGCCAGGCCACGAGCTACAAGAGCGCCGTGCTGCCCCAAGGCCTGCCCCGCATCGCGGTGGAGGCCGGCGTGAGCGACGGCTGGTGGAAGTACGGCTGCGCCGCCGTCGTCGGCATCGACAGCTACGGCGAATCGGCGCCGGCCGGCGTGCTCTTCAAGCATTTCGGCTTCACCGCGGAGAACGTGGCCGACACCGTGCGCACGGTGCTGGCCCGCCGCTGAAGCCCCACTCGTTCAACCTGGAGGAAATCTCATGACCATCAAGATCGGCATCAACGGCTTCGGCCGCATCGGGCGCATGGTGTTCCGCGCCGCCGTCCAGAACTTCAAGGACGTCGAGGTCGTCGGCATCAACGACCTGCTCGAGCCCGACTACCTGGCCTACATGCTCAAGTACGACAGCGTGCACGGCCGCTTCAAGGGCGAGGTGGCGGTGGACGGCAACACCCTCATCGTCAACGGCAAGAAGATCCGCCTGACCGCGGTGAAGGATCCGGCCGAGCTGAAGTGGGGCGAGATCGGCGCCGACATCGTCGTCGAGTCGACCGGCCTCTTCCTCACCAAGGAGACGGCGCAGAAGCACATCGCCGCCGGCGCCAAGAAGGTCATCATGAGCGCGCCGTCCAAGGACGACACGCCGATGTTCGTCTTCGGCGTCAACGACAAGACCTACAAGGGCGAGGCGATCGTCTCCAACGCCTCGTGCACGACCAACTGCCTGGCGCCCGTGGCCAAGGTGCTGAACGACACCTTCGGCATCAAGCGCGGCCTGATGACCACCGTGCACGCCGCCACCGCCACGCAGAAGACCGTCGACGGCCCGAGCAACAAGGACTGGCGCGGCGGCCGCGGCATCCTCGAGAACATCATCCCGAGCAGCACCGGCGCCGCCAAGGCCGTCGGCGTGGTGATCCCCGAGCTGAACAAGAAGCTGACCGGCATGTCCTTCCGCGTGCCGACCTCGGACGTCTCGGTGGTCGACCTGACCGTCGAGCTGAACAAGGAAGCCGGCTACGACGAGATCTGCAAGGCCATGAAGGCCGCGTCGGAAGGCGCGATGAAGGGCGTGCTCGGCTATACGGAAGACAAGGTGGTCGCCACCGACTTCCGCGGCGAGCCCTGCACCTCGGTGTTCGATGCCGAGGCCGGCATCGCGCTGGACAAGACCTTCGTGAAGGTCGTCGCCTGGTACGACAACGAGTGGGGCTATTCCAACAAGGTGCTGGAGATGGTGCGCGTGATCGCACGCTGAACATCTTCGTTTCCGCGCATGACCAAAGGGCCCCGCACGGGGCCCTTTTCGTTGGTGCTGTTGCGGCTGCTCACGTCTTGCGACGCCCGGGCAACAAACGTTTACCGGGCCGCGTCGACTCCGCACGCGGGCGCGCGAAGGGGCGCACCTACACTGCCGCCATGCTCGCGCTCGCCCGCTCCGCCTCGCTCGGCCTGGCCGCCATCGCGCTCGTTGCCTGCGCGGCCGAGCCGGTGCCCTCGGTCAGCGGCATGAGCGTGCTGGTCAAGCTCGTCGAGCCGAGCGCCGACCCGGCCAAGGTGGCGGCGCAGGTGGGCGCGGCGGCCGGGCGGCCGGTGCGCTACCTCGCGGCGATGAGCGAAGCCTGGCACAGCGTCTATCTGCGCTGCGAGGGCGCGGCCGATTGCGATGCGCTGCTGCAGCGGCTGCGCGCCGACAGTGCACGCATCGCCGCCGTGCAGCGCGACGAGCGCAAGCGCATCGTCAGCCCCTGAATACAAGACCGTAGTCCGGAGACATCCTTGAAGTCCAACGTCTCGCGCCTGGCCGGCGCTCTTGCCCTGAGCTTGTTCGCATCGCTGGCGGCGGCCGCGGTGGATGCGCCCGCGGGTGCGCAGTCGGCGCGCGTGATCGTCAAGTTCAAGGCCGATTCCGGCCTGCTGCGCAAGCAGGCGGCCAGCGCGGGCGACCGCCACGCGGCGCAGGCGCAGGCGCTCGCCGCGCGCGTCGGCTTCGCCATGTCGGCTGGCCGCGGCGTGGGCGAGAACACGCAGGTGATGTTCGCCAGCGGCATGAGCTCGGCGGCGCTGGCCGAGCGCTTGGCCAAGGAGAAGGACATCGAGTACGCGGTGCCGGATCGGCGCAAGACGCGTGCGGTGGTGGCCACCGACCCGCTCTACGCCGCCGGGCCGGCGGTCAACCAGGCGAACCTCAGCGGCGGCCCCGTGGCGGGCCAGTGGTACCTGCGCGCGCCCACCAGCGCGGTGCTCTCGGCCATCAATGCCGAAGCGGCCTGGGACGTGCCGGCGGCCACGGCCACGCCGGTGGTGGTGGCGGTGCTCGACACCGGCGTGCGCAAGGATCACCCGGATCTGGTGGGCCAGCTGCTGAACGGCTACGACATGGTCGGCGAGGACAAGACCGACCAGGGCCAACTGCTCGGCACCTTCCTGACCTCCAAGGACGGCGACGGCCGCGACGCCGATGCGAGCGACATGGGCGACGGCATCACGGCCGCCGAAGCCAACGATCCGGCCGGCCTGTTCTACCAGTGCACCACGCTCGATTCGACGACCGGCAAGTACCTCGAGGAGCTCAGCTCCTGGCACGGCACGCAGGTCAGCGGCATCATCGGCGCGGCCACCGACAACGGCATCGGCATGGCCAGCGTCGGCCGCGAGCGCGTGCGCGTGCTGCCGGTGCGCGTGCTGGCCAAGTGCGGCGGCTGGGACTCGGACATCATCGCCGGCATGAACTGGGCGGCGGGCGTCACGGTTCCCGGCGTTCCGGACAATCCGGCGCCCGCCAAGGTGCTGAACCTCAGCCTGGGCGGCACCGGAAGCTGTTCGGCGGCCTATCAGTCGACGGTCTCTGCGCTGAACGCGCGCGGCGTGGTCGTCGTCGCCTCGGCCGGCAACGGCAGCGGCCATGCGGCCTCGGAGCCGGCCAACTGCGCGGGCGTGATCGGCGTGGCCGGCGTGCGCCACGAAGGTGACAAGGTCGGCTACTCCGACATCGGCCCCGAACTGAGCATCGCCGCACCGGCCGGCAACTGCGTCAACACCAGCGGCAGCCTGCCCTGCCTCTACCCCATCCTCACCACCGCCAACAGCGGCAACTTCAATCCCGTGGCGGGCGCTGCCGGTGCGATCTACACCGATGCGTACAACGCCACCATCGGCACCAGCTTCTCCGCGCCGCTGGTCTCGGGCACGGCCGCGCTGATGTTGTCGGTGAAGCCGGACCTCACGCCGGCGCAGATCCGCCAGGTTCTGATGAGCACGGCGCGCGCCTTCCCCGCGTACATCGGCACCGCCGACTGCCATGCGCCCGACGGCAATGCGCAGAGCCAGTGCAACTGCACCACCAGCACCTGCGGCGCCGGCATGCTCGACACCTCGGCCGCGGTGCGCGCCGCGGCCAACGTCGGCAGCGGTGGTGGCGGCGGTGGTGGTGGCGGCGGTGGTGGCGGCGGCGGTGCCCTCGGCCTGGTCTGGCTGGCCGCGCTGGCGCTGGCCGTGGCCGCGCTGGGCTGGCGGCGCGGGCGTCAAGGCGCCGAGGCGCCGTGAGCCCGACGCGCGCGCAGAGTCTTGCGCTTCGTCTCGCCGTCATCGCCCTCGCGGTCTTCGGCATCGCTGCGCCGGCGGCGGCCGAGCCGGGGCGCGGCTCGGTCAACGGCCTGATCGTCAAGCTGCGCGACGGCGCCGACGCGAGCGAGCCCGCCCACAAGGATCGCCTCGACCGCGTGCTGCGCGCGGCCGGCCTGAGCGCGAAGTCGCGCCACCTGGGGCCGCGCTCGCGCCACCTGGATTTCGGCGGCCGCCTGCCGCGCGAGGAGGCTCAGCGCCTCGCGCAACGCCTGGCCGAATCGCCCGAGATCGAGTGGGTGGTGCCCAACGAGCGCGAGCGGCGCCTGGCCGTGCCGCAGGATCCGTTGTTCGCCGCCAGCGTGTCGAGCAGCGGGCAGTGGTGGCTGTTCCCGGCCAGCGGCAGCAACGTCAACGACATCGAGGAGCGGCGCCGCGGCGTGGCGGGCGTGCAGACGGCCTGGCAGATCGGCACCGGCACGGCCGCGCCCGTGGTCGCCATCCTCGACACCGGCATCACCAGCCATCCGGACCTGGCCAGCGCCGTGCTGCCGGGCCGCGACTTCGTCTCCACCGTCGAGTACGCCAACGACGGCGACGGCTGGGATGCCGACGCCAGCGACCCGGGCGACTGGGTCAGCGAGGCCGACCGCAGCGCCAGCGCGGCGCTGTTCGGTGATTGCGAGGTGGGCGACAGCTCCTGGCACGGCACGGTGATCGCCGGCCTGCTGGCGGCCGGCACGAACAACTCGCGGGGCGTCGCCGCCATCAACTGGAGCGGCCGCGTGCTGCCGGTGCGCGTGGCCGGCAAGTGCGGCGCCGAAGTGGCCGACATCGTGGCCGGCATGCGCTGGGCGGCCGGCTTGCCGGTCTACGACGGGCAGGGCCGTGTCCTGCCGCTCAACCCCAATCCGGCGCGCGTGCTCAACATCAGCTTCGGTGGCAGCGCCGCGTGCAACGCCGCCTACCAGGATGCGATCGACGAGCTCGCGGCCAAGGGCGTGGTGGTGGTGGCCGCGGCCGGCAACGAGCATGGCGCGGTGACGCGGCCGGCGAACTGCCGCGGCGTGATCGGCGTGGCCGCGCTCAATCGCGACGGCTTCAAGTCCAGCTACTCGAACTTCGGCACCGGCGTGGCGATCGCCACGGTGGGTGGCGACCCGCGCCTGCTCGGCAACTGGGGCATGGCGCTGGGCGACGACGGCCTGCTCACGCTGGGCAACGCCGGCACCACCGGCCCGCGCAGCGGCATCTACACGCGTGAGGCGGGCACGAGTTTCGCCGCGCCGGTCGTCGCCGGGGTGATCGGGCTGATGCTGAGCGTCAACCCTTCGCTGAGCGCGGCGCAGATCGTCCAGGGCCTGCAACGCAGCGCGCGGCCGCACGTGGTGTCGCCGAAGATCGCCGCCTGCTCCGATCAGAACCCGGGGCGCTGCATCTGCAGCACCGCCACTTGCGGCGCGGGCATCCTCGACGCCGATGGCGCGCTGCGCTATGCGCTCGATCCGGCTGCCTACGTCGCGC
This sequence comes from Piscinibacter sp., assembly GCA_017983795.1. GTDB lineage: Bacteria > Pseudomonadota > Gammaproteobacteria > Burkholderiales > Burkholderiaceae_C > Piscinibacter. The sequence continues at coordinate 47,915 of JAGOAS010000004.1, forward strand.
CGGCGCGGCAGGCCGAGGTGATCGACAACATCGACGTCACCGATGCCATCGCGCTGGGCGCCGACCGGCCCGCCAACGCCGTCACGCCGGTGGCGGCCTCGGACAGCGGCGGCGGCGGCGCCCTCGGCCTCGTCTGGCTGGCCGCCCTGGCGTTGGCCGTGGCCGCGCTCAGTTCGCGCAGGCCACGAAGCCGCGGCCCAGCGCCGGAGCGCGCAGCGCGCTGAGGCGTTCGGCCAGCGCCGCGTCGGCGTGGTCGGCGCGCAGCAGGTGCTGCGTGGCCGGCGCGGCCAGCTCGACGACGCGTGCGCTGCGCACGCCACGCTGGCCCAGCTGTTCGAGCGCGCGATCGGCGGCGGCGCGCTCGTCGAAGCGGCCGAGCGAGAGGCCCAGGGCGTACTCGGCGGGCTCGTTCACTTCCTGGAAGCTCACGCGCGTGCGCTTGAGCTCGTCGATCTTCTTGGCCAGCGCCTCGCGGTTCGGGTAGCGGCCCATGTAGAGCATCCAGCTGCCGGGCCGCTCGACCACCACGTCCTGCCAGCTGCCCGGCGGCAGCGGCGGCTGCAGGGCCTGCAGCGCGGCCACGGCCGACACCGAGGCGCCGGTGGCGAAGGGGCCGGCCTCGAGGCAGGCGCCGCGTTGCGGCGGCGCGCTGGCCGGTGCGTCCGGTGCCCGTGTTGCCGCCGCGGCGCTCGCCGCGCCGGGAGGCAGCACGACGATGCGGTCGGCGTTGATCTGGCGCGTCAGCCGTTCGGGCTCGCGCTCGGCATGCGGTTTCGAGCCCGTCACGCCTTCCAGCCAGCCCTGCGTCCAGGCGAAGAACAGCGCGTTGGCGAGCACCAGCAGCAGGACGACGGTGCGCAGCATGCTCGTCAGGCTTGCACGTCGAGCCGCACGCTGACCTCGCCGCTGTGGATGGCCACGAGGCCGGCGTCCGTCTGCAGCTGCAGCGCGCCGCTGGCGTCGACGCCGCGTGCGATGCCTTCGCTCACGCCCTGCTGCGTGGTGCGCACCGTGTGGCCGGCGAGCAGGTCGCGCCGCGCATAGTCGGCCACGAAGGCGGCGAAGCCTTCGGCCTCGAAGCGGCGCAGCGCCCGCGCCAGCGGCAGCGCCGCGCGGTGCAGCACGGCCGGCGCGTCAGGCTGCGCATCGATCTCCTGCAGGCAGGCGAAGCCGCTGCCGGCATCCACCTCGCCGATCGGCTGCAGGTTCAGCCCGATGCCGATCACCGCCAGGCGCACGCGGGCGGCCGAGACCGTCTCGATCAGCACGCCGCCGAGCTTGCGGCCGCGTGCCGGGGCGTCCATCAGCCACAGATCGTTGGGCCATTTCAGGCCCAGGCGCGGCGCGGCGCCGGCCGCGGTCTGCGGATCGAGCGCGTCGGCCAGTGCCACGCCCACCGCCAGCGACAGGCCCGACCAGTCCTCGCGCGCGATCGGCAGCGAGAGCGAGAAGGTCAGCGAAGCGCCGGGCGCCGAGCTCCAGCCGCGGCCCATGCGGCCGCGCCCGCCGGTCTGGTGCTCGGCCACCAGCAGGCAGGGCTGCACGTCGGCGGCGCGGCGGCCGAAGGCGGCGCTCTCCACGCTGCGCTGCACCAGCACGTCGGCGTTGTCGGGCTCGGGCCGCACCTCGACGCGCGCGCGTTCGAGCAGCGCCGTGTTGGTCGACGCGCAGCGCTCCACCACCTCGACGCTCAGGCCGGGCAGCAGCTCGCGCAGCTCCAGCCACAGCGCTTCGGCTCCCCACTGCAGGTGCGGTGCGCTCATGTCGGTGTCGTCGCGCGCGGGAGCGGGCTCAGCGCTTCGGCGAGAGCATGGTGCCGCGGCACTTCTTCGAGCCGCAGTGGCAGGCGAATTCCTTCTTCAGCTTGGGCGTGTACTTGTCGTCGATGATCAGCCCGTAGTCGTAGAAGAGCTCTTCGCCCGGCTTGATGGCGCGGCGCGCCTTGATGAAGATGCGGCCGTCGACCTCGTCGGCCTCGCAGTTCGGGTCGCAGGCGTGGTTGATCCAGCGTGCCGCGTTGCCGCCCACCTTCGCGTCGATGACGTGCTGCTCGTCGATGTGGAAGTAGAAGGTGTGGTTGGGATCGCTGGGGTCGTGCGGGTGGCGGCGCAGCGCCTCGGGCCAGGCTATCACCTCGCCCTTGTACTCGATCACCACCTCGCCCTTCTTGAGCGGCTGGAGCGCGAACACCCCCTTGCCGTGCACGCCCGAGCGGCGCACCTGGATGCGCCGCCCGCCGGCTGCTGCGTTGGCGGCCGGGTGGGTCTTGCCGTTGCTTGCTTGCGCCTTCATCGTCTTTATGTACATTGAATTCATGGGCGCGCGCGCGTATGTGTGCGTGCGCGCGAGCCCGGATTGTAGGGATGCGGCCGCCGGCCGCCGCCAGACGCACCAGATGGAAGCCATGACCAAGTCGCTCATCATTGCCGAGAAGCCCTCCGTCGCGCAGGACATCGTGCGCGCGCTGACGCCCAATGTCGGCAAGTTCGACAAGCACGACGAGTACTTCGAGAACGACAAGTACATCGTCACCTCCGCCGTCGGCCACCTCCTCGAGATCAAGGCCCCGGAGGAGTACGACGTCAAGCGCGGCAAGTGGAGCTTCGCCCACCTGCCGGTGATTCCGCCGCACTTCGACCTCAACCCGATCGACAAGAGCAAGGGCCGGCTCAACGCCATCGTCAAGCTGGCCAAGCGCAAGGACGTGGCCGAGCTCATCAACGCCTGCGACGCGGGCCGCGAGGGCGAGCTGATCTTCCGCCTCATCCAGCAGCACGCGAAATCCAAGCACCCGGTCAAGCGGCTGTGGCTGCAGAGCATGACGCCGGCGGCGATCCGCGAGGGCTTCGACAAGCTGCGCAGCGACGAGGACATGCAGGGCCTGGCCGAAGCCGCACGCAGCCGCAGCGAAGCCGACTGGCTGGTGGGCATCAACGGCACGCGCGCGATGACGGCCTTCAACTCGCGCGACGGCGGCTTCTTCCTCACCACCGTGGGCCGCGTGCAGACGCCGACGCTGTCGATCGTGGTCGAGCGCGAGGAGAAGATCCGCAAGCACGTGGCGCGCGACTACTGGGAGATCAAGGCCAGCTTCGCGGCCGAGGCCGGCGAGTACGAGGGCAAGTGGTTCGACCCGAAGTGGAAGAAGAACCCCGACGACGCGGAAGCGCGCGCCGACCGCCTCTGGACCGAAGCCGACGCCCAGGCCATCGCCCAGGCCTGCCGCGGCGAGCCGGCGCAGGTCAGCGAGGAAGCCAAGCCGAGCACGCAGGCGAGCCCCTTGCTCTACGATCTGACCACGCTGCAGCGCGAGGCCAACTCGCGCTTCGGCTTCTCGGCCAAGACCACGCTGTCGATCGCGCAGGCGCTGTACGAGAAGCACAAGGTGCTGACCTACCCGCGTACCGATTCGCGCGCGTTGCCGGAGGATTACCTCGGCGTGGTCAAGAGCACCATGGAGATGCTCGCCAAGGAGGATCTGCCGGGGCCGCTGCGCGAACTCTCGGCGCACGCCAAGAAGGCGATCAAGGAGCAGTACGTCAAGCCGAGCAAGCGCGTATTCGACAACGCCAAGGTGTCGGACCACTTCGCCATCATCCCGACGCTGCAGGCGCCCAAGAGCCTGACCGAGATCGAGGCCAAGCTCTACGACATGGTGGTCAAGCGCTTCCTCGCGGTGTTCTACCCGAGCGCCGAGTTCCTGGTGACGACGCGCATCTCCACCGTGAGGAACGCCGGCAAGGAGTTCGCCTTCCAGACCAACGGCAAGGTGCTGGTCAAGCCGGGCTGGCTGGCGGTGTACGGCCGCGAGGCGCAGGAAGACGACGCGACGCTGGTGCCGGTGAAGCCGGGCGAGGTGGTGCGCACCGAGAGCGTGGCGGTGAACGCGCTCAAGACCAAGCCGCCGGCGCGCTACACCGAGGCGACGCTGCTCTCGGCGATGGAAGGCGCGGGCAAGCTGATCGACGACGACGAGCTGCGCGAGGCCATGGCCGAGAAGGGCCTGGGCACGCCGGCCACGCGCGCGGCCATCATCGAAGGCCTGATCCTCGAGAAATACATGCACCGCGAAGGCCGCGAGCTGGTGCCTTCGGCCAAGGCCTTCCAGCTGATGACGCTGCTGCGTGGCCTGGGCGTGGAAGACCTGACCAAGCCCGAGCTCACCGGCAACTGGGAGTACCAGCTGGCCGAGATGGAGAAGGGCCGGCTGCAGCGCGAGGCCTTCATGGCCGAGATCGCGGCGATGGCCGAGCGCATCGTCAAGAAGGCCAAGGAGTACGACCGCGACACCATCCCCGGCGACTACGCGACGCTGAAGGTGCCGTGCCCCAAGTGCGGCGGCGTGGTCAAGGAGAACTACCGCCGCTTCACCTGCACCGGCAAGAGCGGCGATGCCGAAGGCTGCGGTTTCTCGATCGGCAAGATCCCCGGCGGACGCAGCTTCGAGCTCGACGAGATGGAGCGCTTCATCGCCGACAAGAAGATCGGCCCGCTGGAAGGCTTCCGCTCCAAGGCGGGCTGGCCCTTCACCGCCGAGCTCAAGCTCGCCTACGACGACGAGATCGCCAACTGGAAGCTCGAGTTCGATTTCGGCGAGGACGCGCGCAAGGCCGAGGGCGACGGCGAGCCGGTCGATTTCTCCGGCCAGGAATCGCTCGGCCACTGCCCCAAGTGCCAGGGCAAGGTGTTCGAGTTCGGCTCGAGCTACGTGTGCGAGCACGCGGTGGGCGCGCACGTGACCTGCGACTTCAAGAGCGGCAAGATCATCCTGCAGCAGCCGGTGGCGCGCGAGCAGATGAGCAAGCTGCTTGCCACCGGCAAGACCGAGCTGCTGGAGAACTTCGTCTCCAACAAGACGCGGCGCAAGTTCAAGGCCTTCCTGGCCTACGACAAGAAGGAAGGCAAGGTCATCTTCGAGTTCGAGCCGCGCGCGGCCAAGAAGGCGCCGGCCAAGAAGGCGGCCGCGAAGAAGGCCGCCTGAGCGGCGCGGCGTGGCCGACGCGCTGCCCGAATGCCTGACGCGCCACGGCGAGCGCCTGTGGCTGGCCGTGAGCGTGGTGCCGAACGCCAAGCGCAGCGGCGCCGACGGCCTGCACGACGGCGCCTTGCGCGTGCGCCTGGCCGCCCCGCCGGTGGACGGCAAGGCCAACGAGGCGCTGCTGGCCTGGCTGGCCGACACGCTGGGCCTGCGGCGCCGTGACTTGGCGCTGGTGCGCGGGCAGACGGCGCGGCGCAAGTGGGTCGAGATCGACGCTTCCGCGTCATCTGTGATCGAGGTGGTGCAACGCCTGCTCGCCGATTCGTCGCTGTCGCGCTGAACCTGCCAACTTTGTCAGTGCACACGCGTGAGGAATGTCCGTAATCTCGCGCACATGAAAATGATCACCGCTTCGTTGCGCGCGCGCGGCCTGCTGGCCGCGTTGCTGTTGGCGGCCGCGCCCTGGGCGCAGGCGCTCACCTTCGCCGTCAACGAGGGCGTCACCTACCGCGTGCCGCTCGAGGAGGTGCGCGGGCGCTACGCGGCGATCGCGGCCGACCTGTCCAAGATCCTCAAGCAACCGGTGACGATCGAGCCGATCGGCGACTACAACCAGCTGCGCCGCGGCCTGCAGGCCAAGACCTACGACCTGGCGATGATCCACCCGGCCCATGTGTCGATCCAGGCGATCAAGGGCAGCGGCTACAAGCTGGTCGCCGTCACCAAGGGCTACCAGAAATACACGGCGAGCTTCCTCGTCGCGGCCGATTCGCCGCTGACCTCGCTGGCCGAGTTGAAGGGCCGCAAGCTCGGCGCGCCCGACGAAGATTCGATCACCTCGTGGATGGTGCGTGCCACGCTGCGCGATGCGAAGGTCGAGCCGGCGCAGATCCACATCACCTACACGCGCTACCAGGACGCCGTGCCCTTCTTCGTCGAGAACCGGCTCACCGATTCGGGCGCCACCGCGGCCAACGCGCTGGTCAAGGCCTGGCAGGCCAAGGGCGGCAAGATCCTGGCGCAATCGAAGGCGGTGCCGATCAAGCACATCGTCGCCAGCCCGAACCTGAGCGCGGCCGACGTCGAGAAGGTGCGCGACTACCTCGTCGGCCTGGACACCCACGACGAGGGCAAGAAGAAGCTCGAGCCGACCAAGTACAGCGGCTTCGAGAAATTCGACGAGGCGAAGATGCTGGAGATCGGGGCCTGGCTGGGCGTGTGAGCCGGCCCGCCGTTGCTCAGGGCGAGCAGCTCACCGAGGCGGTGGCGATCAGTTCCTCGAACAAGGCCATGGCCACCCGGCCCGAGAGTGCGTAGGGGTCGAGCACGGCGGCCTCGGAGTATTTCAGCAGCAGCGCCGGGTTGAGGCGCGACAGCTCGATCATCCCCATCGCCCAGCCCGCGAAGCGGCGCTCGCTGATCTCCTCGTAGCTGAGCAGCACCACGTCGCGGTGCCGCGCGTCGGCGGCGATGCGGTTGTACAGCGCGCTGACCTGCGCGCGCCCGCCCTCGAGCACCTGCAGGAAGCTGCCGCCCGACAGGCACAGCAACCCGGTGATGCCGCTGGCCTGGTTGTCCTGGCGCGAGCGGCGCAGGATCGCGCCGAGCGCATCGGTGCTCACCGAATCGGCGGCGCGGCTGGCGTACATCAAACGCACGAGCATGATCAGTTCCCGTTCTTCTTGGAGAGGAGCGACAGGAATTCTCGCCGCAGGTTGGCGTCCTTCAGGAAGGCGCCGCGCATCACCGAATTGGTCATCGCCGATTCGTCGTCCTTCACGCCGCGCCAGTGCATGCAGAAGTGGTCGGCCTCCATCACGATGGCCAGGCCGTCGGGCTTGACGCGCTCCTGCAGTTCGGCGGCGAGCATGGTCACGGCCTCCTCCTGGATCTGCGGCCGGCTCATGACCCAGTCGCAGATGCGCACGTATTTCGACAGCCCGATCAGATTGGAGAACTCGTTCGGCAGCACGCCGATCCAGACCTTGCCGAGGATGGGGCAGAGGTGGTGCGAGCAGGCGCTGCGCACCTTGATCGGCCCGACGATCATCAGCTCGTTCAGGCGCGCGAAATTGGGAAACTCGGTCACCGAGGGCGCGGCGGTGTAGCGGCCGACGAAGACCTCGTCGATGAACATCTTGGCGACGCGCTTGGCGGTCTCCTGCGTGTTGTGGTCGCTGTCGGTGTCGATCACCAGCGCGCGCAGCACCTCCTGCACCTTGGCCTCGACCTCGGCCTTGAGCTCCTCGAGCTCGCCCGGCCGCACCTGCTCGGCGATGTTGTCGTTGGCGTGGAAGCGGCATTGCGCGCCGACCAGCCGGTAGCGGATGCGCTCCGAGGCCGGCAGGCGCGCGAGCTCCTCCTCGGTGCGGAAGATCGGGGTGGCTTGTTCGGCGGGCATGGTCCGGTCGGCGGCGATGCAGGGCCGGCAAGGGTAGCGCAGGCGGCGCGAGCGCGCAGCGGGGTGCCGCCCAGCCCGTAGACTGCGCGCGGTGAATGCTCCGGCCTCTCTTCCGCTCGCCCAGCTGCTGACCCATGCCGCCGCCGCCGTGCAGGCGGTGCGCGGCGGGCGCAACCTCGACACCGCGCTGGCAGCCTGCCCCGCCGCGGCGCGGCCGGGCGCGCAGGCGCTGGCCTTCCACGCGCTGCGCTGGCTGGGCGGCGCGCAGGCGGTGCGCGCTGTGCTCGTGCCCAAGGCTCCGCCGGCGGCGCTCGATGCGCTGCTGCTCACGGCACTCGCCCTGCTGTGGCCGGGCTCCGGCCCGCCCTATGCCGAACACACGCTGGTCGATCAGGCCGTGGCCGCGGCCAGGCAGCGCGGCGGCTTCGTCAACGCGGTGCTGCGCCGCTTCCTGCGCGAGCGCGAGGCGCTGCTGGCGGCGCTGGCCTCCGACCCGGCGGCGCGCTTCAACCATCCGCGCTGGTGGGTGGAGCGGCTGCAGCGCGACTGGCCGGCGCAATGGCAGGCCGTGCTCGAAGCCGACCAGCAGCGCGCCCCGCTGACGCTGCGCGTGAACGCGCGGCGCGGCAGCGCCGAGGCCTATGTGGCTCGCCTGGCCGAGGCCGGCCTCGCGGCCCAGGCGCTGCCCGGCACGCAGGCGGTGGTGCTGGCGCAGCCGGTGCCGGTGACGCAGCTGCCCGGTTTCGCCGACGGCGACGTCTCGGTGCAGGACGCCGCCGCGCAGCGTGCCGCGCCCTTGCTGATCGGTGCCGGGCTGCCGGCCGGCGCGCGCGTGCTCGACGCCTGCGCCGCGCCGGGCGGCAAGACGGCGCACCTGCTCGAGCTGGCCGATCTCGACGTGCTGGCGCTGGACAGCGAGGCGCAACGCCTCGAACGCGTGCACGACACCCTGCAGCGCCTCGGCCTGCGCTCACGCACGCTGGCGGCCGATGCCGGCGACCCATCGGCCTGGTGGGACGGCGTGCCCTTCGACGCCATCCTGCTCGACGCACCCTGCAGCGCCTCGGGCATCGTGCGCCGCCACCCCGACGTGCGCTGGCTGCGCCGCGCCAGCGACATCACTGCCCTGGCGCGCACCCAGGCGCGCCTGCTCGACGCGTTGTGGCCCACGCTCAAGCGCGGCGGCCGCCTGCTCTACTGCACCTGTTCGGTCTTCAAGGCCGAGGGGCAGGACCAGATCGACGCTTTTTTGCAACGCCACGGCGACGCAGCACCGCTGGCCGAGCCCCGCTCGCCCGGCCACCTGCTGCCGCTGCCCGACAATGGGGACGGCTTCTTCTACGGCCTGCTTCACAAGACCTGACCTCGGCCCATGCGCAGCGCGGCATTCACGACTGGACAACCAGCTCTCCGCGCGATGCGGCGGTGGCTGGCGCTGGCGCTGCTGGTCGCGACGAGCCTGCTGCACGCCGCCGGCGCCGAGCTGGCCGCTTTCGAGGTGCAGCGCGGCGAAGACGGCGTGAGCATCGACTACGCGCTCAACTTCGAGCTGCCGCGCGGCGCCGAGGAGGCGCTCGCCAAGTCCGTGCCGCTGTACTTCGTGGCCGAGGCCGAGGTCTTCCGCGACCGCTGGTACTGGCGCGACAAGCGCATCGCCAGCGCCTCGCGCGTCTGGCGCATCGTCTACCAGCCGCTCACCTCCAACTACCGCGTCACCTTCGCCGGCCTGAGCCAGAGCTACGCCACGCGCGCCGAGGCCTTCGCCGCGATCCGGCGCGGCGTGAGCTGGAAGATCGCCGACGCGGGGCAGATCGAGGAAGGCGCGCGCCACTACGTCGAGTTCAGCTTCCGCCTCGACACCTCGCTGCTGCCGCGGCCGATGCAGATCGGCATCGCCTCCCAGTCGGATTGGGCGCTGTCGGTCGAGCGCATGCAGCGCTTCGATTGACCCTGCGTCGCGACATCGGGGCTGCTGCGGCATGACCAAGGCGAGGCGCTGGGCCTGGATCGTCGCCCTGGTGGCCGCCACTGGCGCCGGCCTGGTGCTCGCCTTCCTGCTCTCGGTGGCCACCAACAGCCCGGCGCTGTACGAGCGCCACTACGTGTGGCTGTTCTGGGTCAACGTCACCGTGGCGGCGCTGCTGCTGCTGGTGGTGGGCATCGCTTCGGTGCGGCTGGTGATCCGCGTGCGGCGGCGCAAGTTCGGCAGCCGGCTGCTGCTCAAGCTGGCGGCGATCTTCGCGCTGGTCGGGGTGCTGCCGGGCCTGCTCATCTACACGGTCAGCTACCAGTTCGTTTCGCGCAGCATCGAGAGCTGGTTCGACGTGAAGGTGGAGAGCGCGCTCGACGCCGGCCTCAACCTCGGCCGCGGCACGCTCGACGCGCTGGTCAACGAACTGGCACAGCGCACCCGCCTGGCCGCCGAGAAACTGGCCGAGAGCGGCGCCGGCAGCACCGCGCAGGCGCTGATCGAGGGCCGGCCCGGCAGCGCCACCACGCTGGCGCTGGAGCGCCTGCGCGAGCAGCTCGCGGCGCAGGAGGTGGCGATCGTCAACAGCAACGGCCAGACGCTGCTGGCCGCCAGCAGCACGGCCGCGCTGCTGCCCGACCGGCCCGGCGCGACCCTGCTGCGCGTGGCACGGCTGCAGCGCGTGGTCGGCCAGCTCGAAGGCCTGGACGAGGACGCCGGCAGCGCCGCGCAAGGCCGCATCCGCGTGCTCGCGCTGGTGCCCAGCGCCAACTTCGCGCTCGCCGAGCAGGAGCGTTACCTGATGGTGCGGCAGCTCCTGCCTGCCACGCTGTCGGCCAACGCGCTGGCGGTGCAGGCCGCCTACCGCGAGTACCAGCAGCGCGCGCTGGCGCGCGACGGCCTGCGCCGCATGTACATCGGCACGCTCACGCTGGCGCTGGTGCTGGCGGTGTTCGGCGCGGTGCTGCTGGCGGCCCTGCTGGGCAACCAGCTGGCCCGCCCGCTGCTGCTGCTGGCCGAGGGCGTCGATCAGGTGGCGCACGGCGACCTCAGCACCAAGCCGGTGTTCGCCTCGGGCGACGAACTCGGCGGCCTGACGCGCTCCTTCGCCGACATGACCGAGCAGCTCTCCGAGGCGCGCGCGCTGGTGCAGCGCAGCGTGCGGCAAGTGGAGGGCGCGCGCGCCAACCTGCAGACCATCCTCGACAACCTGACCGCCGGCGTGATCGTGTTCGACCGCGAGGGCCTGATCGAGACCGTCAACCCCGGCGCCACGCGCATCCTCAAGTTGCCGCTGTCGGCCTACCGCGGCCGCCGCCTCGAGGAAGTGGCCGGCCTGGAGAGCTTCGCCAAGGCCGTGTGGCAGCGCTTCGAGCTTCACGCCAGCAGCCCCGAGGCCGGCGAGCGCGACCAGTGGCAGGACAGCTTCGAGCTGCAGACGCAGGACGCGCAGGGCCGCGACCGCGACACGCTGACGCTGCTGGTGCGCGGCGCCGCCATGCCGCAGGGCGCGCGCCTGATGGTGTTCGACGACATCACCGAGGTCGTCTCGGCGCAGCGCACCCAGGCCTGGGGCGAGGTGGCGCGGCGCCTGGCGCACGAGATCAAGAACCCGCTCACGCCCATCCAGCTCTCGGCCGAGCGCCTGCAGCACAAGCTCGAGGCCAAGCTCGAGGCGACGGACCAGGCCATGCTCGCCCGCTCGGTGGCCACCATCGTCAACCAGGTGCAGGCGATGAAGACGCTGGTCAACGAGTTCCGCGACTACGCACGCCTGCCGGCCGCGCAGATGAAGGCGCTCGATCTCAATGCGCTGGTCTCGGAGGTGCTCGGCCTGTATGTCACGGCGCACGACGCCGGGCGGCTGCACGCCGAGCTCGGCACCGAGCTGCCGCACATCGTCGGCGACAGCACGCAGCTGCGCCAGGTGATCCACAACCTCGTGCAGAACGCGCTCGACGCGGTGGTAGACCGGCCCGACGGCAGCGTGCGCGTGCGCACCGAGGTTGCGCGCACCGAGCAGGGCGACGTGCGCGCCGTGCGCCTGCAGGTGATCGACAACGGCCACGGCTTCGCCGACAAGGTGCTCAAGCGCGCCTTCGAGCCCTACGTCACCACCAAGAGCAAGGGCACGGGCCTGGGCTTGGCCGTGGTCAAGAAGATCGCCGACGAGCACGGCGCGCGCATCCGCATCGCCAACCTGGGGGTGGCGCGCGAGGCCGCCGGCGGCGACACTGCCGCGCCCCCGGGCGCCGCGCCGGTGACCGGGGCGCAAGTTTCGCTATCATTTTCCAAGTTCGCTCCGGCCGACGGCACAACCGCCGTCGCAGCGGCCACCGCGAGCCGGACGCACTGACCACCCATGGCGATCATTCTTGTTGTTGACGACGAACTCGGCATCCGCGCGCTGCTCTCGGAGATCCTGACCGACGAGGGCCATACGGTCGAGATGGCGGAGAACGCCGCCGAAGCGCGCGCCGCGCGCGAGCGGCTGCGGCCCGACCTGGTGCTGCTGGACATCTGGATGCCCGACGTCGACGGCATCACGCTGCTCAAGGAATGGGGCGCCACCGGCATGCTCACCATGCCGGTGATCATGATGAGCGGGCACGGCACCATCGACACCGCGGTGGAAGCCACCAAGTTCGGCGCCATGGCCTTCCTCGAAAAGCCGGTGACGCTGCAGAAGCTGCTGCGCGCCGTGGAGCAGGGCCTGGCCAAGCCGAGCGCGGCGGCGCGGCCCGCCACGCCGGTGAACCACCCGCACCACAACCACCACCTTGGCGACACCACGCTGACCGTGGAAGCCGCGATGACCGGCGGCCAGGGCCTGCCGACCGCGCCGCTGCTGCTCGGGCCGCAGGCCGAGCAGAGCTTCGACCTCGACCGCCCGCTGCGCGAGGCGCGCGACGCCTTCGAGAAGAGCTATTTCGAGTTCCACCTCGCGCAGGAGAACGGCAGCATGACGCGCGTGGCCGAGAAGACCGGCCTGGAGCGCACCCACCTGTACCGCAAGCTCAAGCAGCTCGGCGTGGACCTCTCGCGCAACAAGCGCGGCGGATCGCTCTGAGCCGGCCGGGCCGCCAGCCTCGGCTATAATCTGCGGTTCTCGCGGCCAAGTAGCTCAGTTGGTAGAGCAGCGGATTGAAAATCCGCGTGTCGGTGGTTCGATTCCGCCCTTGGCCACCAAACGCATCAAGGGGTCAGCTCGGTTCGGGCTGACCCCTTGTTCATTTTTCGGCCAGGAAGCGCGCCGCCTCGCTCCTCATGCCGGCCGAGATGCTCTCCCAGGTGTGGGCGGGGAAGTCCTTCGGCAGCCGTCGCTCCAGCCGGGCGAGTGCGCTGTCGACGCTCGCAACAAGCTCGATCATCGCCGCCCATACCGGTGCCCCGCCGTGCCTGGCCGCCAGTTGCCGCCAGTGGCGCGCCTGGATCGTGTGGAACAGGTAGTGCGCGTTCTTCGAGCGCACGGCCATCGCCAGCCCCGCCTTGCGCGGCCGGAACTGATTGGCGCCATCGCCGTAGTAGGGCCATATCGACAGCACGTCGTAGAGCGGCGTCACGCGATAGGTATCGCCCCGATCGATGTGGATGGAGAAGTTCTTGGCGTGCCCGTCTGTGGCGGCCAGCAGCACGAAGGCGAGCTGCGTGAGCAGGAAGAGGGTCGTATCCGCCCGGTCGGCACTGCCTTGCAGCAGCTGCAGGCACTTCTGCATGCCGGGGCCGCCGCCTTGTTCGTACTTCCGGTCCGGCCCGACGCCGAGCGCCTGACAGAAGTCTTCCTGGGGCAATCGTGCGATCCACGTGCCCTTGTCCATCCACTCGCGGTCGAAGCGTTCGACGATCAGCACGGTCTGGTCGCCGAAGGTCTCCATCGACGTGGAGGCGACGGGCAGCCCGAGCTCCGCGACGATCTGCGCGCACAGCCACTCGTTCTGGACCGAGTCCGACGCATCGACCCGCCTGGAGCCGCCGATGAGGCCCAGCGGCAGCTTGATGATGTGCGTGGTGGGCGTGGCCCCATGCGGCCGGCACCACTTGCCCTTCCACCGGGTGAGCGCGGTCTTCTCCTGGGCACCGGCGATGGAGATGCGGAACGGGTCGTCGTCGTGGATCGAGCCGGGCTCGGTGTCCGACGGCACGGCCTGCAGCAGCTCGACGATCTGCTCCTCGCTCAGCGGATCGCAGTCGATGCGATTCCAACCCTTCGGGCTGACGCCCTCGGGCAGCAGTTGCACGGCGCCGACGCAGTCGCGGCCGATGGCCTCCAGCAGCTCGAAGATCTCGCTCGAGCGCAGGCCGAAGCGCCGGCGCAGCCGCGAGCGGATCCTGTCGTTGTCCGGCAGGAGATTGTCGAAGTAGTTGCGGACTTCCTGGCCCTTGAGCTCCAGCGACCCGCTGATGGGCAAGGAGAGCGAAAGCGAGCGCCGACGCGGCGACTCCAGCCAGGAGGCCTCATAGCGGAAGGCGTGTGAGTTTCGATCGACGAGCCAGGTGCCGACCAGCTCGCCGTTCATCCAGGCCTTGAGCGACTGGCTCACCACGAGCCCTTCCTGGGGCGGGCCGCGAGGGTTCGCCTCGAGGCCTTGGCCTCAGGGGCGCGGGTGGCGGCCGGTGCGGCCGCTGCCTCCTGCAGAGTCAGCGAGACACCCAGCACCGACAGCAACTTCATCAACTGCTCGAAGTTGACCAGCCCCGGGTTCGCTTCGATCTCCGCGATCCGGGCCTGGCTGACACCGATGAGTGCGCCGAGCTGGGCCTGCGTCAGGCCATGCCGCTTTCTCAACGCCCGCAGATGCTGGCGGAGTTGATTCGGGAAGCGGACGGGGAAGGCGTCGGCCATGGCGCACATTATAAGTCGTGGCCTGTGCCTGCAACAAATAAGCTACAGCAAGTCTGGTGAAGCTATCGGCCAAAGCAAGTGCCTTCACAACATAGCCTGGAGGTTGTGCGGCGAGGGTGCGGTGCCTGTGCGGCCGCCGAAGCGTCGCTCGACCACCAGCACTTGGCTGCCACGCAGCCGCTCAGAGGACGGTTTGCGCGGTCGGCAGCTTGCGATGCATCTCCAGTGGTCCGCCCGCCGTCACGTGACGCCCAGAACGGCATCGCCCGGCGCACCTGGTAGGCTTCACCGCAACAACACAGCACCGTTGCCGGGGATGAGCGACAACGTCGAGTACTACCGACAGTTCGCTGCCGAGTTCTTTCGCACCACAGTCGCCGTCGACATGACGGCGCTTCGGCAGCGGTTTCTCGCTGGCATCCCTGCCGGTGCTCGCATCCTTGACGCAGGCTGCGGCTCGGGACGGGACGCCAAGGCGTTCGCCGAACAGGGGTTCGAGGTCACCGCGTTCGACGCCACGCCCGAGCTTGCCGCCCTAGCCACAGAGCATTGCGGCTTTCCAGTCAGCGTCCGCCGATTCGAGGATGTCGCGGAGACTTCCGCCTATGACGGGATCTGGTGTTGCGCGAGCCTGCTCCATGTCCCGGTCTCCGAGATGCACGACGCGCTGTCGCGGCTTTGGGCCGCACTGGCGCCGGGCGGCACGCTCTACGTGAGCCTCAAGCACGGCCGAGGCGAGCGACTGCACAACGGGCGGCGCTTCACGGACGCCGACGAAGAGACGATCCGGACCTGGTTCAGGCCTTTCGCCGAAGTACGCGGCGTAGAGCTCTGGCTGACACGAGATCAGCGCCCCGAGCGCGACGAGGTATGGACCAACGCGCTCATCACGAAGGAACCGTCGAGCGGCCGGCGACTCGTCACCGGCGAGACTGATCACTTCCTGCCACACCTCTCGGCTGCGATCGCAAGCGCCACGGAAGTCGAACTGGCCGTCGCCTTCATCAAGACTACGGGGTTGCGGCTACTGCTGCCTGACCTGCAGGCTGCCCTCGCACCGGAGTCGAAGCGTCGTGTCCGTGTCCTGACCAGCGACTATCTGGACATCACCGACCCTGAAGCACTGCGCCTGCTACTGCTGCTGCGCGACCAGGGTGCCGACGTGCGCGTCTTCGTGACGCAGGGCAGCAGCTTCCACCTGAAGGCGTACATCTTCGCCGTCACGAACGATGACCAGCTAGTCAAGGGTACGGCCTTCATCGGGTCGAGCAACATCAGCCGCCAGGCCCTGCAAGAAGGTCTGGAGTGGAACTATCGTGTCGTCTACCCAGGCGACCTCGGCTTCTTGGAGGCGCGCGACCGCTTCGAGGCGCTCTTCGCCCATACCCGGACCGTCCCGCTGTCGGATGCCTGGATCGAAGCGTACGAGCAGCGTCGGCTACCGCCGCCGCGGGCCGTCGCGCCTGGCAGTCAGGAGCAGGAGGCCCCGCCGGTGCCCAACGCCATTCAGGTGGCGGCGCTGACGGCGCTTGAGGAGACGCGCGAGGAAGGCTTCCGGCGCGGCCTCGTGGTTTTGGCAACAGGTTTGGGGAAGACCTGGCTGGCCGCGTTCGATGCTTCTCGAATTGGCGCACGGCGGGTGCTGTTCGTTGCACACCGGGAAGAGATCCTCGATCAGGCCGCTGCGACGTTCCTGCGCATCTGGCCGCGGGCGAGAGTCGGGTTCTACACAGGTCGCGCTCGCGACGCCGAGGTCCAGGTACTCTGCGCGTCGGTGCAGACGATCGGGAAGTCCGAGCATCTGGAGCGCTTCTCGCCGCAGCACTTCGACTATGTCGTGGTCGACGAATTCCACCATGCAGCGGCCACAACGTACCGCCGACTGTTAGCGCACTTCTCGCCTGCGTTCCTGCTTGGCCTGACGGCAACGCCCGATCGCACGGACCAGTCCGACATCCTGAGCCTCTGCGATGACAACCTCGTCTTCAGCTGCCACCTGTTCGAGGGCATCAGGTCCGGGTTGCTGGCGCCGTTCCACTACTACGGCATCCACGACGAGTCGGTCGACTACCGGGAGGTTCCGTGGCGCAGTGGCCGCTTTGATCACGAGGCTCTTTCCAACAAGCTGGCCACATTGGCCCGTGCACGCCATGCCCTCAAGGAGTGGCGGCAGCGCTCACAGCAACGCACGCTGGCCTTCTGCGTTTCGACCCGCCACGCCGACTTCATGGCGGAGCAGTTCAGGCGCGCTGGAGTGAACTGCGCCGCGGTCTACTCGGGGTCGGAACTTGGGCGCGCACAGGCGCTGGAGTTGTTGTCCGCGGGCGAACTGAAAGTGCTCTTCACAGTCGACCTCTTCAACGAGGGCGTCGACCTGCCGAGCATCGACACCGTCATGATGCTTCGGCCTACCGAGTCGAAGATCATGTTCCTGCAGCAGCTGGGCCGAGGACTTCGTCGCTGCGAAGGCAAGCAACACCTGGTGGTGCTCGACTTCATCGGCAACCACCGCAGCTTCCTGCAGAAGCCGCAGGCGCTGTTCGGCGTGGGATCGACCTACAGGGCGCTGGCAGCGTTTGCCCGGCAGGCGCAAGAAGGCCGGCTCGATCTCCCTGCGGGCTGCTACGTCAACTACGACCTGGCGATCATTGATTTGCTCAAGGCCCTGGACAGCGGCGGCCCGCAGAAGGAGTACGAAGCGCTACGTGACGTGCTGAACCGTCGGCCTACGCTCGTCGAGTTCCATCGCGGCGGATCGAGCATCACCGCGATGCGGCAGCAGTTCGGCAGCTGGTTCGAGTTCGTCGCGACGATGGACGATCTGGACGATTTCGAGCGATCGGCGCTGGAGTGGCACAAAGGCCTGCTTCGCGAAGTCGAAGTTACCGCGATGACGCGCAGCTTCAAGATGGTTCTCTTGGAGGCCTTTCTCGAGCTCGACGGCTTGACGGTGCCCTGCCCTCTGCCGATGCTCAACCAACGATCGCGGGAGGTGCTCGAGCGTCGTCGTCCGCTGCTGAGCGACTTGACCGAAGCCGTCGCAACGGTCACTGGCGACTCGGAGGCGTGGGCACGCTATTGGCGGGACAACCCCGTGCGCGCTTGGACGGGCGGCAATCTGGCAGGCCGGCGTGCCGCGCTATTCGCCACCACTGATGGTCGCTTCCAACTCGTCGATCCGCCTGCGGCCGAGTGGGCTGGCGCTCTCGCGACAATGTTGCAGGAGTTGGTCGACTTTCGATTGGCGACTTACGAGGCCAGGCGGTCCCAGCCGGCCGGCGGCAGCAACGTCGTGCCGTTCCCGCAGCGAAAGCCGTCGGGCGTCGAACTGGCGTACTTCCCCAACCTCAAGATCGCCTGTGGCCACTTCAAGACGGGACGTGCTGACGCTGAAGAGCACCGCTGGCTCCCGGCCAGCTACGGAACACTAGACCCCAGCCGGCACTTCATCGCGCGCGCCTCGGGTCGCTCAATGGACGGCGGCAAGTCGCCGATTCGAGACGGCGACTACTTGCTGCTCGAGCTGCTGAGCCCGGCGCGCGCGGGCTCCATCACTGGGACGGTCATGGCCATCGAGCGTCAAGACGAGTCGGGCGACGACCAATACCTGCTGCGCGTGGTCACCAAGGGGCGCGATGGTCAGTACGTGCTGAAGGCCAACAACCCCGAGTATGAGGACATGCTCGCGACGGACGAGATGCGGACGCTGGCCCGACTGCGCGCCGTGATCGACCCGCTCGACCTCGCGTTGGGCCAGCGCTTCATGCGCGAGGACATCCCGGCGCTGTTCGGGGAGGTCTACAACGCCGGCAACTGGAACTCCGGCCATGTCGCGCTCAACGACAAGAAGGCCCACATCCTGCTGGTCACGTTGAGCAAGCGGGGCAGATCGGAGGACCATCGCTACGTCGACCACTGGATCGACGAGTACACCTTCCACTGGCAGAGCCAGAACCAGACGTCGCCGGACAGCAAGCGCGGTCAAGAGATCATCCAACACCAGGCCCGTGGCATCACGATCCATCTCTTCGTGCGTGACGAGAAGCTGGCCGGTGGCAAAGCGGCGCCTTTCACCTACTTCGGGCGCGTCACCTACCGCTCACATCAAGGCAGTGAGCCGATGAGTGTGGTGTTCAGTGTCGACGGGCCGTGAGGGAGCCACAGCCCGACTCGTGCGACCATGAGCAGGCCGTCGATGCGCTGATCGAACCGGCGACTGGCTGTGTCTCGCTGCGTCTCTATCGAGCACCGCGGAAACAGAACCATTTGCAAATTTCGCCAACTTCTGGACAGGAGCAAACGGCGGAGTATCGGTCTTCCAGGACAAGCGAGAGCGAGCACTGGCGTGGCCTGCCGCGCATCTTTGGAAGTTGCCCTTGCCACCAGGACGCCAAGCCCTTGATCCTTCACAGGATCGAGGGCATTTTCATGTCTCTTCGAGAGCCGGCAAGCCGCACGGCCCGTCGCAGGGTGACCACGCCAGCGAGCGGGGCAAGGGCGTTGCAGCACGATGCGTTCCGGTCACTGTCACCGGACTCTTTGGAGAAGCACCATGGCCCCCAAGAACACGATCTGCATCTGGTACGACGGCGGCGCCCTCGACGCAGCGCGCTTCTACGCCGAGACTTTTCCCGACAGCCGCGTCGGCGCCGTGATGCGCGCGCCCGGCGACTACCCGAGCGGCAAGCAGGGCGACGTGCTGACGGTCGAGTTCAGCGTGATGGGCATTCCCTGCGTCGGCCTGAACGGTGGGCCCGCCTTCAAGCAGACCGAAGCGTTCTCCTTCATGGTCGCCACCGACGACCAGGCGGAGACCGACCGCCTGTGGAACGCGATCGTCGGCAACGGCGGCCAGGAGAGCGCCTGCGGCTGGTGCAAGGACCGCTGGGGCCTGTCGTGGCAGATCACGCCGCGCGCGCTGACCGACGCGCTGGCCAGCCCCGACCGGGCCGTCGCCAAGCGCGTGTTCGACGCGATGATGACCATGCGCAAGATCGACATCGCCACCATCGAAGCGGCGCGCCGTGGCTGAAGCGGTCGGCCACGACGCGGTGCTGCGCTTCTGGTTCGAGGAGCTGGCGCCGGCGCAGTGGTGGAAGGTGGATGCGGCGCTCGACCGCCTCATCACCGAGCGCTTTGCCGAGCTGCATGCGCGGGCCGCGCGCGCCGAGCTGTTCGAGTGGCGCCGTGAGCCCGAGGGACGTCTGGCCGAGATCCTCGTGCTCGACCAGTTCTCGCGCAACATGTACCGCGGCACTGCGCTGGCTTTCGCCAGCGACACCCTCGCCTTGGCGCTGGCCCAGGAGGCGCTCGCCGCCGGCGCCGACCTGGCGCTGCCGCAGGCGCGGCGCCTCTTCGTCTACATGCCCTACATGCACAGTGAGTCGCGCGCGATCCATCAGGTCGCCGAGCCGCTGTTCCGCGAGCGCGCCGCGCAGGACAACTACGAGTTCGAGCTTCGGCACAAGGCGATCATCGACCGCTTCGGCCGCTACCCGCATCGCAATGAAGCGCTGGGCCGCCGCTCCACGCCCGAGGAACTGGCTTTCCTCGCGCAGCCGGGCTCGCGCTTCTGAGCGCGAGCGTCAGGTGCGCAGCTTGCGCCCGAGGCGCTGCTCGACCGCTTCGACCTTCGACTGCAGGCGTCCGCTGCGCCCGGCCCGGTAGTCGGCCTTGAGGTGCACGCTGATGCGCGGGCAGTCGGTCTTCAGCGCCTCGAAGCAGGCCGAGACCACGCCCATCACCTCGTCCCACTCGCCCTCGAGCAGCGTGCCCATGGCGGTGAGCTGGTAGGGCAGGCCGCTGCGGTCGATGATGTCGACGATGCGCGCCACGTCGGCGCTCAGGCTTTGTTCGTGGCCGCGGGGCGCCATCGCAAATTCAAGCAGCACCATCTGCAGTTCTCCGGAGTCGTGGGGTGGTGGGGATAAGTGTGAGCGTGCTGATGCGGAGCGCGGCCCGGCTCAGCGCCGATGCCGGCCGCCGACGAGCGCCATGATCTCGTGGAAGGTCGCGCGGCCGGGCAGGCCATCGAGCGCCAGCGTGTGGCAGCGGCCGTAGTAGGGGCTGAGGTCCAGGCCCACGCCCAGGCCCAGGATCTCCACGCCGCCGGTCGCCTCCTCGCGCGCCACCACCTGCCGCAGGTGATGGTCCAGGTAGTGCACGTCGTTGGCCAGGTTGGTGGCCGTCTCCATCGGGCTGCCGTCCGAGACGACGATGAGGATGCGCCGTTGCAGCGTGTCGTCGGTGGCCGCCTCGCGCAGGCGGGCGCAGGCCCACTCGACGGCTTCGCCATCCACGCCCTCGCGGAAGAGATCGTTCTTCAGCAGCGCCGCCAGGCCGGCGCGGGCGCGGCGCCAGGTGGTCGCCAGATCCTTGAAGACGATATGCCGCCGCTCGGCCAGCCGCCCGGGGTGCGGCGGGCTGCCGGCGCGCTGCCAGTCGCGGCGGGCGCGCCCGCCTTGCCAGGAAGCGGTGGTGAAGCCGAGCACCTCGACGCCGACGCCGGCCTCCTCGAGCGCGCGCGCCAGCATGTCCACCAGCGCGGCCAGCGGTTCGTTGTGGCGCTTCATCGAGCCCGAGCAGTCCAGCAGCAGGCTGACGACGCACTGCGCTTTCGGCTGCCAGTGCTCGTCGCGGAACAGCCGCCGCTCGGCGGGGTTGGCCACCAGCTGCGAGAGCCGCCGGCCGTCGATGCGCCCCTGCTCCTGCCCGCTCGTCCAGTCGTCCGGCGCGGGCGTGGCCAGCAGGACGCGGAAGTCGCGCGCCAGCCGGCCGACGTTCAGCCCCGACTGCGCGACGAGCTCGTCCAGCCGCGCGCGCAGGCCGCGCAGCACTTCGGCGCGCGCCAGCTCGACCGCGCCGCGCTCCTCGTCGTAGGCCCGCGTGAAGACGGCATAGCGGTTCCCCGCCGCTTCCAGCACGCGGCTGTCGCCGTGCTCGGCCACCGGCGGCGGCGCCTCCGCTTCGTGCTCCAGCGCTTCCAGCAGCAGCGCGAAGCCGGGGGCGGCATCGGTCTGGCCGTCGCCGGCATCGTCGCGGTCGTCGCCGGCCTGCTGCTCGGCGAGCATGGCCACCACGGTGTCGGCCAGCGCCAGCGCGTGCCCGGCATAGGCCGCCTGGTCGCCGCGCGTGCGCTGCAGGGCGCGCAGCGTCACGCCGATGCGCGGCATCAGATCCCAGCGCGTCGACTCGATGGCTTCTTCGGTCGGCTCGTACACGCCCTCGCCGGTGAGGCGGCTGCGCGTCACCTGCACCAGCGTGTAGAGCAGCAGCCCGCGCGTGCCCTCGAGCTGGCGCGAGGCCACCCAGGCCGCCGACCAGGATTCGAAGCGATGGCGCAGGTTGGCGCGCGCGCCCGGCCAATCGGGCGGCACCAGCGACTCGACGCGCAACTGCTCGAGCACCTCGAATACGAAGCGCCGCGCGAGCTCCGGCGGCGCCAGGCGGCGGTGCAGGGCGAAGTCGGAGTGCGTCAGGCGCAGCGCCAGCGCGTCGGTCGCGCCGCGGAACGATGCGTAGTCGTCTTCTTCCAGCGAGGGATAGAGGTGCGGCGCGGCGAAGGGCAGCAGGTGCTCGCCCTGGTGCAGCCGGCGCGCCCGGAAGTGCAGGTCGGTGCGGCCGGCGAGCGCGCGCACCGCCGCGCCGCACAACTCCTCGATCTGCTGCTGCCGCCGCGCGGCAGCGGGCGCATGCTCAGCCATCGGCGCGCGCGTCGGCGCCCGCGTAGGACTCGGCCAGATCCTGGCCGAAGCAGCGCTGGTAGTACTCCGCCACGATAGCGCGCTCGGCCTCGTCGCACTTGTTGAGGAAGGACATGCGGAACGCGACTTCCGGGTCGCGGAAGATCTCGCAGTTCTCGGCCCAGGTGATCACGGTGCGCGGCGACATCAGCGTCGACAGGTCGCCCGCGGCGAAGCCCTTGCGCGTGAGATCGGCCACCGCGACCATCGCCCGCACATGCTGGCGCCCGCGCTCGCTGGCCGCCTTGCCCGGCACGCGCGCCAGCACGATGGCCACTTCCTCGTCGGCCGGCAGGTAGTTCAGCGAGGCGACGATATTCCAGCGGTCGATCTGCGCATGGTTGAGCTTCTGCGCGCCGTGGTACAGGCCGTTGAGGTTGCCCAGGCCGACGGTGTTGGCGGTGGCGAACAGGCGGAACGAGGGGTGCGGGCTGATGACGCGGTTCTGGTCGGTCAGCGTGAACTTGCCCTCACGCTCCAGGATGCGCTGGATCACGAACATCACGTCGGGCCGGCCCGCATCGTATTCGTCGAAGATCAGCGCCATCGGCCGCTGCAGCGCCCAGGGCACGATGCCCTCCTGGAACTCGGTGACCTGCTGGCCGTCGCGCAGCACCACGGCGTCGCGGCCGACCAGGTCGAGCCGGCTGATGTGGCCGTCCAGGTTGACGCGCACGCACGGCCAGTTCAGGCGCGCGGCGACCTGCTCGACGTGGGTCGACTTGCCGGTGCCGTGCAGCCCCTGCACCAGCACGCGCCGGTTCTTCGCGAAGCCGGCGAGCAGCGCCAGCGTCACGTCGGGGTTGAAGCGATAGGCCGCGTCGATCTCGGGCACGTGGGCATCGCGCTCGGAGAACGCGGGCACGCGCATGTTGGTGTCGATGCCGAAGAGTTCGCGCACCGACACCTCGCGGTCGGGGCGTGTCTGCTGGAGGTCGGTCACGGTGCGCTCCTTGCGAGCGCCTCGGCGCTCTCGTCCTCGATGGCGGCCAGGGCGGCGGCGGCGCGTTGCAGCGCCGGCACGAGCTGCAGCGCCTTGTCGGCGGTGAGCCGCACCACCGGCGCCTGCACCGCCACGCACAGGTTGGAGCGCTTGCCGCCGCGCGCCGGCACCGGCACCGCGGCGCACAGCAGGCCGGGCAGGAACTCCTCGTTGTCCAGCGCGTAGCCGTCGCGCCGCACGCGCTTGAGCTCCTCGTCGAGCGCATCCAGGTCGGTCACGGTGCGCTGCGTGTAGGCCTCGAGCGGAGCGTGGGCCAGCAGCCGGCGCCGCTGCGCCGGCGCCATCTCGGCCAGGAAGAGCTTGCCGCTGGCCGAACAGTGCGCCGGCACGCGCGAACCCGGGTGCAGGTAGAAGCGCAGCGGCGCGGCGGTCTCGACGCGATCGAGGTAGACGACCTCCCCGCCCGACAGCGAGGTGATGTTGCAGCTTTCGCCGAGCTCCTCGACCAGCCGGCGCAGCACCGCGTGGCGGGCGCCGTGCGCGGTGTCGTTGAGCAGCAGTTGCTCGGCCAGCCGGCGCAGGCGCACGCCCGTGCCGTAGTGGCGGCCGCCGCCCTCGCGCTGCAGCCAGCCCGCGCCTTCGAGCTGCTGGAGCATGCGGTGCAGCGTGGGCTTGGGCGTGTCGGTTTCTTCCGCCAGGCCCTGCAGTGTGAAGGTCGTGTCCTGGCCGGCGATCACTTCCAGCAGCGCCAGCAGGCGCAGGGCCGGGGTCTCGGCGGTGGCGTCGGTGTTGTCGACGGTGAGCGTTGCGATGGATGCCATGGGGTGAATCATACGCCAGTTCCAAGTTCAGGAACATTGCATTCCATTTTTTGTGATTCTGGTTGACTGATGGCGTGTTGCCGCCTATAGTCCATCCACATTCCGGTTTTCGGAATCTTTTGTACCGTTTGCGCCCTCATCAACTTCAGAGCCAGGAGACCTCCATGTCCGCGACCCCCAAGCCTGCCGCGCGTGCCGCCATCAGCGGCGTGCAGAAGATGACCCCGTCCGAGGCCTTCGTCGAGACGCTCGTGGCGCAGGGCGTCGACACGATGTTCGGCATCATGGGCTCGGCCTTCATGGACGCGATGGACATCTTCGCGCCGGCCGGCATCAAGCTCATCCCGGTCGTGCACGAGCAGGGCGCGGGCCACATGGCCGACGGCTATGCCCGCGTCAGCGGCCGCCACGGCGTGGTGATCGGCCAGAACGGCCCCGGCATCAGCAACTGCGTCACCTCCATCGCCGCGGCCTACTGGGCGCACAGCCCGGTGGTCATCGTCACGCCCGAGACCGGCACCAACAGCATGGGCCTGGGCGGCTTCCAGGAAGCCCAGCAGCTGCCGATGTTCCAGGAGTTCACGCGCTACCAGGGCCACGTCACGCACCCGGCGCGCATGGCCGAGTACACCGGCCGCTGCTTCGACCGCGCGATCTCCGACATGGGCCCGACCCAGCTGAACATCCCGCGCGACTACTTCTACGGCGAGATCAGCTGCGAGATCCCGCGGCCCATGCGCATCGAGCGCGGCGCCGGCGGCCCGGAGAGCCTGAAGGCCGCTGCCGACCTGCTGGCCTCGGCCAAGTTCCCGGTGATCCTGTCCGGCGGCGGCGTGGTGATGGGCGATGCGGTCGAGGCCTGCAAGGCGCTGGCCGAGCGGCTCGGCGCGCCGGTGTGCAGCGGCTACCTGCGCAACGACAGCTTCCCGGCCAGCCACCCGCTGTGGGCCGGCCCGCTGGGCTACCAGGGCTCGAAGGCGGCGATGAAGCTGATCAGCCAGGCCGACGTCGTGATCGCGCTGGGCTCGCGCATGGGGCCGTTCGGCACCCTGCCGCAGCACGGGCTCGACTACTGGCCGAAGGAGGCCAAGATCATCCAGGTCGAGGCCGACCACACCAACCTCGGGCTGGTCAAGAAGATCACGGTGGGCATCCACGGCGACGCCAAGGCGGTGGCCGAGGCCCTGCTGGGCCAGATCGCCGCGCGCACGCTCGCCTGCGACGCCACCAAGGCCGAGCGCGCCGCCAAGGTCAAGGCCGAGAAGGGCGCCTGGGAGAAGGAGCTGACGGAGTGGACGCACGAGCGTGACCCGTACAGCCTGGACATGATCGCGGAAGCCAAGGACGAGCGCACCTTCAACGGCGGCGTCTACCTGCATCCGCGCCAGGTGCTGCGCGAGCTGGAGAAGGCCATGCCGCCGCGCGTGATGGTCTCCACCGACATCGGCAACATCAACTCGGTGGCCAACAGCTACCTGCGCTTCGAGGAGCCGCGCAGCTTCTTCGCGCCCATGAGCTTCGGCAACTGCGGCTATGCGCTGCCGACCATCATCGGCGCCAAGGTGGCCGCGCCGGATCGCCCCGCGATCGCCTACGCCGGCGACGGCGCCTGGGCGATGAGCATGGTGGAGGTGATGACCGCGGTGCGCCACGACATCCCCGTCACCGCGGTGGTGTTCCACAACCGCCAGTGGGGCGCGGAGAAGAAGAACCAGGTCGACTTCTACAACCGCCGCTTCGTCGCCGGTGAGCTCGAGAGCCCCAGCTTCGCGGGCATCGCGCGCTCGATGGGCGCCGAGGGCATCGTCGTCGACCGCCTCGAGGACGTGGGCGCGGCGCTCAAGAAGGCCATCGACCTGCAGATGAACCAGCGCAAGACCTGCGTCATCGAGATCATGTGCACGCGCGAACTGGGCGACCCGTTCCGCCGCGACGCCCTGCGCAAGCCGGTGCGCCTGATCGAGAAGTACAAGGACTACGTGTGAGCGAGCGCGAAACGCCCCCGGCGGGGGGCGCCACGCCCGCGCCCCACCCGCGCCTGGCGGCGCTGGTGGAGCGTGCCCGCCAGCGTGCGGGCAACGCGCCGCCGGCGATCGGCCTGGTCCACCCCTGCGACGCGCTGGCGCTCTCCGCGGCGGCGCGCATCGCCGAGGCCGGCATCGCGCGGCCGGTGCTCGTCGGCCCGCGCGACGGCATCGCGCGCGCGGCCGAGGCGGCGCAGCTCGACGCCGGCGCCTTCGAGATCGTCGACACGCCGGCGCATGCGCCCGAGGCCGCGGCACGCGCCGTGGCGCTGGCGCGCGACGGCGCGCTCGGCGCCTTGATGAAGGGCTCGCTGCACACCGACGAGCTGATGTCGGCGGTGGTCAAGCGCGATGCCGGGCTGCGCACGGAAACGCGCATCAGCCATGCCTTCGTCTTCGACCTGCCGCGCTATCCCAAGCTGCTGTCGCTGGCCGATTGCGTGGTCAACATCGCGCCGGACCTGAAGACCAAGCGCGACATCCTGACCAACGCCGTGCGCCTGCTGCAGCGCGCGCTGGAGATCGCCGCGCCCAAGGTCGGCATCGTCGCCGCGGTGGAGACCGTCAACCCCGCCATTCCCGCCACGCTGGACGCGCATGCGCTCGTGCAGATGGCGCGCGAAGGCGCGTTCGAGGGCGCGCTCGTCGAAGGCCCGTTCGGCTTCGACAACGCCTTCTCCGCCGAGGCCGCGCGCATCAAGAAGATCGATTCGCAGGTGGCCGGCGACGCCGACCTGCTGCTGATGCCCGACCTGAACGCCAGCAACATGCTCTACAAGAGCTTCATCTACGTCGGCGGCGGCGACTGCGCCGGCCTGGTGCAGGGCGCCCGCGTGCCCATCGTCATCACCTCGCGCGCCGATTCGGTGGCCTCGCGCATCGCGTCCGTCGCGCTGGCCGTGCTGGCCATGCCGGCCTCCGGCGGCGACCGCTGAGCCTCGCCGGTCACCGGTGCGATCCCGGGCCGCCTTGCATCTCGGCGAGCAGGAAGTCGATGAAACAACGCGCCCGGGCCGACAACACGCGCGTCTGCGGATAGACGATGTTGATCGGCATCGGCATCGGGTAGTACTCGGGCAGCAGAGCCCGGAGCCTGCCGCTTTCGACGTCGTTGCCGACGATCCACGCCGGCAGCTTCGCGATGCCCACATCGCTCAGCACGGCGCTGTACATCGCATCGGCGCTGTTCAGGCCGAGGCTGCTCGGAACGTCCACGACCTGGCGCCCTTGCTCCGATTCGAAGACCCAGCGGTGCCCCTTGGCCGCCCCTGTGTAAACGATGCAGTTGCAGCGCGCCAGGTCCGTGGGCGCGTGCGGCTCGCCGCGCGTGGCCAGGTACTTCGGCGTGGCGACGATCAGGTGCTCGACGATGCCCAGCGGCCGCGCCACCAGCGTGCTCGAACTCAGCTCTCCAATGCGCACGCCGAGTTCCATCCCCTCCTCGATCAGGTTGATCGGGTTGTCGGTGAGGCGCACGTCGAGCCGCACCTTCGGAAAGCGGGCCAGGAACCGGGCCAATCGCGGCATCAGCTGCGAGCGGCCGTAGGAGTCCGGCATCGTCAGGCGCAGCAGTCCGCTCGGCTCGGCGCGCGGCCCGCCCAGCGAGGACTGGATCGCATCGGCCGCATCGAGCAGGTGCTGCACGCCCTCGTAGAGCAGGGCTGCCTCGTGCGTCGGGTTGAGCTTGCGCGTGGTGCGCG
This sequence comes from Piscinibacter sp., assembly GCA_017983795.1. Taxonomy (GTDB): domain Bacteria; phylum Pseudomonadota; class Gammaproteobacteria; order Burkholderiales; family Burkholderiaceae_C; genus Piscinibacter. The sequence goes on from JAGOAS010000004.1 coordinate 75,336, forward strand.
CGAAGAGCTGCACCCCGAGGCCCGCTTCCAGCGCCGCGATGTGCTTGCTCACCGTGGACTGCGTGAGGCCGAGTTCCCGGGCGACCGCCGAGAAACTGCCGAGTTCGTAGGCGCGGGCGAACGCGGTATAGGCGAGCAGGCTGGCCATCTCGAAGAGCAGCGTCGAATGCGGTGGATTCAGTCGGAACTCGAATGGATGTTATTGCACTTGTGATCTTCTCCGCCAAGTGAATCATTTCCACAATCGACGCCGACAACGACAAATGGAGACAACGATGAGCAAGCGCATCGCCATCGTGGGCGGTGGCGCCGGCGGCCTGCACCTGGGGCTGTACCTGCGCGATCACGACATCGACGTGACGATCCACACCGATCGTCGCCCCGAGGAATACCCGAAGCTCAGGCTGCTGAACACGGTGGCCCACCACAGCGTGACGGTGGCGCGCGAAGACCGGCTGCGCGTGAATCACTGGCCGACCGATCGCTTCGGCTACTACTGCCACTACCACTACTTCGGCGGCCCGCAGCCGCTGTTCTTCCGCGGCGACTTCAAGTCGCCCAGCCGCGCGGTCGACTACCGGATCTACCTGCCGCGCCTGATGGAGGACTTCCTCGAACGCGGCGGCCGCATCGAGTACGGCGATATGAAGGCCGACGATGTGGCGCGTCTGGCCGGCGGCGCGGACCTGGTCGTCGTCTGCACCGGCAAGGGGCCGCTCGGGCAGATGTTCACGCACGATGCCGCGCATTCGCCGTTCGATCGCCCGCAGCGCCTGCTCTGCGTGGGGCTGTACAGCGGTATCGCCGAGGAAGACACGCGCAGCGTCACGCTGTCGGTCTCGCCGGGGCAAGGCGAACTGATCGATATCCCGACCTACACGTTCGGCGGCATGGCACATGCGCTGCTGATGGAAAACGTGCCTGGCGGCGACATGGAGGAGCTCGCGCGCCTGCGCTACGACGACAGCCCGCGCCGCTTCCTCGACACCGTGCTGGCCAAGCTGGAGAAGCACCACCCGACGGTGTACCGACGCGTCGACCGCTCGGCCTTCGCGCTGGCCGCCGGCCCGAACGACTTGCTGCAGGGCGGCGTGACGCCCACGGTGCGCCAGACTCGCGTGGCGCTGGCCGACGGCAAGTTCGCCATCGCGCTGGGCGACGTGCAGGCAGTGGTCGACCCGCTGTGCGGCCAGGGCGCCAACATGGCCTCGTACGCCGCGTTCGTGCTCGGCGAGGAGATCGTGCGCCAGTCGGTGTTCGACGAGCGCTTCTGCGAGACGGTGGATCAGCGCCGCCGCGACCGCGTGCTGTGCGCCTCGCGCTGGACCAACCTCTTCCTCACCCCGCCTTCGCCGGAGCTGATGCAGGTGATCGGCACGATGAGCCAGGACCGCGCGATGTGCGACGAGTTCACCGACAACTTCAATCGCCCCGAAGTGCAGTGGAACCGGCTGGCCAGTCCGCAGCGCATGCTGGCCTGGCTGGCCGAGCGGCAAGCCGCCCGGTCCACCGTAGCCGCCTGACGAGACCTGTCCTGAGGAGTCCCGAATGCACCGCTTGCTGGTGAGCTATCCAAAGCCGGCCGACCCGGCCCGCTTCCTCGACTACTACGAGACGCGCCATCTGCCGTTGGCGCGAACCTTGCCTGGCCTGCTCGGCTGCCGCTACGTCCGGCCGCAGGCGCTGGGTCCGGGCGATGGTGCCGCGTTCGTGCTCTTCGAGGCCGACTTCGCGAGCGAGGCTTCGATGGCCGCGGCGCTGGGCTCGGCCATCGGCGCGCGGGTCGCGGCCGACGTGCCCAACTACTCGCCGGCCGGCGCCGCGCTGATGCACTACGAGGTTCCGGAGAGCTGAGCATGGTGCACTCGGCTGCCCATGCCGCCGTCGACCCGGCGCAGTTCCGGCAGAGCGTCTCTCGCTTCGCCACCGGCATCGCGATCGTCAGCTGCCTGGACGACGACGAACGCCCGCAGGGCATGACGATCAGCAGCTTCACCTCGGTCAGCCTGGACCCGGCCAGCGTGCTGGTGTCGCTGCGCCCCGGGCGCACGCACCAGCTGATCCGACGTCGCGGCTGGTATGGCGTGAGCGTGCTCGCCGGTGACCAGGAGCCCTGGTCGCGGCACTTCAGCGGCAAGCCGCAGCCCGACGTCGTGCCGGTGTGGGACATGAAGTCGCACGCGCCCGTGCTGCGCGAAGCGCTCGCGTGGTTCGAGTGCGAGGTCGACAGCGTGCTGCAGGTGCACGACCACACGCTCTTCGTTGCGCGCGTGGTCGACTGCAGCCATGTCAACGGCGAACCGCTGATGTTCTACGCGAGCCGCTACCACCGGCCCGACGCCAGCGGCTGATGCGCCTGCAAGCGCCGCCACGCATCAACCTCGAGGAACCCCGATGAAAACCTTCGACAACGTCGTCAATGGCCGCCGCGTGCGCTCGCCGCGCAGCTTCGAGTCGCGCAATCCGGCCACCGGCGAGACGATCGGCCTGGTACCGCACAGCAGCGCCGAGCAGGTGGCGCAGGCCGTAGCCGCCGCCAAGGCGGCTCAACCGGGCTGGGCAGCCCGGCCCGATGCCGAGCGCAAGGCAACGATGCTCGAGGTGGCCGAGGTGATCCATGCCAACGCCGAGATGCTGGCGGCCTGGGTGACGCGCGAACAAGGCAAACCGCTGGGCGGCGTCGGGCCCGATCAGGTGCCCGGCGCGCGCTTCGAGCTGTTCGGGTGCGAGGCCTGGACACGGGTGACAGCGAGCCTGGACCTGCCGGCCGAAGTCGTCTTCGAGGACGAAACCCGCCGCGACGAACTGCACCGCAGGCCCTTCGGCGTGATCGCGGCGATCGCGCCGTGGAACTGGCCGCTGTTGATCGCCATCTGGCAGACCATCCCGTCGATCCGTGCCGGCAACACGGTGGTCATCAAGCCGTCGGAGTACACCAGCGTCGGCACGCTGGAACTCATGCGCCTGATTGCCGAGGTGTTGCCGCCGGGCGTGCTCAACACGGTCAGCGGGCCCGCCGAGGTCGGCGCAGCGCTGGTCGACAACCCGCAGGTCGACAAGATCATGTTCACCGGCTCTGCCGCCAGCGGCGCCAGGATCGTCGCCGCGGCCGCCCGGCACCTGACGCCGACGACGATGGAACTGGGCGGAAACGACGCCGCCATCGTGCTGCCGGACGCCGACCCCAAGGCCATCGCGATGGGCCTGTTCTGGGGCGCGTTCATCAACATGGGACAGACCTGCGCCTGCATCAAGCGCCTGTACGTGCACGAGAGCCGGCACGACGCGCTGGTGGCCGAATTGACGGCCATCGCCGAGGCGATGCCGATGGGCAACGGCATGGAGCCGGGCATCGCGATGGGCCCGATCCAGAACCGCATGCAGTACGACAAGGTCGTTGCGCTCGTCGAGTCGGCTCGGGCCGAAGGGGCAAGCGTCGTTTGCGGCGGCCGGGCTGTGGGGGGTGCAGGCAATTTCTACCCGCTGACGCTCGTCACCGGGGTGGCCGACGGCTCCCGCCTGGTCGACGAAGAGCAGTTCGGGCCGGTGCTGCCGATCATTCGCTACTGCGACCTGGAGGCGGCCATCACCAGCGCCAACCGCCTCGACGCGGGCTTGGGCGCCTCGGTCTGGTCAAGCGACATCGACAAGGCCCAGGCCGTGGCCGCCCGCCTGCAGGCGGGCACGGTGTGGATCAACCAGCACGGCACCATTCACCCGATGGTGCCCTTCGGCGGCGTCAAGGGCTCCGGCTGGGGCGTCGAGTTCGGCGTCGAGGGCCTGAAGGCGGTGACGCAGCCGCAGGTCATCAGCCTCAAGAAGTAGCCCGGCAGTCGGCCTCAGACCTTGCCCTTCCAGGGCACCAGCACCTTCTCGAGGTGGCGCATCAGCAGGTCGAAGACGAAGGCGAACAGGCCGATGACGATGATGCCCATGATGACGACGTCGGAGGCGAGGAACTCCGCCGCGTTGAGCACCATGAAGCCCAGGCCCTTGGTCGACGCCACCATCTCGCCGGCCACCAGCGTGGTCCAGCCGACGCCGATGCCGATGCGCATGCCGGTGAAGATCTCCGGCAGCGCCGACTTCAGGATCACGTGCCAGATCACCTGCATGCGCGTCGCGCCCATCGAGTAGGCGGCGTGGATCTGCTCGATCGACACCGAGCGCACGCCGGAGCGCGCGGCGATCGCCATCGGCGCGAAGATCGCCAGGAAGATCAGGTAGATCTTCGAGAACTCGCCGATGCCGAACCAGATGATGACCATCGGCAGGTAGGCCAGCGGCGGCAGCGGGCGGTAGAACTCGATCGGCGGATCGAAGATGCCGCGCGCGACGCGGCTCACGCCCATCAGCACGCCGATCGGGATCGCGGTCGCGCAGGCCAGCGCGAAGGCGCCGAATACGCGCGCCAGGCTGGTCAGCGTGTGCTCGAGCAGCGTCGCGCCGGCGAAGCCTTCGGTCGCGACCTGGATGAACTTGCCGAACACCGCCTGCGGCGTCGGCAGGAACAGCGGTTTGACCAGCCCCGAGTTGCTGACGACGACCCACAGCAGCAGCAGCGCGACGACGGTGCCGGTGGCGATCGCCGCGGCGCTGCCCTGGCCGGGGGCGCCGAAATGTTCGCCCGGCTGCACCGAGCGCTTGGCGAACAGCGAGCCCAGGCGCCCGCCCGCCCAGTTCAAACGCTGCTGCCTGCCGTAGGACATGGACGCCTCGACCGTGGTGTCGTCACGCATGGCTGGCCTCCACGAGCTTCTCGCCGGCGCGCTCGTCGCCGTAGATGATGTTGAGCACGACTTCGCGCATGCGGATGAAGTCCGGGCTGGACTTGATCGCTCGCGCGTCGCGCGTCTCGAGGAAGCGCTTGTTGAAGTCGAGTTCGTAGCGATGCGTGATGCGGCCGGGGCGCGGCGACATCACGATCAGGTGGCTGGCGAGGAAGAGGGCCTCCTCGACGCTGTGCGTGATGAAGAAGAACATCTTCTGGGTCTTCTGCCAGACGTCCAGCAGCAGTTCCTGGATGGTCTCGCGCGTCAGGGCGTCCAGCGCGGCCATCGGCTCGTCCATCAGCAGCATGGCCGGGTTGCAGGTGAGCGCGCGGGCGATGCCGACGCGCTGCTGCATGCCGCCGGAGAGCTGGTAGATCATGTGGTTGTGGAAGTCCTTCAGGCCGACCAGCGCGAGGTTCTTGGCCGCCAGCTCGCGCCGCTGCTCCTTGGGCACGCCCTGCAGCTTCAGGCCGAATTCGGTGTTCTCCATCACCGACAGCCAGGGCAGCAGCGCGTGCTTCTGGAACACGACGCCGCGGTCCGAGGCCGGGCCGACGATGGGGCGGCCGCCGAGCAGCATGTCGCCCTTGCTCGGCGCGATGAAGCCGGCCATCAGGCTGAGCAGCGTGGTCTTGCCACAGCCCGAGGCGCCGAGTGCGACGACGAAGTCGCCGCGGTTGATCGTGAGGTCGATGTTGTCGAGCGCGTGCACGCGCTCGGTCGCCGTGCGCCCCGGATACACGACGCTGACGCCGCGCACCTGCAAAGACTGCTGAGTCATGGCCTGTCCTTTTCGCGGCGTCCCGCACGGGACGCCGCGTATCGCGTTTACTTCAGTTTCAGGGCCGCTTCGGCGTACTTCGGCGTCACGAAGGCGCTGTAGTCCGGCGCGAGCGCGTCGATGCGCTTCTGGTCCTTCAGGAACTCCGAGGTGGCCACCAGCGCCTTGACGGCGCCGCCGGCCTTGCCGCCGCCCAGCCAGGCCGCCGAGGCCTGCTGTTCGATCGACGGGTAGCCGTAGAGCTTGATCGCATCGGCAGCGTCCTTCGGCTCGCCGCCGATCTTGGCGGCGATCGCCTTGGCATTGGCCGAGTCGGCGCCCCACTGCGCCGGGTTGGCGCGGTACGAGGCGTCGGCGTCGGCGACGGCCTTGACGAACTTGGCCATGAAGTCGGCGTTCTGCTCGCCCCACTTCTTCTGCACGGCGATGCCGTCGAAGGTGGCCTTGCCCTTCTTGCTCAGCTCGCCGGAGGTGATGAGCACCTTGCCGCTCTGCTTGATGCGCGCCAGCGCGGGATCCCACACGTAGGCGGCGTCGATGTCGCCGCGCTCCCAGGCCGCGGCGATCTGGTTGGGCTGCATGTTGAGCAGGTGCACGTCGCTCGCCTTGATGCCCCACTGCTCGAGCGCGAACATGGTGTGGAAGTGCGTCGTCGAGACGAAGGGCACGCCGAGCTTCTTGCCCTTCAGGTCGGCCGGCTTGACGATGCCCGAGCCGTTGCGCACCACCATCGCCTCGGCCTCGTTGATGTCGTCGAGGATCCAGAACAGCTGCAGCTCGACGCCGCGGCTGACGGCGGCGGCCAGCGGGCTCGAGCCGATCACGCCGACCTGCACGTCGCCGGAGGTCATCGCGGTCGCGACCTTCGCGCCGGACTCGAACTGGCGCCAGTTGATCTTGTAGCCGGTGGCCTTCTCGATGGTGCCGTTGGCGATCGCGACGATCATCGGCCCGGCGATCTGCTGGTACGCGATCGTCACTTCCTTGGCCTGCGCGAAGGCCGCGTTCGGCAACGCCAGCGTGCCGGCGGCGAGGCCGGCCAGCAGGGCGGCGCGGCGGGTCAGTTGTCTTATGCTCTTCATCGATGTCTCCTTTAGCGACAAAACGATCGTCTCTCGTGCCTTGCGGCCACCTTCGCCCCGCATGCGGCATGCGCGGTCTCGAGCGCCCAGCGGCCGCAGTGTGTTCGCCGCCCCGGGCCGGCACTAGTGCCAGTTCGGCCCATTCGCTGAGGCCACATGGTGCGCGCTGGCGTGCTCTCCCTGGCGGCAATGGCCTCGTGATGCTCGCCCTATCAGGGAAAACAACTAGGCTCGCGGAGGGCCGCTGAATGCCGCAGCGCCCCAACGACGTGATGTGGAAGCAGCTGCTGCAGCGCTCGTCGCGCGAGAGCCTGAGCCTGCAGGCGCAGATCCGCGAGATGCTGGTCGGCGCCATCCTCGACGGCCAGCTGCCGGCGGGCGAGCCGGTGCCCTCGAGCCGCGAGATGGCCGACCAGCTCGGCGTGGCGCGCAACACCGTCGTGCTCGCCTACCAGCAGCTCGCCGACGAGGGCTACCTTGTCTCGCGCCAGCGCAGCGGCCACTTCGTCAACGCCGAGATGATCGGCAAGCGCCCGGCGGCCTCGGGCGCGCAGAGGGCGGCCTCGCTCGGCGGCCCGGCGGGGCCCGACTGGGCCGCGCGCTTCCTGCAGCACCCGACGCGCCAGCGCAGCATCGTCAAGCCGGCCGACTGGCAGAAATATCCGCACCCCTTCCTGTACGGCCAGTTCGATCCCTCGCTGTTCCCCACGGCCGATTGGCGCGAGTGCTGCAACAAGGCGCTGTCGGTGCTCGACATCCGCGATTGGGCGCCCGACCTGATCACGCGCGACGACGAGCTGCTGGTGCAGCAGGTGCGCACGCGCGTGCTGCCGCGGCGCGGCGTCTGGGCCGCGGCCGACGAGGTCGTCATCACGGTGGGTGCGCAGCACGCGCTGTTCATGCTGGCCGACCTGCTGATGCGCGAGGGCACGCGCGTCGGCATCGAGGAGCCGGGCTATCCCGACGCGCGCAACATCTTCGCGCTGCGCACCTCGGCCATCGTGCCCTTGCCGGTCGATGCGCAGGGGCTGCCGGTCGACGAGCGGCTGGCCGGTCTGAACTACGTCTACGCCACGCCCAGCCACCAGTGCCCGACCGGCGTGACCATGCCGCTGGCGCGCCGCGAGGCGCTGCTGGCACGCGCGCAGGCCGAGGACTTCGTCGTCATCGAGGACGACTTCGAGAGCGAGAACCGCTTCGACGGCGAGCCCTTCCCGGCGCTCAAGAGCCTGGACCGCAACGACCGCGTGATCTACGTCGGCAGCCTGTCCAAGAGCCTCGCGCCGGGGCTGCGCATCGGCTATGCGGTCGGCGCGGCGCCGCTGATCGCCGAGCTGCGCGCGCTGCGCCGGCTGATGCTGCGCCACCCCTCGACGCTGGTGCAGCGCGCCTTCGCGCTGTTTCTCTCGCTCGGCCACCACGACGCGCAGCTGCGCCGGCTGGCGGCGGTGCAGCGCGAGCGCTGCGCGCTGGTGCTCGATGCGCTGGCGCGCCATGCGCCGGGCTGCAGCGTGGTGCCGGTCTCGGGCGGCGGCTCGTGCTGGGTCTCGCTGCCCGAGGGCATCGACGTCGGCGAGTTCGCGGCGCGCGCCGAAGCGCAGGGCGTGCTGATCGAGCCGGGCGACGTGTTCTTCCACGGCGCGCCGCCGGCGCGGCGTGCGTTCCGCCTCGGCTACGCGTCGATCGAGGCGAAGGCCATCGAGCCCGGCATCCGCATTCTCGGCGGGCTCGTCGAGGCGATGCTCAGCGCAGCGCCGGCTGGGCCGGACGGTCCTTGCGATAGGCGTTCTTGACGGTGATCTTGCCGTCGCGGAAGGTCAGGACGTCCACCATGCGCGCCTCGATGCGCGTGCCGTCGGCCTTGGTGCCCTTGAAGGTCGACTCCAGCACGGCGCGATCGCCGCAGACGAAGCAGTCGCCGTCGAGCCAGGCCGCGTCGGGGAAGGTCTGCCAGGCGAGCTGGAAACCTTCGCGCACCTGCGCGCGGCCGACGAAGCTGCGGCCGAGCAGATCGGGGCCGGCGACGGCGTGGAACTGGCAGTCGTCGTGCATGAAGCTCATCAGCGCGTCGATGTCGTGACGGTTCCATGCGTCGGCGAAGGCCATCACGAGTTGCACGTCGACGGCGGGGCGGGCGTTGGCCATTCGGGTTCTCTCCTGCGTTGGAAATCGGCGCCAAGGCTAGCGGCCGGCCGCGCGGCGCCCTAGGGCCAGATGGCGCCGACCCATGAGGCCAGCAGTGCCGCTGGCCTCATGGGTTGCCTCGAACTGGCGCTACGAGGCGCGCCGCACAAGGCCTAGTCTCGCTGCACCTCGCCGCCCGGCCGTGCACCGGCGGCATCGGACAGGAGACGAACATGGACATGACCCAGCCGCACCCCGGTGTGCTCGCGCCCTACGACCCGCGCTACGACCCGCTGACCGCGCGCAACCCCGGCCGCGGCACCGACTACGCGCCGACCTACTGGGTCGCCAGTGCCGGCGCGCCGCCGGAGGACGACGGCCCGATCGCGCAGGACACCGACGCCGACGTCGTCATCGTCGGCTCGGGCTTCACCGGCCTGGCCACCGCACTCTTCCTCGCCCGCGAGCACGGCATCAAGGCGACCGTGCTCGAGGCCAACCGCGCCGTCTGGGGCTGCACCAGCCGCAACGGCGGCCAGGGGCAGAACGCCAGCGGGCGGCTGTACCGCTCGCAGTGGATCGCACGCTGGGGCAAGAAGACCGCGCTCGAGCTCGACGCCGAGATCCGCAGCGGCTTCGAGACCTTCAAGAGCCTGGTCGCCGAGTTTCCCGAGTGCGAGCCGCAGCCCGGCGGCCATCTCTACATCGCGCACCGCGAGAAGAAGATGGACTTCCTGCGCAACGAGGCCAAGGTGATGCGCGAGGTGTTCGGCTACGACGCGCGCATGCTCTCGCCGGACGAGGTGCGCTCGCAGTACGTGAACGATGCCGAGAGCTTCTGCGCGCTGCACGAGCCCGACGGCATCGGCGTGCATCCGCTCAAGCTGGCCTTCGCCTACCTGCGCGCGGCGCGCAAGCTGGGCGTCAAGGTGCACCCGGCGTCGCCGGTGACCGGCTTCGAGACGAAGAACGGCGTGCACCACCTGAAGACCCCGGGCGGCACGGTGCGCGCCCGCGCCGTCGGCTTCGCCACCGGCGGCTACACCAGCAACGGCCTGCACCCCAGCCTCGACTCCAAGATCATGCCGATCCTGTCGAACTCGCTGGTCACGCGGCCGCTGACGCCGCAGGAGATCGCGGCGACGAACTTCCGCACGCACGAGGTCATCACCGACACGCGCACGCTGCGCTTCTACTACCGGCTGCTGCCCGATCTGCGCCTGCAGATCGGCAGCCGCAGCTCGATCACCGGCGCCGACGCGCCGAACCCCAGGCACATGGCGGTGCTCGTCAACGGCCTGCACCGCAAGTTCCCGGCGCTGCGCGACATCCGCATCGACTACTCGTGGTGGGGCTGGGTCGACGTGAGCCACGACATGATGCCGCGCATCACGCAGCCCGACCCGAGCCAGAGCGTGTTCTATGCGCTCGGCTACGGCGGCAACGGCGTGTCGTTCTCGGCGCATGCCGGGCGCCGCATGGCGCAGCGCATCGCCGGCCGCAGCGACAAGGCCTTCTCGCTGCCCATCTACGGCTCGCAGCTCGAATACCCGAACGTCTTCAACACGGTGCGCTCGCGCGCCTTCGCGCCGTTCCGCCGCCTCGGGCAGCAGTTCCTCTACCGCTGGTACTACCTGCGCGACGAGAAGCTCTGAGCGTCGAGCCGGCGCGGCCGCGCGATCAGAGCAGCTCGGCCATGCGCGCCGCGGCCGCCTGCAGCGCGGGCAGCCGCGCCAGCGCGTCGTCGATCGACATGCGCGCGCTCGGCGCGTGGATTGCGATCGCGGCGCGCGTCTGGCCCTGCGCGTCCTTCACCGGCACCGCCGCCGCATTCAGCCCGGCGATGAACTCCTCGCGGTCGGTCGAGTAGCCGCGCGCGGCGATCGCATCGCACTCGGCGCGCAGCTGCTCGGGCGAGGTGATCGTCGTCGGCGTCAGCGCCTCGAGGCGCAGCCGCTCGATCAGCGCGTCGCGCCGCGCCGCCGGCATCGCGGCGAGGAACAGCTTGCCGCTCGCGGTGCAGTGCAGCGGCACATGCGCGCCGACGTCGAGCGTCAGCCGCCACGGCCAGGGCGCCTCGACGCGGTCGAGGTAGAGCACCGTCGCGCCGTCGAGCGTGGTGAAGTTGCAGGTCTCGCCGATGCCCGCCACCAGCTCGGCCAGCACCTGGTGGCGCAGCCCGCGCACGACGCCGTTGTTGAGCGTGTCGAGCGCCAGCCGGCGCAGCGCCGGGCCGACGCTGAAGGCGCGCTCGTCGGCATCGCGCATCAGCCAGTCGCCCTCCTGCAGCTGCGTGCAGATGCGGTGCGCCGATGCCTTCGGCAGGCCGAGCCGCGCCGACAGCTCGGCCAGCGACAGCGCCCGGCCTTCCGAGGCCACCAGCGCGAGCAGCGCGAGGCTGCGCTCCGAGGAGGATGAGGGCGCCGCGGCGCCGGCGCCGGCCGCGTCGGCCGGCGCGCCGGGAGAGAGCTCGTTCATCAGGGTAAGTCCTAGAAAACGGAACGTTGTGTTCCGAAATGCGCTCGCCTACATTGGCTTGGCCGGAACGAATCGTTCCACAGATCTTCAGCCATTCGGTTGATTCAGGGTAACGAGGATGACACAGGAGTTCGACTACATCGTCGTGGGCGCCGGCTCGGCCGGCTGCGTGCTGGCCGCGCGGCTCAGCGAGGATCCGGCCACCCGCGTGCTGCTGCTGGAGGCGGGGCCGGCCGACCGGTCGTTCTGGATCCACCTGCCGATCGGCTACGGCAAGACGATGTGGGACCGGCGCGTCAACTGGTGCTTCGAGACCGACCCCGATCCGAACATGAACGGCCGGCGCATCTACTGGCCGCGCGGCAAGACGCTCGGCGGCTCGAGCTCGATCAACGGCCTGATCTACATCCGCGGCCAGCGCGAGGACTACGACCACTGGGCCGCGCTCGGCAACCCGGGCTGGAGCTGGGACGAGGTGCTGCCGTACTTCGTCAAGTCCGAAGCCAACCAGCGCGGCGCGAGCGCGGTGCACGGCGCCGACGGCCCGCTGAAGGTGTCCGACATCGGCGCCAAGCACGAGCTGATCGAGGCCTTCATCGCCGGCGCCCGCCAGCGCGGCGTGCGCGGCACCGACGACTTCAACGGCGGCGACCAGGAAGGCGCCGGCTACTACCAGCTCACCACCTCGAAGGGCTGGCGCTGCAGCACCGCCAAGGCCTACCTGAAGCCGGCGCGCGGCCGCGCCAACCTGCGCGTCGAGACCGAGGCGCAGGCCGCCGGCCTCGTCATCGAGAACGGCCGCGCGGTCGGTGTGCGCTACCGCCAGGGCGGCGTGATGAAGACGGCGCGCTGCCGTGCCGAGGTGCTGCTGGCCGCCGGCGCGATCCAGTCGCCGCAGCTGCTGCAGCTGTCGGGCATCGGCCCCGCCGATCTGCTGCGCCGCCGCGGCGTGCCCGTGGTTCGTGATCTGCCCGGCGTCGGCGAGAACCTGCAGGACCACCTGCAGATCCGCCTGATCTACGAGTGCAGCAAGCCGATCACCACCAACGACGCGATGAACTCGTGGTTCGGCCAGGCCCGGCTCGGGCTGCAGTGGCTGTTCACGCGCAGCGGCCCGCTGGCCGTCGGCATCAACCAGGGCGGCTGCTTCATGCGCGCGCTGCCCGACGAGGCGAAGACGCCCGACATCCAGTTCCACGTCGCGACGCTGTCGGCCGACATGGCCGGCGGCAAGGTGCATCCGTTCTCGGGCTTCACGATGTCGGTGTGCCAGCTGCGGCCCGAATCGCGCGGCCACATCCGCATCCGCTCGACCGACCCCTTCGAGCCGCCCGAGATGCAGCCGAACTACCTCTCGACCGAGCTGGACCGCCGCACCGCGGTCGCGGCCGTCAAGGCGGCGCGCGCCATCACCAGCTCGCCGGCGATGCGCGGGCTCGTCAAGCGCGAGGTCAAGCCCGGCCCGGACAGCGCCGACGACGCCGCACTGCTCGAGTTCTGCCGCAACCACGGCGCGACCATCTTCCACCCGAGCGGCACCTGCAAGATGGGCCACGACGCGATGGCCGTCGTCGACGCGCGCCTGCGCGTGCACGGCGTCGCGGCCTTGCGCGTCGTCGACTGCTCGGTCATGCCGACGCTGGTCTCCGGCAACACCAATGCACCGGCCGTGATGATGGCCGAGAAGGCGGTCGACATGATCCGCGAGGACGCACGCCGACCCCTGCCCGTTTCCCCGTGACCGACACACACAACAGGAGACAAGCGTGAAGCCAAGGACAGAACAGGAACAGACCATCCGGCGCGTGGTGGCGTCCGCCCTCGTCGGCGCGACGATCGAGTGGTACGACTTCTTCCTCTACGGCGTCGTCGCCGGCATCGTCTTCAACAAGCTGTATTTCCCGGCCGGCGACCCGGTGGTCGCGACCCTGCTCGCCTACACGACCTTCGCGGTCGGCTTCGTCACGCGGCCGCTGGGCGGCGTTCTCTTCGGCCACTTCGGCGACAAGCTCGGCCGCAAGAGCATGCTGATCCTGACGCTGATGATCATGGGCATCGCGACCTTCCTGATCGGCCTCGTGCCCACCTACGAGTCGATCGGTATCTGGGCGCCGATCGCGTTGCTGCTGCTGCGCGTGCTGCAGGGCATCGGGCTCGGCGGCGAGTGGGGCGGCGCGGTGCTGATGGCCTACGAGTACGCGCCGAAGGAGAAGCGCGGCTTCTATGCCTCGCTGCCGCAGGTCGGCCTGGCCATCGGGCTGTGCATGGCCTCCGGCGTGGTCGCGCTGCTCTCGTCGCTGCTGAGCGACGCGCAATTTCTCGCCTGGGGCTGGCGCATCGCCTTCCTGCTCTCCGGCGTGATGGTCTTCGTCGGCATGTACATCCGCCTCGCGGTCAAGGAGACGCCGGAGTTCGCCGCCATCAAGGCGCGCAACGAAGCCAGCGCGATCCCCTTCTTCGACATGTTCCGCCGCTACCCGGGCAACGTGCTCAAGGGCATGGGCGCGCGCTACATCGACGGCGTCTTCTTCAACGTCTTCGGCGTCTTCTCCATCGGCTACCTGACCTCGACGCTGAAGATCAGTCGCACCGACGCGCTGCTCGGCGTGATGGCGGCGGCGCTGGTGATGATCGTGACGATCCCGCTGTTCGGCCGGCTCTCCGACCGCATCGGCCGCACGCGCGTCTACTTCTGGGGCTCGCTGATCACCGCGCTGTCCGCCTTCCCGGGCTTCTGGCTGATGACCAACAGCGGCGGCAACATGCTGGCTATCTGGCTGGCGATCGTCGTGCCCTTCGGCATCTTCTACGCCAGCGTCTACGGCCCCGAGGCGGCGCTGTTCTGCGACCTGTTCGACGCCAAGGTGCGCTACACCGGCATCTCCTTCGTCTACCAGTTCTCCGGCATCTTCGCCTCGGGCATCACGCCCATCATCGCGACGGCGCTGCTGAAGTCCGGCGGCGGCCAGCCCTGGCAGATCTGCGCCTACGTGCTGTTCGCGGGCGTGGTGTCGGCCTTGTCGGCGGCGTGGATCGGGCGCGACGCCGCGCCGCGCTCAGCCGCCCTCAGCCAACCCACTCGAGCAGCTTGAGCCGCTGCACCTTGCCCGAGGGCCCGCGCGGCAGTTCGTCGACGAAGCGGAATACCTTGGGCGTCTTGTAGCGGCCCAGCTTGCCCGTGCAGAACTCGCGCAGCGCGTCTTCGCTGCAAGTCGCGCCGGCGCGCAGCACGATGCAGGCCAGGATCTCCTGGCCGTAGTGCTTGTCGGGGATGCCGACCGCGGCGGCGTCGAGCACCGCCGGGTGCTGCAGCAGCGCTTCGTCGATCTCGCGCGGCGCGATGTTCTCGCCGCCCTTGATGATCAGCTCCTTGATGCGCCCGGTGACGAAGAAGAAGCCGTCGGCGTCGCGGTGGCCGAGATCGCCGGTGCGCAGCCAGCCGTCGGGCGTGAACGCGGCGGCGCTCGCCTGCGGGTTCTTGTAGTAGCCGCGCATCACGTTCGGGCCGCGGATCGCGAGCTCACCGGTGCTGCCGTCGGGCAGCGGCTGCAGCGCGGCGTCGATGATGCGCGCCTCGCAGCCCGAGGCGCGGCCCACCGCGCCGAGCTTGCGCCGCGCCGGATCGAGCGGGTTCGAGAACGAGGGCGCGACGGTCTCGGTCAGCCCCATGGTCTCGATGACGCCGATGCCGAACTTCTGCTCGAAGCCGCGCAGGTGCTCGGGCGGCAGCGCCGCCGAGGCCGAACGGCAGAAGCGGATGCGCGCGAGCGCCTCGCGCGGCGGCGTCTCGCCCTCGAGCAGGTAGGAGACGATCGTCGGCACCACGTTGATCCAGGTGCAGCGCGTCTGCGCCGCCTGCGCCCAGAAGCGCGCGGCCGAGAACTTGGGCGCCATCGCCACGCTGCCGCGCGACGCGAGCGGCGCGAGCATGGTCACCGCGAAGGCGTTGATGTGGTACAGCGGCAGCACGCCCAGCACACGATCCGCCGGGCCGAGCGCGTGTTCGGCGGCGATCGCCGCGGCATTCGCCGCGAGGTTGGCCTGCGTGAGCATCACGCCCTTGGGCTTGCCGGTGGTGCCCGAGGTGTACATCAGCAGCGCCAGGTCTTCGGGCGCGGGCGGCGGCGCATCGGCCTCGGGGCCTTCGCCGGGCAGCTGCCCGGCATCGGCGTCGACCACCACCAGCGCCACCGGCCGGCCGGCGTGCGCGAGCAGCTCGCGCACGCGCGCCTCCCACTCGGGCGCGACGAAGACCGCCTTGCAGTCGGAGTGTTCGAGCACGTAGCGCATCTGCTCGGGCTGCGCCAGCAGGTTGACCGGGTTGACGCAGCGGCCGGCCCACAGGGCGCCGAGCAGCAGGCGCAGCGTCGCCAGGCCGTTGGGCATGACCAGCGAGACGGTCTCGCCCGGCGCGATGCCCTGCGCGGCCAGCCAGGCCGCGACGCGCCGGCACGAGGCGAGCAGCGCGCGGTAGGCCAGGCTCGCGTCGTGCTCCGTGGCGAGCGCATAGACGGCGTCGGGTTGCTCGGCCGCGGCGCGGTCGATCAGCGCTCTGACCGTGTTCATGTGCGCCCGTACTTGTCGAAGAAGGCGCCGAAGATCTCGCGCTCGCCCGGCATGCGCTCGGCGATCGGGCGCGAGATGCGCGTGATGTTCATGTAGTGGCGCACGGTCATGTTGTCGGAGAAGTTGTTGCGTCCCCAGGTGCCGCAGCCCATCGACAGCGAGAACGGCAATCCGTTGTCGAAGCTGCCGCCGGTGGCGATGCAGTGCGCCTGGTCGACGATGACGCGCGAGACCGGCAGCCGCTCGCCGAGCTTCAGCGCGCGCTCGGCCGTCGAGCCGTGCAGGCCGACCGAATGGCCGGCGCCCTGGTAGGCGTAGATGCGCTCGACGATGCGCATCGCGTCGTCGAAGTCGCGCGCGGTGTAGACGGTCAGCACCGGGCACAGCTTCTCGCCCGAGAAGGGATGCTCAGGGCCGAAGCCGCCGATGCCATCTTCGTCGACGAGCAGGATCTTCGGGTTGCGCTCGGCGATCGCGGCGAGCCCGGCACGCTCGGCGACGACCCGCGCCGACTGGCCGGTGACCGCCGAGGAGAGCTTGCCGTCCGGCCACATCAGGCGCTGCAGCTGCGCCTTCTGCGCCGCGTCGAGCCGAACCGCGCCGCGCCGCTCGAGCGCGGCCAGCATGCGCTCGCGCACCGGCGCGAGCAGCACCAGGTGGTTCTCCGAGGAGCAGCTGGTCGCGTTGTCGAAGGTCTTGGAGCGCAGCACGCGCTCGGCCGCGGCCTCGACGTCGGCGCTCTCGTCGACGATGCCGGCGACGTTGCCGGCGCCCACGCCGAAGGCCGGCGTGCCACAGGTGTAGGCGGCGCGCACGTTGGCCTGCGAGCCGGTGGCGACCACGAGATCGCACTGGCGCATCAGCTCGGCGGTCGAGGCCTTGCTGATCGGCGCGGGCAGCACCTGCACCAGATCGCGCGGCGCGGCGATGCGGTCGAACTGCGCGTGGATGAAGCCGACCAGCCGCTCGGCCGTGCTCGAACCCTTGGGCGAGGGCGCGACGATCACCGCGTTGCGCGCCTTCAGCGCGTTGATGATCTTGTTCGCCGGCGTGGCCGCCGGGTTGGTCGACGGCGTGATCGCGCACACCACGCCGACCGGCCGCGCAATCTCGACCAGGCCCTTGGCCGCGTCCTCGGCGATGACGCCGACGGTCTTGCAGCCCGCCAGGTCGCGCAGCAGGCCGAGCGTCTTGCGGTGGTTCTTGCGGATCTTGTCGTCGACGTTGCCGATGCCGGTGTCGGCCACCGCCAGCTCGGCCAGCGCGCGGTTGCGCTGCGGCTCGAGGATGGCCCAGCCCGCCGCGGCCACCAGCTCGTCGACGCGCGCCTGGTCGTAGCCGTCGGCGATGCGCTGCGCGGCGCGCGCGCGGCCCACCAGTTGCTCGACCATCGCCTGCACGGCGTCAGGCGCGGCCTTGTGCGTATCGTTCATGGCTTCGGTCTGTTCAGTCTGCCTTGATGTTCGCCTGCTTCACGAGCTTGGCCCACTTGGGCAGCTCGGCCGCGACGACCTTGCCGAGCGTCTCGGGCGACCCGCCCACGCCCTCGCTGCCCTGGGCCAGCAGCTTGTCGCGGATCTCCGGGTCGGCGACGACCTGGTTCAGCGCCTTGTTGAGCTTGTCGATGACGGGCTTGGGCGTCTTTCCCGGCACGAACATCGCGTACCAGGAGTCGACCTCGAAATCCGCCACGCCCGCTTCCTGCACCGTCGGCACGTCGGGGAAGGCGGCGCTGCGCCGCGTCGTCGAGACGGCGAGCGCCTTCAGCCGGCCGGTCTTGACGAACTGCGCCGCGGCCGGGATCGACACCCACAGCAGCGGCACCTGCCCGCCGACCACGTCGTTGATCGCCGGGCCGCCGCCGCGGTAGGGCACATGCACGATGTCGGTGCCGGTGCGGATGTTGAACAGCTCGCCGGCCAGGTGCCCCGGCGAGCCGTTGCCGACCGAGGCGAACTGCAGGAAGCCGGGCCGCTCCTTCGCCACCTTGATCAGCTCGGCCACCGTGCTGGCCGGGAAGGACGGATGCGCGACGAGGATCTGCGGCAGCGAGGCGACCGTGCCGATCGGCTCGAAATCCTTCAGCGTGTCGAAGGGCAGCTTGGGGTAGATCGCCGGGTTGATGGTGTGCGAGCTGAGCGTGAACAGCACCGTGTAGCCGTCGGGCAGCGACTTCGCGGCGATGTCGGTGCCCAGCGAGCCGCCGCCGCCGCCGCGGTTGTCGATCACGATGGGCTGGCCGAGCACCTGCTGGAACTTGCCCTGCACGATGCGCGCGATCACGTCGGTGCCGCCGCCCGGCGGGTAGGGCACGACGAACCGGATGGGCTTGTCGGGGTAGCCGTTCTGCGCCGCGGCGCCGAACACGATGCCGAGGCTGGCGGCGGCGGCGAGCAGCGGCCGCAGCCGGCGTGCGAGAGTCGATCCGGTCATGGTTGTCTCCTGCGGATGGTGGGGGTGACGGGCGCTTCTGTGGCGCCTCGGTAGCCGAGCGCGGCGCTCGCTTCGCCCGCGCAGGCGAGCAGCTGCTCGGCCAGCGCGCGCGCCTGGGCCCGCGCAAAACGGATCGACGGCACGCTCATGCCGACGGCGGCAACCGGCTCGCCGCGTGCGTCGAACACCGGCGCGCCGAGGCCGCAGACGCCGAGCCGCCACTCCTCGCGGTTCTCGGCCCAGCCGCGCTCGCGGCTCTTCGCCAGCTCGGCCTCGAGCGCGGCGTAGTCGGTGATCGTGTGCTGCGTGTGCGCAACCAGCCGCCCGAGCCGCGCGCGCAACTCGGCCGCGGGCTCGCCCAGCGCCGCGAGCAGCGCCTTGCCGGAGGCCACGCAGTGCGCCGGTGCGCGGCCGCCGACGCGCGAATACGCGGCGACCGGCAGCGGGCTGTCGAACTTGTCGAGATAGACGATCTCGGCCGCATCGAGCGCGGCGAGGTGGATCGTCTCGCCGCTGGCCTGCGCCAGCTTCGCGAGCACCGGCCGCAGCCGCGTGCGCAGATCGCTCGTGCCCTCGACCAGCGCCCCCATCTCGATCAGCCGCACGCTCGGGCGGTAGGCGCTGGTCGCCTCGTCCTGCACCGCCCAGCCGCATTCGACCAGCGTCTGCAGCGTGCGGTGCGCGTTGCTGCGCGCGATGCCGAGCGCCTCGGCGAGTTCGCTGACACGGCAGGGCCGGCGCTGGCGCACCAGCCATTCGAGTGCCGCGAGGCCCTTGGCGAGGGTCGAGTCCATGCGTTCCGTCGTCCGGTGAGATTTCATCAAGTTCCAATATTTGGAACCTGATTCGCTTGCATGGAACGACTCTAGGAGACGCCCTAGCCCTTGTCAAGCGGCGGCCCGGCCGCCAGGCAATGGCGCAGGAAGCCCTGCGCCGCCGCGCCGAGCCGCTTGGTGCGGTGCACGACGATGGCCAGCGAGCGCCGCATCGCCGGCAGCGGTGTCTTCAGTTCCACCAGCCAGCCCGCGTGCAGCGCGTCGGCCACCGCGTGGCGCGAGAGGCAGCCGATGCCCAGCCCCGACGCGACGGCGCGCTTGACCGCCTCGTTGCTGCCCAGCTCGAGCTCGACCTCGACGCGCGCCAGCTCGGCGCTCAGCCAGCGGTCCGATGCCTCGCGCGTGCCCGAGCCCGGCTCGCGCACGATCCAGGTCGCCGCGGCGAGCTGCTTGAGCGTCGCGCGGCGCGCGGCGAGCGGATGGCCGGGCGCGGCGACGACGATCAGCTCGTCGCTGAGCCAGCGCCGCACGATGAAGTCGGGGCCGGTGCGCGCGCCCTCGATGAAGCCGAGGTCGACGTCGAAGTCGGCCACCGCCTGCAGCACGTCGCGCGTGTTGGCGATGGCCAGCGTCACCTGGCCCTGCGCGTGCGCCGCCTTCCACTGCGAGATCAGCGGCGGCAGCAGGTACTCGCCGATGGTGAAGCTCGAGGCCAGCCGCAGCGGCGCGGCGTGCGCCGCCGAGAACAGCGCCTCGATCTCGGCCGCCTGCTCGACGATGGATGCGGCGCGCGGCCACAGCGCGCTGCCGTTCTCGTTGAGCACCAGCCGGCGGCCGACGCGGTCGAACAGCTGCACGCCGAGCGCCGCCTCCAGCTCGGCCAGCGCGGTGCTGGCGGCCGACTGCGAGCGCGCCACCTGGTCGGCGGCGGCGCGCGTCGAGCCGGCGCGGGCGGTGGCGGCGAAGACCTCGAGCTGGCGCAGCGTCAGGCGCAGGCGTTGATTCGGTTTTCCGGTCATGACGAACGAAATTATGTGCTTTCTCGCTCAGCGCGCGCTGCCTACCATGACTGCATGAAGAACCTCTCCCCCGCGCCGCTGCACGACCCGATCGCCTCGCCGCGCCCCGGCGCGCACAAGGAGGTCAAGCACACCACCTGCTACATGTGCGCCTGCCGATGCGGCATCCGCGTCCACCTCGAGGACGGCAAGCTGCGCTACATCGACGGCAACCCCGAGCACCCGCTGAACCAGGGCGTCATCTGTGCCAAGGGCTCGTCGGGGATCATGAAGCAGTATTCGCCGGCACGCCTGACGCAGCCGCTCAGGCGCAAGCCGGGCAGCGAGCGCGGCGCCGGCGAGTTCGAGGCTATCTCCTGGGAGGAGGCCTTCGCGACGCTGGAGCAGCGCCTGGCCGAGATCCGCGCCACCGACCCGAAGAAGTTCGCGCTCTACACCGGCCGCGACCAGATGCAGGCGCTCACCGGCCTGTTCGCGCGCCAGTTCGGCACGCCCAACTATGCGGCGCACGGCGGCTTCTGCTCGGTGAACATGGCCGCCGGCATGATCTACACGATCGGCGGCTCGTTCTGGGAGTTCGGCGGGCCCGATCTCGACCGCGCCAAGCTGTTCATCATGATCGGCACGGCCGAGGACCACCACTCGAACCCGCTGAAGATCGCGATCAGCAAATTCAAGCGCGCCGGCGGCCGCTTCGTCTCGATCAACCCGGTGCGCACCGGCTACTCGGCGGTCGCCGACGAGTGGGTGCCGATCCGCCCCGGCACCGACGGCGCGCTGCTGCTGGCCTTCATCCACGAGCTGATCCGCACCGGCCTGTACGACCGCGACTTCCTGGTGCGCTACTCGAATGCCGGACAGCTGATCCACGCCGACGAGGCCAGCGACGACTTCGGCCTGCACGTGCGCGACGCCGCGGCGCCCGAGGTCAATGCGATGTACCCGCAGAACAAGCTGTGGTGGGATCGCCTGAGCGACCGCCCCGTGGCGACGCACACCGAGGGCGCCGACCCGTTCCTGCTCGGCGAGTTCACCTTGCCCGACGGCGAGCACAAGGGCAGCAAGGTCAAGCCGGCCTTCGCGCTGCTCGCCGAGCGCGTGCGCACCTGCACGCCGGAGTGGGCCGAGGGCATCACCGGCATCGCGGCCGACACCATCCGCCGCCTCGCGCACGAGATGGGCATTGCCGCGCGCGACCAGAAGATCGAGCTGCCGATCGCCTGGACCGACTGCTGGGGCAAGGAGCACCAGACGGTGACCGGCAACCCGGTGGCCTTCCATGCGATGCGCGGCCTCGCGGCGCACAGCAACGGCTTCCAGACGATCCGCGCGCTGGCCATCCTGATGAGCCTGCTCGGCACCATCGACCGGCCGGGGGGCTTCCGCCACAAGTCGCCGTTCCCGCGCGCCATCCCGCCGAGCGCGAAGCCGCCCAGCAGCCCGGCGGCGATCAAGCCGAATACGCCGCTGGCCGGGCTGCCGCTGGGCTGGCCGGCTTCGCCCGACGATCTCTTCCTCGACGACGCCGGCCAGCCGGTGCGCCTGGACAAGGGCTTCTCGTGGGAGCACCCGCTGTCGGTGCACGGGCTGATGCACAACGCCATCACCAACGCCTGGCGCGGCGACCCGTACCCGATCGACACGCTGATGATCTTCATGGCCAACATGGCCTGGAACTCGACGATGAATACGTCCGAGGTCCGCAAGATGCTCAACGACAAGGGCGAGGACGGGCAGTACAGGATCCCGTTCCTGGTCGTCTGCGACGCCTTCCAGTCGGAGATGACGGCCTTCGCCGACCTCGTGCTGCCCGACACGACCTACCTCGAGCGCCACGACGTGATGTCCATGCTCGACCGCCCGATCAGCGAGTTCGACGGGCCGGTCGATTCGGTGCGCGTGCCGGTGCTGCCCGTGACCGGCGACTGCAAGCCCTTCCAGGAGGTGCTGATCGAACTCGCCAGCCGGCTCAAGTTTCCGGCCTTCACCAAGCCCGACGGCGCGCGCAAGTTCCGCGACTACCCCGACTTCATCGTCAACTTCGAGACCGAGCCGGGCTCGGGCATCGGCTTCCTCGCCGGCTGGCGCGGCGCCGATGGCAGCAAGTTCATGAAGGGCGAGCCGAACCCGCGGCAGTGGGAGATGTACGCGAAGAACAACTGCGTCTTCCACCACGAGCTGCCCAAGTCCTACCAGTACATGCGCAACTGGAACAAGGGCTACATGCAGTGGGCGCAGCGCACGCGCTTGCGCCGCTTCGCCGAGCCGGTGCTGATCCAGCTGTGGAGCGAGGAGCTGCAGAGCTTCCGCTCGGCGGCGCAGGGCAAGCGCGCCGGCCGCCGGCCGCCCGAGCACCTGCGCGCGCGCATCGAACGCTGGTTCGATCCGCTGCCGTTCTGGAGCGTGCCGCTCGAGGTGCAGGCGAGCGATCTGCAGAAATACCCGCTCGCCGCGGTGACGCAGCGGCCGATGGCGATGTACCACTCGTGGGATTCGCAGAACGCCTGGCTGCGCCAGATCCACGCCCACAACTACCTGTTCGTCAACCCGAAGACGGCGCGCGCCGCCGGCATCGCCGACGACGGCTGGATCTGGGTCGAGTCGCAGTGGGGCAAGGTGCGCTGCCAGTGCCGCTACACCGAGGCGGTCGAGCCCGGCACGGTCTGGACCTGGAATGCGATCGGCAAGGCGCAGGGCGCCTGGCAGCTCTCGGACGACGCCAACGAATCGCGCCGCGGCTTCCTGCTCAACCACCTGATCTCGGAGGAACTGCCCCACGGCCAGGGCCGCGTCTCGAACAGCGACCCGATCACCGGCCAGGCCGGCTGGTACGACGTGCGCGTGCGCATCTACCCCGCGGCGGCGGACGAGCCCGCGGAGAGCTGGCCGCAGTTCGCGCCGATGCCCGATGCGCCGGGCGTCTGGGGCAAGGCGCGGCGCACCTGGCAGGCCTTCGTGGCCGGCCGCATCGATAGCGAGGAGAAGCGCGCATGACACAACTCGCGCTGGTCATCGACCTCAACGTCTGCGTCGGCTGCCACGCCTGCGTGACCTCGTGCAAGGAGTGGAATACCTCCGGCGCGGCCGGCACGCTGGCCGACTTCAACCCCTACGACGCGCAGCCGAACGGCACCTTCTTCAACCGCGTGCAGACCTTCGAGGTCGGCGAGTTCCCGAACACGCAGACGGTGCACTTCCCGAAGAGCTGCCTGCACTGCGAGGATCCGCCCTGCGTGCCGGTGTGCCCGACCGGCGCTTCGTACAAGCGCAAGGAGGACGGCATCGTCCTCGTCGACTACGACAAGTGCATCGGCTGCAAATACTGTTCGTGGGCCTGCCCCTACGGCGCGCGCGAGCTCGACGAGCAGCAGAAGGTGATGAAGAAGTGCACCCTGTGCGTCGACCGCATCTACGACGAGAGCCTGCCGGCGCGCGACCGCCAGCCTTCCTGCGTGCTCGCCTGCCCGACCAGCGCGCGCCTGTTCGGCGACATCCACGACGAGGAATCGGTCGTCTCGAAGGCGATCCGCGAGCGCAGCGGCTACGCGCTGATGCCCGAGTGGGGCACGCAGCCGGCCAACCACTACCTGCCGCGCCGGCGCACCGAAGCGCAGGCGCAGGAAGACCAGCTGGTGCGCGCCGACAACCCGCTGAAGAAGGACGGCAGGCTGCCGATCCCGAAGCCGAGCGACCCCTCGCTCGAAGACGTGACCTCGTGGTGATGGAGCCGCAGCGATGAACCCCGCCCTCTCGGTTGTCTTCTTCACCACGCTGGCCGGCGCCGGCCAGGGCCTGCTGCTCGCGCTGGTCGCCGCCGAATGGTCGGCACGGCACGGCTGGATAGCAGCGCCGCTCGCGCCCGGCTTCGCGGCGGCGGGCGCGCTGCTCGCGGCTGCGCTCGCCATCGCCGGCCTGGTCGCCAGCTTCTTCCACCTCGGCCACCCGGAGCGCGCCTGGCGCGCCGCGACGCAGTGGCGCAGCTCGTGGCTGTCGCGCGAGGTCATCGTGCTGCCCGGCTTCATCGCGCTGGTGCTCACCTACGCGGCCGCCGAAGCCGCCGGCCGCATCGAGCTGGCGCTGGCGCTGGGCGCGCTCGCCGCGCTGGCCGCGCTCGTGCTGTTCCTGTGCACCGGCATGATCTACGCGTGCATCCGCTTCCTGCGCGAGTGGGCGACGCCACTGACGCCGCTGAACTTCCTGCTGCTCGGCTGCGCCAACGGGCTGACGCTGGCCAGCGCGCTGGCGGCGGCCGCGGCGCCGGCGCTGCTGCCCTTCTTCGCCATCGGCGCGATCGCCATCACGCTCGCCGGCCTCGCCGGGCGGCTCGCCGCCTGGCAGCGCAACGCGGGGTTGAAGCCGAAGTCGACGCTGCAGACGGCGATCGGCATCAAGCACCCGCGCATCGAGCAGCGTGCGCAGGGCTTCATGGGCGGCTCGTTCAATACGCGCGAGTTCTTCCACGGCCGCAGCGCGGCCACGCTGCGCGCCCTGCGCGTGGCGGCCGGCGCCGGCGCCTTCGCGCTGCCGCTGGTGCTGCTCGCGCTCGGCCTGGCCGGCATCGTGCCGGGCGCCGCGCTGCTGGCGCTGGCGGCCGCCGCGGCACTGCAGTACCTCGGCCTGCTGGCCGAGCGCTGGCTCTTCTTCGCCGAGGCGCAGCACCCGCAGAATCTCTACTACCAGCGCATGGCCTGAGCCTGCTTGCCCGACTGCCGAGACTTCCCGTGCGAGAACCTTCCTGGCGCCGCCAAGGCGAAGAACCCGACTACCGCTTCTCGCTGGCCAACGAGCGCACGCTGCTGGCCTGGATCCGCACCGCGCTCGCCCTGCTCGCCGGCGGCGTGCTGCTCGAGCAGTTCGCGACGCATCTCGGCCCGCACGGCGTGCTGGTCGGCCTGGCGATCGGCCTGGCCACGCTGGCCGCCGTGCTCAGCGTGACCGCCTACCTGCGCTGGCGCGCCAACGAGATCGCGATGCGCCATCGGCGCGCGCTGCCCGCCACCATCGCCATCCCGCTGCTCGCGCTCGCCTCGACGCTGGTCTGCGCGGTGATCGCGCTGTTGCTGCTGCTGCAGAAGTGATTCCCGCGCCGCGCGACCCGGGGCTGCAGGCCGAGCGCACCGCGCTGGCCTGGAAGCGCACCGCGCTCGCCATCCTCGTCAATGCGCTGCTGGCGCTGCGCACCGCGTGGGTGAGCGGCCAGGCGCTCGCCTCGGTGCTCGCCGCCGCGCTGTTCTTCGCGGCGGCGGCCGCCGCGGCCTGCGGTTGGTGGCGCCGGCGCGTGCTGCTCGGCGCGTCGCCAGCCATCGCGCCGCCGGCGCTGGCGATGCTGGCGGCCTGCGTCGTCGTCTGGCTGGCGAGCGCCGCGGCGCTCGCGGCTATCGCAGCGGGGCCGCGGTGAACGAACTGGCCGCGCCGCTGCCGGCCCTGCAGATGGCCTTCGCCGTCGCGGTCGTCGTCGCGGCCGGCATCGTGCGCGGCTTCGCCGGCTTCGGCTTCTCGGCGATCTCGGTCGCCGGGCTCGCGCTCGTGGTCTCGCCGGCCGCGGTGGTGCCGGCGATCTTCGTGCTGGAAGTGCTCGCCAGCCTGCGCCTGATCGGCAGCACCTGGCGCGAGGTCGACGCGCCCTGGCTCGGCTGGCTGGTATTCGGCAACGTGCTGGCGATTCCGCTCGGCCTCGCGCTGCTCGCGTGGTTGCCGGAAACCCCGCTGCGCCTGCTGATCGGCGCGCTGCTGCTGCTCGCCGCGCTGCTGCTGCGCAGCGGCTTCGCCGCCGGCCTCGCGCCGACGCGCGCGGCGCGGCTCGCGACCGGGCTCGCCTCGGGCTTCGTCAACGGCGTGGCGGCGATCGGCGGCATCGCGGTGGCCGTGCTGCTCAGCGCCACCGCGCTCACGCCGGCCGCGATGCGCGCCACGATGATCGCGCTGTTCCTCTTCACCGACCTTTACGCGCTCGCCTGCGCGGGCCTGCTGGCCTGGGCCGCCGACGCGCCCAACGCGCTGCTGGGCGCCGACACGCTGCGCTGGGCGCTGTGGCTGCTGCCGGCCATGCTGGTGGGCGTCGCGATCGGCCAACGCGGCTTCGCCGGCGTCTCGCCGGCGGCGTTCCGCCGCCGCGTGCTGGAACTGCTGGTCGTCGTGTCGGCGCTGACCGTGCTGCGTGCGGCGCTGGCGCTGGCGGGCTGAGCGTCGGGCCGTGACGAATTCGCCGGAAGCTGCGCGGCCGTCCCGCAAGCGGCGTGCGCAGGGGCGTGTGTGGCGGATGATCCTGCACCCGCAGCACCGCCCGGGTGCGATCGGACACCGGCGTCGACACTCTCCATGCAACTGATCAAATTCCTGCTCGCGGCCGCGCTCGCGACCTTCACCCTGACCTGTGGCGCGGCCGACGCGCAGCCGGCCACCCTCACTGCGGGGCACACGGTGCTGACGCTGCCGGCGGGGATGCGGACGTACTCCGCGCCGTTGACGCGCCGATTCACGGGCGGTGACCCGGTGCGCATCGATCGCCAGCTCGTGCTGCTGTCGCAGGGAGCGCGCCCGCCCGTTGCGGCGATGCTGATCGAGTCGACCCGCGAGGCGGGGCGCTACATCTGGACCGAGAGTTGCAAGCAGCTGCACAACGACGCGCACACGTTCGTGTACAGCCCGTTCCAGGCCATGGGCAACGAGTGCGCCTTCGCCATCGGACCGACCGACCTCGGCGCGGTGATCGCCGAGTCCTTTCCCGAGCTCGAGTTGGCGCTGCGGGCTGGCGGTCAGCCGGTGCTGGAGGGCGTCGGCTATGTCATCAAGAGCACCTACGCATCCTCGAGCGGCTCGATGCTGAGCGCCATGGTCTTCGTGCGCGAGCCCCTCGCGCGGCTGTCCACGGCGCCCGAGACCATGCCCGACGACACCGGCGTGCCCACGCCGGTCGTTGCCTGGGCGCGTGCGTTCCACGACCAGGTTCGTGGCGCCATGCGCTCCTTCTCCGGCGCCTGGCAGCTGCCGCCGCTGGATGGCAGGAACGAGGACTGACGCGCCTCCCCCTCGCGTGACCGGATCCTAGAGAGCACAGTCGACTCCATCCCGCCCCGAACCGTCGCCAGCGCGGCGCCGCTGAGGCAAGATGGCGGCCCGCCATCTCCCGGGTCGACGCCATGTGCAACCCTCGCGACCGCGAAACCTCGCCGGCCGTCATCGACGCGCTGTTCGCCGGCCAGGCCGCGCGTGCGCTCGCCCTGCGCAAGAGCAGCGCCGCCGAGCGCAGCGCCCGGCTGGCACGCCTGCTCGATGCGCTGATGGCGCGCCGCGAGGCGTTCGCCGCGGCCTTCGCCAAGGATCTGGGCAAGCCGGCGGTGGAGGTCGATCTCACCGAGCTGCTGCCGGTGATCGACGACATCCGCCATGCGCAGAAGCACCTGAAGCGCTGGATGCGCCCGCAGCGCGTCGCGCCCACGCTCGTCACGCTGGGCACCAAGGCGCGCATCGTCTACCAGCCGCGCGGGCGCTGCCTGATCATCGGGCCCTGGAACTACCCGGTGTCCACGCTGGTGGGGCCGCTGGTGTCGGCGCTGGCGGCCGGCAATACGGCCATCCTCAAGCCCTCGGAGTTCACGCCCAATGTCAACGCGGTGATCGGCGAGATCGTCGCCGAGGTGTTCGAGCCTGCCGAGGTGGCGATGGTCGAGGGCGCGATCGAGACCTCCACGCACCTGCTCGCGCTGCCCTTCGAGCATGTGTTCTTCACCGGCTCGCCGGCGGTGGGCAAGGTGGTGATGGCGGCGGCGGCCAAGCACCTCGCCTCGGTCACGCTCGAGCTGGGTGGCAAGTCGCCGGTGGTGGTGGATGCCAGCGCCGATCTGCGCCACGCCGCCGAGCACGTGATGTGGGGCAAGCTCGTCAACGCCGGCCAGACCTGCGTCGCGCCCGACCACCTCTACGTGCACCGCTCGGTGATGGATCGCTTCGTGGCGCTGTGCCGCGAGGTGCTGGCTGAGCGCTTCGGCGCCGATGCCGCCGCGGTGGCATCGAGCGAGAGCCTCGGCCGCATGGTTCATTCGCGCCACGCGCAGCGCGTAGTCGCGCTGGTCGACGACGCCGTGGCGCAGGGCGCGCGCGTGCTCGCCGGCGGCGCGCACGATGCGCAGCGGCGCTACGTCGCGCCCACGCTGCTGGCCGAGGTGCCCGATGCCGCGCGCATCGCGCAGGAGGAGATCTTCGGCCCGGTGCTGCCGATCGCGCCCTTCGATTCGCTGGCCGAGGTGATCGCGCGCATCAACGCCGCGCCCAAGCCGCTCGCGCTCTACCTGTGGAGCCGCGACGCCGGCGCGGTGGAGCAGCTGCGCAGCGAAACGAGCTCGGGCAGCTTCTGCGTCAACCTGTGCCTGCAGCAGTACGCACACCAGAACCTGCCCTTCGGCGGCGTCAACAACTCCGGCATCGGCAACGCGCACGGCTTCTTCGGCTTCAAGGCCTTCTCGCACGAGCGCGCCGTGCTGGCGGGCGGGCCGTTTTCGGCGTTGAAGCTGCTGTTCCCGCCCTATACGCCGGGCAAGGTCAAGCTCAGCCAGCGGATGGTGGAGGCGATCCGGCGGCTGTGAAGGGCGCGGGGGGCGCGCCCTCGCCCGCTCAGGCCAGAGCGAAGGCCCTGCGAAGTTGGCCAGCGTCGGCCTGAGTTGAGCCGCCTACGCTGCGCAATTGCATAGGCGCTTCGCTTCGGCGGCTCAGGCCATCGTGTCGAGCGCTGCGATCTGCTGCGGCTCGTAGTCGACACGGCCGGCGCGGATTGCCCAGTCGAGCACGTCCTGGCGGTGGCTCATCGCCAGCGCCTGTTCGACGCCTTCGCGGCCCTGCGCATCGATCGAGCGCTGCTTGCGTTCGATCGTGGCCACCGCGTCGCGCAGCGAGGCGGCCTGCGCAGCATCGAGGCGATGCCGGTGCAGCTCGGCTGCGATCCATTGCCGCTGCTGCGCGGCGCGGGCTTCCACGACGTGGTCGTGCAGCCGCGGGGCGGCGGCGTGGTGCGGCCTGGCAACAGGGTGCGGCGCGGTGGCCGCCTGGGCGCTGCCCAGGGCCGCGAGGCCGAGCACCAGGGTGGAGAGAGCGAGAACGGTCTTCTTCATGATGTGTTCCTTTCACACGTTCGCGGGAGAGGCGGTCAACCCAGGCTGACCGGCACGAAGATCTGCTGGCCGTCGCGCACCACCAGCAGCGCCACCGACTTGGGCTTGGCGCGCAGCGCCTCGCGCACCTGCTCGATGCCGCGCACCGGCTTGCCGTTGAGCGCCAGCAGCACGTCGCCCGGCTGCACGCCGGCCAGCTGCGCCGGGCCCGACACCTGCTCGATGAGCAGGCCGTGGTCCAGCCCCGCGCTCTTCAGCTCGTCGCGCTGCAGCGGCCGCACCGCCAGGCCGAGCGAGCCGCCTTCGCCTTCGGCCGCGGCCTGCTTGCCTTCGGGCTCGGCGCGGCCGAGCGTCACCGCGACTTCGCTGCGCGACTTGTCGCGCCACAGCGCGAGGTTCAGGCGCTCGCCCGGCTTGGCCAGGCCGACGCGGTTGGAGACGTCGCCCGCCACCTGCACCGGCTCGCCGTTCACCGCGGTGATCACGTCGCCCGCTTTCAGACCGGCCTTGGCGGCGGCGCTGCCCGGCGCCACGCTGGCGACCAGCGCGCCATCGGGGGCCGGCAGGCCGAACGACGAAGCCAGCGGCGCCGACAGATCCTGCACCGTCACGCCCAGGCGCGCATGCTCGACCTTGCCGTGCGCGACGATCTGCTCCTTCACGTGCAGCGCCACATCGAGCGGGATGGCGAAGGCCAGGCCCTGGAAGCCGCCGCTTTGCGAGTAGATCTGCGCGTTGATGCCGACCACGCGGCCGGCCGCGTCGAACAGCGGGCCGCCCGAGTTGCCGGGGTTCACCGCGGCGTCGGTCTGGATGAAGGGCACGTAGCTGTCGCCCGGCAGCGAGCGGCCCTTGGCGCTGACGATGCCCTGCGTGGCGGTCTGCTCGAATCCGTAGGGCGCGCCGATGGCCAGCACCCAGTCGCCCACCTGCACGGCGCGCGGATCGCCCAGCGTGACGGTGGGCAGGCCCTTGGCATCGACCTTGAGCACGGCGATGTCGGTGGCCGTGTCGCTGCCCAGCACGCGGGCGGCGAATTCGCGCCGGTCGGAGAGCTTCACCGTCACCTGCTTGGCGTCGCGCACCACGTGCGCGTTGGTGAGCACCAGGCCGTCGGCACTGACGATGAAGCCCGAGCCCTGGCCGCGGAAGGGCTGCGCGCCGCGTGGCTGCATGCGCAGGCCGGGGATGCCGCGGAAGAAGCGGAAGAAGGGGTCGGCATCGGCCGCCGGGCCTTCGTCGTCGTCCGAGGAATCCGAGGCATTGCGCAGCCCGGCGACGGTGACGCCCACCACCGCCGGCCCTTGCGACTGCACGATGGCGCGGTAGTTGGGCATCTGGCCGGCGCTCAGCGGCGCGACGCTGACCGGCGCGGCCGCCGAGGGCGCCGCGGTGGCCACGTGCGTGGCCGGGGCGGAGGCGGATTCGCCGCGTTGCAGCCAGGAAGGCAGCGTCCAGGCATCGGCGGCCGAGGTGGCGAGCGAGAGCACCAGCAGTGCCGAGGCGGCGGCGGTGGCAGTGAGCTTGCGGGACATGGAGGCTCCTTTCATCGAGGCGCAGCCCGGAGGCGGGCAGCGGATAAGGGCACTCTAGGCAGGGGGGGTGAAGAGGGCGTGAGGGCAGGATTAGGCGGGCGTGAAGACCCCGAGCTCCCGGACTTGTACGATTCGAACTTGCCGCATGCACTCGAGATTCGAGCGATCCAACGATGAGCCTTGCAATGAACCCGATTCCGACGACTGCCGCCGCGCACGCTGCCGCACTGAGTCTCGTGCTGAGCCTCGCCGCCTGCGGTGGAGGCGGAGGCGACGCGGGCAGCGGAGGCGGCGGGCTGCCGGGCGGCCTCAGCCTGCAGGCACGAACCGCGGCGGCGACGGCGACGGCGCAAAGCGCTGCCAACGCCTGCGCGCCCATCCAGCCCTTCTACTGGGAAGTGGGCGACCAGGGCGCTCGCCTGGCGTCGGGCTCGGTGCCGTCCAACAACGGCAATCCGGTCTATACCGGCGCCACGCTGATGAGCATCGCCTCGGCGTCCAAGTGGCTGTACGGCGCCTATGTGGTCCAGCAGCGGCAGGGGCAGCTCACCGACAGCGACATCAAGTTCCTGACCTTCCGCAGCGGCTACACCAACTTCACGCGCTGCCTGCCGGGCCAGACGGTGGACGGCTGCGTCGCCTACCTGAACAACGGCGTGTATTCGACGGCGACCGACGGACTGTTCTCCTACGGTGGCGGCCACATGGAAAAGCATGCCAGCCTCAACGGCCTGGGCGCGCTGAACAATGCCTCGCTGGCGGCCGAGATCCGCGCGCAACTCGGCAGCGACATCACGCTGGCCTACAGCCAGCCGCAGCTCGCCGGCGGCGTGGTCAGCAGCGCCGACGCCTACGCGGTGTTCCTGCGCAAGCTGCTGGCCGGCTCGCTGCAGATGAAGGCGGCGCTCGGCAGCCACGCGGTCTGCACCAACCCGGCCACCTGCGCGCAGGCGCGCAACGCGCCGGTGCCGGCCACGGTGAGCTACCACTATTCGATCGGCCACTGGGTGGAAGACGATCCCGATCCGGCCAAGGGCGACGGCGCCTTCAGCAGCGCCGGGGCCTTCGGCTTCTACCCCTGGATCGACAAGAGCAAGACCTGGTACGGCATCGTCGCAAGGATGGACAACAACGGCACGACGGACCCCGGCGACCCCGACTCCGCCGGGCACGGCTTTGCTTCCCTGCAGTGCGGGCGCCTGATCCGCGCGGCGTGGATGGACGGCGTGGCGCGGTAGCGCTCAGGCGCGCAGCTGCACCGCCAGGCCGCCCAGCCGGCTGGTGGCGACCTCCACCGCCGCCCCATGCCGCCGCGCCACCGCCTGCACGATCGCCAGCCCCAGCCCGCTGCCCTCGACCTCGCGCGCCTCGCCGCGCTGGAAGCGGTCGAACATGCGCTCGCGCTGCTCGCTCGGGATGCCCGGCCCGTCGTCGTCGACGCGCACCTGCCAGCCGCTCGCCTCGGCCTGCACGCTCAGCTCGACATGCCGGCCGCCGTACTTCACCGCGTTGTCGAGCAGGTTGCGCATGGCGCTGCGCAGCGCCTGCGCGTCGCCGCGCATCGGCACGGGCGCGGGCGCAGCCAGCGTGATCTGCGCACCCTGGCGTGTGGCCAGCGGCTCGGCGTCGGCGAGCGCCTGGCGCGCCACTTCGGCGAGGTCGATCTCGGCCATCGGCGCGGCGGCCGCGCCGGGCTCGGCGCGGGCGAGGGCGAGCAACTGCTCGACGAGGTGGGTGGCGCGGTCGACGCCGGCGCGCAGCCGGGCGATGGCCTGGTCCTGCTCGGGCCCGGCGGGCGTGCCTTGCAGCAAGCCGATCTGCAGCTTCAGCGCTGTCAGCGGCGTGCGCAGCTCGTGCGCCGCGTCGGCCACGAAATGCCGCTGCGCCTCGAAGGCGCTGGCCAGCCGTTCGAGCAGGCCGTTGAAGGCGCCCACCAGCGGCTGCAGCTCCTGCGGCAGCCCTTCCGCGGGCAGCGCCTGCAGGCTGTCGGCGCCGCGCGCGCGCGCCGCCTGCGTGACGCGCTGCAGCGGCGCCAGCGAGACGCCGATGATCCACCACAGGCCGAGCGCCACCAGCGGCGCGGCCAGCGCGATGGGCAGCACGCTGCGCAGCGCCGAAGCGGCGGCCAGGTCGCGCCGCACCGCCAGCGGCTGCGCCACCTGCACCACGCGCAGCGGCGTGGCGGCGGCGAACACGCGCCAGTCCTCGTCGCCCAGGCGCGTCTCGCTGTAGCCGAGCACGGCGCGCGGCGGCAGCGCCTGGGTGAGCCCCTGCGGGCGGCTGCTGTACAGCGTGAGCCCGTCCATAGCCCACACCTGCACCACGTAGTCGAACTCGGGGTTGGCCAGTGCCTCGCGCTCCTCCTCGCCGATGCGGCCCTGGTCGCGCAGCGACAGCGCCATCTGGCGCAGGTGGTAGTCGAACAGCGCATCGGCCTCGGCGCGCACGCTGACGTAGGTGGCGCAGCCCACCGCCAGCGCGGTGATGCCGGCCAGCGCCAGCATGAAGGCGAACAGCCGCCCGCGCAGCGAACCGGGCAGCGCGGCGATCTTCAAGCGCCGCCGTCCTTGGCCGGGCCGGCGTAGTAGCCCAGGCCGCGCACGGTGTGCAGCAGGTCGTCGCCGAGCTTCTTGCGCAGCTGGTGCATGTAGACGCTGATGGCGTTGCTCTCCAGCTCCTCGCCCCAGCCGTAGAGCCGGTCTTCGAGCTGCGCGCGTGAGAGGATGGCGCCGGGCCGCTCGAGCAGCGCCTGCAGCACGGCGAACTCGCGCGCCGACAGCAGCACCGGGCGGCCGCCGCGCTGCACCTCGCGCGTGGCCGGGTCGAGCGTGAGGTCGGCCACCTGCAGCAGGCTGCGGGTGCGGCCTTCCTGGCGCCGCCGCAGCGCGCGCAGGCGGGCCAGCAGTTCGTCGAGCTCGAAGGGCTTGACGAGGTAGTCGTCGGCGCCGCTGTCCAGGCCCGTCACCTTGTCGGGCAGCGCATCGCGCGCGGTCAGCACGATCACCGGCGTCGCGTCGCCGCGCGCGCGCAGGCTGCGCAGCACCTCCAGGCCGTCGCGCTGCGGCAGGCCGAGGTCGAGCAGCACCGCATCGAAACGCTCGCTGGCGAGCACGGCCTCGGCGGCGCGGCCGTCGCGCACCCAGTCGCAGGCCATGGCCTGGCGGCGCAAGGCCTCGCGCAGGCTCTCGCCGATCATCGTGTCGTCTTCCACCAGCAGCACGCGCATGGCGGGAATGATGCCAGCGCGGCGGTGAGGCGGAGGTGAAGGCGGCGCTCGCCGCCGCTCAGGCCAGTGCTTCGCCGGCGATGGCCTCGACCGCCTCGCGCAGCCAGCGGTGTGCCGGGTCGTGCTGGCGGCGCAGGTGCCAGACCATGTACATCGGCATCGCCGGCGTGGCCACCGGCACCGGCGCGCTGGCGAACTCGCGCAGCACGCCGCGCGCCAGCAGCGCGGGGCCGGTGGCGAGCCGCTCGCTGCCGCGCAGCAGCGCGGCGATGCCGGCGTAGCCCGGCACGGTGGCCACCACCTCGCGCTGCACGCCGCGGCCGGCCAGCCAGCCGTCGATGTCGATGCTGCGGCCGTCTTCGTAGCGCACGCTGATGTGCTGCGCCCCGAGGTAGGCCGCGCGCGTCTTCGGCGCGCGGCGCACGGCCGGGTCGAAGAACACCGCGTAGCGATCCTGGAACAGGCGCTTCTGCACCAGGTCGGCGGCTTCCGGCGGGCGCGGCGTGACGACCAGGTCGCAGCCCTGGTCGCGCAGCAGTTCGGGCCGCGGCGCCTGCGAGGGCCACACGCGCAGCCGCACGCCGGGGCATTGCGACTGCAGCCGCGCCAGCAGCGGCGGCACCAGCAGGTCGCGCTGCAGGTCGTTGGCCGCGACGGTGATCGTGCCTTCCCAGCGCGCCGGGTCGAAGCCGGCGGCGTGGCTGAAGGCGCGCAGCTCGTCGATCAGCGCGCGGGCGCGCGGCACCAGCGCGTCGGCCTGCGCGGTGGCGACGATGCCGCGGCCCGAGCGCACGAAGAGGGCGTCGCCGGTGAGGGCGCGCAGCTTGTCGAGCGCGTGGCTGACCGCCGACTGGGTGAGCCCGAGCCGCTGCGCGGCGCGCGTCACCGAGCCTTCCTCGTGCACGGCAAGCAGCAGATGCAACGCGTGGCCGTCGAGATCCAGCGGGTCCATCGATCGATTCGGCTCATGGTTCGAATGAAGAATCATCGCTTTATCGCATGCGAGGTCTTTCCCATACTGACCTGCATCAATCGCAGTCCAGGAGACCCCCATGAGCTTCGACATCCCCGGCACCACGCTCTTCGACGCCGCGCAGGCGCGCAAGGGCTACGCGCTGAACAAGATGTGCTTCTCGTTCAACGACGCGGCCAACCGCAAGGCCTTCGCGGCCGACGAGGAGGGCTATTGCACGAAGTACGCGCTCAATCCGCAGCAGCGTGAGGCGATCCGCGAGCGCAACGTGCTCAAGCTGATCGCCGCCGGCGGCAACGTCTACTACCTCGCCAAGTTCGCCGGCATCTTCGGCCTGGACGTGCAGGACATCGGCGCGCAGCAGACCGGCATGAGCAAGGACGCCTTCAAGGCCATGCTGGTTGAGCAGGGCAAGCAGTAACAAGCGAACAAGGAGCAACGCACCATGGCCAACATCGTCGGCGCCATCACCACCTCGCACGTGCCCGCCATCGGCCGCGCGATCGCCAAGAACCTGCAAACCGATCCGTACTGGAAGCCTTTCTTCGACGGCTGGCCGCCTGTGCACCGCTGGCTCGAGAACGTGAAGCCGGACGTGGCGGTGGTCTTCTACAACGACCACGGGCTCAACTTCTTCCTCGACAAGATGCCCACCTTCGCGGTCGGCGCGGCGCCCGAATACCGCAGCACCGACGAGGGCTGGGGCATCCCGCAGGTGCCGCCCTTCCAGGGCGAGCAGGATCTGTCGTGGCACCTGATCGAATCGCTGGTGGGCGACGAGTTCGACGTGGTGAGCTGCCAGGAGATGGTGGTCGACCACGCCATCACGCTGCCGATGGCGCTGATGTATCCCTCGCAGGCCTGGCCGCTGAAGATCGTGCCGGTGTGCATCAACACCGTGCAGTTCCCGCTGCCTTCGGCGAAGCGCTGCTACGCGCTGGGCGAGGCGGTGGGCCGCGCGGTGCGCGCCTGGAAGAGCGATGCGCGCGTCGTCGTGCTCGGCACCGGCGGGCTCTCGCACCAGCTCGACGGCGAGCGCGCCGGCTTCATCAACAAGGACTTCGACCTCGCCTTCATGGAGAGCCTGCTGCACGACCCGCGCTGGGCCACGCAGTTCGATTCCAGGCAGCTGGTCGAGAAGGCCGGCACGCAGGGCATCGAGCTGCTGATGTGGCTGGCGGCGCGCGCCGCGCTGGGCGAGCAGCGCGTGAGCGCGGTGCACCGCAACTACCACATTCCCATCTCCAACACCGCCTCCGGGCTGATGGTGATGACGCCCGCGGCCTGAGGGCGGCGGCCTGCGGCGCAAAGCCGCAGGCCGTTACGACTTTTTGCTCAAGCGCGCCGCGGGGCGGCCGAAGTCCGCGCCAAGCAACTTCGTCCTCTCGACCGCCATGTTCGCCTCGCTGCGCCTCGGGGAGCGCCTCGCTCTCGCCTTCGGCATCGTCATCGCCCTGATGGGCGTGACGCTGGCCTTCACCCTCACCGAAACCTTCCGCGCCCAGGCCCGCATCGACGAGATGGTGCTCGTGCAGGCCGAGCGCCTGGCGCTGGCGCGCGAGTGGAAGGAGAACATCGCCGTCAACTCGCAGCGCGCCATCGCGATGGGCCTGTCCAGCGACGCCGCGCTCGGCGGCCACTTCGCCGAGAAGATCAAGGCCGTCAGCGAGCGCACCACGGTGATCCAGAAGCGCTACGCCGAGATCGAGACCACGCCCGAGGGCCGCGCCGGGCAGGACCGGATGGCCGACGTGCGCAAGCGCTATCTGGCGCAGCGCGAGACGCTGTTCAAGGCGCGCGGCGACGCGGCGCGCATGGCCAGCGAAGGCGATGTCTTCAAGCGCATCACCGACGAGTACAACGCTGCCGCCGACGCGGTGGTGGCCTACCAGGTCAAGCGCCAGGCGCAGACCGCCGAGGCGGTGGTCGGCAGCATGTCGCAGCTGCGCTGGATGGCGGCCGGCGCCACGCTGGCGAGCATCGTGCTCGCCGCCGTGCTGGGCTGGCGCGTGGCGCACAGCGTGACGCGGCCGCTGCAGGCGCTGCGCCGCACCGCGCAACGCGTGGCCAGCGGCGACCTGACCGAAGATCTGCGCACCGAGGCCGGGCGCGCCGAGACGGCGCTGCTGGCCAACGACATCGCCGCCATGCAGGCCGCGCTGCGCAGCCTGGTGGCCCAGGTGCGCGATTCGACCGATTCCATCGAGACGGCCAGCCGCGAGGTGGCCGCCGGCAACGCCGACCTCAGCGCGCGCACCGAGCTCACCGCTTCCAGCCTGCAGGAGACGGCCAGCTCCATGCACCAGCTCACCGGCACCGTGCGCCAGAGCGCCGAGGCCGCGCGCACCGCCAACACGCTGGCGCAGGCCGCCGGCGACGTGGCGCGCCGCGGCGGCGGCGTGGTGCAGGAGGTGGTGCGCACCATGGACGAGATCAATGCGTCCAGCCGCAAGATCTCCGACATCATCGGCGTGATCGACGGCATCGCCTTCCAGACCAACATCCTGGCGCTCAACGCCGCCGTCGAGGCGGCGCGTGCCGGCGAGCAGGGGCGCGGCTTCGCGGTGGTGGCCAGCGAAGTGCGCGCACTGGCGCAGCGCTCGGCCGGTGCGGCGCGCGAGATCAAGGCGTTGATCGGCAGCTCGGTGGAGCGCGTCGACAGCGGCGCCGCCCTGGTCGGCCAGGCCGGCCAGACCATGGCCGAGATCGTGAGCTCGGTGCAGCGCGTCACCGACGTCGTCAACGAGATCAGCGTCGCGGCCTCGGAGCAGAGCGACGGGCTCGGCGGCGTCAACGGCGCGGTGACGCAGATCGAGCAGTCGACGCAGCAGAACGCCGCGCTGGTCGAGCAGTCGGCTGCCGCGGCGGCCAGCCTGCGCGAGCAGGCGCAGCGCCTGACCAGCGTGGTGGCCGGTTTCCGCCTGGCCTGATCGCCTCAGCGCCGCGCGCATCGGCCGAACGGCCGGCTGGCGCGGCTGCGACGGCCGGCGAGAATCCGGGCCGATGAACGACACCCTCGCGCGCGTTCCGCCGCATCGCCTCGCCGGCTGGGCGCGTCTGGTGCTTCTGCTGCTGGTGCTGTGCGTGGCCTGGGCGCTGCTGTACGGCTGGAGCGTGCGAGCCGAGGCGCAGGACGCGCCGCAGGTGCTGACGCTGGCCGAGATGGCGCCGGGCCTGCCTGGCTCACCGGCCGAGTGGCGCGCGGTGACGCTGCCCGACACCTGGGCGCGCCACGGCCTGGGCCGCTTCGGCCCGGCACGCTACCGCGCCCGCCTCGTTCTCGAAGCGGCGCCCGCCGAGGTCTGGGCGCTGCGCATCGACCGCCTCAGCACGCGCGCCGACGTGCGCGTCAACGGCGCGCTGGTGCACGGCATGCTGACGGCGGGCCCGAAGGCGCTGCGCCGCCCGGTGCCGGCGCTGATCGCCCTGCCGCCGACGCTGCTGCACGCCGGCGAGAACCTGCTCGAGATCGACGTCGACCATGGCGCGCGCGGCGGGCTCTCGCCGCTGCTGCTCGGCCCGATGGAGCAGCTCGAAGGCGCCTTCGCCGCCGGCTACCACCTCAGCGTCGACCAGCCGCGCGCGCTCAACATCGTCAGCGCCGGGGCCTGCCTGGTCGCGCTGCTGGTCTGGTGGCGGCGCCGCAGCGAGGTGGCGCTGGGCAGCTTCGCGGCGCTCGGGCTGCTGGCCTCGCTGCGCAACGTCTCGTACTCGGCGGTCGGCTCGCCGCTGCCGCTCGAGCTGGTCGACTGGATGTTCTTCGCCACACAGGTCGCCTCGGTCGTGCTGGTCGGGCTGTTCGCGCTGGCCGTGGCCGGGCGCTTCGACTCGCGCTGGCGCAGCGTCTGGCTGATCGGCGGCGCCGTGATGGCCGTGCTCGGCAGCGTCGCTGCCGCCGGCCACTGGCTGCAGCAGGCGCGTGCGCTGCTCTACCCGATCCTGCTGCTCGGCCTGCTGGTCGCGCTGACCCTGGTCTGGCGCACCATGCGGCGGCTGCCCGGCCCGACGCAGCTGCTGCTGATGCTGGGCATGGCGGCGGTATTCGGCGCCGGCGTGCACGACTACTTCTACCAGCAGGGCCTGACCTCGGTGATGGACAGCTACTGGATGCCCTACGCCGTGCCGCTGGCGGTGCTGGGCTTCACGGCCATGCTGGTGCGCCGCGTGGTCGACGCGATGCACGGCGTCGAGGTGGCCAACGCCGCGCTCGAGCTGCGCGTGCGCGAGCGCACCGAGGCGCTGGAGCAGGCCAATGCCGCCAAGGGCCGCTTCATCGCCGCGGCCAGCCACGACCTGCGCCAGCCGGTGGCGAGCATCGGCCTGCTCGCCGGCCTGCTGCGCGAGCCGATGGGCGAGGCGCGCCAGCGCTCGCTGATCGAGCGCATCGAGCAGGCCACGGCCGCGCTCGAATCGCTGCTCAAGGGCCTGCTCGACCTGTCGCGCCTGGATGCCGGCACGGTGCAGCCGCGCCTGGCCGCGGTGCCGCTGCAGCCGCTGTTCGACGCCATCGCCGCGCACGAGGCGGCCGGCGCGCGCGCACGCGGCATCCACCTGCGCTTCCGGCCGACCGGCTGCGTGGTCGTCTCGGATGCGCTGCTGCTCGAGCAGATGCTGCGCAACCTGGTCGGCAACGCGGTGCGCTGCACGGCGCGCGGCGGCGTGCTGGTGGCGGCGCGGCGGCGCGGCGAGCATGTGCTGCTGCAGGTGTGGGACAGCGGCGTCGGCATGGACGAGGCGCAGCAGGCGCAGGCCTTCGAGGATTTCGTGCAGTTCGAGCCGGCCGGCGCCGAGGGCGCGGTGCGCGGCCTGGGGCTGGGCCTGGCGATCGTGCAGCGCAGCGCGCGCCTGCTCGGCCATGCGCTCACGCTGCGCTCGCAGCCGGGGCGCGGCAGCTGCTTCACGCTCGAATTGCCGCTGGAGCGGCGCAGCCTGCTGCGCGATGCGCCGGCGCCGGTCGCGCCGGTGCGGCCGCTGGCCGGGCGCTGCGTGCTGGTGGTCGACGACGAGCCGGCCGTGCGCGAGGCGCTGCAGTGGCGCCTGGAAGCCTGGGGCGCGCAGGTGCGCGCCTACGCCGGCATGAGCGCGCTCACCGAAGGCCTGGCCGGCGGCGCGGCCGACGCCGCCGACCTGCTGATCACCGATCTGCGCCTGCCCGACGGCGACGGCCTCGAGGTGGTGTCGCGCGTGCAGGCCCTGCGCCCGGCGCTGCCCGCGCTGGTGGTCACCGGCAACACGCTGCCGGCCGAGCTGGCGCGCCTGGCCGGCAGCGGCGTCGCGGTGCTGAACAAGCCCTTCCGCGCCGAGGCGTTGCTGGCGGCGCTGCAGGCGCTGGCGCCGCGTTCTGTTTGATCAGGGTGGTCTAGGCCAGCTGCAGGCCGAGGCGCGCCGCCGCCACCACCGCCTGGGTGCGCGAGCTCACGCCGAGGCGGCGGAAGATCGCCTGCAGGTGCGTCTTGACGGTCGACTCGGAGAGATCGAGCTCGCGCATGATCATCTTGTTGCTGCGCCCCTCCACCAGCAGGCGCAGCACGTCGACCTGGCGCGGCGAGAGGCCGAGCGCCTCGCCGTCGTCGGCCTGCGCCGTGTCCGCGCCGAGCAGCGCCTGGCGCGGCAGGTGCACGCGGCCGTCGAGCACCTCGCGCAGCGCGCCGGCGAAGGCGGCGCTGTCGGCACTCTTGGGGATGAAGCCGGCGGCGCCGCGGTCGATCGCACCGAGCACCGTCTCGGGCCGGTCGTCGGCCGAGAGCACGACGATGGGCAGCGCCGGCGCCAGCTCGCGCAGCCGCGCGATGCCGTCCAGGCCGTGGCTGTCGGGCAGGCCCAGATCGAGCAGCGCGAGCCGGCAGTCGGGGTGTGCGGCGAGCACGCTGCGCGCGGCGTTCAGGTCGCCGGCCAGATGCAGGGCGACGCCCGGCATGCGCTGCTCGACGAGCGCGGCGACACCTTCGCGGAACAGGGCATGGTCGTCGATCAGCAGCAGCTTCATCGGCCGTGGCGGGCAGCTCGGACGGCGCGCATTAGAGCACGCGCCCGAGCGCTGCGCGCCGCGGCTAGGGCTGCGTCACCGAGAAGGCGAAGCGGCTGTTGGTGCCGGCCTGGTTGTTGGCCGGCAGCCAGTAGGCCGAGACGCCGATGCCCAGCTTGAGCGAGTACATCGCACGCACCGTCACGCTCGAGCCGTCGCTGCCCGCGGCGGTGCCGGCGGCGCGGTAGACCCAGCCGTTGCGCGCCTTGTTCACTTGCAGGGTTTGCGAGTGGCTGACATTGGTGGCCAGCGCCGTGACCGTGCGGGTCAGGCTGCCCGTGCTCGTGTCGATGCCGGTGATCTCGAAGCGGTTGTAGGCGAGCGGATCGTTGGCGACGAAGGCGTTGTTGAGCGCCACGTTCCAGGCCTTGTGCGTGTCGCCGACGCTCGCGTTCGACAGCGTGCGATAGGGCGTGAGGATGTGCACCCCGCCGTCGGCGCGCAGGATGGTCACCACCGTCGTGCCGTTGCCGGCGCGGAAGCCCCAGGCACGCAGCTTGTGCACGATGCTGCCGTCGCTGAAGCTGAGGTCGAAGCCGCCGTCGGCGTTGGCCACGAAGCTGCTGTGGTTGACGTCGGTGCAGCCGGTCTCGGGCGTGGAGGGGTCGTTGGTGCTGCAGGTGATGTTCGCGGCGCCGGCGGCGTCGATCGTCACCAGGCCCGGGTCGACGATGTTGCCGGCGGCATTCGCCTCCCAGCCGAAGCCGTTCCACTTGCCGGCCAGATCGGCCAGCGTCATCGCCTGGGTCGGGATCGCGATGGCCATGCGCCAGGCCGCGTCCGGGGCGGCCTCGCCATCGGTCCAGGTGTTGGAGAGACGGCCCACCGCGTAGCCCGAGGGCGAGATCACGAACTCGCCGGTCACGCCGTCGGTGCCGGCCACCGTGTAGTGGCAGTTCTCGCCGGCCACCGGCGTCAGCGTCACCGTGCCGTCGCCGAAGTCCCAGGTCGGGCCGGCGGCGGCGGCGACGTCCATCGTGGCGTTGCCGGTGGTGGTGACCGGGTCGCCCGGGTTGGTCGACGCCGAAGGCTTGGCGATGAGGAAGCGGTAGCTGCCGTTGCGCAGCGCGTCGCAGCTCGCGGCCTTGGGCTTGAGCAGCAGCGTCGCGGGCAGCAGGCTGGTGGTGGCGGCTTCGCTGCTCGAGGCGGTGGTCGAGCTGGCGGTGGTGGAGGCCGGCGAGTTCGCGGCGACCGTGGCGGTCAGCGTGGCCAGCGTCGCGCCGCTGCTGGCCAGCGTGCTGCCGAGCGTGTCCAGCACGCCGTCGTAGCCGCTGCCGCTGCCGGCGGCCAGCGTGCCGGTGAGCGGGTCGCCCACCGCCGTGGTGTCCAGGCCCGCCGCAGCCAGCGTCTGCACCACCGACTGCGAGGCGGCGGCGACGGCGTCGGTCGTCACCGTGCTGGCGATGCTCGCCGAGCCGGCCGTCGTGCCGGCGAAGAAGGTGGCCGGATCCTGGCCGCTGAGCTGCGCCACCACCAGTTCGGTGACGGGCGTGATGTTGGCCGTGGCCGTCGTGCCGCTGCCGCTGGCCAGCGAGTGCAGCGTGGTGCTGCCGCTGCTGGCTTCGAGCACGCAGGGCAGCACGCCATCGGTGATGGACAGCGTGTAGCTGCCGTCTGTGCCGGTCGTGCCGGTCTGCGTGCCGGTGGCGCACTTGGCCGTGACGTTGGCGCCGGTGAGCGCGGCGCCGGTGGCGGCCACGCCGTGCACGCTCAGCGTGGTGCTGGTGCCGCCGCCGCCGCCGCCGCCGCCACCCGTGCCGCCGCCCGGTGTCGTGCTGCTGTCGCCGCCACCGCCGCCGCAGGCGGCCAGTGCCGCGGCGGCGATCACCGCGAGGACGAAGGAACGGGGGCGAACGTCGTGGGTGCGTGCGGCATGGCGCATGGGCAATGGCTCCGTGGTGTTGGGATGACGCAGCCATGCTAGGAATCGCCCACCGCACCAGCCATCGACCGATCGGCCGAGACGCGCGGGCGGATTTCACGCGCCGGCCGCGTGGCCGCTGCGCCAGTGCAGTGCGATGATGCGCAGATGCGCGCCATCGCTCACGAATTGATCGCCTTGCTCGAACGCCTTGCCGCACTCGGCCCGCTGCCGCGCGTGAAGCGGCTGCTGCTGCCGCCGCCCGGTGCCGACGGCACGCACGCCGGCGAGTTCTGTGCCGTCGAGCTGGACGACGGTTCGCTCGGCCTGAGCTTCGTGCTGCTGGGCGACACGCTGGCGCAGCTGCGCGGCGGCGCCGGCGAGCGCCTGGCCGCGATGCCGGCGCTCGAACTGGCGCGTTGCTACGCCGAGAGCGAGGGCGTGCAGCGCACGCTGGGTTTCGCGGCCGTCAATGCGCTGACGCGCCACCTGTTCGACCGTGCCGGCTACGCACCGCCGCCTGCGCAGGGCTCGACGGGCGATCTCGCGCTCCAGCCGGGCGACCATGTCGGCATGGTCGGCCTGTTCCCGCCGCTGGTGAAGCAGGTGCTGGCCACGGGCGCGCGCCTGACGGTGGTGGAACTGCGCGAGGATCTCGTCGGCGCGCACGAGGGCTGGCACGTCACCCTCGATCCGGCCGAACTGCGTGGCTGCAACAAGGTGCTCTCGACCAGCACCGTGCTGCTCAACGACACGCTCGATGCGTTGCTCGGCCATTGCCGCGGTGCCGAACGCATCGCGCTGATCGGCCCGGGGGCGAGCTGCCTGCCCGATCCGCTGTTCGAGCGCGGCGTCACGCTGCTGGGCGGCAG
This sequence comes from Piscinibacter sp., assembly GCA_017983795.1. GTDB lineage: Bacteria > Pseudomonadota > Gammaproteobacteria > Burkholderiales > Burkholderiaceae_C > Piscinibacter. The sequence goes on from JAGOAS010000004.1 coordinate 118,963, forward strand.
CTGGATCGCCGACGCCGAAGGCTTCAAGAATGCACTGCTCGCCGGAACGTCGTGGAGCGGCTGCGCACGCAAGACCGCCATCGCACGCGACGCCTGGCCGGGCGCCGCGGCGCTGCTGGCGCGCGCTGCCTCAGTGCAGCGTTGAATCGGCGGCGCGCGGCAGCATCATCCCCCCGTCCCAGCGGGCCCGCGCGCTCCGCACTAGCATGACGCCCGCCTGTCCACGGGCCACCTGCATCAGAGGAGCGCGCGCATGAGCAGCAACAGCGTCGAAGCCGGCCGCTACGGCAGCGGCAGGGAGGTGCGCCGCATCGAGGATCCGGCGCTGCTGCGCGGCGAGGGGCGCTTCACCGACGATCTGGTGCGCGAAGGGCAGACGCATCTCGTCTTCCTGCGCTCGCCCTACGCGCATGCGCGCATCGTCGGCGTCGACACGAGCGCGGCCAAGGCCGTTCCGGGCGTGCTGGCGGTATTCAGCGGCGCCGAGCTGCACGCGGCCGGCGTCCAGCCCATCGGCCCGGCCGTGCCCTTTCCGCGCCCCGACGGAACGCCCGGCGCCTCGGCGCCGCGCCACCCGCTCGCGCTCGATCGCGTGCGCTATGTCGGCGAGGCGGTGGCGGCGGTGGTGGCCGAGTCGCGCGAGGCCGCGCTGGACGGTGCCGAGGCGATCGTCGTCGACTACGAGGAGCTGCCCGCCGTCACCGACCCGTTCGCCGCCATGCGCGCCGGCGCGCCGCTGCTGTGCGACGCGGCGCCCGACAACATCGCCGCCGAGATGCGCCACGGCGATGCCGCGGCCACCGAAGCGGCCTTCGCGCAGGCGGCGCACCGCGTGTCGCTGGAGCTCGTCAACCAGCGCCTCGCGCCGGCGTCCATCGAGCCGCGCGTGGTGCTGGCCGAACCCGAGGGCGGGCGCCTCGCCATCACGCTCGCCAGCCAGATGCCCACCGCGGTGCGCGACGGCGTGGCCGGTGCGCTCGGCCTCGCCAAGGAGCAGGTGCGCGTGATGGTGGGCGACGTGGGCGGCGGCTTCGGCATGAAGACCGGGCTCTACCCGGAAGACGTCGTCGTTGCCCATGCCGCGCGCACGCTGCAGCGTCCGGTGAAGTGGTGCGCCCAGCGCCTGGAGGAGTTCACCGCCTCGGTGCACGGCCGCGACCTGATCACGCACGCCGAGCTGGCGCTCGATGCGAACGGCAAGGTGCTGGCGCTGCGCGCGCGCTCGGTGGCCAACGTGGGCGGCTACGCCTTGACGGTGGGCGTGGCGATCCAGTTGCTCATCGGGCCCTGGGTGATCACCAGCATCTACGACATCCCGACCATCGCGCTGCAGCTCACGGCGGTGATGACCAACACCACGCCCACCGGCGCCTACCGCGGCGCGGGCCGGCCCGAGGCGATCTACATCATCGAGCGCCTGATGGACGCGGCGGCGCGCGAGCTGAAGCTCGACGGCGCCGAGCTGCGCCGGCGCAACATGATCCGCCCCGAGCAGATGCCCTACAAGAATCCCATGGGGCAGGTCTACGACGTCGGCCAGTTCGAGAAGATGCTCGACCAGGGCCTGGCGCTGGCCGACTGGAAGGGCTTCGAGGTGCGGCGTGCGCAATCGAAGGCGCGCGGCAGGCTGCGCGGGCGCGGCATCGCCAGCTTCCTCGAGTGGACCGGCGGCAACGTGCTCTCCGAGCAGGTGACGGTGAACGTGCTGCCCGAGGGTGTCGTCGAGCTGAGCGTGGCCGTCATGCCCATGGGGCAGGGCATCGCCACCAGCCTGGCGCAGCTGGCGGTGGACGTGTTCGACCTGCCGATCGAGCGCATCCGCATCCGCCACGGCGACACCGACCGCGCCAACGGCTTCGGCAGCGCCGGTTCGCGCTCGATCTTCACCGGCGGCGCGGCGGTGCAGGTGGCGTCGGAGAACACCCTCGCGCATGCGAAGGTTCTCGCCGGCGAGGCGCTCGAAGCCGCGCCGCGCGATATCGAATACCGCGCCGGCCGCTTCGGCATCGCCGGCACCGACCGCGGCATCGGCCTGTTCGAACTCGCCGCGCGGCAGAGCGCGGCGCGCATCACGGCCGAAGGCGGCGCCAGCGCCAGCGCGCCGAGCTGGCCGAACGCCTGCCATGTGTGCGAGGTGGAGATCGACCCCGAGACCGGCGCGGTGCAGATCGTCGCCTACGCCTCGGTGAACGACATCGGCCGCGTCGTGAGCCCGGTGATCGTGCGCGGCCAGATCGAGGGCGGCGCGGTGCAGGGCATCGGCCAGGCGCTCGGCGAGGTGCTGCGCTACGAGCCCGAGAGCGGCCAGCTCGTCAGCGCCAGCTTCATGGACTACGCGCTGCCGCGCGCCGATACCTTCATCGCCTTCGAGACCGTGTTCGACACCTCCGTGCCCTGCAGCACCAATCTGCTGGGCGTGAAGGGCGTGGGCGAGCTCGGCACCATCGGCGCCACGCCGGCGGTGGTCAACGCGGTGGTGGATGCGCTGGCCGCCAGCGGCCTGGGCCGCGCCGCCGAGCGGGTGCAGATGCCGCTCACCGCGCCGACCGTGTGGCGCGCGCTGCAGGGGAACTTCGATGCCGTCGCCTTCGAATGAAGCGGATCGCTTCGATCTGCAGCGCTTCGTCGCCGCGCAGGCGCCGGTGTTTGCTCAGGTGCTCGCCGAGCTGCGCGCCGGCCGCAAGGCCAGCCACTGGATGTGGTTCGTCTTCCCGCAGCTGGCCGGGCTGGGCACGAGCGCGATGGCGCAGCGCTATGCGATCAGCGGCCGCGACGAGGCGCTCGCCTACCTCGTTCACCCGCTGCTCGGCGCACGCCTGCGCGAATGCAGCGCGCTGGTGATGGCGGTTCAGGGGCGCAGCCTGCGCGGGATCCTCGGCACGCCCGACGACCTCAAGTTCCGCTCCTGCATGACGCTGTTCGAGGCCGTCTCGGGCGAGGCGCTGTTTGCCGACGCGCTGCAGCGCTGCTGCGGCGGCGAGCGCGATGCGCGCACGCTGGAGTTGCTCGGCCGCGCCTAGCTGGACTTGCCCAGCAGCGTGAAGTGTTCCACCACCGGCGGCTGCGCGAAGAAGGGGCCGACGATGGCGCGCCACTGCGCGAACAGCGGGCCGCCACGGAAGTGCACGGTGTGGTCTTCCAGCGTCTCCCAGAAGATCTGCAGCACGTAGCGCTCGGGCGATTCGATGCCCTTCTCGACCTTCCAGCCGCGGAAGCCCTTGGCCTGGGCGATCACGCTGGTGACGCCGCGCACGATGGCTTCGTCGAAGGCGGCCTGCTGGCCGGGCTGGATGCGGATGTCGGCGAGTTCGAGGATCATGGTGCTTCCATCATAGAGGCTCAGACGCCGAGCAACTGGGTCAGCGCCGAGCTGTCGCCAGCCAGCGTGTCGCTCGCGCCGGCCATCACGATGCGGCCCTTCTCCATCACCGCCGCGCGGTCGGTGTGGGCGAGCACGCGGCGATAGTCGCGGTCGACGATCAGCGTGCTGATGCCGGTGTCGCGGATCTGGCCGATCACGCGCCAAATCTCGGCCACGATCAGCGGCGCCAGGCCTTCGGTGGCTTCGTCGAGGATCAGCAGCCGCGGGTTGGTCATCAGCGCGCGGCCGATGGCGAGCATCTGCTGCTCGCCGCCGGAGAGCTGGCCGCCGCCATGCGCGAGGCGCTCGGTCAGGCGCGGGAAGGTGGCGAGCACGCGCGCTTCGGTCCACTCGCGCTTGCCGTCGACGCCGGCGCGCGCGCTCATCAGCAGGTTCTCGCGCACCGAGAGGTTGGGAAAGACGCCGCGACCCTCGGGCACGTAGCCGATGCCGAGCCGTGCCATGCGCTCCGGGGCCCAGCCGTTGACGTCCTGGCCTTCCCAGGCGATGCGGCCGCCGGCCGGGCGCACGTAGCCCATCAGCGTGCGGATCAGCGTGGTCTTGCCCATGCCGTTGCGGCCCAGCAGGCCCAGCGCCGTGCCGGCCGGCAGCTCCAGCGAGGCGCCGCGCAGGATGTGCGCTTGTCCGTAGTAGGTGTGGAGATCGACGATCGACAGCATGATCAGTGGCTCTCGCCGAGGTAGGCGGTCTGCACCTCGTGATTGCTGCGGATCGCCGCCGGCGCATCGCTGGCGATCACCTCGCCGTTGACCATCACGGTGATGCGGTCGGCGATGCGGAATACCGCGTCCATGTCGTGCTCGACCAGCAGCACCGCGTGCTCCGATTTCAGCGAGGCGAGCAGCGCCAGCATGCGCTCGGTCTCCTCGGCGCCCATGCCGGCCAGCGGCTCGTCGAGCAGCAGCACGCGTGGTTTGGTGGCCAGGCACATGGCGATCTCGAGCTGGCGCTTGCCGCCGTGGCTGAGCGTGCCGGCGCCGCGCTGCGCGACGTCGGCCAGGCCCGCCGCCGCGAGCGCCTCGTGTGCCACCGCGAGGCTGGCGGCGCAGCGCTGCGCCGCCTCCCACAGCGCCCAGGCGCGCGGCAGCGCGGCCTGCGCGCACAGGCGGCAGTTCTCCAGCACCGTGAATTCGGGAAAGATGGTCGTGCGCTGGTAGCTGCGGCCGATGCCGGCACGCGCGCGCTTCGGCTGCGACCAGTCGGTGACGTCGCGCCCGGCGAATTCGATGCTGCCACCCGACGGCGCGATCTCGCCGGAGAGCATGTTGATCAGCGTGGACTTGCCCGCGCCGTTGGTGCCGATCACCGCATGCACCTCGCCGCGGCGCAGCTCGAGCGAGACGCCGTCGACCGCGGTGAGCCCGCCGAAGCGGCGCGTCAGCAGGTTGGAGGACAGCAGCGCTTCAGTCATGCCTGCTCCCGATGCCGAGGCGCTGCTTCAACCCGATCAAGCCCTTGGGCAGCAGCGCGACGAAGGCGATGATGGTGAAGCCCAGCGTCAGCTGCCAGTGGCCCGCCAGCGGCCCGAGCAGCGCCTCGCTCTGGAACAGCTCCTGCAGCAGCGTGAAGGCGGCGGCGCCGATCACCGCGCCGCGCAGGCTGCCGATGCCGCCGAGGATGATCATCAGCAGCACCGCGCCCGACTGGTGCCACGACAACAGCTCGGGGTTGACCGCGCCGTCCTTCACCGCCATCAGAAAGCCGGCGAGGCCTGCGAGGCTGCCGCCGATCACGAACGCGGCGAGCTTGTAGCCGTAGGTGCGAAAGCCCGCCGCGCGCATGCGCTGCTCGTTGACGCGGATGCCGGCCAGCGCATGGCCGAGGCGCGAGCGCGCGATCAGCGCCAGCAGGCCGTAGGTGAAGGCGAGCGCCGCCAGCACGAGGTAGTAGAAGTGCGCCTTGTCGTCGAGGTCGAGCAGGGTGCGGCTGCCGATGGCGAGCACCGGCTTGCTGTAGAGAAAGATGCCGTCGCTGCCGCCGCCGAGCTTGGTGTCGTGGAAGACGAAGTAAGCCATCTGCGCGAAGGCCAGCGTCACCATGATGAAGTAGACGCCGCTGGTGCGCAGGCTGAGCGCGCCGACGAAGAGCGCGTAGAGCGCTGCGGCACCCATCGCCGCCGGCAGCAGCCACAGCAGCGAGGCCGGCCCGGCATCGCCCGTGGCCAGCACGGTGACGTAGGCCCCGATGCCGAAGAAGGCCGCATGGCCCAGGCTCACCAGGCCGGTGCTGCCCACCAGCAGTTCGAGGCTGAGCGCGAAGATCGCGAACACGGCGATCTTGAGCACCAGGTCCTGCGTATAGGGCGTCAGCACGGTTGGCAGTGCGGCGACTGCAATGAGTGCGATGACAGGGGCGATCCAGGTTCGCATCTCAGTCGCCCCACTGCCACCACCGAGCGCGGCGAGGCCGGGGCCTGCCGGTCTGTGCGCGGCCCGATATCCGTGCTCGACCGGCAGGCCCCGGCCTCGCCGTGCCACCACCGGGCGCGCCCAAAGAATGCGCAGTGCACCGCTGCTGCCACAGCGCTGGCCTGGGGGGCTGGGCGAGCACGGATATCGGGCCGCGCACAGCCCAGCCCCCCAGGCCAGCGCTGCGCTCCGGCGATTGCATGAAGGGCGAGGGCGCGCGCAACAAGCTCAATGCCCTCGCTTCATCAAGCCCTCGGGCCGCCACACGAGCACGATCGCCATCAGCAGGTAGACGCCGATGCCGCTGTATTCGGCGAAGAACACCTTGCCGAAGGTGTCGACGAAGCCGACCAGCAGCGAGGCGATCAGCGCGCCGCTGATCGAGCCGATGCCGCCGATCACCACCACCACGAAGCAGATGATCAGCACGCTGCCGCCCATGCCCGGGTACACCGACGACAGCGGCGCGGCGATCATGCCGGCCAGCGCCGCCAGCGCCACGCCGCCGGCGAACACGATGCGATAGAGGCGCTGGATGTCGATGCCCAGGCCGCGCACCATGTCGCGGTTGCTGGCGCCGGCGCGGATCATCATGCCGAGCCGGGTGCGGTTCACCACCCAGTACAGCGCCACCGCGAGCACGATGCAGGCCACCGAGGCGAACACGCGGTACCAGGGGTAGCTCATCAGCTCGCCGAGCTTGAAGCCGCCGGCCAGCCAGGCCGGCGCCTGCACGCCGTGCACGTCGTTGCCGACGGTCAGCGAGCGCAGTTCCTCGAACACCAGGATCAGCGCATAGGTCATCAGCACCTGCTGCAGGTGGTCACGCTGGTAGAGGAAGCTGAAGAAGGCCCATTCCAGCAGGTAGCCGAACAGCGCCGCGAGGATCACGCCGGCCAGCAGCTTGCTCAGGTACCAGTCGCCGAACCAGGGCGCCAGCACGAAGGCCAGGTAGGCGCCGATCATGTAGAAGCTGCCGTGGGCGAGGTTGATCACGCCCATGATCCCGAAGATCAGCGTCAGGCCACTGGCGACCAGGAACAGCAGCAGGCCGTACTGGACGGCGTTGAGGCACTGGACGAGGAAGGTGGCGAGATCCACGCCGAGGCGATCAGAGTTTGCAGCCTCGTGCCGGATCCGCCAGCGCCTTCACCGCCACCGCGCGGTACTCGTTGTTCTCGCCCTTGGCCTCGCGCAGGTACATGTCCTGCACCGGGTTGCCGGCCGCCGAGAGCGTGAACTTGCCGCGCGGGCTGTCCACCGTCGCCTTGCGCATCGCCGCCAGCATCGCGTCGCGCTTGGCGAAGTCGCCCTTCACCGCGGCCAGTCCGGCGCCGAGGATCTGCGCCGCGTCGTAGCCCTGCACCGCGTAGACGTCGGCGTTCTGCTTGTAGGCCAGCGCGAAGCTCTTGCGGAAGGCGTTGTTCTTCGGGATGTCCAGGCTGTCGGCATAGTGCAGCGTGGTGAAGAGGCCTTGCGCCGAGGGCCCTTGCGCCTGCAGCGTGCCGTCGGTGAGGAAGCCCGAGCCGAAGAGGGGGATGCTCTTCTTCAGCCCGGCCGCGTCGTAGTCCTTGACGAACTTCACCGCGCCGCCGCCGGCGAAGAAGGCGAACACCACGTCGGGCTTCTGCGCCGCGATCTCGGTCAGCAGCGCCTGGAACTCGACGTTGGGGAAGGGCAGGGTGAGATCCTTGACGACCTTGCCGCCGCCCTTCTCGAAGGCCTCGGCGAAGCCCTTCACTGTCTCCTGCCCGGCGGCGTAGTTCCAGGTGATGGTCATCGCGCGCTTGTAGCCCTTCTGCGCCGCCACCACGCCGGTGGAGTAGCCCGGCTGCCAGTTGCTGAAGCTCGAGCGCAGGATGTTCGCGCCGCACATCGGCCCGGTGATCGCGTCGGCGCCGGCGTTGGGCACGATCAGCAGCGTGTTGCTCTCCTTGGCCGCCTTGGCCATGGCGAGCGCCACGCCCGAGTGCACCGTGCCGACCAGCACGTCGACGTTGTCGCGCTTGATCAGCTTGTTGACGTTGTCGGTGGCCTTCGACGGGTCGCTCTCGTCGTCGACCTTGAAATACTGGATCTCGCGGCCGGCCAGCTTGCCGCCCTGCTCCTGCACGTAGAGCTTGAAGCCCTTCTCGATCATGTCGCCCAGCGCCGCGTAGGTGCCGGTGGCCGGCAGCATCAGGCCGACCTTGAGCGGCGCCTGGCCCTGCGCCTGCGCGCCGGTGGCGAAGGCGGCCACGCAGGCGGCGGCAAACACGGGGGCGAGGGCGAGGCGGGGAAGGTTCTTCATCGCAGGCTCCGGGGGTCGACAGCGTGCGGCGATGCTATCGGCGCGACGCCCCCGGGCCATCGGGGTTTGACAGAAGTCAGATTGGCGTGAGGCCTTGGCGTTCTCCCGCATCGGCGTGGGGGATACTGGCCCGCAACGAACGCTGCCGGAGAGTCACGCCATGAAGATCCTCGTTCCCGTCGACGGCTCGGCCGAATCGCTGGCCGCCGTGCGCCATGCGCTCGCGCTGGTGCGCGAGGGCCTGCGCGCCAGCCTGCTGCTGGTCAACGTGCAGGAGCCGGCCGGGCTCTACGAGCTGCTGCGCGTGCACGATGCCGATGCCATCGAGACCATCGCGCGCGAGGCCGGCGAGCACCTGCTCGCCGAAGGCGTGGCGCTGTGCCAGGCGGCCGGCGTGGACCACGAGATCGAGGTCGCGCGCGGCGAGCCGACGCATGCGCTGCTGGACATCGCCGAGGACGAAGGCTGCGCGCTGATCGTCGCCGGCGCGCACGGCAAGGGCGAGAGCGAAGGGCGCCGGCTCGGCTCGGTGGCGCACGCGCTGCTGCACGACGCCAGCCTGCCGGTGACGGTGGTGCGCAGCGCCCTTTGAAGCGTCAGTGACTCATCAGCACCGGGATCGTCATCGAGGCGATCACGGTGCGCGAGGCGCCGCCCAGCACCCACTCGCGCGCGCGGCCGTGGCCGTAGCAGCCCATCACCAGCAGGTCGGCCTGCTCGTCGGCGGCGAGCGAGAGCAGCTGCTCGCCGACCTCGGCCTTGGACGCCACCGCGCGCTTGAAGCTGGCCTGCACGCCATGCTGGCGCAGGTAGCCGAGGATGCCGGCCTCGGCGGCCGCTTCCTCGCCCTCGTCGAAGCTCGCCACCGTCACCTTGCGGGCCTGCTGCAGGATCGGCAGCGCCGCCGTCACGGCGCGTGCCGATTCGCGCGTCGGCTTCCAGGCGATCAGCACACGCTCCAGCTTCGCGGGCGCCGTCGCGATGTGCGGCAGCACGATGGCCGGCCGGCCGCTGGCGATCAGCACCGAGGAGACGAAGTCGGCCGGCACGTCGACGTCGCGGTTCTCGTCGACGCCGCGCTGGCCCAGCACCAGCAGGTCGGCATAGAAGGCCTGCTGCGCCACGTCGGCGATCGGCTGGCCGCTGCATTCCAGCCAGGCGACGTGCGCGGGCTTCACCGTGGCGGCGTAGCGCTTGCGCGCCGCTTCGACGCGCTGCTGGTCGACCTCGGCCAGCATCGGCGCCATGTCGCCGCCGGCGGCCATGGCCATGGGGTAGCGCAGCAGCGCCGAGACGACGGCGTAGATCGCCGTGGCCTGCGCGCCGTGGGCGAGCGCGAGCTGCTCGGCGAGCTGCAGGCGCACCGCAGCCTGCGGCGAGGCGTCGACATGGACGAGGAGGGACTTCAGCGTGCTCATCGGCGCTCTCCGGACGGGGAAAGCTCCACGCTACGGCGCGCCGCGCCGCGCGCCGTTGACGGCTGTCAAGCCAAGGGCGTGGTCACGAGGCGCTGCAGCAAGGCGGCGCGCTCCTTCTTCTGCGCCGCCGTGCCCTGCTGCGAGAGGATGGATTCGGCCACCTCGTAGGCATAGAGGATGAAGGCGCGCGCACGCGCCTCGGCGATGGGAAAGCCCAGCGCGGAGAAGCACTGCGCGATGTAGGACAGGCGCCGCGCGTCGACCTCGTCGACCGCCTGGCGCGCCAGCGCATCGCGCCGCGCCCAGGCGCGGATCGCGAGTTCCACGCGCGCGGCGCGCTGCGCGGCGCGGCCGCGGAAGGGCAGCGAGATCAGCTCGCCGATCAAGGCCTGCGGGTCGGCCTGCTGGCCCTCGAAGCGCTCGATCACCTGCTCGGTGGCGGCGTCGCGCCAGGCGTTGAGCACCGCCACCAGCAGCGCCTCGCGGTCCTTGAAGTGCCAGTAGAAGCTGCCGCGCGTCACGTCCAGCGCCTTGGCCAGCACGTCGACGCGCAACGCGTCGATGCCGCGGTCGATCAGCACGTCGGTGGCGGCGGCGATCCAGCCCTCGGGGGTCAGCGTGCTGCGCGCGGCCTTGTTGCTCATGTGGTGATGATGCCATGCAGTGCTGTATGGATATTGCCTGCAATATAGGGCATTCCCCATGCGCAGTATCGTGCAAGCTGCCTAACATCGCTCCATACAGAAGTGTATGGAGAGGGGCATGGCGCTGAGCTTCTTCGACGATCCGGCGATGCTGGCACCGCCGCGCGCGGTGCGCCTGCACTTCGACGACGGCGCCTACGTGCTGCGCTCGCCCGAGCCGCTCAAGCCCTATGCGCGCTGCATCGGCGAGTGGCTGGAGCAGTGGGCGAAGCAGACGCCGGATGCGCTCTTTCTCGCCGAACGTGAAGCCTCGGGCGAGTGGCGCAAGCTCAGCTATGCGCAGGTGCGCAGGACGGTCGGCGCCATCGCGCAGAGCCTGCTCGGCCTGCACCTGCCGCCGGGCCGGCCGGTGGTGGTGCTGTCGGACAACGGCATCGATCACGCGCTGCTGATGCTCGCGGCCATGCACGTGGGCCGGCCGGTGTGCACGGTGTCGAGCGCCTACTGCCGGCTCACCAAGGACTACACCAAGATCCAGGGCATCCTCAACACGCTGGGGCCGGCGCTGGTCTACGCGTCCGACCAGAGCGTCTACGGCGCGGCCATCGCCAGCGCGGCGCTGGGCGTGGTCACCGTCTTCAGCCGCGGCGCCGACGACCACCCCGGCGCGCTGAGCTTCGAGAGCCTCACGCGCACCGCCGAGAGCCCGGCGGTGATGGCGGCCTTCGAGGCCATCCAGCCCGACGACCACGCCAAATACCTGCTTACCTCGGGCTCGACCGGCCACCCGAAAGTCGTCATCAACACGCACCGCATGCTGTGCGCCAACCAGCAGATGATGCGCCAGGTGTGGCGCTTCCTCGAGCACGAGAAGCCAGTGGTGCTCGACTGGCTGCCCTGGAGCCACACCTTCGGCGGCAACCACAACTTCAACCTCGTGCTGCGCAACGGCGGCGCGCTGTGGATCGACGAGGGCCGGCCGGCGCCGGGGCTGGTGGAGAAGTCGGTGAAGAACCTGCTCGAGGTGAAGCCGACGCTCTACTTCAACGTGCCGCGCGGCTTCGACATGCTGCTGCCCTTCCTCGAGAAGGACGAATCCCTGGCGCGCGAATTCTTCGCCCGCCTGCGCATGGTGTTCTACGCCGGCGCGGCGCTGGCGCAGTCGAGCTGGGAGCGGCTGGAGGCGGTGGCGCGCAAGGTGCGCGAGGAGCCGGTGTGGTTCACCACCTCCTGGGGCTCGACCGAAACCTCGCCGGCCATCACCAGCGCGCACTGGAAGCTCGCGCGCGCCGGCTGCATCGGCGCGCCGCTGCCGGGCATGGAGCTCAAGTTCATCCCCAACGGCGAGAAGCTGGAGATGCGCGTGCGCGGCGTCTCGGTCTTCCCCGGCTACCGCAACGCGCCGGCGCTCACGACGCAGGCCTTCGACGAGGAGGGCTACTACCGCATCGGCGACGCCGGTTTCCTGGTCGACGACGACCGGCCCGAGCGCGGCGTCGTCTTCAACGGCCGCGTGGCGGAAGACTTCAAGCTCTCCTCGGGCACCTGGGTGTCGGTGGGCACGCTGCGGCTCAAGGTGGTGTCGGCGCTCGCGCCGCTGGTGCAGGACGCGGTGGTCACCGGCCACGACCGCGGCGAGGTCGGCGTGCTGCTCTTCGCCAGCCCCGCGGCGGCCAGCCTGGGCTCAGCCGAACTCGCCGAGCGCACGCGCGCCGCGCTGCTGGCGCTGCGCAGCGAAGGCGGCGGCTCCTCGCAGACGCCGGCGCGCGCCTTGTGGCTGGCCGAGCCGCCGAATGCCGATGCCGGCGAGATCACCGACAAGGGCTACATCAACCAGGGCGCGGTGCTGCGTCGCCGTGCGGCCGAGGTCGAGGCGCTCTACGCCGCCACGCCTGATTCGCGCGTCATCCGCGCCTGAACCGGAGTTCCGACACCATGGCCCGCGGTCTCTTCCAATCCTTCTCCGACACCTGGATCCTCGCCGGCGTGCGCACGCCCATGGTCGACTACTGCGGCGCCTTCGCCGACGTCAACCCGATCGATCTGGGCATCAAGGTCGCGCGCGAGGTGTGCCAGCGCAGCGGCATCGCCGCCGGCGCGATCGACACGGTGCTGGCCGGCAACATGGCGCCCGGCGGCTTCGACCAGTTCTACCTGCCGCGCCACATCGGCCTCTATGCCGGCGTGCCCTGCGCGGTCGGCGCGATCATGGTGCAGCGCATCTGCGGCACCGGCTTCGAGCTGTTCCGCCAGGCCGGCGAGCAGATCGCCGGCGGCGCGGCCAGCCTCGCGCTGGTCGTCGGCACCGAGTCGATGACGCGCAACCCCATCGCCGCCTTCGAGCACCGCCAGGGCTTCAAGCTGGGCATGGTGCCGCAATTCAAGGACTACATGTGGGAGGCGCTCACCGATCCCGCGCCGGCGCTCTCGATGATCCACACCGCCGAGAACCTGGCGAAGAAATACGGCATCACGCGCGAGGCGGTGGATGCCTTCGCCTCGCAGTCTTTCGCGCGCGCGGTGGCGGCGCAGGAGGCGGGCTTCTTCGCCGGCGAGATCGTGCCGGTGGGCCATGAAGTCTTCGAGCTCGATGGCTACCAGCCGCGCGGCATCCGCCTCGCCGGCAAGGCGCCGCTGGCCGAGCGCGACACGCATCCGCGCCTCTCGCCGCCCGAGGTGCTGGCCAAGCTGCGCCCGGTATTCAAGGACGGCGTGCAGACCGGCGGCAACAGCTCGGCGCTGACCGATGCGGCGGTGGCGGCGCTGGTGGCCTCGGGCCCGGCCACGCGCGAGTGGGGCGCGCAGACCGGCGGCAAGCCACTGGCGCGTCTCGCGGCGGCCGCCGCCGTGGGCGTGCCGCCCGAGATCATGGGCATCGGCCCTGCGCCGGCGATCCGCCTGCTGCTCGAACGCGCCGGTTTGACGATGGCCGACATCGCGCGCTTCGAGGTCAACGAAGCGCAGGGCGCGCAGACGCTCGCCGTGCAGCGCGAGCTGGGCCTGGATGCCGACAAGCTCAACGTGAAAGGCGGCGCCATTGCGCTTGGCCACCCGCTCGCTGCCACCGGCGTGCGCCTGACGATCACCGTGGCGCGCCAGTTGAAGGAGATCGGCGCGCGCTGGGGCGTGGCCTCGGCCTGCGTCGGTGGCGGCCAAGGCATGGCTCTGCTGGTCGAGAACCCCGACGCTAGCTGAGCCCCAGCAGGCGCATCGCGTTCGTCTTCAGGATCTTCTCGTGCACCGCCGGCTTGAACCCCGCCTCGCCGAAGTCCTTCATCCAGCGCTCCGGCGTGATGAGCGGGTAGTCGCTGCCGAACAGCATGCGGTCTTTCAGCAGCGTATTGGCGTACTGCACCAGCTGGGGCGGAAAGTATTTCGGGCTCCAGCCCGAGAGGTCGATCCACACGTTCGGCTTGTGCAGCGCCAGCGAAAGCGCCTCGTCCTGCCACGGCCAGCTCGGGTGCGCCACGACGATCTGGATGTCGGGGAAGTCGATCGCCACGTCTTCCAGCAGCATGGGGTTGCTGTTCTGCAGCCGCAGGCCACCGCCGCAGCGCATGCCGGATCCGATGCCCGAGTGCCCGCTGTGGAAGATCGCCGGCAGCTTGTGCTCGGCGATCACCTCGTAGATCGGCCAGGCCATCTTGTCGTAGGGAAGAAAGCCCTGCACCGTCGGGTGGAACTTGAAGCCCTTGACGCCGTGCTCCTCGATCAGGCGGCGCGCCTCGCGCGCACCCATCTTGCCCTTGTGCGGGTCGATCGAGGCGAAGGCGACCATCATGTCGCTGTTCTTCTTCGCCGCCTCGCAGATCTCCTCGTTGGGGATGCGGCGCCGGCCCAGCTGCGCCTCGCTGTCGACCGTGAACATCACCAGGCCGATCTTCTTCTCGCGGTAGTAGGCCACCGTCTCGTCGATGGTCGGCCGGCGGTCGCTGCCGAAATACTTGTCGGCGGCGCGGTCGTACTCCTCGCCGTAGTTGTCGAAGGGGTTCCAGCACGACACCTCGGCGTGCGTGTGCACGTCGATGGCGATCAGCTCGGCGGTATTCATGGCGTCTCCGGACGGTCGCGATATTGCTTCCGAAAGATAACTAAAAGCGTGCGCCGGCACAAGATGCGCGCAGGGTTTACCCCATGGGCAGGTGCGGCGAACTAGTTAAGACTGCAAACTAAATCGCGAGACCCACCATGAGCCTGAACTTCGCCCCCGCCACCGGCGCGCTCGCCGCGTTCGACCTGCTGTACATCGAGACGGCCGGCGCCGTCGCGCACATCCGGCTGAACCGGCCGGCCAAGCGCAACGCCATCAACGACACGCTGATCGCGCAGCTGCACAGCGCGTTCATCGCGCTGCCGGCGGAGGTCAAGGCGGTGGTGCTGAGCGGCGCCGGCGAGCACTTCTGCGCCGGGCTCGATCTCTCCGAGCTCACCGAGCGCAGCGTGGCCGAAGGCATCGTGCACTCGCGCAGCTGGCACGCCGCGATGGACGCCATCCAGTTCGGCCGCGTGCCGGTGGTGGCGGTGCTGCACGGCGCGGTGGTCGGCGGCGGGCTGGAGCTGGCGAGCAGCTGCCACATCCGCGTCGCCGAAGAGAGCACCTACTACGGCCTGCCGGAAGGGCAGCGCGGCATCTTCGTCGGCGGCGGCGGCTCGGCGCGCGTGCCGCGCCTGGCCGGCGTGGCCACCATGACCGACATGATGCTCACCGGCCGCGTGCTCGATGCGCAGGAGGGCGAGCGCCGCGGCCTGTCGCAGTACGTGGTGGCCGACGGCACGGGCTTCGCCAAGGGCTGCGAGCTGGCCGCCAGGATCGCCGGCAACGCGCCGCTGTCCAACTTCTCGGTGGTGCAGGCGCTGCCGCGCATCGCCGACCTGTCGCAGAGCGACGGCCTGTTCGTCGAGTCGCTGATGTCCTCGATCGCGCAGGGCGACGAGGCGGCCAAGGAGCGCGTGCGCGCCTTCCTCGAGAAGCGCGCCGGCAAGGTGGAGAAGAAGGCGTGAGTGCCGCCGCCGCGCCGAAGTACCGGGCGCTGCCGCTGGGCGGCTCGCTGTCGGCGCACTTCGACAAGCGCCCCGACGGCAGCACCCTCGTCACCTCGACCGAGCCGCTCGGCGCGTATCCCGCACGCCTCACCGACCGCCTGCTGCACTGGGCGCAGGTGTCGCCTGACCATACGCTGGCCGCCAAGCGCGTGCACGGCGGTGACTGGCGGCGCATCAGCTACGCCGAGGCGGTCGAGAGCGCGAAACGCATCGCGCAGTGGCTGCTCGACCTGGGCCTGTCGGCCCAGCACCCGCTGGCGATCCTGTCCGACAACGACCTCGAGCACCTGCTGCTGGGCCTGGGCGCGATGTTCGCCGGCGTGCCCTTCGCGCCGATCTCGCCGGCCTATTCCACCGTCTCGCAGGACTACGGCAAGCTGCGCCACATCCTCGGCGTGCTGACGCCGGGGCTGGTATTCGCTTCCTCGGCGAGCGGCTACGGCCGCGCCATCCAGGCCGTGGTGCCGGCCAGCACGCCGGTGGTGCTGGCGCAGGGCGAGATCGAGGGCCGCCACACGCTCGCCTTCGACGAACTGCTGGCCCGCCCGGCCACCGCCGCGGTGGAGGCGGCGCACGCCAGGGTCGGCCCCGACACGATCGCCAAGTTCCTCTTCACCTCGGGCTCGACCAAGCTGCCCAAGGGCGTGATCAATACGCAGCGCATGCTGTGCGCCAACCAGCAGCAGATCCTGCAGTGCTTCCCCGGCCTCGGCCAGGTGCGGCCGGTGCTGGTCGACTGGCTGCCCTGGAACCACACCTTCGGCGGCAACCACAACGTCGGCCTGACGATCTACAACGGCGGCACGCTCTACATCGACGAGGGCAAGCCGACGCCGGCGCTGATCCACGAGACGCTGCGCAACCTGCGCGAGATCTCGCCCACGGTGTATTTCAACGTGCCCAAGGGCTTCGAGGAGATCGCCAACGCGATGGAGAGCGACGCCAAGCTGCGCGACTCGCTGTTCGCGCGCGTCAACATGTTCTTCTTCGCCGGCGCCGGGCTCTCGCAGCCGGTGTGGGACAAGCTCGACCGCCTCGCCGAAGCCACCTGCGGCGAGCGCATCCGCATGCTCACCGGCCTGGGCATGACCGAGACCGCGCCCTTCGCGGTGTGCGCCAATGCCGGCGAGGTGAAGTCGGGCCACATCGGCCTGCCGGCGCCGGGCATGGAGCTCAAGCTGGTGCCCAGCGGCGACAAGACCGAGGTGCGCTACCGCGGGCCGAACGTCACGCCGGGCTTCTGGCGCGCGCCCGAGCAGACGCACGAGTCCTTCGACGAGGAAGGCTTCTACTGCAGCGGCGACGCCGTCAAGCCGATCGACCCGGCGAACCCGGGCCGCGGCTTCGCCTTCGACGGCCGCACCGCCGAGGACTTCAAGCTCTCCACCGGCACCTTCGTCTCGGTGGGCCCGCTGCGCGCACGCATCATCGCCGCCGGCGACCCCTGCGTGCAGGACGTGGTGGTGGCCGGCCTGAACCGCGACGAGATCGGCATCCTCATCGTGCCGCGCCTGGACGCCTGCCGCGCCTTCGCCGGCCTGCCGCACGAAGCACCGGCCGCCGATGCCCTGGCCGCGGCCGAGGTGCACGAGTTCTTCCAGCGCCTGGTCGACAGCCAGTGGGCCGTGGGCACCGGCAGCGCGACGCGCGTGGCGCGTGCGCTGGTGATGGTCGACCCGCCCAGCATCGACCGCGGCGAACTCACCGACAAGGGCTCGATCAACCAGCGCGCCGTGCTGACGCAGCGCGAGGCGCTGGTCGAGCACCTCTACGCCGGCGGCGACGGCGTCTACCGGCCGCAGCGCTGAACCCACATCGAGGACAGGTACATGGACATCGCCGGACACGCCGCACTCGTCACCGGAGGGGCCTCGGGCCTCGGGGCCGCCACCGCGCGCGAACTCGCGCGCCTGGGCGCCAGGGTGGCGGTGCTGGACCGCAACGCCGAGGGTGCGAAAGCCGTCGCCGCCGAGATCGGCGCTAATGGACAAGCCGTGGGCATCGGCTGCGACATCTGCGACACCGCGAGCGTGATCGCCGCGCTGGCCGCCGCAAGTGCCGCGCACGGCCCGGCGCGCCTGCTGATGAACGTGGCCGGCATCGGCAGCGCCAGGCGCATCGTCGGCAAGGACGGCTCACCCGCGCCGCTGGAAGACTTCGAGCGCGTGGTGCGCGTCAACCTGATCGGCACCTACAACATCACGCGCCTCGCGGTGGCCGAAATGATCAAGCTCGAGCCGCTGGAGGATGGCGAGCGCGGCGTGATCGTCAACACCGCCTCGGTGGCGGCCTTCGACGGCCAGGTCGGCCAGGAAGCGTATTCGGCCAGCAAGGGCGGCATCGTCGGCATGACGCTGCCGCTGGCGCGCGATCTCGCGCAGCACGGCGTGCGCGTGTGCACCATCGCGCCGGGGCTGTTCCTCACGCCGCTGATGGCCGAGCTGCCGCAGGCGGTGCAGGACTCGCTCGCCGCCAGCATCCCCTTCCCCCGGCGTCTGGGCAAACCCGAAGAGTTCGCCGAGCTGGCAGCGGGCATCATCCGCAACCGCTCGCTCAACGGCGAGGTGATCCGGCTCGACGGCGCGCTGCGCATGGCGCCGCGCTGACGCTTCTCCCATGCCCAAGACCACCCATCACACCGTCGAGGTTCACTTCGGAGACTGCGATCCCGCGGGCATCGTGTTCTTCCCGAATTTCTCGCGCTGGATGGATGCGGCCTCGCTCAAGTTCTTCATGGACTGCGGCCTGCCGCCCTGGCGCGAGCTGGTGAAGATCCGCGGCATCGTCGGCGCGCCGCTGCTCGAGATCAACACGAAGTTCATCAAGTCCGTGACCTACGGCGAGACCCTCGATGTCGCCACCTGGATCGAGGAATGGCGCGCCAGGGTATTCGTGCAGATGCACCGCGTGACGCGCGCGGGCCCGCACGGCGACGACCTGATCTGCGAAGGCCGCGAGGTGCGCGCCTTCGTCAAGCGCGACGCCGCCGACCCCGACCGGCTGCGCGCCATTGCGATTCCCGAAGACATCAGGGCGATGTGTTCCTGATTCCCCCATCCGAACCCAACCCCGGAGACAAGACGATGAAAGCAGTCCAGACCCTCGTCGCCGCCGCCGCCGCACTGCTGGCCGGTGCCGCGCACGCCGACATCACCATCGGCATCAGCCTGCCGCTGACCGGCCCGGCCTCGGGCCTCGGCATCCCGATGGCCAACTACATCAAGCTGTGGCCGCAGAGCATTGCCGGCGAGAAGCTCAACGTGATCGTGCTCGACGACGCCACCGACCCGACCAAGGGCGTGACCAACGCCAAGAAGTTCATCACCGAAGACAAGGCCGACATCATCATGGGCTCGGCCGCCACGCCGGTGGCCATCGCGATGGCCGGCCCGGTTGCCGAATCGGAGACGCCGCAGTTCGCCTTCTCGCCGGCCGTGCTGCCGGCCGGCAAGGACAACTGGATGTTCCGCCTGCCGCAGGGCAACGCCGTGATGGCCTACGCCATGATCGAGCACATGAAGAAGCACGGCGTGAAGACCGTCGGCTTCCTCGGCTACACCGATGCCTATGGCGAGAGCTGGCTGAACGATTTCAAGGCGCAGTCGCAGCAGCTCGGCGGCCCGCAGGTGATCGCCGTCGAGCGCTTCGCGCGCGCCGACACCAGCGTCACCGCGCAGGCGCTCAAGCTGGTCGCGGCCAACCCCGATGCGATGCTGGTCGTCGCCTCCGGCTCGGGCGCCGCGATGCCGCACAAGGGCATCGTCGAGCGCGGCTACAAGGGCAAGATCTACCAGACCCACGCCGCGGCCTCGCGCGACCTGGTGCGCGTGGGCGGCAAGGACGTCGAAGGCGCCTTCGTGTCCTCCGGCCCGGCGGTGATCCCCGAGCAGCTGCCGGCCAACCACCCCTCCAAGGCGCTGGCGGCCGACTTCGTCGCCAAGTACGAGAAGGCCTACGGCCCGGGCAGCCGCAACCAGTTCGGCGGCCATGCCTACGACGCCATCGTCGTGCTCGAGAAGACCGTGCCGGTGGCGCTGAAGAAGGCCAAGCCGGGCACCAAGGAGTTCCGCGCCGCGCTGCGCGACGCGGTGGAGAACATGGGCCGCACGGTGGTCTCGCACGGCGTGCTGCACTACACCAAGGACAACCACTGGGGCTTCACCACGGAAACCGGCGTGATCCTCAAGGTGGTGAACGGCGACTGGAAGGTCGAGTAAGCAATGGACTGGTCGATCGCCAGCATCCTGACGCTGGACGGCATCACCAACGGCGCGGTCTACGCGCTGCTGGCCCTGGCCCTGGTGCTGGTGTTCGCCGTCACGCGGGTGATCTTCATCCCGCAGGGCGAGTTCGTCGCCTACGGCGCGTTGACGCTCGCGCTGCTGCAGCTCGGCCAGGTGCCGGGCACGGTGTGGCTGCTGCTGGTGATGGCGCTGGCCGCGGCCGTGCTCGACGCCGTGGCCGGCTTGCGCCGCGGGCTGGGCGCGGGCGCGGTGGCCACGGCGGCGGCCAAGGCGCTCGCCTTCCCGCTCGCCGTGGTGGCCTTCGCCTGGTGGGCCGCGCCGCGCCAGCTGCCGCTGCTGGTGCAGAGCCTGCTGACGCTGGCGATCGTCACGCCGCTGGGCCCGCTGCTGTATCGCCTCGCCTACGAGAAGCTCGCCGACGCCACCGTGCTGGTGCTGCTGATCGTCTCGGTCGGCGCGCACTTCGCGCTCACCGGCCTGGCGCTGGTGTTCTTCGGCGCCGAGGGCTTCCGCAATCCGAGCTTCTGGGATGCGCGCTTCGCCGCCGGGCCGCTGATGCTGTCGGGCCAGACGCTGATCATCTTCATGGTCTCGATCGCGCTGATCGTCGCGCTGTTCCTGTTCTTCGAGCGCACGCTGCGCGGCAAAGCCTTGCGCGCAACTGCAGTCAACCGGCTCGGCGCGCGGCTGATGGGCATCTCCACCTCGGGCGCCGGCAAGATGAGCTTCGGCCTCGCGGCCTTCATGGGCGCGCTGTCGGGCCTGCTGATCGGCCCGACCACCACCATGTTCTACGACTCGGGCTTCCTGATCGGCCTGAAGGGCTTCGTCGCGGCCATCGTCGGCGCGCTGGCGAGCTACCCCTCGGCGGCGCTGGGCGCGCTTTTCGTCGGTCTGATCGAGAGCTTCGGCTCCTTCTACGCCAGCGCGCTCAAGGAGGTCATCGTCTTCACGCTGATCATCCCCGTGCTGCTGTGGCGTTCGTTCCAGCACGGCCACCACGACGAAGAAGAATGATGAAAGCTCGTCGCTACGTTCTCGTCGCCTTCGTGCTGCTCGCGGCGGCCCTGCCGCTGCTGCCGGTGCCGGAGTTCTGGATCACGCAGGCCAACTACATCGGCCTGTATTCGCTGGTGGCCATCGGCCTGGTGCTGCTCACCGGCGTGGCCGGCCTCACCAGCTTCGGCCAGGCGGCCTTCGTCGGCATGGGTGCCTACACGGCCGCCTACCTCACGCTGACGCACGGCGTCTCGCCCTGGCTGACGGTGTGGGTGGGCCTGGCCTTCACCTACATCGCCGCGCTGGTGCTGGGCTGGATCACGCTGCGCATGTCGGGCCACTACCTGCCGCTGGCCACCATCGCCTGGGGCCTGAGCCTGTACTACCTGCTGGGCAACATCGACGCGCTGGGCAAGTACGACGGCCTGCTCGGCATTCCGGCGCTGGAGTTCTTCGGCCTCACGCTCAACACCGGGCGCAGCTTCTACGTGCTGCTGTGGCTGATCGTGCTGCTGGCCGCCTTCGGCGCGATCCGCCTGCTCGATTCGCGCACCGGCCGCGCTTTACGTGCCGTCAAGGGCGGCACGACCATGGCCGAGGCGATGGGCGTCGACACCTTCCGCCTCAAGGTCACGGCCTTCGTGCTCGCGGCGCTGCTGGCCAGCGTGTCGGGCTGGCTGTTCGCGCATTTCCAGCGCACGGTGAACCCCTCGCCCTTCGGCCTGAACAAGGGCATCGAATACCTCTTCATGGCGGTGATCGGCGGCGTCGGCCATGTGTGGGGCGCGATCGTCGGCTCCACCGTCGTCAAGGTGCTGGAGGAGCAGCTGCAGGACTGGCTGCCGCGGCTGATGGGCACCAGCGGCAACTACGAGATCATCGTCTTCGGCATCCTGCTGATCGTCGTGCTGCAGTACGCGCGCGACGGCATCTGGGCCTTCGTCGAGGCGCGTTTCCCCAAGCCGCCGCGCGCGGTGGACTGGGCCGACGCCGAGCCGCTGCCGCACCGCGAGCAGCCGCCGCGCGGCGAGGTGGTGCTCGACGTGCAGGGCGTGAGCAAGCAGTTCGGCGGGCTGGTGGCCGTCAACGACGTGGGCTTCCAGGTGCGCGCCGGCCAGATCCTCGGCCTGATCGGGCCGAACGGCGCCGGCAAGTCGACCACCTTCAACCTGATCACCGGGGTGCTCGCGGTCACGCGCGGCAAGGTGATGCTGCGCGGCCAGGAAGTGCAGAGCCTGCCCTCGCGCCAGATCGCCGCGCGCGGCGTGGCGCGCACCTTCCAGCACGTCAAGATGATCCCGAGCATGACGGTGCTGGAGAACGTCGCCCTCGGCGCGCACCTGCGCGGCAAGGCCGGCGTGGCCTCGGCGGTGCTGCGCCTGGACCGCAGCGAAGAGCAGCGCCTGATGCGCGAGGCGCAGCAGCAGCTGCAGCGCATCGGCATGGGCGAGCGCATGCACGAGCTGGCCGGCAACCTGGCGCTCGGCCCGCAGCGCCTGATGGAGATCGCCCGCGCGCTGTGCGCCGACCCGATGCTGCTGCTGCTCGACGAGCCGGCCGCCGGCCTGCGTCTGAAGGAGAAACAGGCGCTCGCCGCCGTGCTGCGCCAGCTGCGCGACGAAGGCATGGCCATCCTGCTGGTCGAGCACGACATGGATCTGGTGATGGGCCTGGTCGACCGCGTGGTGGTGATGGAGTTCGGCACCAAGCTGATCGAGGGCACGCCGGAGGAGGTGCAGGCCAGCCCGGCGGTGCGCGCCGCCTATCTCGGGACGGAACACTGACCATGAGCGACCTCATCCTCGACGTGAAAGACCTGCGCGCCGGCTACGGCCGCGCCGAGGTGCTGCATGGCCTGAACCTGCAGGCGAAGAAGGGCAGCGTGGTCAGCGTGATCGGCCCCAACGGCGCCGGCAAGTCGACCCTGCTCAACGCGCTGATGGGCGTGCTGCCCTCGCGCGGCGCCATCGCCTACCAGGGCCAGGCCATGGGCCTGAAGACGCTGGAAGAGCGCGTGATGCAGGGCATCGCGCTGGTGCCCGAGACGCGCGCGCTCTTCAGCACCATGCCGGTGGAAGACAACCTGCTGCTCGGCGGCTACCGCCAGGTGCTGCTCGGCCACAAGAGCAACGCCGAGATGCTGGAGCAGGTCTACGCGCTGTTCCCGCGCCTGAAGGAGCGCCGCATGCAGCTGGCCGGCACGCTCTCCGGCGGCGAGCGCCAGATGCTCGCGGTCGGCCGCGCGCTGATGAGCAAGCCCGCGCTGCTGATGCTCGACGAGCCCAGCCTCGGCCTCGCGCCGCTGGTGGTCAAGGAGATCTTCCGCACCATCGAGAAGCTGCGCGCCACCGGCGTCACCATCCTGCTCGTCGAGCAGAACGCGCATGCCGCGCTCAAGGTGTCCGACCATGGCTACGTGCTCGAGATGGGCGAGATCGCGCTCGAGGGCCCGGCCGAGCAACTGGCCAATGATTCGCGCGTGATCGACACCTACCTCGGCGCGGCTCGCCAGAAGACGTCTGCCTGAAAGCGCCGCGATGTGGCAATACGAAGCGCCGCTGCGCGACATGCGCTACGTGATCGAGGAGGTGCTGGGCCTGCCCGCGCAGTGGGCCGCGTTGCCCGCCTTCGCCGAACTCGATGTCGACACCGCGCGAGCGGTGCTGGCCGAAGCCGCGCGCTTCGCCACCGAGGTGCTGGCGCCGACCAATGCCAACGGTGACCTGGAGGGCTGCACGCTCGCCGAGGGCGAGGTGCGCACGCCGCGCGGCTACAAGGAGGCCTACCGCGCCTTCGTCGAGGCTGGCTGGCCGGCGCTGGCCTGCGACCCCGCGGTGGGCGGCCAGGGCCTGCCGCAGGTGCTCAATGCCGCGCTCTACGAGATGCTGGCCGCGGCCAACCACGCCTGGACCATGTACCCCGGCCTGCTGCACGGCGCCTACGAGTGCCTGCACCTGCATGCCAGCGAGGAACTGAAGCAGCGCTACCTCGGCAAGGTGGTCAGCGGCGAGTGGCTCTCGACCATGTGCCTGACCGAAGCGCATGCCGGCTCCGACCTCGGCCTGCTCGCCACGCGCGCCACGCCGGCGGCCGATGGCTCGTACCGCCTCAAGGGCACGAAGATCTTCATCTCCGGCGGCGAGCAGGACTTGACCGACAACATCGTGCACCTGGTGCTGGCGCGGCTGCCCGACGCACCGCCCGGCACCAAGGGCATCTCGCTGTTCCTCGCGCCGAAGTTTCTTCCCGACGGTTCGCGCAATCCGCTGCGCTGCGATGGCATCGAGAAGAAGATGGGCATCAAGGGCAGCGCCACCTGCGTGATGGCCTTCGACGGCGCCACCGGCTGGCTGGTGGGCGAGCCGAACCGCGGCCTGCAGGCGATGTTCGCGATGATGAACGCGGCGCGCCTGCACGTGGCGCTGCAGGGCCTGGCGCATGCGCAAAACGCGCACCGCAACGCCGTGGTGTATGCGCATGAGCGCCTGCAATCGCGCGCGCCGCTGCGCGAAGGCAAGGCAGCGGCCGACCCCATCGTGCTGCACCCGGCGATGCGCCGCACGCTGCTGCGCCAGCGCGTGCTGGTGGAGGGCGCGCGCCTGATCGCCTACGAGGCCGCGCACCTGATCGACCTCGCCGAGCATGCCGGCGATGCCGCGCAGCGCGAGCGCGCCCAGGAGCAGGCGGCGCTGCTGACGCCGGTGCTCAAGTCCTTCCTCACCGACAACGGCTTCGCGCTCGCCAGCGACGCGCTGCAGGTCTTCGGCGGCCATGGCTACACGCACGACTGGGGCATCGAGCAATGCCTGCGCGACGCGCGCATCGCGATGATCTACGAGGGCACCAACCAGATCCAGGCCATCGACCTGGTGGTGCGCAAGCTGGTCGCCGACGGCGGGCGTGCCTTCGCGGCCTGGCTGGAGGCGCTGGCCGCGTCGCTGCCGCGCGAGGCACGCTACGCGGCGGCGGCGGCCGGGCAGCTGCAAGCCCTCGGCGCGCTCGCGCGCGAGGTGGTGGCGGCGTCGCGCGAGGATGCCGAGCTGCCCTTCCGCGTTGCCGACGATCTGCTGCGCGCCACCGCGCTGGCGCTGATCGCGCATGCCTGGGCGCGTGCCGAGGCGGTGTCGGCGCGACCCGCACACGCCGGCGATGCCTTCCACGCCGCCAAGCGCGAGAGCGCGGCGCACTGCTTCACCCACCTGCGGCCGGAGTTCGAGCACGCGCTCGCGCAGGCGCGTGCCGGCTGGTCGCCCTTCGCCCAGGTGGCGCTAGGCGAGATGGCATGAGCGCGGCGCCGCTCGATCACTCGAAGCTCACGCCGCTGGTCGGCTATGTCGCCAGCCGCGCGGCGCTGGTGCTGCGCAAGGATTTCGAGCGTTCGCTCGGGCCGCTCGGGCTGAAGGTGCTCGACTATTCGCTGCTGGTGCTGGTGGCCTCGAATGCGGAGGTCAACCAGAAGCAGCTCGGCGAGGCGCTGGACATCTCGGCGCCCAACATGGCGATCACCATCGACCGCCTGGTCGAGCGTGGCTGGGTCGAGCGCGTGCGCAGCACGCAGGATCGCCGCGCGATGATCATCCACCTCACCGCGGCCGGGCGCGAACTCGTCAAGCGCGCGCAGAAGATCGCCGCGACCATGGAGGAGCAGTCGCTGGCGAGGCTCTCG
The DNA here is from genome assembly GCA_017983795.1 of Piscinibacter sp. Lineage (GTDB taxonomy): Bacteria > Pseudomonadota > Gammaproteobacteria > Burkholderiales > Burkholderiaceae_C > Piscinibacter. Next base: position 144,057 of record JAGOAS010000004.1, read on the forward strand.
CCGGCCGAGCGCGCGCTGCTCGTCGAGCTGTTGGTCAAGGTCGGCCTGCGCGCGGCCGCATAGATCCCGTTCGGGCTGAGCCTGTCGAAGCCCGGCCGAGGTGCAGCGCGGGGCCCTTCGACAAGCTCAGGGCGACCGGATTTGTCAGCCCCAGACTTCCCGCGCCGTCTCCACCACCAGCGCCAGCTTCCTGCGCTGGTCTTCCACCGCGATGTTGTTGCCGTGCACGGTGCTGGAGAAGCCGCATTGCGGCGACAGGCAGAGCTGCTCGAGCGGAGCGTGTTTCGAAGCTTCGTCGATGCGGCGCTTGAGGTCGTCCTTCTTCTCGAGCTGGCCGAACTTGGTGGTGACGAGGCCGAGCACGACGATCTTGCCCTTGGGCAGGAAGCGCAGCGGGCGGAAGTCGCCCGAGCGGTCGTCGTCGTACTCCATGAAATAGGCGTCGAGGTCCATCTCCTCGAGCAGCGCCTCGGCCACCGGCTCGTAGTTGCCCTGGGCGGCGAAGGTGCTCTTGAAGTTGCCGCGGCACAGGTGCATGGCCAGCGTCATGCCCTTGGGCTTGCGGGCCACCACCTTGTTGATGAACTTCGCATAACGGTGCGGCAGCTCGTTGGGGTCGTCGCCGCGCGCTCGCGCCGCTTCGCGCATCTTCTCGTCGCACAGGTAGGCGAGGTTGGTGTCGTCCATCTGCACGTAGCGGCAGCCGGCGTCGAAGAGCGACTGCAGCTCCTGCCCGTAGGCCTTGGCGACGTCGTCGTAGAAGTCGGGCTCGAGCTCCGGGTAGGCCTCGCGGCTGATGCCGGCGCGGCCGCCGCGGAAGTGCAGCATGGTCGGGCTGGGGATGGTCACCTTGGGCGTCATGCCGGCGGCGACCTGGCTCTTCAGGTATTCGAAGTCGGCCTTCTGGATGTCCTTCGCATGCCTGACCTTGTCGATCACGCGGATCACCGGCGGCGCCAGTTCTTCCGTGCCGTCGGGCTTCTTCACCGTGACGGGAATGTCGGTCTTCACGCCGCCCAGCTGCTCGAGGAAATCGATGTGGAAATAGGTGCGGCGGAACTCGCCGTCGGTGATGGACTGCAGGCCCACGTCCTGCTGGAACTTCACGATCTCGGTGATCGCCTTGTCTTCCACGGCGCGCAGCTGCGCGGCGCCGATGCTCTTCTTCACGAAGAACTGTTCGCGCGCCTCCAGCAGATAGCTCGGGCGCAGGAAGCTGCCGACATGGTCGGCGCGGAAGGGCGGGGTGGTGCGTGCGGTCATGAGCGTCTCCGTTGCGGGGGCTGCTCATCGAATGATAGGCAGCCCACGGCGTGCTGGCGCGAATGCCCATGCCCGATTGCGATAGCTGCTAGTGGGCGCCGCCGGTTGTCCTTGCGAGGGCGGCAACGGAGCATCCCGCCCCGTCGATTCCGCCTCGCGGCAGAGCGTCTCTCAGGGTTCACCCGCAGTGAGTGAATCCCACGATGAGCCGCTGCCGCGCCGGCGCGAGAATCGGGCCCCCTCCCTGGAGACCGCACATGCACAAGCGCACCGCCCTGCACGGCTTGGCCGCCGCCACTCTGACCCTGGGCCTGGGCCTCGTCGGCCCGCAGGCCTTCGCCGCCGACCCGATCAAGATCGGCCTGATCCTGCCCATGACGGGCCAGCAGGCAACCACCGGTCGGCAGGTCGAGGCGGCCGTCAAGCTGTACATGGCGCAGAACAACCCGGTCATCAACGGGCGCAAGGTCGAGGTGATCGTCAAGGACGACGCCACCGTGCCCGACACCACGCGCCGCCTCGCGCAGGAGCTGGTGGTGCAGGACAAGGTCGTCGCGCTGGCCGGCTTCGGCATCACGCCGGCGGCCATGGCCACCGCGCCGATCGCCACGCAGAGCAAGACGCCGATGGTCGTGATGGCCGCGGCCACCTCGGCCATCACCGAGGCCTCGCCCTACGTCGTGCGCACCAGCTTCACGCTGCCGCAGGCCTCGGTGGCGATCGCCGAGTGGGCCAACAAGAACGGCATCAAGAAGGTCGTGACCCTGGTGTCCGACTACGCGCCCGGCATCGACGCCGAGAAATATTTCGCCGACCGCATCGTGCTCAACAGCGGCACGGTGCTCGAGAAGCTGCGCACGCCGCTGCGCAGCCCCGACTTCGCGCCGGTGCTGCAGAAGGTGCGCGACGCCAAGCCCGACGCGCTGTTCGTCTTCCTGCCCTCGGGCCAGGGCGCGGCCTTCATGAAGCAGTTCGCCGAGCGCGGCCTGGACAAGGCCGGCATCCGCCTGATCGGCACCGGCGACATCACCGACGACGACCAGCTCAACGACATGGGCGACGTGGCGCTCGGCGTGGTCACCGCGCACCACTACGCGGCCTCGCACAAGTCGGCGGTGAACCAGAAGTTCGTCGAGGCCTTCAAGAAGGCCAACAACGGCATGCGCCCGAACTTCATGGCGGTGGGCGGCTACGACGGCATCCGCGTGATCGTCGAAGGCCTCAAGGCCAGCAAGGGCGAGGGCGGCGAGAAGCTGCTGGCCGCGATGAAGGGCCAGATCTTCGAGAGCCCGCGCGGCCAGGTGCTGATCGACGGCCAGACGCGCGACATCGTGCAGGACATCTATATCCGCAAGGTCGAGCGCGTCGGCGGCGAACTCCAAAATGTGGAGTTCGATGCGATCAAAGCCATGAAGGACCCCGGCAAGTCCAAGTAAGAACGACGCCTGCGGCCTGACGCCGCAGGCGCCTCCCGATGCTCACTCTCCTCTTCGACGGCATCGCCTACGGCATGCTGCTGTTCGTGCTCGCGGTCGGGCTGGCCGTGACGCTCGGGTTGATGAATTTCGTCAACCTCGCGCACGGCGCCTTCGCGATGGCCGGCGGCTACGTCACCGTGCTGCTGATGGAGCGCGCCGGCGTGCCCTTCCTGGCCACGCTGCCGCTGGCCTTCATGCTGCCGGCCGTCGTCGGCGCGGTGGCCGAGCGCACGCTGTACCGGCCGATGTACAAGCGGCCGCACCTCGACCACGTGCTGTTCTCCATCGGCCTGGTGTTCATGGCGGTGTCGGCGGTCGACTACCTGGTCGGCTCGCAGCAGCAGATCATCAAGCTGCCGGAATTCCTGCAGGGCCGCTTCGAGATCGCCGGCGTGGGCATCGGCCGCTACCGGCTCTTCATCGTCATCGTCTGCCTGGTGCTGACCGCGATCCTGCAGCTCGTCCTCGCGCGCACGCGCTTCGGCAGCCGGCTGCGCGCGGCGGTGGACGATCCGCGCGTCGCCGCCGGCCTGGGCATCAACGTCAACCAGGTCTTCAGCGTCACCTTCGCGGTGGGCTCGGGCCTGGCCGGCCTGGGCGGCGCGCTGGGCGCCGAGGTGCTGGGGCTGGATCCGAGCTTCCCGCTCAAGTTCATGATCTATTTCCTCATCGTCGTGTCGGTGGGCGGCACGACGACCATCACCGGTCCGCTGCTGGCGGCGCTGCTGCTGGGCATCGCCGACGTGTTCGGCAAGTACTACGTGCCCAAGCTGGGCGCCTTCGTGGTCTACACGCTGATGGTGGTGATCCTGTTCTGGCGCCCGCAGGGCCTGTTCGGAAGGGCGGCGAGCAAATGAGCGGCGCAGCGCAATCGCTCGCGGCGGCGCGCCGCTGGAAGCCCTGGGAGATCGCCTTCCTGGTGCTGCTGCCGCTGTCCTGGTTCGCGGCCGGCGAGCAGCACTCGCTGCTGGCCAACGAGATCGCGATCTTCGCGCTGTTCGCGCTCTCGCTCGATCTCATCCTCGGTTATGCCGGCATCGTCTCGCTCGGCCACGCCGCCTTCTTCGGCACCGGCGCCTACGCGGCGGCGCTGTTCGCCAAGTTCGTGATGCCCGACCCGCTGGTCGGCCTGGTGGTGGCGACGGCGCTGACCGCCGTGCTCGGCGCGGCCAGCAGCGTGCTGGTGATGCGCGGCTCCGACCTGGCGCGGCTGATGATCACGCTGGGCGTCGCGGCCATCCTGTACGAACTGGCCAACAAGCTCGAGTTCACCGGCGGCGCCGACGGCCTGCAGGGCGTGACCATCGCGCCGCTGCTGGGGCGCTTCGAATTCGACCTCTACGGCCGCGTCGCCTTCGCCTACGCGCTGGTGGTGCTCATCGTCGCCCTGCTGATCGCGCGGCGCATCGTGCATTCGCCCTTCGGCTGGTCGCTGCAGGCGATCCGCGACAACCGCCTGCGCGCCGGTGCCATCGGCCTGAACGTCGACGCACGCCTGGGTGTGATCTACACCATCTCCGCCGCCATGGCCGGCGCCGCCGGCGGCGTGCTGGCGCAGACCACCGGCTTCGCCTCGCTCGACGGGCTGGATTTCCACCGCAGCGCCGACACCATGCTGATGGTGGTGATCGGCGGCGCGGGCTGGCTGTGGGGCGGCGTCTTCGGCGCCATCGCCTTCAAGCTGCTGCACGACCTGCTCTCGGCCTGGACGCCGCAATACTGGACCTTCTGGCTGGGCTTGTTCCTGGTGGTGCTGGTGATGGTCGGCCGTGACCGCTTCTTCAAGCCCTGGCTGTGGTTCCGCAAGGGGAGCGGCGCATGAGCGTGGTTCTCGAAACGCGCGACCTGGTCAAGCGCTTCGGCGCCTTCGCCGCCACCAACAAGGTCTCGCTGGTGGTGGAGCGCGGCGCGCGCCAGGCGCTGATCGGCCCGAACGGCGCCGGCAAGACCACGCTGATCAACCTGCTGACCGGCGTGCTCGAGCCGAGCTCGGGCAGCGTGATCCTCGACGGCGAGGACATCACCCGGCTGCCCTCGCACCAGCGCGTGCGCCGCGGCATCGTGCGCACCTTCCAGATCAACCAGCTGTTCAACGAGCTGACGCCGCTGCAGTCGCTCGCGCTCACCGTCTCCAACCAGCTCGGCATCAGCGGGCGCATCTGGCAGGCGCTGGGCCGCGACGAGCGCGTCGCGCAGCGTTGCGACGAACTGCTCAGGCAGTTCCACCTCGACGACGTGCAGGACCAGAAGGTCTCGCTGCTCGCCTACGGCAAGCGCCGCCAGCTGGAGATCGCCACCGCGCTGGCCTGCAACCCGCGCGTGCTGCTGCTCGACGAGCCGGTGGCCGGCGTGCCCGAGGGCGAGCGCCAGGAGATCTTCGACATCGTCAACGCGCTGCCTGCCGAGGTGACGGTGCTGCTGATCGAACACGACATGGACCTGGTCTTCAACTTCGCGCGCACGGTGTCGGTGCTGGTCAACGGCGCGCTGTTCGCCGAGGGCGATGTGCAAAGCATCTCCAACGACCCGCGCGTGAAGGCGGTCTACCTCGGGGAGGGCACGCCGCATGGCTGAGGAGCTGCTGCGCGTCGAGGCCCTGAAGTCCGGCTACGGCCAGGCCGTGGTGGTGCAGGGCGTGAGCCTGGTGCTCGAGAAGGGCGCCTCGCTGGCGCTGCTGGGCCGCAACGGCACCGGCAAGACCACGCTGCTCAATACGCTGGTGGGCGCGACAAGGCGCCACGCCGGCCGCATCGTGCTCGACGGGCAGGACATCAGCACGCTGCCCTCGTTCAAGCGCGCCATCGCCGGCATCGGCTGGGTGCCGCAGGAGCGCAACATCTTCAAGTCGCTGACGGTGGAGGAGAACCTGACCGCCGTGGCACGGCCGGGGCCGTGGACGCTGGCGCGCGCCTACGAGATGTTCCCGCGCCTCGCGGAGCGGCGCCGCAACCTCGGCAACCAGCTCTCCGGCGGCGAGCAGCAGATGCTCGCGGTGGCGCGCGCGCTGGTGCTCAACCCCAAGCTGCTGCTGCTCGACGAGCCGCTCGAAGGCCTGGCGCCCATCATCGTCGAGGAGCTGCTGCGCTCGATCGGCCGCGTGGTGCGCGACGAGGGCATGTCGGCCATCATCGTCGAGCAGAACCCCAAGCTGATCCTGCCGATCACGCAGCGCGCCGTGGTGCTCGATCGCGGCGCGGTGGTGCACGAAGGCGACAGCGAGGCGCTGCTCGCCGACCCGGATACGCTGGACAAGTGGCTGGCGGTGGCGGGGCACTGACACCCGGCTGCGCCGAGGTGCGCGCTGCGATTGGGTAGAATGCATCGCAACTGCAACGCATCGCGTGCCTGCCATGAAAACTGCCACCTTGCCTTCGCTGCGCGTCGATCCTGAGCTTCGCGAAGCCGCCGAGAGCGTGCTCCAGGAGGGCGAGAGCCTGTCGGGCTTCATCGAGGCATCGGTGCGCGAGACCATCCTGCGGCGCCGCGTCCGTGCCGAGTTCCTCGCGCGTGGCCTGGCCTCGCGCGAGGAAGCCAAACGCACCGGCGTATACGTCGATGCCGAGGTGGTGCACGCGGAACTGGCCAAGAAGCTGGCCCGGGCCCGGACGAAGCTGCAGAAGAAGGCCCGCGCGTGAGCTTTGTCGTCCGCTACAGCGTCACTGCAAAGGATGACCTGGCGCGGCTGTACGACCACCTGCTCGATCGCGCCACCACGCTCGAGGATCTGGACCTTGCCGAGCGGGCGCTGGCTGCGATCGCGGCCGCGGTGGAGAGCCTGCGCCGCTCGCCGTTCATCTACCGCAAGGCTGACGACGATCCGTTTCTGCGCGAGCTGCTCATCCCCTTCGGACACAGCGGCTACGTGGCGCTGTTCGAGATCGAAGACGCGGCGACGGTGACGATCCTCGCCGTTCGCCAGCAGCTCGAGGACGACTACCACTGAGGCTGTGACCGGCGCGACGACTCGCCCGCGCCGCCGCGCCTCACCCCTGCCGCAGCGCCCGCGCCACCGCGGGCACCGACTCGCCCGCCAGCTGGCTGGCCAGCAGGCCGCCGATGAGCAGCACGCTGCCCAGCAGCAGCAACCAGACGGCGGTGGCGGCCGCGGCGCGGCCGCGCGTCACGCCGAAGGCCTGGCGGAATGCACCCCAGGCGACGATGCACCACAGCGCGCTGAGCAGCCAGGTGAGGGCGCCCGTGCCCAGGCCGGCGACGGCGGGAATCGCCTGCAGGCCGAGCCGGCGTTCGAGCACCGGCCCCAGCGCTCCCGGCGCATCGAGGCCGAAGCCGATGGCGCGCGCGAAGGCGCCGAACCAGCCGGGGTCGTAGAAGCTGGCGCCGAAGCCGAAGACCAGCGCGCCGGCGGCCAGCCCGAGCCAGGCGCCGCTGACGAGGTAGGCCATCACCAGCGTGATCTGCTGCAGCTCGACGCGCCGCCCGGCCGCGCGCCAGGCGAGCAGCAGCGCGATCGACATCAGCATCGTGATCACCAGCCCGGCCAGCACCAGCCCCAGCGAGCCGCCGACGAAGCGCCGCGCCAGCTCGGCGGCGCTGCTGCCCGGGTCCTGCAGCTGGAAGCCCAGCAGCACCAGCAGGCTGCCGACCGCCAGGCTGCCGAGCAGGAAGACGAAGGCGCGCACATGGTCGATGGCCTGGCCGGTCTGCTGCTTGGCGATCATGCGCGTGGGGTGGGTGGCGAGCTCCAGCAGGCTGAGCGCGAAGCGCGCGCCCGAGCCGAACAGCGGCGTGCTGCCGGGCAGCTCGCCCATCGCCGGGCGGTCGGACTCGATCACGTAGCGCGACTGCAGCGTGCGCATCAGCTGATCGGTGTCGAATGGCCAGCGCGACTCGGAGAGCTCGATGGCGTTGATGCGCCACAGCTCGGCGATGGACTTGGGCAGCTCGTTGCGCGCCGGCATCTTGGCGCCTTCCACCAGCACCGGCACCACCGGCACGCCGGCCTGCAGCGCGGTCTCGATCTCCTGGCGCACGAAGTCGCCGCTCTGTTCGAGGCGGCGCCGGCCCTGCTCGTCGTGCGCGGTGAGCCAGTCGGGGCCGATGATCGCGAGCATCACCGTCGAGGTGGCGATGGCGCGCCGGATCGCCTCGGTGAAATCGTCGCCGGGGCTGATCGATTCATGGTCGCGGAAGACGCGGCCGGGGCCGAAGTGTTCCTCCAGCCGATCGGCCAGGCGTCCGGTGGCGCTGCTGCTGTCCTGCCGCCGGTAGGACAGGAAGATGTCGGGCATGGCCGACCTCGCCGTGTGAGGGTTCAGATCAGTGAGGCCGGATCCACGTTCGCGCCGCACAGCACGAGGCAGATGCGCTGCCCCGCCTGTGCCTGCCATGCGCCGCTGCGCAGGGCCGCCAGAGGCAGGGCCGCCGCCGGCTCCACCGCGAGCTTCAAAGACTGCCACAGCCAGCGCTGGGCGTCGACGATGTCTTCATCCCGAAGAACGAGCGAACTCATGGGATGGCGCTGCGCGACCTCCCAGGCCAGCGCGCCGATGCGGCGTGCACCCAGCGCGTCGGCGGCGATGCCCGACACCTCGACGTCGACCGGGCCGCCGGCCGCGAGCGCGGCATGCAGCGTCGGTGCGCGCTCGGGCTCGAGCGCGACCATGCGCGTGCGGCCGGCGAACCAGGCCGCGATGCCGCCGGCCAGCCCGCCGCCGCCCACGCTGACCAGCAGCGCGTCGGGCACGCCGGCCTGGCTCTCGATCTCGCGCGCCAGCGTACCGGCGCCGGCCAGCACCTCGGCCTGGTCGTAGGCATGCGTCATCAGCGCACCGCTCTCGCGCTGGCGCTGCTGGCAGGCGGCGAAGGCTTCGGCGTAGACCGCGCCGGTGACCACCACGCGCGCGCCGAGCTGCTCGAGCCTGTCGCGTTTGGCCGGCGAGATCACCGCGGGCACGAAGATCTCCGCCGGAACGCCGAGCGCCTGCGCGGCCGTCGCGGTGGCGATGCCGGCGTTGCCGCCGGAGGCGGCAATCACGCCCGCGGCGGGAATGGGGTTGGCGAGCAGGCGGTTGAACATGCCGCGTGCCTTGAAGCTGCCCGAGCGCTGCAGTTGCTCCAGCTTCAGCCAGACCTCGAAGCCCGGCCCGGGCAGGCCGAGCTCGTCGCTGCGCAGCACCCACAGCGGCGTGCGCCGCACGTGCGGTGCGATGCGCTGCGCCGCGGCTTCGATGTCGTCGCGGCTGATCACACCCGCTCGACGATCAGCGCGATGCCCTGGCCGACGCCGATGCACATGGTGCACAGCGCATAGCGCCCGCCGCTGCGGTGCAGCTGGTTGATCGCGGTGGTGACGAGGCGCGCGCCGCTCGCGCCCAGCGGGTGGCCGAGCGCGATGGCGCCGCCGTTCGGGTTGACGCGCGGGTCGTCGTCCTTCAGGCCCAGATCGCGCAGCACCGCCAGGCCCTGCGCCGCGAAGGCTTCATTGAGTTCGATGACGTCGAGCTGTTCGAGCTTCAGGCCGGTGAGCTGCAGCACCTTGCGCGTCGCCGGCGCGGGGCCGATGCCCATGATGCGCGGCGCCACGCCGGCGGTGGCCATGCCGACCACGCGGGCGCGCGGCGTCAGGCCGTGCTTCGCGGCGGCGCCTTCGCTGGCCAGCAGCAGCGCGCAGGCGCCGTCGTTCACGCCCGAGGCGTTGCCGGCGGTCACCGTGCCGTCGGGGCGCACCACGCCCTTGAGCTTGGCGAGCGCTTCGAGGCTGGTCTCGCGCGGGTGCTCGTCTTTCGAAACGACGATCGGATCACCTTTCTTCTGCGCGATCGTCACCGGCGTGATCTCGGCATCGAAGAAGCCGCTCTTCTGCGCCGCCACCGCCTTCATCTGCGAGGCCAGCGCCATGCGGTCCTGCGCCTCGCGCTCGATCCTGAAATCGGTGGCGACGTTCTCGGCCGTCTCGGGCATCGAATCGACGCCGTGCATCTGCTTCATCAGCTTGTTGACGAAGCGCCAGCCGATGGTGGTGTCGTAGACCGCATTGCTGCGCGAGAAGGCGCTCTCCGCCTTGGGCATCACGAAGGGCGCGCGGCTCATGCTCTCGACGCCGCCGGCGATCATCAGCTCGGCCTCGCCGGCGCGGATGGCGCGCGCGGCCGTGCCCACCGCGTCCATGCCCGAGCCGCACAGGCGGTTGAGCGTCGCGCCCGGCACCGCGATCGGCAGCCCGGCCAGCAGCGAGGCCATGCGCGCGACGTTGCGGTTGTCCTCGCCGGCCTGGTTGGCGCAGCCGTAGATCACGTCGCTCACGGCCTGCCAGTCGAGCTTGGGGTGGCGCGCCATCAGCGCCTTGATCGGCACGGCGGCCAGATCGTCGGTGCGCACCGAGGCGAGGGCGCCGCCGTAGCGGCCGAAGGGCGTGCGCTGGGCATCGCAGACGAAGGCGTGGATCATCGTGTCTCCTGTTCGTATATAGAACACTGGTTCAATTATAGAAATTCAGCGGCATAAAGCCTGGGTGCGCAGCGCCCTTCCTCAAGTGCGCCGTGCCATCTGCCGAAACAGCCGGCAATCCCTCTCGGGGTGATCCACCCCTTGCCGCCATGTCTTCCGCCACCGCTCACGAAACCATCGACGTCGCCGCCTTGCGCGTGGGCATGTTCGTGCAGCTCGACCTCGGCTGGCTGTCGCACCCCTTCCCGCTGAGCAGCTTCCGCATCAGTTCGGAAGACCAGATTGCCACGATACGCGCGCTCGGGCTCAAACGTGTGCGCTGGAGCAGCGAGCAGAGCGACTCCGGCAAGCCCGCCGCAGCGAGCGCCGCCGCGGCGCCATCGGCCGAGGCAGCACCGGCCGAGAGCCCCGAGGCGCGCGCGCGCCGCGAGCATCGCGAGCGCCTGCGCGCCGAACGGGCCGCGCTGACGCAGTGCGAGCGCCAGTTCGCCGAGGCCACGCGCGAGCTCAAGCGCGCCTTCGATCTCGTCGGCTCGCAGCCCGTCGAGGCCGGCACCCACGCCGCCGCGCTGGCCAAGGGCCTGGCCGACAAGATGCTCGGCGCCGACGACCTGTGCATCCGGCTGCTCTCCGAGGGCGCCGGCGACAAGGCCTCGACGCATGCGCTGAACGTCGCGCTCGTCTCGATGCTGATGGGCCGCAGCTTCGGGCTGGCCGAGGCCGACATGCTCGACCTCGGCGCCGGCGCGCTGATGCACGACGTGGGCAAGCTCGAGCTGCCCGACCGCGTGCGCCACCGCGAGGATCACTTCAGCGCCGCCGAGCTGCGGCTCTACGAGGAGCACGTCGCCTTCGGCATCGCGCAGGCGCGCAAGATGGGCCTGACCCAGGGCGCCGCGCTGGTGGTCGCGCAGCACCACGAGCATGCCGACGGCACCGGCTTCCCGCTCAAGCTCAACACCGATCGCATGTCGCCGCTGGCGCGCATCGTCGCGCTGGTCAACCGCTACGACAACCTCTGCAACCCGCACGTCATCGCCCATGCGCTGACGCCGCACGAGGCGCTGTCGATGCTGTTCGCGCAGAGCAAGACCAAGTTCGACACCGCCATCCTCGGCGCCTTCATCAAGATGATGGGCGTGTACCCGCCGGGCTCGGCGGTGCAGCTCACCGACGACCGCTACGCGCTGGTGGTCTCCGTCAACTCGAGCCGGCCGCTCAAGCCGCGCGTGCTGGTGCACGAGGCCCGGGTGCCGCGCGACGAGGCGCTGACGCTCGACCTCGAGCACGCCGACGGCCTGGGCATCCGCCGCAGCCTGCGCCTGCAGCAGCTGCCGCCCAACACGCTCGCCTACCTGGCGCCGCGCCCGCGCGTGGCCTACTTCTTCGAGCCGGCCCGGGACGGCGACGCGCCGGCATGACCGGCGCCACGCGCGCGCTGATCGACGCACTGCCGCAGGCGGTGTGGCTGGTCGATGCCGCGACGCTGCGTGTCATCGCCGCCAACCCCGCGGCCGCTACGCTGCTCGGCTGCGAGCGCGAGGCGCTGCTCGGCAATGCCGCGCTGACGCTGGCCGCCACGCCGGAAGACCTGTGCTTCTGGCACGACGCCGCCGAGGGCCGCCGCGAGCGCCTGGCGAGCAACAGCTTCGTGCGCCGCTTCGACGGGCAGACCGTGCCGGTGCTGCGCTCCATCGAGCCGCTGCAGATCGACGGCAGCGCCGCCTTCCTCGTTGCCATGCACGACCGCAGCGCGCAGCTGCGCGCCGAGCACGAGCTCGAGCTGGCCGCCGCGGAACTCGCCGCCACGCTGGAATCCACCGCCGACGGCCTGCTGGTGACCGACCTGTCGGGCCGCATCCGCCACTGCAACCGCCGCTTCGCCGACCTCTGGGCACTGCCCGACGACCTGCTCGCGCTGCACGACGATGCGCGGGTGTTCGACTGGATGCGCCGCAGCGTGGTCGATCCCGGCGGCTACGCGCAGCGCCTGGGCGCCATCGCCGAGGCGACCCTGCTGCAGGCCAGCGACGTGCTCGAGCTGCACTCGGGCCGCGTGCTCGAGCGCATCGTGCAGCCGCAGTGCAGCCGCGGCCGGCCGGTGGGGCGCGTCTGGTCGTTCCGCGACATCACCGAGCGCATCCTCGCCAGCCGGCGCATCGAGCAGCTCGCGCACACCGACGCGCTCACCGGCCTGCCCAACCGCGTGCTGCTGGCCGAGCGCGTCGAGCGCGCGCTCGCGCTCGCGGCGCGCGAGGGCGAGCCCTTCACGCTGCTGCAGCTCGACCTCGACCACTTCAAGCACATCAACGACACCCTCGGCCAGGCCTTCGGCGACCGCGTGCTGGTGGAGATCGGCGAGCGGCTCGCGGCCGGGCTGCGCCAGATCGACAGCGTCGCGCGCCTGGGTGGCGACGAGTTCGTGCTGCTGGTGCAGCGCTCCGACGCCGCCGGCGCCGAGGCCGCCGCCCGCCGCGTGATGGAGGCGCTGCAGCGCCCCTTCACGCTCGACGGCCTGAACTTCACCGTGACGGCCAGCGTGGGCATCGCGCTGCATCCTTCCGACGGCGCCAACCTCGACGAGCTGCTGCGCCACGCCGACGCGGCGATGCGCGAGGTCAAGGCCTCGGGCCGCGCCGCCTGGCGCTTCCACACCCAGCGGCACGACGCCGGCGAGGCCGAGCTGCGCGCGCGCATGAAGCTCGACCACGCCATGCGCCAGGCGCTGGCGCGCGAGCGCTTCCGGCTGCACTACCAGCCGCAGGTGGCGGCCGGCAGCGGCGAGATCGTCGGCGCCGAGGCGCTGATCCGCTGGAGCGATCCCGAGCTGGGCGAGGTGCCGCCGGGGCGCTTCATCCCGGTGGCCGAGGAGAGCGGTTTCATCGTCGCGATCGGCGACTGGGTGCTGCGCCAGGCGCTGGCGCAGGGCGTGCGCTGGCACGCCGAGGGCCGGCCGCTGCGCCTGTCGGTCAACGTCTCGGCGCTGCAGTTCCGCCAGCCCGGCTTCGTCGACGGCGTGGCGCGGGCGCTGCGCGACAGCGGCCTGCCCGGCCACCTGCTCGAGCTGGAGCTGACCGAGTCGATCCTGATCCAGGATGCCGAGGATTCGCTGGCCCGCGTGCACGCACTCGCGGCGCTGGGCGTGCAGCTCGCCATCGACGACTTCGGCACCGGCTACTCCAGCCTCGGCTACCTCAAGCGGCTGCCGATCACGCGGCTGAAGATCGATCGCAGCTTCGTCACCGACCTGCCGGGCGATGCCAGCGGCGCGAGCATCGTCGACGCCATCGTCAAGCTTGGCCGGGCGCTGGGCATGCACGTGATCGCCGAGGGCGTCGAGACCGAGGCGCAGCGGCGCTTCCTGCTGAACTGCGGTTGCGACGAGTACCAGGGCTGGCTGTTCGCGCCGGCCCTGCCGCTGGACGAGTTCGAGGCGCGCCTCGCGCCGCAGGCGCCGCCGCGCGTGGTGCCGCTGCAGCGCCGCCGCACCAGAGTGGCGCGGCCGGTGCCCGCTGCAGCGTCCGGGGATTGAGCCGGCGCACTGCCCGGAAGCCGCCGCTCTCGCTAGAGTTCGATGCGCAAGGAGGCTTGCGCATGGGTGCTCTCGATGCCGTCCTGGAACGCCGGCTTGCCGGCCTGTCGCTGCCGCTGGCCGTGCAGCTGCCGGGCGGCCAGCGCCTCGGGCCCGAGCGCGCCGCGGTGACGCTGCGCCTGCAGGGCCTGGGCACGCTGGCCCACCTCGCCACCGGGCAGATCGGCCGCGTCGGCGAAGACTACGTCGAGGGCCGCCTCGATTTCGACGGTTCGCTGCGCGACCTCATCGCCATCGCCGGCCAGCTCGTCGGCGACCCGCTCCCCGCGGCCGAGCCGGCGGCGCCGCTGGCCTGGTGGCGCGCGCTGTGGCGCCAGGTGCGCTCGCGCCAGAACCACCACCCCGAGGCCGACGCGCGCCAGGTGCAGTTCCACTACGACGTCTCGGACGACTTCTACGCCCTGTGGCTGGATCCGCGCCGCGTCTACTCCTGCGCCTACTACCGCGAGCGCACCATGACGCTGGCACAGGCGCAGGAGGCCAAGCTCGACCACGTCTGCCGCAAGCTGATGCTGCGCGAGGGCGAGCGCTTCCTCGACATCGGTGCCGGCTGGGGCGGCCTGCTGCTGTGGGCGGCCGAGCACTACGGCGTGCGCGCCCAGGGCATCACGCTCTCGCGCCACCAGCATGCCTACGTCAACCAGCTGATCGAGGAACGCGGCCTGGCCGGGCGCGTGAGCATGCAGCTGCTCGACTACCGCGAGCTGCCCGAGGGCGAGACCTTCGACAAGATCGCCTCGGTGGGCATGTTCGAGCACGTCGGCCTGGCGCAGCTGCCGGCCTACTTCGCCACCATCCGCCGCCTGCTGCGCCCGGGCGGGCTGCTGCTCAACCACGGCATCACCGCCGCCGCGCCGCGCCACGACCAGCTCGGCGCCGGCCTGGGCGACTTCATCGAGCGCTACATCTTTCCCGGCGGCGAGCTGCTGCATGCTTCCAAGGTGCTGGAGGTGATGGCCGACCAGGGGCTGGAAGCGCTCGACGTCGAGAACCTGCGGCCGCACTACGCGCGCACGCTGTGGGCCTGGAGCGACGGCCTGGAGGCGAATCTCGACGCGGCGCGGCGCATCGCCGGCGAGCGCGTGCTGCGCGCCTTCCGCCTCTACCTCGGCGGCAGCGCGCTGAGCTTCGAGCGCGGCTGGATCTCGCTGCACCAGATGCTCGCCGCGCGGCCCGACGGCGACGCGGCCGGCGGCGCACTGCGGGGGGCACAATCGGCCTATCCGTTCAACCGCGGCTACATGTACCCCGCCGCCCGCGACGCATGATCTACAAGTTCAAGTCCAAGGCCGCCGGCGACCTGATCATGATGGGCCCCTCGGGCGATCAGGTGCTGCGCATCATCGGCAAGGAGCCCGCGGCCAAGGGCATCATCGAGCCGGCCGCGATGGCGGCGGCGATCGCCGCGCTGGAGCGCGCCGTCGCCGAGGAGGAAGCGGCACGCGTAGAGGCCGAGCGCGAGGCGCAGGCCGAGGGCCGCACGCCGGCGCCGCGCGAAGGCGTCTCGCTGCGCCAGCGCGCCTGGCCGATGGTGGAGATGCTCAGGCGCGCGCAGGCCGAGGGCAAGGAAATCGTCTGGGGCGTCTGAAGCGCCCGGGGAGGAAACGATGAGACTGGTCAGCAACAGCTGGGTCGATGGCGACCGCATTCCGGCGCGCTATGCCGCCGGCCGGCGCGACGGGCAGGGCGTGGGCTTCTCCGACAACCTGAGCCCGCACCTGGCCTGGAGCGAGATCCCGCAGGGCACGCAGTCCTTCGCGCTGATCTGCCACGACTTCGACGTGCCCAGCCGCGGCGACGACGTCAACCAGGCCGACCGCGAGGTGTCCGAGGATCTGCCGCGCGTGGACTTCTTCCACTGGGTGATGGTCGACCTGCCGGCCACGCTGCGCAGCATCGCCGAAGGCGAGTTCAGCCGCGGCTTCACGGCGCGCGGCAAGAGCGGCCCGGCCACGCTGCACGGCGCGCGCCACGGCCTGAACGACTACACCGGCTGGTTCGCCGGCGACAAGGACATGGGCGGCCAGTATTTCGGCTACGACGGCCCCTTCCCGCCCTTCAACGATTCGCTGGTGCACCACTACGTCTTCACGCTCTACGCGCTGAACGTGGCGCGCGCGCCGATCGAGGGCGCCTTCACCGGGCCGCAGGTGCGCCAGGCGATCTACCCGCATGTGCTGGCCGAGGCCACGTACTCGGGCACCTACACGCTCAACCCGCGCCTGATCGGCTGACGATCGGACGAGGCTCGAGCATGTCGCAAGGCGCCGTCACCCGCATCCTCGCCATCCGCCACGGCGAGACGGCCTGGAACGTCGATACGCGCATCCAGGGCCAGCTCGACGTGCCGCTCAACGACAAGGGCCGCTGGCAGGCGACGCGCGTCGCCGCGGCGCTGGCCGACGAGGGCATCACGGCGCTCTATTCGAGCGACCTGCAGCGCGCCTGGCAGACCGCGCAGCCGCTGGCCGAGGCCACCGGCCTGGCGCCGCGGCCCGAGCGCGGCCTGCGCGAGCGCGCCTTCGGCGTTTTCGAAGGCCTGACCTGGGCCGAGATCGAGCGCGACCATCCCGAGGCCAGCGAACGCTGGCGAAAGCGCGACGCCACGTTCGGCCCCGAGGGCGGCGAGCGCCTGGCCGAGTTCTACGCGCGCTGCGTGGCCTGCGTGACGGCACTGGCGCAGCGCCACGCCGGCGAATTGCTGGCCCTGGTGGCGCATGGCGGCGTGCTCGATTGCCTGTACCGCGCCGCGGCGCGCGTCGAGCTCAACGCGCCGCGCACCTGGCAACTCGGCAACGGCAGCATCAACCGGCTGCTCTACACCCCGCAGGGCCTGAGCCTGGTGGGCTGGGCCGACACCGGCCATCTCGACGGCGCCGTGCACGACGAGTTCAGCGACGCGCTGGCCCGCCGTGTGCCGCCGGGGAGCGCCTCGTGAGCCTCGCCGCCGCTGCGCGTGTGGGCGATCCGGTCGCCGCCATCGCCACGCCGGCACTGGTGATCGACCTCGACGCGCTGGAGCGCAACATCGCGCGCATGGCCGCCTATGCGCGCGAACACGGCATGCGCCTGCGGCCGCACGCCAAGACGCACAAGTGCGCCGAGATCGCCAAGCGGCAGATCGCCGCCGGCGCGGTGGGCGTGTGCGTGCAGAAGCTCTCCGAGGCGCAGGCGCTGGCCGAGGCCGGCGTGGCCGATCTCTACATCAGCAACGAGGTCGTCGATGCCGGCAAGCTCGCCGAACTGGCGGCGCTGGCCGCTCGCGCCAGGCTCGCCATCGCGGTCGACTCGGGTCTGGGCGTCGACCGTCTCGCGGCGGCGTTGAAGGCGGCGGGCACCTCGGTCGACGTCTTCGTCGAGGTCGACGTGGGCCATGGCCGCTGCGGCGTCGCGCCGGCGGCTGCGGCCTCGCTGGCGCACCAGGTCGTCTCGCACGGCCTGCGTTTCGCCGGGCTGCAGGCCTACCACGGCCGCGCCCAGCACCTGCGCACACCGGCCGAGCGCGAGAGCGCGATCCGCCATGCCGTCAGCCTGGCGCGCGCGGCGCAGGCGAGCGTCACCTCGGCGGGCATCGCCTGCCCGCTGGTCACCGGCGCCGGCACCGGCACCTTCGTGCTGGAGGCGGCCAGCGGCCTGTACGGCGAGCTGCAGGCCGGCAGCTACGTCTTCATGGACCGCGACTACGCCGACAACCACGCTGCGCCGCACGCGCCGGCGTTCGAGCACGCGCTCTTCGTCAAGAGCCAGGTGATGAGCGCGGGCACCTCGCACGTGGTCGTCGATGCCGGCCACAAGTCGCATGCGATCGACTCGGGCCTGCCGCGCGTGCACGGCCGCGAGCTCGAGTTCGTCAACGGCGGCGACGAGCACGGCATCCTGCGCAAGCATGGCGCGGCGCCGCTGCCGGCGCTGGGCGAGACGGTGTGGCTGATCCCCGGCCATTGCGACCCGACCGTCAACCTGCACGAGCACTACGTCGTCGTGCGCGGCGGGCTGGAGGCCGGCCGGGTCGAAGCCGTCTGGCCGATCGACGCACGCGGCTGCATCCGCTGAAAGGCATCGGTTTGGCGCTCACCGGCCCGCAGGTCATCGTGCTGGCCACGCCGGTATTCCTGGCGCTGATCGCGCTCGAGTTCGCCGTCGGCCGCTGGCGCGGGCGCAACACCTACCGCCTCGCCGATGCGCTCGCCAGCATCGGGCTGGGCATCATGAGCCAGATCACCGGGCTGTTCGTCACGCTCTTCACGCTGGGCATCTACACCTTCGTATACGACCAGTGGGCGCTGTGGCGGCTGCCGGCCGACTCGGCGGGGGTCTGGCTGGGCGCGCTGCTCGCCTACGACTTCTGCTACTACTGGCACCACCGCGCCGGGCACCGCGTGGCGCTGTTCTGGGCCTCGCACGCGGTGCACCACCAGAGCGAGGACTACAACCTCTCCACCGCGCTGCGCCAGACCAGCGGCGGCTGGCCGGCCGGCTGGATCTTCTACCTGCCGATGGCGCTGGCTGGCGTGCCGCCGCTGGTGTTCGCCGTGGTCGCGCTGATCGACCTGCTCTACCAGTACTGGGTGCACACGCAGCAGATCGGCCGCCTGGGCTGGTTCGACCGCTGGTTCTGCGCGCCCAGCAACCACCGCGTGCACCATGCGGTGAACGATCGCTATCTCGATCGCAACTACGGCGGCATCCTGATCGTCTGGGATCGCCTGTTCGGCAGCTACGCCGCGGAGGACGAGACCGAGCCCTGCGTCTACGGCACGCGAACGCCGCTGCGCAGCTGGAACCCGCTGTGGGCCAACCTGCAGGTCTACGCCGAGCTGGCGAAGGATTCGTGGCGCGCTGCAGCCTGGGCCGACAAGCTGCGCGTCTGGCTGAAGCCGCCCGGCTGGCGGCCGGCGGACGTGGCGGCACGCTGGCCCAAGCCCGCCTTCGACATCGCGGCCGTGACGCGCTACGACCCGCCGCTGTCGCGCGGCGCCGCACTCGCCGCCACACTGCTCTTCGTGCTGCTGCTCGCCGCCACCGCTGCACTGCTGTGGCAGGCGCACTTGCTCGGGGCCGGCGTGCTCGCCGCTGGTGCGCTGTCCATCGTCGCCGGGCTCTGCGCCGTCGCCACGATCTGCGCGCCGCGCAGCGCTGCGGGCAATCCCTCAGAGCAATAACCCGCGGGGGCTGCAACAGGCGCGCGGTGCCTGCCTACACTGCGCGCGTTCGATGGGCTGAAGCCTGTTCGACCTATCGAACAAATGACACGCCGCCATGCAAGCCCGTCACTCCCCGCACGCCCCGCGCACCAGTGCCTCGCCCGCGCTGGTGCCGGCGCTGTCGCGCGCGCTGACGCTGCTCGAACGCCTGGCGCAGCGCCGCGAGCCGATGAGCCTGGCGCGCCTGGCCAGCGAGCTCGAACTGCCCAAGAGCAGTGTGCACGGCCTGTGCAGCACCCTGCTGCGCTACGGGTATCTGGCGCGCCAGGACGACGGCGCCTTCCGCATCGGCCCGGGCGTGATGCCGCTGGCCGAGGCCTTCGTCTCGGGCACCGGGCTGACGCAGGAGTTCAACGCGCTGTGGGCCGAGCGCGCGCCCGACGAGACCGTGATCCTCTCGGTGCTCAACGGCCGCGACGTGGTCTATATCGGCGCGCGCAACGGCCAGCGGCCGCTCGGCCTGGCCTTCAACGTCGGCATGCGCCTGCCCGCGCACCTGGCCGCCACCGGCAAGGCGATGCTCGCCTTCCACGCCGGCGCGGCGGTGCGCGAGCTGTTCGCCGGCGCCGAGCTGACGCGCATGAACGGGCGCGGCCCGCGCGGCATCGACGAGCTGCTGGTCGAGCTGGGCCGCACCCGCGAGCGCGGCTACAGCGTCGACGACGAGGCGGTGCGCGCCGGCGTCTACTGCTTCGGCGCGCCGGTGTTCGATGCCGCCGGCGAGCCGGTGGCCGGCATCGGCGTGTGCCTGAACAAGACCACGCTCGGCGCCGACGCCGGCGCCGAGCACCGCGACACCGTGCTGCGCGTGGCGCGCACGCTGACGCAGCGGCTCGGCGGCCGCGCGCCCGCGGCGACGCAGGACTGAACCATGGCCGACGACACCATCCTCGAGACGCACGACCTGACCAAGGAGTTCAAGGGCTTCGTGGCGGTCAACCAGGTCAACCTGAAGGTGCGGCGCGGCAGCATCCATGCGCTGATCGGGCCGAACGGCGCGGGCAAGACGACCTGCTTCAACCTGCTGACCAAGTTCCTGATCCCGACCACCGGCCGCATCGTCTTCGACGGCGTCGACATCACGCGCGAGAGCTCGGCGCACATTGCGCGGCGCGGCGTGATCCGCTCGTTCCAGATCTCGGCGGTCTTCCCGCACCTCACGGTGCTGGAGAACGTGCGCGTGGCGCTGCAGCGCCAGCTCGGCACCTCGTTCCACTTCTGGCGCCCCGAGCGCACGCTCGATACGCTCAACGGCCGCGCGATGGAGCTGCTGGCCGCGGTGGATCTCGACAAGTACGCCGGCCTCACCGCCGTCGAGCTCAGCTACGGCCGCAAGCGCGCGCTCGAGATCGCCACCACGCTGGCGATGGAGCCGCGCCTGATGCTGCTCGACGAGCCGACCCAGGGCATGGGCCTGGAAGACGTCGACCGCATCAAGCAGCTCATCAAGAAGGTGGCCGCCGACCGCACCGTGCTGATGGTCGAGCACAACATGAGCGTGGTGGCCAGCCTGGCCGACACCATCACCGTGCTGGCGCGCGGCGCGACGCTGGCCGAAGGGCCGTATGCCGAGGTGTCGAAGAACCCGGCGGTGATCGAGGCCTACATGGGCAGCGCCGATGCCGAGTTGAAGGGAGCGCATTGAGATGAGCAAGCGCTTCCTCGAGGTGATGGATCTGCACGCCTGGTACGGCGAATCGCACGTGCTGCACGGCGTGAACTTCCACGTCGACGAGGGCGAGGTCGTCACGCTGCTGGGCCGCAACGGCGCCGGCCGCACCAGCACGCTGCGCGCCATCATGGGCCTGACCGGCTCGCGCAAGGGCTCGGTGAAGGTGCACGGCACCGAGTCGATCGGCCTGCCCACGCACCGCATCGCGCGGCTGGGCATCGGCTACTGCCCCGAGGAGCGCGGCATCTTCGCCAGCCTGTCGGCGCAGGAGAACCTGCTGCTGCCGCCCAGGCTGGCAGAAGGCGGCATGGCGGTCGAGCAGATCTACGCGATGTTCCCCAACCTGAAGGAGCGCGCCGGCAGCCAGGGCACGCGCCTGTCCGGCGGCGAGCAGCAGATGCTGGCGGTGGCGCGCATCCTGCGCACCGGCGCCAAGCTGCTGCTGCTCGACGAGATCTCGGAAGGCCTCGCGCCGGTGATCGTGCACAAGCTCGCCGAGATGGTGGTGGCCTTGCGCAAGCAGGGCTACACCATCGTGATGGTGGAGCAGAACTTCCGCTTCGCCGCCCCGCTGGCCGACCGCTTCCTGGTGATGGAGCACGGCCAGGTCATCCAGGAATTCACCCAGTCCGAACTGCCGGCGCGCATGGAGCGCCTGCACGAGTACCTCGGCGTCTGAACGTCCGAAGACGCCACTTTCTCGCTCTCAACCCACGGAGAACAGACCATGAAGCTCAAGAAGATCGCCGCCGCCAGCGCCCTGACGCTCGCGGCCGCCACCGGCGCGAACGCCCAGGTCTCGGGCGACGTCATCAAGATCGGCATCATCACCGACATGTCGGGCCTGTACTCCGACATCGACGGCGCCGGCGGCGTCGAGGCCATCAAGATGGCGGTGGCCGACATGGGCGGCGCGGTGGGCGGCAAGAAGGTCGAGGTGGTGTTCGCCGACCACCAGAACAAGGCCGACGTCGCCGCCGCCAAGGCGCGCGAATGGTTCGACACCGCCGGCGTCGACATGCTGATCGGCGGCACCAACTCCGGCACCAACCTGGCGATGGCCAAGGTGGCGGTGGAGAAGAAGAAGCTCTTCATCGCCATCGGCGCGGCCACCTCGGCGCTGACCAACGAGCAGTGCAACCCGTACACCGTGCACTGGGCCTACGACACCGTCGCGCTGGCCAAGGGCACCGGCAACGCGGTGGTCAAGCAGGGCGGCAAGACCTGGTACTTCCTGACCGCCGACTACGCCTTCGGCGCGCAGCTGCAGAACGACACCACCGCGGTGGTCAACGCCGCCGGCGGCAAGGTGGTCGGCTCGGTCAAGCACCCGCTGTCGGCCACCGACTTCTCCTCCTTCCTGCTGCAGGCGCAGGCCAGCAAGGCCGAGATCCTCGGCCTGGCCAATGCCGGTGGCGACACCATCAACTCGATCAAGGCCGCCAACGAGTTCGGCATCACCAAGACGATGAAGCTGGCCGGCCTGCTGGTCTTCATCAACGACATCCACTCGCTGGGCCTGAAGACCACGCAGGGCATGTACCTGACGGACAGCTGGTACTGGAACCGCGACGCCGACACGCGCGCCTGGAGCCGCAAGTTCTTCGAGAAGGTCAAGCGCATGCCTTCGTCGATCCAGGCCGGCGACTACTCGGCCACGCTGCAGTACCTGAACGCGGTGAAGGCCACCGGCAGCGACGACAGCGACAAGGTGCTGGCGCAGATGAAGAAGACGCCGGTCAACGACATCTTCGCCAAGGGCGGCTTCATCCGCGGAGACGGCCGCATGGTGCACGACATGTACCTGATGCAGGTGAAGTCGCCCGACAAGTCGGTCGAGCCCTGGGACTACTACAACGTCGTGCAGACCTTCAAGGGCGAGCAGGCCTGGACCACCAAGGCCGAATCGAAGTGCGCCCTGTGGAAGTAAGCGCCTGAAGCGACGACGACGCCCACGCACGCCATGGAGATCTTCGGCATCCCGTTGCAGGCCTTCCTCGGGCAGCTGCTGCTCGGGCTGGTCAACGGCTCGTTCTACGCCATGCTCAGCCTCGGGCTGGCGGTGATCTTCGGGCTGCTGGGCATCGTCAACTTCGCGCACGGCGCGCTCTACATGATCGGCGCCTACGTGGCCTGGCTGGGCCTGGAGACCTTCGGCCTGAACTACTGGGCGGCGCTGATCGTCTCGCCGCTGGTCGTCGGTGCGCTCGGCCTGGTGGTCGAGCGCACGCTGCTCAAGCAGCTCTACAAGATCGACCCGATCTACGGCCTCTTGCTCACCTTCGGTTTGTCGCTGATCGCCGAAGGCATCTTCCGCGACCAGTTCGGCGTCTCGGGCCAGCAATACCCGGTGCCCGAACTGCTGCAGGGCGCCACCAATCTCGGCTTCATGATCCTGCCCAACTACCGCGGCTGGGTCGTCTTCGCCTCGCTGATCGTCTGCTTCGGCACCTGGTTCCTGATCGAGCGCACGCGGCTGGGCTCCTACCTGCGCGCCGGCACCGAGAACCCGGCGCTGGTGCAGGCCTTCGGCGTCAACGTGCCGCTGATGGTGATGCTCACCTACGCCTTCGGCGCCGGCCTCGCGGCCATCGCCGGCGTGCTCGCCGCGCCGGTCATCCAGATCACGCCGCTGATGGGCAGCAACCTGATCATCGTCGTCTTCGCGGTGGTGGTGATCGGCGGCATGGGCTCCATCCTCGGCTCCATCCTCACCGGCCTGGTGCTCGGCCTGATCGAGGGGCTGACCAAGGTCTTCTACCCCGAGGCTTCGAACATCGTGGTGTTCGTGATCATGGCGATCGTGCTGATCATCCGGCCCGCCGGGCTGTTCGGGAAGGAACGCTGATGGGCACCGATCGCGCAAGCCGCATCGCCTGGCTCGCCGGCCTGGCCCTGCTGATCGTCGCGCCCTTCATCGGGCTGTATCCGATCTTCATGATGAAGGCGCTGTGCTTCGCGATCTTCGCCTGCGCCTTCAACCTGCTGCTCGGCTATACCGGGCTGCTCTCCTTCGGCCACGCCGCTTACCTCGGCGCGGCGGCCTACGGCACCGGCTGGCTGATCAAGAGCGCCGGCTGGTCGCCCGAACTGGGCGTGCTGGCGGGCACGCTGTTCGCCGCGGCCATCGGCCTGCTGGTGGGGCTGATCGCGATCCGCCGCCAGGGCATCTACTTCGCCATGATCACGCTGGCGATGGCGCAGATGGTCTATTTCGTCTGGCTGCAGGCGCCCTTCACCGGCGGCGAGGACGGGCTGCAGGGCGTGCCGCGCGGCAAGCTGCTCGGCCTCGTCGACCTGGAAAGCGACACGGCGCTGTACTTCGTGGTGCTGGCGGTCTTCGTCGCGGTATTCCTGTTCATCGTGCGCGTGGTGCACTCGCCCTTCGGCCAGGTGCTCAAGGCGATCCGCGAGAACGAGCCGCGCGCCGTCTCGCTGGGCTACGACGTCGACAAGTACAAGCTGCTCGCCTTCGTGCTCTCCACCGGCCTGGCGGGCCTGGCCGGCTCGCTGAAGACGCTGGTGCTGGGTTTCGCCACGCTGTCGGACGCGCACTGGTCGCTCTCCGGCGAGGTGGTGCTGATGACGCTGCTCGGCGGCATGGGCACCTTCGCCGGGCCGGTGCTCGGCGCCTTCACCATCATCGGCCTGCAGAACTTCCTGGCCGACCGAGTCGGCTCCTGGGTGACGGTGATCATCGGCGCGATCTTCGTCATCTGCGTGGTGGCCTTCCGCCGCGGCTTCGTCGGCGAGCTGCTGGCCTGGCGCAACAAGCGCCGCGCGGCGGGCAAGGGTTAGGCGCGCGCGGCCTCAGGCTGCGTGAGGCGTGGCCACCAGTTCGTCGGCCACGGTCTGGAAGGCCTCCAGCGCCGCCTGCAGGTTCTCCACGATCTCCGCCGCGATCACGTCGGGCGCCGGTAGACTGTCGACGTCGTCGAGGCTGTCGTCCTTGAGCCAGAAGATGTCGAGGTTGAGCTTGTCGCGCGCGAGCAGATCATCGACCTCGAAACGCCTGAAGCGCTCGGTCTCCTTTCGCTGGCCCATCTGCCCCACGCGGTAGCAGGCCACGAAATCCTGCAGGTCCCTGGCGTCGAGCGGGTTCTTCTTCAGCGTGAAGTGCACGTTGGTGCGCAGGTCGTAGATCCACAGCGCCTTGGTGTTCGGCTTGCCGTCGGCGCGCGGTGCGCGCTTGTCGAAGAACAGCACGTTGGCCTTCACGCCGGGCTTGTAGAAGATGCCGGTGGGCAGGCGCAGCAGGGTGTGGAAGTCGAACTGCTCCAGCAGCCGGCGCCGGATGCCCTCGCCGGCGCTGCCGGCCTCGAACAGCACGTTGTCGGGCAGCACCACGCCGGCGCGGCCGCTGCTGCCCATCACCGTCATGATGTGCTGCATGAAGTTGAGCTGCTTGTTGCCGGTGGTGAACTTGAAATCCTCGCGCTCGTAGTCTTCGCGCTCGGTGTCGACCTCGCCGTCCTCGCCGATCACCTTGTAGCTGCTCTTCTTGCCGAAGGGCGGGTTGGTCAGGATCACGTCGTAGGTGGTGCTCGGCACGACGGCAAGTGCATCGCCGCTGCGGATCGGGCTGTCGCCGTTGCCGATGCCGATGCCGTGTAGATACAGATTCATCGCGCACAGCCGCACCACCTCGTCGACGATGTCCACGCCGCTGAAGGTCTGCTCGCGCAGGCGGCGCTGCTGTGCCCGATCCTGCGCGCCGTCCTGCCGCTTCATGTAGTCGTAGGCCGAGAGCAGGAAGCCGCCCGTGCCGCAGGCCGGGTCGTGCACGGTCTGGCCGATGCGCGGATCGAGCACCGTCACCATCGCCTGGATCAGCGGGCGCGGCGTGAAGTACTGGCCGGCGCCGCTCTTCACCTCGGCGGCGTTGCGCTCGAGCAGGCCTTCGTAGATGGCGCCCTTCACGTCCACGCCGATGCCGATCCAGGTTTCGGCGTCGATCAGCGAGACCACGCGCTTGAGCTTGGCCGGATCGGTGAGCTTGTTCTGCGCGCCGCGGAAGATGGTGCCGATCAGGCCTTTCTCACGGGCCAGCGCCTCCAGCGCATGGCGGTACTGGATCTCCAGCGCGTCGCCGGCCAGCGGCGCCAGCGTGTCCCAGCGCCAGGCGGCCGGGATGGTGCTGGGCTCGCCGAGCAGCTCGGCGCGCTCCTGGTCCATCTTCAGGAACAGCAGGAAGGTGATCTGCTCGACGTAATCGCCGTAGCCGATGCCCTGGTCACGCAGGACGTGCGCGTAGTTCCAGACTTTGCCGACGAGGGCGGTGTGGTCGGTGCTCATGGGGTTGGCCGGCGCCGGATAACAACCGGCATTCCAAGTCGTTGATTTGAAAGAGATAAGTCCCACAGCCTCGGTTGTTTTCCGGAGCGGCGGAAAACAAGTGGTCAGCCCGAATGCGGCGCAGGTGCGCGCGCCGTGTAGCACTGCTCGGGCAGGCTCTGCGCGAGTTCGGCAGGCATCGGCGCATCTGCCTTGGGGGTTTGGGCTCCAGGCTGGGAGGTTTGTCGGCCTGCCTGGGGGGGTTGTTGCTCCGGCTGGGGGGTCTCGGACACAGCCGGCGCCGACCGGAAGCCGGGGCCGGGCCCGTAGCAGGTGCGGATGCCGCTCCCTTGGTCTCGGCCACGTTCACCTCGTGCAGCACCGCCGCACGTCCAGCCGGTTGGCGTAACGGATGATCGGTCTCACGCGGCGAGCTTTGCGCTCACCAAGCGGTTGAGGCTCACCCCCTGCTCGCTGGCCTCGATGGCCAGTCGGCGATGCTGCTGCGGCGGGATGCGAACCTTGAACTCGCCGCTGTACCGGCGATCAGCGAGTGGTTCGGGCACCTGCTCGGCGTTTGCCGCCATGTCGCGCACGCACTCGGCGACGACCTTGCGAATGCCGGCCAGCGCCTTCTCTGGCGTCTTGGCGAGCCAGGATAGCGACGGGAACTCGGCACACAAGCCGACGTGCTCGCTGTCCTCGGCGGACCAGGTGACGCGGTAGGTGTAGTGGTCAAGATTCACCGCCATGTCCTTTCAACTTCTGGATCGCCGCCAGTACCTGGCGCACCTGATACACCTTGGCCTTGCCCTTGTCGTTCTGAATATTGACCCGCGGATCGCCTGGCCACGGCGTCCTGAAGACCGCGTGGCTCGTGCCCGACTGCCGGGCCGAACCGAAGTAGTGCTCACAGACCTTCTTGAGGTCGATGAAGCGCAGCCCTGCGGGCGACGCTTTCATCTTTTCCAAGACCTTTTCGATGTCCGTCATACCCCAGAAATGGTGTCACTATTGGAACCATTCGTCAAGCTGGGAGGCGCCATCACGGGCGGGCGACCGATCTGCGAGGCGCGCTTGGCCTCGATGCGATGCGATGCGACTCGTCGACGGCGGCGAGTTCCTGCAACAGGTCTTCGGCGCTGCGGGTCATGGTGCGGCGGTGCGGACGCGGCGACCTTTGCGCTGCGTTGCGTTCTGCGCTTCGCCCGCCTGCTTGGCAAGGCGGGCGAGCAGCGCGGAGGCGGGTTCGTCGGCGGGGTCTTGGGGGACGAGTTGGCCGGAGAAGGCGGCTTTGAGGATGGATTGGCGCAGGGCAGTTGAACCGGCCATGCCCGCACCGCACTCTTTCAAGGTCGACTCCATCCGGGACGCTGCGAGTCGCCATGCGTCGAGCAGGGCCGCACGCTCGCTTTCAGGTGGAATCGGGAGCCGGATCGAGCGGAGCTTCGATTGCGATACGTTGTACTGCCCGGCGCTCGTCGCCTTGTGCTTGTGCACAAAACGCCGAACGACGTCCGATTGCCAGACAAGATTGATCCATTCGGCGAGCAATGGCTCGGGGTGCAGCCGAAAGCGGATGAGGTAGGACGCGAAATAGCTCGGTGTGGGCAGTGCGCTCAGCACCACGGCACCAACCCCTATTAGGCTTTCACTGCCGTTTGTCCGAACCACCAGCAAATCCCCAGGAGCAAGCGCGTCGTCGGTAGTCATGGCGAAGTCTGCGGGGGCCCATTTGAGGTCACGCAGCGCGATCCGCCCCTCGCGAACGTTCGGGATTCTTAGAACAGGAGTCGCCCCCTTGGTGGATGAGCACTTCGCCGATGTTCCGTAGGAGGTGGACCAGGAGAGTTCGTCAAGACTGCGCCAAGACCATCCCGGCGGCAGCGAGCACTCGTCGCCATCGCGATCTACTGGCCTCGACGATTCAGTGTCACGCCACTCGCGCGTCAGCTCACCCGTGACGGCAGCCTTGAGCACGGACTGGCGGTAGCGCTCCACCAGCTTCTGCACACGTTCCAGCGCGCGTTCGCCTTCGTCGATTTCGCTGAAGAGTTCTTCGATGCGGGAGACGATGCGTTGCTGCTCGGATTTTGGAGGCAAGCCAAACGCGAAGAACGAGAGACTCCCGAAGTCAACGCGAGGCCGATCGCCCGAACTCTGGTTGCTTGCGAAATTCACGAAGCTGCGCTGGTGCAGCAAATAGGCAAGAAAGTCACCGTGCAGCAACTCGCCCGGCGGCATCACGATGAACTCCGCCGAGCAGGCGCCGCGCTGTCGAGCGCGATGCACCTTGTTGAGATAGGGGCGCATGCGGCCGTACAGCACATCGCCCGGCTCAAAGAGACCGCCAGCGCTCTTCATGTCGCCGAAGCGCCCGACGCTGAGCAGGCTCATACCGCCGGGCGCGATGCTGTCCATGCCGACGAAGGGCAACTCCGAGTGATCGCCGGGTGCGGCTTTGGGCCGCGGCGGATCGACCACTTGCCCGAGCGTGACCTCTGCCCAGCCCCGCGGCGGTTCACCCCTCATGCCACCAACCCCTCACTCAACTCCTCCAGCATCCCGTTCAACTCCGTTCCGAACACCCTTCGCGCCGCCACCACGCCGCCCCAGTCGCTGAACGGCTGGTCGCGCATCAAATCGGCCGGCGCGATCTCCACGTTCGCGGCCAGATAGTCCTTGATCGCCTTCAGCCACGCCATCTGCTCGTCGCTGAAGCTCCTGCCCGCCTTGATCTGCCGCCCGATCCACAGGTTGAAGCGCTGCTCCACACGCGCCGCATGCGGCTCCAGCACCTCCGCCTGCCCGGTGGCAAAACGCACCAGGCTGATCAGGTCGGTCAGCACCTTGTCGCTGGGCGCACCGCGCACCAGCGCGGCGTTGAGCCGCTTGTAGGCCTGCCACACGTCGGCGGTGGTCAGGTGCTGCGGCGGGTCGGCCAGCTTGGTCGCCAGTTCGCGGATGCTGGCATAGGTGAGGCGGCGTTTCGGGTAGGGCTGGCCGTAGAGGATCTGCAGCGCCAGCAGCTCGTTCTTGTGCGTCTCGATGAAGGCCTTGAACGAGGTGGTGCGGCGCTCGGCCTGGCCCTTGTCGTACTCGGCCACCTGCAGCACGTCGAGCGTGCCTTCGTCGATCACGATGTCGGTCTTCTTCTTGATCGCCTTGATCAGCTGGCGCAGCGCGGCATCGTCCAGCGGCGCGCAGGCCTGGTCGCGCAGGTCGGCTTCGATGGCCTTCACCTGCGCGAGCGTGGCCGTCTCCACGCTGCCGTGGCGCTGGATGACGGCCGCGTCGATGATCTCGGGCGTGATCGCATCCAGCAGTCCGCGGGCCAGCGCCTTCAGGCTCTGGCCCTGGGCGGCCTGTTCGATGCGTTGGCGATCCTCGCCGTCGATCTGCCGGTTCAGCGCCGCCAGGCGCGCGGCCAGCGACGAGAGCGCGTTCTCGTCTCGCCGGCCCTGCGCGATCTGGTCGATCAGCTTGTCGAAGGGCACGGTGCGCTTGCGCTCCATCGGCTGAGACAACGTCTTGCGGCCCTCGGTCACGCCCACCGCGTCGATCAGCACGAAGCGGGTCTTGGTCTGCGCGTCGGGCGTCACCTGCTGCAGGCTGGCGTCGTGCAGGGTGCGCACGCCGCGGCCCTTCATCTGCTCGAAGTAGCTCTCGCTCTTCACGTCGCGCATGAAGATCAGGCACTCCACCGGCTTGATGTCGGTGCCCGTGGCGATCATGTCCACCGTGACGGCGATGCGCGGAAACGGGTCGACGCGGAAGGCGGCGATCAGCTCCCTGGGTTTCTCGCTGGTCTGGTAGGTGATCTTCTTGGCGAAGTCGTTGCCCTGGCCGAAGACTTCCCAGCAGGCCTTGACGATCTCCTCGGCGTGGTTGTCGTCCTTGGCGAAGATCAGCGTCTTGGGCACCCATTGGCCGCTGCGGCCGGGGAAGAGTTCGGTGAACAGCTTTTCGCGGAAGGTGCGCAGCACCAGGCGGATCTGGTCGGGCACGGTCACCGAGCTGTCGAGATCCTGCTTCGCGTAGGGCAGATCGGCGTCGAGCTGCTTGTAGCGCAGCGCACGGGTGCGGCGGTCGCGCACCGGCACGTGGTAGCTCGCGTCCACCGTGCCGCCTTGTTCGCCGACTCGCGTGCGGATGCGGTAGACCTCGAAGCCGACGTTGACGCCGTCGACCACCGACTGCTCGTAGGGGTACTCCGCCACCAGGTTGCGCTGGAAGAAGCCCAGCGTGTGCGCCGAGGGCGTGGCCGTCAGGCCGATGAGGTGCGCGTCGAAATACTCCAGCACCTGGCGCCACAGGCCGTAAATGGAGCGGTGGCACTCGTCGGTGACGATGACATCGAAGTGTTCGATCGGGACGGCCGGGTTGTAGACCACCGGGCGCAGCTCGCCTTCGTCGTCGACCTCTCCGCCGCTCCACGTCTCGAAGGCGGAGGCTTCCTCGGCCGACTCGTCGAGCTCCTCGCCGCGCAGCATCGCGTACAGACGCTGGATGGTGGTGATCACGACCTTGGCGTCGGGGTCGATGCGGTTGCCGTGCAGGTGCTGGACGATGTAGGTCTTGTCGAACTTGTGCGCCGCGCCGGGCGGGTCGAAGTTCTGGTACTCCTTCAACGTCTGGTCGCCCAGGTTGTTGCGGTCGACCAGGAACAGGATGCGGCGCGCGCCGGCATGCTTGAGCAGCCGCCAGCTGAAGTTGCAGGCGGTGAAGGTCTTGCCGGCGCCGGTGGCCATCTGGATCAGCGCCCTCGGGCGGTCGTCGGCCAGCGAGGTTTCGAGGCCGGTGATGGCGTCGATCTGGCAGTCGCGCAGGCCGGCCGTCTCCAGCGGCGGCATGCGGCGCAGGCGCTGGCGCAGGGTGTCGGCTTCCTTCAGCCAGGCGTGCAGCGTGCGCGGCTGGTGGAAGGCGAATACGCGGCGCGAGCGCGGTTTCGGGTCGCGCGTATCGCGGAAGTAGGTTTCCGCGCCGGTGGATTCGTAGTCGAACACCAGCCGGTCGGCCCAACGCGCCACGTGCTCGGGCAGCGCCGCCATGTAGCGCGCTGCCTGTTCGGCCACGCCGCTGAGCGTGACGCCGGCCTTCTTGGCCTCGATCACGCCGCAGGCCTTGCCGCCGACGAACAGCAGGTAGTCGCACGCGCCGCCGGGCAGCGGGAACTCGCGCACCGCAACGCCTTCGGCGGCGTTGCGGTTGAACTCGGCCATGTCCTGCAGCACCCAGCCCGCGGCGACGAGCAGGCCGTCGATGGCCACGCGCGCCTGGTCTTCGGGTGTCACGCCCATCGATGCGCGGCTACTCGCCGAACAGATCGGCCGCCGCGGCCTGGTTCTTCGGCGGCGTGACGCCGAGGTGGCGGTAGGCCGCCAGCGTGGCGATGCGTCCGCGCGGCGTGCGCTGCAGGAAGCCCTGCTGGATGAGGTAGGGCTCGATCACGTCCTCGATGGTGTCGCGTTCCTCGCCGATCGCCGCGGCGACGTTGTCCAGGCCGACCGGGCCGCCGTCGAAGCGGTGGATCACGGCTTCGAGCAGCTTGCGGTCCATCAGGTCGAAGCCGAGCGGGTCGACGTCGAGCATGGCCAGCGCCTTCTCCGCCTGTGCCTTGACGATGCGGCCGTCGCCTTTCACCTCGACGTAGTCGCGCACGCGCCGCAAGAGCCGGTTGGCGATGCGCGGCGTGCCGCGCGAGCGGCGCGCGATCTCGAAGGCGCCTTGCTCGTCGGTGGCGACGTTCAGCAGGCCGGCCGAGCGGTGCACGATGCGCGCCAGCTCCTCGGCCGAGTAGAACTCCAGCCGCGCGACGATGCCGAAGCGGTCGCGCAGCGGGTTGGTCAGCATGCCGGCGCGCGTGGTCGCGCCGACCAGCGTGAAGGGCTGCAGGTCGAGCTTGATGGAGCGCGCCGCCGGGCCCTCGCCGATCATGATGTCGATCTGGTAGTCCTCCAGCGCGGGATAGAGGATCTCCTCGACGACCGGGCTGAGGCGGTGGATCTCGTCGATGAAGAGCACGTCGTTGCGCTCGAGGTTGGTGAGGATGGCCGCCAGGTCCTTGGGCTTTTCCAGCACCGGCCCCGAGGTCTGGCGCAGGTTCACGCCCAGCTCGTTGGCGATGATGTGCGAGAGCGTGGTCTTGCCCAGGCCCGGCGGGCCGAACAGCAGCACGTGGTCCATCGCTTCGCTGCGCTTCTTCGCCGCGCCGATGAAGATCTCCAGCTGCTCGCGCACCTTGGCCTGGCCGACGTAATCCGCCAGGCCCTTGGGCCGCAGCGCGCGCTCGATCGCCTCCTCGTTGGGCGAGGCCGGCGCGGCGCTGACCACCCGCCGCGCGGGGGCGAAATCGTCGGTCTGGATGCTCATGCGCGATTATGGGCATGGCCCCGTCGCCTTGCGGGCGCGCAAGCCGGCCCGCGCCGTCGTTGTTAAGATGCACGCCGTGTACGCCATTCGCCGCCTGTTCCGCCCCGCCACCTGGCTCGCGCTCGTCGCGATGCTCGGGCTGGCGCTCGCGCCGACGGTGTCGCACGCGCTGGCGGCCTCCGGCCCCGGCAACCCCTGGGCCGAGATCTGCTCGGTGACGGGCGGCACGATGGTGGTGGCCGACGCGAGTACCAGCACCGATGCCCAGGCCGATGCGGGTGTCCACCTCGGCCACTGTCCGCTGTGCGGCCAGGTCGGCACCGCGCCGGCCCTGCCGAGCGCCGAATACGCGCCGGTGCGCATCGCCGGCGGCGCCGAGCATCGTCCCGCGCTCTTCCTGCACGCGCCGCGCACGCTGTTCGCGTGGGCTGCGGCGCAGCCGCGCGCACCACCGCTTTCCTGCTGAACGCTCGCGGCCGGCGCCTCGATGGCGCCGTCGCGCGCCATGCCGATGGCCCGTGCCAACGCCGGGCACCGACACGCACCTCGATGGGTGCGGCCTCATTGCAGCAGGACCATGACAAGCTCTACCTTCCCCGCCAGGCCGTGGCGCCTGGGCGCCGCGGCGCTCGCCGCGGCCGCCTTCGTGCACCCCGCGCACGCCCAGGGCGTCGCCACCGAGCAGCAGCTCGCGCCCGTGCTCGTCAGCGGCAACGGCGTGCGCAGCGGCCTGGCCGCCGACGTGCCCAGCAACAGCGCCAGCAAGACCGCCGAGGATCTGCGCGAGCAGAACCTCGTCAATCCGGAGGACGCGCTCAAGTACGTGCCCAACACCAGCATCCGCAAGCGCTACATCGGCGATCGCAACTCGATGATCGGCGGGCGCAGCTTCGGCACGCTGCAGCCCTCGCGCGGCCTGGCCTACGTCGACGGCTACCTGATCTCCAACTTCCTCGGCCGCTTCGACGGCCCGCGCTGGAACATGATCACGCCCGAGGCGATCGCGCGGGTCGACGTGCTGTACGGCCCGTTCTCGGCGATCTACCCCGGCAACTCGATCGGCACCACGGTGGTCACCACCGAGCGCGAGCCGCGCGGCTTCGAGGCCTCGGCGCGCATCACCGGCTACCGGCAGCGCTTCGAGCTGTACGACGACGCGGCCGACTACGACGGCCATCAGCTCTCGGCCTTCGTCGGCAGCAGGCTCGACTCGGGGCTGTGGTACTCGCTGAGCGCGAACCGGCAGAACTCCACCTCGCAGCCGATGAACTACTACACCGTGAGCGCCGATGCGGCCGGCGTCTTCCCGGCGGTCACCGGCACGGCCGTGCCGGTGACGGGAATCCGCTACGACGAAGACCCGAAGGGCCGCCGGCGCGCCGTCTTCGGCGCCAGCGGCGGTGCGATCGACCACACCGTGCAGGACACGCTCAAGCTCAAGCTCGGCTACGAGTTCACGCCCGAGCTCGTGGCCAGCG
This sequence comes from Piscinibacter sp., assembly GCA_017983795.1. Lineage (GTDB taxonomy): Bacteria > Pseudomonadota > Gammaproteobacteria > Burkholderiales > Burkholderiaceae_C > Piscinibacter. The sequence continues at coordinate 177,797 of JAGOAS010000004.1, forward strand.
CGATGCTCGGCGGCTGGACCAACGACACGCGCAATTCGAACCGCTCGTTCCTGCGCGACGCGAGCGGCGCGACGCTGTGGTCGGGCCGCGTCACCGACGGCGTCAACACCTTCAACATCCCGCTCAGCGCCTTCGCGCCGTCGAACCGCGACGAGATGCACCGCCACGGCGGCATCACGCTGAAGACGAAGTACGCGACGGGCTGGAACGGCTCGATCGTCTACTCGAACTACCGCATCGTCAGCGACATCGCGCGCCAGGCCAACCTGCCGGAAGACCAGGCGGCCAGCGGCGGCGCCGGCAGCTGGACGCGGCGCGACGGCACCGGGTGGAACACCTTCGAGGTGCAGGCGGCGTACCGGCCGAGCGAAGGCGACTTCACCGACGGCCGCCATGCACTGACGCTCGGCGCGCACCGCAATGCCTATCTGCTGGACAGCCCGACCAGCAACGCCAGCGACTGGCGCAGCACCGAGACGACGCTGGCGCAGCGCTACCGCGGCCGCACCGAGGTGACGGCGCTGTATGCGCAGGACGCCTGGCGGCTGCGCGAAGACCTGGTGCTCACGCTCGGGCTGCGCCACGAGCGCTTCGTCACGCGCGACGGCGAGCAGCTGCTGCGCGTCGCCAGCTGCACGGCGGCTGCCGGCGTCGACTGCGTGGACAACGGCGACGGCAGCTTCAACCGCGTGCTCGCTTATCCGCAGCGGCGCCTGTCGGGCAGCTCGCCGAAGGCCTCGATCAGCTGGCACGCCGAGGAGGATCTGCTGCTCAAGGCCAGCTTCGGCCGCGGCGTGCGCTTCCCCAACGTCGAGGAGCTGTACAACGGCACCTTCACCGCCAGCGCGCAGACGCAGAGCGATCCGAACCTGAAGGCGGAGCGCTCCGATGCGCTCGAACTGAGCGCCGAGAAGGACTGGGAGCAGCACCGGCTGCGCGTGTCGGTGTTCCACGATGCCGTGCGCGACGCCATCCTGCGCCAGAGCGACACCACCGTGACGCCGAGCGTGACGCGCGTCTCCAACGTCGACCGCGTGAAGACCAGCGGGCTGGAGATCGTCTGGCAGACGCAGGACTGGCTGCTGCGCGGGCTGAGCCTGGACGCCAATGCCGCGTTCGCGCACTCGAAGGTGACGGCCAACGCCGCCGACCCGGCCTCGGTGGGCAAATACTGGCTGCGCGTGCCCAAGCTGCGCGCCAACCTGCTGGCCACCTACCGGCCGACGCGTCAGTGGATGGGCAGCCTCGGCATCCGGCACTCGGGGCGTGCCTACAACGACACCTACAACCTGGACGTCCAGCCCGACGTCTACGGCGGCGTCTCGTCCTTCACCTTCGTCGACCTGCGCGGCAGCTACAAGCTCACGCCCCAGGTCGAACTCGCGCTCGGCGTGGACAACCTGGCCGACAGCCGCGGGTTCCAGGCGCACCCGTACCCCGGGCGCACCGTGTTCACCGAGCTGCGCGCCAGCTACTGAGGATGGCCATGAGCAAGCGATTCACGGCCGCGGGTCGACTGGCGCTGGGGCTGCTCGGCCTGGTGTTCGCGCTGGCCGCCCCGGCGCAGCATGCCGGGCATGGCGCGGCCAAGGCGAAGAAGCGCGCGCCGGCGCTGGGCATCGGCGCCGCCTTCTCGCCCTCGGGCGAGCTGTGGGTGGTGGCGCTGGACGAACAGCAGCGCCTGACGCTACGGACGAGTGCCGACCAGGGCAAGACCTGGGCGCCGCCGCGCGTGCTGGAACGCGGCGACGATGCGATCTCCGCCGACGGCGAGAACCGGCCCAAGATCGCCTTCGGCCCGCAGGGCCGCGTGGTGATCAGCTATACGCAGCCGCTGGCCAAGCCCTACAGCGGCGCCATCCGCATGCTGCGCTCGAGCGACGGCGGGCGCAGCTTCGCGGCGCCCTTCACCGTGCACGCGGACCGGCAGATCATCACGCACCGCTTCGAGTCGATCGCCTTCGACGCGCAGGGCACGCTGCACACGCTGTGGATCGACAAGCGCGACCTCGAGGCCGCCGCGTCGAAGAAGGACTACCGCGGCGCGGCGATCTACCGCAACGAGTCGCGCGACGGCGGCGCCAGCTTCGGGCCGGACATCAAGCTCGCCGACCACTCCTGCGAGTGCTGCCGCATCGCGCTCGCGCCGTCGCCCGACGGCAGCCTGGCCGCGATGTGGCGCCATGTGTTCGCACCGAACCAGCGCGACCACGCCTTCGCGCTGCTCGGCGCGCCGGCGAAGGCGGAGCCGGTGCGCGCCAGCCTCGATCGCTGGGCGGTGGACGCCTGCCCGCACCACGGCCCCGGCCTCACGCCGGCGGCACAGGGTGGCTACCATGCCGTCTGGTTCGGCGAGCGTGCCGGCACCGCGGCCGTGCGCTACGGGCGGCTCACCGCCGACGGCTCGCCGCAGGGCGAAGCGCGGCCGCTGCCGGACGACGGCGCCGAACACGCCGACCTGATCAGCGCCGGGGCGACGCTGGCCATCGTCTGGCGCAGCTACGACGGGCAGGCCACGCGGCTGCGCGCCTGGTTGTCGCGCGACGACGGCCGCAGCTTCGTGCTGCAGGAACTCGACAGCAGCAGCGACGACAACGACCACCCGCGCCTCGTCCGGCACGGCGAGCGCCTGTTCGCGCTGTGGCACACCACGAAAGGCATCCATGTCCACGCTCTCCTTCCCTAAGCTGGCCGCTGCAGCGGCGCTGCTGGCGCTGGCTGCCGGCTGGCAGGCCGCGGCGGCCCCGCGCGGCATCGAGCCGTTCGGCGCCGGCACCTGGCCGGCATTGCAGTCGTCGCTGACGAAGCCGGCGCTGGTGGTGTTCTCGTCCACCAGCTGCGGCAACTGCCCGGCGGTGATGCAGCAGCTTTCCGCCGAACTGCGCCGCCGCCGCATCGATGCCACGCTGATGGCCGTGGTCACCGACATGGCGCCCGGCGAAGACGATGCCCACCTGCTGCGTCAGGCGCACTACCGCGTCGCCGAGCGCCTGTTCGCCTTCGATGGCCAGGCCGCGGCGCTGCGCCATGCCGTCAACCCCGGCTGGCGCGGCGCCACGCCCTATGTCGGACTGCTGGTACCCGGCCAGAGCGTGCGCTGGGTGACCGGCGCACCGTCGAGCGCCGAGCTCGATGCCTGGGCCGCGGCCCGACACTGATTCCCGTTCCGTTCCAACCCCTGGAGAAACCGCGATGAAGACCGTTCAGTTCACCGTCCTGGCCGCCCTGGCGTTCACCGCCGCCGCCGTATCGGCACAGACCAGCGTCAAGGACGGCTGGGTGCGCAGCACCGTCGAGCCGCAGAAGGCCACCGGCGCCTTCATGCAGATCACCTCGCCGCAGGGCGGCAAGCTGGTCGGCGCGCAGTCGCCGGTGGCCGGCGTCACCGAGGTGCACGAGATGGCGATGGAGGGCAACGTGATGAAGATGCGCGCGGTGTCCGCGCTGGAGCTGCCCGCCGGCAAGGCCGTCGAGCTCAAACCCGGCGGCTACCACGTGATGCTGATGGACCTGAAGCAGGCGCTGAAGGCGGGCGAGACCGTGCCGCTGACGCTCACCGTCGAGGGCAAGGACGGCAAGCGCGAGACCGTCGAGCTCAAGCTGCCGGTCAAGGCCGCCGCTGCCGCGCCCGCGGCGCAGCACGAGCACGCCAAGCACTGACGAAGAACGGTCAGCGCGCGAGGGCCTTGAGCGCGAGCTTGATGCCTTCGCTGACGCCGACCTCGGCCGGCAGCGCCTTCAGCGCCGCGGCCGCTTCGCGGTCGCTGTAGCCCAGCGCCACCAGCGCCTGCAGGATGTCGCCGTGCGCGTCGCCCTGCACGGCGGCCGGCGCGGCGATGGCGTCGCCGAGCTTGCCTTTGAGCTCGAGCAGCAGGCGCTCGGCGGTCTTCTTGCCGATGCCCGGCACCTTCACGAGGCGGCCGCTCTCCTGCAGGCTCACCGCCTGCGCGAGTTCGGAAACGCTCAGGCCGGAGAGGATGGCGAGCGCCGTGCGCGGCCCGACGCCGGAGATCTTCACCAGCTGGCGGAAGGTGCTGCGCTCCTCGTGGCTGAGGAAGCCGTAGAGCACCTGCGCATCCTCGCGCACCACGAAGTGCGTCAGCAGCACGACGCGCTCGCCCAACGCCGGCAGGTTGTAGAACGTGCTCATCGGCACGTCGACTTCGTAGCCGACGCCGTTGACGTCGACGAGCAGCTGCGGCGGATTCTTCTCCGCCAGGGTTCCGCTGAGCCTGCCGATCAACGGCCGCGCCCGAACAGGCCGAGGCGCTGCGCTTCCAGCGCCGCTTCTGCGCGCGAGCTCACGTTGAGCTTGCGGTAGATCTGCTTGACGTAGTCGGCGATGGTGTGGCGCGAGAGGTTGAGCTGCACGCCGATCTCCGGCAGCGTGAAGCCCTTGGCCACGCGCAGCAGCACCTCGTTCTCGCGGTCGGTGAGCTGCACGTGCGGGATCATGTCCTTCTGCGGCTTGGCCTGCGCGGCGAAGTACGCGATGACGCGGCGCGCGATCGACGGCGACAGCGGCGGCTCGCCCTGGCTCATGCGGCTCAGCTGCTCGGCGATCAGCTCGCGCGCCTGCTCCTTGAGCACATAGCCGAAGGCGCCGGCCTGCAGCGCCGGGAAGAGGTGTTCGTCGTCGTCGTGGATGGTCACCACCACCGACTGGCACTCGGGCTGGTGTTCGCGCAGCGACGCCACCACGTCCACGCCCGAGCCGTCGGGCAGGCCGAGGTCGACCAGCGCGAGATCGAACTTCAGCGCGCTGACCAGGCCGAGCGCGTCGTGCACGCGCGCCGATTCGGAGATCTGGGCGTCCGGGAACACCTGGTTGATCAGCACCTTCAGCCAGGCGCGGATCTCGGGCAGGTCCTCGAGCAGCAGGATGTTCTTCATGGTGAGTCCTCACTCGGAGCGCGCAGGCTCCGCGGCGGAGATCGTATCAGCGCGAGGCGGACGCCGGGGCTTCCGGGCCGAGGGGCAACGTGAGCCTTATCACGGTGCCATAGCCGGGGCCGGACTCCACCAGGCACTGGCCCTGCATCTGCTTGGCGCGCTGCTTCATGCTGGTCATGCCGTGGCCGCGGTCGAGCTTGCCGTCGAGCTCCATCGGGATGCCCTTGCCGTTGTCCTGGATGTTGATGCCGAAGTTGCCTTGGTGGATCGCGCAGCGCACCTTCACGTGCGAGGCGCCGCTGTGCTTGATGATGTTGTTGACCGACTCGCGCAGGATGCGCGTGGTCTGCACGTAGACGCGCGCGGCCAGCACCTGATCGCTGTCCTCGGCGGGGCTCTTCCAGTCGATCTCGACGTTGGCCTGGCCGAGCCGCATCACCGTCTCGGCGCGCCAGTCGGCCAGCGCGTCGGTCAGGCGCACCGGCTTGCCGGTCAGGCCGCGCACCGACAGGCGCATCTCCTCGAGCGCCTCGCGCGCCAGCGTGGAGATGCGCTCGCTCTCGCTGGTGTGCACGATGGTCAGCAGCTTGGCGCCGAGGTCGTCGTGCAGGTCGGCGGCGATGCGCTTGCGCTCCTTCTGCGTCACCTCCTCGATGCGCGCCTCGGCCTGTTCGGCATGCGTGCGCTCGAGCTCGGCGCTGACCTCGCGCACGCGCGCGTCGATCAGGTAGCGCATGTCGGGCACCGCGGCGGGCGCGGCGGCGCGCTGCAGCAGCAGGCGCACGCCGAAGGCGAGCAGGATCAGCGGCAGCCACACCTGCAGGCGCGGCGCCTCGGGCAGCGGCAGCCAGCCGCGCTGCACCGCCAGCTCGTGCAGCATCACCGCCGAGGTGGCGGCGAGCGTGATGGCCATCGGCACGAAATCGCGGCGCCGGTCGCGCCAGCTGATGCGCAGGTGCAGCAGCATGGCGCCGAAGGTCTCCAGCGCCAGCACCACGTACCACGCGCTGGTGGTGGCGAACAGCCGCGACGGGCCGGCGACCAGCAGGCTCACCGGCATCACCACGCACTGCGCCAGCAGGGCCGCCTCGATCATGCGCGAGCGCACGCCGGCATAGCTGAGCAGGAACTGCACGCCCAGCGCCAGCACCGGCGTGAAGGCGAGGCAGACGAGGAACTCGACGGTGGCGTTGTCCAGCGGCACCGCGCGCCACCAGTGGCGCGCCGAGAGCAGCGCCAGGCCGACGGCCATCAGCCCGTAGTAGCCCAGCGGCGCGTCGCGCCGGTTCACCCAGGCCAGCAGCACCATCACCACGCCCAGTGTCGCCAGCGCGAGATTGACGATCTTGACGATGCTGACGTTCCAGAACACCGCGTCGGCATAACGCCCGACCAGCGCGTCGTGGGCGCCGATGCGCAGCTCCGACAGGCCGCCGGCGCGGTCACGCGAGGCGACGCTCGCCAGCGCATGGCCGCGCACGTGCAGGTCGAGCACGTTGCCCTGCGAGAGCACCAGCCCGCCGGGGATGGTCACCAGCTGCGGGTAGTGGCAGTCGCGCGCCATCGTGTCGCCGGGGCGCCCGCCGCTGTGGATGCGGCGGCCGTTGAGGTAGACGTCCAGCGCGCTGCAGGCGCGGTGCACGTACAGGCCGAGCAGGTCGTTGCGATCGAGCGCGCGGCCGGGGTCGAACTGCACGCGGTACCACACGCCGCCGTCGTGGCGCGGGTTGCTCTCGGCCCATTCGTCGGGCAGCGACACCGTCGCCGCCGACGGATCGCCCTCGGGGAAGCGCTCGGCGTTGCTGGCCACCGCCAGCGCCTGCGAGAGCAACTGCATGTCCGGCGGCTGCGCCGAAGCCGCGGCGCCCCCGGCCAGCAGCGCGGCCAGCACGAGGCGCAAGACGGTGCGGAGCAGGGCAGCGCGGGGCATGGCCGGCGATTGTGCAGGATGGCCGTGCGCGCGCGGCGGCCGCGGGGCGGTCGGATGCCACGCTAACGCGCGGCTTGGCGCCACAATGCCGGTCTTTGCTGCAGACCCGCGCGCCGTGATCCTCCGCCACGCCTTCATTCCGCCCGACAACACCCGCCTGGCGCACCTGTGCGGCAGCCTCGACGAGCACCTGCGCAGCATCGAAGCGGCGCTGGACGTGAGCATCACGCGGCGCAACGAGTCCTTCCGCGTCGAAGGCGGCAAGCGCCAGGCCGAGCGCGCGGTGGCGCTGCTGCAGTCGCTCTACGATCGTGCGCGGCGCGCGCTGCCGGCCGAGCAGGTGCAACTGGCCATCGTCGAGGCGATGGCCGACCTGAAGGCGCCGCCGCTGCGCGCCGCGACGCCCGCCGACGCGCTGCCCGCGGAGGACGGCGAAATCGTGCTGCACACGCGGCGCAGCGATCTGTCGGGCCGCACGCCCAACCAGGTGACCTACCTGCGCAACATCCTCGGCCACGACATCACCTTCGGCATCGGCCCGGCCGGTACCGGCAAGACCTTTCTCGCGGTGGCCTGCGCGGTCGATGCGCTGGAGCGCAGCCAGGTGCAGCGCATCATCCTCACGCGCCCGGCGGTCGAGGCCGGCGAGCGCCTCGGCTTCCTGCCCGGTGATCTGGCGCAGAAGGTCGACCCTTACCTGCGCCCGCTGTACGACGCGCTCTACGACCTGATGGGCTTCGACCGCGTCACCAAGGCCTTCGAAAAGGGCACGCTGGAGATCGCGCCGCTGGCCTTCATGCGCGGACGCACGCTCAACCACGCCTTCGTCATCCTCGACGAGGCGCAGAACACCACGCCCGAGCAGATGAAGATGTTCCTCACGCGCATCGGCTTCGGCGCCAAGGCGGTGGTGACCGGCGACGTCAGCCAGATCGACCTGCCCAAGGGCACGCTCAGCGGCCTGATCGACGCCGAGCGCGTGCTGCGCCGCGTGCGCGGCATCGCGACGACGCGCTTCACCGCCGCCGACGTGGTGCGGCATCCGCTGGTGGCGCGCATCGTCGAGGCCTACGACGATGCGCGTGCGGACGAGCGCTGAAGCCATGGCGAGCGCACGCCCCGAGCTTTCGCTCTCGCTGCAGTTCGCCGACGCGAGCCACCGCGCGCAGCTGCCGCGCCACAAGGTGGCGCGCTGGATCCGCGCCGCGCTGGAGTCGGATGCCGAGCTGGCGGTGCGCATCGTCGACGCCGAGGAAGGCCGCGCGCTGAACCGCGATTTCCGCGGCAAGGACTACGCCACCAACGTGCTGACCTTCGACTACGCGAAGGAGCCCGTGGTGCACGCTGACCTGGTGCTGTGCGCGCCGGTGGTCGAGCGCGAGGCGGCCGAGCAGGGCAAGACGATCGTGGCGCATTACGCCCACCTGCTGGTGCACGGCACGCTGCACGCGCAGGGCTGGGATCACGAGCGCGCGCGTGACGCGAAGCGGATGGAAGCGCGCGAGACGGCGATCCTCGCGGCGCTCGGCTTTGCCAATCCCTACGAGGAAGCCTGAGCTGCGCGCGCGGCGCGCGAGGGCAGCAGCACCGAGGCGATCGCCACCAGCATCAGCACGATGGCGGCGAAGTCCTGCCAGTGCAGCTGCTCGTTGAGCCACCAGGCGCCCGACAGCGTGCCCAGCACCGGGATCAGCATCACCGACAGCGTCGAGGCCACCGGCGGCAGCGCGCGCGCCAGGTAGAGCCACACCGGCTGGGCGAAGCCGAAGATCAGCACCGCGTTGAACACGATCGCCGCCCACACGCCCGGCGCCGGCGCGTGCCAGCGCTCGTGCTCCAGTGCGGCGGCGAGCACGGTCATCACGAGCGTGGTGAGCGTCGTCATCCAGAACACGATGGCCAGCGTCGGCGCCTCCATGCGCGTGCGGCGCAGCTGCTGCGTGCCGAGCGCCCAGACGGCCGCGGACAGCAGCATGCCGCCGGCGGCCCAGGGCTTGCCCGACATGCGGCCGAGCTCGTGCCACAGCAGCAGCGCGACGCCGATCGCCGCCGCCGCCACGCCGGCCAGCTGGCGCGCCGCGAGGCGCTGGCCGAACAGCGCCATGCCCCACAGCGCCGAGAACACCGGCATGGTGTAGCCGAGGATGGCGGCGCGGCCCGAGGAGAGCGCCTGCACCGACAGGATCGCCAGCACGTGCCAGACGATCATGTTGGTGATGGTGAGCTTGGCGAGCTCCGGCCAGTCGCGCCGCGCGATGCGCAGCGGCTGGCCGAGCGCGCGCACCGCCAGCCACAGCACCGGCAGGCCGATCCACATCGAGAGGGCGCGGAAGCTCAGCGGCGGGAACTGCGTCACGCCGAACTTCATGATCGGCCAGTTCAGGCCCCACACCAGCGTCAGCCCGGCCAGCAGCGCGAGCTGGCGGGCGTTGAAATGCGCTCCGCTCAATGCCGGCTGCCCAGGTAGTTCTTGCGCCAGAAGAAGACGCTCAGGCCGATGCCCAGCACCAGCATCACGAAGAAGACGATCCAGAAGCCGGTCGGGCTGTGGATGAGCGGCAGGCCTTCGAAGTTCATGCCGAAGAAGCCGGTGACCAGGTTGAGCGGCAGGAAGATCGCCGTCAGCACGGTCAGCGTGCGCATGATGTTGTTGGTGCGGTGGCTCTGCGCGGCGAAGTGCATCTGCACCGCCGTCTCGGCCGAAGATTCGAGCCGGCGCACGTGCGTCAGCACGCGCTCGATGTGCTCGATGATGTCGCGCGAGCGCAGCCGCAGCAGCTCGCGCTCGCGGCGCGCTGCCGCTTCGGCCTCGTCGGGCCACTCCTCGAGCGCATCGATCCACTCGACCAGCGCGCTGCGCTGGTCCTCGCAGGTGTCCTCGAGCAGGTGCAGCGCGTTGCGCGACTCCAGCAGCAGCTGCCAGTTGCTGAAGCCGCCGCCGGGGCGGAACAGCTCGTGCTGCAGGTGGGTGAACTGGCGCGTCAGCAGGCGGCGCAGCTCGAGGTAGCTGTCGACCATGTGGTTGACCATGCGCAGCATCAGGTCGGCCGTGCCGCTGGGCAGGCGCGAGCCGCCGCGCGCATCGCCGGGCTGCGCCTGCTGCGCCATGCGCGACGCGAAGTAGTCGCGCACCTGGCAGTCGGTGGGGTGCACGGTGAGCAGCACACGGTCGAACAGCGCGAAGCCGACCGGGCTGGTGTCGATGGCGTCGATGGCGCGGCGCGCCGACGCGCTCGTGCCGTGCTCCTCGTCGAGAAAGCTGCCGGCCGTGCCCGCGCCGGCGGCGAGGCGGCGGAATACCAGCAGGTCGTAGCCCGAGGTGGCGTCGAAGTGCGAGGGCAGCTGGTTGTTCAGCAGATCGGAGACGTGCAGGTCGACCAGGGTGCTGCCGGTCCACTGCGCCAGCCGGGCCTGCAGCATCGCGACGTTGACCTCGAACTCGCGGCGCGCCGCGCCGATCCAGAGGTAGCCGCCGGCCGGCAGCGCCTCGGGCAGCGCGTCGAGCTCGACGAACTGCTCGCCGCTGACGTGGAAGACGCGCATGCGGTCTGTCGGTCCGCAGCGCGCCTCAGGCGGCTTTCAGCAGCCGCGCGGCGTCGCGCGCGAAGTAGGTGAGCACGCCGTCGGCGCCGGCGCGCTTGAAGGCCAGCAGCGCTTCCATCATCACCGCGTCGTGATCCAGCCAGCCGTTCTGCGCGGCGGCCTTGAGCATGGCGTACTCGCCGCTCACCTGGTAGGCGAAGGTGGGCAGGCGGAACTCGTCTTTCACGCGGCGCACGATGTCGAGGTAGGGCATGCCGGGCTTGACCATCACCATGTCGGCGCCCTCGGCGATGTCCAGCGCCACTTCGCGCAGCGCCTCGTCGCTGTTGCCGGGGTCCATCTGGTAGACCTTCTTGTTGCTCTTGCCGAGGTTGGCGGCCGAGCCCACGGCGTCGCGGAAGGGGCCGTAGAAGGCGCTCGCATACTTGGCGCTGTAGGCCATGATCCTCGTGTGGATGCGGCCCTTGGCCTCGAGCGCGGAGCGGATGGCGCCGATGCGGCCGTCCATCATGTCGCTGGGCGCGACGATGTCCACGCCGGCCTCGGCCTGCACCAGCGCCTGCTGCGTCAGCACGGCCACCGTCTCGTCGTTGAGGATGTAGCCGCTGTCGTCGAGCAGGCCGTCCTGGCCGTGCGAGGTGAAGGGGTCGAGCGCGACGTCGGTCATCACGCCGAGTTCGGGGAAGCGCTTCTTCAACTCGCGCACGACGGTGGGCACCAAGCCCTCGGGGTTGAGCGCCTCGCGGCCGTCCTCGAACTTGAGCTTCTGGTCGATCACCGGGAACAGCGCCATCACCGGGATGCCCAGCTTCACGCAGTCTTCGGCCACCGGCAGCAGGCGATCGAGGCTGAGGCGCTGCACGCCGGGCATCGAGCCCACGTCCTGCACCTGGTTCTGCCCGGCGAGCACGAACACCGGCAGGATCAGGTCGCTGGCATGCAGGCGATGCTCGCGCACCAGGTCGCGCGTGAAGGCATCGCGGCGCAGGCGGCGCGGGCGGCTGGCGGGGTAGGGCGGCGGCGTCTGCATGGTCTGGTTCGCTGTCCGGGACCTATGCACAACTGTTCGCAAGTCCCAGATTCCTCTGCTACAGTTACAAGTGAATGATAGCTGCAAGGCTGTCGTTCCCTGCTTTTCCTCCCTGAGCAGGAGCCTTACCGTGATGACAGCGATAAGGCTTTTCGAGCCCCGGCCCCGGCCGGGGCTTTTTCTCGTGCGCAGGGCGAGCTGGCGTGTCGCGATAATCCGCCGATGCTCTGGGTCAAAGCCTTCCACATCGTCTTTGTCGCGGCCTGGTTCGCCGGGCTGTTCTACCTGCCGCGCATCTTCGTCAACCTCGCCTCGGTGCCGGCCGACAGCCACGCCGAGCGCGAGCGGCTGCTGCTGATGGCGCGCCGCCTGTACCGCTTCGCCTACCTGCTGATGATCCCGGCGCTGGTGCTGGGCCTGCTGCTGTGGCTGGCCTACGGCATCGGCCGCGGGCCGGGTAACGGCTGGCTGCACGCCAAGCTGCTGCTGGTGCTCGGCGCCGTCGGCTATCACCACTTCTGCGGCACGCTGCTGCGCCAGTTCGAGCAGTTCGCCAACCGGCGCAGCGAGCGCTGGTTCCGCGTCTTCAACGAAGTCACCGTGCTGCTGTTCGCCGCCATCGTCGTGCTGGTGGTGGTCAAGCCGTTCTGATCCACGACGGGCGGCGAGCATGAACCGCCAGCCCAGCTCCGCGGTGCCGCTCGCCTGGCTGTATGCCGGGCTGATCGTCTACGCGAGCCTCTACCCCTTCGGCGACTGGCGCGTGCCCGGCCATTCGCCCTGGCAGTTTCTCGTGCTGCCCTGGCCGCGCTACTGGACGGCCTTCGATCTGGTCGCCAACCTGCTCGGCTACATGCCGCTGGGCCTGCTGATCTTCGGCGCCTGCGTGCGCCACGGGCAGACGCCGGGGCGCGGCCTGCTGACCGCGCTGCTGATTGGCGCACTGTTCTCGTTCGCCATGGAACTGCTGCAGAACTACCTGCCGCGGCGCGTGCCCTCGAACCTCGACCTGGCGCTCAACAGCGCCGGCAGCGCGGCCGGCGCGGCGCTGGGCTGGCTGGTGCATCTGGCCGGCGGCATCGAACGCTGGCAGTCGCTGCGCGAGCGCTGGTTCATCGGCGGCAGCGCCGGCGGGCTGGCGCTGCTGCTGCTGTGGCCGGTCGGCCTGCTGTTCCCCGCGCCGGTGCCGCTCGGCCTCGGCCAGGTGCTGCCGCGCCTGCAGGAAGGGCTGCTGTGGGCGCTGCAGGGCAGCGCGGTGCTGGACGACCTCTCGCCCTGGCTGAATGTCGAGCCGAACCTCGAGCCGCTCAGCGCCGGCCAGGAACTCGCCACCGTGGCGCTCGGCCTGCTCGCGCCCTGCATGGTGGCGCTGGTGGTGGCCCAGCGGGGCTGGCGGCGCTTCGTGCTGCTGATCGGCGCGGTGCTGATGGGCGCGGCGGCCACCACGCTGTCGACCGCGATGAACTTCGGCCCTGCACACGCACTCGCCTGGCGCACGCCCAATGCCGAGGCCGGCATCGCGCTCGGCACGCTGCTGGCGCTGCTGTTCGCGCATGTGCCGCGCCGCGTGGCCGCCGGCATCGGCCTGGTGGCGTTGTCGGCGCTGGTGGCGCTGGTGGCGCATGCGCCGGCCGATCCGTACTTCGCCGAGAGCCTGCAGGCCTGGGAGCAGGGCCGCTTCATCCACTTCCACGGCGCGGCGCAATGGGTGGGCTGGCTGTGGCCCTATGCGGCGCTGCTGTACCTGCTGTCGCGCGTGGCCGCCCGCGAGGAGGGTTGATCGGGCCCTCCTAGAATCCGCCCATGAGCTACTACCAGCGCCACATCTTCTTCTGTCTGAACCAGCGCGACAACGGCGAGAACGCCTGCGCGCAGCACGGCGCGAAGGAAGGCTTCGACCACTGCAAGACGCGCATCAAGGCCGAAGGCCTGGCCGGGCCGGGCGGCGTGCGCGTCAACAAGGCCGGCTGCCTCGATCGCTGCGCCGGCGCGCCGGTGGCGGTGGTCTACCCGGAAGCGGTCTGGTACACCTACGTCGACCAGGCCGACATCGACGAGATCGTCGACAAGCACCTGAAGAACGGCCAGGTGGTCGAGCGCCTGCTGCTGCCGCCGGGCGTGGGCCGGTGAACCACCAGACCGTCCGACAGCTCGTGCCCGGCCCGGCCGGGGCGATCGAGTGTGCGATCGATCTGCCGCCCACGCCCGAGCACGGCGTGGCGGTGATCTGCCATCCGCACCCGCAGCATGGCGGCACGATGGACAACAAGGTCGCGCAGACGCTCGCCCGCGCGGCCATCGCCCTGGGCTGGCGCAGCGTGCGCTTCAACTTCCGCGGCGTCGGCGCCTCCGAGGGGCATTGGGACGAGGGCCGCGGCGAGATCGACGACGCGCTGGCGGTTGTCCGCGCGATGCGCCGCGCCGGCGAGCCGCTGCTGCTGGCGGGCTTCTCCTTCGGTGCTTACGTCGCGTCACAGGCCGCGGCGCGCCTGCCCGATGATGCGAAGCCGCAGCGGCTGGCGCTGGTGGGCCCGTCGACACAGAAGCAGCGCATGCCCGCGGTGCCGGCCGATACCGTGGTGATCCATGGCGAGGCCGACGACGTGGTGCCGCTCTCCGCCACGCTCGAGTGGGCGCGGCCGCAGGCCTTGCCGGTGATCGTCTTCCCCGGCACCGGCCATTTCTTCCACGGGCAGCTCGGGCTGCTCAAGAACGTGCTGGTGCAGCAGCTGCGCAGCAACTCCTGATTCTTCTCTCACGACACCGATGAAGCGACTGATTCCCTGGCTGGCCGCCACGCTGGCCCTCGCCCTTCCCTTGGCCGCGCGCGCGCAGATGCCGCAGCCGCCCGAGGTTGCCGCCAAGAGCTACCTGCTGCTGGACATGGCCAGCAACCAGGTGCTGGCCGAGCGCAACGCCGATGCCGCCGCCGACCCGGCCTCGCTGACCAAGCTGATGACGGCCTACGTCGTGTTCGCCGCGCTGCGCGACAAGAAGATCAGCGAAGACCAGGTGCTGCCGGTCTCGCTGCGCGCCTGGGAGGAGCGCAAGGGCGGCGGCTCGCTGATGTTCATCGAGCCGCGCGACAAGCCCAAGGTGTCCGACCTGCTGCGCGGCATGATCGTCAACAGCGGCAACGACGCCTCGGTGGTGCTGGCCGAGGGGGTGGGCGGCACGCTGCCCACCTTCGTCGAGATGATGAACCGGCAGGCGCAGGCCTTCGGCCTGAAGAACACCTCGTTCAAGAACGTCACCGGCCTGACCGAGCCGGGCCACCAGAGCACCGCGCGCGACATGGCGGTGATCGCCTCGCGCATCATCCGCGACTTCCCCGAGTACTACCCGATCTACTCGACGAAGAAATACCGCTTCGAGGGCGCGCCGGCGAGCAACGAGAACAACCGCAACGTGCTGCTCTCGCGTGACCCGACGGTCGACGGCATGAAGACCGGCTACACCGAGGCCGCCGGCTACTGCCTGGTGGCCAGCGCGCAGCGCGACTTCCCGAACGGCAAGCGGCGCCTGCTCAGCGTGGTGCTCAACACCACCTCGATGGAAGCGCGCGCCACCGAGAGCCAGAAGCTGCTCAACTGGGGCTACGTGGCCTGGGACGCGGTGCGCCTGTTCGAGCCGGGCAAGGCGATCGCCACGCCGCAGGTGTGGAAGGGCAAGACGAACGAAGCGAAGCTCGGCGCCGAGGCCGGCGTCTTCGTCAGCGTGCCCAAGGGCGAGGGCGGCAAGCTGGTGACGAAGATCGAACGCACCGATCCGCTGGTGGCGCCGCTCGCCAAGGGGCAGAAGGTGGGCGTGTTGAAGGTCGCCACCGCGGCCGGCGCGCCGGTGGCCGAGGTGCCGCTGGTGGTGCTGGAGCAGGTCGACGAGGCCGGCATCCTCGGCCGCGCCTGGGACGCCATCCGCCTGTGGATCAAGTGAGCGCCGCACGGCCGTTCCGAAGGCGCTCGCGCCCCCTTGGGGGGCCGGGCCGCGGGCCCTGGGGGGCACCATGAGCCACGGTGTAAGCTGATTGCTTCGACAGGAGCCGCCATGCAGACCTTGCCCGACACGCTGTGCTACCTCAACGGCGAGTACACCCCGCTGCGCGATGCGAAGGTGTCGGTGCTCGACCGCGGCTTCATCTTCGGCGACGGCATCTACGAGGTCGTGCCGGTCTACGGCGCGCGCCTGTTCCGCTTCGACGAGCACCTGGCGCGTCTCGGCCGCAGCCTCTCCAAGCTGCGCATCGTCAACCCGGCCACGCCGGCGCAATGGCTGGAGCGCTCGCGCCGTCTGGTGGCGGCGCTGGCCGAGAAGACCGGCGCGCAGGACCAGCTCGTCTACATCCAGGTGACGCGCGGCGTGGCGCTGCGCGACCACGTGATGCCGCCCGACATCGCGCCGACGGTGTTCATGATGGCCAGCGCTATGAAGCCGGCGACGCCCGAGCAGCGCCACCACGGCGTGGCCTGCGTCACCGCGCGCGACTTCCGCTGGGAGCGCGGCGACATCAAGAGCACCTCGCTGCTGGGCAACGTGCTGGCGCGGCAGATGTCGGCCGACCACGGCGCGCTCGAGACCATCATGTTCCGCGACGGCTACCTCACCGAGGCCTCGGCCAGCAACGTGTGGGTGGTGCACGAGGGCGCGGTGCTGGGCCCGCCCAAGAGCGAGCATGTGCTGGAAGGCATCCGCTACGACCTGATCCGCGAGCTGTGCGAGGAAGAGGGCATCGCCTACAACCTGCGCCCCATCCCCGAGGGCGAGGTGCTGGCGGCCGACGAGCTGCTGCTCAGCTCGGCCACCAAGGAGGTGCTGCCCGTCACCACGCTGGACGGCCAGCCGGTCGGCCACGGCGCGCTGCGCGGCAAGCCGGGGCCGGTGTACGCGCGGCTCTTCGAGGCCTACCAGCGCGCCAAGGCCTCGCAATCGATCTGATCCACGACCAGGCCATGCGCGACATCCCGCCCGAGCAATCGCTGATCGAGTACCCCTCGCAGTTCCCCATCAAGGTGATGGGCGCGAACGTCGAGGGTTTCGCCGAGGCGGTGGTGCGCGTGGCGCAGCAGTTCGATCCCGGCTTCGACGCCGCGAGCATCGAGACGCGCCCGAGCAAGGCCGGCAACTACCTGGGCGTGACCATCACCATCACCGCCACCAGCCGCGAGCAGCTCGACGAGCTGTACCGCACGCTGTCGACGCACCCGATGGTGAAGGTGGTGCTCTGAACGCTCCGCTCGTCAAGCGCCTCGGCCGCGTCGACTACGCGGCCACCGTCGAGGCCATGCGCGCCTTCACCGAGGCGCGCGACGAGCACACGCCCGACGAGATCTGGCTGTGCGAGCACGCGCCGGTCTATACGCAGGGCGTGGCCGGCAAGGCCGAGCATGTGCTCGATGCGCACGGCATTCCGGTGGTGCAGACCAACCGCGGCGGGCAGGTCACCTACCACGGCCCCGGCCAGGTGGTGGCCTATCCGCTGATCGACCTGCGGCGGCTCGGCATCTTCGTCAAGGAATACGTATTCCGGCTCGAGAACGCCGTGCTGCGCACGCTGGAGCGCCACGGCGTCACCGGCCACCGCGTGCGTGGCGCGCCGGGCATCTACGTGCGCCTGGCCGACCCGTTCGGCCATGCGCGGCTGAGCGAGGACGAGCAACGCAGCTTCGCCGGCCTCGGCAAGATCGCCGCTTTGGGCGTCAAGGTGTCGCAGCACCGCACCTACCACGGCGTGGCGCTGAACGTCGCGATGGATCTGAGCCCCTTCGACGGCATCAACCCTTGTGGTTACGCCGGGCTCGCGACGGTCGACCTCGCTAAAATCGGGGTTTCCACCGATTGGGATAGCGCGGCACGGATGCTCGGCGACCACCTCGCCGCGCAGTTCGCGCGCTGAACCGCATGGACACTCCGTACGACGCCACCGCCAAGCAGAAGTCGCAGGCCAAGACCGCGCGCATCCCGATCAAGATCGTGCCGGCCGAGACGCTCAAGAAGCCCGACTGGATCCGCGTGAAGGCCGGTTCGCCGAGCACGCGCTTCTACGAGATCAAGCAGATCCTGCGCGAGCACAAGCTGCACACGGTGTGCGAGGAAGCCTCCTGCCCGAACATCGGCGAGTGCTTCGGCCACGGCACGGCCACCTTCATGATCATGGGCGACAAGTGCACGCGGCGTTGCCCGTTCTGCGACGTCGGCCACGGCCGGCCCGATCCGCTCGACGCGGCGGAGCCGGGCAACCTCGCCAAGACCATCGCCGCGCTGAAGCTGAAATACGTGGTGATCACCAGCGTCGACCGCGACGACCTGCGCGACGGCGGCGCCGGCCACTTCGTCGAGTGCATCCGCCAGGTGCGCGAGCTCTCGCCGCAAACGCGCATCGAGATCCTCACGCCCGACTTCCGCGGCCGCATGGACCGCGCGCTGGAGATCCTCAAGGCCGCGCCGCCGGACGTGATGAACCACAACCTCGAGACCGTGCCGCGCCTCTACAAGGAAGCGCGGCCCGGCTCCGACTACGCCTTCAGCCTCAACCTGCTCAAGCGCTTCAAGGAATTCGCGCCCGGCGTGCCCACCAAGAGCGGCCTGATGGTCGGCCTGGGCGAGACCGACGAGGAGATCCTGCAGGTGATGCGCGACATGCGCGAGCACGGCATCGACATGCTGACCATCGGCCAGTACCTCGCGCCCTCGGGCCACCACCTGCCGGTGCGCCGCTACGTGCACCCCGACACCTTCAGGATGTTCGAGGCCGAAGCGGCGAAGATGGGCTTCAGCCACGCCGCCGTCGGCGCGCTGGTGCGCTCCAGCTACCACGCCGACAAGCAGGCAGCGCAGGCCGGCGTGGCCTGAACCGCGGCGCGCGATGGCTGCCGCGGCGAACAGCGAAGCGACCGTCGCCTGCGGCAACTGCCATGAGCCCATGCAGCGGCTCATGCTGCCGGGCCACTACGGCCGCACGGTCGAGGTCGACCTGTGCAGCCACTGCCACCTCGTCTGGTTCGACCTGACCGAGACGGCGCGCCTGTCCGGCCCCGCGCTGCTCGACCTGATCGGCGCGATGGCGCTGACGCAGCGCCTGCCGCACCGCACGCTCGAGGCAAAGGCCGGCTGCGCGCGCTGCGGCGCCGCGCTCAAGACGGTGCACAACCGCTCGCGCTGGGGCGCCTCGCTGCACCTCGAATGCCGCGCCGGCCACGGCGCCTACCAGACCTTCGCGCAGTTCCTGCAGGAGAAGGGCCTGTTGCGGACCATGTCGCGCATCGACCGCGCGCGCCTGCTGCAGACCCAGGGCCGCATCGACTGCGTCAACTGCGGCGCGGCGATCGCGCGCGACGAGGAGACCTGCAGCTACTGCGGCTCGGTGCCCAGCCTGCTCGACGTGGCGCGCCTGGCGCGCGCGCTCGATCCCGAGGGCGTGCTCGAGCCGCAGGCCGTGCACCGCGACGCGGTGCGCCAGCAGGCGCTGCAGTGCGAGGCCTGCGGCGCGGCGCTGCCGCCGGGCCTGTCGGTGGACTGCGCGCAATGCGGCGCGACGCTGGCGATCAGCCGTCTCGCGGATGCCCACGAGCGCGTGGCCACGCTCGGCCCCGCGCTGCGCGCGCATGCCGCCAAGCCTTCGCCCGAGGTGGTGAAGCGCCGCCTCGAGGCGCTCGATGCCGACCTGCCGCGCCGGCGCGAGTTCACCGCCCAGATGGAGGCCGAGGCCGCCGCGCAGCGCGGCCACCATCGTCTCGACGGCGACTGGGATTGGAGCAACCTTTTCGGCGGCGGCACGAACCCGGTGCGCGCCGTGCTGCTCGCGCTGGTGATCTGGTTCGTCTGGTATTTCTGGCGCTGAGGCCGCGAAGGAACTCAGCTCTCGGCGAGCAGCTTCTCGATCAGGCCGTGCAACTCGGCGAAGTCGGGTTGCCCGACGAAGCGGCGCACCACGCGGCCACGCTTGTCGACCAGCAGCGTGGTGGGCGTGCCGCGGATGCCGCCGAAGCGCTCGGCGATCGCGCCGGTGTTGTCGATCGCCACGCCGAAGGGCAGGCGCCGCGTCTGCGCGTAGTCCGCCACCGAGGCCGGTGCGTCGTATTGCATCGCCACGGCCAGCGTGTCGAAGCCGCGTGCCTTGAAGCGCTCGTGCGTCGCGACGATGGCCGGCATCTCGTGCACGCACACCGCGCAGCTCGTGGCCCAGAAGTTGACGAGCACGACCTTGCCTGGCCACTGCGCGGTCGATGCGCTGTTGCCGTCCAGCAGCGTGTAGGAGACCTGCGGCACGGGCTGCGGCGCGCCGGGCAGGTCCAGGCTCAAATAGACACCCAGGCCGATTGCCACGGCCAGCAGCGGCAAGGCAAGATGGCGGGATACTTTCATCGGGAGATCAGCACATGCAGCGCAGGCAGTTTACGGCAGGGCTCGTGATCGTTCCGGGGCTGGCGATGATGTCCCCGCTGGCGTGGGCGCTCGATCTGAGCGAAACCGATGCGGCCGCCGGCGTGCGCGCCGCGCTGGAGAAGGGCGCCACTTCGGCGGTCGGCCTGCTCGGCCGCGCCGACGGCTTTCTCGGCAACCCCAAGGTGCGCATCCCGCTGCCCGGCTTCCTCGAGGATGCGGGCAAGCTGCTGCGCAAGACCGGCCAGGGCAAGCGCGTCGACGAACTGGTCACGGCGATGAACCGCGCCGCCGAGGCCGCGATGCCGGAAGCCAAGCCGCTGCTGATCAACGCCGTCAAGTCCATGAGCGTGGAGGACGCGCGCAAGGTCATCGGCGGCGGCGACGATTCGGTGACGCAGTTCTTCGCCGGCAAGACGCGCACACCGCTGGCCGAGAAATTCCTGCCCATCGTGACCAAGGCGACCGAGAAGGTGTCGCTGGCCAGCAAGTACAACGCCGTCGCCGGCAAGGCGATGAGCCTCGGCCTCGTCAAGAAGGAAGACGCCAACATCCAGCAGTACGTTACCGGCAAGGCGCTGGACGGCCTGTTCCTGATGATCGGCGAGGAGGAGCGCAAGATCCGCCAGAACCCGGCGGCCGCCGGCAGCGCGATCCTGAAGAAGGTGTTCGGTTCGCTGAAGTGAACCGGGCCGCGAGGGCCGCGCTCAGAGGCCCTTGGAGAGCTCGAACATCAGCGCCGAGGGCAGCGAGCTCTCGATCACGTCGCGCCCGACGCGCGCGACGTTCGAGCCGCTGAAGCCCGACATCTCGAAGGTGTTGCCTTCCTCGATGATCTCGATGAAGACGAAGTCGGGCACCTCGTTGCCGATCTCCTCGCGCAGCTGGGCGAACTTCTCGCCGCGCTGGATCGACTCGATGATCATCGCGTGAGGCAGGCCGTCGCGGCAGAACTCGGAGGCCTCGTCGATCGAGCCGACGAAGTCGATGACCAGGCCCATGCTGCGCAGCGCGTCGCGGATCTGCACGCGCAGGTCGCGGCGCGACGACACCACCAGCACGTGGCTGCCGGCCAGCGGCTTGGAGTTGGTGGACGGGGCGAAGCCCTCGTCGATCTCCATCGCGGTCACGCCTTCGATCTCGTCGCTGGCGGTGCGCGGGAACTCGATCGTCAGCAGGGAATGCAGCGCGTCGTCGCGCCGGTCCAGCGGCAGGCCCATGGTCCAGGCGGTCTGCTCGAGCAGCCGCCAGGTCAACGACTCCAGCGCGGCAGGCTCGGGCGCCCGCTCGTTCTCGCCCGCTTGGTCGGCCGGGCGGTGCGCGAAGCGGCAGGTGAGGCGCGCGTTCTGCGGCCAGGACTTGATGTCGATCGCGAACTCGATGTTGGACTGCGCATGCGCGAGCGCCCAGTCGAGCACGGTGTTGAGCAGGCTGAACAGCAGCGAGGCGTCGACGATGACCTCGGCGGCCTTCAGCGCCGGCTTGAGCACGATGCCGCGCGACTGCGTCTCGCGATGGCGGTGCGCCAGCAGGCTCTTGAGCGTGTCGGCCAGCTGCAGCCGCTCGTGCGACTGGCGCAGGCGGCCGGAGGCGAAGCGCGCGATCTGCTGGCCGGTCATGCCGGCCTGGCGCGCACCTTCGACTTCGTCGCGCAGGGCGCGCAGGCCGGCGCGGTCGATCTTGCCGCTGGTGATGAGGGTGTGGATGCGCTCCAGCGCCGAGGTCAGCGGCGTGGCGGTGGCGGCACCGATCTCGGCGACGAGGCGATGCCAGCGCTGCGCGGTCTCGCCGTCGTCGGCGGCCGGGGCAGGGTGCGAGCGTGCGGAGCCCGCGGAGCCGGGGCGATCGATGTCGGACATGTCCATGAGCGTAGCCGCGAGTCTGGGGCCGCGGCTGCGCGGCTGCCAGAGGGGCGGGCCGGATTTCCCGCGCTTCCGGGGTGTGCAAATGTCACGGCAGGTTCACAGCACGCCGGCGGCGCGCAGTGCCGCGATCTCCTCGCCGGCCAGTCCGGCTTCGCGCAGCACCTCGTCGGTGTGCTCGCCGAGCAGCGGCGGCGGCCGCCGGTACTGCACCGGCGTGGCCGAGAACTTCATCGGGCTGGCGACCAGGCGCACGTGATCGGCCAGCGGATGCGGCAGATCGACCGTCATGCCGCGCGCGCGTACCTGCGGGTCGGCAAACACCTCGGCCAGGTCGTTGATCGGGCCGCAGGGCACCTTGGCGGCCTCCAGCGCGGCCAGCCAGTCCGCCTTGGTGCGTGTGCGCATCAGCTCGGCGAGCAGGGGCACGAGCACCGCGCGGTGGCGCACCCGGTCGGCGTTGCGCGCGAAGCGCGCGTCCAGCGACAGCTCGGCGCGGCCGGCGACCTCGCAGAACTTGGCGAACTGCCCGTCGTTGCCGACGGCGAGGATCATGTGCCCGTCGGCCACCTCGAACACCTGGTAGGGCACGATGTTCTGGTGCGCATTGCCGGCGCGCTGCGGCGCGACGCCGGTGACGAGGTAGTTGGCGCCGAGGTTGGCGAGCATCGCCACCTGGGTGTCGAGCAGCGCCATGTCGATGGCCTGGCCGCAGCCGCTGAGGTCGCGATGGCGCAGCGCGGCGAGGATGGCCGTGCTGGCATACATGCCGGTGAAGAGATCGGCCACCGCCACGCCGACCTTCTGCGGCCCGCCGCCCGGCGCGTCGTCGGCGATCTCCTGGCGCGAAGGCCCGGTCACGCTCATCAGGCCGCCCATGCCCTGCACCGCGTAGTCGTAGCCGGCGCGGTCGCGGTAGGGCCCGGTCTGGCCGAAGCCGGTGATCGAGCAGTAGACGAGGCGCGGGTTGAGCGCGAGCAGGCTGGCGCTGTCCAGGCCGTAGCGGGCCATGTCGCCGACCTTGAAGTTCTCCACGAATACGTCGCTGCGCGCGGCCAGGCGCCGGATCAGCGCCTGGCCTTCCGGACGGGCGATGTCCACCGTGATCGAGCGCTTGTTGCGGTTGGTGCCCAGGTAGTAGGCCGCCTCGGCGGTGTCGCGGCCCTCGCGGTCGTGCAGGAAGGGCGGGCCCCAGCCGCGCGTGTCGTCGCCGCCGACGCCGTCGCGCAGCGGGCGTTCGACCTTGATCACGTCGGCGCCCAGGTCGGCCAGCGTCTGCGTGCACCAGGGGCCGGCGAGCACGCGCGAGAGGTCGAGCACGCGCACGCCGGCCAGCGGCAGGGAGCTTGAGGGGGTGTCGGTCATGCGGCCATTGTGGCCGCGCGCTGCCCGGGATAATCCGACGATGCCCCGCTTTGCATCCCTGCTCCTGGCCGGCGTGGCGCTGGCCGGCTGCTCGCCGGCGCTGGACTGGCGCGAGTTCCAGCCCGAAGGCAGCGGCGTGCTGGCGAGTTTCCCGTGCAAGCCGGATCGCCATTCGCGCACCGTGAAGCTCGAGGTGCAGGCGGTGCGCATGGAGATGCTGGTGTGCGATGCCGGCGATGCGAAATTCGCGCTGGCCTTCTTCGACGTGGCCGAGCCGGGCCAGGTCGGCGCGGCGCTGGCCGAGCTGCAAGCGCTGGCGGCCGGCAACATCGGCGCGCAGAGTGCCGATGCGCAGCCGGCCGCCGTGCCCGGCATGACGCCCAATCCCAAGGCCATGCGCCTGCGTCTCGAGGGGCGCCAGCCCGACGGCACGACGGTGCAGGAGCAGGCCGTGTTCTTCGCCAAGGGCCTGCGCGTCTACCAGGCGATGGTGCTCGGACGCCGCGTGGGCGCCGAGGCGGCCGACACCTTCCTCGGCGGCCTGCGCCTGCCGGTATGAGTTCGCCGATCCCGGTCTTCCTCAGCTTCGCGTTCGCGTACTTCTTCTCGGCGCTGGTGCGCGCCGTCACCGCGACGCTGGCGCCGGCCTTCGGTGCCGAGCTGGGGTTGTCGTCCGGCGATCTGGGCCTGCTCGCCGGCGCCTACTTTCTCGGCTTCGCGCTCACGCAGCTGCCGCTCGGCCGCGCGCTCGACCGCCACGGGCCGCGTCGCGTCATCCTCGTGCTGATGTCGCTCGCGGTGATCGGCTGCTGCGCCTTCGCCTCGGCGCGGCACTTCGCGACGCTCACGCTGGCCCGCGCACTGATCGGCGTCGGGCTCAGCGCCTGCCTGATGGCGCCCCTGACGGCCTACCGGCGCAGCTTCGACCCGGTGGCGCAGCTGCGCGCCAATTCGTGGATGCTGGTCGCCGGTTCGCTGGGCATGGTGGCGTCGACGCTGCCGGTGCAGTGGCTGCTGCCGGTGCTCGGCTGGCGCGGCCTGTTCTGGGCGATCGCGGCGCTGCTGGCCGTGGCGATGCTGGCAATCCGGCTGCTGGTGCCGACCGATGCACCGGCGGCGGCGAGCGCGCCCGGCGAACCCGGCGGTTATGCGGCGATCTGGCGGCACGGTGTGTTCAGGCGCTTCGCACCGCTCGCCTTCTTCCACTACGGCGGCATGCTCGCCGTGCAGACCCTGTGGGCCGGCCCCTGGCTGGTGCGGGTGTGCGGCTGGACGCCCGAGCACGCCGCGGCCGGGCTGTTCGCCATCAACGTGTCGATGCTGCTGGCCTTTCTCGCCTGGGGCTTCGTGGTGCCGCGCCTGTACCGCCATGGCTGGCCCGCGCAGCGGCTGGTGCGCTGGGGCGTGCCGCTCAGCCTCGGCGTGCTCGTGGCTGGCCTGCTGCTGGGCGAGCGTGCGACGGCGCCGCTGTGGGCGCTGTTCTGCGTGAGCTGCTCGGTGGTGTCGCTCACACAGCCTGCGGTCGGCCAGGCCATGCCCGCGGCGCAGGCGGGCCGCGCCTTGTCGGCCTACAACCTGCTGATCTTCGCCGGCATCTTCGTGCTGCAGTGGGGGCTCGGCCTGGTGATCGATGCGCTCTCGGCCGCCGGCTGGTCGACCGTGTCGGCGTTCCGGGGCGCGATGGCGTTGTGGGGTGTGTGTGCGCTGCTGGCCTACCTGTGGTTTTTGCGGCACGAGGCGCCGGCCGAAGCGGCGCCCGAGGTCGTCGCAGCGGCAGCCACCCATAATCCACGTTCCATGGCCGGACTGCTGATCATTGCCCACGCGCCTCTGGCGTCATCGCTGAAGGCCGTCGCGAGCCACGCCTTCCCGGACTGCGGAGCGCGCCTGGAGGTGCTCGACGTGGCGCCCGACATGTCGCCCGAGCAGATCGAGAACCAGGCCCGCGAACTGCTGGAGCGCGTGCGCGGCCCCGAGGCCCTGATCTTCACCGACGTCTTCGGCGCCACGCCCTGCAACGTCGCGCAGCGGTTGGCCGATGGCGTGCAGGTCAAGGTGGTGGCGGGCGTCAACGTGCCGATGCTGTGGCGTTCGCTGTGCTACGCCGACGAGCCGATCGACGCGCTGGTCGCGCGGGCCATGGCCGGCGCCACTCAGGGCGTGATGCAGGTGGCCACTTCGCGGCCGCAGAACCAGACCTACAAACCGGGCGGAAATGATCAAGACCACCGTCACCATCAGCAATAGGCTGGGGCTGCATGCCCGGGCATCCGCCAAGCTCACCAAGCTGGCCGGCAGCTTCAAGAGCGAAGTGTTCATGAGCCGCAACGGCCGGCGCGTGAACGCCAAGAGCATCATGGGCGTGATGATGCTGGCCGCCGGGCTGGGCAGCGAGGTCGAGCTCGAGACCGCGGGGCCGGATGAGCAGCAAGCGGCCGACGCCATCGCGGCGTTGATCAACGACAAGTTCGGCGAAGGCGAATAGCCGGCGCACGCCTACAAGAACTACGGATGGCGCCGCCGGCCCGAAGGGCTAGCATGGCGCCATGAGCTTCCAGGTCATCGGTCTGCCTGTCTCGCGCGGCGTGGCCATCGGGCGCGCCGTGCTGGTGGCGTCGTCGCGCGTCGACGTCGCGCACTACTTCATCGACGAGAGCCGCGTGGAATCCGAGATCGCGCGGCTGCGCCTGGCGCGCGACGCCGTCGCCGGCGAGCTGAGCCTGCTCAAGCGCGACCTGCCCGCCGAGGCGCCGGCGGAACTCTCGGCGCTGCTGGACGTGCACCTGATGCTGCTGCACGACGACGCGCTGACCGGTGCGACCAAACAATGGATCGTCGAGCGGCACTACAACGCCGAGTGGGCGCTTTCGGCCCAGCTCGAGGTGCTGGCGCGCCAGTTCGACGAGATGGAGGATGAGTACCTGCGCGAGCGCAAGGCCGATCTCGAGCAGGTCGTCGAGCGCATGCTGCGCGCGCTGGCGCACGGGCCCGGGGCCTCGTTCGCCGCGGCGCCGGCCGTGCGCGCACGCGACTTCGCCGGCGAGGATCCGCTCGTGCTGGTGGCCAACGACATCGCGCCGGCGGACATGCTGCACTTCAAGGGCGGCGTGTTCACCGGCTTCGTCACCGACGTCGGCGGCCGCACATCGCACACCGCGATCGTGGCGCGCAGCATGGACATCCCGGCCGTGGTCGGCGCGCGCGAGGCGAGCCGCATCATCCGCCAGGACGACTGGGTCATCATCGACGGCGACAACGGGCTGGTGATCGTCAACCCGTCGCCGATCGTCCTGGAGGAATACCGCTTCCGGCAGCGCCAGGCCGAGCTCGAGCGCGAGCGGCTCTCGCGGCTGCGGCACACGCCGGCCGTGACGCTGGACGGCGAACGCATCGAACTGCTGGCAAACATCGAGCTGCCCGAGGATGCCTCGGCCGCGCTGGAGGCCGGGGCGGTCGGCGTGGGCCTGTTCCGCAGCGAATTCCTCTTCATGAACCGCGGTGGCGAGCTGCCCGGCGAAGACGAGCAGTTCGAGGCCTACCGGGCCGCGGTGGAGGCCATGAACGGCTTGCCGGTGACGATCCGCACGGTCGACATCGGTGCGGACAAGCCGCTGGATCGCATGTCCGTGAACGAGCTGCGCCACGAGCACGCGCTGAACCCGGCGCTGGGCTTGCGGGCGATCCGCTGGAGCCTGTCGGAGCCGGGCATGTTCCGCCAGCAACTGCGGGCCATCCTGCGGGCCAGCGCCTACGGCAAGGTGCGCCTGCTCATCCCCATGGTTGCCCACCTCAGCGAGGTGAAGCTGACGCTCGATGCGCTGGCACGCGCCAAGCAGCAGCTGACCGACGCCGGTCGGCCGTACGTCGACGTCGAGGTCGGGGCGATGATCGAGGTGCCCGCGGCGGCGCTGATGCTGCCGGTGTTCCTGCGCTACTTCGACTTCGTCTCCATCGGCACCAACGACCTGATCCAGTACACGCTGGCGATCGATCGCGCCGACGAGTCCGTCGCGCATCTCTACGATCCCTGGCATCCGGCGGTGCTGGCGCTCGTTGCCGGCACCATCCGCCAGGCTGGTGAGGCCGGCAAGCACGTCAGCGTGTGCGGGGAGATGGCCGGTGACCCGGCGTTCACCGAGCTGCTGCTGGGCATGGGGCTGCGCAGCTTCTCGATGCATCCCGCGCAGATCGCCGCCATCAAGCAGCGCGTGCTGCGCGCCGACACGCGCCGCTGCGTCGTTCGTGCGACGAGCCTGCTCGAGGCGGAGGACCCGCGTGATCAGGGCGTCCGGTTGGTCGCCGGTTGACGGGTTCGAAAAGCATGCTATAGTCGCGGTCTTCGCTGATTGCAGCAGCCGCAACGCGGAACGCAGCAAGCAGCGAAGAAAAAGAAAGCCGAGCGCTTGACAGGGTTAAGAAAAACATGTCAGAATCGCTTTCTTCGCTGATAACGAATCAGCGAACGCCGCAAGGCAAGCTCTTTAAAAACTAACAGCCGATAAGCGTGGGCGTTTGAAGGCGAGTGCCAAGGATCGCAAGATCCAAGGTCTCTTGGACCTTAAACGCTCACTGAAGTGAAGTTCACTTCAATTCTTTGAGCAAACATTCAAGATCGAACTGAAGAGTTTGATCCTGGCTCAGATTGAACGCTGGCGGCATGCCTTACACATGCAAGTCGAACGGTAACGCGGGGCAACCTGGCGACGAGTGGCGAACGGGTGAGTAATGCATCGGAACGTGCCCAGTAGTGGGGGATAGCCCGGCGAAAGCCGGATTAATACCGCATACGACCTATGGGTGAAAGCGGGGGATCGCAAGACCTCGCGCTATTGGAGCGGCCGATGTCAGATTAGCTAGTTGGTGGGGTAAAGGCCTACCAAGGCGACGATCTGTAGCTGGTCTGAGAGGACGACCAGCCACACTGGGACTGAGACACGGCCCAGACTCCTACGGGAGGCAGCAGTGGGGAATTTTGGACAATGGGGGCAACCCTGATCCAGCCATGCCGCGTGCGGGAAGAAGGCCTTCGGGTTGTAAACCGCTTTTGTCGGGGAAGAAACGGTCTGCGCTAATACCGTGGACTAATGACGGTACCTGAAGAATAAGCACCGGCTAACTACGTGCCAGCAGCCGCGGTAATACGTAGGGTGCAAGCGTTAATCGGAATTACTGGGCGTAAAGCGTGCGCAGGCGGCTTTGCAAGACA
>JAGOAS010000036.1 GCA_017983795.1 Piscinibacter sp.
AGCTGCCCAAGGTCGCCTTGGTGGCTTGCATGCGCAAGCTGCTGACCACGCTCAATGCCATGGTCAGAACCAACAAACCCTGGGACAACTCGCTTCACGGCGCTTGACTCGAGAGACGGTTACTCAGCCGATCTTCTTCAGGCCGCGGCGAAAGCGATCCGCCTTCTGCGCATAGCTCAGCGCGCCCTGGCGGAGGCGCTCGAAGCGCTCGGGCGTGAGCTGCCCCACCACCTTGGCCGGCGCGCCCATGATCAGCGAGCCGTCGGGGAACTCCTTGCCTTCGGTGACCAGCGCGCCGGCGCCGACCAGGCAGTTCCTGCCGATCTTCGCGTTGTTCAGCACCACCGCCTGGATGCCGATCAGCGAGCCGTCGCCGATCGTGCAGCCGTGCAGCATCGCCTGGTGGCCGATGGTCACGTGCGCGCCGATCGTCAGCGGGTAGCCCATGTCGGTGTGCATCACCGTGCCGTCCTGCACGTTGGAGCCGCGGCCGATGGTGATCCACTCGTTGTCGCCGCGCAGCACGGCGCCGAACCAGACGCTCGCGCCTTCCTGCAGTTCGACGCGGCCGATCACCTGGGCGCTGTCGGCCACCCAGGCCGTGTCCGCGATGCGGGGAATGTCGTCGTCGAGCTGGTAGATCGCCATGGCAGGTTGCGTGCGGGAAAGCCGCGCAGTGTAGTCACAGCGCGCGGTTCGCGCCCTCCTCGGCCAGCGTCATCACGCGGATGCACGGGGTATAGCCGTCGTGCACCACGCCGTGCAGGTCGGTGCGCTTGTGCGAGCGCATCAGCGACAGCAGGAACTGCACGGTCTCGCGCGTGATCACCTGCCCCGGCACCAGCGCCGGAATGCCGGGCGGATAGGGCACGATCTGGTCGGCGCAGACGCGCCCTTCGAGCGCGGCGTTGGCGTGCTCGTCGTCATCGATCAGCGGGATCAGCTCGCCCTCGCAGTAGAAGGCGTCGCGCGGCAGGAATTTCAGCGCCGTGAAGCGCGCGATTTCCGGCGCCTTCACCAGCCGCCGCGGCGCCCGCGCCTCGCGCGCCAGCCGCAGCAACGCGTCGTGCAGGCGCGAGAGCTTGCTGCGCGTGGTGCCGATGGTCAGCAGCAGCGTCACGGTGTTGAAGGTCGACTTCTCCACCTGGATGTTGAAGCGCTCGAACAGCACCTGCTGGAACTCGTCGACGGTGAAGCCCGAGCGCGAGATGTCCACGGTGATCTTGGTCGGGTCGAGCGCGATGCCGTCGCCCTGCACCTCGGCGGGCAGCAGCTCGGCGAGCGTGAGCGCGCGGAACACGCCGGTGGCATCGATGGCCTCGCGCAGCTCGGCCGCCAGTTCCAGCGTGCGCGCGAGCAGCTTGTAGCCCTCCATCACCGCCTGCTGGCGGCCGACGTCGAGGCTGGCGATGATGCCGTACTGCGGGCTGGTCGACGCGTGCATGTTGAAGTTCTCGCGGAACAGGTGCGCGTCGAAATCCGGGTCGTTCACGTGGATCATGCTCGCCTGGCTGAGCGCCGAGAGCACCTTGTGGGTCGACTGCGTGGCGTAGTCGGCGCCGGCCTCCAGCGCGGTCGGGCGGAAGGCCGGGTGGAAGCGCGCATGCGCATACCAGGCCTCGTCGATGATCACCTTGATGCCCCTGGCGTGCGCCGCCGCGATGATGGGCGGCAGGTCGTAGCGCAGGCCGTCGTAGGTGCAGGAGGTGAGGATCAGCGCCTTGGCGTCGGGATGCGCTTCGATGGCGGCGAACAGCGTCTTCTTCGGCACCGGGCCGAACAGGCCGTAGGTGGTGTTCACCGAGCTGTCCAAGTAGACCGGCCGCGCGCCCGACAGCACCACGCCGTGGTGCACCGACTTGTGGCAGTTGCGGTCCAGCAGCAGCTTGTCACCCGGCGCGAGCAGGGTCTGGAAGATCACCTTGTTGGCGGTCGAGGTGCCGTTGGTGGCGAAGAAGGTGCGCTGCGCGCCGAAAGCGCGCGCCGCCATGTCCTGCGCCTGCGCGATCACGCCCTTGGGGTCGAGCAGCGAATCGAGCATGTCCACCGACACCGAGAGGTCGGCGCGCAGCAGGTTCTCGCCGACGAATTCGTGGAAGGCCGAGGCCCAGGGGCTGCCGCGCAGGCTGTCGCCCGAGGAGTGGCCGGGCGTGTGCCAGGCGTCCTTGGCCATCAGCACATATTCGCGCAGCGCGTCGAAGAAGGGCGTGCGCGACTTCTCCTGGATCTCCGCCTGCAGGATGCGGAACCAGCCGCGCGGGTCGGCCTCGTCGCGGATGAAGAAGCCGTCGATGGCCTCGCGCGTCAGCGCGCCGACGGTCTCCTCGTCGCGCGCGCTGTCGACCAGCACGTAGAGGTCGAGTTCGGGGCGCAGCGCGTAGAGCGACTGCACGAGGCTCTCGGCATCGAGCAGGCCGTCGACCAGCACGCTCTGCAGATCGCCATCGTCGCGCGCGATCTGCAAGGCCTCGTCGGCGCTCCCCACGCCCGAGAAGCTCAGCCCGCAGGGGTTGGGCAGGCTCTTGGCGGCGGCGTTCAGCCCCTTGAGCAGGTTGCGACGCAAGGTGGCGTCGGCGACGACGAGCAGGACGTGGCTTTGCGGACGTGGCATGGGCGCGAGCTTATCAAGCGCCCGCCCATAATTCGTGCATGGAACTGCGCCGTCATGCGCTCGTGCTGCTGCAGATGAGCGACCCCGTCACCAAGGCCGCCGCAGTGCGCGCCGCCTTCGACGCCGGCGGCTGGGCGATCGACTGCGAGGCCACGCTGGCCGAACCGCCGGGCCTGCCCGGCCGCCCCGAACGCCCGCGCCTCGTGCCGCCCAAGGATGTGCCGACGCGTTCGCCCTTCACCACCGAAGGCCGCGCCGCGCTGCTGCACGCCATCGCGCACATCGAGTTCAACGCCATCAACCTGGCGCTCGATGCGGTGTGGCGCTTCGCCGGCCTGCCGGAAGACTTCTACCGCGACTGGTTCCGCGTCGCCGCCGAGGAGTCGCTGCACTTCACGCTGCTGCGCGAGCACCTCGCCACGCTGGCCCACGACTACGGCGACTTCGACGCCCACGACGGCCTGTGGATCATGACCGCGCGCACCGCGCACGACATCGTCGCGCGCATGGCGCTGGTGCCGCGCACGCTGGAAGCGCGCGGGCTGGACGCGACGCCGCCGCTGCAGGCCAAGCTGGCGAAGGCGGGCGACGCACGCGCGGTGGCCATCCTCGACGTGATCCTGCGCGACGAGATCGGCCACGTGGCGATCGGCAACCGCTGGTACCGCTTCGTCTGCGAGCGCGCCGGGCTGGACGCGCTGGCGATCTACCCCGGCCTGGTCGAGCGCTATGCCGCACCGAAGCTGCGCCCGCCCTTCAACGACGCCGCGCGCCGCGCCGCCGGCTTCAGCGAGGAAGAGATCGCCTACCTGACGCGCGCCGTCTGACAAGCCGTGAACGAAACGCCCGTCATGCTGGCTGAGCGAGGTCGGGCTGTTCGCACAAGCGCTGGTGGGTATGCACGTTGGTGTGACGGCGCTGGCGGTGCGGCCGAAGCTGGCGGGATCGAGAGCGGTGCTGTGACGCGACGAGCGGCGGTTCGCGGGCGCTGTTGGGGCCTGAGATCAGGCCGCGAAGGCGATGTCCAGACTTCGCATGCGCATCAAGTTATGAGCCAGGGCGTGCCACAGCAGCACGGCGCGCGCCTTGGCCAAGCCGCAGACGTTGAACCTGGACAACCCGCGGCGTCGCAACTGGGCGTTGGCGCACTCGACGGTGGCGCCGCGCTGGATGTACAGATCCTTGGCGAAGTCGCTGCCCATGAACGCGCGCCACTGCGCCTGCGCCGGAGTGTCCGTGGGCTTGGGCTGCAGCGAGTCGATGGCCGGGTTGCGGCTGCGCGGCGGGGGCAGCACCGGCTGGGTGCCGCGCTCGGTCAGTTCGTCGATGGCTTGCAGCTTGGTGAAGCCGCCATCGGCCAGCCAGTGATCGGGCGTGGTGCCGTAGCGCTGCTGGATGTCCTGGTGCATCGGGCTCATCTGACCCATGTCGCTGCCGCTGCTGGTGACCGCTACGGCGGCAATGAGTTGCGTATCGGCATCGACCGCCAACTGGGCGTTGAAGGCCGGGCGGAAGCCCCCGTCGGCCATCTTCATGACGCGCGAGTCGGCATCGGTGGTGCTCACGCGCGGCTCGGGCGTGGCCTTCGCCGCTGTGCCGCCGGCATCGGGCGGCCCGTCGTCGCCACCGCGACCGCGCCGCTTGGACGGCTTGGGTTGCTTGGCCTCGGGCGCGGGCTTGCGCTGGAGCTTGTCCATCGTGGCCAGCGCCGCGGCCAGGCGCTGCTCGCGCTCGCGTGCAGCGCGCTCGATGGCCGCTTGCTTGCGCCGCGCGCTGGCGCCGGCGTCCTCGGCCAGTTCGCGCTTGAGCGCCTGGACCTGGGCCTGAGCCTGGGCGTGCAGTTCGGCCAGCTTGTCGCGCCGACGAAAGCTCGAGGCCTTGGCATGCGCGCGCACGCGCAGACCGTCCTGTGCCACGACGTTGAGCGTGACCAGGCGCCGATCCAGCAGCGAGGCGATCGATCGCGTGAGCTGCGCGTCCAGCCACGCCTCATGCTCGGTGCGGAAGTCCGCCAGCGAGTGGTAGTTGACCCCCACACCGCCGCAGATCCACCGGTAGGCGTCGTCGCGCTCGCACAGCCGATCGACCTCACGCGCCGAGCCCACGCCGTCGATGGTGGCCCACAGCCACAGCGCCACCAGGATGGCCGGGTCGATGGCCGGTGCGCCGCCGCGGCCAGCCACCGACTTGATGCGCGCGTACAGCGGCCCCAGGTCCAGCTGCTGCACGAAGGCCCACACGGTGCGCGCGGGGTGATCGGGCGCCAGCAGCGACTCCAGATCGACCGGGCGCAACTCCACCTGGTTGCGCTGCGGCGACATCACGCGCGGCGCGCCGCCGTCGCCGAGTGGCTGCGCGGCGCGCGAACCCGTTGGCAACTCCCCTTCACCGAACAGACCCACCTGGGCCTGTTCACCTCCGTCTCCAACCGTGGCAGCGCTCATGCGCTGCTCAACGGTTCAGGCGCGAGGTTCGTTCACACCTTCTGAGCCGGTCTTGGCCGCGCTTACACTTCGCGCCACGCCCGCGAGCCGATCCGGCCGGGCCCACGACAATCCTTCATCGAGGACTCTCATGACCCAGATCACCACCCGTCGATTCCTGCAAACCGCCGGCCTGCTGTGTGCCGGCGTTCTGCTTGCCGCCTGCGGCAAGAAGGAAGCTCCTGCCCCGGCCGCCTCCGCGCCCGCGCCCGCCGCCTCGGTGGCTGCCGCGCCGCCGCCGGCCAAGGTCTTCGTGGTGGGCACCGACGCCGCCTACGCGCCGTTCGAGTCGCAGAACGAGAAGGGCGAGATCGTCGGCATGACGATCGACATGCTCAGCGCCGTGGCGAGCAAGGCCGGCGTCGAGATCAAGTTCGTCAACACCCCCTGGGAAGGCATCTTCAACTCGCTGCAGCAGGGTGACCGCGACATCCTCGCCTCGTCGATCACGATCACCGACGAGCGCAAGCAGACCATGGACTTCACCAACCCCTACTTCGACGCCTACCAGCTGATCGCGGTGAAGGCGAACTCGAAGGTGGCCAAGTTCGACGACCTGAAGAAGCTCAAGGTCGGCGTGCAGACCGGCACCACGGGTGACGAGGTCGTCACCAAGCAGCAGGGCAAGAACAGCACCAACATCAAGCGCTTCGAGTCGACCCCGCTGGCGCTGAAGGAGCTGGAAGCCGGCGGCGTGGATGCCGTGGTGGCCGACAACGGCGTGGTCATCAACTACGTGACCAACAACCCGGGCGCCAAGTTCAAGACCGTCAGCGACAAGGCCTTCGCGCCCGAGCAGTACGGCTTCGCGGTCAAGAAGGGCAACGCCGAGCTGCTCGAGAAGCTGAACAAGGGCCTGGCCGACATCAAGGCCGACGGCAGCTACGACAAGATCTACGCCAAGTATTTCGGCGCCGCTCCGGCCGCCGCGGCACCGGCCGCTTCGAAGTAAGCGGCACGGCGCGAGCGTGGACCTTCGCTGGGAGATCCTGGCCGGCTACGGGCCGCTGTTCATCAGCGGCCTGTGGACGACCGTGCAGTTGACCATCGTCGCCATCGGCGCCGGCCTGCTGCTGGGTGTGCTGCTCGGGCTGGTCAGCAGCTCGCGCGACGCGCCGCAGCCGAAGTCCACGCTGCTCGCCTGGGCGCTCAAGGCGGCGCGCGGCATCACGCTCGCCTACGTCACCTTCTTCCGCGGCACGCCGCTGTTCGTGCAGATCCTGCTGGTGCACTTCGCGCTGATGCCGATGCTGGTGCACCCGGACGGCGGCCTGCTGCTCTCCGGCGACGCCGCGCGCGAGTTCCGCCAGACGCACGGCGCCTTTTTCTCCGGCGCGCTGGCGATGACGCTCAATGCCGGCGCCTACATCTCCGAGATCTTCCGCGCCGGCATCCTCAGCATCCACCTCGGCCAGACCCAGGCCGCCTACAGCCTGGGCCTCACCCACGTGCAGGCGATGCGCTTCGTGGTGCTGCCGCAGGCCTTCCGGCGCATGATTCCGGCGCTGGTCAACGAGGGCGTCACGCTGATCAAGGATTCGTCGCTGGTCTCGGCCATCGGCCTGGCCGAGCTGGCGCTGGCCGCACGCACCGTGGCCGGCGCATATTCGCGCTACTGGGAACCTTATCTGGCGATATCGGCCGTCTACCTCGTGCTGACGCTCGCCCTGTCGATGCTCGCCAAGCGGCTCGAAGCGCCTTCCCACCTGCGCGGCCGTTGACCGTTTATCGCGCCGTTGTGGCTGCGGCACAACGAATCCGCGGGTTTTCCTCAAGCTCTCATCTAACATCGCGTTTCTCGTACCGGCGGCCTCCGGCGGCCGGAAGTGTGTTTCAAGAGCAAAAGGATTTACATGAAGCGCTCTCTCTTCCTGGCCGCTCTGGCCACCCTGACCAGCGGCGCCGCCCTGGCCCAAAGCAGCGTGACGGTCTATGGCCGCCTGAACGAGTCGGTCGAGCGTCAGAAGGATGGCGACACCTCCATCACCGCGCTGCAGAACAACGCCTCGCGTATCGGCTTCAAGGGCACCGAAGACCTCGGCGGCGGCCTGAAGGCTTCGTTCCTGATCGAGCACGGCTTCAACGCCGACACCGGTGCTGCCTCCGGCGGCGCTGCCGGCTTCTGGGGTCGTGAGAGCTGGGTTGCCCTGAGTGGCAATTTCGGTCGCGTGCGCCTGGGCAACATGGGCCCGACGGCGGCCTACTTCGCCACGGCCGACTACATCAGCATGCACAACCACGACACGGGCACGTCGTCGGATGCGTTCTACCTGTACCCGGGCAACACCAAGAACATGATCGCTTACAACTCGCCGAACTTCGGCGGTGTGACGATCGATGCCCAACTCGGCCTGGCCGAGAACACCCAGACGCGCAAGACCTACGTGCTGGCGGCCAACTACGTCGGCGGCCCGCTGCACCTCGGCGCCACCTACGTGGCGGCCCCGACGGGCGCGTTCGCTCCCCCGGCCAACGACAAGGCCACCGAGTTCGGCCTGCGCGCCCTGTACGAAATGGGCCCGTTCACGGTCGGTGCCTACTACGTCAACAACAAGTTCGAAGACGGCCTGGGCAACAACCTGAAGCGCAACGCGTACCGCCTGTCCGGCATGTACACGATGGGCGCCAGCGAGTTCCACGTGAACTTCGGCGCCGCCGGCGCGATGAAGGGCAACGGCGCGACGGTGGTCGACAAGGCCAACCAGTTCACGCTGGGCTACAACTACAACCTGAGCAAGCGCACCAAGGTGTACGGCTTCTACACCCAGGTGAACAACAAGGGTGATGCCGTGACCGGTGGCGACTACTACGTGTCCACCCCCGGCACGAAGTTCTCTTCGTTCGCCGTCGGCGTGCGCCACAACTTCTGATCCCGGAAGTTCACAGCGCCTCGAAGGGCCGGTCGCAAGACCGGCCCTTTTTCTTTGGTCTTTGCCGAGGAAGTAGCGCTTCAATCCGGCGAGGATCATCTCCACCGCGATCGCGGTGAGCACCAGGCCCATCAGCTTCTCGAGCGCCGCGACCACCGAGTCGCCCAGCAGGCGCCGGATGCGCTCGCAGGCGAGCAGCACCAGGCCGGAGATCGCCATCGCGACGGTCAGCGCCAGCACCCAGGTCATCACGCGCTCGGGCTGGCGCGAGGCCAGCAGCAGCACGGTGGCCATCGCCGAGGGGCCGGCCAGCAGCGGCACGGCGAGCGGGAAGATCAGCGGCTCCTTGCCTTCGGGCATGCCATACACGCCGCCCTCGTGGCCGAAGATCATGCGGATCGCCACCATCAGCAGGATCACGCCGCCGGCCACCTCGAGCGAGCGCTCGGAGAGGTGCATCACGCGCAGGAAGGCCTCGCCGGCGAACATGAAGCCGAGCAGCACGGCGAAGGCGATCGTCACCTCGCGCAGCGCCACGCGCCGCCGCCGCTCCTTGGGCACGCTGTTCATGATCGGGATGTAGATCGGCAGGCCGCCCAGCGGGTCGAGCACGAGCAGCAGCAGGATCAGGGCGGAGAGAAAGCTGTGGTCCATGGGGGCGGGATTGTGTCAGTCGCCCGCCGCCACGCCCTCGCGGCGTGGATCCGCCGCACCGAACCAGCCGCGGCCCGCGCGCTGGATGCCCTGCGCACCGCTGGTCAGCGGCTGGATGCGGATCTCGTGGCCACGCTCGTGCAGCGCACGCTGCAGCGCTTCGCTGGCTCGCCCCTGCTCCAGTTCGGTCGGCCCGTTGCGCGAGCCGAAGTTGGGCAGCGCGATCGAGCGCTGCAGATCGAGCTGCCAGTCGAGCACGCCGATGAGCGACTTGGCCACGTAGGCAATGATGGCCGCGCCGCCCGGCGAACCGAGCGCCATCTCGAAGGCGCCGCTGTCGCGCTCGAACACCAGCAGCGGCGCCATCGAGGAGCGCGGTCGCTTGCCGGCCTGCACGCGGTTGGCCACCGGCACGCCGTTCTCCTCGGGCACGAAGGAGAAGTCGGTGAGTTGGTTGTTGAGCAGAAAGCCGCGCACCATGATCTGCGCGCCGAAGCCGTTCTCTATCGTGCTGGTCATAGCGAGCGCATGGCCGAAACCATCGACCACCGCGATCTGCGTGGTCGAGGGCAGCTCGGGGCTGCGGTCGTCGGCCAGCGTCATGGTCGCGCCGCGCGGCCGCCCGGCTTCGGCACGGCCCATGCTCTTCGTGCCGATCAGCGCGGCGCGGCGGCGCAGGTAATCGGGGTCGAGCAGCGCCGCGCTGTCGGCCGTGACGAAGTCGGGGTCGGCCACGTAGCGGTTGCGGTCGGCGAAGGCGAGCCGCTCGGCCTCGCTGATCAGGTGCACGGCCTCGGGCGAAGGCTCCAGCCCCCAGGGTGCCGGCACGGGCGGCGAGGCGGCCAGGTCGCGCTCGGCCAGCAGGCCCAGCACCTGCGCGATCGCCAGCGTGCCGGAGGAAGGCGGTGGCATGCCGCAGATGCGCCGTGCGCGGTGCTCGAAGCACAGCGGCGTGCGCTCGCGGGCGCGGTAGGCCATCAGGTCTTGCTCGGCGAGCAGGCCGGGGTTGCGCGCGTGGCCGCGCACCTTGGCGACGATGTCTCGCGCGATCTCGCCGCGGTAGAAGACGTCGGCGCCGCCCTGCGCGATGCGGCGCAGCGTATCGGCCAGCGCCGGGTTGCGCAGCGTGGCGCGCTCGCGCAGCGGCTCGCCGGCAGCGTCGAAGAAGATCCGCCGCGCTTCATCGTCTTCGCCGAGCCGAGACGCGCTCGCGTCGCGCAGCAGCAGCGCGAGCCGCGCGCCCACCGGCACGCCGCGCTCGGCCGCTGCGATGGCCGGCTCGAACAGGCGCGCCCAGGGCAGGCGGCCATGCTGGCGGTGCGCCGCCTCGAGCGCGCGCAGCACGCCCGGCGTGCCGACCGAACGGCCGCCGACCAGCGCATCGCGGAAGGCCATGGCCCGCCCGCCGCGCAGGAAGAGATCCGGCCCGGCCTCGGCCGGCGCGGTCTCGCGGCCGTCGAAGGCCTGCACGCGCTGTCCGTCGAAGTGCATGAGGAAGAGCCCGCCGCCGATGCCCGAGCTCTGCGGCTCGACCAGCGTGAGCATCATCTGCACGGCGATCGCCGCATCGACGGCGCTGCCACCCTCGCGCAGCATCTGCAGCCCGGCCTGCACCGCGAGCGGATGCGCCGCCGCGACCATGTGCCGCTCGGCGCGCCAGCCCGGCTTGTCGGCCCAGGCGCCGGCAGCTTCCGGTGCGGCCGGCGCCTCGTGGCTCGGCGCGCTCGCGCAGCCCGCCAGCGCAAGCGCCAGCGCGGCGGCGAGCGCGCGAACGAACCTCACTCGCCGGCCTTGCCCGCCGAGGGGTCGGCGCCGATGTGATGCATCACGCGCTGCGGGAACGGAATCTCGATGCCCTCGCGCTCGAAGACGTCGAGCACGGCGAGGTTGACGTCGGAGCGCACGTTGCCCTGGCCGTTCTCCGGGTCGGCGATCCAGAAGTTGATGGTCAGGTTCATGCCGTCGGCGGCGAACTCGGCGAGCTGGCAGGAGGGCGCGGGGTCGGCCAGCACGCGCGGCACCGCGGCCACCGCCTCGACCACCTTGGGCTGCAGCGCGCGCACGTCGGTGCCGTAGGCCACCTGCACGCCGGTGCTGAGCAGCACCTTCATGTCGGCCAGCGAGAGGTTCTCGACCCGCTGCGTGATCAGCATCTCGTTGGGCACGATGGCCTCGCGGCCCGAGAGCGCGCGGATCACGGTGTAGCGGGTGCGGATGTCGCTGACGCGGCCGTCGAAGTTGTCGACGCGCACCATGTCACCGATGCGCAGCGAGCGCTCGGCCAGGATGACGAAGCCGCTGACGTAATTGGCGGCGATCTTCTGCAGGCCGAAGCCCAGGCCCACGCCGAGCGCGCCGCCGAGCACCGACAGCGCGGTGAGGTCGATGCCCATCGCCGACATCGCCAGCAGCAGGCCGATGAACAGCAGCAGCGCGCGCACCAGGTTGGCAGCGATCTTGCGGATGGAGAGATCGTCGCCCGAGCCCTTGAGCAACTGGCGCTCGATCGCCGCGGAAATCCACAAGGCCACCACCAGCACCAGGCCGGCGGTGAGCGTGCCCTCCACCGCGTTGCGCAGCGTGAGATGCGTGTTGCCGACCTTCCAGCTCACCTCCTCCATCGCCTCGAGCAAGAGCGGCAGCACGCCGGTGATCCACAGCACCACCGCCAGCCAGGCGATCCACGACACGGTGCGCTCGATCACGCGCACGGCGTGGGCGTGCGGGAAGGTCACGCGCAGCACGCGCACCGAGAGCCGGATCACCACCAGCGACAGCAGGATGGGAATGGCGAGCTTGAATACCGCGATCGGCAGCGTGGCCGACACCAGCAGCCGCGCGCCGAAGGCCAGCGCCAGCGCCAGCACCGGGAACAGCACGCCGTCGACGATGCGGTCGCCGAACCAGATCGAGCCCGCCGCGGCCACGCGCCCGCGCAGCAGCCGCACGATCACCCAGGAAGCGAGCAGGCAGCCCGCGAGCACGGCCAGTTCGGTCAGCGCGGCGGGCTTGGTGAGGTGCGCGAACAGGTCGGAGAGTTCGGTGGTGTCCAGCGTGCGGGTCATGGCGGTCGTGGCGTCGGGCGGGCCGCATTTGACCACGCAGCGCGGTTACCGTTGGTGAACGCCCCGCGGTGCAGCGCGCTATCGTGCGGCCTCGTCGCTGCCGACACGAGACCTGCCATGCCCCAAGCCCTGCGCCACACCCTGCTGTCGATGCGCGACCTGCTCGCCACCGCCGGCCCCTTCATCCTGCTGGCCCTGGTGCTGCTGGCCATCGCCTACAAGGTGCTGGACCCGAACCCGCCCAAGAAGGTGGTGCTGGCCACCGGCGCCGACCAGGGCGCCTACGCCGAATTCGGCAAGCGCTACGCCAAGGCGCTGGCCCAGCACGGCATCCAGGTGGAGCTGCGCGGCACCGCCGGCGCGGCCGAGAACCTGCAGCTGCTGCGCGATCCGGAGTCGGGCGTGGACCTTGCCTTCGTGCAGGGCGGCGCCGACATGGAGTACGCCAGCCAAGCCGACTACGAGGCCGCCAACGCGGATCTGATGTCGCTCGGCAGCCTGTTCTACGAGCCGGTGTGGCTGTTCTACCGCGAGGCCTCGGCGCAGCGCGCCAGTGGCAAACCCGTGCTCGAATCCTTCGCCGACATGGCGAGGCCCGGTGACTGGAAGCTCAACATCGGCGCGCCGGGCAGCGGCGTGCCCAACCTGGTGAAGCGCCTGCTCGAAGCCAACCGCGTCGACGCCGGCGCGCTGACGCTGGTGCAGAAGCCTTCGACGCCGGCGGTGGTGGCGCTGCTGGAAGGCGAGATCGACGCGCTGGTATTCGCCTCCGCGCCCGAATCGCCGCTGGTGCAGATGCTGCTGCAGACGCCGGGCGTGAAGCTGTTCGACTTCCCGCAGGCCGAGGCCTACTCGCGCCGCTTCACCTTCCTCAGCGCGGTGACGCTGCCGCGCGGCGTGGTCGACCTGGCGCGCGACATGCCGAGCGCCAACATCCGCATGATCGCGCCGACCGCCACGCTGGTGGCCAAGGAGACGCTGCACCCGGCGCTGGTGCAGTTGTTCGTGCAGGCGGCCAGGCAGATCCACGGCGGGCCGGGCTGGTTCCAGCGCAAGGGCACCTTCCCGTCGATCGAGAATACCGAGCGCACGCTGGCGCCCGAGGCCGAGCGCTTCTACCGCAACGGAGCGCCGCTGCTGCAGCGCTACCTGCCGTTCTGGCTGGCCAACCTGATCGACCGCATGTGGGTGGTGATGGTGTCCATCATCGCCATCCTCATTCCGCTCTCGCGCGTGGTGCCGCCGCTCTACCAGTTCCGCGTGCGTTCGCGCATCTTCCGCTGGTACGGCCAGCTGCGCCGGCTGGAGGATTCGGTGGCGGAGCGCCCCCTGCCCGAGCTGCTGACCGAGCTCGACGGCCTGGAAGACCGCGCCGGGCGCATCCACGTGCCGCTGTCCTACGCCGACGAGCTCTATGCCCTGCGCAGCAACATCCACATGGTGCGCCGGCGCCTGCAAGGACACGGGCCGCAAACCTAGAATCGCCGCATGGACACCCGCACCTCGCCCCACCGGGCCCGCATCGCGAAGACGCAGGAGGCGCTGGCCCGACTCGGGCTGGTGGCGCTGCTCGTCCCCTCCTCGGATCCGCACCTGTCGGAATACCTGCCCGAGCGCTGGCAGGGCCGGCAGTGGCTGTCGGGCTTCAGCGGCTCGATGGGCACGCTGGTCGTGGCGCGCGACAAGGCGGCGCTGTTCGCCGACAGCCGCTACTGGGTGCAGGCCGAGGCCGAGCTGGCGGGCAGCGGCATCGCGCTGGTGAAGATCCCCACCGGCACGGCCACCCACCATGTCGACTGGCTGGCGCGCGAGGCCAGGGCCGGCGACACGGTGGCGGTGGACGGCGACGTGCTCGGCCTGGCCGCGGCACAGCAGCTGCGCGCCGCGCTCGCGAAGGTGGGCGCGACGCTGCGCACCGATCTCGACGTGCTCGCCGAGGTCTGGCCCGATCGCCCCGCCCTGCCCGCCGCACCGGTCTACGAGCACCGCGCGCCGATGGCGCCGCTCGCGCGCGCCGCCAAGCTCGCGCAGCTGCGCGAGGCGATGGCGCGCCACGGCGCCACGCACCACCTCATCAGCACGGTGGACGACGTCGCCTGGGCGCTCAACCTGCGCGGCTCCGACGTCAGCTACAACCCGGTCTTCCTCGCGCACCTGCTGATCGCGCCGGGCGGCGCGACGCTGTTCGTCGGCGGCGGCAAGATCGACGCGGCGCTGCAGGACACGCTCGCCCGCGACGGCGTGACGCTGCTGCCCTACGCGGAGGCCGGCGTGGCACTGGCCGCGCTGCCGGCCGACGCGCGGCTGCTGCTCGACCCCAAGCGCGTGACGCTGGGCCTGCGCGAGCGCGCCAGGGCGGTGGTCGTCGAAGCCATCAACCCGAGCACGCTGCTGAAGAGCCGCAAGAGCGAGGCCGAGGCGGCACATGTCCGCGAGGCGATGCGCCAGGACGGTGCGGCGATGTGCGAGTTCTACGCCTGGTTCGAGGCCGCGCTCGGCCGCGAGCGCATCACCGAGCTGACGATCGACGAGCAGCTCTCCGCCGCACGCGCGAAGCGGCCCGGCTTCGTGGGCCTGAGCTTCTCAACCATCGCCGGCTTCAACGCCAACGGCGCGATGCCGCATTACCGCGCCACGCCGGAATCGCACGCCGTGATCGAAGGCGATGGCCTGCTGCTGATCGACTCGGGCGGCCAGTACCTCGGCGGCACCACCGACATCACGCGCGTCTGGCCGATCGGCACGCTCAGCGAGGCGCACAAGCGCGACTACACCCTGGTGCTCAAGGGCACGATGGCGCTGTCGCGCGCCCGGTTCCCGCGCGGCACGCTCTCGCCCATGCTGGACACACTCGCGCGCGCGCCGCTGTGGGAGCAGAACCTCGACTACGGCCACGGCACCGGCCACGGCGTGGGCTACTTCCTCAACGTGCACGAGGGCCCGCAGAGCATCTCCAAGCTGGTGCCCGACGCCACCATGGCGATGGAGCCCGGCATGATCACCAGCATCGAGCCGGGCCTGTACCGGCCGGGCCAGTGGGGCATCCGCATCGAGAACCTGGTGCTGAACGTGCCGGCCGGCAGCAATGAATTCGGCGAGTTCCTCGCCTTCGAGACGCTCACGCTGTGCCCG
This sequence comes from Piscinibacter sp., assembly GCA_017983795.1. Lineage (GTDB taxonomy): Bacteria > Pseudomonadota > Gammaproteobacteria > Burkholderiales > Burkholderiaceae_C > Piscinibacter. The sequence continues at coordinate 14,816 of JAGOAS010000036.1, forward strand.
ATCGACACGCGCTGCATCGAGCGCTCGCTGCTGCGCGCCGACGAGATCGACTGGCTGAACGGCTACCACGCCCTGGTGCGCGAGCGCCTCGAGCCGCTGCTGGCGGGCGCCGCGCGCGACTGGCTGCTGGAACGCACGGCGCCGATCTGACGCGGCTGCAGTTCGTCCCGGCTTTCGCGCAGTCCGTCGCAAAGCGCTGTCGCCGCCCGGGCGCGGCTCCTAGAGTTCATTCCAACGCGACACCGTCGTCGCGACTCTCAGGAGCCGAACATGATCGACCGCATCTTCTCCGCCTTGCTGACCTTCTGCCTGCTCGCCGGCGGCACCGCCGCAATCGGCAGCGCGCTGTTCGAGCACAAGCCCGCCGCGCCGGCGGCGGCCGCCCAGAACGTGGCGTGCGCCGAACCCGGCGCGCACCAGGTGCAGTGAACGGCTTGCGCCTCAGCTGCGCACCATGGCTGCCGTCAGCGCCTGCTCGAGCAGCGCCAGGCTCTCCTGCAGGTGCGCGCGCGCATCGGCATCCCAGCGCTGGCGCGCCAGCGCCTGGCGCAGCTCGTCGCGCAGCGCCGTGGCGTTGGCGCGCAAGAGGCTCTGCGCGTCGGCCGGCAGCGGCGTGCTCACGCGCACCAGCAGGCCCTGCATGCGCCGCACGTGCTCGCGCTGCAGGTTGCGGCGCATGCGATCGATCTCGCCGCCGCGCTTGAGCTCGCTCCACACCGCGCCCTGCAGCGTGGCGTAGACCTCGTTCAGCGAGATCAGGCCACGGCGCTCCTTCTCGCTCACGTACAGCGGCAGGTCGAGCAGCCGCGAGGCGGTGCCGGGGCTCATCAGCCGGTCGAGCGCCGCGCCCTGCAGCTGCAGCACCGCGGCCGGGATGCTCACCAGGCCGGCGCGCTCCCACTCGCGGTAGTCGGGCGTCAGGCTGGCGAGGAACTCGGGCTTGAAGCGGAAGCTGTCGGCCGAGAACAGGCCGCTGGCGAGGAACTGCAGCGCCGCACGCTGCTTGGCCGGCTCGACCGGCACGAAGGCCGGCGTCTTGCTCGCGCCGCCGGGCACGGTGCGCGCCGTGTACATGCCGCCCACGTACTTGGCCACCAGCGCCGGCGAGTCGCGCAGCGCGCGGAAACCATCCAGCAGCACGCGGCGCTGGCGGATCGGATCCTCGCCCGGCTGCGGCGAGCGCTCCTGCACGCGCTGCCACAGCTCGCGCGAGAGCTGCAGGCGCTTGCGGTAGTAGGCCAGCGGGTCGTCGCCGAGGTCGAAGCGGTTGACCAGCGGGTCGATGCCTTCGCTGCCCGGGCCGCCGCCGGCGTCGGGGTCGTTGGCGAAGGCCAGCAACGGGTCGCTGGCGCTGCGGCCGGCGATGCGCGCCAGCTCGGCCTTCTCCTCGCCCGGCGCGATCGGCTTGTAGGCGTACTCGATCGCCCAGTAGTCGTAGGGGCCGATCGTGGTGTTGTTGAAGCTGCCCTGGCGCTCGCCGGCGGCGGCGATGTTGTAGGCGTTGTAGTCCATCACCGAGCCGGAGATGCCGTTCTTCTCGGTGAAGTCCTTGTCCTGCAGCTGCGCGCGCGTGTAGACCGTCGAGGCGCGGAAGTTGTGCGTCAGGCCGAGCGTGTGGCCCACCTCGTGCATGATGGTGTCGCGCACCACCGACTTGGCGAAGGCCTCGGCCTCGGGTCCGTCGGTGGCCAGCTCGCCGCGCGCGTCGAGCAGGTCGAGCGCGAAGTCGAGCTCGCGCGCCGCCTGGTCGGCGTAGTCGCAGGCCTGCTCGGCGCCCTTGGCAAAGGGCAGCGCGAAGGGCGCTGCACTGCTGCTGCCCACGCTCTCGACGCGGAAGCGCCGCGCGCCGCGGCCGAACACGTCGCTCATCGCGATGTCGGCGTCGATGATCTCGCCGCTGCGCGGGTCGGTGTGGCTGGGGCCGCGCGCGAAGCCGACGTCCGAGCCGACGAACCAGCGCACCGAGGCGTGGCGCGCGTCGAGCGTGTCGAAGTCGGCATCGTCGGCCTGCTGCTTGACGACGATGGCGTTCTTGAAGCCGATGCGCTCGAAGGCCTTGTTCCATTCGAGGATGCCTTCGCTGACCGCCGGGCGGTAGATCTCCGGAATGTTCTTGTCGAGCCAGAAGACGATCGGCTGCCTGGGCTCGGAGAGCGCCGCCGCCGGGTCGGCCTTCTCCAGGCGCCAGCGGTTGACGAGGTAGCGCTTGGGGTTGGGCAGGAGGTCGGTGGTGAGGTCGGTGACGGTGTCGAAGAAGTGGCCGACGCGCGGGTCGGTGTCGCGGCTGGCCATCGGCGCATCGGGCAGCTTGGTGAAGCTGTAGACATAGCCGACGAACATGCTGCGCGCATCCGGCAGCGTCTTCGGGATGGTGGGCACCGGCGTATTCGGCGGCGGCGGCGCGATCGGCGGCAGCGGCAGGCGCGGCGTCGCGAAATGCATGCGCAGGTTCAGCGTCGTCATGTCGTCGCTGACGCGCGCCTTCTCGATCGCCGAGTTGGCGCGGTCCAACCCGTAGTTGAGCCGGAAGGCCTGCTCGATGGCCATCGCGTAGTTGGGCAGGTCGGCGAGCAGGAAGTTCGCGTCGACCAGCACCGACTTGCGCTCCGGGTGCGGCGCGCTGGCCACCGCGCCGGCGGCCAGCAGGCTGTCGGAGAAGGCCTGCGCGACGGTGGCCTTCATCGCCGGCGTGGTGGCGGTGTATTCGGTGTTCAGCGCGATCAGCTGGATCTGGTTGCCGACGCGCCGGAACGTGGCCAGCCACGACGGCCCCATCTGGCTGCCGTACAGGCCACGCTCGCCGATCGACTCCGACACGCTGGCCGAGAGCAGGAAGGGCTTGTCCAGGCGCTCGGCGGGGATCTCCAGCCAGACCTTCTCGTCCTTGCGCCAGACCGGAAAGAAGCCCGGCTGCTGCTTCGCATCCTTGATCACCTCGGCGAAGGGCTTGGGCGCGGCCGGATCGGGGCGCGCCGCCGCAGCGGCCCCCGAAGCGGCACTGGCCGGCGCGGCGGCGGCCTGCGCGGCGGCGGGTTTGGTGGCATCGGCAGCCACCGTGGGTGCGGAAGGTCCGGGGGTGGCGCAGGCCGCGAGTGCGGCGGCCAGCGAGCTCAGCGCGGCGACACGGAATGTGGGTGACATGAGTGGGCGCAGGACGCGAATGTGACGGTCATTCGATTCTGCGGCAGAGCCCATGCCCCTGCGATCGGGGCCGTCCCGCGATGAGCGGGGATTTCAGCGCCGCCGGTCGCGATCGGCCCAGCCGGCCAGCGAGACCAGCAGCAGCAGTGCCGCGAGCGCGCCGAACAGCCGTGTCAGCCAGCCGACCACGCGTGCCGCCTCGCTCCAGGCCTGCGCCGCGCCGTTGCCGCGCGCGGGCAGCCAGCGGCTCGCCTCGTGCAGGTCGATGCCGGGCAGCAGCAGGTCGAGCGCGTAGGCGAGCGGATGGAAATCCTGCCCCGCTGCGCGATCGGCCGCCAGCAGCGCGCCCTGCTGTTCGGCCAGCGCGAAGAAGCCGGCGCTGGAGAGCCACACCAGCAGCGCCCAGGCCGCCAGCCGCTGCGGCCGCCAGCCGTAGCCCGCCAGCGCGCCGAAGCCGGCGTGCGCGAGGCGCGCCAGCCAACGCAGTGCGCCGGGCAGCGCCGCGCCGATGCGGCCGATGCGGCGCAGGCGCTGCTCGCGCCTCACCGCCAGCGTGCCGGCACTGCTGCCGCGGCCCATGCCGCGCAACACGCGGATGACGCGCCGCCAGGGCTGGATGCGGAAGTCTTCGCCGAGGTGCGCGCCCGGCTGGCGCTCCAGCCAGGCGAGGCGGAAGCCCGAGTCGACCGGCGCGCCGTCGCCGAAGCGCGAGTAGGCGAAGCCGTCCAGCACCACGCGCTCGCCCCAGGTCGAGACATCGTCGACCAGCACCTTGGCGCGCGCGCCGGTGAACGAGGCGCCCTGCAGCGGCGCCTGCAGTCCGGCCAGGCGCAGCGCGCCGGCTATCTGCGCGCGGTCGAGCACCAGCGAGACGCCCTCGCCCCAGGCCGCGTCGCCGACGCGGTCGAAGGCCGCGCCGCTGCAGTCCATGTCGCCGCCGACGCGGATGCGTTTCGCGCTCACGCTGCCGGCCGCCGCGAAGCCCTGGTCGAGGCGCAGGTCGCCCTCGACCACGAGCCGGTCGAGCACCAGCGCGCAGCGCCGCGCGCCGGTGGCATCCACCGGGCCGTTCACGCGCGCTGCGCTGGCGATGAAGTCGCCGCGCACGCGCGCACCGGCGAAGCGCACCTCGCCGGAGGCGTCGAAGCCTTCGGTCATGCGCAGGTCGCCACCGACCTCGAGGCCGTCGGCCATCAGGCTGCGCCGCGCCGGCAGCGAGGCGTCGTTGCCGCTCATGGTCAGCCGCGTGGCGTTGAAGTCGCCCTCGATGCGTGCCTGCTGCAGGCGCACCTCGCTGGCGATGCTGCAGCCGGCGTTGAGCGACAGGTCCTGCGCGATGCGGCAGCGCTCGGCCAGCAGCCCGGGCAGCTCGCAATCGGGGAAGGCCAGCGCGCCGCGCACCTGCGCGCCATCGAACAGCGGCGTGGTGTCGAATACGCAGCGGAAGAACCACAGGCTGGCGCTCACCTCGCATTCGCCGAGATCGAGCCGGCCTTCGATCCAGGCGCCGAGCAGCTGGATGCGCCGGCTCTGGCGCTGCGCGCCGCTGTGCAGCGCCAGTGCGGCGAGGAAAGAGGCCCGCACCGTGTTCTCGGGCAGCGCCTCGCGCGGCCGGCGCAGCGCGATGCGCGCGATGTCGCCGTGCCGGCAGGCACGCAACAGCACCCGTTCCGCGGGCCGCAGCGGCTCGAAGCGTGCGAGGGGGTGGTCGGGTGGCAGCGTGGCAAGGGTGGCCGTCATGAGGCGGCGCTCCCTCGCGTCTGCCGCGCCGGCCCAATTCCGGCGCGATGAATCTGGATCTTCGGCATGTTCCGTGTCCGGCGCATCGTCGTGCGTTGGCGCGGATTCTGGAACAGCGGCCTCGTGCGGTGGGGTGCGGCATCACCCACGATCACGGGGCGAGTGGCCGCTTTCAAGGCCCCTCCCCCCGACGTGAGGGCCGCAAAGACCCGCCGTGCGCGCTACTTGAGCGCCTTGAAGCGCAGCCGGTGCGGTTGCGCACCTTCTTCACCGAGGCGGCGCTTCTTGTCGGCCTCGTACTCCTGGTAGTTGCCGTTGAAGAAGACCCACTGCGAATCGCCTTCGGCCGCGAGGATGTGCGTGCAGATGCGGTCGAGGAACCAGCGATCGTGCGAGATCACCAGCGCGCTGCCGGCGAACTCGAGCAGCGCCTCTTCGAGCGCACGCAGCGTTTCCACGTCGAGGTCGTTCGAGGGTTCGTCCAGCAGCAGCACGTTGC
>JAGOAS010000001.1 GCA_017983795.1 Piscinibacter sp.
GCCCCGAGCGGCAGTTCCCTCTCGCCGAACAGGCCCGCTTGGTCCCGTTCATCCCCCGGCTTGTGGCTTGTGGCACTCATGCAGTGCCAAACGGGTCAGCAGCCGGTTTCGTTCACAGGTTCTGAGTCGAGCCGCCTACGCTGCGCAATTGCATAGGCGCTTCGCTTCGGCGGCTCAGCGCGTGCGCGCCGCCAGCGCGGCGAGCAGCTTGGCGTGGATGCCGCCGAAACCGCCGTTGCTCATGCACAGGATGTTGTCGCCCGGGCGTGCCGCGTTGACGACACGATCGATCAGCTTGTCGATGCTGTCGCACACCACCGCCTGCGCGCCCATGGGCGCGAGCGCTTCCTCGGCGTTCCAGCCGAGGCCGCCGCTGTGGCAGAAGGCCAGGTCGGCCTCCTCCAGCGACCAGGGCAGCTGCGCCTTCATGGTGCCGAGCTTCATGGTGTTGGAGCGCGGCTCGAAGACCGCCAGGATGCGCTCGCTGCCGACCTTGCGGCGCAGGCCGTTGACGGTGGTGCGCATCGCGGTGGGGTGGTGGGCGAAGTCGTCGTAGACCTTCACGCCGCCGGCCTCGCCGCGCAGTTCGAGGCGGCGGCGCACGTTCTCGAAGCTGGCCAGCGCGCGCGCCGCCACCTCGGGCGCAACGCCCACGTGCTCGGCCGCGGCGATGGCCGCCAGCGCGTTGAGCTGGTTGTGCTCGCCGAGCAGGCCCCATTCGACGCGCGCGATCTTCAGGCTGCCGCGCAGCACGTCGAAGGCATGCGGTTCGCCGCGTGCACGCAGGGCGCCCGGCTCCTCCTTGCGTGCGCCGAAGCGCAGCACCTCGCTCCAGCAGCCCATGGCCAGCACGCGCTGCAGGCTCTCCTCGCGGGCGTTGACGACCAGCCGGCCCTGGCCGGGTACGGTGCGCACGAGGTGGTGGAACTGGCGCTCGATGGCGGCCAGGTTCTCGAAGATGTCGGCGTGGTCGAGCTCGAGGTTGTTGAGGATTGCCGTGCGCGGCCGGTAGTGCACGAACTTGCTGCGCTTGTCGAAGAAGGCGGTGTCGTACTCGTCGGCCTCGATCACGAAGGTCTTGCCCGAGCCCAGTCGCGCCGACACGCCGAAGTTGAGCGGCACGCCGCCCACCAGGAAGCCCGGCTGCAGCCCCGCGTGCTCGAGCATCCACGCCAGCATCGAGGTGGTCGTGGTCTTGCCGTGCGTGCCGGCCACCGCCAGCACGTGGCGGCCCTGCAGCACGTGGTCGGCCAGCCACTGCGGGCCGCTGGTGTAGGGCAGCCCGGCATTCAGGATGGCCTCCATCAGCGCATTGCCGCGCGTGACGACGTTGCCGACCACGAACAGATCCGGCTTCAACGCCAGCTGCTCGGTGCCCCAGCCCTCGATCAGCTCGATGCCGAGCGAGCGCAGCTGGTCGCTCATCGGCGGGTAGACGTTGGCGTCGCAGCCGGTGACGCGGTGGCCGGCCTCGCGCGCGAGCGCGGCCAGCCCGCCCATGAAGGTGCCGCAGATGCCCAGGATGTGGATGTGCATGCGGCTGTCTCAGCGCTTCAGTGCCTTGCGTGCGGCTTCGATGGTGGCGGCGATGTCGGCGTCGGCATGCGCCGCGCTCATGAAGCTCGCCTCGTACAGCGCCGGCGCGAAGTAGACACCTTCTTCGAGCATGGCGTGGAAGAAGGCGTTGAAGCGCTCCTTGTCGGTGGCCATCACGGCGGGGTAGTTCTGCGGCAAGGCGTCGGAGAAGAAGAAGCCGAACATGCCGCCTTCGCTGTCGCCCACCATGGGCACGCCGGCTTCGCGCGCAGCGCCCAGCAGGCCGTCGACCAGCGTCTTCGTCTTCGCCGCCAGCGCCTCGTGAAAACCGGGCTTGCGGATCTCGCGCAGCGTGGCCAGGCCGCAGGCCGTGGCCACCGGGTTGCCCGACAGCGTGCCGGCCTGGTAGACCGGCCCGAGCGGGGCGAGCTGCTCCATCACCGCGCGCTTGGCGCCGAAGGCGGCCAGCGGCATGCCGCCGCCGATCACCTTGCCGAATACGCTCATGTCGGGCGCGAAGCCGGGGATCAGCTTGGCGTACAGGCTCTGCGCGCTGCCCAGCGCGACGCGGAAACCCGTCATCACCTCGTCGAAGATCAGCAGCGCGCCGTGCTTGGTGCACAGCTCGCGCAGCTTGCTCACGAAGGGCACGCTGGCGCGCACGAAGTTCATGTTGCCGGCGATCGGCTCGAGCATCACGCAGGCGATGTCCCGTCCGTGCAGCGCGAAGGCCTCCTCGAGCTGCGCGAGGTTGTTGTACTCGAGCACCATGGTGTGCTGTACCACCTCGGCGGGCACGCCAGCGCTGGTCGGGTGGCCGAAGGTTGCCAGCCCGGAGCCGGCCTTGACCAGCAGCGCGTCGGCATGGCCGTGGTAGCAGCCCTCGAACTTGACGATGCGGCTGCGCCCGGTGGCGCCGCGCGCCAGGCGCAGCGCGCTCATCGCGGCTTCGGTGCCCGAGCTCACCAGGCGCAGCTGGTCCATGCTCGGCACCAGCGCGAGGATCTCCTCGGCCAGCTCAATCTCGCGCTCGGTCGGCGCGCCGAAGGAGAAGCCCTCGGTGGCCGCCTTCTGCACCGCCTCCAGCACCGCCGGGTGGCCGTGGCCGAGGATCATCGGGCCCCAGGAGCCGATGTAGTCGATGTAGCGCTTGCCCTCGGCGTCGAACATGTAGGGCCCCTGCGCGCGGGCGATGAAGCGCGGCGTGCCGCCGACGGCGCGGAAGGCGCGCACCGGCGAATTCACGCCGCCGGGGATGACCTTCTGGGCACGGGCGAACAGCCCGGCATTGCTCTTGGAATCAGTGGACATGGCGAGGCCCCTTGGGCGTGTTGTTGTCGTCGTCGGGCGAGGCGTCGTCGGCGGCACCTTCGCCGCCTTCGCCTTCCTCGGCGGGCGGCAGGGCCCAGAAGAAGCGATCCGGCACGACGTTGCCCATGCCGGGGCGGAAGCCCGCGTCGAGCGACTGGTCGAGGAAGGTCAGCGCCTCGCCGACCGCGGCATGCAGTTCGGCGCCGGAGGCGAGCAGGGCGGCCAGCGCGGCGGCCAGCGTGTCGCCGGCACCGACGAAGGCGACCTCGAAGCGCTCGAACTTCTCGCCGGTGATGGCGCCCTGCGCCGAGGCCAGCACGTTGTCGAGGTACTGGTCGGCGCCGGCCTTGCCGGCGGGCAGCACCACGCTGGTGACGAGCACGTAGCGCGCGCCATGCTCGGCAGCGGCTACGGCGAGCTCGCGCGGCGAGGCCGGGCGCTCGCTGTCCCAGTCGGGCAGCAGGAAGTCCATCAGGGTCTGGTGGCTGCCCACCAGCACCTCGGTCTGCGGCAGCACCAGCTCGCGGAAGGCGTCGGCGTAGGCCTGCTGCGCATCCTCCTCCAGCCACGACAGGTTGGGCAGGTAGGCCACCAGCGGCACGTCGGGGTAGTCGGAGAGGATCTCGGCGACCGCGCTCACGCCCTCGGCCGAACCGAGGAAGCCGACCTTCCAGCCGGAGATCGTCACGTCCTCCAGGATGCTGCGCGCCTGCTCGGCCACCACGTCGGCGTCGATGACGTGCTGGTCGAACACCTCGGCGGTGTCGCGCATCACGATGCTGGTGACCACGGGCAGCGCGTGCGCGCCCATGGCGGCGATGGTCGACACGTCGCCGGCCAGGCCGCCGGCGCCGCTCGGGTCGCTGGCGTTGAAGCTCATCACGCAGGCGGGCGCGGGCTGCTCCTGCAGCGTTTCGCCGCCGGCGGCGTCGGGGGAGAGGTCAGGGCTCATGGCAGCGGGCTGAGGCCGTCGGAATCGGGTGCGAAAGGGCTTCCGTGGACTTACAGCCGAACGTGAAGAAAGTTGTGTATGTGCCTACGCGGCCTTGATTTTTTGCCAAATCGCGTGGCTACAATCGTGTTCCGTTGCATTGTAGTGAAGGCGAAGACGCGCCGTGAGCGAACCCAGAACCTGGATGTGCCTCATCTGCGGATGGATCTACGACGAGGCAACCGGGGATCCCGAGCACGGCATCGCGCCGGGAACGCCCTGGGAGCAGGTGCCGATGAACTGGACCTGCCCCGAGTGCGGCGCGCGCAAGGAAGACTTCGAGATGGTCCAGGTCTGACGCCGCCGGCCTGAAGGCCGCGGAGATGTCGGTCCAGTCGACGAGGAGAATGCTCGGTGAGCAATCAAGCCCCCGCCGGTGCCTCCGGGATCAAGATCCTGGTCATCGACGACAGCAACACCATCCGCCGCAGCGCGGAGATCTTCCTGAAGCAGGGCGGGCACGACGTGCTGCTCGCCGAGGACGGCTTCGATGCGCTGTCCAAGGTCAACGACCACGACCCCGACCTGATCTTCTGCGACATCCTGATGCCGCGGCTGGACGGCTACCAGACCTGCGCGATCATCAAGCGCAACGCGCGCTTCGCCGGGGTGCCGGTGATCATGCTGTCGTCCAAGGACGGCCTGTTCGACAAGGCGCGCGGCCGCATGGTGGGCTCCGAGGACTATCTCACCAAACCTTTCACGAAAGATCAGCTCCTGCAGGCGGTGGCACAGCACCGCCGTGCCGCATGATCGCCCCTTGTTTCGAACCCTTGTCGGCGCGCGAGCGCCTGTAGCGACAGCGCCAGGGGATAAGCCGGCGCTCACTGAGGAACTGTCATGCCGATCCAGAAGATCCTGCTGGTCGACGACTCCAAGACCGAACTGCACCACCTCTCCGAACTGCTGACCAAGCGCGGCTATGCCGTGCGCACCGCCGAGAACGGCGAGGAGGCCATGCGCCGGCTCGGCGAGGAGAAGCCCGACCTGATCCTGATGGACGTGGTGATGCCGGGCCAGAACGGCTTCCAGCTGACCCGCGCGATCACGCGCGACCCGCGCTTCACCGACGTGCCGGTGATCATGTGCACCAGCAAGAACCAGGAAACCGACAAGGTCTGGGGCATGCGCCAGGGTGCGCGCGACTACATCGTCAAGCCGGTCGATCCGGAAGAACTGGTCTCCAAGATCCGCGCCTTCGACTGACGGACATACCGATCTCATGGCCAAGAAGGAAGCACTGCGCGAACTGCAGAGCCGGCTTGCCGAGCGGCTGCAGGCGGCCCGCACGCAGCAGCGCGGCAGCTCCTGGCTGGCCGTGGAAGTGGCCGGCCGCGGTCTGCTGTTCCCGCTGCGCGAGGCGGGCGAGATCTTCGCGATGGCACCCATCGTGCCGGTGCCGCACACCCACCGCTGGTTCATGGGCGTCGCCAACCTGCGCGGCCACCTGCACGGCGTGGTCGACCTGGCCGGCTTCCTCGGCGTCAAGGCCGCCGAGGCGGCGCCGCAGCAGGCGCAGCTGGTCGGCTTCAACCAGGCGCTGGATCTGAACTGCGTGCTGCTGGTCGATCGCCTGGCCGGCCTGCGCGGCGAAGACCAGCTCACGCGCGAGGCCGACGACGGTGCGGCCCGGCCGGCCTTCGTCGGCGCGCGCCTGCGCGACGCTTCCGGGCGCGCGTGGCAGGAACTGAGCCTTGCCGCCCTGGCTGGCGACGAGGCGTTTCTGAAGATCGTCGGCTGAATCCGCTGAACGCCGCTCAACGAAGTGCACAAGAGGAAACCATGAGCTTCCTGAACAAGATCAAGGGACTGGGGCGCAAGGACAGCGCCGATCTGGACACGCTCGAGCAGGATCGCTTCGACGAGCCCAGCGGCCGCGACGACATGCCGCTGCCCGGTGCCGGCGGCACGGTGGCGCTGGACGTCGGCGCGATGCAGGCGACGGCGCAGATGGATTCCTCGATCATCACCGAGGCCGCGCCCTCCGAACTGGCCGAGCTCGCCGAGGCGCGTAGCGCCGAGGGCCCGCAAACCCAGTCGGCCGACAGCGGCGCGCTGCCGGTGATCGGCGCGCGCCCGGTCGGCGAGCAGCAGCGCATCCTCGGCGGCCTGGTGCTGCTGGGCGTGATCGGCGTGATCGCCACCACCATCTTCGCGCTGAACGCCGCGAGCAAGGGCTCGGCCCAGGTGGGTGCCACCGGCCAGGCGCTGATGCAGTCGCAGCGGCTCGCCAAGTCGGTGTCGCAGGCGCTGGTCGGCAGCCCGCAGGCCTTCCCGGAGGTGCGCGAGAGCACCGAGGTGCTGGCCCGCACCGTGCGCGAGCTCAAGACCGGCGAGGGCGCGCTGGCGGCGGCGCCGTCGGGCGTGCAGGAACTGCTCGACCCGCTGCTGCCGCTGGTCGATCGCGCCGAGAAGAACGCCAACACCGTGGTCTCGCAGCAGAAGATCCTGACCCAGGTGGGCCAGGCGCTGCGCACCATCAACCGGCAGTCGTCCGACCTGCTGGAGATTGCCGAGACGATCTCCTCGCTGAAGCTGCAGCAGGACGCCTCGCCGGCCGAACTCTCCGCGGTCGGCCAGCTCGTCATGCTGACGCAGCGCATCGGCAAGTCGGCCAACGAATTCCTGACCATGGAAGGCGTGTCGCCCGAGGCGGTGTTCCTGCTCGGCAAGGACTTGAACTCGTTCCGCGAGATCGCCCAGGGCCTGTCCGACGGCAACCACGAGCTGCGCCTGCCGCCGACCAAGGATCCGCAGACCAAGGAGCGCCTCGTCGCGCTGCTCAAGCAGTACGAGGAGACCCGCACGCAGGCCAGCGCCATCCTGGGCAACCTGCAGGGCCTGGTGTCCGCGCGCGAAGCGCAGGCGGCGATCGTCACCGACAGCGAACCGCTGCGCACCGGCCTGGAAGGCGTGCAGGAAGCGCTCGCCAAGCAGACCGGCTTCGGCTTCGGCAGCTTCCTCTCCCTGCTGCTGTTCGCCGCGATGATCATCGTCGGCGGCGTCGGTTTCCTGCGCCTGTATGTGCGTGACCAGGCGCAGCGTGCGCAGCTCGCCGAAGCGCAGCGCCAGGAAGCCGAACGCCAGGAGCAGGAGGCCAAGCGCGTCAACGACGCCAACCAGGCGGCCATTCTGCGGTTGATGAACGAACTGCAGACGGTGGCCGAAGGCGACCTGACGCAGCAGGCGACGGTGACCGAAGACATCACCGGCGCCATCGCCGACTCGGTGAACTACACCGTGGAAGAGCTGCGCTCGCTGGTGTCGCAGGTGCAGGGCACGGTGACCCGCGTGACCGAGACCACGCAGCAGGTGGAAGCCACCTCGACCGAACTGCTGGCCGCCTCGACCGAACAGCTGCGCGAGATCCGCGACACCGGCGAATCGGTGCTGCAGATGGCCGGCCGGATCAACGACGTGTCGGGCAAGGCGCAGGAGACCGCCAGCGTGGCGCGCCAGTCGCTGGACGCCGCCGAGCAGGGCCTGCGCGCGGTGCAGAACACCATCGGCGGCATGAACCTGCTGCGCGACCAGATCCAGGAAACCTCCAAGCGGATCAAGCGGCTGGGCGAGTCGTCGCAGGAGATCGGCGAAATCACCGAGCTGATCTCGGACATTACCGAGCAGACCAACGTGCTGGCGCTGAACGCCGCCATCCAGGCGGCTTCGGCCGGCGAGGCGGGGCGCGGCTTCTCGGTGGTGGCCGAAGAAGTGCAGCGGCTGGCCGAACGCTCGGCCGACGCGACGCGCCAGATCGCGGCGCTGGTCAAGACCATTCAGACCGACACGCAGGACGCCGTTGGCGCCATGGAGCGCAGCACGCAGGGTGTGGTCGAGAACGCCCGCCTGTCGGACGCCGCCGGTACCGCGCTGGGCGAGATCGACCGCGTCTCGCGCCAGCTCGCCGAGCTGATCGGGCAGATCTCGAACCAGGCGCAGCAGGAAGCCCGCTCCGCCAACGTGGTGGCCTCGAACATCCAGCACATCTTCGCGGTGACGGAGCAGACCGGCGAAGGCACGCGCTCCACCGCTGCGATGGTGCGCGAGCTGTCGCGCACCGCCGAGGAACTGAAGCAGTCCGTCGCACGATTCAAGATCGAGTGACCCGCCCCGCCTGACAGCCGAGCACCGCATGGACACGCGAACCGCCCCGAATGCCACGACGCGGGGCGCACCCGCCGATGACCTGAGCGCCCTGGCCTGGGTGCAGGACGAACTGCGCCGCACCCTCGAGGCGGCGCACAAGTCGCTGCGCCGCTGCCTGAAGGAGGCCGAGGCGGTCGGCGGCTCCGACGTCGACACCGTCGACCCGGCCGTGCTGCGCAGTGCGCGCAGCTCCATCCACCAGGGCGCCGGCGCGCTCGAGCTGGTCGGCCTGCCCGAGGCCGCGCTGGTGCTGCGCGCCAGCGAGTCGCTGGTGCAGAAGTTCGTCGCCAAGCCGCACAAGCTCACGGTGCTGGTCGTCGAGCAGATCGAGCATGCCTCGTTCGCGCTGCTCGACTACCTCGCGCGCCTGCTGGCCGGCAAGCCGGTCGCGGCGCTGGCGATGTTCCCGCAGTACCGCGCCGTGCAGGAAGCCGCCGGCGCCGAGCGCATCCACCCGGCCGACCTGTGGAGCGTCGACTGGCACTGGCGCGAGATTCCGCCGGACACCAGCGTGCCGCCGCGCGCGCTCGACGCCGCCACGCGCACGACGATGGAAGGCCACCTGCTGGGCATCATGCGCACGCCGCAGCCGGTGCTGGCGGCCGCGCGCATGAGCGAAGGCTGCGCCGGGCTGGGCGCGGCCGCCACCGATCTGCAGGTGGCGACGCTGTGGAAGCTCGCTTCCGCGGTGTTCGAGGCGCAGGCCCACGGCCTGCTCGGCTTCGACGTCTTCAGCAAGCGCGTCGCCTCGCGCCTGCTGGCGCAGTACCGCGTGCTCGAGCGCGGCCAGAACGAGGTCTCCGAGCGGCTCGCGCAGGATCTGCTGTTCTTCTGCGCGCAATCCGACTCGCCCGGCGACGGCCGGCGCGCGCCGCGCCTGGCCGCGGTGCGCCAGGTCTACGCGCTGGCGCACGAGCTGCCGGTCGACTATCACACCAGCACGCTGGGCCGCTTCGACCCGGCCGTGCTGGTGCAGGCGCGCAAGCGCGTCGCCGCGGCCAAGGAATCCTGGCAGGGCGTGGCCGGTGGCGAGTTGCATCGCCTGGCCGGCCTGAACGAGCAGTTCTCGCTGGTCGGTGATTCGCTCAAGCGCCTGTTCCCGCTCGGCGAGGCTTTCGCGGCCGAGTTGCAGATGGCGATCGCCCAGACCATCAACAGCGGCGCGGCGCCCAACCCGCAGCTGGCGATGGAGGTGGCCACCAGCCTGCTGTACATCGAGGCGGCGCTCGAGGACTCCGACTTCGACAACCCGGAGCAGGCCGAGCGCGTGCGCCGCCTGGCCGACCGGCTCGGCTCGGTGCGTGAGGGGCGCGGCCCCGAGCCGCTCGAGCCGTGGATGGAGGAGCTCTACCGCCGCGTCTCCGACCGCCAGACCATGGGCAGCGTGGTGCAGGAGCTGCGCGCCTCGCTGGCCGAGGCCGAGAAGGCGATCGACCAGTTCTTCCGCAAGCCCGACGACCGCCAGGTGCTGATCCCGGTGCCCAACCAGCTCGGCGCGATGCGCGGCGTGCTGTCGGTGCTGGGCATCGAGCAGGCCACCGCTGCGCTGCTGCGCATGCGCGACGAAATCGAGGGCCTGACCCAGACCGAGGTCGACCCGGCGCGCGTGGCGCAGACCGGCCTGTTCGACCGCATCGCCGGCAACCTCGGCGCGCTCGGCTTCCTGATCGACATGCTCAGCGTGCAGCCGCAGATGGCCAAGTCGCTGTTCGTGTTCGACCCGCGCACCGGCACGCTCGATCCGGTCATGGGCCGCGGCGCGAGCACGCGCCACGCCGGCACCGTGCCGCCGGTGGAGCCGCGCCTGATCGAGCAGGCCCAGCAGCTGGCCTACGCCGCCGCGCAGCCCGACGTGCCGGTGGCCGAGGTCACGCGTGACCTCGAGCGCCTCTCGCACGAGGCGCACATGGCCGACCAGGACACGCTGGCCGACACCGTCGACCGCACGCGCGAGGCGCTGGCCCGCGCCGCCGAAGCCGACGACCGCGAGGGCCTGGCCTCGGTGCGCGGCGAGCTGAGCGACATGCTGGTCGACTTCGTGCACAGCAGCTCAGAGCCCATGGGCCTGGAGCCGGAGATCGCCGAGCTGCGCGCCGCGCCGCTGGCGATGCCGGCCCCGGCGCCGGCCGCCGAGCCCGAGCTGGCCGAAGACGACGAGATGCGCGAGGTCTTCCTCGAGGAGGCACGCGAGGTGATCGCCGATGCCCGCGCCGCGATGGCGGGGCTGGCCCACGCACCGTCCGACGTGGCGCAGATGACCACCGTGCGGCGCGCCTTCCACACCCTCAAGGGCAGCTCGCGCATGGTCGGGCTGAAGGAATTCGGCGAAGCCGGCTGGGCCTGCGAGCAGATCTACAACACGCAGCTGGCCGCGAACCACGCCGCCGAGCCGGCGCTGATCGACTTCACGAACTGGGCGCTGGGTGAGCTCGCCGCCTGGGTCGAGGACATCGCCTCGCGCCGCGATGCGGCGCGCAGCGCAACGGCCGTCAAGGCGGCGGCGCAGCGCCTGGCCGCCGGCGAAGCGCCGCTGGCCGAGCCGGTGGCGGCACCGGTGTCGGCACCGGCGCTGCCCGAGGTCTCGTTCGAGCTGAACCTGTCCACGCTCGACGGCATGGCCGCGGCCGCTCCGGTGCCGCTGTCCGCCTTGCCCGATCTGGATCTCGACGTGCCGCTGGTGCAGGAGAGCTTCGATCCGCAGGCGACCCAGCCGCTGCCGCTGGCCGAGCTGCCGATGGCCGCGGTGAGCGTCCAGCCCGATGTCTCGTTCGAGCTGATCGACCTCGACCTCGGCGCGGCGCCGGCCCTGCCGGAAGTGATCGAGGCCGCGCCCGAGCCCGAGCCCGAGCCCGAGCCGGCCGCGGCGCCGTCCGAGGACGAGAACGTCAAGGTGGTGGGGCCGCTGCGCATCGGCATCCCGCTGTTCAACATCTATCTCAACGAAGCCGACGAGCTCTCGCGCCGCCTCACCACCGAGGTGGCCGAGTGGGCGATGGAGCTGCATCGCCCGATCGGCGAGACGCCGATCGCGCTGGCGCATTCGCTGGCCGGCAGTTCGGCCACGGTCGGCTTCAACGACCTGTCGCAGCTGGCCCGTGCGCTGGAGCACGCGCAGACGCGCTCGCAGGCGATCGGCTACGGCACCACCGAAGAGGCGCGGCTGTTCGTCGACACGGCCGAGGAGATCCGCCGCCTGCTGCACCAGTTCGCCGCCGGCTTCCTCAAGCAGCCCGCGCCGGAGCTGCTGGCGCGCCTGGCCGAGCACGAGATCGAATCGGCGCGCCGCCTCGAGGCGGCCACCGCCGCGGCCGACCTGCCGCCGGTCACCGGCGTGGGCGAGCTCGACCTGGCGCCCGAGTTCGAGCGCATCGACCTCGGCGCCGCGCCGGCCCCGCAGGCGGTCGCCGAGCCGCTGCCCGCCAGCCGCCCGATGCCGTTCAGCGCCAGCGGCCTGGGCACGACCGGTTTCGGCACGCTCGACCCGCGCGTCGACGCTCTGGGCGTCGCCGAGCTGAAGCCGCTCGCCGAACTGCCCAGCACGCCCGCGCACGCCGCGCTGCCGCTGGCCGAGCGCGAGATCGCGATCGAAGGCACCGAGGACATCGACGCGGTCGACGCGGTCGACGCCGAGCTGTTCCCGATCTTCGAGGAAGAAGGGCAGGAGCTGCTGCCGCAGCTGGCCACCCAGCTGCGCGACTGGGCGCGCCGCCCCGGCGAAGCCAGCCATGCCGCGGCCTGCATGCGCACGCTGCACACGCTCAAGGGCGGCGCGCGCCTGGCCGGCGCGATGCGCCTGGGCGAGATGGCGCATCGCCTCGAGACCCGCATCGAGCAGCTGCTGGCCGACCCGCCGGTGGCCGCCGCCGACGTCGAGCAGCTGCAGTCGCGCGCCGACGGCCTGACGCAGGTGTTCGAGCTGCTGCGCGCCCGCGATGCGCAGGCCTATGCCGAGGCGTCCGCCGCGGTGGCCGCCGAACCGCCGGCCGAGCCGGTGCTGAGCGTGACGGCGATGCCGCCGGCGCCCGCCGCACCGGTCGCGATCGTCGAAGAAGCGATGGCGCCGCTGGCCGAGCCGCAGCCTGCGTCGGCCGAACCCGAAGCAGCGGCGGCGCCAACGCCACACGAAGCCGCAGCGGCCGAGCTCGCGCCCTTCGACTGGTCGCGCTTCGCGCTGGGCGGTGCCACGGCGCGTGTCGTGGCCGACAAGTCGCAGAGCGCGGCGCAGACCGCCGTGCGCGTGCGCGCGCCGCTGCTCGACCGCCTGGTGAACCAGGCCGGCGAGGTGTCGATCACGCGCTCGCGCATCGAATCGGAAGTCGGCCAGATCAAGGGCTCGCTCGCCGACCTGACCGAGAACCTCGAGCGCCTGCGCCAGCAGCTGCGCGACATCGAGCTGCAGGCCGAGACGCAGATGAGCTCGCGCCTGGAGGCGGCCAAGGCGGCCTCGCAGTCCTTCGATCCGCTCGAGTTCGACCGCTTCACGCGCTTCCAGGAGATCACGCGCATGATGGCCGAGTCGGTCAACGACGTGGCCACGGTGCAGCGCACACTGCAGCGCTCGCTGGACAGCACCGAGGACGAACTGGCCACGCAGGCGCGCCTGACGCGCGACCTGCAGGACGACCTGCTGCGCACGCGCATGGTGGAGTTCGAAGGCCAGTCCGATCGCCTCTACCGCGTGGTGCGCCAGGCGGCCAAGGAGACCGGCAAGCAGGTGCGGCTGGACATCGTCGGCGGCTCGATCGAAGTCGACCGCGGCGTGCTCGACCGCATGATCGGCTCGTTCGAGCACCTGCTGCGCAACAGCGTGACGCACGGCATCGAGATGCCCGAGGCGCGCGCCGCGGCGGGCAAGGATCCGGCCGGCGCCGTGCTCGTGACGGTCACGCAGGAAGGCAACGAAGTCGGCATCGAGTTCCGCGACGATGGCCGCGGCCTCGACCTCGAGCGCATCCGCGCCAAGGGCGTGGCCATGGGCCTGATCGGCGCGGGCCAGCAGGTCGGCGACGCCGACCTCGCCAACCTGATCTTCGCGCCGGGCTTCAGCACCGCCGAGACCGTCACCGAGCTGGCCGGCCGCGGCGTCGGCATGGACGTGGTGCGCTCCGAGGTGAACGCGATGGGCGGCCGCATCGAGACCGCCACCGCAGCGGGCCAGGGCACCTCCTTCAAGCTGGTGCTGCCGCTGACCACGGCGGTGACGCAGGTGGTGATGCTGCGCTGCGGCGAGGCCACCGTGGCCGTGCCCTCGACGCTGATCGAGATCGTGCGCCGCGCCACGCCGGCCGAGATCCAGCAGGCCTACGAGAGCGGCAGCTATGCGCTCGGCGACCGCGTGCTGCCCTTCTTCTGGCTCGGCGCGCTGCTGCAGCTCAGCGCCGTGCCGCTGGAGAACGTCGGCCGCACGCGCCCGGTGGTGGTGGTGCGCAGCGCGCAGCAGCGCGTCGCGCTGCACGTCGACGAAGTGCTGGGCAACCAGGAAGTGGTGGTGAAGAACCTCGGGCCGCAGCTCTCGCGCCTGCCCGGCCTGGCCGGCATGACGCTGCTCGCCTCCGGTGCCGTCGCGCTGATCTACAACCCGGTGGCGCTGGCCACGCTGTACGGCGATGCGGCGCGTGCCGCGACCCTGGGCGCGCTGCACGGCACGCCGGTCGCGCCGAGCACGCCGAGCGCGGCCGCCGCCGAGGCGCCGGTGGCCGCCTCGCCGCTGGTGCTGGTGGTCGACGACTCGCTCACCGTGCGCCGCGTGACGCAGCGCCTGCTGGTGCGCGAGGGCTACCGCGTGGTCACCGCCAAGGACGGCATCGAAGCGCTCGAGCGCCTCGCCGAGGAGCGGCCGCAGGTGGTGCTCTCCGACATCGAGATGCCGCGCATGGACGGCTTCGACCTGGTGCGCAACATCCGCGGCGACGCGCGCCTGCGCGATCTGCCGGTGATCATGATCACCTCGCGCATCGCGCAGAAGCACCGCGACTACGCGGCCGAGCTGGGCGTCGACCACTACCTCGGCAAGCCCTACTCGGAAGAAGACCTGCTTGCCCTGATCGGGCGCTACACCGCCGCGGCGGCCACGCTGGCGTGAGGGCGGCGCGCCCATGGCGGAACTGGTCGACCACCTCGCCGAGCTGACCGGTTTCCGCGACCGCGAGCTGCTCGACGTGACGCTGGTCGGCGCCTTGCGCGACCTGCTGCGCCCGCGCGCGGTGGCGATCTACCGCAGCGTCGGCGAGGCCGGCCAGGAACGCTGGCTGACGCGCGCGCGGCTGTCGCACGACGACCTCGCCGCCAGCGCCGACCCGGCCTGGATCGATCTCGACGGCCTGCCGCGCCACGAGGAGCATCCGCACCGCCTGCAGGCCTTCCACGGGCAGGCCATCGTGCTCGTGGCGGGCGACCCGCACCGCGCCTTCTTCCCGGTGGCGACCGACCGCGAGCAGCTCGGCGTGATGGAGGTCGAGAGCGACGCGCCGCTGGACGAGCGCGACCAGCGCCTGGTGATGAGCATCCTGCGCATCTACCGCAACTTCCAGGGCCTGCTCGACTACAGCGAGCGCGACACGCTGACCGGCCTGCTCAACCGCAAGACCTTCGACGAGAGCTTCCTGAAGACGGTCGGGCAGCCGGCGCCCGCCGCGGCGGGCGCGGCCGGCGGTGGCCGCCGCCAGCGCGCGCAGCGCTGCCGCAACTGGCTGGGCGTGATCGACATCGACCACTTCAAGCGCGTCAACGACAGCTACGGCCACCTGATCGGCGACGAGGTGCTGCTGCTGATGTCGCGCCTGATGCGCAGCAGCTTCCGCTTCGACGACCGGCTCTACCGCTTCGGCGGCGAGGAGTTCGTGGTGCTGATGCGCTGCGCCGACGGCGACGCCGCGGCGCAGGCCTTCGAGCGCCTGCGCCACAACGTCGAGCGCCACCTGTTCCCGCAGGTGGGCCGCATCACCGTGAGCATCGGCTTCACCGAGCTCAAGGCCGGCGACACCCCGAACGGCGCCTTCGAGCGCGCCGACAAGGCGGTCTATTTCGCCAAGGGCAACGGCCGCAACCAGGTGCGCCACCACGCCGACCTGGTGAGCGCCGGCCACCTCGCCGACGACGCCAAGATCGGCGACGTCGAGCTGTTCTGAATCAGCTGCGCTTCTTCACGGCTGCGTAGCGCGCCAGCGTGCGTTCGCGCGCTTCGGCGTGCCGGACGATCGGCGCCGGGTAGTTGCCGCCCAGCTCGACGCCCGCCGCGGCCAGGTCCACCGGGCGTGCTTCCCACGGCGCGTGGATCAGTTCGTCGGGCAGCTTCGCCAGTTGCGGCAGGTAGCGCCGGATGAAGCGCCCCTGCGGGTCGAACTTGCGGCTCTGTGCCACCGGATTGAAGATGCGGAACCAGGGTTGCGCGTCGCAGCCGGTGGAGGCGGCCCATTGCCAGCCGCCGTTGTTGGCGGCGAGGTCGAAATCGTTCAGGTGATCGGCGAAGTGCTGCTCGCCGCGCCGCCAGTCGATGCCGAGATCCTTGGTCAGGAAGCTCGCCACCACCATGCGCAGGCGGTTGTGCATGTAGCCGGTCTGCGCGAGCTGGCGCATCGCGGCGTCGACCAGCGGGTAGCCGGTGCGGCCCTCGCACCAGGCGGCGAAATGCTGCTCGGCATGCTTGCCGTGCTCCCAGTGCAGCGCGTCGTATTCGGGCTTGAAGGCGTGGCCCACGACGCGCGGATGGTGGTGCAGGATCTGGTGGTAGAACTCGCGCCACACCAGCTCCGACAGCCACACGCGCGCGCCTTCGCTGCCGGCCCCGGCACGCGCATGCGCCTCGCGCGCCAGCGTGCGGATCGAGCAGGTGCCGAAGCGCAGGTGCACCGAGAGGTAGCTCGGCCCCTTCACGGCCGGGAAGTCGCGCGTGCGGTCGTAGTCGGCCATGCGCGGCAGGAAATCTTCCAGCAGCGCGCGCGCGCCCGGCCAGCCCACCGGGATCTTCAGCTCGTGCAGGTTGCTGCGCCGGAAGCCCAGCGATTCGAGCGTCGGGATGCCGGTGGCGATGGCCTCCGGCACGGGCGCCAGCGCCGCCGCGTGCTTCTCCACCGGATAGGGCTCGAGGAAGAAGGGCTCGAGCTTCTTCAGCCAGGCGCTGCGGTAGGGCGTGAAGACGCTGTAGGGCGCGCCGGCCGCGCTGAGCACCTCCTTGCGCTCGAAGATCACGTGGTCCTTCGAGGTGTGCAGCGCGATGCCGTGGCGCGCCAGCAGGCCGCGCACCTGGGCGTCGCGCTGCAGCGCCGCGGGCTCGTCGTCGTGGTTGGCGTAGACGGCCTGGACGTGCAGCTCGCGCGCCAGGCGGTCGATCTCTGCCACCGCATGGCCGTGGCGCACCAGCAGGCGCACGCCCTTGTGCCCGTGAGCGCGCCCGAGCGCGGCCAGCGCCTCGTCCAGCGGCGCCAGGCTGGCGTGGATGAACTCGACGCGCCGGTCGGCCGCGAGGCCGCGCGCCAGCAGCGGGTCGAGGATGTCGCGGTCGAACACGAAGGCGCACCACACGCGGCGCGCCGAGCGCAGCGCGTGGTACAGCGCCGCGTGGTCGTGCGCGCGCAGGTCGCGCCGGAACCAAACCAGTGCCGCATCCAGCAGGTTGGGCTCGTGCGTCCGGTGCGGCGTGGCGTGCGGCATGGGCCGAGTCTATAAAATGGCGGCATGGCGGGCGAACCGATCAATCTCACCAACCAGTTCCTGATCGCCATGCCCGGCATGGCCGACGGCACGTTCGCCGGTTCCGTGGTCTACCTCTGCGAGCACACCGAGAAGGGCGCGCTCGGCCTGGTGATCAACAAGCCGATCGACATCAAGCTGAAGAACCTGTTCGAGAAGGTCGAGCTGACGCTGGATCGCCAGGATCTGGCCGATGCACCGGTCTACTTCGGCGGCCCGGTGCAGACCGAACGCGGCTTCGTGCTGCACGAGCCGCTGGGCGCTGCCGGCGACGGCGAAGGCACGCACTACAACTCCACGCTGCAGATTCCCGGCGGCCTGGAGATGACCACCAGCAAGGACGTGCTCGAGGCCATGGCCAGCGGCGCCGGGCCGAAGAAGGTGCTCGTCACGCTGGGCTACAGCGGCTGGGGTGCCGGCCAGCTGGAAGACGAGATCGGCCGCAACGGCTGGCTCACGGTGAACGCCGAGCCGGGCATCATCTTCGACACGCCGGTCGAGCAGCGCTACGAACGCGCGCTCTCGCTGCTGGGCATCGACCCGCGCATGCTCAGCCAGGAGGCGGGGCACGCATGAGCGCCTCGATGCGCGCCATGCCTTCGTCCTCGACCCGCAGCTTTCTCGCTTTCGATTTCGGCTTGAAGCGCGTCGGCGTGGCGGCCGGCAACAGCCTCACGCGCCGGGCCACGCCCTTGCGCACGATTGCGGCCGAAGGCGACGCGCGCTTCGCCGCCATCGCCCGGCTGATCGCCGAATGGCAGCCCGATGCGCTGGTCGTGGGGGTGCCGGTGCATCCCGACGGCACGCCGCACGACAATACGCGCCGCGCGCAGCGTTTTGCCCGCCAGCTGCACGGCCGCTTCCGGCTGCCGGTGCACGAGGTCGACGAGCGCTACAGCACCACCGAGGCCGCGGCGTCGGGCGCGCGCGACCTCGACGCGGCTTCGGCCGCGATCATCCTCGAGCAATACCTGCACAACCTCGCATGAGCACACTTCACCTCGATGCCGAAGCGCTGTACGCCGACCTGCTGGCCGGCGTGCGCACGCTGCTGCAGCCCGGCAGCGCCCTGGTGGGCATCTGGTCGGGCGGCGCCTGGCTGGCCGAGCGGCTGCAGCGCGACCTGAAGCTGGCCGGCGAGCACGGCGTGATCTCCAGCGCGCTGCACCGCGACGACTTCGGCTCGCGCGGCATGAGCGGCGCGGCCGACCACACGCGCCTGCCCTTCGAGGTGGAAGGGCGCCACATCGTGCTGATCGACGACGTGCTGTTCACCGGCCGCACCACGCGCGCCGCGATCAACGAGCTGTTCGATTTCGGCCGGCCGGCCGGCGTCACGCTCGCGGTGCTGGTCGACCGCGGCGGCCGCGAGCTGCCCATCCAGCCGGCCTTCTCGGCGGCGCGCGTCGCCTTGCCGCGCGGCCAGCGCCTTTCGCTCGCGCGCGACGAACAAGGCCACTTCAGCTTCGACATCAAGGAAGCTTCCTGAGATGCTCTCCAAGAGAAACCCCCAGCTCAACGCCAACGGCGAGCTGATCCACCTGCTGTCGATCGAGGGCCTGCCCAAGGCCGTGCTGACGCAGATCCTCGATACCGCCGGCACCTTCCTGTCGGTCAACGAGCGCGAGGTGAAGAAGGTGCCGCTGCTGCGCGGCAAGAGCGTGTTCAACCTGTTCTTCGAGAACAGCACGCGCACGCGCACCACTTTCGAGATCGCGGCCAAGCGCTTGAGCGCCGACGTCATCAACCTCGACATCGCGCGCAGCTCCACCGCCAAGGGCGAGAGCCTGCTCGACACCATCGCGAATCTCTCCGCGATGCACGCCGACATGTTCGTCGTGCGCCACAGCGAGAGCGGCGCGCCCTACCTGATCGCGCAGCACTGCGCGCCGCACGTGCACGTGGTCAACGCCGGCGACGGCCGCCACGCGCACCCGACGCAGGGCCTGCTCGACATGTACACCATCCGCCACTACAAGCGCGACTTCACGAACCTGACGGTGGCCATCGTCGGCGACATCGTGCACTCGCGCGTGGCGCGCTCCGACATCCACGCGCTCACCACGCTGGGCGTGCCCGAGATCCGCGCCGTCGGCCCGAAGACGCTGGTGCCGGGCGACCTGCGCGAGATGGGCGTGCGCGTCTGCCACGACATGGTCGAGGGCATCCGCGGCGCCGACGTGATCATCATGCTGCGCCTGCAGAACGAGCGCATGAGCGGCGCGATGCTGCCCAGTGCCGGCGAGTTCTTCAAGAACTACGGCCTGACGCCCGAAAAGCTCGCGCTCGCGAAACCTGACGCCATCGTGATGCACCCGGGGCCGATCAACCGCGGCGTCGAGATCGATTCGGCGGTGGCCGACGGCGCGCACAGCGTCATCCTGCCGCAGGTGACCTTCGGCATCGCGGTGCGCATGGCGGTCATGTCCATCATCGCGGGCAACAACGCATGAAAGTCCTCATCAAGAACGGCCGCGTCGTCGACCCGGCCTCGGGGCGCGACGAGCGCGGCGACATCGCCATCGCCGCCGGCCGCATCGTCGCCATCGGCCGCGTCGCCGCCGACTTCACGCCGAACCGCACGCTCGACGCGAGCGGACTGGTGGTCGCGCCCGGCCTGGTCGACCTGGCCGCGCGGCTGCGCGAGCCCGGCCACGAGCACGAGGGCATGCTCGAGAGCGAGATGGCCGCGGCCATGGCCGGCGGCGTGACCAGCCTGGTGTGCCCGCCCGACACCGACCCGCCGCTGGACGAGCCCGGCCTGGTCGAGATGCTCAAGTTCCGCGCGCGCAACCTCAATCAGGCGCGCCTCTATCCGCTGGGCGCGCTGACGCGCGAGCTCAAGGGCGAGGCGCTCACCGAGATGGCCGAGCTCACCGAGGCCGGCTGCGTCGGCTTCTCGCAGGCCGAGGCTTCGGTGCGCGACACGCTGGTGCTGCAGCGCGCGCTCGCCTACGCCTCGACCTTCGGCTACGCGGTCTGGCTGCGCCCCAACGACCCGTGGCTGGGCAACGGCGTCGCCGCCAAGGGGCCGCTGGCCACGCGCATGGGCCTGTCTGGCGTGCCGGCCATCGCCGAGACCATCGCGCTCGCCACGCTGTTCGAGCTGATGCGCGATACCAAGGCGCGCGTGCACCTGTGCCGCCTCAGCAGCGCCGCCGGCGTCGCCCTGGTGCGCGCCGCCAAGGCCGAGGGCCTGCCGGTGAGCTGCGACGTGAGCGTCAACAACCTGCACCTCATCGACGTCGATATCGGCTACTTCAACGCCGCGATGCGCGTGACGCCGCCGCTGCGCCAGCAGCGCGACCGCGATGCGCTGCGCGCTGCGCTGGCCGACGGCACCATCGACGCGCTGGTCAGCGACCACACGCCGGTCGACGAGGACGCCAAGAACCTGCCCTTCGCCGAGGCCGAGCCGGGCGCCACCGGGCTGGAGCTGCTGCTCTCGCTGGCGCTCAAGTGGGGCGCCGACAGCGGCCTGTCGCTGGCGCAGACGCTGGCCACCGTGACGCAGCGGCCGGTGGCGGTGCTGGGCGAGTCGCTCGGCTCGCTGGGCTCGAGCACCGGCCGCCTCGTCGAGGGCGGCGTGGCCGACCTGTGCCTGTTCGACCCGGCCGCGCACTGGACGGTCACGCCCGCCGCGCTGCGCAGCCAGGGCAAGCACACGCCGTTCGCCGGCTACGAGCTGCCGGGCCGGGTGATCGCCACGCTGGTCGGCGGCCACGTGGCCTACGAAGCCCAGCGCGGGTGAGGTTCGCGCGCGCGCTCTGGCGGCTCACGGCCGCGTTGTGGCAGGCCGTGAGCGGCGCGCTGATCTGCGCGCTGTGGTTCCCCTTCATCACGCCGGCGCAACGCATGGCCCACGTCGGGCGCTGGTCGGCGCGCATGCTGCGCGCTTTGGGCATCCGCGTCGAGGCGCGCGGCGCGATGCATGCGGGCCCGCTGCTGGTCGTCGCCAACCACATCTCCTGGGTCGACATCCTCGCGGTCAACGCCGTGCACCCGGCGCGCTTCGTCTCCAAGGCCGATGTCAGGCACTGGCCCTTCATCGGCTACCTGGTGGCCAGCGGCGGCACGCTGTTCATCGAGCGCGAACGCAAGCGCGACGCGCTGCGCGTGGTGCACCAGATCGCCGCGGCACTGCGCTCGGGTGACATCGTCGCGGTATTCCCCGAGGGCACCACCAGCGACGGCCACGACGTGCTGCCCTTCCACGCCAACCTGCTGCAGGCGGCCATCGCCACCGCGGCGCCGGTGCAGCCGCTGGTGCTGCGCTACCGCGACGCGCACGCGGCGGTGAGCCAGGCGCCGAGCTACGTCGGCGATACCAGCCTCGCCGCCTCGCTGTGGGCCACCGTGACGGCCGACAAGCTGGTCGCCGAGGTGATCGTCGAGAATGCGCTGGGCACGCGCCACGCCGACCGGCGCGCGCTCGCAGAGCATCTGCGCGAGCTCATCGTCGGCCGGTTGAAGGAGGGGCGGGCATGACGAACGGGACGGCGGCGTTGAGCATCCGGCGCGTCGCCATCGACACCTTCCGCGAGCATGTGGCCTACCTGCACCGCGATTGCACCGCGGTGCGCGCGGAAGGCTTCCAGGCGCTGTCCAAGGTCGAGGTGAGCGGCAATGGCGCCGCCATCCTGGCCGTGCTCAACGTCGTCGACGACGAGTGCATCATCGGGCCCACCGAGCTGGGCCTGAGCGAGGAAGCCTTTGCCAGCCTGGGCCTGCCGGCCGGCCACGCCGCCAGCCTGCAGCATGCCGAGCCGCCGGCCTCGATTGCCGCGCTGCACCGCAAGATCGCCGGCGAGCGGCTCTCGCACGACGACCTGCACGGCATCATCCGCGACATCGCGGGCATGCGCTACACGAAGATCGAGCTGGCCGCCTTCGTGGTGGCGGCCAACCAGTTCGAGATGGACCGCGACGAGGTGCTGCACCTCACCGACGCGATGATCGCCGCCGGCCGCCGCCTCGACTGGCGCCAGGAGGTGCGCGGCGGCCCGGTGGTCGACAAGCACTGCATCGGCGGCATCCCGGGCAACCGCACCTCGATGCTGGTGGTGCCCATCGTCGCCGCGCACGGCATGCTGATTCCCAAGACCTCGTCGCGGGCGATCACCTCGCCGGCCGGCACGGCCGACACCATGGAGCTGCTGGCGCACGTCGACCTGCCCTTCGAGCGGCTCGCGCAGATCGTGCGCGAGACCGGCGGCTGCCTGGCCTGGGGCGGCACGGCCGATCTCTCGCCGGCCGACGATGTGCTGATCGCCGTCGAGCGGCCGCTGGGCATCGACTCGCCGGGGCAGATGGTGGCCTCCATCCTCTCGAAGAAGATCGCCGCCGGCTCCACGCACCTGGTGCTCGACATTCCGGTCGGCCCGAGCGCCAAGGTGCGCAGCATGCCGGAGGCGCAGCGGCTGAAGAAGCTGTTCGAGTACGTGGCCACGCGGCTGCAGATGCAGATCGACGTGGTGATCACCGACGGGCGCCAGCCCATCGGCCGCGGCATCGGCCCGGTGCTGGAGGCGCGCGACGTGATGCAGGTGCTGGAGAACGACCCCGGCGCGCCGATGGACCTGCGCCAGAAGGCGCTGCGCCTGGCCGGCCGCGTGATCGAGTTCGACCCCGACGTGCGCGGCGGTGACGGCTTCGCCATCGCGCGCGACATCCTCGACTCCGGCCGTGCGCTGGCCAAGATGAACCAGATCATCGATGCGCAGGGACAGCGCCCCTTCGACTGGCAGGCGCCACCGGTGGCGCCGCTGAGTTTCGAGGTGGCTGCGCCGGCCGACGGCGTGGTGACGGCGATCGACAACCTCGCCATCGCGCGCATCGCGCAGCTGGCCGGCGCGCCCAAGGCGGCCGGCGCGGGCATCGAGTTGCTGTGCCGGCTCGGCGGGCGCGTGCGCGCCGGCGAGCCGCTGTACCGCGTGTTTGCGCGCTTCGACGCCGATCTCGAGTACGCGCGCCGCAAGGCCGCCGCCGACCCCGGCTGCCGTGTCGGCGAGGCCGGCGAGCTGCCGCGCGACTTCACCGCGCATCCGAACGGCACCGAGTCCTGAAGGAGCTCGCCATGCTGCTCGCCTTCGCCGACGAACGTGCCCTGGCCCTCAAGCTGGCCGCCGAGCTGCGCTGCGAACTGGCGATGGTGGTGGAGCATCGCTTCCCCGACGGCGAGATCAAGCTCACGCTGCCGCCTTCGTTGCCCGGGCACGTGCTGCTGCTGCGCGGCCTGCAGCAGCCCAACGAGCGCCTCGTGCAGCTGCTGCTCACGGCCAAGACGGCGCGCCGCCTCGGCGCGAAGCGCCTCACGCTCGCCTCGCCCTACCTGGCCTACATGCGCCAGGACATCGAGTTCAACCCCGGCGAGGCCATCAGCCAGCGCATCGTCGCCGGCTTCCTCGGCGAGCTGTTCGAGCGCGTCGTCACCATCGACCCGCACCTGCACCGTATCGCCTCGCTGGACGAGGTGATGCCGGGCTCGCGCGGCATCGCACTCGCTGCGGCGCCGCTGCTCGGCGAGTGGGTCGCCTCGCAGTGGCCGGCCGGGAAAGGGCCGCTGCTGGTCGGGCCGGACGAAGAGGCCGAGCAGTGGGTGCGCGCCGCGGGTGAAGCCACCGGGCTCGCCGGCGTCGTCTGCCGCAAGACGCGGCATGGCGATCGTGAGGTCGATGTCGAGTTGCCGCCCATCGATCTCATGGGCCGCGAAGTCGTGCTCATCGATGATGTGGCGAGCACCGGCCACACGCTGGTGCAAGCCGCGCAGGCCTTGCGCGCGCGCGGCGTGGCCGCGATCGACGCGGCCGTGGTGCATGCGTTGTTCGATGCGCCGGCGGTCGAGCGGCTGCACGCGGCGGGCATCCGCCGCATCTGGAGCACCGACGCGGTGCCGCACGCCAGCAACGTCGTCACGGTCGCGCCCCTGCTGGCGCGGGCAATCGCGGATTGCGACTGAGCGATCGCCTCCCATACTGCGGGCCGTACCGTCCGCGCGGAGGATCGCCATGCACCTGCTGCGGCTCGTCCAGAGCCAGGTCCGCCTCGGCGAGCCGCTGCCCTGGGGCGTGCGCGACGAGCACGGCAAGCTGCTGCTGGCGCGCGGCCACGTGATCACGAGCGAGGAGCAACTCGCCGCATTGCTGGCGCGCGGCGCCAGCGTCGACATCGAGGAGGTGCGCGCCGCCGCTTCGCAGGCCGAGGCGAGCAAGCGCCGGCCGGTCAGCCTGTTCGGCCAGTGGGAGCAGGTGCTGTGGCAGCTCGACCGCGCGCTGCGCAGCGTGGCCGAAGCGGGCTTCGAGCAGCGGCTCGAGGCGGT
Source organism: Piscinibacter sp. (assembly GCA_017983795.1). Classification (GTDB taxonomy): domain Bacteria; phylum Pseudomonadota; class Gammaproteobacteria; order Burkholderiales; family Burkholderiaceae_C; genus Piscinibacter. Next base: position 23,991 of record JAGOAS010000001.1, read on the forward strand.
GCGCGAGCAGGTCGAGGCGCTCACGCTGCGCGACCCCGACATCGCCATCTGGCTCACCGTGCGCCAGGATCCGAAGCGGCTGAGCATCTATGCGCTCGCGCACTCGGTGCACTGCGCGCTGGTGGGGCTGCTGATGGCGCGCCGGCTCGGCTGGGACGAGGCGCGCACGCACACGCTGATGCGCGCTGCGCTGAGCATGAACATCGCCATCCTCGATCTGCAGGGCCGCATGGCGGCGCAGGGCGCGCCGCCGACCGCGCCGCAGATGGAGATGATCCGCGCCCATCCGCGCTCCGGCGTGACCATGCTGCGCGCCGCCGGTGTGGCCGACGAGGCCTGGCTGGAGGCGGTGGCGCAGCACCACGAGCGCGCCGGAGGCGGCGGCTACCCCGATGGCTTGAACGAGGTCGGCGAACTGCCGACGGTGCTGCGCTACATCGACGTCTTCATGGCGAAGATGGCGCCGCGTGCGCTGCGTGCGCCGCTGGCCACGCAGGTGGCGGCGCGCCAGCTCTACCAGGAGAGCGGCGGCGCGCCGGTCTCGGCGGCCATCATCAAGGAGTTCGGCATCTATCCGCCGGGCGAGTTCGTGCAGCTCAAGTCCGGCGAGCTCGCGGTGGTGGTGCGGCGTGCGGCCGATGCGCGCACGCCGCTGGCCGCCAGCGTGACCGACCGGCATGGCATGCCCAGCGTGAACACCGTGCTGCGCGACACGGCCCGGGCGGAGTTCGCCATCACCGGCCTGGCGCCGGACAAGAACATGGTGCTGCGCCTGCCGCCGGAGCGGCTGTTCGGCATCCCCGAGTGATTCGGGCCCGGCTCAGGCCTTGCCCTGATTGGCCACCGCCGCCGCCGCGCGCGCCGCGGCTTCCGCGTCGCCGAGGTAGTAGCTGCGGATCGGCTTGAGGCTCGCGTCGAGCTCGTAGACCAGCGGGATGCCGTTGGGGATGTTCAGGCCGACGATCTGATCGTCGGAAATGCCGTCGAGGTACTTCACCAGCGCGCGGATGCTGTTGCCGTGCGCCGAGATCAGCACACGCTGGCCGCCGCGGATGGCCGGCGCGATGGTGTCGTTCCAGTAGGGCAGCACGCGCGCCACCGTGTCCTTCAGGCATTCGGTCAGCGGCACCTCGCTGCTGTCGAGCTTCTCGTAGCGGCGGTCGCCGCGCTCGCAGCGCGCGTCGGTGGGCTCCAGCGCCGGCGGCGGCGTGTCGTAGCTGCGGCGCCAGACCAGCACCTGCTCGTCGCCGAACTTCTTGGCCGTCTCGGCCTTGTTCAGGCCCTGCAGCGCGCCGTAGTGGCGCTCGTTGAGGCGCCAGCTCTTGATCACGGGCAGCCAGTGGCGGTCCATCTCGTGCAGCGCATGCCAGGTGGTCCAGATCGCGCGCTGCAGCACCGAGGTGTAGACGACGTCGAACTCGTAGCCCTCGGCCTTCAGCAGCCGGCCGGCCGACTGCGCCTGCACCACGCCGGCGGGCGTGAGGCCGACGTCGGTCCAGCCGGTGAAGCGGTTCTCGAGGTTCCAGGTCGATTCGCCGTGGCGGATCAGCACGAGCTTGTACATGGGCGGGGCAGGGGCAGTCGGTGGGGGATTGGCCGGGGCGGACCCGGGCGCGAGGAAGCCGAATTCTATAATTCGCGCTTTGCCCGGCAGCCTCCGAAAGGCCCCCTTGAAGTTCTTCATCGACAACTGGTTCCTGTTCCTCACCGCCCTCGTCTCGGGGGGCCTGCTGTTGTGGCCCAAGCTCGCCGGCGGTGGCGGCGCCATGGGGCGCATCTCGCCGGCCCAGGCGGTGCAGCTCATCAACCGCGAGAAGGCGGTGCTGATCGACGTCTGCGAGCCGGCCGAATATGCGGCCGGCCACGCCGTCGGCGCGAAGAGCGTGCCACTGGGCTCGCTGGCCGGTTCGAACGACCTGCCCAAGAACAAGGCGGTGCCGGTGGTGCTGATCTGCGCTTCCGGTGCGCGCGCGGGCCGCGCTGCGGCACTGCTGCGCAAGGCCGGCCACGAGCAGGCCCATGTGCTGGCCGGCGGCCTGGCCGCCTGGCGCGAGGCCAACCTGCCGGTCGAGAAGTCGGCCTGAGAGGGACGCGCCATGCCCGCCGTGAAGATGTACACCACCCAGGTCTGCCCCTACTGCCTGCGCGCCAAGGCCCTGCTCAAGCAGCGCGGCGTCGAGCAGATCGAGGAAGTGCGCGTCGACCTCGACCCCGCCGAGCGCGACCGCATGATCGAGCTCACCGGGCGCCGCACGGTGCCGCAGATCTTCATCGGCGACACCCACGTCGGCGGCTGCGACGACCTGATCGCACTCGACCAGCGCGGCGCCCTGATGCCGCTGCTGCAGGGCTGATAATCCCCGGCTCGCCGCCACTTCCGGCGGCCGACACCCACAGAGACTCCCATGGCCGACGACAACCAGACCCCGGTGTTCCAGATCCAGCGCATGTACCTGAAGGACCTGTCGCTGGAGCAGCCCAACTCGCCGCAGATCCTGCTCGAGCAGGCGCAGCCCGCGGTCGACATCCAGCTCGGCCTGGGCGCCGAAGCGATCGCCGACGGCGTCTACGAAGTCGTGGTCACCGCCACGGTCACGACCAAGGTGAACGACAAGGTGCTGTTCCTGGTCGAGGCCAAGCAGGCCGGCATCTTCGAGATCCGCAACATCCCGGCCGACCAGGTCGACCAGATCATCGGCATCGCCTGCCCGGGCATCGTCTACCCGTACCTGCGCGCCATCGTCTCCGACGTCTGCACGCGCGCCGGCTTCCCGCCGGTGCTGCTGGCCGAGGTGAACTTCCAGGCCATGTTCGAAGCCCAGCGCGCCCAGGCGGCCGGCGGCAACGGCTCGGGCATCATCACCAGCGCCAACTGAGCGACGACGCGCCTCGCCCATGAACCTGACGGTACTCGGTGCCGGGGCGTGGGGAACGGCGCTGGCGGCGAGCGCCTGCCTGCGCCAGCCCACGCAGCTGTGGGCGCGCGACGCGGCGCAGGCTGCCGCGATGCAGCGCGAACGCTGCAACGCGCGCTATCTGCCGGACGCGCCGCTGCCCGCGGCGCTCACCATCACCAGCGACTTCGCCGCCGCGCTCGCGCATGCGCGCGAGGGCCTGCTGGTGATCGCCACGCCGATGGCGGGCCTGGAAGGCCTGCTGCGCCGCATCGGTGCCGATGCGGCCGGCGTGCTGTGGCTGTGCAAGGGCTTCCAGGAAGGCAGCGGCCGGCTCGGCCACGAGATCGCGCGCGACGTCGCGCCGGCGCTGCGCTGTGGCGTGCTCTCCGGCCCCAGCTTCGCCATCGAAGTGGCGCGCGGCCAGCCCACCGCGCTGGTGGCGGCGAGCAGCGATACGGCGCTGGCCGAGCGCGCCGTCGAAGCCTTCCATGGCGACAGCCTGCGCGTCTACACCTCGAGCGATCCGGTCGGCGTCGAGGTCGGCGGCGCGGTGAAGAACGTGATGGCCATCGCCACCGGCATCGCCGACGGCATGGCGCTCGGCCTCAACGCCCGCGCCGCGCTGATCACGCGCGGGCTGGCCGAGATGACGCGCCTGGGGCTCGCGCTCGGCGCGCGCGCCGAGACCTTCATGGGCCTGTCGGGCCTGGGCGACCTGGTGCTCACCACCACCGGCGATCTGTCGCGCAACCGCCAGGTCGGCCTGCGTCTGGCCGCCGGCCTGGCGCTGCCGCAGATCCTCGCCGAACTCGGCCACGTCGCCGAAGGCGTGCTGAGCGCGCCCACCGTGCTGCAGCGTGCGCGCAGCCTCGGTGTGGCGATGCCGATCACCGAGGCGGTGGTTGGCGTGCTGCAAGGGCGCGTCACGCCGGCCGAGGCGCTCGCGGCGCTGATGGGGCGCGAGGCGCGGCCCGAACACTGATTCACGGAGACGAGCATGCAGCGTCGACACCTGTTGGGCGCCACGGCCGCCGCGGCCACAACGCTGGCACTGCCGGCATTCGCACAAGCGTGGCCGGCGCGGCCCATCAAGCTGGTGGTGCCGTTCCCGCCCGGCAGCTCGCCCGACATCATCGGCCGCCTCGTCGCCGAGCCGCTCGCCGCGGCGCTCGGCCAGCCGGTGGTGGTCGACAACAAGCCGGGCGCGGGCGGCAACCTCGGCACCGGCATGGTGGCCAAGGCCGAGCCCGACGGCTATACGCTGCTCTTCACCATCCAGGGCCCGCTGGTCACCGCGCCCTTGCTGAGCAAGGCGCTGCCCTACGACCCGGCGCGCGAACTCGCGCCGGTCACGCTGGTGGCCACCTCGCCCAACCTGCTGGTGGTCGACCCCAAGCTGGGTGCGGACACGCTCGCCGATTTCGTGCGCGTCGCCAAGGCGCAGCGCGGCGCGCTCAACTACGGCAGCGTCGGCAACGGCAGCGCCGCGCATCTGGCGATGGAGCTCTTCAAGAGCCGCGCCGGCATCGATCTCGTGCACGTGCCCTACCAGGGCTTCCCGCAGGTGGTGAACGCCATCCTCGCCGGCCAGGTGCAGGCCGGCTTCATGGTGCCGGGCATCGCGATGGGCCAGGTGCGCGCCGGCAAGCTGCGCGGCCTGGCGGTCTCGACGCTGGGCCGCAGCAGCGTGCTGCCGGAGTTTGCGACGCTCGCCGAGCAGGGCTACCCGGGCTTCGAGGCGATCTCCTGGCAGGCGGTGCTCGCGCCGGCGAAGACGCCCGCGGCCATCATCGAGCGCGTCTCGCGCGAGCTGGTGCGCATCGTGCGCAGCGACGAGCTGCGCGCGAAGATGCTCTCCCAGTACTTCAGCGCCGCCGGCACCGCGCCGGCCGCGCTCGCCAACCTGATGGGCAGCGAGCGCGAGCGCTGGGCCAAGGTGATCGCGGCGGCCGGCGTCAAGCCGGAGTGAATCAGGCCAGCGGCTCGGCCGCGCCGGCGTAGCCGTTGCAGCGCCAGGCCTCGAACACCGCCACCGCCACCGCGTTGCTGAGGTTGAGGCTGCGCTGGCCGGCGCGCATCGGCAGGCGCAGGCGCTGCGCGGGCGCGAAGCCTTCGCGCACGGGCTCGGGCAGACCGGCGCTTTCCGAACCGAAGACCAGCCAGTCGCCGGCGCGCCAGTCGACCGCGGCGAAAGAACGTGTCGCGCGTGTCGTGAAGGCGAAGCAGCGTTCAGGCGCGGGCGTGCAGGCGGCGACGAAGGCTTGCCACGAGGCGTGGCGCTGCACGCTGGCGTACTCGTGATAGTCGAGCCCGGCGCGCAGCAGCAGCTTGTCGTCCATCGAGAAGCCGAGCGGCTCGATCAGGTGCAGCGCGCAGCCGGTATTGGCCGCGAGCCGGATCACGTTGCCGGTGTTGGGCGGGATCTCGGGGTGCACGAGCACGATGTTGAACATGGTGCTTGCATTGTCGGCGACTCACTCAGGCCGAGCCCGGCGCCGGCGTGCGCGCCAGCACCCACAGATGCACCGAAGCCGCCCCAGCCGCGAGCAGCGTGCGCGCCATCTCGGCGGCGGTGGCGCCGGTGGTGAGCACGTCGTCGACCAGCGCGATGCGCCGGCCCTCGATTTCGCGTCGGCGCAGCGGCTCGACCGCGAAGGCGCCGCGCACGTTGGCCGCGCGGCGATCGGGCGGCAGCTCGAGCTGGTGCGGCGTGTCGCGGATGCGCAGCAGCAGGCGCGCCTCGGCCCTTACGCCGAGGCGCCGCGCGATCTCCCACGACTGGTTGAAGCCGCGCTCGCGCAAGCGCGCCTCGCTGAGCGGCGCGGGCAGGGCGAGGTCGGGTGAAGGCTCGTCGCGCAGCGCTTCGCGCAGCAGCTGCGCGAACAGCGTGGCGAGTTCGGGCTGCGCGCGGAACTTGAAGCGCCGGATCAAACCGTCCCAGGGCGCGGCGTAGTCGAGTGCGGTGATCGTGCGCTCGAAGGGCGGCGGGTCCGTGCTGCAGGCGCCGCACAGGCGCTGAGTGGCAGGCAGCGCGATCGCGCAGCGCGTGCAGCGCGGCCGCGTCGGCGCCGCCTCGCCACGGCAGCGCGTGCACAAGGCGCCGCGGCCCCAGTCGCCGCAGAGGCTGCAAAGGCCGGGCAGGGCAGCGAACGGCGAGGCGATGGGCACCGGCTCAATATACTGCCCGCCCATGAGCGAGCCGCCTGCCCCCGACACCACTGCACGCGGGCTCGATCCGCGTGCGGTGCAGGCGAGCTTGCGCCGACTCGCCCGAGCCGACGAACCGCCCTGGCTGCATCGCGAAGTCGCACGCCGCATGGCCGAGCGGCTGGCGATCATCCGCGCGCAACCCGCGCAGCTGCTCGACTGGTGGGGCTGGCTCGGCGCCGGCAGCGAGCTGCTGGCGCAGGCCTACCCGCAGGCGCAGCGCGTGCTGGTGGAGCCGACCGAGGCGCTGAAGTTGCGCAGCGAGGCGGCACTGGCGCGGCCCTGGTGGTCGCCCAAGCGCTGGCAATCGAACGCGCCGCGCGTGATGCTCGAGAGCGACGAGCTGCCGCAGGGCGCGCAGCTGGTCTGGGCCAACATGATGCTGCACGCGGTGGCCGACCCGCCGGCGCTGTTCGCGCGCTGGCAGCGCGCGCTCGCGGTCGACGGCTTCGTGATGTTCTCCTGCCTCGGCCCGGGCACGCTGCGCGAACTGCGCGCCCTTTACGAGCGCCTCGGCTGGGGCGCGGCCACGCCCAACTTCATCGACATGCACGACCTCGGCGACATGCTCGTGCACGCGGGCTTCGCCGATCCGGTGATGGACCAGGAGGTGCTCACGCTGCAATGGCGTGACGCCGACGCGCTGCTCGCCGAGCTGCGCGGCCTCGGCGCCAATGCTTCGCCTGCGCGCTTTCCCGGTTGCAGAACGCCGCGCTGGCGCGAACACTTGCGTCGCGAGCTCGGGCGTCTTGGTCAAGATCAAGGCCGCATCAGCCTGAGCTTCGAAGTGGCCTACGGCCACGCCTTCCACGCCGCGCCCAAAGCGCCCGTCTCGCAGGAGACGCAGGTGCCGCTGAGCGACATGCGCGCGTTGATACGGAGTCGAAATCCCAAATCGGTGCGGTAGACTCTTGCAGTGGATCAAAGAAACATCGAATCGATGTGCTTTGTGAAATCGCTGTAAGCAGTACGTCAGCAGGGAATGCCGCGCGGCTCGACGCCGCGCCGCAAGCTGGCGACGAAGCCCGGGTCGGGCTTCCACGAGAGGGACTGGGCAGTATCTCGCTCGCGCCACCGGGAACGTCATGGCGGCGCGGCGGTGGCGCGGCTCGAGCGGTATCAATACTGAAGTGAGAACGATGAAGACGATCAAATCACTCCGCGCGACGCTGGCGCGCATCGCCGTCACGGCGGGTGCAACGCTGGCCGCTCAGGCGGCTCTGGCCGTCAACAGCCTGCCGGGCGGTCCGGCCGTCAACCAGCTCGACCTGCACCCGCCGGTGACCAAGATCGCCGCCGAACAGCAGTGGCTGCACTGGTTCATGCTGGTGATCTGCACGGTGATCTTCATCGGCGTGTTCGGGGTGATGTTCTATTCGATCATCAAGCACCGCAAGAGCCGCGGCCACCAGGCCGCCAACTTCCACGAGAGCACCACGGTCGAGATCGTCTGGACCATCGTGCCGCTGCTGATCGTGATCGGCATGGCGCTGCCGGCCACCAAGGTGGTGGTGGCGATGAAGGACACCAGCGCCGCCGACCTCACCATCAAGGCCACCGGCTACCAGTGGAAGTGGGGCTACGACTACCTGAAGGGCGAGGGCGAGGGCATCGCCTTCCTCTCCACGCTCGACGTCACGCACCGCGAGATGTCCAACAGCGGCAAGCCGCCGGCCACCGACGACTACCTGCTCAAGGTCGACAACCCGCTGGTGGTGCCGGTCGACACCAAGGTGCGCGTCATCACCACCGCCAACGACGTGATCCACGCCTGGATGGTGCCGGCCTTCGGCGTCAAGCAGGACGCCATCCCCGGCTTCGTGCGCGACACCTGGTTCCGCGCCGAGAAGACCGGCGACTTCTACGGCCAGTGCGCCGAGCTGTGCGGCAAGGAGCACGCCTACATGCCGATCCACGTGAAGGTGCTGTCCAAGGCGGACTACAGCCAGTGGGTCGACGGCGAGAAGAAGAAGATGGCCGCCGCGGCCGACGATCCGGCCAAGGTCTGGAAGCTCGAAGACCTGGTCGCGCGCGGCGAGAAGGTCTATGCCGCCAACTGTGCCGCCTGCCACCAGCCCAACGGCAAGGGCGCCGGCCCGATCAAGCCGCTGGACGGCTCGCCGGTGGTGCTCGATGCCGACAGGCTCAAGCAGGTCGGCGTGGTGCTCCACGGCCAGAACAACGGCACGATGCCGTCGTGGAAGCAGCTCTCGGACACCGAGATCGCCGCGGTCGTCACGTTCACGAAGAACAACTGGTCGAACAAGACCGGCCAGCTGGTGCAGCCGGCCGACGTGCTCGCCGCCCGCAAGTAATCCGCCGAATTCCAAGGAAACGTCATGAGCGCTGTTCTCGATCAACACGGCGGCCACGCCCACGATCACGACCACGATCACCACGCGCCGCACGGCTGGCGCCGCTGGCTCTACGCGACCAACCACAAGGACATCGGCACGATGTACCTGCTGTTCGCGTTCGCCATGCTGATGGTCGGCGGCACGCTCGCGCTGCTGATCCGCGCCGAGCTGTTCCAGCCGGGCCTGCAGATCGTCAACCCGCAGCTGTTCAACCAGCTGACCACCATGCACGGCCTGATCATGGTGTTCGGCGCGATCATGCCGGCCTTCGTCGGCTTCGCGAACTGGATGATCCCGCTGCAGATCGGCGCGGCGGACATGGCCTTCGCGCGCATGAACAACCTGAGCTTCTGGCTGCTGATTCCGGCCGGCCTGATGCTGGTCGGCTCCTTCTTCATGCCCGGCGGCGCGCCGGCCGCGGGCTGGACGCTCTACGCGCCGCTGACGCTGCAGATGGGCCCGAGCATGGACGCCGGCATCTTCGCGATGCACATCATGGGCGCCAGCTCCATCATGGGCTCGATCAACATCATCGTCACCATCCTGAACATGCGCGCCCCGCGCATGACGCTGATGAAGATGCCGCTGTTCTGCTGGACCTGGCTGATCACCGCCTACCTGCTGATCGCGGTGATGCCGGTGCTGGCCGGCGCCATCACGATGACGCTGACCGACCGCCACTTCGGCACGCACTTCTTCAACCCCGCGGGCGGCGGCGACCCGGTGATGTACCAGCACATCTTCTGGTTCTTCGGGCACCCCGAGGTCTACATCATGATCCTGCCGGCCTTCGGCATCATCAGCGCGATCATCCCGGCCTTCGCCCGCAAGCCGCTGTTCGGCTACACCTCGATGGTGTACGCCACCGCCTCGATCGCGATCCTGTCGTTCATCGTCTGGGCGCACCACATGTTCACCACCGGCATGCCGGTGACGGGCCAGCTGTTCTTCATGTACGCGACCATGCTGATCGCGGTGCCCACCGGCGTGAAGGTCTTCAACTGGGTGGCCACGATGTGGCGCGGCTCGATGAGCTTCGAGACCCCGATGCTGTGGGCCGTGGGCTTCATCTTCGTCTTCACGATGGGCGGCTTCACCGGCCTGATCTGCGCGATGGCGCCGATCGACATCCAGATCCAGGACACCTACTACGTCGTCGCGCACTTCCACTACGTGCTGGTGGCCGGCTCGCTGTTCGCGCTGTTCGCGGGCGTCTACTACTGGGGCCCGAAGTGGACCGGCGTGATGTACTCCGAGACGCGCGGCAAGATCCACTTCTGGGGCTCGCTGATCTTCTTCAACGTCACCTTCTTCCCGATGCACTTCCTCGGGCTGGCCGGCATGCCGCGTCGTTATGCCGACTACCCGATGCAGTTCGCCGACTTCAACATGGTCGCCTCGATCGGCGCCTTCGGCTTCGGCTTCATGCAGGTGTATTTCTTCCTCGCGGTGGTGCTGCCGATGATGCGCGGCCAGGGCGCCAAGGCGCCGCAGAAGCCCTGGGAAGGCGCCGAGGGCCTGGAGTGGGAAGTGCCGTCGCCGGCGCCCTTCCACACCTTCGAGACGCCGCCGCTGCTGAACCCGTCGGCCACCAAGGTGATGGGCTGAGCGTCATGCGATACCCTGTTTCAACCATCTTGCGGCGGGCCGAGCGCCGGGCCGCTCCCAAGCCGGCCCGCATCCCCTCGGGGGATCGGCCGACGTACTCGGCGGCCGAGGGGCTGTCATGAGCACGCAAGAGCAGCAGAAGAAGGCCAATGTGCGCCTGGCGCTGATCCTGGCGTCGGTGGCGGTGGCCCTGTTCATCGGCTTCGTCGCCAAGACGGCGCTGTTCGGCCTCTGACCAGCCGCGCCGAAGCATGAGCCAGCGCCCGCACGACACCGACCCGGCCCTGCGCAGCGACAACCTGCGCATGGTCGGCAAGCTCGTCGTCATCGCCGCGCTGATGTTCGGCTTCGGCTACGCGCTCGTGCCGATGTACCGCGCCATCTGCACGGCGCTGGGCATCAACGTGCTGTCGGTGGCCGAGCGCAAGGTGCCGGGCAATGCGCCGGCCGGCGTCAACACGCAGGTCGACACGAGCCGCGTGATCACCGTGGAGTTCGATGCCAACGCGCGCGGGCCCTGGGAGTTCAAGCCGGCGCGGCGCTCGGTCGACGTGCACCCCGGCGAGATGGCCACGGTGATGTACGAGTTCCGGAACGTGCAGGACCGCACCATGTCCGCCCAGGCGATCCCGAGCTACGCGCCGCGCCAGGCGATGGCGCACTTCAACAAGCTCGAGTGCTTCTGCTTCAACGAATACACACTCAAGCCGGGCGAGAGCAAGCAGTGGCCGGTGGTCTTCGTGATCGACCCCAAGCTGCCGCGCGACGTTCGCACCATCACGCTCTCGTACACCTTCTTCGAGGTGGGCGGCAAGACGCCTGCGGAGCCGAGCACATGAGCGACGGCCTGAAGGACGCGGTGCAGCGCAAGGGCTCGTTCGTGCAGACGATGCGCGCGGTGGCGTGGTCGTTCTTCGGCGTGCGCAAGTCGCGCGACTACGAGCACGACGTCGCGCAGCTCAACCCGGTGCACGTGGTCATCGCCGGCGTGATCGGCGCGATCGTCTTCATCGGCGTGCTGGTGCTGATCGTCAACTGGATCATCGCCAGCGGCGTGGCGAAATGAGAACTGAAGAATCGGATTCCTGAGGAGAACCCATGTCGGCAACGACTCAACACGGGCAGACGCCCTACTACTTCATCCCGGCGCCCTCGCGCTTCCCGGTGCTCACCGCCACCGGCCTGTTCTTCGTCATCCTCGGCGCGGCGCAGTGGGTGAACGGCCACGGCTGGGGCGCCTGGGTCACGCTGTTCGGCTTCCTGATGTGGGCCTTCATTCTGCAGGGCTGGTTCCGCCAGGCCATCGCCGAGAGCGAGGGCGGGCTGTACGGCAGCCGCGTCGACGTCTCGTTCCGCTGGAGCATGAGCTGGTTCATCTTCTCGGAGGTGATGTTCTTCGCCGCCTTCTTCGGCGCGCTCTACTGGACGCGCCTGCATGCGCTGCCCAACCTCGGCAGCCTGGAGAACGCGCTGCTGTGGCCCGACTTCAAGGCCGTGTGGCCGAGCACGGCGCCGGGCAACACCGGCTCGCCGGCCGGCATCGTCGAGCCTTTCCAGACCATCGGCCCGTGGCCGCTGCCCACCGTCAACACGCTGCTGCTGCTGACCTCTGGCGTGACGCTGACCATCGCGCACCACGCGCTGCTCGCGGGCAAGCGCGGCAAGACGATCGCCTGGATGTGGATCACCGTGCTGCTGGGCGCGACCTTCCTGTGCGTGCAGGGCTACGAGTACGCGCACGCCTACCGCGACCTGAACCTCAAGCTCAGCTCCGGCGCGTTCGGCTCGACCTTCTTCATGCTGACCGGCTTCCACGGCTTCCACGTGTTCGTCGGCATGCTGATGCTGCTGTTCATCACGCTGCGCCTGATGAAGGGCCACTTCACGCCGCAGCGCCACTTCGGCTTCGAGGGTGCCGCGTGGTACTGGCACTTCGTCGACGTGGTCTGGCTGGGCCTGTATATCGTGGTGTACTGGGCCTGACGTCGCGCCCGTCGCCCAGCGAAGAACGCCGCGCAAGCGGCGTTTTTCGTTAGGGACCGACCGGAATGCCCTTAGGCTGGATCCAGCCCATGTACCAGGACAGCATGACGAAGGCGAACAGCGCCACCGAGATCGCCACGCGCACGGCGAGCGCGCGCATCATGCTGCCCGATCGGGGCTTGCCGTCACGACCCTCGCGCAGCATGAATACGCCGGCCGACGCGAGTGCGCCCAGGATGCCGACGAAGGCGAGCGCCATCAGGATCTTCATGCGCCAAGATTATCCGCCTGCACCGAATGCCACGAGGGCTGCATGAGGGCGCGCCGATTCCTCGTGCTGCTGGCCGCACTCGCCGGCGTGGCGCTGGCCGCGCGCCTGGGCCTGTGGCAGCTCTCGCGCGCCGCCGAGAAGGAGGCGCAGCAGGCCGCGCTGGAGTCGCGCGGCCAGGAGCCGCCGCTCGCGAGCGCGTCGCTGGCGCACTCGCCCGACGAGGCCGCGGCGCAGCAGCATCGCCGCATCACGCTGCAGGGGCGCTGGATCGGCGCGCGCACCGTATTCCTCGACAACCGGGCCATGGACGGCCGCGCCGGCTTCATCGTCGTCACGCCGCTGGCGCTGGCCGACGGCGATGCCGTGCTGGTGCAGCGCGGCTGGGCGCCGCGCGATGCGGCCGAGCGCACGCGCGTGCCGGCGGTCGCCTCGCCCGAGGGCGTGGTCACGGTCGAAGGGCGCGTCGCCGCGCCGCCGTCGCGGCTCTATGAGCTCGGCGCCGAAGGGCAGGGCGCGATCCGGCAGAATCTCGACCTCGACGCCTTCGCGCGCGAAACCGGCCTGCGCTTGCGGCCGCTGTCGGTGCAGCAGGCCGACGGCGCCGCGGCGGATGCCGACGGGCTGCTGCGCCACTGGCCGGCGCCTGCGTTCGACGTGCACAAGCACTACGGCTATGCCTTCCAGTGGTTCGCGCTTGCGGCCTTGATCACGGGTCTGTATGTCTGGTTCCAACTCGTCCGCCCCCGGCTCAAACGCCGTGCATGAGGCCGCACCTGAGGCTGCCGCACCGCTGAGCTTCACCGTGCACTCGATGCCCGCGCCGGGCCTCGAGGACGCCGGCCGCCGCACCTCGGCCGGCCGGCTGAAGATGCTGCTGATCCTGCTGGTGTGCGCGGCGCCGGTGATCGCTTCGTACCTGAGCTACTTCGTGATCCGCCCCGAAGGGCGCACCAACTACAGCACGCTGATCGACCCGCAGCGGCCGCTGCCCGAGGGCCTGCCGCTGGCCGATCTGCAGGGGCGCGCGGTGGCGGCGAAGTCGCTGCTCGGGCAATGGCTGCTGGTGGTCGTCTCCGGTGGCACCTGCGATGCCGCCTGCGAGAAGCAGCTGTGGCTGCAGCGCCAGCTGCGCGAGGCGCTCGGCCGCGACAAGGACCGCATCGACAAGCTCTGGCTGATCGTCGACGACCAACCCGTGCGCGCCGAGACGCTGCAGGCGATGAATGCCGGCGACCCGGTCACCGTGCTGCGCGTGCCGCGCGAGGCGCTCGCGCAATGGCTGCAGCCGCAGGCCGGCGGCGCGCTCGAGCGGCACTTCTACATCGTCGATCCGCTGGGCAATTGGATGATGCGCGCGCCGGCCGAGGCCGATGCGCCCAAGCTGCGGCGCGACCTCGAGAAACTGATGCGCGGCTCGGCGGGCTGGGACAACGCCGGCCGCCCCTGAACCCATGGACGCTCAACCGCTCTACGACCTCTCCCCGCTGCTGCGCATGGCGCTGATGGGCAGCGCGCTCGCGCTCGGCCCGCTGGCCTGGCTGTGGCTGCGCCACCGCGACGCCTCGCCGGGCCAGCGGCTGCGCGCGCTGATCCTGCTGACGATGTTCCTCACCTTCGACCTGGTGGTGTTCGGCGCCTTCACGCGGCTGTCCGATTCGGGGCTGGGCTGCCCCGACTGGCCGGGCTGCTACGGCAACGCCAGCCCGCTCGGCGCGCACGAAGCCATTGGCGCCGCGCAGAGCGCACGGCCCACCGGCCCGGTGACGCACGGCAAGGCCTGGGTCGAGATGATCCACCGCTACCTCGCGACCACGGTGGGCGTGCTGATCATCGTGATGACGCTGGCGAGCTGGCTCGAGTCACGCCGCGGCCGCGCCGGCGTCTCGCCCTGGTGGGCGACGGCGACGCTGCTGTGGGTGTGCGCCCAGGGCGCTTTCGGCGCGCTCACCGTCACGCTCAAGCTCTTCCCGGCGATCGTGACGCTGCACCTGCTCGGCGGCATCGGGCTGCTGGCGCTGCTGGCGGTGCAGGCCGAACTGCACGCGCCGCGGCCGCTGGTGCTGCCGGCGCGCTTGCGGCAAGGCCTGTTCGCACTGACCCTGCTCGCGCTGCTGCAGATCGCCCTCGGCGGCTGGGTCAGCACGAACTACGCGGTGCTCGCCTGCCAGGCCTTCCCGACCTGCCAAGGCTCGTGGTGGCCGGCGATGGACTTCCACCACGGCTTCACGCTGTGGCGCGATCTGGGCGCGACCAAGCAGGGTGACTTCCTCCCCTTCGAGGCGCTCACCGCGATCCACTACACCCACCGCCTGATGGCCTATGCGGTATTCGCCGCGATGCTGGCGCTGGCCTGGGCGCTGCGCCGCAGCGGCACGGCCGACGCGCGCCGCATCGCCTTCGCGCTGCTCGCCATGGCCGCGTGGCAGCTGCTGTCCGGCCTGAGCAATGTCGTGCTCGACTGGCCGTTGCTGGCGGCGCTCGCCCACACCGGCGGCGCGGCCGTCCTGTTCGCTGCATTGACGGCCTGGCTGACGCGCGCGGCAGTCCGCGCCATGCGCTAGGCTCTTCGCAAGATCATGTCCGAGACCGCCGTTCACCCGCCTGCCGCCGCACCCACGCGGCCCTCGCGAGCGCGCCAGTACTACGTGCTCACCAAGCCGCGCGTGGTGCAGCTGATCGTCTTCTGCGCCGTGATCGGCATGCTGCTCGCCGCGCCCGGCCTGCCGCCCTGGCGCGAGGCGATCGCCGGCACCATCGGCATCTGGCTGGTGGCCGCCGCCGCCGCTGCCTTCAACTGCCTGATCGAGCAGCACATCGACGCGCGCATGGCGCGCACCGCCTGGCGCCCGACCGCGCGCGGCGAACTGACGCGCCCCCAGACGCTGCTCTTCTCCGCGCTGCTGTGCACCGCCGGCTGCGTGCTGCTCTACCTCGGCGCCAATGCGCTGACGATGTGGCTCACGCTCGCCACCTTCGTCGGCTATGCGGTGATCTACACCGTGGTGCTCAAGCCGCTGACGCCGCAGAACATCGTGATCGGCGGCGCCTCGGGCGCGATGCCGCCGGTGCTGGGCTGGGCGGCGGTGCGCGGCGAGGTCGGCCACGAGGCGCTGATCCTGTGCCTGATCATCTTCCTGTGGACGCCGCCGCACTTCTGGGCGCTGGCGCTGTACCGCGCCGAGGACTATCGCCGTGCCGGCCTGCCGATGCTGCCGGTGACGCACGGCAACGAATTCACGCGCCTGCAGGTGCTGCTCTACACCTTCGTGTTGTTCGCCGCCACGCTGCTGCCCTTCGTCTCGGGCATGAGCGGCTGGTTCTACCTGGCCTCGGCGCTGGTGCTCGGCGCGCTGTTCATAGTGCACGCGTGGAAGCTGTGGCGCGCCTACTCGGATGCGCTGGCGCGCAAGACCTTCCGCTTCTCCATCCTCCACCTCTCGCTGCTGTTCGCCGCGCTGCTGGTGGATCACTACCTCGGACTGCTGCTGCGATGATGACCACCCGACGCCTCGTTCTTCTCGCCTTCGCCGCCTCGAGCCTGCTCGCCGCCTGCGACAAGACCGCCGGCACGGCGAGCGCTCCGGCCGGCGGCTTCCGCGCCGTCGACATCAGCGGCGCCGAGTACGCGCGCCAGTTCTCGCTGCAGGACCCGGACGGCAAGACGCGCACGCTGGCCGACTTCAAGGGCAAGGTCACGGTGGTGTTCTTCGGCTACACCCAGTGCCCCGACGTCTGCCCGACCACGATGGCCGAGCTGGCGCAGGTGAAGAAGTCGCTCGGCGCCGACGGCGAGCGCATCCAGGGCGTATTCGTGACCATCGACCCGGAGCGCGACACGCCCGAGCTGCTGAAGGCCTACATGGGCAGCTTCGACCCCAGCTTCGTGGCGCTGCGCGGCGACGCCGAGCAGACCGCGGCGACGGCCAAGGAGTTCAAGGTGTTCTACGCCAAGGTGCCGGGCAAGACCGAAGGCAGCTACACCATGGACCACACGGCCGGCTCCTACGTCTTCGACGCGGCCGGCAAGCTGCGCCTGTTCGTGCGCTACGGCAGCGGGGCCGAGGCCCTCGCTGCCGATCTCAAGGCGCTGCTGGCAGCCGGCTGAGGCGTCAGGCCGCCTCAGCGAGCGCGGCGCGCATCTTCTTCATCGCCGCGACCTCGATCTGGCGGATGCGCTCGGCGCTGACGCCGTAGTCAGCGGCCAGCTCGTGCAGCGTCATGCCGCCGGAGCTGTCGTCGTTCACCTTCAGCCAGCGTTCCTCGACGATGCGGCGGCTGCGCGCGTCCAGCGCGTCGAGGGCGCGGGTGATGCCGTCGCTCGCCAGCCAGTCGCGCTTGCGCGCTTCCAGCACGCGCGTCGGCTCGTGCGCCTCGTCGGCGAGGTAGGCGATCGGGGCGTAGCTCTCCTCGCCGTCGTCGCTCGACTGCGGCTCGAGCGCCACGTCGCCGCCGGCCAGGCGCGTCTCCATCTCCAGCACTTCCTCCGGCTTGACGTTGAGGTTGCGGGCGACGGTGTCCACCTCGGCGGCGGTGAGGGTGCTGCGGTGCGTCTCGCCGTGGGCGGCCTCGTCCTTGAGGCTCTGCTTCATCGAGCGCAGGTTGAAGAACAGCTTGCGTTGCGCCTTGGTCGTGGCGACCTTGACCATGCGCCAGTTCTTCAGGATGTATTCGTGGATCTCGGCCTTGATCCAGTGCATCGCGTAGCTGACCAGGCGCACGCCCTGCTCGGGGTCGAAGCGCTTGACCGCCTTCATCAGGCCGACGTTGCCTTCCTGGATCAGGTCGCCGTGCGGCAGGCCGTAGCCGAGGTACTGGCGCGAGATCGACACCACCAAGCGCAGGTGCGACAGCACCAGCTGGCCGGCGGCCTGCAGATCGCCGCTGGCCTGCAACCGGCGGGCGAGCGTCACCTCCTCCTCCTGCGTCAGCAGCGGCAGGCGGTTCACGGCGCTGATGTAGGCGTCGAGGTTGCCCAGCGAAGGCACCAGGGCCCAGGGATCACGGACGGCGAGGGCGTTGGACGGGGTCATGTTCATGGAAGCGTCAGACACGCTGCGGCTCCTTTCGTTCCACTCATATTAGCACTCGACGACCGAGAGTGCTGACGATGATCCGGTAAGGAATTCGCAAAGTAATGTGTGCGCATGCTTGCATTCGTGATCAACCCTGATGGCGCTGTTCCGGTGCGGCGCCTGTGCCAGACTCGCGGCCCAGGAGGAGACGCATGAAGCTGGGCTGCATCGCCGACGATTTCACCGGCGCGACCGACCTCGCCAACAACCTGGTGCGCGCCGGCATGCGCAGCGTGCAGACCATCGGTGTGCCGGACGGGCCACCGCCGGCGGGCGCCGAAGCGGTGGTGGTGGCGCTCAAGTCGCGCACCATCCCGGCCGCCGAGGCGGTGGCGCAGTCGCTGGCGGCGCTGCGCTGGCTGCGCGAGCACGGCGCGCAGCAGATCTACTTCAAGGTCTGCTCGACCTTCGACTCCACGGATCGCGGCAACATCGGCCCGGTCACCGAGGCGCTGATGGACGCGCTGGGCTGCGATTTCACGATCGCCTGCCCGGCCTTCCCGGCCAACGGCCGCACCGTCTACAAGGGCTACCTCTTCACCGGCGAGGTGCTGCTCAGCGAGGGCAGCATGCGCGAGCACCCGCTGACGCCGATGACCGACCCCAGCCTGGTGCGGGTGATGCAGCGCCAGTGCCGTCGCCGTGTCGGTCTCATCGAGCACGCCGTGGTGCGGCGCGGCAGCGAGGCGATCGCCGCGCGCATGGCGGCCCTGCGCGCCGAAGGCATAGGCATCGCGATCGTCGATGCGCTGGACGACGCCGACCTGCACGCCATGGGCCACGCCTTCGCCGCGCTGCCGCTGCTCACCGCGGGCTCGGGCGTGGCGATCGGCCTGCCAGCCAACTTCGGCCTCGCGCCCAGCGCCGCCGCGGCCGAATTGCCGCCCTCGAGCGGCGCACGGGCGATCGTCTCGGGCAGCTGTTCGGCGGCCTCGAACGCGCAGGTGGCGGCCTTCCTCAACCGCCACCCCGGCCGCGGCTTCGCCGTCGACCCGCTGCTTCTGGCTGCCGGCGAAGACCTGGCCGCCGCCGCGCTCGCCTGGGCCGGAACCAGGCTGGGCGAGGAGCCCTTGCTGGTCTACGCCACCGCGCAGCCGGAGGCCGTCAAGGCGGTGCAGGCCGCGCTCGGTGTCGAAGCGGCCGGCGCGCTGGTCGAGCGCACGCTGGCGCGCGTGGCCGAGGGCCTGGTCGGGCGTGGTGCGCTGCGGCTGGTGGTGGCCGGCGGCGAGACTTCCGGCGCCTGCGTGCAGGCGCTGGGCGTGAAGCAACTGCGCATCGGCACGCAGATCGACCCCGGCGTGCCCTGGTGCCAGGCCTTCACGGGCGAGGGCAAGCCGCTGCACCTGGCGCTGAAATCCGGCAACTTCGGCGGCGCAGACTTTTTCGACAAGGCCTTCGAGGTGCTGCCATGAGCGAGGAATCGACGCTGCGCGAAGAGATCTGCCGCGTCGGCGCGAGCCTTTACGCGCGCGGCTACGTGCATGCCACGGCCGGCAACATCAGCGTGCGCCTGGACGACGGCTTCCTGATCTCGCCCACCGATGCCTGCCTGGGCACGCTCGACCCGGCGCGCCTGGCGCGGCTCGATGCCCAGGGCCAGCAGACGGGCGGCGACCGCGCCAGCAAGACGCTGGCGCTGCACCGCCACATCTACGCTGCCGACGCCGCGGCGCGCTGCGTGATCCACACGCACTCCACGCACCTGGTCGCGCTGACGCTGCAAGGCGTCTGGTCGAACGACGACATCGTGCCGCCGATCACGCCCTACTACGTCATGAAGGTCGGCCATGTGCCGCTGATTCCGTATCGGCGCCCGGGCGACGCCGCGGTGGGCGAACTCGTCGCGCAGCGCATCGCCGCCGCGCGCTCGGCCGGCGCGCCAATCCGCGCGGTGATGCTCGATCGGCTCGGCCCCAACGTATGGCACGAGTCGCCCGCCGCGGCCTCGGCGGTGCTCGAGGAGCTCGAGGAGACCGCCAGGCTCTGGCTGCTCGGCGGCCGCAGCGCCACGCCGCTGACGCCGGCGCAGATCGACGAGCTGCGCCAGGCCTTCGGCGCGCGCTGGTAGCTTCAGCCCGCTTCAGCCGAAGCGCGTCGACAGGCTTTCCAGCACCTCGTCGACGGCGGCGAGCAGCTCCGCCACGCTCACCGGTTTGGTGAGGTAGAGGTGCGCGCCGGCCGCCATCGCGGCGTCGATCTGGCGCGCCGTCGCGTCGGCCGACACCACCACCACCGGCACGTCGGCGGTGGCCTCGTCGGCCTTGAGCTGCTCGAGCAGATCGAGGCCGCTCATGTCGGGCAGGTGCATGTCGAGCAGGATCAGATCGGGCTGGCGCGCGCGAATGCTGCGCAGCGCATCGGCGCCGTTGCCCGAGACCTCCATCAGCACCTGCGGTCGCTGCGAGAGGATGCCGCGCATCACCTCGACGTTGGTCTCGTTGTCCTCGACGTAGTGCACGATGCGCCGGTGGTACTCGGCGCTGGCCGTCAGCAGCGGGTCGAGGTTGGAGGGCACGGTGTCGGGCTCGATCGCGCCGGGCAGGGTCAGGATGAAGGACGAGCCCTCGCCGGCGATGCTGCGCGCGCGCAGCGAGCCGCCCATCAGCTCGGCCAGGCGCTGGCTGATGACCAGGCCGATGCCCGTGCCTTCCTGCGAGGAGCGCTCGCGCCCGAGCCGGTTGAAGGGCTGGAACAGCTCGGCGAGCTGCTCGGCCGTCATGCCCAGGCCGGTGTCGGTGACCGCGATCTCGACCATGTCGTGCGGCCGCATGCGGCTGGCCACGTGGATGCGGCCGCCCTCGCTGTTGTACTTGACGGCGTTGCTGAGCAGGTTCACGAGGATCTGCTTGACGCGCGTGGCGTCGCCCATCAGCACGCCGGTGCCGTCGGCGAGGTCGGTGCTGATGTTCAGGCCGCGGCGCTTGGCCTCGGTGTCGATCATCGCCAGGCTGGCCGAGAGCAGCGCCGGCAGCTCGATCGGCTCGATCTGCAGCTTGAGGTTGCCCGACTCGATGCGCGAGAGGTCGAGCACATCGTTGATCATGTCCAGCAGGTGCCAGCCGGCCTGCTGGATCTGCGCCACCCAGGGCTGCTGGTCGGCCGAGAGCGGGTGGCGCCGGTCCAGCTCGAGCAGTTGCGCGAAGCCCAGCATCGCGTTCAGCGGCGTGCGCAGCTCGTGGCTCATGCGCGAGAGGAATTCGCTCTTGGCGCGGTTCGCCGCCTCGGCGCGCTCGCGCGCCGTCTCGGCGTCCTGCAGGCGCAGGTGCTCGGTGATGTCTTCCACCACGCCGACGATGCGGCGCGCCTGGCCGAGTTCGTCGCGCAGCAGGGTCACGGTCGACTGCACCCACAGCGTGCGGCCGTCCTTGGTGATGTAGCGCTTCTGGCGCCGGTACATCGGCATCTCGCCCAGCACCAGCCGGCGTGACAGGTCCTGGTCGGCCGCCACGTCGTCGGGGTGGGTGTACTGCGCCACCGTCATCAGCTGCAGTTCGTCCTCGGCGTAGCCGGTCAGCTCGCAGAAGCGCGGATTGGCCTGCTTCACGTAGCCGCGCAGGTCGGTGTAGAGGATGCCGATCGGCACGGTGTTGAGGATGTTGCGGAAGCGCTGTTCGCTGTCGCGCAGCGCCGCCTGCGCGCGCTCGCGCTCGTGCACCTCGGCCTGCAGCGCCGCGGTGCGCTCGCGCACGGCGGTCTCGATGCGGCGCGCGCGGCCGGTCACCACCAGCAGCAGCGCGCCCAGCATCGCCGCGCCGAGCAGCCCCACCACCGAGAACAGCCAGGCGTTGCCGGCGCGGCCTTCGGGCAGGTCGGCCTCGCGGGCACTGACGCGCAGCTCCCAGCGCCGGCCGGCGAAGGCGATCTCGCGCATGTGATGCAGGCCGCCGCCCGTGCGTGCCTCGCAGCCGGCGGCGCCGGCCAGGTGGCGAACCGCCGCATTCGGGTCGCTGTCGACCAGGCACAGGCTCAGGTGCGGCGGCAGGTCGCCGGCCATCGCGGCCAGCAGCGGGCCCGGGCGCAGCGTCACGAACAGCACGCCGCGCAGCGGGCCGCGCGTGCGTGCGTCACCGGTGCCTTCGCCGATGGCCACCGCGCGGTAGACCACCACGCCGGTGCGATCCTGCCCTTCTGGAATCTGCGTCAGCGCGAAGGGCGCGCTGGCGACCGAGACCCCCTCGGCCCGGCTGCGCTCGATGGCGGCGCGCGCGGCGGGAATCGACAGCACGTTCAGGCCCAGCGCCGAGGCGTTGCCGCGCATCGGCTCGACGAAGCGCATCACGATCACCGGCTCGCGCGGCGTGCTCGCCGCGTTCTCGCTGCGCTCGAAGACGCGGAACTGCGCCAGGCCCTCGCTGCGCGCCGCCGCCTCGAAGGCCGGCACCTGGGCACGCTCCATGGCCTCGTACCAACCGATCGCCGCCAGCCGGCCGGCGGACAACCAGGCCTCGCTGGCGCGGTGCATCTCGTCGCGGTTGACGTCTTCCGAGGCGATGAATACGCCGCGCATCGCCTCGATCGCCATCAGCGGCTCGCGCAAGCGCGTGTCGAGCACCGTGGCGGCCAGGCTGGCATCGCGGTTGAAGGCATTGCGCAGGCGCTCGGCATCCCAGCGCACCACCTGCGCGATGCCCAGCGCCATGACCAGCGTGACGAGCGCCAGCGTCAGGCCGACGATGGCGCGCCGTGCCGCCCAGTCGGCGCGCGGGCGGCCGATCAGCGTCAGCGCGATCGGCGTGGCGATCATCGCGCCGAAGGTGTCGCCCACCCACCAGGTCAGCCAGGTCTCGAGTGCCCCGGTACGCGGCACGATGCCGGCAGCGGTCAGTACCGGCGTCGCCACGCTGGGCGCGACGACGCAGGCCAGCGCACCGCCCAGGCCGAAGAGCACGGCCACGTCGCGCGGTTCGTCGAGGGCGCGCGGATGGCGCGCGTAGCGCTGCACCAGCCAGGCGCCCGCGCCGGCCTGCAGCGCCGAGCCGATCGCGGTGGCCGCGGGTACCAGCGCGCCGATCAGATCGACGTTGCCGCGCAGCGCGATCAGCGACACATTGGCGAGGAAGCCGCCCAGCGCGGCGCCGACCATCGCGACACGCCCGTAGACCAGCACCGCCGCCAGCGCGATGCCCGCAGACGGATAGAGCGGCGAGGCATAGCTCGGGGGGATGGCGATCTGCAGCGCGGGCAGCGCCACCAGCACGTAGGCGAGCGCGGTGCCGGCGATCACCCACAGCGCATGCGGCTGCACCGGCGTGTCGGCGGAAAGAGTGGGCGGTGCTGTGGAGGACACGGGTCTCAGGGTACTTCACGGCCAGTGGCCGCCTGCCAGACCTCGGTCCAGTCCTGCGCGTCCAGCGTGATGCGCAGCGCGTCCAGCGCTTCGCGCAGCGCCTCGATGCGATGCGAGCCGGACACCGGCACGGGGCGGCTGGGCAGGCGCAGCAGCCAGGCGAAAGCGATGGTCGCGCTCGCGCAACCGTGGCGCTGCGCGATGCGCGCCAGCGCCGCCTGCACACGCCGCTCGGCTTCGCCCTGGCCCGTCAGCAGCGCACCGCCGGCCAGCGGCGACCAGATCATCGGGCGAATGCGCAGCCGCTGCAGCTGATCCAGCGTGCCGTCGGCCAGCGGCGCGCGCTGCAGCGGGTGCAGTTCGATCTGGTTGGTGACGAGCGGCGTGCGGCTGGCCAGCAGCTCGAACTGCGCCGGCGTGAAGTTGGAGACGCCGAAGTGCGCCACCTTGCCGGCCGCGCGCAGCGCCTCGAAGGCGAGCGCCACCTCGTCGGCATCCATCAGCGCGTCGGGGCGGTGGATCAGCAGCAGCTCCAGCCGTTCGACGCGCAGCGCGCGCAGCGAGGCCTCGGCACTGGCGACGATGTGCGCCGCCGTGCTGTCGTAGTGCTTGAGCCGGTGTTCCGGCCGCGCCGGCGCCACCAGCTTGATGCCGCACTTGGAGACGATCTGCAGCCGCTCGCGCAGCGAGGTAGGTGCCAGCGCCAGTGCCTCGCCGAACAAGGCCTCGACGCCGTAGTTGCCGTAGATGTCGGCGTGGTCGAAGCTGGTCACGCCGAGCTCCGCGCATTGCTCGATCCAGCGCAGCCGCTGCTGCGCATTCCAGCCCCAGTCGGCCATGCGCCAGGCGCCGGCCACGATGGGCGAGAGCCGGGGGCCGTCGGCGGCGAGCGAGGTCAGGGGCAGCGGCATGGAGGGCGCATTATCTTTGCCGGCAGCGCCTTCTCAGTCGGGAAAACACTTCAATACGTACTCGCCCGGCGCCGCACCGAGAGAAGCGCCGCGCGGCAGCCGCGCCGGTGCACGCCGGCGTGACGAATGCCCGGCAAGCCACTGCTGCCAGGCGGGCCACCAGGAGCCCTCGTGCTCGGTGGCCTGGCGCTCCCAGTCGTCGGCCGCGATCCAGGCGCCGCGCGCCGGCCGCGTGGCGAGGCGGTAGCTGCGGTGCGCGTGGCCGGGCTCGGAGACGATGCCGGCGTTGTGCCCGCCGCTGACCAGCGCGAAGCTGATCTCCGCGTCGCACAGGTGGTGCAGCTTGTAGACCGAGCGCCAGGGCGAGACGTGGTCGCGCGTGGTGCCGACCATGAACACCGGCAGGTGCAGATCGGCCAGCGAGAGCGCGCGGCCCTCGTGCCCGCCGACACGGTAGGTGCCCATCGCCAGCGCGTTGTGCAGGTACAGCGAGACGAGGTACTCGTGGTGCATGCGCGCCGGCATGCGCGTGGTGTCGCTGTTCCAGGCCATCAGGTCGCTCGGCTGCTCGCGCTCGCCCATCAGGTATTCGCGCATGCGCCGCGTCCACACCAAGTCGCGCGAGTGCAGGAACTGGAACGAGCCGGCCATCGCCTCGCCGGGGAAGTAGCCGCGCTCGCGGTTCTGCTCCTGCAGGTAAGCGACCTGGCTCTCGTCGATGAACAGGCCCAGCTCGCCCGGCTCGGAGAAGTCGACCTGCGCGGCCAGCAGCGTGAGCGTCTCGAGCGTGGCGAGGCGCTTGCGGTCGGCGATCGCGCCTTCGCCGGCCAGCGCCGCCGCGGCGATCGCCATCAGCGTGCCGCCCAGGCAGTAGCCCATCGCGTGCACCGGCTGCCTGGGCTCCAGCTTGGCGATGGCGCGCAGGGCATCGAGCGGGCCGCGCTGCAGATAGTCGTCCATCGTCAGCTCGTGGTCGGCCGCGTCGGGGTTCTTCCACGACAGCATGTAGACCACGTGCCCCTGCGACACCAGCCAGCGCACCAGCGAGTTGTGCGGCGAGAGATCGAGGATGTAGTACTTCATGATCCACGAGGGCACGATCAGCACCGGCTCGGGATGCACCGTCTTGGTCTGCGGCGTGTAGCGGATCAGCTCGGCCAGGCCGTTGCGCATCACCACCTCGCCCGGCGTCACGGCCACGTCGCGGCCGACCTTGAAATGCGCCTCGCGCTCGGCGGCGGCGCGCTCGCCGGCCGGCGTGGCCATGTCTTCCAGCCAGTTCAGCCAGCCCTGGCGCAGCGGGCTGCCGAGCTTGTCGAGGTTGGCGTGCAGCACCACCGGATTGCCGGGCAGCCAGTTGGCCGGCGTGAGCGCGCCCAGCCACTGCTGGGCCATGAAGTGGGTCAGCTCGGCGTGGTGCGGCGTCATGCCGGGCAGCCTGGCTGCTGCCTGCCACCAGGTCTCGGCATTGCGGAAGCCCACGCGCATCAGGTGGAAGGGCCAGGCCTCCCAGTCGGGATGGCGGAAGCGCGGATCCTCGTCGGCCGCGCCGGCCGGATTGCCGTTGCCCTGCAGCGTGTCGGCGCCGAGCTGCGCGGCCAGCGCTGCCAGCTCCATCTGCCGCCCGGGCGAGACGCCCAGGTGCCAGGCCCAGTCGGCCCAGGCCAGCGAGAGCGACACCGGCGAGAGCCCGCCGGTGAGCGGCGCGGCCGCCACGTGCAGCAGGCGGTCGAGGCGTTCGGTGGGGGATTCTTCGTGCGGCTCGTTCATGAGCGCATCTTGATCCCGCGCGAATACCCCCGTGTTGACGAATGACAGGCGCTTGCGCAAGCGCCGCCGCGCCGTGGCCGGATCGCTGCTTACTGCGGCTGGAAGCCGCTGTCCTTGATGATCTTCGCCCAGGTGGCGCTGTAGGCGCGCTCGCGCGCGGCGAGCTGCTCGCCGCTCGAATGGCCGACCGCGAGGCCCAGGCCGCTGAGGCGCTCGCGCACCTCCGGCATGGCGATCACGCGCTGCAGCGCGGCGCTGAATTCGTCGAGCGTGGCGCGGGGTGTGCCGGCCGGCGCGAAGACGCCGTAGTAGGGCACGTCCTCGAAGCCCTTCAGACCCAGTTCGGCGAAGGTCGGCACCTCGGGCAAGGCGGCCTGGCGCGCGCCGCCCAGCACCGCCACCACGCGCAGCTTGCCGGCCTTGTGCTGGTCGATGAAGTCGGGGATGGAGCCCACGCCGGCGGCGATCTGGTTGCCCAGCATGTCGCCGATCATCGGCGCGCTGCCGCGGTAGGGCGCGGCCACCAGATCGAGCTGGTAGCGCTGGGCGATCACCTTGACGAGAAACTCCGGCACCGAGGCAGGCGCCGGCACGCCCACTGCGCCCTTGCCGCCGCCTTGCGTCTGCACCCACTTCACGTACTCGTCGACGCTCTTGGCCGGCGTGCCGCCCGAGACGGCCAGTGCGTTGACGAAGGTCGCGAAGCCGGCCACCGGCACGAAATCCTTGTGCGGTTCGTAGCCGGGGTTCTTCACCACCAGCGGCAGGATGCTGATCGTGTGGTCGTGGCTGAGGAACAGTGTCGTGCCGTCGGCCGGCGCGGCCTTGAGCGCCTGCGCCGCGAGTTGCCCGCCGGCACCCGGCTTGTTCTCGACGATCACGTTGGTATTCAGCTCGCCGCGCAGCTTGTCGGCCAGCGTGCGTGCGATCGCGTCGGTGCCGCCGCCGGCCGGGAAGCCGACCAGGAGGCGGATGGTCTTGCCGCTGTCGGCGAGCGCCGCGCCGGCGGCGAGCGCGAGCGTGGCACCGACAGTGGCGATAACGGCGAGGCGGCGGGTGAGGTGCTTCATGGCGATGGCGCTCAGACGTTGAAGAGGAAGTTCATCACATCGCCGTCCTTGACGACGTACTCCTTGCCTTCGGCGCGCATCTTGCCCGCGTCCTTCGCGCCCTGTTCGCCCTTGAAGGCGATGAAGTCGTCGAAAGCGATGGTCTGCGCGCGGATGAAGCCGCGCTCGAAATCGGTGTGGATCACGCCGGCCGCCTGCGGCGCGGTGTCGCCGATGTGGATGGTCCAGGCGCGCACTTCCTTCACGCCGGCGGTGAAGTAGGTCTGCAGGCCGAGCAGCGTGAAGGCCGCGCGGATCAGCCGGTTCAGGCCCGGCTCGGTCTGGCCCATCTCGGCGAGGAACATCTGCTTGTCCTCGTCGCTCATGTCGGCGAGCTCGGCCTCGGTCTTGGCGCAGATCGCCACCACCGGCGCCTTCTGCGCGGCCGCGTAGGCGCGCAGCTTGTCGAGCAGCGGGTTGTTCTCGAAGCCGTGCTCGTCGACGTTGCCGACGAACATCGCCGGCTTGGCGGTGATCAGGCACAGCGGCTTGAGTACCGCCTGCTCCTCCTTGCTGAAGTCCAGGCTGCGCACCGGCTTGCCTTCGTTGAGCGCCGCCTGGCACTTGTTGAGCACGTCGACCAGGCGCTGCGCCTCCTTGTCGCCGCCCGCCTTGGCGACCTTGGTGTAGCGCACCAGCGACTTCTCCACCGTGGTCATGTCCGCCAGGCACAGCTCGGTCTGGATCACCTCGATGTCGGCGATCGGGTCGACCTTGCCGGCCACGTGGATGACGTTCTCGTCCTCGAAGCAGCGCACCACGTTGACGATCGCATCGGTCTCGCGGATGTGGGCGAGGAACTGGTTGCCCAGGCCTTCGCCCTTGCTCGCACCGGCCACCAGGCCCGCGATGTCGACGAATTCGACGATCGCCGGCACCACGCGTTCGGGCTTGACGATGGCCGACAGCGCATCGAGCCGCGGGTCGGGCAGCTCGACCACGCCGACGTTGGGTTCGATGGTGCAGAACGGGTAGTTCTCGGCGGCGATGCCGGCTTTGGTGAGGGCGTTGAAGAGGGTGGACTTGCCGACGTTGGGCAGGCCCACGATGCCGCACTTGAGGCTCATGGGGGACTTTCGGTGGTTCCGCGGGGAAGCGCGAATTCTAGGCGGCGGGCTTCACCGGCCTGAGCATCGCCACGTTGCCCGCCAGCGCGAGCGCGGCACCGGCGAAGGTGAGCGGCTCGGGCCGGTAGCCCTCGAACAGCAGCGACACCAGCAGCGCCAGCAGCGGCGTCATCACGCCGATGGTGCCGGCCGGGCCGGGGCCGAGGCGGTCCTGCAGCGTCAGGTAGCAGGCGAAGGTCAGCACCGAGCCGGCCAGCGCCAGGTACAGCAGCGAGAGCCACCAGGCCGCGTTGCCCGGCAGCACGAAGGCGCGGCCCAGCGCCAGCGCGAGCAGCGTGCTGGCCAGCGCGCCCCACAGCATGCCCAGGCCCAGCGCCGGCCAGAAGGGCAGGCCGTGGTGGCGGTTGCGGCTCGCCGAGAGGCTGCCCACCGCCGACAGCAGCACTGCGCCGATGGTGAACAGCGCGCCCAGCGCGGTGCCGCCGCCGGCCGGTGCGCGGGCGATCTCGGGCCAGAAGATCAGCGTGACGCCGAGCAGGCCGATCAGCCCGCCAGCCAGGAAGCGAGCCGACAGCGGCGAGCCGAAGGCCGCGCGCGCGCCCAGCGAGACGATCAGCGGCGAGGCCGAGTAGCCCACCGCCACCAGCCCCGACACCACGTGCTGCTCGGCGTGGTAGACGCAGACGTAGGACACGCCGTACATGAACGCGCCCTGCAGCGCGAAGCGCGCATGCTCGCGGGCGCCGAAGCGCAGCCGCTCGCCGCGCCAGGCCGCGAAGGCGAGGATGGTCGCGCCGGCCAGCGCGAAGCGCAGCGCCACGCCGAACTCCGGCGCGAGTTCGGCGATCTGCCAGGTGATGGCGTACCAGGTCGTGCCCCACACGAGCACGCAGACCGCAAACAGCTGCCAGGTCGCGAGCCGGTTCACGCGAAAGCGAACGTGGCCTGCCCGACCATGCCGGTGTGCAGCGTCGCCTCGACGCCTTCGACGATCACCGCGTTCATGCCGAAGGTGATCGCGCCGTCCAGGCGCGCATCGGCGCGGTAGGCGGCGAGCGCATCGCCGACCGCATGGCCGCGCTCGCCGGTGGCCGGGTCGACGTCGGGGATGGGGCAGCGCGCGCAGGGCTTGACCAGCTTGAGCCGCACCGGGCCTTCGGGCGCGCCGAAGACGATCTCGTCGAGATGGTCCTCGCCGTTCGCATCCAGCCCGTCGAGCACGAGGTTGGGGCGGAAGCGCTGCATCGTCACCGGCGCGTGGCCGGCCGCGGCGAGGCGGCGGTTCAGTTCGGCCAGGCCGGCGCTGCTCGCCACCAGCAGCGGGAAGGCGTCGGCGAAGGCCGCCTCGGCCTCGAGCGGGCCGGTCCAGCGCCGATCCGCCAGGCGGCGCTGCTCGGGGTCGAAGCGCACCAGGCGCAGCTTGCGTCCGAGAAAATCGCTGAACCACTGCGCGGCCAGGTCGCCCATGTCGTAGGCCTTCACGCTGTCGTTCCACACCGTGGCCTGCACCGGCGCTTCCACCGCGTCCAGCGCCACGTGCAGCGCCAGCATGCCGGGGGCGCGCAGCACCATGTCGACATGCTTGAGCGTGGGCTGGATCAGCGCCATGCGCGGCAGATCGCGCTGGCTGACGAAGATGCCGCGCTCGTCGACCAGCATCCAGGCGCGATCGAACTCGAACCCGGTCTCGATCACCAGCGCCTCGTCGACCGCGATGCCGGCGCAGGACTTGACCGGATGCACGTGCAGCGAGGCGATCCTGACTTCTACATCTCCCGTGTCGCTCACTTGAACAACCCCTTCAAGAGCTTCTCCTTCAAGACGTCCTTGGGCTTCGGCGCCGAGGCGCCCGGCTCGGCGGGCTTGAGGCCCAGCTTGTCGCCGAGCTTTTCCTTGAGCTTGTCCTCGACCTTGTTCTGCAGCGCGCCGGCAGCCACCGCCGACCACTGCACTTTCCAGGCTATCGCCTCGAACGGCCCGGTCAAGTGCACTGGCACGGTCAGGCCCTTCAAGGCCGCGAGTTCGGCGCCGCCCTGGCCGGCCGTCGTGCTCGTCACCGTGGCGCGCGCGGTGTAGTCGATGCGGCCCTTGCCGATGTCGATGGCGCCGTCGCCGCCCAGGCGCAGGAAGGGGCTCTTGACGTCGAGGTCGTTGTTGCGCGCCACGCCGTCGGCGATCTGGAAGCTGGCGTTGAGCTCGGAGAAATCGGTCTTCTCGGTCTGCTTGGCCTGCTCCACCGCGTCCTGCTTCAAGGACAGCGCCGCCTTGGCCTGGCGCAGCGTCTTGGCCAGGTTGATGCCCTTGATCGCGCCGTCGCGCAGGTTCAGCGCCGCGCTGCCGCGCAGGTGCGAGCGCAGTTCGCCGACGCTGTGGCCGGTGGTGTCGACGTCGAGGTTGACGCGGCCCGTGCCTTCGAGGATGTCCTTGGCCGCCACGTCCTTGAGCAGCGCATTGACGTTCACGCCGGTCGCCACCGCCTTCACCGCGATGCGGCTGGCGCGCGCGTCGGCCAGGGCGTTGGCGTCGAGCGCGCCGCCCCAGGCCTTGGCCTGCAGCACCGGTACCTTGAGCATGCCCTTGTCGAGCCTGGCCTCGATGCGCGCATCGGCGATGCGGTACTGGCGGAATGCGAGGCTGCCGGCGCGCAGCGCGATCTCGGCGTCGAGCGCGCGCAGCGCGGCGAGATCCACCGGCGCATCGGCCGGCGCCGGCTTGCCGCCCTCGGGCGCGGTGTCGGCCGAAGCGGCCTCGGGCAGCAGGCTGTTGAGGTCGAGCGAATCGAACTTGCCGTTGGCCTTGACGAAGACCGGCTGTGCCGACAGGTTGGCGCTGCCGTCGAGCGCGAAGCTGTTGGCATTCAGCGATCCGGCCAGCGACCACTTCGCCGCCTCCGGCGAGGCGTGGGCGCTGCCGCGCACGGCCAGCGCCAGCGGCTTGAGCTGCTTGTCCTGCAGCTTGGCCTCGAGCACGAGCGCAGCGAGGCTGAGCGCCGATTTCGCCGGCTGCAGGCCGAGGTCGGCGCGCAGCGTGCCGTCCAGCGCACGGCCCGAACCGCTGCTCTTGAGCGTGGCCTCGAAGCCGGGCAGGGCGATGGCCTCGAAGCTGCCGCTCGGCGCGCCGCTCTTGAAGCTGGCGTCGATTGGCAGTTCGCCGCCCAGCGCCAGCCTGCCCTTCAGCGGGCTGCCGGCGAGCTTGGTGCCGGCCACGTCGAGCTGCGGCCAGTCGAGATCGAGCGCGAGCGCATCCTTGCCGCGCTGGCCCTTGACGCGCAACTGCAGCGCCTCGACGCGCAAGGCCTGCTTGGCCGGGTCGTAGGCGAAGGCGGCGATGGCCAGCGTGCTGCCGGCGATCTGGATCGCGCCGGCACGCGCGCCCAGCGTGAGATCGAGCTTGCGCGCCTCCACCGAGCCCTTGGCGCCGTCCCAGGCCAGTGCGCCGCGCAGCTGGGCATCGACGCCGCTCGCGCCCGGCAGGTCGCCCTTCCAGGCGAGGTTCATGTCGGCCAGCTTCAGCGAGCCGCTGGCGAGCTCGGGCGTCAGCGTGGTCTTGCCGGCGAGCGTGCCCTTGAGCACCGGCTGGCGGAAGTCGGCGCTGGCCGAGAGCTCCACCGGCGCGGCCACGCCGTCGGCGATGCGGCCGGTGGCGAGCGTGGCCAGCACCAGTTCGCCGTCGAGCTTGGCCGTGTCGTCCTTGATGCGCGCGCGCACGTCGGAGAGCGTGATGCGGTCGATGTCGAAGGCGAGCGGGCGCGAGGTGCTTTCGGAAGCTGGCGTGGTCGGGGCGGCTTCCTTGGTGGCGCCCGCGCCGGCGAGGTCGTCCGTGTTGCGCTTGCCCTGCGCATCGCGCAGCAGCTGCACGCGCACGCCGCTCGCCTCCACGCGGCCCACCACCACGCGGCCGGAGAGCAGGGGCAGCACGTCCACCGCCAGCGCGGCCTTGTCGATCGCCGCGAATGGCTCGCTGCGGCCGGCCTCGGAGAGGCTCAGCTGGCTCAGCTTCACCGCCACGCGCGGAAAGACCGAGAGCTCGATCGGCCCGTTGATGGCCAGCGTGCGGTTGCGGTTCGTCTTCATCCACTCGACCGCCACGCCCTTGTAGCGGTTCGGGTCGAAGCTGGCGATCAGCCAGGCCGCGGCCGCAACGGCCAGCAGGAGCAGCACCGCGAGCGCGATGACGATGCGCTTGATCCAGACGTTCATGGCAGCGGGAGCGGAAGCCGGAAAACGGGAGCGCGGATTGTGCACCCCGGGCTTCCTGCGGCGAACCGACCCCCTGCCTACAATGCAAGGCGATGAAACACGTGGATGTGCTGGTGCGGGGCGCGGGCATCGTCGGGCAGAGCCTGGCGCTGTCGCTGGCCCGGCTCGGCCTGCAGGTCGGCCTGCGGCCCGACGAGCCGCGCGCGAAGGCTGACCCTGCCACGCCCGACGTGCGCGCCTATGCGCTCAACGCGTCCTCGGTGGCGCTGCTGAAATCGCTCAAGGTCTGGGACGCGCTGCCGGCGCATGCCGCCACGCCGGTCTACGACATGCACGTGCAGGGCGATGCCGAAGGTGCGGCCATCGCCTTTTCCGCCTGGGAACAGCGCAGCGGCGAGCTGGCCTGGATCGTCGATGCGCCGGTGCTCGAGCGCGAACTCGGCGCGGCGCTGCGCTTCTCGCCGCATGTGCATCGCTTAAGCGCGGCGCAGGCCGATCACGTCAAGGCCGACCTGGTGGCGCTGTGCGAGGGCAAGGCCTCGGCGACGCGCGCCGCTTTGGGCGTGCGCTTCGAGCGCCACGACTACGGCCACAGCGCCATCGCCGCGCGGCTCGTCGCCTCGACGCCGCACCAGGGCACGGCGCGGCAATGGTTCCGCTCGCCCGACGTGCTGGCGCTGCTGCCTTTCGATGCGCCCGAGCCGCAGCGTTCGTATGCGCTGGTGTGGTCGCTGCCGCGCGAGCGTTGCGCCGAGCTGATGGCGCTGAATGAAGACGACTTCGCCGCCGCCCTGATGGCTGCCACGCGCGGCGAGGCCGGCGATCTGTTGCTGGCTTCCGCGCGCGCCGAATGGCCGCTGGCGATCGCGCAGGCGAGCGCCTGGAGCGGCCCGGGCTGGGTGCTGCTCGGCGACGCCGCGCACCTCGTGCATCCGCTGGCCGGCCAGGGCCTCAACCTGGGCCTGGCCGACGTGGTGGCGCTGACGCGCGTGATCGAGTCGCGCGAGCCCTGGCGGCCCCTGTCCGACGAGAAGCTGCTGCGCCGCTACGTGCGTGCCCGCGCCCTGCCCACCTGGGCGATGGGCCGCGTCACCGACGGGCTGCTGCAGATCTTTTCGCACGAGGCCCCGGCAGCGCGGGAACTCCGCAACCGCGGGCTGGGTCTCGTGAACCGTCTCACCCCCATCAAGCGCTGGCTCACCGCCCGCGCGCTCGACAGCTGAAAGCCTTGCCCATGCGCCGCCTCGCCGCCCTTTCCATCGCCCTCGCGCTGGCCGCCCCGGCCTTCGCGCAGGAGGCGGCCATCCGCAAGAACCTCGCGGAGCGCCTGCCCAACTTTCCGAAGATCGACGAGGTCGTCAAGAGCCCGATCCCCGGCCTCTACGAGGTGCGCAGCGGCAACGAGATCTTCTATACCGACGAGCAGGGCAACTACATCGTCGACGGCCAGCTGATCGACACGCGCACGCGCGCCAACCTCACGCAGGAGCGCATCGACAAGCTCACCGCCATCGACTTCGCCAAGCTGCCCTTCAAGGACGCCATCGTCTGGAAGCAGGGCACGGGCGAGCGCAAGATGGCCGTATTCGCCGACCCGAACTGCGGCTACTGCAAGCGCTTCGAGCGTGACCTCAACGAGGTCAAGAACGTCACCGTCTATACCTTCCTCTACCCCATCCTCGGCCCGGATTCGATCGAGAAGTCGAAGAACATCTGGTGCGCGAAGGACCGCAGCGCGAGCTGGCGTGAGTGGATGCTCGAAGGCGCGCCGCCGGCCAAGGCCATGGGCCAGTGCGACATGACGGCGCTGCAGCGCAACGCCGAGTTCGGCCGCAAATACCGCATCAACGGCACGCCGGGCATCGTCTTCGAGGACGGCAAGCGTTCGCCCGGGGCGATGAACACCGAGCAGATCGAGAAGCAGCTGCTCGCGAGCCGCGCCGCTGCCAAGTGACGCCCGCCGCCCACCTGCCGCCGCCGCAGGCGCGCCGCCTCGCCTACGCCGGCTTGCTGCCCTTCGTGGCCGGCGCCTTGTTCACCTGGCTGGTGCGCCCCGAGGCCTTGCCCTTCGTGACCGCCGCGCTGTCGGCCTACGCGGCGGTGATCGTGGCCCTGCTCGGCGGCATCCACTGGGGCTTCGCGATGCGCCAGAGCGACCCGCCCGGCTCGCTGCCGCTGTGGGGCGCGGCCTGCGCGGTGCTGGCCTCGGTGGCCGTGCTGATGCCCGCCTATGCGGCCCTGGTGGTGCACGGCGTGATGCTGATCGTGTGCTACCTCGTCGACCGGCGCGTCTACCCGGTGCAGGGTGCGGCGGCCTGGCTGACGCTGCGCTTCCGCCTCACGGCGGTGGCCGCGCTGAGCTGCTTCATCGGCGCGGCCGGGAGCTGAGCGAATGACCATCACGTACCGCGTCGACGTCGAGGACGCTCACGCCCACCTCTTCCGCGTGACGCTGCGCGTGCCGCGGCCGGCGGCCGAGCAGCGCCTGTCGCTGCCAGTGTGGATTCCCGGCAGCTACCTGGTGCGCGAGTTCGCGCGCCACCTTTCCGACCTGAAGGCGGAGCAGGGCGGCCAGCCGGTGCCGCTCGCGCAGATCGACAAGGCCACGTGGCTGGCGAGCTGCCGCGGCCGCGGCGAGCTGACGGTGACGGCGCGTGTCTACGCCTTCGACACCTCGGTGCGTTGCGCCTTCCTCGACGCGCAGCGCGGCTTCTTCAACGGCACCGGGCTGTGCCTGCGCGTCGAAGGCCGCGAGGCCGAGCCGCAGCGCCTGCAGCTCGGCACGCTGCCGCGCGGCTGGCAGGCGGCCACGGCGATGCGCGCCGTCAAGGTCGACGCGGCGGGGCGCGGCGTCTACGAGGCGGCTGACTATGACGAGCTGGTCGACCACCCGTTCGAGCTCGGCAGCTTCTGGCGCGGCCGCTTCGAGGCGCACGGCGTGCCGCACGAGTTCGTGGTGGCGGGCGCGCTGCCCGACTTCGACGGCGAACGCCTGCTCGCCGACGCGCGCCGCATCTGCGAGGCGCAGATCGCCTTCTGGCACGGCGCGCGCAAGCCCAAGGCAGCGCCTGCGCCGTTCGAGCGCTACGTCTTCCTGCTCAACACCTGCGAAGACGGCCACGGCGGCCTCGAGCACCGCGCCAGCACGGCGCTGCTGTCGGCGCGCCGCAACCTGCCGCAGCGCGGCCGCAGCGAGACCAGCGACGGCTACGTCGAGCTGCTCGGCCTGATCAGCCACGAGTATTTCCACACCTGGAACGTCAAGCGCCTGCGTCCGGCCGAGTTTGCAAGCTATGACTACACGCATGAGAACTACACGCAGCTGCTGTGGTTCTTCGAGGGCTTCACCTCTTACTACGACGACCTGATCCTGCGCCGCTGCGGCCTGATCGACACGCCGCGCTACCTGAAGCTGCTGGCGCGCACGGTGAGCGGCGTCGCCGCCACGCCCGGCCGCGAAGTGCAGAGCGTGGCGCAGGCCAGTTTCGATGCCTGGGTGAAGTACTACCGCAGCGACGAGAACACGCCCAACGCCACCATCAGCTACTACGCCAAGGGTTCGCTGGTGGCGCTGGCGCTGGATCTCACCCTGCGCCGCGACGGCAGCTCGCTCGACGAGGTGATGCGCGCGTTGTGGGCGGCCAGCGGCGGCGGGCCGATCGCCGAAGCCGACATCGCCGCGGCGCTGCAGCGCTGCGGCGGCCGTTCCTACGCCAAGGAACTGGCCGAGTGGGTGCACGGCCGCGACGAACTGCCGCTCAAGGGCCTGCTCTACAGCGCTGGCGTCGAGTGGCAGGCGCAACCGGCGACGCTGGCGCAGCGCCTCGGCCTGCGCGTCAGCGAGAGTGCGCTCACCGGCATCAAGGCCACGCACGTGCTGCGCGGCGGCGCGGCCGAGGCAGCCGGCGTTGCGGCGGGCGACGAGATTCTCGCCGTGGCCGGCTGGCGCGTGCGCCGGCTCGACGAGGCCCAGCGCCTGATGACGCCGGGGCAGGGCAGCGAATGGCTGGTGGCGCGCGACCAGCGCGTGCTGACGCTGGCGGTGACGCTGCCGCGCGATGCGGCCCTCGGCGCGCCGGTGCAACTGGCCGCCGACGCCAAGCCGGGCAAGGCCGCGCAGGCGCTGCGCGAGGCATGGCTGGGCCGCTGAGCCGCACGGTTCCGCCGCGACGACGCATTGCCTTCGCCGCGCTGGCGGCTTGCGTGCTGCTCGTGCATGTCTGGCTGGCCGATGCGCTGCGCGAGCAGCTCGGTGCTTTCGAGGCGCTGCATGCGATGCCGCCGCGCATCGAAGTCGCCTATGTGCGCGAGCTGGAGCCGGCTGCGCCGCCAGCCATCGCAGCGGCGCCACCGCCGCCGCCGCGCGCAGCGCCGGTGCGGCGCGCGCATGCACCCACCGCACCGGCCTCGGCGCCCGAGCCGATCGAGGCGCCAGCGCCCGAACCGCCGCCGCCCGCCGCCATGCCGACGCCGGAGCCGGTATCAGAGCCTGCGCCCGAACCCCTCATGGCTGCTGCGCCGGCCAGTGCCGCGGCCTCGGCCGCGCCGCCTTTCGAGTGGCCCGCCTCCACGCGCCTGAGCTACAAGCTGGTCGGCAACGTGCGCGGCGAGGTGCACGGCGATGCGCAGGTGGAGTGGGTGCGCCAGGGCGAGCACTACCAGGTGCACCTGGACGTCACCGTGGGCCTGCCGATCGCGCCGCTGGTCACGCGCCGCATGAGCAGCGATGGCGAGCTCACCGCGCAGGGCCTCTTCCCGCGCCGCTACGACGAGGACACCAAGCTGCTGTTCCGCGAGCGCCGCCGCGTGACCATGCTGTTCGAGCCCGAGGCCATCGTGATGCCCGACGGCCAGCGCCTGCGCCGCTGGGCCGGTGTGCAGGACACGGCCAGCCAGTTCGTGCAGCTGAGCTGGCTGTTCAGCACCCGGCCCGAACTGCTGCGCACCGGCAACACCGTCGACTTCGCGCTCGCGCTGCCGAAGAACGTCGACCGCTGGGTCTACGACGTGCTGGGCGAGGAGCCGGTGGCGACGCACTTCGGCGCGGTCGACGCCTTCCACCTCAAGCCGCGCCGCGTCTCGCGGCCGGGCGGCGATCTGGTGGCCGAGATCTGGTTTGCGCCCACGCTGCGCTACCTGCCGGCGCGCATCCGCATCGAGCAGGACGCGGACACCTTCATCGACCTCGTGCTCTCGCGCAAGCCCGAGCTGGCGCAGCAGTGAGCGCCGTATAGTGATCGTTCCCAAGGAGACCTCATGAGCTACCAGAACATCCTCGTCGAGACGCGCGGCAGCGGCGAGCGCCGCACCGGCTGGATCACCCTCAACCGCCCCAAGCAGCTCAATGCGCTGAACGATGCGCTGATGGACGAGCTGGGCGCCGCGCTGACGGCCTTCGACGCCGACGAGGGCATCGGCTGCATCGTGATCACCGGCAGCGAGAAGGCCTTCGCGGCCGGCGCCGACATCGGCGCGATGGCGAGCTGGACCTACATGGACGTCTACAAGAGCGACTACATCACGCGCAACTGGGAGGCCATCCGCCGCGTGCGCAAGCCGGTGATCGCCGCGGTGGCGGGCTTCGCGCTGGGCGGTGGCTGCGAGCTGGCGATGATGTGCGACTTCATCATCGCCGCCGACTCGGCCAGGTTCGGCCAGCCCGAGATCAAGCTCGGCATCATTCCCGGCGCCGGCGGCACGCAGCGCCTGCCGCGCGCGATCTCCAAGGCCAAGGCCATGGACCTGGTGCTCACCTCGCGCATGATGGACGCCGCCGAGGCCGAGCGCGCCGGCCTGGTGTCGCGCGTGGTGCCGGCCGCCGAGCTGCTCGACGTGGTGCTGGCCGCCGCGCAGACCATCTGCGAATTCAGCGGCCCGAGCGTGATGATGGCCAAGGAATGCGTCAACCGCGCCTACGAAGGGCCGCTGGCCGAGGGCATGCTGTTCGAGCGGCGCATGTTCCATTCGCTGTTCGCCACCGACGACCAGAAGGAAGGCATGGCCGCCTTCGTCGAGAAGCGCAAGCCGGCCTTCAAGCAGCGCTGATCAGGGCTGCACCCAGCGTGCGCCGCGCGCGTCGAAGATGGCGCGGCGGTGCCCGTCGGGGTGCAGATCGAGCCAGTCGATGGCGTCGATGGCGGCCTCGATGACGGCGAAGTAGTCGCGCGCCACCGGATCGTGCGGCGGCGGGGGCGGCGCCGGCGCGCCGACCGTCGTGCCGGGCGGCAGCGGCGAGAGGTAGTCCTGCGCCGCCGGCGAGAGCCGCACGCGCGCCCAGCGCGACGAGGCCGCCAGGCCCGACATCTCGATCACCAGGCGCACGCGGCAACGCAGCTGCCAGCCCAGCGCCGGCGACCACATCACCAGCGTGCCGTGCGGCTGGCGCAGCAGCTGGTGCACCTTGCCGGCGCGCTCGTCGGTGTAGATCAGCAGCGCGTGCTGGCGCTCGTCGATCTCGCGCAGCACCACGGTGCGGGCGTCGGCGCGCTCGCCGTCGATCGTCGCCAGCACCGGCGTGCGCCAGGGGTGCGACTTGTCGACCACGCACAGCGCGAGCTGCTCCCAGATGGCTGCCTCGACGGCGTCGAGCGTCTCGAGGCGGCCCGTCACCTCAGGCTTCCTTGCGCAACGACGGGAACAGGATCACGTCGCGGATGCTCGGGCTGTCGGTCAGCAGCATGATGAGCCGGTCGATGCCGATGCCGCAGCCGCCGGTGGGCGGCATGCCGTACTCGAGCGCGCGGATGAAGTCGGCGTCGTAGAACATCGCCTCGTCGTCGCCCGCTTCCTTGTTGGCCACCTGGGCGTGGAAGCGTGCCGCCTGGTCCTCGGCGTCGTTCAACTCGGAGAAGCCGTTGGCGTATTCGCGGCCGGTGATGAAGAGCTCGAAGCGCTCGGTGATCGCCGGGTTGCTGTCGGACGCACGCGCCAGCGGGCTCACCTCGACCGGATAGTCGATGATGAAGGTCGGATCCCAGAGCTTCTCTTCCACCACCGCCTCGAACAAGCCGAACTGCAGTTCGGCCAGCGTCCAGTGCGCCGGCGGCTCCTCGCCGAGCGACTTGAGCTTCTCGTGCAGCGCCTTGGCATCGCCGGCGTCGTCCTGGCTCAGGCCGGCGTGCACCACCAGCGCGTCCTTCACCGTCAGGCGCGCGAAGGGCTCGTCGAGGTTCACCGGCCGGCCGGCGTAGCTGAGGTTCGCCGAGCCGGTGGCCTGGCGCGCCGCGTGGCGCAGCACCTGCTCGGTGAAGTCCATCAGGTCGTGATGGTTCCAGTAGGCCGCATAGAACTCCATCATCGTGAACTCCGGGTTGTGCCGGACGCTGATGCCTTCGTTGCGGAAGTTGCGGTTGATCTCGAACACGCGCTCGAAGCCGCCCACCACCAGGCGCTTGAGGTAGAGCTCGGGCGCGATGCGCAGGAACATCTCCTGGTCGAGTGCGTTGTGGTGGGTGACGAAGGGCTTGGCGTTGGCGCCGCCGGGAATGGGGTGCAGCATCGGCGTCTCGACCTCGAGAAAACCGTGCTCGACCATGAAGTTGCGGATCGACGAGACCGCCTTGCTGCGCGCGGCGAAGCGCAGGCGCGCGTCCTCGTCGGTCATCAGGTCGACGTAGCGCTGGCGGTATTTCTGCTCCTGGTCGGTCATGCCGTGGAACTTGTCCGGCAGCGGGCGCAGGCTCTTGGTGAGCAGGCGCAGCGAGCTCACCGTGATGGTCAGCTCGCCGGTGCGCGTGCGCATCAGCGTGCCCTCGGCGCCGAGGATGTCGCCCAGATCCCAGTGCTTGAAGTGCTCATAGGTGTCGGCGCCGACGCCGTCGACCGACACGCGCAGCTGGATGCGCCCGGAAGCGTCCTGCAGCGTGGCGAAGCTGGCCTTGCCCATGATGCGCTTGAGCATCATGCGCCCGGCCACGCTGACGGCGACGGCCTGCGGCTCGAGCTCTTCGTTCGCGATCTCGCCGTATTTGCGCTGCAGCTCCACTGCACGGTGCTTCGGCTTGAAGTCGTTCGGGAATACCGCCGTGCCCTTGGCCTTGGCCTGCGCGCGCAGGGCGGCGAGCTTCTCGCGGCGCTCGGCGATCAGCTGGTTGTCGTCGGGGGGCAGAAGGTCGTCACTCATGGCGTCGGGCCACGAGGCGGCCCTTGAAAGGATGAAAATAGGAATTTTATCCGCCGCGCCTTGCGCTCTTCGGCGCGGCGCCACAGGCCGGGCGCCACCGTGCCGTTGTCCGAACCTGCCAGACCGGAAGTACGCTTGACGCTCCGCCTCGACATCGAAGGCCTTAGGGCTCTGTCGATACTCTTCGTCGTTGCCTACCACTATCTGCCGGTCGCGCTACCCGGGGGCTACGTGGGCGTCGACGTGTTCTTCGTGATCTCGGGCTATCTGATCACCTTGAGCCTGGTCCACGCCCGTGACGGCTCAGCTGGCGCGTGGTCGGCCATGCTCGCCTTTTGGGCGCGGAGGGCGCGACGCCTGTTGCCCAACGCGCTGCTGGTGCTGCTGGCGGCGTCGATAGCCGGTCTGGCCGTGCTGTCGGACTACGGGCTCAAGCGACTCGGCAGCGATGTGTTCTGGTCCGCTACCTACAGCGTCAACTGGTTATTCGTGCTACGGGCGCTGGACTACTTGCAGTGGGACGACGCCCGGACCAGCGTGCTCCTGAACTTCTGGTCGCTGGCCGTCGAGGAACAGTTCTACCTTGTCTGGCCCGCGCTGCTGCTGGCCGGTCTGCGGTGGAGGCGGGCAGCCGGGTTGGCCCTGATGCTGGCTCTCCTCTCGTTTGCCTACTGCCTCTTGCTGGCGCAGGGCAATCGCACGCTGGGCTTCCTTTCTTCGCCGGCGCGCGCGTGGGAACTTCTCGCGGGGGCTTGGCTCGCCCTGCACCTGCGGGGCCGGGACGATTCGCTCTCCGCCCAGTTTTCGCCCGTTGGTGCCGATGCGCTTTTCGCGGTGTCGCTGACGGTGCTCGCGCTGGCCGCTCTGTGGTTCGGCGAGGACACGGCCCATCCTGGGCTGCCGACGCTGATCCCCGTTGCGGGTGCGGTCGGCGCGATCGCCTTCGGTGCAACCAGCCCGCTGGCCCGACGTACGCTCGGCAGCGCAGCCGTGCGCTGGGTCGGGGCACGCTCGTACTCGATCTATCTCTGGCACTGGCCTGTACTGGTGCTTGGTCGGCCGCTGCTAGCCGGCGCGGCGGCGTGGACCATCTGGTTGCTGTTGCCCATCTCGCTCCTGCTCGCCGAACTGGCTTACCGCGCCGTGGAAACACCGGCTCGCTTCCGCTGGGGCCGGACTTGGTCATCGCGCCGCGTGCTGGCGGTGGCCCTGGCGGCGGGAGGCTGCGTGGCGCTGCTTGGCTTCGGCTTGCGCGCCGCCGGGGCCGGGAACGCACGCGAACTTCTCGCCTTGCGGCCGGGCGCCGTGCCGGGGGCGGTATCCGCCCGCGAGATCCAACGCGCCTCGGAGGACTTGCCCGTCCTCTATCGCCTCGGCTGCCATCTCTCGCTGGAACAGGTCGACCCGGGTGCATGTGTGTTTGGCCAGCGCGACGGCACGACCGCCGTAGCCCTGTTCGGCGACTCCCATGCGGCTCAGTGGTTTCCGGCACTCGACGAGGTGGCGCGTGGAGAGGGCGATCGGTTGCTGGTGTGGACCAAGTCCAGTTGCCCCTCCGCGGATGTCTCCGTCTGGAACCAAGTGGCCCGCGCGCCGTATCAGCAATGTGACCTCTGGCCCGAGGAAGTGTTCCGGCGCGTCGAGGCGCTGCGCCCGCGGCTGGTGATCGTCTCCAACCTCATCGAGGACGCTACTGTGCTCGTGTCGCGCCGCGACGGCCGGCCGATCAAGGGGCGCGAGGCGCAGGCCGCCTATCTGTCCGGGCTGATGCAGACCATCGAGCGCCTGCAACGCGGCGGTGCCATCGTGGTCGTGCTGCGCGATGCGCCGCGTCCCCGGCCGGATCTGATGGATTGCCTCGGCGCGAACGCAGACGTGCGCAAGTGTGAGCTGGGTGTCACCGAAGCCACCACGGCGGCGCTGGACGTCCAGGCCGCCGAACGCAGCGGCACGCTGCTGTGGGACCTTACCCCGTTCATCTGCCCCGGCGGCCACTGCCCGGTGTTGTGGGGGAACTCGCGCGGGTTTGTCTACCGCGATTCCAACCACCTCGCAGCGAGCTTCGTGGCGTCGCTCGCACCGGAGCTTCGGCCGCTGTGGCGCCGTAGCCTGGCACCGCAGGCCGCCTCAGTTCCGCAGCGCCCCGCGCCGATCCGGCCATAATTCAAGTTTTTGCCGGGCGTCGCACAGCCTTGCGTCCGCCCCTGACCGAGGATCGTCCGTCATGCATGTTCGTCGCCCCCCCATTGTCGACCGCAAAGTGCGCCTCGCGCTTGTCGGCTGCGGCCGCATCGCCAGCAATCATTTCGAGGCCGTTAAGCGGCATGCCGAGCGCTGTGAATTGGTAGACGTATGCGATATCGATCCGGCAGCGCTGCGCGCGGCCGTCGAGAAGACCGGCGCGCGCGGTCATGCCAGCCTGACTGACCTGCTGGCCAGTACCCAGGCCGACTGCGTCGTGCTCACTACGCCCAGCGGGCTACACCCCCAGCAGGCGATCGACGTGGCGCGCAGCGGCCGCGACGTGATGACCGAGAAACCCATGGCCACGCGCTGGCACGATGGCCTGGCGATGGTGCGCGCCTGCGATGAAGCCGGCGTGCGCCTGTTCGTTGTCAAGCAGAACCGCCGTAACCGCACGCTGCAGTTGCTCAAGCAGGCCGTGGACAGCGGACGCTTCGGCCGCATCTATATGGTCAACGTCAACGTATTCTGGACGCGTCCCCAGGAGTATTACGACAGCGCCGCCTGGCGCGGCACCTGGGAGTTCGACGGCGGCGCCTTCATGAACCAGGCCAGCCACTATGTCGACCTGCTCGACTGGATCTGCGGCCCGGTGGAGAGCGTGATGGCCTACACCGGCACGCTGGCACGCAACATCGAGGTGGAAGACACCGGCGTCGCTGCGCTGAAGTGGCGCAACGGCGCGATGGGCTCGATCAACGTGACCATGCTCACCTACCCGAAGAATATGGAAGGTTCGATCACTATCCTCGGCGAGAAGGGCTCGGTGCGCATCGGCGGAGTGGCCGTGAACGAGATCAAGCACTGGGAGTTCGACACGCCGCACGAGATGGATGCGCATACCGGCGATGCCAGCTACCAGACCACCTCCGTGTATGGCTTCGGCCACCCGCTGTACTACGACAACGTCATCAACACGTTGCGCGGCGAAGCCGCACCCGAGACTGACGGCCGTGAGGGCCTGAAGTCGCTGGAGTTGCTGATCGCGATGTACATGTCGGCCCGCGATGGCAAGCGCGTCAATCTGCCGCTCGCCTACTGATCGCCCTATGGTGACCACGATCCACCCCAGCGCCATCGTCGACGAGGGCGCCGTACTCGGCGACGGCTGCCGCGTCTGGCACTTCGTGCACATCAGCGGCCGTGCGCGCATCGGGCAGAGATGCTCGTTCGGCCAGAACGTCTTCGTCGGCAACGACGTGGCGATCGGCGACAACGTCAAGATCCAGAACAACGTGTCGGTGTACGACGCCGTGACGCTCGAGGATGACGTGTTCTGCGGGCCGAGCATGGTCTTCACGAACGTCTACAACCCGCGCAGCGCCGTGTCGCGCAAGGACGAGTACCGCCGGACACTGGTGCGTCAGGGGGCGACGCTGGGGGCGAACTGCACCATCGTGTGCGGCACGACGATCGGTCGTCACGCCTTCGTCGGCGCCGGCGCCGTGGTCAATCGCGATGTACCCGACTTTGCGCTGATGGTCGGCGTTCCTGCGCGCCTAGCCGGCTGGATGAGCCGGTTCGGCGAGCGCCTCGACCTGCCGCTGCAGGGCGAGGGCGAGGCAGTCTGCCCGCACACCGGCGATCGCTACCGCCTGGAAGGTAGCCGTGTGACGCTCGTTGCCGCCTGAGTTGACCGAGGATCTTATGAACGCCCCCGAAAAGATCAAACCGATGGACTTCATCGACCTGAAGTCGCAGTACGCCGCGTTGCGCGACACCATCAATGCGCGCATCCAGCGCGTGCTCGACCATGGCCAGTACATCATGGGCCCTGAGGTCAAGGAGCTCGAGGATCGGCTCGCCGCCTACACCGGGGCGAAGCACTGCGTGACGGTGGCCAGCGGCACCGAGGCGCTGCTGATCGCGCTGATGGCACTTGACCTCAAGCCCGGCGACGAAGTGATCACCACGCCGTTCACCTTCGCCGCGACGGTAGAGGTGATCGCGTTGCTCGGCGGCGTGCCGGTACTCGTCGACATCGAGCCCGACACCTGCAACATCGACGCGCGGCACATCGAAGCAGCGATCACGCCGCGCACGCGCGCCATCATGCCGGTCAGTCTGTACGGCCA
The DNA here is from genome assembly GCA_017983795.1 of Piscinibacter sp. GTDB lineage: Bacteria > Pseudomonadota > Gammaproteobacteria > Burkholderiales > Burkholderiaceae_C > Piscinibacter. The sequence continues at coordinate 68,170 of JAGOAS010000001.1, forward strand.
GTGCGCCGACATGGACGAGATCAACGCCATCGCGGCGCGACACGGCAAGCTGCCGGTGATCGAGGATGCCGCGCAGAGCTTCGGCGCCACCTACAAGGGACGCAAGAGTTGCAATCTGTCGACGGTCGGCTGCACCAGTTTCTTTCCGAGCAAGCCGTTGGGCTGCTACGGCGACGGCGGTGCGGTCTTTACCAACGACGACGCCCTGGCCCTGGCCTGCCGCGAGATCCGCGTGCACGGCCAGAGCAAGCGCTACACCCACACGCGCATCGGCGTGGGCGGGCGCATGGATACGCTGCAGTGCGCAGTGGTGCTGGGCAAGCTGGAGCGTTTCGAGTGGGAGATCGAGCGCCGGCGCGAGCTCGGCGAACGCTATCACGCCAAGCTCAAGGCCGCAGGCTGGCCGGTCCGGATGATCAGCGTGCGCCCAGACCGCGACTGCGTCTGGGGCCAGTTCACCACTTTCGTCGAGCGGCGCGCGGAGGTGCAGCCGAGGCTGCAGGCACTGGGCGTGCCGACGGCCGTGCACTATCCCAAGCCCATGCATCAGCAGCCGGCCTACGCTGACCTGTGCCGGACCCACGGCGGCGAGCTCAGCGTTGCCGCCGGCGAGCGCGTGATGAGCCTGCCCATGAGCGCCGACCTGACCGATGCCCAGATGGACCACGTGGTCGCGGCGCTGGTCGAGGCGTGCCGGGGCTGAGGTCGCCCGGCCCCGGGGCCGGGAATGACATGAGCGCGGCTGCAGCGGGCTTCTGGCGCAGTGTGCTGGTCGTCCTGACCGGCTCCGCTGCGGCGCAGGCGATCCCTTTGTTGGGCTCGCTGGTCATTGCACGCCTCTTCTCTCCCGCGCAATATGGCCAGTTTGCAACCTGGCTGGGCGTGGTCGCGGTGGGTGCCGTCGTGATCACAGGCCGCTACGAGATGACGCTGGCCATCGAACGGGACGGCGAACCACGCCGTGTGGCGGCACGGGCGACGCTGCTGGTGGTGCTGTGCGGCGGCGCCCTGCTTACCGTGGCGTCGGTGCTGGCGGGGCTGCTCGGGATCGCCGGTGCCATCGAGCCACTGCTGCTGTGGGCGACGGGGCCGGCCGCTGCGGCGGTTGCCGCGTCGCAGACCTGGCAGTCGTGGGCGGCGGCCGATGGCAACTATCGCGACCTCAGCATCATCCGCATCGTGCAGGCGGGGGCCGTCACCGCCGCGCAGATCCTCGCCGGCCTGCTCGACGCACCGGCCTCCGGCCTCGCACTCGCCCACCTCGGCGGCGTGGCGGCCGGCACCCTGCTGGCCTCGCGGCGGCTGCCATTGGGGCGCGCGTCGGCGGCGCATGATGCCGTGCCGGGCGCGCTGGACTTCTTGCGCCGGCAGCGGCGCTTTCCGATGCTGGCCCTGCCGGCCGACTCGGTGAACACCGCCGCGGCCCAACTGCCGCTGGTGATCGTGGCGCACCGCTTCGGCGCCGACGTCGCCGGATTGCTCGCGCTCACGCTTCGCATCGTCGGCGCACCGATCGGTCTGCTCGGCGCGTCCGTCCTCGACGTGTTCCGGCGGCGCAGCGCCGCGAGCTACGTCGAACGCGGAGAGTGTCGCACCGAGTACGTCGACACCTTTCGCATGCTGGCCCTCGGCAGCGGCGTCGTGGCCGTCACGCTGGCGCTCGTCGCCGAACCGGCCTTTGCGCTCGCCTTCGGCGACACGTGGCTCATGTCGGGCACCATGGCCGCGTGGCTGATGCCGATGTTCGCGCTGCGCTTTGTGGCCAGTCCGCTGAGCTACATGTTCTACGTGGCGGGCAAGCAGCACCTTGACCTGGCATGGCAACTGGCGCTGCTGGCCACAACGGTGGCCAGCCTGTGGCTGCCGCGCAGCCCGGAGACGGCCGTCCAGGTCTACGGGGCGGGCTACGCCGTGCTCTACTGCATCTATCTCGCCCTGACGTATCGCCTCAGCAAGGGGACGCACTCGTGATCGCCATCGTCGACTATGAGATCGGCAACCTCGGCGCCGTGGCCAACATGCTGTTGCGCATCGGAGCTGCGGCCGAGATCACTTCGGACCCGGCGCGCATCGAGCGTGCCGAGAGAATCATCCTGCCGGGCAACGGTGCCTTCGACGCTTGCATGCGCAACCTGCGTGCCACCGGGCTCGTGCCGCTGCTGGAGGACAGGGTGCTGAGACAGCGGGTGCCCTTGCTGGGCATTTGCGTGGGCGCGCAGATGCTCGGCCACGGCAGCGAAGAGGGGACGGAGCCGGGGCTTGGCTGGCTCGAGTTGCGCGTGCGTCGCTTCCCGCCGCTGCCTGGCTTGCGCGTGCCGCACATGGGCTGGAACGAGGTGCGCTTGCCTGCCGAGCCGCATCCGCTGGTGCGCGACCTGGAGGCCGACGCGCGCTTCTACTTCGTGCACAGCTACTACATCGAGCCAGCGCACGAGGAGGACGTGCTCTTGCGTGCCCACTACGGCATCGATTTCGCCGCTGGCGTGGCACGCGAGAATATCGCCGGCGTGCAGTTCCACCCGGAGAAGAGCCATCGCTTCGGCAAGCGGCTGCTCTCGAACTTTGCCCGTGGAGATCAGTGATGTTCAGGGCGCGCGTCATTCCCTGCCTGCTGCTGCGAGGTCACGGCCTCGTGAAGACCCGGCGCTTCAAGGATCCCGTGTACGTGGGTGATCCGGTCAACGCCGTGAGGATCTTCAGCGAGAAGGAGGTCGATGAACTCGTCGTGCTCGATATCGATGCATCCCGCGAGGGACGCGAGCCGAACTACGAACTGATCGCCGAGATCGCGGGTGAGTGCTTCATGCCCGTCGCCTACGGTGGCGGCATCCGCACGCTGGACCAGGTGCGCAAGCTCATCCGCTCGGGCGTCGAGAAAGTGGTCGTGAACTCGGCGGCGCTGGAGTCGACCGAGGTCATCACCGCGGCCGCCGAAGTCTTCGGTAGCCAGGCCATGGTGGCCGCCATCGACGTGCGCAAGCCGCTGCTTGGTGGCTACAAGGTCGTGGCGAAGTCGGCTACGGTGGAGGCGAAGTTGAGACTCGATGAGCATGTTCGCAAAGTGGTGGCAGCCGGTGCGGGGGAGCTGTTTCTAAACAACGTCGATCGCGACGGCACAATGTTAGGTTACGACCTGGAATTGATTCGCGCGGTGACACGACTCGTGGATGTGCCCGTGGTGGCCTGTGGCGGCGCCGGTACGTTGGAACATCTGCGGCAGGCGGTACAGGATGCAGGGGCCTCTGCCGTGGCTGCAGGCAGCATGTTCGTCTTCCACGGCAAGCATCGTGCCGTTCTCATCAACTACCCCAAACAGTCAGAGCTGCGATCGGTATGAGGCGATTCGAGTCCGCGCTGCTTTCGATCGGTCGGCGTTGGGCCTTGCTCGCCATGCTTACGGTATGCGCGCTCTATCTCTACGTGCACCAGTTCCAGGAGACAAACGCCTACGTCGGCATCGTTCCCATGGAAGCTTTGGGTCATCCGTTGTACTGGCTCGGCTGCGCGGCGTGGCTCTTTTCGATTGCACTGCTGCTTCCGGGACGAGCGCGCAGCCCGTCCGATGTGTTCCTCACGATCTACTTGATCGGAACTGCGCTCTGGTCTGCCAGCTATTGGCCCGCAACCCAGTTGCTTGCTACGGGCGGGGCCGTGGTGCTTTGGTCCGGTCTGTTGCTGCCCGCTGCGCTTGTGAAGACTGCAGCTTGGGTTGTCCGGCAGTCAACACTTCGGTGTGGGAGCTTCCCCGTCCGGATCTATCGAGAGGCCCTTCCACCATTCCTCATTGCCCTCCTGCTGGTTGCAGCGCTGTTGGGATATCGCGCCGCGGGAGCCTTCGCCGGCTTTGATTTCGAGGCTGTTTACGACAGGCGTCTGTCGGGCCGTGACAGCTTCGCCGGCAACGCCTTGGCCGCATATGCGCTACAGATCGCGACCAACGGACTTGCGCCATTCCTAGCGTATGTAGGCGCGACAAGGCGATCCTGGTTCGCTGTCGCAGCCGCTTTCGGATTTGCCATCTTCGGCTTCTGGTTGCTGGGACTCAAGTCGCCGTTTGTCGCGGTGGCGTTTCTGGCGAGTCTGGGGTTGGCGGTGTCGCGGGGCTGGGTCGCAATGTTCCCGCGGTTTGTCTGCATGGTCGTGTTGGCAATGATGGCAATCTCGATTGTCGAGTTGCTTGTCTTCGACGTCTCGCTCATTGCCGAGTTTGTCGTGCGCCGTGTCGTTCTGGTCACGTCCATGATTCAGGTCTACTTTGTTGACGCTTGGAGCGGTGGCTCCGGCCGGATGGCTTGGATGACGGGTATCGACTACGGTGGCTACACAACCGTGGAGTATTTCATTGGTGCTACTTACATTGGAAACGAGCTCACCAATGCAAATACGAATGCATTTACGAGGGAGCTCGCGGCCGGGGGGGTGCTGGGATTCCTGTTGGTGTCCGGAGCCAATGCCGCATTGGTTGCCTACTTGGATCACTTGTCCCATCGCTTGCACCGCTTCGACGCGTACGCGATCAGTGCAATCCTGGCGCTCCTTCTTGTCGAGCAGTCTTTCACCACCGCGTTGGTGAGTTCGGGGGTACTTCTCTGTCTCCTGCTGATGAACATCTTCAGTGCGACGCCCAGAACTACCGATCGGCATACTTCGACGAGACGCGCAACATGATTGCCAGACAACTTAAGACCTGTACGCGATGCGTGATGGATACGACAGATCCGGCCATCGTGTTCGACGCTAATGGCGTCTGTAACCACTGCTTGGAGTTCGACACTGTCACGCGGACGCACTGGTTTCCCGGTGAGGAGGGGGCACAACGCTGGAGAACAATCGCCGATCAGGTTCGTGAGGACGGACGAGGTAAGGAGTACGACTGCATCCTGGGGCTCAGTGGTGGCGTCGACAGTTCGTACCTCGCCTTGAAGGTACGAGAGTGGGGGCTGCGCCCGCTGGTGGTTCATGTTGACGCCGGGTGGAACAGTGAACTCGCCGTCGGAAACATCGAGAAGATCGTCAAGCACTGCGGATTCGATCTCCACACGCATGTGGTCGATTGGGAGGAGATGCGTGACCTGCATCTCGCCTACCTCCGGGCGGGCGTCGCAAACCAAGACGTCCCGCAGGATCACGCCTTCTTTGCCAATCTCTATCACTTTGCGACCAGCAATGGCGTCCGCACCGTGCTTTCCGGCGGGAACATCGCCACGGAGGCCATCTTCCCCAAGGCGTGGCATGGTGCTGCAATGGACGCCATTAACTTGAAAGCGATTCACCATCGCTACGGCGAGCGTTCGTTGAGGCAATACCGCACTGTTAGCTTTTTTGAATACTACATCTGGTACCCGCTTGTGAAGAAGATGAGAGCGGTGCGACCACTCAACTACATGCCTTTCAATAAGGAGATCGCGATCAGTGAATTGGAACAAGCGTGCGGTTGGCGATCGTACGGGCGTAAGCATGGTGAATCCCTGTTCACCAAGCTGTTCCAAAACTACTATCTGCCGATCAAGTTTGGATATGACAAGCGAAAACCGCACCTTTCAAGCCTGATCGTCTCTGGCCAGATGACGCGTGATGATGCATTGTTGAAGTTGGCTGAACCTCTTTATGACGCGGAAGAGCTCGAAATCGACATCGCGTACTTCTGCAAGAAGCTCCGTATTTCGAGGGTCCAGTTCGAAGAATTCATCGCCGCGCCAGGCCACCATCACACCGAGTTCCCGACGTGGGATGGTCAATATCGAAGGCTCAAGCAGGCACAACGCTTCATTGAACGTTTCACCGGCCGCCGCGTCAACGTCTATTCATGAGCGATGAATTCGAAGCATGTTATGCACGTGACGACCGTGCACGGACGTTTTGATATCCGCATCTTTCACAAGGAATGTATATCGCTCGCACGGGCGGGATATCAGGTCACGTTGTTGGTCGGCGACGGCCTGGGGGACGAAGCAAAGAGTGGCGTTCGCATCGTGGACATCGGTCGCAGCAGTGCAGGCCGAATCGCGCGCATGAGAGAACAGCCCAGGCGCGTTTTTGCTCGGATTGCGCAGGAGAACCCCGATCTTGTTCACGTGCACGACCCGGAACTCTTGCCGGTGGCTTGGCGCCTGGCAGCAACCGGTGCGCGCGTGGTGTATGACGCGCATGAAGATGTTCCTAGGCAAATCCTCACCAAGCATTGGTTGCCGCGGTCGGTTAGGCCTTTCGTCTCGCAGGCATTCGAGGTCTTCGAGAATGCAGCCGTCCGCCGACTGACCGGCGTGGTGGCGGCCACCCCGCACATCCGCAACAGATTCCTCTTGATCCAACCGCGAACCGTGGACGTCTGCAACTTTCCGTTCGTCGATGAACTCGCGCGTTCGCCAGTGGGCGAGCACTCCGGACGCCAGCGCGCTGCGTGCTATGTCGGCAGCATCACGAGGACACGTGGCGCGCTGGAACTGGTGGCGGCGATGGCGATGCTCCCGGATGTCCGCTTGATCCTGTGCGGGGGGTTCGAGGATGCGGCGCTCGAGGCCGAAATGAGGAAGCATCCTGGCTGGCGACAGGTCGAATATCGTGGTTTCTTGGACCGCGATGGAGTTGCCGCAGTCATGCGTGAAGCATCGGTCGGGCTGGTCACGCTCCAGCCCATGCCGAGCTATCTCGACTCCTTGCCGATCAAGATGTTTGAATACATGTCGGCAGGACTCCCGGTCGTTGCGTCCGACTTCCCGCTGTGGTTCGACATCGTTGTGCCGAATCGCTGCGGCGTATGCGTGAATCCTCTCGATCCGGCCGCCATTGCCGACGCTGTTCGCACCATTCTCGACGCGCCGCAAACCGGGGAGCAGATGGGGCGATCGGGGCGGTGTGCGGTACTGGAGCAGTACAACTGGCCGCGCGCGGAGCAGAACTTGTTGGAGTTTTACGCCGCGCTACTGCGATGAATATTCTGTACGTTAACCACTACGCCGGTGCGCCAGCGTACGGTATGGAGTACCGGCCCTACTATTTGGCCAGGGAGTGGGTCCGTGCCGGCCATAAGGTACGGGTGCTCGCCGGTTCGTACTCGCACGTGCGTGCCCGGCAGCCGACACCCCCGGCTGGAGACGCTCCGGCGCAATGGCTCGAACGGATCGACGGCATCGAGTACGTCTGGTATCGCACGCGGCCCTATTCGGGCAACGGCCTCGGGCGCGTGCGCAACATCGCCGAGTTTCTCGGCCGGATCGCCTGGGATGCCCGGCGGACGGTGAGGGCGTTCTCGCCGCAGGTGGTGATTGCCTCGAGCACGTATCCGATGGACATCTGGGTGGCGCGCTGCATCGCGCGTCGCGCGGACGCGCGACTGGTGTTCGAGGTGCACGACCTCTGGCCCGCCTCGCCCATCGAGTTGTCGGGCATGTCATCCCGGCATCCGTTCATCCTGATCTGTCAGAAGGCGGAGAATGACGCTTATCGCGATGCGGATGTGGTGGTCTCCATGTTGCCCATGGTGGCCGAACACATGGCGGCGCATGGTCTTGACCTGCGGAAACTGCATGTCGTGCCCAACGGGATCTCGCCCGAAGAGTGGGATGGGTGTCCTACGCCGCTTGCAGCGAACCTCTCGGCGCATATCGCCTCGGAGCGTGCCGCGGGGCGATGCGTTGTCGTGTACGCGGGCTCCCATGGGGAGCCCAACGCACTGGATGTTCTGCTCGACGCCGCGCGGTTGACGGACGGCGCCCCGATTTCCTTCGTCCTCGTTGGCGACGGTCATGAGCGTCAACGCTTGGTTCGACGTGTGGCCGATGAGGGACTGCGCAACGTCGCGATGTTCTCGCCTGTGCCGAAGGCGCAGATTCCCAGCCTGCTCGCGCTGGCAGACATCGCCTACATCGGATGGAAGCGCCAGCCACTCTACCGTTTCGGCATCGCGCCGAACAAGCTGATGGACTACATGATGGCCGGCGTTCCGATCCTTCACTCGGTGGAGGCTGGTAATGACCCTGTCGCCGAGGCCGGTTGCGGTCTGACCGTGGCACCCGAATCGCCGGGCGCGGTGGCCGAAGGGCTGCGCAGACTGGCAGCCATGGCACCTGCCCAACGTCGCGAGATGGGCGCACGAGGACGCCCTTACGTGCTCAAGTACCACGCTTATCCCCGGCTGGCGAGACGATTCCTGGAGGCTAGCGCATGACCAGGGACGCCGACGAAACTGCCGCGGTGGCGGAGCGCTACGCGCGCCGCACCGCCAACGATGACCGCTACAGCTTCCTGCGGGCGGAGGTCTGGCAAATGGTGCACGAGCGTCAGCGTGTGATGCTAGATCTGTTCGCGCGACACAGCCTGGATTCGCTGGACGAAGTCAAGCTGTTGGAGGTGGGCTGCGGCGTAGGCGGTAATCTGCTCGAGTTGCTGCGACTGGGCTTTCGCGCGGATCGCCTGACCGGCGTGGAACTGCTGGCTGAGCGCGTGGCCCGAGCCCGCTTGGCTTTGCCCGCCGCCCTGGAACTCCATGAGGGCGATGCAACGATTCTCGATGTTCCACCCGCTTCGCAGGATGTCGTGCTGATCTCCACGGTGTTCTCGTCGCTGCTCGACGATGCGTTCCAGCAGCGCATGGCCGGCGTCGTCTGGGGCTGGCTCAAGCCGGGCGGCGCGGTACTGTGGTACGACTTCACGTTCGATAATCCTCGCAATCCGGACGTCCGCGGGGTGCCGCTCGCGCGTATCCGCGAGTTGTTCCCCGAGGGGCGCGTCGATGCGCGCCGCGTCACCCTCGCTCCGCCGATTGCACGCCGCGTCTGCCGCATCCATCCGTCGCTGTACACCGTGTTCAACGTGTTTCCGTTCCTGAGAACGCACCTGCTTTGCTGGATCGAGAAGCCATGACCACGCCCTTCCTGCCCTTCGCGCTACCCGACATCGGCGACGAGGAGATCGCAGCCGTCACCGAGGCGCTACGCTCGGGCTGGGTGACCACTGGGCCGAAGACCAAGCAGTTCGAGCAGGCCTTCAGCGAGTACCTGGGCGGCGGCGTCGAGAGCATCACCGTGAACTCGGCCACTGCCGGCCTGCACCTGGCGCTGGAGGCGCTCGGCGTCGGCCCCGGCGACGAGGTGATCGCGCCCTCGCTGACCTTCACCGCCACCGTCGAGGTCGCGCGCTACCTGGGCGCCGATGCGGTGATGGTCGACGTCGATCCGGTGACGCTCAACGTCGACCCGGCGAAGATCCGCGCCGCGATCACGCCGCGCACCAAGGTGCTGATGCCGGTGCACTACGGCGGCCTGGCCTGCCGCATGGACGAGATCCTGGCGATCGCGAAGGAACACGACCTGAAGGTGGTCGAGGACGCCGCGCATGCGCTGCCGACCACCTGGAAGGGCACGCCGGTCGGCCAGCTCGCCTCCGACATCACGGTCTTCAGCTTCTACGCCAACAAGACGATGACCACCGGCGAAGGTGGCATGGCCGTCACGCGCGATCCGGAACTCGCCAGGCGCATGCGCGTGATGCGCCTGCACGGCATGAGCCGCGATGCCTTCGACCGCTTCGTCTCGAAGACGCCCGCCTGGTACTACGAGATCGTCGCGCCGGGGTTCAAGTACAACCTCACCGACATCGCCTCCGCAATGGGCATCGAGCAGCTGCGCAAGCTGCCGCGCTTCCTGGAGCGTCGCCAGAAGCTGGCGGCGCGCTACTACGAGGGCCTGGCGGGGCTGCCGCTGGTGCTTCCCGCGGACGCTCCGGCGGGCGACGTACACGCCTGGCACCTGTATGTGATCCGCCTTGCCGAAGGTGCGCGGCCGGGCCGCGACGCGGTGATCGAGGCGCTGTCGCAGCGCGGCATCGGCACCAGCGTGCACTACGTGCCGCTGCACCGCCAGCCCTACTGGCGCGACCGCTACGCCCTGACGCCGGAGATGTTCCCGGTGGCCGATGCGGCCTACCGCTCGATGATCAGCATTCCGCTGTTCACGAAGATGAGCGACGCCGACCAGGAGCGCGTGATCGACGCACTGCGCGAGGTGCTCGGCTGATGCTCAAGCGCGCCTTCGACGTGCTGTTCGCAGCTGCGGTGCTGCTGCTGCTGAGCCCGCTGCTGCTGGGCGTGGCGGCATGGATCCGGCTCGATTCGCGCGGGCCGGTGCTGTTCCGCCAGCTGCGCGTCGGGCGCGATGGGCGGGAGTTCCGCATCCTCAAGTTCCGCACCATGCACGTCGATGCGCCGGCGCGCGGGCCGCAGATCACCGTCGGCCGCGATCCTCGCATCACGCGCGCCGGCCACTTCCTGCGCAAGTACAAGATCGACGAGTTTCCGCAGTTCATCAACGTGCTGGTGGGCGACATGAGCGTGGTGGGCCCGCGTCCGGAAGTGCCGCGCTACGTGGCGATGTATCCGCCGGCCACGCGCGATCTCGTGCTCAGCGTGCGCCCCGGCATCACCGACCTGGCCTCCATCGAATACCGCGACGAGAACGAGCTGCTCGGGCGCAGCGCGGATCCCGAACGCACCTATGTCGAGCAGGTCATGCCGGCCAAGCTCGCCTATTGCGAACGCTACGTGCAGGAGCGCAGCTTCGCGGGCGACATCGGCATCATCGGCCGCACCATCGCGGCCTCGTTCGTGAACCGCTGAACCCGATGCTTTCCGCGCTCACCCGACTCCCGCAAGCTGCGAAGAGTCTGCTCATCGTCGCAGCCGACATCGTCGTGCTGCCGTTCGCGCTGTGGTGCTCCATCGCGCTGCGCCTGGGGGAGCTGCCGCCCGCGGGGCTGCCGACGTGGTGGGTCTACGCACTCACGCTGGTCGTCACGCTGCCGATCTTCCTGCACCTCGGGCTGTACCGCGCGGTGGTGCGCTACCTCGAGACGCGTGCCTTCCTGCTCGTAGTCGGCGCGTCGTTCGCGGCGGCTGCGGTGTTCGCCGTGCTCGCGCTGGCGTTGGGCTTCGAGGGCCTGCCGCGCACCTCGCTGGTGATCTACGCCGTCTTCTCGGCCGCCTATGCGGCGCTGGCCCGGCTGCTGGCGCGGCAGCTGCTGCGCGGCGCGGCCGGTCGCGCCGATCGTGCCGAGCGCATCGAGCGCGCGCCGGTGGCGATCTACGGTGCAGGCTCGGCGGGCCGGCAGCTCATGCAGGCGCTGCGCGCCAGCAGCGAGTTCAAGCCGATGCTGTTCGTCGACGATTCGACGGCGCTGCAAGGCCGCACGGTGATGGGCCTGCGCGTGTGCTCGCTGGTGGATCTGCCGCCGCTGGCCGAGCGCCATGGCATCCGCACCGTCGTGGTGGCGATTCCCAGCCTGACGCCGGGGCGGCGCGCCGAGCTGTTGCGGCGGCTCGAGCCGCTGCACCTCGAAGTGCGCCTCGTGCCGGGCATGGTCGATCTGATCCGCAACGAGGCGGGGCTCGCCGACATCCGGCAGGTGCGGCCGGAGGATCTGCTCGGGCGTGACGCGGTACAGCTGGACACGCAGGCGCTGCACCGCTTCCTGGCCGATCGCGTCGTGATGGTGACGGGTGCGGGTGGCTCGATCGGCTCCGAACTGTGCCGCCAGATCCTGCACTACCGCCCGAGCCGCCTGGTGCTGTTCGAGATCAGCGAACCCAGCCTCTACACGCTGCGCGAGGAGCTCGTCGCGCTGGCGCCATCCATCGTGCTGGTCAGCGCGATCGGCGACGTGAAGAACGCCGCCCGCGTCGATGCGGTGCTGCGCGAGCACCGGCCGGCGGTGGTGTTCCACGCCGCCGCCTACAAGCACGTGCCGCTGATGGAGGAGGTCAACGCCTGGGAGGCGGTGCGCAACAACACCCTCGGCACCCACGTGATCGGGCAGGCGGCGATCCGCAACGGCGTCGAGCGCTTCGTGCTCGTCTCGACCGACAAGGCCGTCAACCCGACCAACGTGATGGGCGCCTCCAAGCGCCTCGCGGAGATGGTCTGCCAGGCGCTGAACGCCAAGGGCGGCACGCACTTCGAGATGGTGCGCTTCGGCAACGTACTCGGCAGCAGCGGCAGCGTCATCCCGAAGTTCCGCGACCAGATCGCGGCCGGCGGGCCGGTAACGGTGACGCACCCGGACATCGTGCGCTACTTCATGTCGATCCCGGAGGCTGCGCAACTGGTGCTGCAAGCCGCCTGCATGGGCCAGGGCGGCGAGGTGTTCGTGCTGGAGATGGGCGAGCCGGTCAGGATCGTCGACCTCGCGCGCAACATGATCCGACTCTCCGGCTTCAGCGAAGAGCAGATCGGCATCGAGTTCACCGGCCTGCGCCCGGGCGAGAAGCTCTACGAGGAACTGCTCGCCGACAGCGAGTTCACGCGGCCCACGCACCACCCGAAGATCCGCATCGCCCGGGTGGCCTACGTCGACGCGCCGCGCTGGGCCACCCTGCAGGAGTGGATCGGTTCGGAGGGCTGCTTCGACGACGACGCAGTGCGCCGCCAGATGGCGGACCTGCTGCCCGAGTACAAGCCCTGGAAGGTCTGAGGCCGGAATCTCAGACCACGCCGGCGTCGAGCAGCATGCGCATGTTCACGGCGCCGACGAGCGCGCCGGAGGCGTCGACCACTGGCACCGCCGAGACGTGCTTGTGCTCCATCAGCTCGACGGCCTCCACGGCAAGCTGCTCGGGCCGCACGGAGGTGAAGCGGCGCGTCATCACGGCCTCGAGCGGCGTGGCGCGGATGTCGAGGTCGCGATCGAGCGTGCGCCGCAGGTCGCCGTCGGTGTAGACGCCGACGAGCTGCCCCGACGCATCGAGCACGGTGACGAAACCCATGGCGCCGCGCGACATCGCCACGAGCGCCTCGCGGACGGTGGTGCCGGTGTTGCTGCGCGGAATGTCCTCGCCCGTGGCCATGATGTCGCCGATCGTCACCAGCAGCTTGCGCCCGAGCGTGCCGTGCGGATGCGTGGCCGCGAACATGTCGGCCGTGAACCCGCGCGCTTCGAGCAGGCACAGCGCGACTGCGTCGCCGAGTGCCAGCGTCAGCGTGGTGCTGGCGGTCGGGGCGAGGCCCAGCGGGCAGGCTTCTCGCTCCACCGCGGTGTCGATCAGCGCGTCGGCATGCTGCGCCAGCGGCGAGTCGGCAACGCCGGTCATCGCGATCACGCGGATGCCGTTGCGCTTCATGTAGGGCATCACGCGCAGCAGTTCGTCGCTCTTGCCCGATTGGGAGATCGCGATCACCACGTCGTCGGCAGTGATCATGCCGAGATCGCCGTGGCCCGCTTCGCCAGGGTGGACGAAGTGCGCCGGCGTGCCGGTGCTGGCCAGCGTCGCGGCGATCTTGCGGCCGATGTGGCCGGACTTGCCCATGCCCATCATCACCACGCGCCCCGACCGGCTCATGCCGAGCAGGATGTCGAGCACCTCGGTGAAGCGTCGGTCGAGCCGCCGGCGTGCGGCGACGATGGCCTCCGCCTCGGTGTCGAGGACGCGGCCGGCGAGAGCTAGGAGTCGTTCCATCGCGGCTATTGTGCTTCGCGCGAGGCAGCGCCGCAGCTTCGTCAGTCGAAGACCTGCGCTGCGGTGAGGAGCAGACCCTGCATGTCCTTGGCCGACAGTGTGGGCGCCGCCGCGGCGGGCCAGGCGATGCCCAGCGCCGGGTCATCCCAGCGGATGCAGCGCTCGGCTGCTGGCGTGTAGTAGTTGGTCGTCTTGTAGAGGAAGTCGGCCGAGTCGCTGAGCACGATGAAGCCGTGTGCGATGCCCTCTGGCAGCCACAGCTGCCGATGGTTCTCCGCACTGAGCTCGACGCCGACCCACTTCCCGAAGCTCGGGCTGCCGCGGCGCACGTCCACTGCCACGTCGAACACCCGCCCGCTGGTCACGCGCACCAGCTTGCCCTGCGCGTGCGGTGGCAACTGGTAGTGCAGGCCGCGCAGCACGCCTTTGGCCGAACGCGAGTGGTTGTCCTGCACGAACTCGACATGGCGGCCGACCGCTTCGTCGAAGGCCTTCTGGTTGAAGCTCTCCATGAAGAAGCCGCGCTCGTCGCCGAACACCTTGGGCTCGAGGATCAGCACGCCGGCAATGGCGGTGGGCGTCACCTTCATCAGTACACCCGTTCCTTCAGCAGCCGCGCGAGGTACTGCCCGTAGCCGTTCTTGAGCATCGGCTGCGCGAGCTTCTGCAACTGCTGCGCATCGATCCAGCCCGCACGCCAGGCGATCTCCTCGGGGCAGGCCACCTTCAGGCCCTGGCGTTTCTCCAGCGTGGCGATGAACTGGCCGGCTTCCATCAGGCTGTCGTGCGTGCCCGTGTCCAGCCAGGCGTAGCCGCGGCCCATGATCTCGACGTCGAGCTGGCCCTGCGCGAGGTAGCGCGCATTGACGTCGGTGATCTCGAGCTCGCCGCGCGCCGAGGGTTTGATGCTGGCGGCGATGTCGCAGACCTGGTCGTCGTAGAAGTACAGGCCGGTGACGGCGTAGTTGCTCTTGGGCGCCTTGGGCTTCTCCTCGATGCTCAGCGCGCGCTTGTCCGGCCCGAACTCGACCACGCCGTAGCGCTCGGGGTCGGTCACGTGGTAGGCGAACACGGTCGCGCCGGCGCTGCGCTGGGCTGCGTTGGTGAGCAGGCGCTGGAAGTCGTGGCCGTAGAAGATGTTGTCGCCCAGAACCAGTGCGCTCGGGTGCCCGTCGACGAACTCGCGGCCGAGGATGAAGGCTTGCGCCAGTCCGTCGGGGCTGGGCTGCACGCAGTAGCGGATCGCCAGGCCCCATTGCGAGCCGTCGCCGAGCAGGGCCTCGAAGCGCGGCGTGTCCTGCGGCGTGCTGATCAGCAGGATCTCGCGGATGCCCGCGAGCATCAGCGTTGCCAGCGGGTAGTACACCATCGGCTTGTCGTACACCGGCAGCAGTTGCTTGCTCATCGCCAGCGTGGCGGGGTGCAGCCGAGTGCCGGAGCCTCCAGCGAGGATGATGCCCTTGCGCTTGCTCATGATCGCGTTCTCGTCAAGCGACGGCGCGCGGTTCGAGGCTCAGGCGACGAAGACCAGCGATGACGACGACCACGCAGGATGCGAGCAGGGCCAGCAAGGCTGCCGCCACGGTGATCAGGCCGCGCTTCGGCCCCGCCTTGAGCTCGGGCGGCTGCGCCGCATCGACCACCTGGATCAGTGCGCCCTCGCGGCTCTCGTCGACCTTCGCCAGTTCGTACTGCTTGACGAAGATGTCGAACAGGGCTTCCTGGTACTTGAACTCGCGGTACCTGTCGATGTAGTCGGAGCCGCCGCGGCCGTCGTCCTGCCGCTCGGCGCGCGCCACCTGCTCGCGCAAGGCGGCGAGCGCCGCCTGCTGCTGCATCACCTCGGGCGTGTGCTCCGCCAGCATGCGGCGCAGCGTCTGCAGCTTCACCTCGGCCGCCGTGGCCTGGGCGCGCAGCCGCGCGTAGCTCTCGGCGGCCGTCTTGGGCTCGACCTTCAGCGCGCCCTGGCTGATGCCGCTCTCTTCGAGCGCGTTCTGCGCCTTGGCCAGACGCTCCTTGGTCTGCGCGAGTTGCTGCTCGAAGAACATGCGGCGCTGCTGGGCCTCCGAGACGGCCAGCGAGTTCGTCATCTGGCGCAACTGGTCGACGTAGGCGTTGGCCATGGCCGCCGCGCGTTGCGACTCGCGGTCGTCCACATCCACCGTGATCAGGCCGTCCTTCTTGCCGACGTTGATGCGCACGTTGTCGCGCAGCTTCTTGCGCGTGTCCTGCCGGTACTCCTTCTCGTAGACCAATTGCAGCTTGAACTGGTCGATGATGCGGTCACTCACCGTCGTGCTCTGCATCAGCGCCACGTACTGGTCGGCCGGGCTCTTCACGTTGGCGAGGCCGCCCGCGAGCCCGGCCAGTGCGCCGAGTTGCGAGATGGCTGCCGCGGCGGAGCTCTGCTGTTGCTGCGGCGGCAGGATCACCGCGCTGGCCGTGTACCACTTGGGCAGCAGGCTGGCCACGCCGAAAGCCAGCACGCCGGCGGCCACGGTGGCAGCGGCGATCAGCTTCTTGCGCGCCGCCAGCATCGAGATGAGCTCGACGAGAGAGATGCCTTCATCCTCGCCGTCGCTCCAGTCGTCCTGCACGGACGCACGCACCTTGTCGGTCATGGATTGGTCACTTCAGCGTCTTGATGGCCGCCGCGCCCAGGCCGAACTGCGCGAGGATCTGCGTCCATTCCTTGGCATTCTGAACCCAGGTCGTTTTGCCGACTTCCTCGGGCACGAAGATCGTGTCGCCCGGCTGCGCCGCGACGCCACCGAGGGAACCGCCCCCGAACCAGCCGCTGTCCTGGCGGGCGCTGACCACGCTGCCGTTGGCGCGCAGCACGAACACGCTCTCGGCGTCGGCGCCGCGCGTCGGGCCGCCGGCGAGCTTGAGGAAGTCGTCGATACTCTTGCCCTGTGCGTAGAGGTAGCTGCCGCCGTTGAAGACGCTGCCGAATACGCCCACGGTGTTGGGGCGCGCCGGCACGTAGAGGCTGTCGCCGTCTTCGAGAGCCAGCGCGGGCAGTTCGGGGGCAGCAGGGTTGAGCTGCAGCACCACGCGGCCGGTGGGCTTCACCTCGCGCAGCCGCTGGATGAGCACCGACGAGCCGCTGCCGACGGCGGCTTGCGCGGCGGCTTCGTCGGCAGTCAAGGCCTTGCGGGTGTAGGCCGCCTTGGCGAACTCGACTTCGAGGTCGCGCAGCGCGCGCTCGTAGTTTTCCTGCTGGGTGTTGCGCACGCTCTCGCGGGCGAACTCCGTACCGAAGAGGTAGGCCAGCGGCGTCAGGCCGCCGGCGGCGCGCAAGGCATCGGCCAGCGTGCTCTCGGGCGGCAGCACGTACTCGCCGGGCCGCACGACTTCGCCTTCCACGCGGATGCGCTTGTTTTGCAGCTGAGTCGACAGGCGCGCGTCGACCTGGCTGAAGGCGCGCAAGACGTCGCCGCTCTCGAGGCTGCGCTTGCCTTCGTCGGGCCAGCGCAGTTGGGCGATGCGCTGGCCGTCGCGATCGGCGAGGCTCTCGATCGTCAGGCGCGAGCGATCCGCCACGGCGGTGAAGCCGCCGGCCATGGCCAGCACGTCCTGCGCGGTGTCGCCCGCCTTGAGCTCGAACACGGCCGGCTTGTTGACGCTGCCGATCAGGCCGACCTGCGGGCCCACCGCTCCGATGTAGATCACGTCCTCGGCCTGCACGATGCGGTCGGCCGACTTGTCGCCCTTGAGCAGCAGGTCGTAGAGGTCGAAGCTGGCGACCGTCTGGCCGCCGCGGCGCAGCTCGATCTTGCGGTAGCTGCCGGCCGAGGATGGCCCACCCGAGCGCATCAGCACGTTGACGATGGTCGACAGGCTCGTCACGTGGTGCGCGCCGGGCCGCTTGGCGAAGCCGGTCACGTAGACACGCACGCTGCGCAGCTGGCCGAGGCCGACGCTGAGCTGGAAGTTCTTGAACACCTGGCCGACGCGGCGGCCGACGACGTCGGGCAGATCGGCATAGCGCGTGCCGGCCACCATGAAGCTGCCGACGCGCGGCAGGCTGATGCGGCCGGAGCGGTCGACGGCGGTGCGCACGTCGGCATCGACGCTACCCCACAGCGTGATCTGCAGTTCGTCGCCGGGGGCGATGATGTAGTCGGCCGGAACGAGCGCGGCGTTGTCGGGAGTCGCCATCGACTGGCCGCCGAGGATCACGTCGGCGCCGAAGCGGCGGATGTCCGGCTGGGTGCTGTCGGCAGCAGGCGGCCGGGTACCATCGCGCAGGGCGGTCTGGCTCGCGACGGTGCGCGACTCCTCGATGCCGGCGAGCTTGCGCACGTAGCGTTCGAAATCGTCCGGCACGTAGGGGGCCGGCTCGGGCGGAACGCGATACAGCTGTTGCGAGCCCGGCTGGGCCACGACGCCGGTATCGCGTTCGATCTGGGCTGAAGCAGGCATCCCCTGTCGCAGGCGGATCGGCGAGCCGGTCGTGGTGCCAGCAGCTTCGTTGCCGACCTGCAGCGGGTCGACCTGCGCCTGCGCAGCGCTTGCCGCGAGCAGCAGCATCCAGATGATGTGACGCATGGTGTGCGAGTGCCTTCAGGTCTGAGCGAGACGATGCCGCGAGCCGGGTCGGCGGCAGTCACCGAGCAAAGCGCGGATTCTAGTCGGGGGCCTCAACGCCCCAGCACCTCTGTGAGCATGCGCTCCACACCGGCGCGCCAATCGGGCAACACCAGGCCGAAGTGCTCGCGCAGCTTGGCGCTGCTCAGCCGCGAGTTGAGCGGCCGGCGCGCCGGCGTGGGGAAGGCGCTGGTCGGCACCGCCTCGATCGCACCTTCGGCTACTTTCAAGGGCACACCCGCGGTGCGCGCGAATGCGATCACGTGGCTGGCATAGCCGTGCCAGCTCGTCTCGCCGGCGGCGACCGCGTGATAGCTGCCGGCCAGCGACGCATCGGTGCGCGCGGCGCGGATCATGTGTGCGCTCAGGTCGGCGAGCAGGTCGGCGCCGGTGGGCGCGCCGATCTGGTCGGCTATCACCTTCAGCGCCTCGCGCTCCTGCGCCAGCTTGAGCATGGTGCGCGCGAAGTTGCCGCCGCGCGCGCCGTAGACCCAGCTGGTGCGCAGGATCAGGTGGCGGCAGCCGCTCGCGCGGATGGCCTCTTCGCCTTCGAGCTTGGTCTGGCCGTAGACGTTGAGCGGGCCGGTGGGCGCGTCTTCGTCGCGCGGCGTGCTGCCGCTGCCGTCGAACACGTAGTCGGTGCTGTAGTGCAGCAGCCAGGCGCCGCGCGCCGCGGCCTCGCGTGCCAGCACGGCCGGGCTGGTGGCGTTGAGGGCGCGCGCCAGCTCGGGCTCGCTCTCGGCCTTGTCGACGGCGGTGTGCGCGGCGGCATTGACGATCACGTCGGGCGCCACGGCACGCACGGTGGCGGCGAGCGATTCGGGCTTCGAGAAATCGGCGGTCAGCGGCCCGGGGCTGTCGAAGTCGAGCGCGACCACTTCGCCCAGCGGCGCCAGCGAGCGCTGCAACTCCCAGCCGACCTGGCCGTTCTTGCCCAGCAGCAGGATCTTCATGCGGCTCATGCGACGCTCAGCGCGCGGCGTAGTTGGTCGCCACCCAGTCGCGGTAGCTGCCGCTCTGCACGTGAGCCACCCAGTCGGCGTTGTCCAGGTACCAGCGTACCGTCTTGCGGATGCCGCTCTCGAAGGTCTCGGCCGGGCGCCAGCCGAGTTCGCGTTCGATCTTGCGTGCGTCGATGGCGTAGCGGCGGTCGTGGCCGGGGCGGTCGCTGACGTGGGTGATCAGGCGCGTGTAGGAGCCGGCCGCATCGGGGCGCATCTCGTCGAGCAGCGCGCAGATGCTGCGCACGATCTCGATGTTGGGGCGCTCGTTCCAGCCGCCGACGTTGTAGGTCTCGCCGACGCGGCCCTTGGCCAGCACGGCGCGGATCGCCGCGGCGTGGTCCTTCACGTAGAGCCAGTCGCGCACCTGCATGCCGTCGCCGTAGACCGGCAGCGGCTTGCCCGCCAGCGCGTTGACGATCATCAGCGGGATCAGCTTCTCGGGGAAGTGATAGGGCCCGTAGTTGTTCGAGCAGTTGGTGGTCAGCACCGGCAGGCCGTAGGTGTGGTGCCAGGCGCGCACGAGGTGGTCGCTGGCCGCCTTGCTGGCCGAGTAGGGGCTGTTGGGCTCGTAGGGGTTGGTCTCGGTGAAGGCGGGGTCGCCGGCTTTGAGCGAACCGTAGACCTCGTCGGTGGAGACGTGGTGGAAGCGGAACGCTTCCTTCTCCCCGGCCGGCAGCGCCGACCAGTGCGCCCGCACCGCTTCGAGCAGCGTGTAGCTGCCTTCGATGTTCGTCTTGATGAAGGCGCCGGGGCCGTGGATGCTGCGGTCGACGTGGCTCTCGGCGGCGAAGTGGATCACCGCGCGCGGGCGGTGCTCGGCGAGCAGGCGGTCGAGCAGGGCGCGGTCGCAGATGTCGCCCTTGACGAAGACGTGGCGCGCGTCGCCCTGCAGCGACTTCAGGCTCTCGAGGTTGCCGGCGTAGGTGAGGGCGTCGAGGTTGAGCACCGGTTCGCCGGTGGCGGCGATCCAGTCGAGCACGAAGTTGGCACCGATGAAGCCGGCGCCGCCGGTGACGAGGATCATG
Source organism: Piscinibacter sp. (assembly GCA_017983795.1). Classification (GTDB taxonomy): domain Bacteria; phylum Pseudomonadota; class Gammaproteobacteria; order Burkholderiales; family Burkholderiaceae_C; genus Piscinibacter. The sequence continues at coordinate 88,236 of JAGOAS010000001.1, forward strand.
AAACGGGTCCGCGTGGGTGGCAGGGAACCGATGATTCTAGGTGGCGCTTCGGGTGTTCCCGGGGGTTGTCAGGCCCAGGGGCGATAATTCGCAAATGAGTGACCCCACCCCCGGCGACGCCGCCCCCGACGTCGCGACCCCCGCGCCGGCCCGTTTCGACACCCTGCCGCTGGACGAGAAGCTGCTGCGCGCGGTGGCCGATTCCGGCTACCAGACCATGACGCCCATCCAGGCCAAGGCGATTCCGATCGTGCTGGCCGGGCGCGACGTGATGGGCGCGGCGCAGACCGGCACCGGCAAGACCGCCGCGTTCTCGATCCCGCTGCTGCAGAAGATGCTCAGGCACGAGAACCCCAGCATGTCGCCGGCGCGCCACCCGGTGCGCGCGCTGGTGCTGGCGCCCACGCGCGAGCTGGCCGACCAGGTGGCCAACAACGTCAAGCAGTATTCCAAGTTCACCAAGCTGCGCGCCGCCGTGGTGTTCGGCGGCATCGACATGAAGCCGCAGACGCTCGAGCTGAAGGCCGGCGTCGAGGTGCTGATCGCCACGCCGGGCCGGTTGCTCGACCACATCGAGGCGAAGAACGCGGTGCTGAACCAGGTCGAGTATGTGGTGCTCGACGAAGCCGACCGCATGCTCGACATCGGCTTCCTGCCCGACCTGCAGCGCATCCTCAGCTACCTGCCCAAGCAGCGCCAGACGCTGCTGTTCTCGGCCACCTTCTCCAACGAGATCAAGCGCCTGGCCGAGAGCTACCTGCAGGATCCGGTGCTGGTCGAGGTGGCGCGGCCCAACGCCACCGCCTCGACGGTGGAGCAGCGCTTCTTCAGCGTCGCCTCCGACGACAAACGCCGCGCCGTGCTCAAGCTGCTCAAGGATCGTTCGATCTCGCAGGCGATCGTGTTCGTCAACTCCAAGCTCGGCTGCGCGCGCCTGGCGCGTTCCTTCGAGCGTGATGGCCTGCGCACCAACGCGCTGCACGGCGACAAGAGCCAGGACGAGCGGCTCAAGGCGCTCGACGCCTTCAAGCGCGGCGAGGTCGACGTGCTGGTGGCCACCGACGTGGCGGCGCGCGGGCTGGACATCGCCGACCTGCCGGCGGTCTTCAACTTCGACGTGCCCTTCAACGCCGAGGACTATGTGCACCGCATCGGCCGCACCGGCCGTGCCGGCGCCTCGGGCCTGGCGTTCACGCTGGTGGCGCGCGAGGACATGCGCAACGTCGGCGACATCGAGAAGCTGATCAAGAAGAAGATCGAGATCGAGCCCTTCGAGCTCGACGAGGCGCCGCCGCGGCGCGAGCGCTACCGCGAACGCGAACGGGACCGCGACGACGAGCGCCCGGCGCGGGCCGCGCCTGCGCGGACCAGCGCGCCGGCCCGGCCGGCCGACCCGCTGTTCGACCAGCCCTACGTGCCCAGCGCCCCCGAGGTGAAGCCGGCCTGGGACCAGAAGGCCGCCACGCCCGCGCCGCGCGGCCATTCGCCCTACATCAAGGCGAAGAAGAAGGTGGCGGCGCTGTTCGGCGCCAAGAAGACGCCCGACGAGGAAGTGTCCTCGTCCTGATCGGCGCGGCGCTCAGGCGTCGATCAATCGGCCAGCAGGGCGAATACCGTCGGGCGGTCGGCCGGCAGGGCTGAAGGCTGTGCGCGCCAGCGCGCCACCGTGTCGCTGCGCGTGAAGGCACCGGGCGCCGTCAGGCCGCAGCTCACCGCGATGCGCGTGCCGGGCTGCAGGTGCGCGAGCATGGCGTCCAGCATCGCGCCGTTGCGGTAGGGCGTCTCGATCAGCAACTGCGTCTGCTGCGCCTTGCGCGACAGCGCTTCCAGTTCGCGCAGGCGCGCGGCGCGCGCGGGCGCGTCCACCGGCAGGTAGCCGACGAAGGCGAAGCTCTGGCCGTTCAGCCCGCTGGCGGCCAGCGCGAGCAGCAGCGAACTCGGGCCGGGCAGGGCGACCACCTCGATGCCGGCGGCGTGCGCCGCCTGCACCAGCGCGGCGCCGGGGTCGGCCACGGCGGGCAGGCCGGCTTCCGAGATCAACCCGAGGTCGTGGCCGGCGAGCAGTGGCGCGAGCAGCGGTGCCAGATCGGGCGCGGCAACGCTCTTGTGGCCGCCCTTGGGCGGACGCGGCAGTTCGACGATTCCGATCTGCTGCAGTGCATGCGCCAGCGGAACGACGCGTTCGACGCGCTTGAGGAAGGCGCGCGTGCTGCGTGCGTTCTCCGCCACCCAGTGCTCGAGCCGCGCCGCGATGCGCAGCACGCCCAGCGGCAGCACCTCGTCGAGCGACACGGCCTCGTCGGCACCGGCGATGCCGAAGTCGAGCGCGTTCGGCACGAGATAGAGCGTGCCGCGCTTGCCGCTCATGGAATCAGCGGGTCGAGGCCCGCCGCGCGCAGCAGCGCACTGGTGCGGATCAGCGGCAGGCCGACCAGCGCGGTCGGGTCGTCCGACTCGATCGCCTCGAGCAGCGCAATGCCCAGCGTCTCGCACTTGGCGCTGCCGGCACAGTCGTAGGGCTGCTCGGTGCGCAGGTAATGCTCGATCTCGTCGTCGCGCAGATCGCGAAAGCGCACCGTCACCGGCGCGAGCGCCGCGCCGGCATAGCCGCTGGCGGCGCGCTGCACCGCCACGGCGGTGTGAAAGACCACGCTGCGCCCGCGCATCGCACGCAGCTGCGCCACCGCGCGCTCGTGCGTGCCGGGCTTGCCGATCGCCACGCCGTCGAGTTCGGCGACCTGGTCGGAGCCGATCACCACCGCCTCGGGGCGCAGCGCCGCCACCGCCGCCGCCTTGGCCGCGGCCAGGCGCGTGGCGAGTGCCGCCGGCGTCTCGCCGGGCTGGGGCGTCTCGTCGACCCGCGGCGAAACCACCTCGAACGGCAGGCGCAGCCGCTCCAGCAGTTCGCGCCGGTAGCGCGAGGTGGAGGCGAGGATCAGCGGTGGGCGCGGGGTCATGCGGCGGATTGTCCCATCGCGCCGCGTGCGCCTCTTACACTCGCCGCGATGAAACCCCGCGTGCACGATCCGCTGCGCCTCGATGTCGCGGCCTTCGCCAAGGAGGGCGGCCGGCTCGAAGGCCGCTGGCCGCTCGCCGGCTTCGAGCGCCTGGCCGAGTCGGCCCATGCGGAGGCGCGCCCGGGCGCCGCGGATGAGGTCGCCTGGGCGGTCGCAGGCGAGGCGCGCCCGGTGCGCGGCGGTGCACCCGAGCTCTGGTTGCACGTCAGCGCCGACGCGTCGGTGAACCTCGAATGCCAGCGCTGCCTGCAGCCGGTACCCACGCCGCTGGCCGTGCAGCGCAGCTTCCGCTTCGCGCCGGACGAGGCCACCGCCGCCGAGATCGACGCCGACAGCGAGGACGACGTGTTGGTGCTCACTCGCGCACTGGATCTCCACGAGCTTGTGGAGGACGAACTGATCCTGGCGCTGCCGCTGGTGCCGCGCCACGAGGCCTGCCCGCAGCCGCTGGCCGCGCCGGCCGCTGCCGAGGAGCCCCTGGCCGAGCGGCCCAACCCCTTCGCGGCGCTGGCTGCGCTCAAGCGCGGCGAGCCACACTGACCGGCTTGCCCAGGCCGAGATCGGGTGCCGTGCTAGAATCGCCGGCTTTTCACCGGATGCCCTCCTGCAGGAGATTCCCATGGCTGTTCAACAGAACAAGAAGTCGCCGTCCAAGCGCGGCATGCACCGTTCGCACAACGCAGTGGCTGCCCCTGGCACCGCGATCGAGCCGACCACTGGCGAGGTGCACCTGCGCCACCACATCAGCCCGACCGGCTTCTACCGCGGCCGCAAGGTCCTGAAGACCAAGGCCGACGCCTGAGGTCTCGTGATGGGCACGCGCCGCGTCGCCCGCGAAACGTGCTGACATGACTCCATCCGCCCTCACGCGGGTGACGCTCGCCGTCGACTGCATGGGCGGCGACCACGGGCCGTCGGTCACCCTGCCGGCCTGCCGCGCCTTCCTCGAGGCGCACCCCGAAGCCCACCTGATCCTCGTCGGCAAGCCCGACGCGCTGGCCTCCGCCGCCGGCTGGCCGCGCTGCAGCGTCGTGGCGGCGAGCGAGGTCGTCGAGATGGACGATCCGGTCGAGGTGGCGCTGCGCCGCAAGAAGGATTCGTCGCTGCGCGTCGCCGTCTCGCAGGTCAAGGCCGGCGAGGATGGCATCGCCGCCGCGCAGGCTTGCGTCTCCGCCGGCAACACCGGCGCGCTGATGGCCGTCTCGCGCTACGTGCTCAAGACGCTCGAAGGCATCGACCGCCCGGCCATCGCCAGCGTGATGCCCAACGAGCGCGACGGCTACACCACCGTGCTCGACCTCGGCGCCAACGTCGACTGCACGGCCGAGCACCTGCTGCAGTTCGCCGTGATGGGCAGCGCCCTGGTGGCGGCCGTCGAAGGCAAGGACGAGCCCAGCGTCGGCCTGCTCAACATCGGCGAAGAGGCGATCAAGGGTAGCGAGACCATCAAGCGCGCCGGCGAACTGCTGCGCGCCGCGGCGGCCAGCGGCCACCTGAACTTCCAGGGCAACGTGGAAGGCAACGACATCTTCAAGGGCACGACCGACCTCGTCGTCTGCGACGGCTTCGTCGGCAACGTCGCGCTCAAGACCGCCGAGGGCCTGGCCTCGATGCTGTCGAACTTCATCAAGCAGGAGTTCACGCGCAACGTCTTCACCAAGCTCGCTGCCGTGGTGGCGCTGCCGGTGCTGAAGCATTTCAAGGCGCGCGTCGACCACCGCCGCTACAACGGCGCCGCGCTGCTGGGCTTGCGCGGCCTGGTGTTCAAGAGCCATGGTTCGGCCGATGCCTTCGCGTTCCAGACGGCGCTGAACCGGGCGTATGATGCCGCGCGCAATCGACTGCTCGATCGCGTGCACGACCGCATCCTCGAGACGCTGGCGGCGATGCCGGCGCCGGGCGCGGAGCCCAAGACCGACACCGCCACCGACACGCCGGCGCTGGCCGCTTCCCGATGAGCACCCCTTCAGCCCGCTTCTCCCGCATCACCGGCACCGGCAGCTTCCTGCCGCCCCAGCGCGTGACGAACGCGGAGCTCGCCGAGCAGCTGGCGCGCGACGGCATCGAAACCTCCGACGACTGGATCGTCGAGCGCACCGGCATCCGCGCGCGCCACTTCGCTGCGCCCGAGATGGCGAGCAGCGATCTGGCGGTGCAGGCGGCGCGCCACGCGCTCGAGGCCGCCGGCCGCAAGCCGGAGGAGATCGACCTCATCATCGTCGCGACCTCGACGCCCGACATGGTCTTCCCGTCGACCGCCTGCATCGTGCAGCGCAAGCTCGGCGCCTTCGGCGGCGCCGCCTTCGACGTGCAGGCGGTGTGCTCGGGCTTCGTCTACGGCTTGGCCGTGGCCGACTCGATGATCCGCACCGGCCTGGCCAGCAAGGCGCTGGTGATCGGCTCGGAAGTCTTCTCGCGCATCCTCGACTTCAAGGACCGCACCACCTGCGTGCTGTTCGGCGACGGCGCCGGCGCCGTGGTGCTGGAGGCGAGCGACCAGCCCGGCGTCCTGGCGAGCGAGCTGCACGCCGATGGCCGCCATGTCGAGATCCTCTGCACGCCGGGCACCGTCTCGGGCGGCAAGGTGCTGGGCGACCCGCTGCTGAAGATGGACGGGCAGGCCGTGTTCAAACTCGCGGTCGGCGTGCTCGAAAGCGCGGCGCGCGCGGTGCTCGCCAAGGCCGGCCGCAGCGATGCCGACATCGACTGGCTGATCCCGCACCAGGCCAACATCCGCATCATGCAGGGCACGGCCCGCAAGCTGAAGATGCCCGCCGACAAGCTCGTCGTCACCGTCGACGAGCATGGCAACACCTCGGCCGCCTCGATTCCGCTCGCGCTCGACGTGGCGGTGCGCAAGGGGCAGGTCAAGCGTGGCGACACCGTCATGCTCGAGGGTGTCGGCGGCGGCTTCACCTGGGGCGCGGTGCTGCTCGACTTCTGAGGCCGCGGCCGGCGCTGCGGCCGACCCGAACAACACAAGACTTGAGAGACAAGCCGCGATGAGCACCTTCGCATTCGTCTTCCCGGGCCAGGGCTCGCAGAGCGTGGGCATGCTCGACGCCTGGGGCGAGCATCCGGCCGTGCGCGACACGCTGGCCGAAGCCTCGCAGGCGCTCGGCGAGGACATCGGCCGCCTGATCCACGAAGGCCCCAAGGAACAGCTCGATCTCACCACCAACACCCAGCCGGTGATGCTGGCTGCGGCCGTGGCCTGCTACCGCGCCTGGATGGCCGAGACCGGCCGCGCGCCAGCGGTCGTGGCCGGCCACTCGCTGGGCGAATACAGCGCGCTGGTCGCCGCCGGTTCGCTGACGCTGGCCGATGCGCTGCCGCTGGTGCGCTTGCGCGCCCAGGCGATGCAGGAGGCCGTGCCGGTGGGCGCGGGTGCGATGGCGGCCATCCTCGGCCTCGATGCCGACGTGGTGCGCAGCACCTGCGCGGAAGTGGCCGCAGCGGTCGGCGAGCCGGTGTCGGCGGCCAACTACAACGATCCCAAGCAGACCGTCATCGCCGGCAGCAAGGCCGCGGTCGACCAGGCCTGCGAGGCGCTCAAGGGCCGCGGCGCCAAGCGCGCGCTGCCGCTGGCGGTGTCGGCACCCTTCCATTGCGCGCTGATGAAGCCGGCCGCCGAGCGGCTCAAGGAGCGGCTCGCCACGGCGACCCTGCGCGCGCCGCAGATCCCGCTGATCAACAACATCGACGTGGCGGTGCAGACCGAGCCCGACGCGATCCGCGAGGCGCTCTATCGCCAGGCCTTCGGCCCGGTGCGCTGGGTCGAGACCGTGCAGGCCATGCACGCGCGCGGCGTCACGCACCTGGTCGAATGCGGCCCCGGCAAGGTGCTCGGCGCGCTGGCGCGGCGCATCGTCGCCGAACTGAACGTCGGGCATGTGAACGATCCGGCCACGCTGGCCGAGACGAAGGGGATGCTGGCATGAGCGAGGTCGTCACCACGCAGGGTCAGATCGCGCTGGTCACCGGTGCGTCGCGCGGCATCGGTCGTGCGATCGCGGCGGCGCTGGCCGCGCAGGGCATGAAGGTGATCGGCACGGCCACCACCGAGGCCGGCGCCGCGGCGATCGGCGAGGCGCTGGCGGCGCGCGGCGGCAGCGGCCTGAAGCTCGACGTCACCGACGCCGCCGCGCTGGACGCGGCGATCGACGCCATCGTCAAGCAGCATGGCGGCCTGCACGTGCTGGTGAACAACGCCGGCATCACGCGCGACACCCTGGCCATGCGCATGAAGGACGAGGATTGGGACGCGGTGCTCGACACCAACCTCAAGGCCGTCTTCCGCGCCAGCCGCGCCGCGATCCGGCCGATGATGAAGCAGCGCTACGGCCGCATCGTCAACATCACCTCGGTGGTGGGCGCGAGCGGCAACCCGGGCCAGGCCAACTACGCCGCCGCCAAGGCCGGCGTGGCCGGCATGACGCGCGCGCTGGCGCGCGAGCTCGGCAGCCGCGGCATCACCGTCAACTGCGTCGCGCCGGGCTTCATCGCCACCGACATGACGCATTCGCTGCCCGAGGCCCAGAAGGCCGCGTTGCTGGCGAGCATTCCGCTGGGCCGGCTCGGCTCGGCCGAGGAGATCGCGCATGCGGTGGCCTACCTCGCCTCACCCGGCGCCGGCTACGTCACCGGCACCGAACTTCACGTCAACGGCGGCATGTACATGGCTTGAGCAAGCCTGCGCGGGCCCGTTCGGGGCCCGGCCGGCCAAGCCTTAGAATCCGCCCCTGTTTTCAGCAAACAACTCCCGGAGGAGTCATGAGCGACATCGAAGCACGCGTCAAGAAGATCATCGCCGAACAGTTGGGTGTGCCCGAGGCCGATGTGAGCAACGAGAAGGCCTTCGTCGCCGACCTGGGCGCCGATTCGCTCGACACGGTCGAGCTGGTGATGGCCCTCGAGGACGAGTTCGGCATCGAGATCCCCGACGAGGAAGCCGAGAAGATCACGACCGTGCAGCTCGCGATCGACTACGCCGTCAAGCACCAGAAGGCGGCCTGAGGCGCGTCGCGTAGGCAGTCATGACTCGTCGCCGCGTCGTCGTCACCGGCCTGGGCCTGATCAGCCCCGTGGGCAACACGGTGGCCGAAGGCTGGGCCAATCTCGTCGCCGGGCGCTCCGGCATCGCGAACATCACGCGCTTCGACGCGTCGGCGTTCGCCTGCAAGATCGCCGGCGAGGTGAAGGGCTTCAATGTCGAGGACTACATCCCCGGCAAGGAAGCGCGCCACATGGACACCTTCATCCACTACGGGATGGCGGCGTCCATCCAGGCGGTGCGTGACGCGGGCCTGCCCACCAACGACGCGCTGACCGAAGAGGCGGCCGAGCGCATCGGCTGCATGGTCGGCTCGGGCATCGGCGGGCTGCCGATGATCGAGCAGACCGATGGCGAATACCGCGAGCGCGGCCCGCGCCGCATCTCGCCGTTCTTCGTGCCGGCCTCGATCATCAACATGATCTCCGGGCACGTGTCGATCCACTTCGGCTTCCAGGGGCCGAACCTCGCCATCGTGACGGCCTGCACCACCGGCCTGCACTGCATCGGCGAGGCGGGCCGCATGATCGAATACGGCGACGCCGACGTGATGGTCGCCGGCGGCGCCGAAGCCACCGTCTCGCCGCTGGGCATCGGCGGCTTCGCATCGGCGCGCGCGCTGTCGACGCGCAACGACTCGCCCGAAACCGCCTCGCGGCCCTGGGACAAGGGCCGTGACGGCTTCGTGCTCGGCGAGGGCGCCGGCGTGCTGGTGCTCGAGGAGTACGAGCACGCGAAGAAGCGCGGCGCCAAGATCTACGCCGAGCTCACCGGCTTCGGCATGGGGGCCGACGCGTACCACATGACCGCGCCGAACGTCGACGGCCCGAAGCGCAGCATGCGCGCGGCGCTGCGCAATGCCGGCATCGATGCCGCGCAGGTGCAGTACCTCAACGCGCACGGCACTTCCACGCCGCTGGGCGACGTCAACGAGACCAACGCCATCAAGCTCGCCTTCGGCGACCACGCCAAGAAGCTGGTGGTGAACTCGACCAAGTCCATGACCGGCCACCTGCTCGGCGGCGCCGGTGGCATCGAGTCGGTGTTCACCGTGCTGGCGCTGCACAACCAGGTCTCGCCGCCGACCATCAACATCTTCGACCAGGATCCCGAGTGCGACCTGGACTACTGCGCCAACGAGGCGCGGCCCATGAAGATCGACGTCGCCGTCAAGAACAACTTCGGTTTCGGCGGCACCAACGGCACGCTGGTGTTCCGCCGCGCCTGAGCGGCGCGGCACAGGCCCCGGCGCCTTGCGCCCGAGGCGATGGGCCTCTCCCGATTCGAGTTCCGCATGGCCCGCGCCTGGCGCCGGGCCGTGTTCGCGCTCGCGGCGCTGGCGCTGGTGGTCGGCGCGCTGTGGGCTTTCACCCTGCTCGATCGCGGCGAGACGCGCCTGGCGTGGCTGGCGCTGGCCACGCTCCCGCTGGCGGCGTGGGCACTCCGTGCCGGCCGCAGCCAGGCTGGCGTGCTGCGTGACGAGGGCGGCAGCTGGTGGCTCGAGACGCCGGCCGGCGCTGCCCGGCCGCTCGCCGGAACGCTGCGCATCGCCTTCGACTTCGGCGCCTGGATGCTGCTGAGGTTCGAGCCCGAGGGCGGGCGGCCGCGCCATTGGCTGGCGCCGTCGCAAGCCGACATGCCCGAGGCCTGGCCGGCATTTCGCCGTGCGGTATATTCGCCGCGCATTGCCCCGGCCGGCCTCTCGGCGCAGGCTCCCGCCGACCCTCCCGCATGAACGCCAACGACGCCGATGCCCCGCTGATCGAACGCATCAAGCAGGGCGACGTGCGGGCCTTCGAGATGCTGGTGGTCAAGTACCAGCGCCGCATCGAACGCCTGATCGGCCGCATGGTGCGCGACGTCGACCTCGTGCCCGACATCGCCCAGGAAACCTTCGTGCGCGCCTACCGCGCGATCGGCCAGTTCCGCGGCGACAGCGCCTTCTACACCTGGCTGTACCGCATCGCCGTCAACACCGCCAAGAAGGCGCTGGTCGACCTCAAGCGCGATCCGATCGTGACGGAATCCGCGCTCGCCGGCCGCGACGACGACGACGAAACTTCGCGGGTGGAAAACGAACTAAGCGACGGCGAGACCCCCGACGCCGTGCTGGCCAGCAAGGAGATCGCGGCGGCGGTGAACTCGGCGATCGAAGGCCTGTCGGACGATCTGCGCCAGGCCATCACGCTGCGCGAGATCGAGGGGCTGAGTTACGAAGAGATCGCCGAGTTGATGAACTGCCCGATCGGCACGGTGCGTTCGCGCATCTTCCGGGCGCGCGAGGCGATCGCGGCGCGGTTGAGACCGCTGCTCGACACCCGCGAGGGCGAGCGGTGGTGAGGGGTCGGGAGAGGTCTGGAGTCCAAGATGTCCATTGAGAAGTCGGGTGTTGCAGGCGGTGCCGAGCGGTTGTCGGCGCTGGTCGACGGCGAGGCCGCCGACGATGACGTGAAGCAGGCGTGCGCCGAGTGGCGCGGCGATGCGAAGGCGCGCCAGAGCTGGCATGCCTACCAGCTGATCGGCGATGTGCTGCGCTCCGACGACCTCGCCTGTGCACCGGGGCGCGACGAAGCCTTCCTGCGCAAGCTGCGAGCGCGCCTGGCCGACGAGCCGGTGGTGCTCGCTCCTCAGCCGGCGAAGATCTTGCCGATGGCAACCGGCCGTTCGCTGCGCCGCTGGCGCACCGGCGCGGCGGTGGCCGCCGGCTTCGTCACGGTGGCCGGCGTGCTGGTCGCCCTGCAGATGCCCTCGCGCGAAGCGGCGCCGGGTCTGGCGCAGGCGCCGGCGCTTGCGGCGCCGGTCGTGCCCGTTGCCGCCGTGACGCCCGCGGCCGCAACGGCCGAGGCGAGCGCCGATCAGACCGTGCTGGTCACCGACGGCAAGGTGATCCGCGATGCGCGCCTGGATCGTTATCTCGCCGCGCACCAGCGCTTTGCCGGCACCTCGGCGCTCGGCGTGCCCTCGGCCTTCCTGCGCAGCGCGACGGCCACCGAGCCGGCAGCAGCCGCCGGCCGCTGAGCATCCTCACGGCCACGACCGGACACCCCATCTCATGCTGCTGCGCCCCGTCCTCGCGCTGACCCTGTTCGGCGCTCTCGGCCATGCCGTGCCCGCCGCTGCCGCCCCGGCGACGGCGCCCGACGGCCGCGAGATCAGGACGCTGCTCACGCGCATCCACGACGCCGCCAGCAAGCAGAACTTCCAGGGCACCTTCGTCGTCAGCGGCGGCGGCGCGGTGTCCAGCGCGCGCATCGCCCACTACGGCGAGGGCAGCAACCAGTACGAGCGCATCGAGTCGCTCGACGGCCAGGCCCGCTACGTCTACCGCCACAACGAGGTCGTGCACACGCTCTGGCCGGGCAGCCGCGTGGCGGTGGTCGAGCAGGCCCAGGCGATGACCAGCTTCCCCGCGCTGCTGCAAGGCGGCATCGAGCGGCTGGCCGAGTTCTACGAGGTCAATCCGCAAGGCGCCGAGCGTGTCGCCGGGCGCGATGCCCAGGTGTTGCTGGTGCAGCCGCGCGACGCGCACCGTTTCGGCTACCGGCTCTGGTCCGACAAGGCCTCGGGCCTGCTGCTGCGTGCCGACGTGCTCGGCGAGCGCGGCGAGGTGATCGAGACCTCCGCGTTCTCGGAGGTGACCATCGGCGTGAAGCCGCAGTTCGAGAGCGTCACCGGCCCGATGCGCAAGCTCGACGGCTACCGCGTGCTGCGGCCGGCGCTGAGCGCCACCAAGCTGGAGGCCGAAGGCTGGGCCATGCGCCAGGTCGTGCCGGGCTTTCGCGAGGCCAATTGCGTGAGGCGGCCGATGGAGTCGCCGACCGCGAGCGTGCAGGAAGCGCCCGCCGACCCCGTGCTGCAGACCATCTTCTCCGATGGGCTGACCTACGTGTCGGTATTCATCGAGCCCTTCGACCCGCAGCGCCACCAGCGCGCCATGCGCACCGCCGTCGGCGCGACGCAGACGCTGATGCGGCGCCAGGGCGACTGGTGGATCACGGTGGTGGGCGATGTGCCGCCGGCCACGCTGCTGGCGTTCGCCAACGCTCTTGAACGGCGCAAGTGAGGCGCCCATCTTCACGGCTTCTGGACAGAAGAAGGTCAAGCGGACCATGAACCACCTGCACACCACCGTCATCGCGGCGACGCGCCGCGGGTTCGCCGCGGCGCTGGCCGGGCTCGTCGTCGTCGGCGCTGCCGTGCTCGTGCCGCCCGCGGCGCGCGCGCAGGGCGGCCTGCCCGAGTTTGCCGACCTGGCCGAGCGCGTCGGGCCGGCGGTCGTCAACATCCGCACCACCGAGCGCCGCTCGGCGCGCGGCAATGGCGGCAGCTTCGAGATCGACGAAGACATGCTGGAGTTCTTCCGCCGCTTCGGCCTGCCGATCCCGAACCAGCCCGCGCCGCGCGGCCAGCGCCCGCAGCCCGACGGCGAGCCGCAGCAGCGCGGCGTCGGCTCGGGCTTCATCTTCAGCGCCGACGGCTACGTGATGACGAACGCCCACGTCATCGAAGGCGCCGACGAGGTGTTCGTCACGCTCACCGACAAGCGCGAACTGAAGGCGCGCGTGATCGGCTCCGACCGCCGCTCCGACGTGGCGCTGGTCAAGATCGAGGCGAGCGGCCTGCCCGCGGTGCGCATCGGCGACGTGAACAAGCTGCGCGTCGGCGAGTGGGTGATCGCCATCGGCTCGCCCTTCGGCCTGGAAAATACCGTGACGGCGGGCATCGTCAGCGCCAAGGCGCGTGACACCGGCGAGTTCCTGCCGCTGATCCAGACCGACGTGGCGATCAACCCCGGCAACTCCGGCGGGCCGCTGATCAACATGCGCGGCGAGGTGGTCGGCATCAACTCGCAGATCTACAGCCGCTCGGGCGGCTACATGGGCATCTCGTTCGCGATCCCGATCGACGAGGCGGCGCGCGTGGCCGAGCAGCTCAAGACCACCGGCCGCGTCAGCCGCGGCCGCATCGGCGTGAGCATCGACCAGGTCACCAAGGAAGTCGCCGAGTCGATCGGCCTGGGCAAGGCCGGCGGCGCGCTGGTGCGCAGCGTCGAGGCGGGCGGCCCGGCGGAGAAGGCCGGCGTCGAGCCGGGCGACATCATCACGAAGTTCGATGGCAAGGCGGTCGAGAAGTCGGGCGATCTGCCGCGCATCGTCGGCGCGGTGAAGCCGGGCAGCAAGGTGTCGCTGCAGGTGTTCCGCCGCGGCGGCACCAAGGACCTGAGCGTCACCGTCGCGGAAGTCGAACCCGACAAGGCACGCCGCACGGCCGAGGCCGAGACGAAGCCGCAGGCGACGGCGACGACGCTGGGCATCGGCGTGTCCGACCTGAGCGATGCGCAGAAGCGCGAACTCAAGCTCAAGAACGGCGTGCGCGTCGAGGTGGCCGATGGTGCGGCGGCGCGTGCCGGCTTGCGCGAGGGCGACGTGATCCTGTCGATCGACAACACCGAGATCAGCAGCGCCAAGCAGTTCGAGTCGGTGGTCGGCAAGCTCGACAAGAGCCGCGCCGTCACGGCCCTGGTGCGCCGCGGCGACAGCGTCAATTTCCTGATCATCCGGCCGGCCCGCTGAGCGCGACGCCCGACTGTCCCAACGGGTCTTTCCGGGATACGGGAAGTGATCGCTGGTGAGCTTAGCTGCACGGCCGGCCTGCCGACGCACGTTCCCGCATTCCGGAAGTCAGTGACCGCCAACGTTACCCGGCCGGCGTGGATTGCTCCCACCTGAGGCTAGAATCTGACCGTTAGCGCAGCCCGTTTCGACGTTCCGGGCAACAAAAATGGGGCTCTTGAACTATCCCCAGGTGATCCACAAGGCTTTGTGGATATCCTGTGCATGGAATTCGATGTTGGAGCTCAGCAACGCGCAGAAATCGAGGATTGGCGCGGCTTCCCGAAGGGTGCTTTTGGCTACAATGAAGGCCCAACAAGCAGTTGCCATACGTTTTGTTGGAAGGCGCGTCAGGTTTTCGACGTGCCTTTTTTTTGTTTACGGCACGGCGCTGCGCGCCTTCACATCGCTTCGCGATATGAGCCTCCAACGCAACGGCTTCGCCGTTGTGTCTTCCGCGTGAGCTTCGGGTCACGGTGTTCATGGACCACATCCGCAACTTCTCCATCATTGCCCACATCGACCACGGCAAGAGCACGCTCGCGGATCGGTTGATCCAGCGCTGCGGTGGGTTGTCCGACCGCGAGATGGAAGCGCAGGTGCTCGACTCGATGGACATCGAGCGTGAGCGCGGCATCACGATCAAGGCGCAGACGGCGGCGCTTCAATACAAGGCGCGTGACGGCAAGGTCTACAACCTCAACCTGATCGACACCCCGGGGCACGTCGACTTCAGCTACGAGGTGAGCCGCTCGCTGTCGGCCTGCGAGGGCGCGCTGCTGGTGGTCGACGCCAGCCAGGGCGTCGAGGCGCAGACGGTGGCCAACTGCTACACCGCCATCGAGCTCGGCGTCGAGGTGGTGCCGGTGCTCAACAAGATGGATCTGCCGCAGGCCGACCCGGAGCGCGCCAAGGAAGAGATCGAGGACGTGATCGGCATCGACGCCGACCGGGCGATCCCCTGCAGCGCCAAGACCGGCGAGGGCATCGACGACATCCTCGAGGCGGTGATCGAACGCATGCCCGCGCCGCGCGGCAATCCGGACGGCGCGCTGCGCGCCATGATCATCGACTCCTGGTTCGACAACTACGTCGGCGTCGTCATGCTGGTGCGGGTGGTCGACGGTTCGCTGGGCAAGGGCGAGCGCATCCGCCTGATGGCCAGCGACGCGGTCTACGGCGTCGAGCAGCTCGGCGTGTTCACGCCCAAGTCGCTGTCGCGCGAGACGCTGAAGGCCGGCGAGGTCGGCTTCGTGATTGCCGGCATCAAGGAGTTGCAGGCGGCCAAGGTCGGCGACACCATCACGCTGGAAAAGAAGCTGCCCAACAACAACGGTGTCGCCAGCGAGCCGCTGCCCGGCTTCAAGGAGATCAAGCCGCAGGTGTTCGCCGGCCTCTACCCGACCGAGGCGAGCGAGTACGACCAGCTGCGCGACGCGCTCGAAAAGCTCAAGCTCAACGACTCCTCGCTGCGCTACGAGCCCGAGGTCAGCCAGGCGCTGGGCTTCGGCTTCCGCTGCGGCTTCCTCGGCCTGCTGCACATGGAGATTGTGCAGGAGCGCCTCGAGCGCGAGTTCGACCAGGACCTGATCACCACCGCGCCCAGCGTCGTCTACGAGGTCGAGCTCAACGACGGCACGGTGCTGCAGGTCGAGAACCCCTCGAAGATGCCCGACCAGGGCCGCATCCGCGAGATCCGCGAGCCCATCGTCACGGTGCACCTGTACATGCCGCAGGACTACGTCGGCCCGGTGATGACGCTGGCCAACCTCAAGCGCGGCAACCAGATCAACATGGCCTACCACGGCCGCCAGGTGATGCTCACCTACGAGATGCCGCTGGCGGAGATCGTGCTCGACTTCTTCGACAAGCTGAAGTCGGTGTCGCGCGGCTACGCCTCGATGGACTACGAGTTCAAGGAGTACCGCGGCGCCGACGTCGTCAAGGTCGACATCCTGCTCAACGGCGACAAGGTCGACGCGCTCTCGATCATCGTGCACCGCAGCCAGAGTCTGTACCGCAGCCGCGCCGTGGTGACCAAGATGCGCGAGCTGATTTCGCGCCAGATGTACGACGTGGCGGTGCAGGCCGCCATCGGGGCCAACATCATCGCGCGTGAGACAATCAAGGCGCTGCGCAAGAACGTGCTCGCCAAGTGCTACGGCGGCGACATCACGCGCAAGCGCAAGCTGCTAGAGAAACAGAAGGCCGGCAAGAAACGCATGAAGCAGATCGGCTCCGTCGAGGTGCCGCAGGAAGCGTTTCTGGCCATCCTCCAGGTGGACGACTGATGGGAATCCTGACCGGTGCGCTGTATGGACTGCTCCTCGTCTATCTGGGTGGCTGGTACGTCGGCAAGTGGAGCGGCAACTTCTCGCTGCTGCTGTTCATCCTGAGCGTCGTGACGCTGGCCTACTGGCTGGCCGAGCGCTTCCATTTCGCGCCGCAGCGCGCGGCCGCGGCCAAGGTGCTGGAGCAGCAGGAAGCGGCGCGCCGCGCCCAACTGGCCGCGCAGGGCATCACCAAGGTCGACACCGACATCGCGCCGGCGCGCGAGAAGCTGCTGATGCAGCCCTGGTGGCTGGACTGGACCGCCGGCCTGTTCCCGGTGATCCTGGCCGTATTCCTGCTGCGCTCGTTCCTCTTCGAGCCGTTCAAGATCCCGTCCGGCTCGATGATCCCGACGCTGCTGGTCGGCGACCTGATCCTGGTGAACAAGTACCACTACGGCGTGCGCCTGCCGGTGATCAACAAGAAGATCATCGCCAACCACGAGCCGCAGCGCGGCGACGTGATGGTGTTCCGCTTCCCGCGCGACACCAGCGTCGACTACATCAAGCGCGTGGTCGGCCTGCCCGGCGACGAGGTGAGCTTCCGCAGCCAGAAGCTGTACATCAACGGCCAGCCGGTGCCGACCGAACCCTCGCCGCCGCCGGGCTTCTACGACGAGACCACGCTGCGCTACTACCCGGAGTTCAAGGAGAAGCTGGGCGAGGTGGAGCATCGCATCCTGCTCGACCCGAATGCCCAGCGCCTGTTCGGTGCCGACGGCGCCTACGCCTTCCCGCACCGCGAGAACTGCCGCTACAGTGCCGAGGGCGTGACCTGCAAGGTGCCCGAAGGCCATTACTTCATGATGGGCGACAACCGCGACAATTCCGAGGACTCTCGCTTCTGGGGCTTCGTCCCGGACGAGAACATCGTCGGCAAGGCCTTTTTCGTGTGGATGAACTTCGGCAATCCGAAGCGCATCGGCTCGTTCCAGTGACGCGCCGGGGCACGCCAGTTCACGTGGGGAGCATGAACGCATGACTGCAAAGCTGACATCGAGCCGCCGCCAGCGCGGCGTCACCCTGTTCGGGCTGATGTTCTGGGCCATCCTGATCGGCATCACGGCGCTGGTGGTGATGCGCGTGCTGCCGACGGTCAACGAGTACTACACCATCCAGCGCGCGGTCGACAAGATCGCCAAGGAAGGCGGCACGACGGTGCCCGAGATCCGCGCCGCGTTCGAGAAGCAGAAGCAGATCGAATATTCGATCAGCTCGATCAGCGGCAAGGACCTGCAGGTCACCAAGGAGAACGAGCAGGTCGTCGTCAGCTTCGCCTACGACAAGGAGATCGAGCTGATGGCGCCGGTCTACCTGCTCATCAAGTACGAGGGGCGCTCGAAGAAGTAGCGCAACGGGGCCGCCCGGGCAGGGTGACAAGCCGCCCGAGGACAATCCACCCGATGGACCAACGACTCGACGAACTCCAGGCCCGCATCGGCCACCGCTTCCGCGAGACGGAGTTGCTCGCCCGGGCGCTGACGCACCGCAGCTTCGGCGCCGACCACAACGAGCGCCTCGAATTCCTCGGCGACGCGGTGCTGAGCCTGGCCGTTTCCAGCCTGCTGTTCGAGCGCTTCGCCGGCTCCGACGAAGGCGACCTGACGCGCGTGCGCGCGCACCTGGTGCGCGAGGACAGCCTGCACCGCATGGCGCTGCAACTCGGCCTGCCCGAGGTGGTGCGGCTGTCCGAAGGCGAGGCGCGTGGCGGCGGCGCGCAGCGCGCGTCGATCCTCGCCGATGCGCTGGAGGCGCTGATCGGCGCGGTCTTCCTCGATGCCGGCTTCGACGCCGCGAAGGCGCTGGTGCAGCGCCTGTTCGGCGAGGTCATCGCCGGCTCGGAGATCGGCGGCTGGGCCAAGGATGCCAAGACCGAACTGCAGGAATGGCTGCAGGCGCGCCGCCTGCCCGTGCCGGGCTACCGCATCCTGGCCACGCGCGGCCAGGCCCATGCGCAGACCTTCGACGTCGAGTGCGCGGTGCCGGCGCTGGGGCTGACGCAAAGCGGCGAGGGCCGCTCGCGCCGCCAGGCCGAGCAGGAAGCCGCGCGCCGCATGCTCGACGTGCTGAAGGCGAGCGACCGCCCGGGTGGCCCGCTGCGATCATGAACGAGCAGGACGCCGCCCCCGAAGAACCGCCCGCGGCGCAGCGCTGCGGGCTGATCGCCATCGTCGGCCGGCCCAACGTCGGCAAGTCGACGCTGCTCAACGCGCTGGTCGGCCAGAAGATCAGCATCACCTCGGACAAGGCGCAGACCACGCGGCACCGCATCACCGGCATCCGCACCGTCGACGACACGCAGTTCGTATTCGTCGACACCCCGGGCTTCCAGACGCGCCACGCCGCGGCGCTGAACCGCACGCTCAACCGCACGGTGCAAGGCGTACTGGCCGACGTCGACGTGGTGCTGTTCGTCGTCGAGGCCGGCCGCTTCGGGCTGGACGACGCCAAGGTGCTGTCGCTCATCCAGGGCGAGGGCCTGGCCGGCAAGCCGGTGTTCCTGATCGCCAACAAGCTCGACGCGGTGCAGCGCCGCACCGAGATGCTGCCCTGGCTGAAGAGCATGCAGGAGCGCCACGCCTTCGCCGAGTACGTGCCGCTGTCGGCCAAGAAGTCGGCCGACATGGAGCGGCTGCTGCAGATCATCCGCCCTTACCTGCCCGAGCAGGGCTGGTTCTACGAGGAAGACGCGCTGACCGACCGCAGCGAACGCTTTCTCGCCAGCGAGATCATCCGCGAGAAGCTGTTCCGCCTCACCGGCGACGAGCTGCCCTACACCTCCACCGTCGTCATCGACAAGTTCGACGAGGAAGGCAACCTGCGCCGCATCGCCGCTTCCATCGTCGTCGAGCGCGACGCCCACAAGGGCATGATCATCGGCAGCGGCGGCGAGCGCCTGAAGCGCATCGGCTCCGAGGCGCGCCAGGAACTCGAGAAGCTGATGGACGCCAAGGTGTTCCTCGAACTCTTCGTCAAGGTGCGCTCGGGCTGGGCCGCCGACGAGGCGCACCTGCGCAGCTACGGCTACGAATGAGCGCCACGCGCGCCGCCGCGCCGCTGGCGGCCTTCGTGCTGCACCGTTACGACTGGAGTGAATCCAGCGTCATCGTCGATCTCTTCACGCGCGCGCAGGGCCGCACCGCGGTGGTGGCCAAGGGCGCGAAGAAGCCGCATTCCAACCTGCGCGCGGTGCTGCTGCCCTTCCAGCGCATCAACGTCACGCTCGGCAAGCTGCCAGAAGGCGAGGGCGCGAGCGACATCCAGACCCTGCGCCAGGCCGAGTGGGCGGGCGGCCTGTCCATGCTCACCGGCGAGGCGCTGTTCAGCGGCTTCTATCTCAACGAGCTGCTGATGAAGCTGCTGGCGCGGCACGACCCGCACCCGGCGCTGTTCGACGCCTATGCGCAGACGCTGCCCTCGCTGGCCGACGTCGACGAGCTGCGCGTGCAGTCGGCCTTGCGCGCCTTCGAGCTGACGCTGCTGCGCGAGATCGGCCTGCTGCCCGACCTGGCGCTGGCGACGCTGACGCTGCAGCCGCTGAAGCCGGAAGGCCTGTATGCGCTGCGCCCCGAGGCCGGCGTGATCGAAGCGGCGAGCGACGAGGCCGGCGTGCCCGGCGCGGTGCTGGCTGCGCTGCAGGTGGCGCTGGCGCGCAGCCAGCTCGATGCGCTGCAGCAGACCTGCGCGCTCGCGCTGCCGGCGCTCAAGGCGCAGTTGCGTGCGCTGCTTCACTATCATCTCGGCTCCACCCCGCTGCGCACGCGGCAGGTGATGCACGACCTCCGCACCCTCTGACGCCGCCTTCGATGAACCCGCTCGTCACCACCGGCCTGGATGCCCACCGCGGCACGACCGCGCTGTCGGTCAACCTCAACAAGGTCGCGCTGCTGCGCAACACGCGCGCGCTCGGCATCCCGAGCGTGATCCGCGCCGCGACGCTGGCGCTCGAGGCCGGTTGCCAGGGCATCACCGTGCACCCGCGGCCCGACGAACGCCACATCCGGCCGCACGACGTGGCCGAGCTCGCCGAGCTGCTGAAGGCCTGGCCGCAGGCCGAATACAACATCGAAGGCAACCCCTTCCACAACCTGATGGACTGCGTGCGCGATCTCGTCGTGCGCGGCCTGCCGGTGCACCAGGTGACCTTCGTGCCCGACAGCGTCGACCAGCCCACCTCCGACCACGGCTGGCGCTTCCCCGACGATCACGCGCGTCTCGCGCCGCTGGTGGCCGAGTGCAAGGCGATGGGCCTGCGCGTCAGCCTGTTCATGGATCCGGAGCCGGCGCAGATGCGCGGAGCGCGCGAGGCCGGCGCCGACCGCGTCGAGCTCTACACCGAGACCTACGCGCGCGCCCACGGCACGCCGCAGCAGGCGCAGGTGCTGGCCGGTTTCACGGCCGCGGCGCAGGCGGCGCTCGCCGAAGGCCTGGGCCTGAACGCCGGCCACGACCTCAACCGCGACAACCTCACCGACTTCCTGCGTGCCGTGCCCGGCGTGCAGGAGGTGTCGATCGGCCACGCACTGATCGCCGATGCGCTCGAGCTCGGCATGAGCGAGACGGTGCGCGACTACCTGCGCTGCATCCACCGAGCGTTCGCATGAGTGCTGCGTCGAGGCGGGCCGAGCGCCGGGCCGCTCCCAAGCCGGCCCACGCCAGCCCCGAGACGGGGCTGGCACTCCGGCCGTCCATGCCCGCGCAGGCGGGCATGGAGCCGCGGCCGTCGTTCCCCTTGGGGGATCGGCCGGCGTACTCGACGGCCGAGGGGTCGTCATGATCTTCGGAGTCGGCACCGACATCTGCGACATCCGCCGCCTGCGCGACACCTTCGCGCGGCGCGGCGAACGCTTCGCGCAGAAGGTGCTGGGGCCGCACGAGCTCGAGGTGTTCCGCTACCGCCTCGCCAAGGTGGAGTCGCGCGGCATCAGCTACCTCGCCACGCGCTTCTCGGCCAAGGAGGCCTTCTCGAAGGCGATCGGCCTGGGCATGCGCATGCCGATGACCTGGCGCGACTGCGAGGTCGTGAAGGCCGCGAGCGGCAAGCCCGAGATCCGCCTGCACGGCGCGCTGGCCGAGTGGTTCGCGCAGCGCGGCTTGCGTGCGCACGTCAGCGTCAGCGACGAAACCGACTACGCGGCGAGCTTCGTCGTGGTCGAAACCCTGGACATGCGATGAGCCACTCTCCCGTCATCCTCGACGTCGCCGGCACCACCCTGAATGCCGACGACCGCCGCCGTCTCGCGCACCCGCTGGTGGGCGGCATGATCCTGTTCGCGCGCAACTGGGCCGATCGGCGTGCGCTGGTCGAGCTGACGGCCGAGATCAAGGCGATCCGCCCGGATCTGCTGATCTGCGTCGATCACGAGGGCGGCCGGGTGCAGCGCTTCCGCACCGACGGCTTCACGCACCTGCCGGCGATGCGCGTGCTCGGCGAGCTGTGGATGAAAGATGCGCTCAGCGCCACCGATGCCGCCACGGCGGCCGGCCATGTGCTCGGCGCCGAGCTGCGCGCCTGCGGCGTCGATCTCAGCTTCACGCCGGTGCTCGACCTCGACCATGGCGGCAGCGGCGTGATCGGCGACCGCGCCTTCCACCGCGACGCGCGCGTCGCCACGCTGCTGGCCAAGAGCCTGATGCACGGCCTGCTGCTGGCGGGCATGGCCAACTGCGGCAAGCATTTCCCCGGCCACGGTTTCGTGAAGGCCGACAGCCACACCGAGGTGCCGGTCGACAAGCGCAGCCTCAAGGCCATCCTCGCCGACGACGCCAGGCCCTACGAGTGGCTCTCGACCAGCCTGGCCAGCGTGATGCCGGCGCACGTGATCTATCCGAAGGTCGATGCGCACCCGGCCGGCTTCTCGCCGCGCTGGCTGCGCGAGATCCTGCGCCAGCAGCTCGGCTTCACCGGCGCGATCTTCAGCGACGACCTCAGCATGGAAGGCGCGCGGCGCGTCGGCGGCGTCGAGGTGAGCTACGCGGACGCCGCCGCCATCGCGCTGAGTGCGGGCTGCGACCTGGTGCTGCTGTGCAACCAGTCGATCGACGGCGGTGCCGCGGTGGATGAACTGCTGGAGGGCATGGAACGCGGCCTCGACGAAGGCCGCTGGCAGCTCGACCCCGACAGCGAAGCGCGGCGCATCAAGCTGCTGCCGCAGAGCCATCCGCTCTCGTGGGACGAACTGATGCACGACGCCGGCTACCAGCGCTCGCTCGAACGCCTACCCTGAACCATCAAGCGGCCGCCGCGGAACCGGCTTCGCCGGGCCGCTGGCGGCGCCCCCTGGGGGGAGCGCCGCAGGCGCTACGGGGGGGTCATCCCTTGTCGAAGGGCAGCGTGATCTGCGAGAGATCCTTGCGCGTCTCGACCAGCACCAGCGGGCCTTCGTCGACGATCACCATCGGCTTGCGCTCGCGCGGCACATGCACCGGCTTGGGCTCGCGCGCCATCGCTTCCTGCACGGCGCGGATCTTCTCGGCATCCGAGTTCACCCACTGCAGGCCGGCGGATTCGGCCACCGCGATGAGCTGATCGGACGGCAGCACGAAGGGCTCGACGCGTGCCACCACCGGTGCGCTCACCGGCTCGGCGGCCATCACGACGGCGGGCGCCGGCGCTGCGGCTTCCGCTGCTGCGAAGACCGGCGCGGGCATCGGCTCGGCCTCGATCGGCGCGACGGCCGGCGCGGCTTCGGCGACGCCTTCTTCGCGACGCTCGCGGCGCGGGCGATCGCCGCGGCTGCGACGGCGGCGGCCGCCTTCGCGCTCCTCGCCCTCGGCGCCCTCGCGGGCGGTCTCGCCTTCGGCGCTGACAGCGGGCTCCGCCATCGCTTCGCTCGTGCCGGCTTCGGCGCTCACGCCGCCTTCGGCTTCCGCAGCTTCGGTGAGGTTCAGTTCGTTCGTGCCCTCGGCAGTACGCGCCTCGTCACGATCACGGCCACCGCGGCCGCGACGACGGCGGCGGCCACCGCGTTCGCCCTGGGCCTCGCCGCCCTCGGCCGGCGCGTCGCCGGTCGGGATGGTGTCGACGAAGGCTTGCGTCGGCACGGCCGTGTCCACGGCGGCCGCTTCGGGCGCCGGGCGGCGCTCGTTGCGCTCGCCACGTTCACCGCGTTCGTTGCGGCCACCGCGGCGGCCTTCGCCGCGCGGCGCCTCGGCGCTCGCTTCGGCTTCGGTGCGCTCGGTGCGCGGCTGCTCGGCGCGTGCCTCGTTGCGGCGGCCACGGCCGTCACGGCCTTCGCGGGCCTCGCGGCCTTCGCGGTTGCCGCGGCCTTCACCGCGCTGCTCGCCACGGCCTTCACCACGTTCGCTGCGCTCACCACGGCGGCCATCACGGCCCCCGCGTCCGCCGCGCTCGCCACGGCCTTCCTTGCGCGCTTCGCCGGCCGCCGGCTTGGCCGGTGCCGCGGGCGCGGCCGTCGGCGCGGGCGTCTCGCCGCCGCCGAACAGGCGCTTGACCCAGCCGAAGAAGCCGCCACCCGCTGCCGCAGGCGCCGCCGCCACCGGCGCGGGCGCTGCCGCCACGGGCGCAGCCGCCGCCGGCTCGGGCTTGGCCTCGGGCTGCGGCGCCGGCGCGTCGGGCAGGATGCCCTTGATCACCGGCTCCTGCTTGGCCTTGGCCTTCTCGCGCCGCGTGATGCCGACTTCCTCTTCCACGTCGTCGATCATCGTGTAGCTCGCCTGCAGGTTCTCCAGGCGCGGATCGTCGTGGCGCAGGCGCTCGAGGCGGTAGTTCGGCGTCTCGAGGTTCTTGTTCGGCACCAGCAGCACGGTGACGCGCTGCTTCAGCTCGATCTTGGTGATCTCGGTGCGCTTCTCGTTGAGCAGGAAGGAGGTCACTTCCACCGGCACCTGCACGTGCACGGCGGCGGTGTTCTCCTTCATCGACTCCTCCTGCACCATGCGCAGGATCTGCAGCGCCGAGCTCTCGGTGTCGCGGATGTGGCCGGTGCCGTTGCAGCGCGGGCAGGTGATGTGGCTGCCTTCGGAAAGCGCCGGGCGCAGGCGCTGGCGGCTGAGTTCGAGCAGGCCGAACTTGGAGATCGAGCTGAACTGCACGCGCGCGCGGTCCTGGCGCAGCGCATCGCGCAGGCGCGTCTCGACCTCGCGGCGGTTCTTGCTCTCCTCCATGTCGATGAAGTCGACGACGATCAGGCCGCCCAGGTCACGCAGGCGCATCTGGCGCGCGATCTCGTCGGCTGCCTCGAGGTTGGTGCGGGTGGCGGTCTCCTCGATGTCGCCGCCGCGCGTGGCGCGCGCCGAGTTGACGTCCACCGAGACCAGCGCCTCGGTGTGGTCGATCACGATCGCGCCGCCCGAGGGCAGGTTGACCGTGCGGCTGAAGGCCGTCTCGATCTGGTGCTCGATCTGGAAGCGGCTGAACAGCGGCGCATCGTCGCGGTAGCGCTTGACCTTGTGAGCCGTCTCCGGCATCACGTGGTTCATGAACTGCTGCGCCTGATCGAAGATGTCGTCGGTGTCGATCAGGATCTCGCCGATGTCCGCGGTGAAGTAGTCGCGGATCGCGCGGATCACCAGGCTCGATTCCTGGTAGATCAGGAACGCGCCCTTGCCGCCCTTGGAGGCGCCGTCGATGGCGTCCCACAGCTTGAGCATGTAGTTCAGGTCCCACTGCAACTCGGCGGCGGAGCGGCCGATGCCGGCGGTGCGGGCGATCAGGCTCATGCCCTTGGGGTAGTCGAGCGACTCGAGGTTCTCCTTCAGCTCCTCGCGGTCCTCGCCCTCGATGCGCCGGCTCACGCCGCCGCCGCGCGGGTTGTTGGGCATCAGCACCAGGTAGCGGCCGGCCAGCGAGACGAAGGTGGTCAGCGCCGCGCCCTTGTTGCCGCGCTCTTCCTTCTCGACCTGCACCAGCAGTTCCTGGCCGTTCGCGATCACGTCCTGGATCTTCGCGTCGCGGACGCTGGCGCCCTGCTTGAAATACTCCTTGGCGATTTCCTTGAAGGGCAGGAAGCCGTGGCGGTCTTCGCCGTAGTCGACGAAGCAGGCTTCCAGCGAAGGCTCGACGCGCGTCACGACGGCCTTGTAGATGTTGCCCTTGCGCTGCTCGCGCCCTTCGATCTCGGTCTCGAAGTCGAGCAGCTTCTGGCCGTCGACGATCGCGAGGCGACGCTCTTCCTGCTGCGTCGCATTGATCAGCATGCGTTTCATGTGCACTCCTTGCGCGCCGCTCTTGTTCGGCGGCGTGACACCAACAGTCACCGCCCGCGGATGCGGGAGGCGACGCTTCGATGCACGAGAAAACGCGTGGGAACCGGAAGGAATCGCCCTGGACTGCGGTGCGTGCCGATCAGCAGATCGGCGGCAGGTGCAGCGTTGGCGCGTGCGTGTCAGTGGGGGAGGCGGTGCAACGGGTGCGCGTGGGCCTCATGGGCCGGCGCAGTGCCGCATGCGCGTGACCGGGCATTCGCCTCAGGGCGCTTTGCTCGCGCGACTTGGGGAACACCGGAATCAACATCCGCCTGGGATCACTGGACGCGGTACAGAAGCTCGAGCCGCTGCGGCGTTGCCGAGGGGCTTGTCTCCTGTGCCGAAAACCTTGGATTGGGTTCGTTCTTCGTTTGCTCTGCCGCGCCGCCCCTGCCGCCGCGCCGTCGCTTCGGGACGGCACCTGCGGTGGCCTGCGGTGCGTTGCATCACCGGATGAGCCGCTCTCCTGAGCGGCCCGTCACACTGGCTTGCCGAGGCTAAACTCCGAAGAATCAAGCACTTAGAGCCCAGCGTGAACCGGCCGATTATAGGTGGGAAAAGTTCGCCGGCCGCGCCGGGCCGCAACGCGCCATCCGTGCTGCGGATCACGGTCGACGAAGGCGGCCAGGGCCAGCGGCTCGACAACTTCCTCATCCGCCTGCTCAAGGGCGTGCCCAAGACGCACGTCTACCGGGTGATCCGCTCCGGCGAGGTGCGCGTCAACAAGGGCCGCGCCGCCGCCGACACCCGGCTCGAGATCGGCGATGTGGTGCGCGTGCCGCCGGTGCGCGTGGCCGAGCGCTCGCAAGATGCCCCGGCGCCGGCGCGCGAGTTCCCGGTGGTCTTCGAGGACGATCACCTGATCGCCGTGAACAAGCCGGCCGGCGTGGCCGTGCACGGCGGCAGCGGCGTGAGCTTCGGCGTGATCGAGCAGCTGCGCCGCTCGCGCCCGCAGGCGAAGTTTCTCGAACTCGTGCACCGCCTCGACAAGGAGACCTCGGGCCTGCTGCTGATCGCCAAGAAGCGCTCGGCGCTGACCGCGCTGCAGGATCAGCTGCGCGCGCACCAAGGTGACAAGGTCATCGGCAAGAGCTACGCCGCGCTGGTGATAGGCGCCTGGCCGGCGAGCAAGAAGGTCATCGACGTGCCGCTGCACAAGTTCCTCACCGGCGAGGGCGAGCGCCGCGTGCGCGCCGTCGAGGCCGGCCACGAGGAGGCCAAGCGCTCGATCACCCTCGTCAAGATCGCGCGGCGCTGGCGCGACTTCACGCTGCTGGACGTGACCATCAAGACCGGCCGCACCCACCAGATCCGCGTGCACCTGACGCACGAGGGCCACCCCATCGTCGGCGACGCCAAGTACGGCGACTTCGCGCTCAACAAGTCGCTGTCTCGCGGCGAGGCGCATTTCGAGCGCATGTTCCTGCACGCGCAGCGCCTGCGCTTCCAGCACCCCGTCAGCGGCGAGGTGATCGAACTCGAGGCACCGTTGCCGCCAGAATGCGAGGCCTTCCTCGCCACATTGCCTTCATGACTCGACCGAGACAGTTCGACCTGATCGTCTTCGACTGGGACGGCACGCTGTTCGATTCCACCGCGCTGATCACGCGCTGCATCCAGGCCGCCTGCGGCGACGTGGGCGTGGCCGTGCCGAGCGACCGCGATGCCAGCTACGTGATCGGCATGGGCCTGGTGGAGGCGCTCACCCATGCCGCGCCCGATCTGCCGCGCGAGCGCTACAAGGAGCTCGCCGAGCGCTACCGCCACCACTACTTCGCCAAGCAGCACGAGATCGTGATGTTCGAGGGCACGCTGGCCATGCTGAACGACCTGAAGGCGCGCCACCACTGGCTGGGCGTGGCCACCGGCAAGTCGCGCCGCGGCCTGGACGAGGCGCTGCGCACGGTCGAGCTGCAGGGCCTGTTCGACGCCACGCGCACCGCCGACGAGACGGCCTCCAAGCCCGATCCGCGCATGCTGCTCGAGCTGATGCGCGAGTTCGGCGTCGACGGCGCACGCACGCTGATGATCGGCGACACCACGCACGACCTGCAGCTCGCCGCCAACGCCGGCACGGCGTCCATCGGCGTGAGCTACGGCGCGCACGAGCACGAAGCCTTCGAGGAGTTCGAGACGCGCTTCGTGGCGCACTCCACCGCCGAGCTGCACCGCTGGCTGCTGGCGCATGCCTGATTCGCGCGGCGCGCCGCAGCGCCTGTGCGCCTCGGCCGAACTGGCCGAGCGCGGCGATGCGATCCTGTTCGACGTGCTGCAATGGGGCCAGCCGGCGCGCGCCTTCGCGCTGCGCATCGAGGGCCGTGTGGTCGCCTACCTGAACCGCTGCGCCCACGTGCCGACCGAGATGGACTGGCAGCCCGGCCAGTTTCTCGACAGCGAGCGCCAGTTCATCGTCTGCTCCGTCCACGGCGCGACCTACGAGCCCGAGACCGGCCGCTGCGTCGGCGGTCCCTGCGGGGGCGGCCGCCTCGTCGTCATCGCGGTCGAGGAGCGCGACGGCGAGGTGTATTGGTATCCTTCCCGCGACACCCAACCCGTCTTCCCATGAGCACACCCGACGAACCCGGCTCCGGCGCACGCGTCGAGCCCGCCTTCGGCCAGCCGGCCGCTGCAGCGCCGGCCTGGACCAGCAAGCTCGAGCAGCTCGCGCAGGACATGATGCGCGAGCGCCGCAGCGAACGGCGCTGGCGCATCTTCTTCCGCCTCTGCTGGCTGCTGCTGGCGCTGGCGGTGATCACGCTCACCGTGTCTTCGCCGGTCGGCGGCAGCTCCAAGAGCGCGCCGCACACCGCGCTGATCGAGGTGCGCGGCGAGATCGCCGCCGACACCGAAGCGAGCGCCGAGAGCCTGGTGGCGGCGCTCAAGTCGGCCTTCGAGGACCATGGCGCGCAGGCGGTGGTGCTGCGCATCAACTCGCCGGGCGGCAGCCCGGTGCAGGCGGGCATCGTCAACGACGAGATTCATCGCCTCAAGGCCCTGCACAACAAGCCGGTGTACGCGGTGGTCGAGGAGATGTGCGCCTCGGGCGCCTACTACATCGCGGTGGCGGCCGACGAGATCTACGTCGACAAGGCCAGCCTGGTCGGCAGCATCGGCGTGCTGATGGACGGCTTCGGCTTCACCGGCACGATGGAGAAGCTGGGCGTCGAGCGCCGCCTGCTGACCGCCGGCGAGAACAAGGGCATGCTCGATCCGTTCTCGCCGCAGAACGAGAAGCACAAGGCCTATGCCAAGGCGATGATCGACCAGATCCACCAGCAGTTCATCGCGGTGGTGAAGCAGGGCCGCGGCCAGCGCCTCAAGGAGACGCCCGAGACCTTCTCCGGCCTGTTCTGGAACGGCGAGGAGGCGATCAAGCTGGGCCTGGCCGACAAGACCGGCAACCTCGACTTCGTCGCGCGCGAGGTGGTCAAGGCCGAGGACATCATCGACTACACGCCGCACGAGAACGTGGCCGAACGCCTGGCCAAGCGCTTCGGCGCCGGCGTGGGCACGGGCGCGGTGCGCGCGTTGCGCGAGTTCGCGCCGCAGCTGCGCTGAGCGGCTCGCGGACGCTGCGGGCTTGCAGGCCCCCAGCGCGTCGAGCCTACCGACCGTGCGCAGGCACGGTCGGCTTCACGGCTCTCCGTCCCAGTAGTCCAGCGCCTCGCCCGGGCGCTGGATGATGCGCAGGCCGCGGATATACCCGGCCACCTTGCCCGAATCCGGGTACTCGCAGAGTTCCGGCCGCTCCTGCGTGCTGATGCTGAGGTAGCGCATCGGCGCATCCGACGTGTTGATGAACTGGTGCGGGTACTCCGGCCCGGGTGGGATGAACACCACGTCGCCGGCGCGCACGGGCACGAACTCACCGGCCACGCGCAGCGTGCCTTCACCTTCGAGGATCACGAACATCTCCTCCTGCGCGTGATGCAGGTGGTAGGGGCAGCTGCGCTTGCCCGGCGCGAGCACGTCGTAGCCGGCACCGAGCTTGCGCGCCGCCGTGCCGTCGGACACGCCGCCGCAGCGCGTGTCGTAGAGCGGCTCGCGCTGCTGGCGTTCGAGCTTCACCTCGTCGAGGTTGCGCACCAGCAGCCGGCGCAGTTCGGCGGCGCGTTCGTTCATGGCTTGAGCATCCCCCGTGTTTCGATGAAGTCGATCACCTGCTGCAGGCCGGCCTGCGTCTTCAGGTTGGTCATCACGTAGGGCCGCTTGCCCTGGTGATCGGGCCGCATGCGCTTCGTGTCGGCTTCCATCACGGCCAGATCCGCGCCCACGTGGGGTGCGAGATCGGTCTTGTTGATGACGAACAGGTCGCTCTTGGTGATGCCCGGCCCGCCCTTGCGCGGGATCTTCTCGCCGGCGGCGACGTCGATCACGTAGATCGTCAGGTCCGACAGCTCGGGGCTGAAGGTGGCGGCGAGGTTGTCGCCGCCCGACTCGATGAAGACGATGTCGGCGTCCGGGAATTTCTCCAGCATGCGGTCGACCGCCTCGAGATTGATCGACGCATCCTCGCGGATCGCGGTGTGCGGGCAGCCGCCGGTCTCGACGCCGACGATGCGCTCGGGTTCGAGCGCGCCGGCCACCGTCAGCAGGCGCTGGTCTTCCTTGGTGTAGATGTCGTTGGTGACGACGACCAGATCCCAGCGCTCGCGCATGGTCTTGCACAGCATCTCGACCAGCGTGGTCTTGCCGGAGCCGACCGGCCCGCCGACGCCGACGCGCAGCGGCGGAAGTTTTTTGCTGCGGCCGGGGATGTGGTGCAGGGTGCTCATGGGGCGAGGCGGGGAGGTCGTCGAGGTCAGGAACGGAACAGGCGCGAGTACTGCGTCTCGTGCTGCGCGGAGAGGATGGCCAGCATCGGTGCGAAGGCCTGGCGGGATTCGTCGTCCATCGTGAGAGCGTGCTCCACCGTGGGCGGAATCGCCTCGACCAGCGCGGCGAGGATGCGCTGGCCGGCGCTCTGGCCGAGCGGCACGGCCTTCAGCGCCGCCTGCACCATGTTCTCGGCCCAGCCGAAGGCGAAGGCGAGCAAGGCTTCGCGCGGCGGTGCATCGCTCTGCGCCGCGGCGAGCGCGAAGGCCAGCGGCCAGCTCGGCGCCGGCGCCAGTGCGGCGAGGGTGGCGAGGCGCGCGTCGTCGCGCGTGCCGCGGTTCTTCAGCCACTCGAGCATGGAGCGGCCCATCTGCTCGGCCTGCGCACGCAGCTCGCGCGATTCACGCGTGGCCAGCACCCAGTCGTTGAGCGCGCGCACGCGCGCCGCGTCGCCGTTGCGCCAGGCCGCGATCGCCTGCGCCAGCAGCGGCAGCTCGCTGCGGCCGAGCGCGAGCTGCAGCTGCTCGCCCAGCCAGCGCGCGGCCTCGGCTTCGTTGCCGACGCGGCCGCTGTCCACCGCCGCTTCCAGTGCTTCGGAGTAGCTGAAGCCGCCCACCGGCAGCGCCGGCGAGGCCAGCCACATCAGCTGCAGCAGCGCGGCGGGCGAGGCCTCAGTGCCCGTGGTGATCGTGACCGTGGCCATGCGAGTGCGTGTGGCCGTGACCATGCGCGTGGTCATGGTCGTGATCGTGATCGTGACGGCAGCCCGGCCCGTGCACATGGCCCTTCGTCGCCGTCGCTGCTGCCGCCGCCGGCACCGTCGCGTAGGCACCCGACTCCGGCTCGAAGGGCGCATCGACCGCGTTCACGATCAGGTGCATCTGGTCGAGCATCCCGGCCAGCACGTGGTCGGGTTCGAGCTGCAGGTGATCGGGCCGCAGCTCCAGCGGCACATGGCGGTTGCCGAGGTGATAGGCGGCGCGCAGCAGATCGAAGGGCGTGCCGTGCTGCGGGCAGTGCGTGACGCGCAGCACCGGCTGCGGCGCGGCCAGCACGCGCACCAGCGAGCCGTCCTCGGCCACCAGCACGTCGCCGCCGCGCAGCACCGTGCCGCGCGGCAGGAACACGCCGAGCGCGCGGCCCTGCGAGTCGGTGGCGTCGAAGCGGCTCTTCTGCCGCACGTCCCAGTCGAGTTCGACCGTGGGCGCGCGCTTGAGCAGCACGCCGGCGAGGCCGCGGCCAGCGGGGATGAGCTTGTTGAGGGTCAGCATGACGGCATTGTGACGCCGGCCGCGCTGTGGCGGGCGCGGAACGCCCCGGTGCACCTTCCGGGGGAGGCATGCGAAGCCCGCCCCCGCGAATCGCGCCGCCGGCCTCGCCCGCGCCGCGCGCTCTTCCTAGGCTCGCACCTGTCCTCGCTCTCATGCATGGGACGCGTTCCTCTCCCCAGTCCAACCATCCTCCGAAGGAAGAGCATGAAGAAGATCGTCATCCTGGCAGCGCTGGCTGCCGCCGCGGGCGCGGCCTCCGCCCAATCTTCCGTCACGCTGTTCGGCGTGGTCGATGCCGCCGTGCGCCAGGTGAAGAACGGCGACACCTCGCTGAGCTCGCTGGCCAGCGGCGGCATCAACAGCAGCCGACTCGGCGTGCGCGGCGTCGAGGATCTCGGCGACGGCCTGGCCGCCGGCTTCTGGCTGGAGCACGGCTTGAACGTCGACACCGGCTCGCAGACCGATGCCGCGCGCTTCTGGAACCGCCGCGCCACCGTGAGCCTGACGAGCAGCAGCCTGGGCGAAGTGCGCCTCGGCCGCGACTTCACGCCCACCTACACCGGCTATGCCGACTACGACCCGTTCGGCGACAACGGCGTCGGCGCGTCGAGCAAGTTCGATTCCTCGCTGGGCACCGCGCGCGACACCGGCACGCGTGCCGACA
Organism: Piscinibacter sp.; assembly: GCA_017983795.1. Lineage (GTDB taxonomy): Bacteria > Pseudomonadota > Gammaproteobacteria > Burkholderiales > Burkholderiaceae_C > Piscinibacter. Next base: position 120,205 of record JAGOAS010000001.1, read on the forward strand.
ACCAGGTCACCTACCTGACCCCGGGCAACCTGGGCGGCCTGTACGCACGCCTGTCGGTGGCCGCCGGCGAAGGCACGGTGGGCAAGAAGTACATCGGCGGCCGCCTCGGCTACGCCGCGGGCCCGCTGGACGTGTCGGCCGCCTACGCGCAGACCGACGTCGCGGCCGTGGCCGGCGAGGACAAGTTCAAGACCACCGACCTCGGCGCCGCCTACGACTTCGGCATCGCCAAGGCGCTCTTCTACTATCGCCAGTCGAAGATCGCCAACAACAAGCTGGGTGTCTACGGCCTCGGCGCGCTGGTGCCGGTCGGCGCGGCGGGCCAGCTGCGCCTCGGCTACACGCACGCCAACGCCTCGGGCACGAACGCGGCCGGCGCGAGCGTCGACGCGAACGATGCCAACCAGTTCGCGCTCGGCTACGTGCACAACCTGTCCAAGCGCACCGCGCTGTACGGCACGGCGGCCTACGTGAAGAACAAGGGCGCCGCGACCTTCGCGGTCGCGACCACGCCGGCCTTGGTGGCCGGACAGAAGTCCACCGGCTACGAACTGGGCCTGCGCCACAGCTTCTGATCGCCGAAGCGATGGGCCGGATTACAGATTCGTAATCCGGCCGCAATCCGCTTGTCGCGGCCGGGCGCCTATCGTGCCCGGCATGCGACGACAAGACATCCAGTTGCTGGCGCTGGCGCGCCAGGGCGACTCGGCGGCTCGCTGTGAAGCGGGCCGCCGCTACCTGCTCGGCGTGGACGGTTTCCCCCAGCACACCGCCAGCGGGCTCGATCACCTGAACCGCGTCGACGCGGCCCTGCGGGCGCAGGCGGCGCGCATCATCGCCGAGAGCCTCGCGCTCGAAGAGCTGGTGGCGCTGCAGCAGGAAGACGCGCTGGCGCGCGCGGCGGCCGACGGCAGCGCCGCGGCGCAGGTCAAGCTCGGCGCGTGGCTCGTTCTGCGCCGCGGCCGCGTCGAAGAAGGCGTGCGCTGGGTCGACCGCGCCGCCGCGGCCGGGCACGAGGCCGCGCGGCAGGCCGTGGCGGCGCTGCGCCGGCCCGACGCCGAGGAGCCGATGGCCGCCTTCCTGCAGGTGCTGGCCGAAGCCGGCGTGCTCGATGCGACGCCGCTCGCGCTGCTGGCCGCGCGCCAGGCGCGCGCCGAGGGCGACCTGCGGCAGCTCGCCGCGAGCCTGCGCATCGTGCTCGCGCTGCGTGCGCCGGTGGAGGCGGAGATCGCCGAACTGCTGGCCGCCGCGGTGCAGATGGCCGAGGCCCGGGGCCGGCCGCTGCTGGGCCTGCCGGTCGAGGCCATCGAACTCGCGCTCGAGCTGCGCAGCCATCGCGGCGACCGCGATGCCGCGCATGCGCTCGGGCGTGCGCTGTGCGGCATCGCCTGCGGCGTGCTCGCGCCCGAGGCGCTGGCGGGCGGGCAGAACATGCGCAAGGGCGTGGCGCTGCTGCTGCGCGCCGCCGATGCCGGCTGCGACGCCGCCTGGATGCAGCTGTACCGCGTGCACGGCGACCATCGCCTCTCGGTGGCCAACCCGCAGATGGCGCGCTTCTGCCTGGAGAAATCGGCGCTGGCCGGCGACACCGAGGCCCAGCGCAAGCTCGGCGCGCTGATGCTGCGCGCCGCCACCACGCTGGCCGACACCGAAGCGGCCATCACCTGGCTGCACCAGGCCGCCGCCAAGGATGACGCGCACGCGCTGGCGCTGCTGCACTCGCTGGTGCTGCCGCTCCCGGGCGACGACGCCGCGGCAGAAGCCGCCATCGAGCGCGTGCGCGAGGACGACCCCTGGGTGGCGCTGCGCATGGCGCTGGCGCGCCACTACGGGCTCACCAAGCTCGAAGCGCTGTGCGTCGATCCGGCCGACGGCCTGCGGCCCTGGGGCCTGGTGGTCGGCCGCAATCCGTTCATCTCGCAGATCCGGCTCTCGGCCGCGCGCGCCATCCCTGCGCTCGACGAGGCCGCGCTCGACGCGCTGCGGCGTGCCGCCGCCTTCTACGCCCACGCGCAGCGCGAGGCGCCGCTCTTCGAAGGCGACCTGCGCCGCCGCACGCGGCGCCTGCGGCGTGCCTTCGAGCGCCACGGCGTGGCCGAGGCGATGTTCTTCGCGCAGGCCAGCGCGACCACGCTGGAAGCGCTGCGCCTGGGCTCGAAGTGGGCCTTCCGCGCACGCGAGCCGCTGCAGTCGGCGCTGGCCGATTGAGCGGCTGCCGCGCATGCGCATCCTCATCGTCGAAGATGAACCCAAGACCGCGGCCTACGTGCGCCGCGGCCTGACCGAGCAGTCCTACGCCGTCGACGTGGCGCACGACGGCATCGAGGGCCTGCACCTGGCCACCAGCGGCGACTACGACCTGGTGCTGCTCGACGTCATGCTGCCCGGCGCCGACGGCTGGAGCGTGCTGCGCGCGCTGCGCCGCGAGCGCCAGACGCCGGTGCTGTTCCTGAGCGCGCGCGACGCGGTGAGCGACCGCGTCAAGGGCCTGGAGCTCGGCGCCGACGACTACCTCGTCAAGCCCTTCGCCTTCTCCGAGCTGCTGGCGCGCATCCGCACGCTGCTGCGGCGCGGCAGCGCGCAGGTGCCGCAGCGCGTGGTGGTGGCCGATCTCGAGGTCGACCTGCTGCGCCGGCGCGTCACGCGCGGCGGCGAGCGCATCGACCTGACGGCGCGCGAGTACGCGCTGCTCGACTACTTCGTCCACCACCTCGGCGAGGTGGTGTCGCGCACGCTGATCGCCGAGCACGTGTGGGACATGAATTTCGACAGCGACACCAACGTCGTCGAGGTGGCGGTGCGCCGGCTGCGCGCCAAGATCGACGACGCGCATGCCGTCAAGCTGATCCACACCCTGCGCGGCGTCGGCTACGTGTTCGAGGCGCGCGTCGAGTGACGACGACGTGAAGCGCGACTGGATGCGCGCCCTGCGGCGCTCGCTGACGGCGCAGATCAGCCTGGCCATCGCCGGCGTGGCCATCGTGCTCGTGGCCGGCAGCGGCGTGGCGGTGAGCCTGCTGGCGGCGCGCGAGCTGCGCGAGGGCGCCGAGATGGTGATGATCGCCAACCTCGCGCTGCTGCGCGACGACCTGGAGCAGGCGCACTTCGACCTCGGCCGCGAGCCGCTGCGCCTGGTGCGGCGCGTCGGCCTGCAGCTCGGCATCCTGCACCTGGCCTTGCTCGACGAGGAGCGCCGCGTCATCGCCGCCTCCGAGCACTTCGAGCTGCCCCTGGCCGCGCTGCCGGCGCGGCCCGTCGAGGTCGACGCGCTGCCGGCGGGCATCAACGACGAGGACGTGCAGCAGCTCACGAGCGCGCTCGGGCCGCTGACCCGCGCGTGGACGGCGCCCGACGGCCGCCACCTGCGCCTGCTGTTCGCGCGCATCCCGGTGCCGGCCGGTTCGCTCGCCGGCCCCGGCACGCGCGCCGTGCTCGCGGTGTTCGCGCTCGACCAGACCAAGACGCGCCAGATCGTGCACAACGAGCTGAAGGTGTTCGCCATCACGCTGCTGGTCGGCGCGATCGCCTCGGCGCTGCTGGGCGTGCTGATCGCGCGGCGCATCGTCGCCGCGCCGCGGGCCCTGGCCGCGGCGGCCGGGCAGATCAGCGCGCGGCCGCCCAAGGAGAGGCTGTCGATCGCGGCCACGCCCACCGAGCTGATCGAATCGACGCAGGCCTTCAACCGCATGCTCGACCGGCTCGAGGCCGCCTTCGAGCGCCTGTCGGCCTTCTCCTCCGACCTGGCGCACGACCTGCGCACGCCGATCAACAACCTGCTCGGCGAGGCGCAGGTGGCGCTGTCGCGGCCGCGCAGCGCCGACGAGTACCGCGCCGTGCTCGAATCGGCCGTCGAGGAGTACGAACGCCTGTCGCGGCTGATCGAGGCGATGCTGTTCCTGGCGCGCGCCGACGATCCGCAGGCGGCGATCGAGCGGCGCTGGGTCGAGCTGTCGCGCCTGCTCGAATGCAGTTGCGGCTACTTCGAGATGCTCGCCGAGGAGAAGGGCGTCGCGCTGCAGGTCTCGCAGCAGGGGCCGGAGCCGGCGCGCCAGCAGGTGTGGGCCGACGGCGCGCTGTTCGTGCGCGCGCTCGGCAACCTGATCAGCAATGCGCTGCGCTACGCACCGCGCGGCAGCACGGTGATGGTGTCGACGCAGCGCCTCGAAGCCGACGGCAGCGTGCTGCTCGAAGTGTCCAACGAAGGCCCGGCGATCGCGCCCGAGCACCACGAGCAGCTCTTCGAGCGCAGCTTCCGCGTCGACGGCTCACGCGCCGGTTCGGCCCTCAACTCCGGGCTGGGGCTGGCGATCGTCAAGTCCATCATGGACTTGCACGGTGGGCGCGTGGGTGTGCGCAGCGCGCCGGGGGAGCGCACCGTATTCAGCCTGTACTACCCGGGCGCTCAGAACAGGAAGTAGCGCTGCGCCATCGGCAGCACGCTCGCCGGCTCGCAGCTGAGCAATCGGCCGTCGGCGCGCACCCCTCGCCGAGCCGCTGCTCGACTGGCTGCAGGCCCAGGCCGTGGGGCATGCCACCGGCGGCGCGGTGCAGCCGCTCACGCTGGCGCGCCATGGCCGGCGCCTCGTCGTCAAGCTGCACGAGGCCAGCGCGGCCAGCGGCGGCGAAAGCGGCGGCGAGGACGAATGGCTGCTGGTGATGAGCGAGTCGTCCGACGAATCGATCATCGAAGCGCTCGGTCTGGCCTTCAAGCTCACCGCGCGCGAAGCCGAAGTGCTCTATTGGGTGGTGCAGGGCAAGACCAACCGCGACATCGGCGAGATCCTCGGCACCAGCCCGCGCACGGTGCACAAGCACCTGGAGCATGTCTTCGGCAAGCTCGGCGTGGAGACGCGCACCGCGGCCGCCGGCCTGGCCGTGAGGCGCGTCAAGCAGCTCGTCGCCGGGCGCTGAATCGGCTCAAGTTCCGGCCGCTGCGGCCGATCACACGGCGTCACCAACTCTCATCCGCGGTGGAAGTGCTGTGCCGCGTCCATGTCCCCATGCGAAACAATCAGCCAGTGACCCAGCGCGAGCGTGAATTTCCTGACGGATTGACGCTTGTCTCCACCACCGATCCTCAAGGCCGCATCACCCATTGCAATGCCGCCTTCGTGCAGGTGAGCGGCTATTCGTACGAGGAGTTGCTCGGCCAGCCGCACAACCTGGTGCGCCACCCGGACATGCCGCCGGAGGCGTTCAAGGACTTGTGGTCCACCATCGGCCACGGCCGACCCTGGTCGGGCGTGGTGAAGAACCGCTGCAAGAACGGTGACCACTACTGGGTGTTTGCCGACGTCACGCCGGTGATGGAGAACGGCAAGCCGGTCGGCTACATGTCGGTGCGCCTGAAGCCGACGCGCGAGCAGATTCAGGATGCCGAAGCGCTCTATGCCCGCGTGCGCGCCGAGCGCGACAGCGCGCGCAAGACCATCCGCCTGCACGCCGGCGGCGTGCGCCGGGTGGGCTGGATCGACTGGCCCTTCATGGTGTACCGCCTCACGCTCAGCCAGCGTTTCGCCATCGCGCTGGCGATGCTGTTCGCCATCGTCACCCTGCCGGGTTGGGCGGGCTGGCTCGGCCGGCCGCTCGGCTGGCTGGAGGCCGGGCTGCTGGCCGGCGGGCTGACCTGGTTCTCCACCTGGTTCCACTTCTCGGTGGCGCGGCGGCTCGACGAGTGCACCGAGATCGCCGGGCAGATCGCCGGCTGCAACCTGAGCGGGCGCATGGATTACGAACCGCGCCACCCGCTGGGCAAACTGGTGCGCAACATCTGGCTGGCCAGCCTGAACATGCAGGCCATCGTCGACGACGTGCGTGCCGAGGTGCGCGGCATCACCGCCGCGGCCGGCGAGATCGCCCAGGGCAGCCGCGACCTCGCGGCGCGCACCGAGGAGCAGTCGGCCAACGTCGAGCAGACCGCCTCGGCGATGGAACAGATCAGCGCCTCGGTGCGCGAGACCGCGAGCGGCGCGCAGCAGGTCAAGAGCACCAGCGACGCCGCGGCCGGCATGGCCGAGCGCGGCGATGCGGCCGTGCTCGAGCTGGTCAAGACCATGCAGAGCATCGAGGAGTCGTCGCGCCGCGTCGGCGAGGTGATCCAGGTGATCGAGGGCATCGCCTTCCAGACCAACATCCTGGCGCTCAATGCCGCGGTGGAGTCGGCACGCGCCGGCGAGCACGGCAAGGGCTTCGCGGTGGTGGCCGCCGAGGTGCGCGCGCTGGCGCATCGCTCGGCCGCCGCGGCCAAGGAGATCGGCGCGCTGATCGGCAGCTCGATCGACCAGGTCGGCGACGGCGCGCAACGCGTGCGCGCCGCCGAGGAGGTGATCCGCACCGTCGTGACCTCGGTCGGCCACATCAGCGAACTGGTGCGCGGCATCAGCCACGCCACCGGCGAGCAGTCGCAGGGCGTGGGCGAGATCAACGAGGCGATGGGCCAGATCGACGAGACCACGCAGCGCAACGCCGCGCTGGCCGAGCAGGCCTCGGCCGCCTGCGACACGCTCGAGATGCGCGCCGGCACGCTGGTGCGCGCCGTGCAGATCTTCAAGATGCGCTAGGGCTCGTCGGGCCCCAAGGCCTCCAGCGGACGCCGCCACCCCGAACGCACCGGCGCGCTGATCTGGCGCAATGCCGGCGCGCGGCGACGCGGTATCAAGCCGGGAAGGAGCCGCCAGCGATGAAGTCCTTGAGTGGGGTGGATGGGGTATTTCTCCACCTGGAGACGGCGCAGACGCCGATGCATGTCGCGTCGCTGCACCTGTTCGATCTGCCGGCCGGCGTCACGGCCGATGACTTTCTCGCCGAGGTGCGCCGGCAGATGCGCCGGCGCGTGCGCATCGCCCCGGTGCTGACGCGCAAGCTCGCGCCCATGCCGCTGCAGTTCGCCAACCCGGCGTGGGTGGAGGAAGACCGGCTTGAGTGGGCCTACCACGTGCAGCACATCCGCCTCGAGCCGCCGGGCACGCAGGCGCAGCTGGAGGAACTCGCCGGGCGGCTGCACTCCGAACTGCTCGACCGCCGGCGCCCGCTGTGGCGCATGGCGGTGATCGACGGGCTCGCGTCGGGCCAGGTGGCCTACTATTTCCAGATCCACCACGCGGTGCTCGACGGGCAGGCCGGCGTGCTGCTCGCGCAGGCGTTGTTCGACGTGACGCCGAAGCCGCGCGCCCTGCCGCGTGCCAGGGCGACGGCGGTGGAGCACCCCGGCGTCGTCGAACTCGCCGCCGCCGCGCTGCGCCACGACGCGGCCCAGTACGTCAAGGTGCTGCGCCACCTGCCCGACGTGGCGCGCACGCTCGCCGGGCTGATCGGCGGCCCGCCCGGCGCGAAGAAGGCAGAGGCGCCCGGAGGGCTTGGGCAGAACTTCAGCTTCGGCCCGAAGACGGCGCTGAACGTGCCGGTCACCGGCGAGCGCGGTTTCGCCGCCGTGACGCTGCCGCTGGTCGCGCTCAAGGCGCTGGCCGAGGCTCACGAGGCCAAGCTCAACGACATCGTGCTGGCGCTGTGCGGCGGCGCGCTGCGGCGCTACCTGGCCGCGCACGGCGGCGTGCCCGACAAGCCGCTGATCGCGACCATGCCGATCTCGCTGCGCGCCAGCGGCAACACCGATTTCTCGGTGCAGGCCACGCTCAGCCTCGTGAACCTGAATACGCACATCGCCGACCCGGTGCAGCGGCTGCGCGCCATCCGCGATGCGGCCGGCGCGATGAAGTCGCTGGCGCGGCGCGCCCGTGGCGTCATCCCCACCGACTTCCCCTCGTTCGGCACGCCCTGGCTGCTGCACGGGCTGGCGGAGCTGTACGCGCGCTCGGGCCTCGTCGAGGCGATGCCGCCCATCGCCAACCTGGTGATCTCCAACGTGCCCGGGCCGCCGGTGCCGCTGTACGCCGCCGGGGCGCGCATGACGGCCTACTGGCCGCTGTCGATCGTCGAACACGGCGTCGGCCTGAACATCACCGTGATGAGCTACGCTGGCGACATGGGATTCGGCTTCACCACGGCGCGCAACGCGGTGCCCGACGCGCGCGAGCTCTCGATCGCGCTGCTCGCGGCGTTCGACGAACTGCTCGCGCGCAGCCCGCGCCGCACTCCTCGCGCCACCCCTCGCTGATCGACCGGGACCCTGCATGCGCCAACTGAGCGGACACGACGCCAGCTTCCTCGACGCCGACACGCTGCACGCCAACGCCAACGTCACCTTCGTCCAGATCTACGACCAGAGCACGGTGCCGGGCGGCGTGCTGCGCTTCAAGACCATCCTGGCGCACATCCAGGGGCGGCTGCACCGCTCGCCGGTCTTTCGCAGCAAGCTGCTGCGCGTGCCGCTGGAGCTCGACGAACCCTACTGGGTGGAAGACGAGCAGTTCGACCTCGAGTACCACGTGCGCCACATCGCGCTGCCCAAGCCGGGCGACTGGCGCCAGTTCTGCATCCAGGCCTCGCGCATCCACGCGCGTGCGCTCGACCTGCACCGGCCGCTGTGGGAGATCTACGTCATCGAGGGGCTGGACAGCATCACCGAGCTGCCCGCCGGCAGCTTCGCGCTGCTGACCAAGATCCACCACGCCGCGATCGACGTCGAGAGCCGCAACGAGTTCATCGAGGTGCTGCACGACGCTACGCGCCGGCCGCCCAAGCCCGAGCCGGCCGAGCCCTGGTTTCCGGAGCGGCCGCCCGGGCCGGTGTCGCTGCTGCGCCGCGCCGCGCTGCACTGCCTGACCGCGCCGACGCGGCTGCTGCGGCCGCTGCGCCGCGCCGCGCCGGCCACGCTGGCCTTCGCGCGCGACCTGCTGCACCCCGAGCGCCACCTCACGGCCACACGCTTCAACGCCGTGGTCACGCCGCATCGCGTATTCGACACGCGGCGCTTCCTGGTGGAGGAGTTCGAGGCGATCCGCGCCCTGGTGGACGACGCCGGCATCGACGACGCCGTGCTCGCCGTGTGCGCCGGCGGCCTGCGGCGCTACCTCGCCGCGCATGCGGAGCTGCCCAAGGCCGAGCTCTGCGCCAACGTGCCGTGGACCATCGGCCTCGGCACGGACATCGAGGATCCGGTGCAACGCCTGGCGCGCATCCACGCCCAGACGGCGCAGGCGCAGCGGCCGGCGCCCGGGCGTGCGCAGCCGCTGCCGTGCTGCACCATCACCCACGTCACCGCGCCGAGCAAGACGGCCTGGCTGCACGGCGCGCGCATGAGCTACTTCTCCGCCATCCTGCCGATCAGCGACGGCATGGGCCTGGTCTTCGCGGTCACCTGCTACGACGGCCGCATCGTCGTCTCGCCCACCTCATGCCGCGAGCTGATGCCCGACCCGCAGTTCTTCACGCAGTGCCTGCGCGACAGCTTCCAGGAGTACCTGGCGCTGGCGCGGGCCGACGGACGGCCCGCTAGAACCGCAGCCGCTCGTGCGTCAGCATCCGATAGGGCCAGGCCATCGGCCCGGACGGCTGGAAGCGCCGCCACGCGCCCTCGGGCTGCGCCAGCCGGTCGGCAACGATCCACAGCACCACGGCGTTGAAGCCCAGGCCCACGTGGCTGCCTGGCACGCGGATGTTCTCGTGCCAGGCCGGATCGCCCTCGATGGTGGCTTCCTGCGGCGGCACCACGCCGTCGCCGAGCGAATAGAGGCAACTCAGCGGCACGGGCAGCTGCTTGTGCTCGCGCAGCTTCTTGGCGCGCGGCTGCATGGCGTGCGCGGCCGGGCCCATCGGGTGGGCGATCAGCCGGTACATCGCTTTGACCAGTGGCGGCGAGGCGCTGCCTTCCGGATCGACGCTGATCGGGCTGCCCATGGTGATGACGCAGCGCACGCATTCCGGCGCCTGGTGCGCGCCGTACATCGCGAACACGCCGCCCAGGCTCCAGCCCACCAGGCTGACCTTGCGGCCGGTCTTGTGGTGCAGGTAGCGGATCTTCTGTTCGAGCGCGGTGGCGTGTCGGGCGTGGAAGCCGATGTTGCGCCCCAGGCCCCAGGTCTCGACGGCATAGCCGCGGTTGCGCAGGAACAGCTCGAGCGCGATCAGCGTGGCCTCGCTGCCCATGAAGCCGGGCAGCAGCAGCACCGGGTGGCCGTCGCCGCGCGGTGCCGTGGCCAGCGCCGGCAGTGACCAGGGCAGCGCCGCGGCCTCGAACAACGCGCGTGCCTCGAGCAGCGAGTAGGCCGTCTTGGGCCGGCCGGTGTGGGGGTATCGCTTGACCATGCCCCGCATGGTGCACGAAGCGCTGCGCCTACGCCACCTTGCGTATTGGGCGAACGCGAGGGCGCACCTAACCTGCGGGCAGCCCGGGATCCACCCGGAACAACCGCCAGGAGCCTCGCCCATGAAGACCACCCGCCGCAACGCCTCGAAGTCGCTCACCGCGCTGGCCGCCATCGCCTGCACGATGGGCCTGCCCAGCATCGCCCGCGCGGCCGACACCATCAAGGTCGGCATCCTGCATTCGCTCTCGGGCACCATGGCCATCTCCGAGACCGTGCTCAAGGACGTGGCCCTGATGACGATCGAGGAGATCAACGCCAAGGGCGGCGTGATGGGCAAGAAGCTCGAGCCCGTCGTCGTCGACCCGGCCTCGAACTGGCCGCTGTTCGCCGAGAAGGCCAAGCAGCTGATCGACCAGGACAAGGTGGCCGTGACCTTCGGCTGCTGGACCAGCGTGAGCCGCAAGTCGGTGCTGCCGGTGTTCGAGGAGAAGAACGCGCTGCTGTTCTACCCGGTGCAGTACGAGGGCGAGGAGCTCAGCAAGAACGTCTTCTACACCGGCGCCGCGCCCAACCAGCAGGCGATTCCCGCCGTCGAGTACCTGATGAGCAAGGACGGCGGCTCGGCCAAGCGCTTCGTGCTGCTCGGCACCGACTACGTCTACCCGCGCACCACCAACAAGATCTTGCGCGCCTTCCTCAAGAGCAAGGGCGTCGCCGAGGCCGACATCATGGAGGACTACACGCCCTTCGGCCACAGCGACTACCAGAGCATCATCGCCAAGATCAAGAAGTTCGCCTCCGAGGGCAAGAAGACCGCGGTGGTGTCGACCATCAACGGCGACTCCAACGTGCCCTTCTACAAGGAGCTCGGCAACCAGGGCCTGAAGGCCACCGACGTGCCGGTGGTGGCCTTCTCGGTGGGCGAGGAGGAGCTGCGCGGCGTCGACACCAAGCCGCTGGTGGGCCACCTGGCGGCGTGGAACTACTTCATGTCGATCAAGAGCCCGGCCAACACCGCGTTCGTCAAGCAGTGGAGCGATTACGCCAAGGCCAAGGGCATCCCCGGCCACAAGGACAAGCCGCTGACCAACGACCCGATGGAAGCCACCTACCTCGGCATCCACATGTGGAAGCAGGCGGTGGAGAAGGCCAAGAGCACCGACAGCGACAAGGTGATCGCGGCGATGGCCGGCCAGACCTGGCCCGCGCCGGGCGGCTTCATGTCGACCATGGACAAGGAGAACCACCACCTGCACAAGCCGGTGTTCATCGGCGAGATCAAGGCCGACGGCCAGTTCAACGTGGTGTGGAAGACCAAGGGCCCGGTGGTGGCCGACCCGTGGAGCGACTACATCCCCGAGAACAAGGGCAAGAAGAACGTCCCCGAGAAGAAGTGAAGTGAGCCTGCGTAGCGGTTTTGTCCGGCTCGCTGCCGCGGCGCTGCTCGGCGTGCTGGCGCCCGCATGGGCCCTCACGCCCGAGCAGGCGCGCGGCATCGCCAGCGGCGACGGCGACGAGCGCATCGAGGCCTTGAACCACGCGGTGGCCGCCGGCGCCGAAGGGCTCGCGCCCTTCGTGCAGGCGCTGCTCGACGATGCGGTGAAGGTGGCGGGCGAGCAGGTGTTCGTGCTGCAGGGCGACAAGGCGGTGGATGCCGCCACCGGTGCGCCGGCCACGCTGCCGGCCGAGGCCGAAGACGTGGTCGTCAACAACCGCGTGCGCGGCGCGCTGCAGGCCGCGCTCGCCTCGCTGCAACTGCTCTCGCCCGAGCTCGCGCTGCGGCGCGCAGCGGTGGCCGAGCTGCTCGAGCAGTCGCTCGACGAGGCGCAGCTGCCCTTGCTCGACAAGGCGCTGGCCGCCGAGAGCGACGCCGCGCTGAAGGAATCGCTGGAGCGCATGCGCGCCACCATCCTCGTGGCCTCGCCCGACAAGGCCAAGCGCCTCGCCGCCATCGCCGCGCTCGCGGGCAGCCGCCAGAGCGCGGTGGCGAGCCTGCTGCAGGAGCGTCTTGCCCCGAATTCGCCGGATGCAGAGACCGATGCCGAGGTGCGCGCCGCGCTCGGCAGCGCGCTCGATGCAGTGCGCTCGCGCCTGGCCTGGGGCGAGCGCATCGGCGTGATCTTCACCGGCATCAGCCTCGGCTCCATTCTGCTGCTGGCGGCGCTGGGCCTGGCCATCACCTACGGGCTGATGGGCGTGATCAACATGGCGCACGGCGAGCTGCTGATGATCGGCGCCTACGCCACCTACCTGGTGCAGAACCTCTTTCGCCAGTTCCTGCCGGGCGCCTTCGACGCGTACATCGTGGCGGCGATTCCCGCGGCCTTCCTGGCCTCGGCGCTGGTCGGCGCGGCGATGGAGCGCAGCGTCATCCGCTGGCTCTACGGCCGGCCGCTGGAGACGCTGCTGGCCACCTGGGGCATCAGCCTGGTGCTGATGCAGGGCGTGCGCTCGCTGTTCGGCGCGCAGAACGTGCCGGTGGAGAACCCGGCCTGGCTGTCGGGCGGCATCGCGGTAATGAGCAACCTCACGCTGCCCTGGAACCGCATCGCCATCATTGCCTTCGCGGCGCTGGTGCTGGCGGCCGTGGCGCTGCTGATCGCGCGCACGCGGCTGGGCCTGTTCGTGCGCGGCGTGACGCAGAACCGCCGCATGGCCTCCTGCGTGGGCGTCGACACCGCGCGCGTCGACACCTACGCCTTCGCGCTCGGTTCGGGCATCGCCGGCCTGGGCGGCTGCGCGCTCTCGCAGATCGGCAACGTCGGGCCCGATCTGGGCCAGAGCTACATCGTCGACAGCTTCCTGGTCGTCGTGCTCGGCGGTGTCGGCCAGCTCGCCGGCACCGTCTACGCCGCGCTCGGCCTGGGCGTGCTCAACAAGCTGCTCGAAGGCTGGGCCGGCGCGGTGCTGGCCAAGATCATGGTGCTCGTCTTCATCGTGATCTTCATCCAGAAGCGGCCGCAGGGCATCTTCGCGATGAAGGGCCGGAGTGCCGAGGCATGACGTATGGATTCCGTTCGGGCTGAGCTTGTCGAAGCCCGCCGCGTGCCCCACCAGGCCTTCGACAGGCTCAGGCCGAACGGATATGGCCGTCAGGCTGCCGCCGCGAACCCCGCGCTGACGGCCGCGAGCGACTTGCGCACACGCTCCACGATCGGTGAACGGCCGTGCGCCGCGAGCACCAGTTCGCGGGTCGATCGGGTCATGGCGACGTAGAGCAGCCGCACCGCCTCTTCGAGCGACTCGTCGCGCATGGGCAATGCCTGCAACCCCGCGACGATCACGACGGGAAACTCCAGGCCCTTGGCGCTGTGCATGGTCAGCAGCTTGACGCTGGGGAAAGACCAGTCGAAGCGCTTGAACGCCTGGGCGTTCATCGACTGGTATGCGATGCCACGCTCGGCCAGGGTGGCCTCGACGGCCTTCATCAGATACTTGGCGCGCAGCAGAATGGCGATATCGCTCGGGGCGTGGCCCGCCGCGAGCGCAGCGGCCACGCGGTCGGCAACGAGTGTTGCCTCTTCGCGTTCATGGCGCGCCTCGATCAACACCGGCAGCGGCCCGCGCCGCCCGGCCGTCGCCGGCGTCACGCGCTGGATCTCGTCTTCGCCCCGCTCTTCGGCCTGCAGCAAAGATTCGGCACAGTGCATCGCCAGCGCCAGAACCTCCGCCGTATTGCGATAGTTCAGCTTCAGGATGCTGGTGCGCCCGCTCGCCTTGATGCCGACGCTGGCGAAGCTGAAGCGGCGGCGCTGCTTCTGGTAGATCGATTGCGCGTCGTCGTAGAGCACGAGCAGGCTCTGCGTGGCGGGTGAAACCATGCGCGCCGCCATGCGCAGCCAGGCTTCCTCGAAATCGTGTGCCTCGTCGATCAGCAGGGCGCTGTACTGGCCCGCCGGCACGCGGCCGGTGTCGACGGCGCGGCAGGTCGAGTCGGCCAGCGCTGCGAAGTAGGCATCGCCCTTCAGGTCGCGCGGCACATCCAGTTGGTAGCTGCGCACCATGTCCTGGCACCAGGAGTGGAAGGTGCGAACCTGCACGCGCTCGTCCACCCCGCGCTCGCGCAGCAGGGCGTCGATGCGATCGGCCAGCGTGCGGTTGAAGCACAAGACCAGGATGGGCTGGTCGGGCCGCACGGCCTTCGCCAACTGCTCGGCGCGGTAGATCAAGATCATCGTCTTGCCCGAGCCGGCGGCGCCGTGGATGACGCGGTGACCCTCACCGAGCGTGCGTGCGATCTGCTCCTGCTGCAGATCCATCACCTGCAACAGGTCGGGGAGCACAGGGGCAGACGCCGCGGCGTCGGGCTCGTCGAGTCCGAGCGCACGCTGCACGGGCACGCGGATCTCCGGGAAGAGATGCCAGCGGACACGATCGCGCTGCGGCAGCGTCAGCGTGTGCGGGTAGTGCACGGTGAACATGCCCCACAGGCGCTGCTGGAACACATCCGGCGCGACCTCATCGCCGAGGTCGTCGCGCAGCAGCGACTGGTGCGGCGCGAACACATCGGCGAAATCGGTGTCCTGGAGTTCAGCGCCGCGGAGATTCGAGAACACCACGCCCCAGCCGTAAGGGAAGAGCAGCTTTCCTCGGAACGGCCCCTCCGCATGCACGAGGGTCGGGTCGGTCGACATCAGATCGACCAGTTCCAGGGCGTAGTCGCGCGCCTGGCGCAGCGGATTGCCCTCGGTCACCATGCCGCGCTCGGTGGCCAGCGTCACGCTGTCGCGGGTCGCGCCCTGCAGGGTCGAACGCTTCCAGTGCTTGACCTCGAGCAACAACACGCCCCAGCGCGGGCTCAGCACCACGAAGTCGGGCTGCCGGGCGCGCGGGCCGATGGGCACGTTGTGCCAGACGATGTAGTCGTCTTCCAGGCAGCGCTTGAGTTGTCGCAGCACGGCGCGCTCGCCGGCATTGGCGCAACGCTGGTCGATGTGGGTCAGTCCCTGCGGAAAGAGAGCCATCGCTTGTTCTTCGATTCTTCTCGGACGACTGTAGCCCATGCGTCTACGCCAACTTGCGTATGGCTTGCGCGGCAGTGTGAACCTAGTCTCGACCCTCGATGAGTGTCGTCCTGCCCGCCTCCGCGCCACTGCCGCCGCCAACGCGGCTGCTCTCCCCGCCCGCCTGGGGTGGCGTCATCGCCGCGCTGCTCGCCGTCGCCGTGCTGGCGCCGCTGCTCAACCTCGTCGTGCCCGAGGGCAGCGTGTTCCACCTGAGTGACTTCGCCGTGGCGCTGCTGGGCAAGATCATGTGCTACGCGATCTGCGCGCTGGCGTTGGACCTGATCTGGGGCTACACCGGCATCCTCTCGCTCGGCCACGGCCTGTTCTTCGCGCTCGGCGGCTACGCGATGGGCATGTACCTGATGCGCGAGATCGGGCGCGACGGCCAGTACCGCGCCGACATGCCCGACTTCATGGTGTTCCTCAACTGGAAGGAATACCCCTGGCACTGGGCCTTGAGCGACAGCTTCGCCTTCCAGATGGCGATGGTGCTGCTGGTGCCCGCGCTGCTGGCCTTCGTTTTCGGCTTCTTCGCCTTCCGCTCGCGCATCAAGGGCGTGTACTTCTCCATCATCACGCAGGCGATGACCTACGCGGCGATGCTGCTCTTCTTCCGCAACGAGACGGGCTTCGGCGGCAACAACGGCTTCACCGACTTCAAGCGGCTGCTCGGCATCCCGATCGCCACGCCGGCCACGCGCATGGCGCTGTTCGTGATCACCGGCCTGGTGCTGATCGGCTTCTACCTGCTCGCGCGCTTGCTCGTGGCCAGCAAGTTCGGCCGCGTGCTGCAGGCCATCTGCGATGCCGAGAGCCGCGTGATGTTCACCGGCTACGACCCCATCCGCTACAAGCTGACGATCTGGGTGATCTCGGCGGTGATGTGCGGCATCGCCGGCGCGCTCTACGTGCCGCAGGTGGGCATCATCAACCCGGGCGAGATGAGCCCGGCCGCCTCCATCGAGATGGCAATCTGGGCCGCGGTGGGCGGGCGCGGCACGCTGATCGGCCCCATCGTCGGCGCCTTCTTCGTCAACGGCGGCAAGAGCGTGTTCACGCAGTACTTCCCCGAGTTCTGGCTCTACGTGCTGGGCGCGCTGTTCATCGCGGTGACGCTGTTCCTGCCGCAGGGCATCGTCGGCCTGTTCCGGCGCGCGAACAAGGAGGAGGGATCGTGACCCCGGAGCTGATGCAGGCGGGCGCGAAGATCCGCGAGGAACACCAGAAAGTCGTCGAGGCCAGGGCAGTGTCGGGTGCGGCGAGCTATGGCCGCGTGGTCCGGCCCGGCGAGGTGGATACCGCGCACGGCGCCATCCTCTACCTCGACGACATCACGGTCAGCTTCGACGGCTTCAAGGCGCTCAACGCGCTGTCGCTCTCGATCAGCGCCGGCGAACTGCGCTGCATCATCGGCCCGAACGGCGCCGGCAAGACGACGATGATGGACGTCATCACCGGCAAGACGCGCCCCGACGCCGGCCGCGCCTTCTTCGGCTCGACCATCGATCTGCTGCGCCTGCGCGAGAACGACATCGCCGCCATCGGCATCGGCCGCAAGTTCCAGAAGCCGACGGTGTTCGAGCAGCTCTCGGTGTTCGAGAACCTCGAGCTGGCGCTCAAGACCGACCACGGCGTGCGCGCCTCGATGTTCTTCCGCCTGAGCGGCGCGCAGCTCGACCGCATCGGCGAGGTGCTGGCGCTGATCCACCTGAAGGCGAGCGCGCAGCGCAGCGCCGGGCTGCTCAGCCACGGCCAGAAGCAGTGGCTGGAGATCGGCATGCTGCTGATGCAGGATCCGAAGCTGCTGCTGCTCGACGAGCCCGTCGCCGGCATGACCGACGAGGAGACCGAGCGCACCGCCGAGCTCTTCCTCTCGCTGGAAGGCAGCCACTCGCTGGTGGTGGTGGAGCACGACATGAGCTTCATCGGCGCGCTGACGCAGGGCCGCGCCGACAAGAAGGTGACGGTGCTGCACGAGGGCAGCGTGCTGGCCGAGGGTTCGCTGAAGGACGTGCAGGCGAACGAGAAGGTCGTCGAGGTCTACCTCGGCCGATGAGCGAGCACACCATGCTGAAGGTCGACGGCATCCACCAGTACTACGGCGGCTCGCACATCCTGCGCGGCGTCGGCTTCGAGGCGAAGGCCGGCGAGGTGACCGTGGTGCTGGGCCGCAACGGCGTGGGCAAGACCACGCTGCTCAAGGCGCTGATGGGCGTGGTGCCGGTGAAGGCCGGCACGATCCGCCTGGACGGCCAGGACATCACGCGCGACAGCCCCTTCGCGCGCGTGCGCAAGGGCGTGGGCTACGTGCCGCAGGGGCGCGAGATCTTCGGCCGCCTCACGGTGGAGGAGAACCTGCGCATGGGCCTGGCCTGCAAGCCGGGCGGCACGCCCATTCCGGCCGAGCTGTTCGAGCTCTTCCCGGTGCTCGAGCAGATGATCGGCCGGCGCGGCGGCGATCTCTCCGGCGGCCAGCAGCAGCAGCTCGCCATCGCGCGCGCGCTCGCCGCCGCGCCCAGGCTGCTGATCCTCGACGAGCCGACCGAGGGCATCCAGCCCAGCATCATCAAGGACATCGGCCGCGTGATCCGCATGCTGGCCGCGCGCAAGACCATGGCCATCGTGCTGGTCGAGCAGTACTACGACTTCGCCGCCGAGCTGGCCGACCAGTACCTGCTGATGGAGCGCGGCGAGATCGTGCAGCGCGGCCGCGGCGCGACGATGGAGCGCGAGGGCGTGCGCGAGCGCATGGCGATCTGAGCGGGGCAGCCGCGTCAGCGCGAGCCGAGATGCAGGGCCACGACGGCGAGGATCACCAACAGCAGCCAGCCGACGACGAAGCGGCGCCACACGGCCGGCGCGCCGCGCAGCTCCATGAAATCGAGCGCGATGGCCAGGCCCTTGAACAGCGACAGGCCGAAGACCGTGAGCAGCGGCCAGAGCGGCACCGTCCACAGCCCCGTCTCGCCGATCCACCAGGAAGCCGCGGTGGCCGCCAGCATGGCCCACCACAGCCTGTCGATGCGCTGCGCGGCACTCATCGCAGCACGTACACCAGCGGGAACAGCACGACCCAGAGCAGGTCGACCATGTGCCAGAACGCCGTCACGGTTTCCGGCGCGTGCGTGTTGCCGCCCTTCCACCCGCGCCGCGGCGCCAGCCAGGCGATGCCCGACAGCAGCAGCACGGCGGCCAGCACGTGCATGAAGTGGAAGCCCGTCAGCAGGTAGTAGAAGGTCCAGAAGGTGTCGGTATCCAGGTCGTAGCCGGCGCGCACCTTGGCCCGGTATTCGAGGCTCTTGAGCAGCAGGAATCCGACGCCGAAGCCTGCCGCGCCCCACAGCCAGCGGGCGCCGCGGCGCGCCGTGCCGCCGCGCAGCGCCTGCACCCCGCGCGCCGCGCACCAGCTGCCGGTGAGCAGCAGCGCGGTGTTCGCGGCGCCGAGATGCAGATCCAGCGTCGCCTGCCCGGCGTGGAAGACCGAGGGCTCGCGCATCCGGGCGAACGAGAAGACGATGAACATCAGGCCGAAGGTCAGCATCTCGATGCCGATGATCAGCCACATCGCGAGGTCGCCGGCGAGGCGGGTGTCCTGGCGCGCCGATGCCGGCCAGGCGGCCGATGCGGTGGTGGTGTCTGCGGACATCTCGGCGGGCCCAGGCTGCGGCGGCCCTGCAAGCGTGTTCAAAGAAGCATTATGAATGCTTATTCAAGGGGCGGGCTTGCGCAGGAGCAAGCCGCCGGGCGGATGCACCAGCACGTGGTGGCAGATGGCTGGCCCTTCGGGAGTAGAGACAGCGCAGCACGCGCAGCGGGCCGTCGTGGCGGTGGTGGGCTTGCGTGCTGTCGCCGTCGCGGGGGTGGTCGAGTTCGAGTCGGCCGTGCCAGCCCATGGATGCGCGAAAGAGTCTGCCGGGCAGTGTAGCCAGGCGCGGGGCATGTACTCACTGGCATCTGCCGGGCGCGGGCACGGCGATCTGCTGCCAGCCGCCGTCGGCGCCGACCACCTTGACCCACTGGCCGGCGGCCGCGGCCGTGGCCACGCAGGCGTTGAGCAGGGCGCTGCACTGGCCGGCGGCATCGCAGCGCGCGGGGCAGCCGGTCGACAGCGCCGTGCCGCAGACCTGCGCACCGACCCTGCACTGGTTGCCGGTGTGCACCGTGTAGCCGGTGGCGGCGGCGCCGGCGCGCCAGCGCGCCGTGTAGGTGTAGCTGCCCGTGCGCGCCGTATCGCAGGTGCTGCCGCTCGTGGCCAGGCCGAGCGCGGCGCGGTGCAGCTTGGCGAGAACGGGCCAGGCGGCGCCGAGCGCGAGGCACAGCGCGAGCAGGGCAACGGGCAGGCGCAGCGTCATGGGTGCCTTTCGCGCGGGGGGGGGGCCTCAGGCGGAGCGCATCTGCCGGTAGGCGATCACGAGGCGCAGCGCGCTGAGCAGCGAGATGCCCACGCCGTACAGCGCTCCCAGCGTCATGCCGAGCACCGAGCCCTGGTCGCCGAGCAGCATGCCGGCCAGCGCGCCGACCAGGGCGCCGGCCAGCCCGACCAGCAACGGCCACAGCGTGAGGTAGGTGAGCACGGTGGCGAGAAGGCGGCCGAAGCCCATCGTCCACGACGGGCCGGTCTGCGACTTCACGCCGATGATGATCTTCTTGCGCAGCAGGTGCCCGAAGGCGAATATGCAGGCCTGGTCGCCCGGGCGCAGGTAGGGCGCCACTTCGGCCATGCACAGGCGCACGTTCTTCAGCGTCGTGTCGCCGATCTGCAGCAGCGGGATCTCCGTGGCGACGCGCACGAGCGCGCCGACCGGCACCGTGACGTTGCCGAAGCGGTCCTCGTTGCCGACGGCCACGAAGCCGCCGCCGGTCGCACCGGCCACCTGCCTGATCTCTCCGCAGTAGCGGGTCATCGCCTGCCTCCCGACCTCATTGCGAGCGGAACTCGCGCTTCCAGAGCCGGCCGAGCTCCTGGCTCAGCGCCGGGCCGGGGGCGCCCAGCAGCGTCACCTGGCCGCGTTCGTGAAGCTGGCCGTAGACCTTGCCGCTGGCCGGCGCATAGAGCAGCAGCAGGTTGTGCTCGGCGCAGTCGTGCGGCTTGCACGGCGAGGCCACCTGGTAGTCCACCGACTCGAAGCGGTGCGCTCGCAGCAGCGCGCTGTTGCTCAGGCGCGCGATCCAGGGCAGCTTCGCCTTCGGGCCGAGGGCCGCGGCGTAGGCGCTGCGGAAGCGGGCGTCGCGCAGCAGATCCTCGGGCGTGGCCAGGGGCGGCTCGGCGGCGCCGGCGGCGGCCAGCAGCAGCGCCGCGCCGAGGGCGCAGGCCGGATGTCGGGGCGATGGCAGCGTCATGGGCGCTCTCCTTGCATGACCGGGAGCGTACGCAGGCGCGGCGCCGGCGCAGCTCCCATTTGGGAAGGCGAGCCGCTATGCTGGCTGCATGCGCCGGCCGCGCCCATGAACGCCTCGAACGACCCCCTGCTCCACGAGCTCACCGACGCGGTCTACCGCTGCGTGCTCGAGCCCGACGGATGGTCGCAGGTGATGGCGCTGATGCGGCAGCGCTTCCCGTCGTCGGCGCAGACCTTCTACTTCCTCGAGCGCGACGCGCGCCGGCTGCGCGCCGTCTGCCTCGACGGCATCGAGCGCAGGCGGCTGGCCGATTTCGATGCCCTGTTCTTCGCCGGCGACAACCCGTGGATGCGCGTCAGCGAGCGGCTGCATCGCCCCGGCATCGTGCGCACCAACGAACGCCTCGACGCGGTGCTGGGCGAGGAGGGCGCGCTCTACCGCTGCGCCTACTACCACGACTGGATGCGGCCCCAGGGCTTTCACTTCACCATCGGCAACACGCTGCTCGCCGAGGCCGGTACGATCGCCAACGTGACGCTCATGCGGCCGCGCGACATGCCGACCTTCGACGCCGCCGAGGTGCGCGACTTCGAGACGCTTACCGGCCACATGCGGCGCGCACTCGCCCTGAGCGCGCGCCTGGAGCGCGAGGATCCGCGCCTGGCGCGCGCGCAGGCGCTGGCCGGCCTGCCGCTGCCGGTGGCGGTGGTGCGCGCCGATCTGGGCCTCGTGTATGCCAACGCGGCGATGGAGCGGCTGCTCGCGCAGCCCTGCGGCCTGCACCTGCGCGCCGGCCGGCTGGCCGCGGCGAGCGCCGAACTGCAGCCGCGGCTGGCCGCGCTGGCGGCGCGTGCGGCCGATGGCGTGGCGGCGGATGGCGCGGCGCTGTGGCTGCGCGAACGCGGCGGCAGCCGCCGCCTGCGGCTCGAGGTGCTGCCCTGCCGCGGCGCGGCGAATACGCTGCTGCCGCCGCAGCGGCTCGCGATGCTGGTGGCGCAGCCGGCCAGCGCCTCGCCGGCCGAACTCGTCGGCGCCCTGGTCGAGCTGTGCGGCTGCACGCGCTCGGAAGCGCGTCTGGCCGCCGCTCTGGGCGCCGGCCAGGGCCTGCGCGAGGCGGCCGGCCGCCTCGGCATCAGCTACGAATCGGCGCGCGTCTACCTGAAGGCGGTGTACCGCAAGCTCGACGTGCACGATCGCGCCCAGCTCGTCGGCCGCCTGGCGCGTCTGGGCGACTGGCAGGCCTGAGCGCGCCGTTCAGCCCAGCGCGCTGCGCCGGTAGTCGCTCGGCGGCAGCCCCAGGTGCGCGCGGAATACGCGGCTGAAGTGCGCCATGTTGGAGAAGCCGAAGTCGAAGGCGATGTCGGTGAGCGAGCGGTGCGCCTGCGCGCGGTCGTCCAGGCAGCGGCGGCAGCCGTCGAGGCGGCGCCGCAGGATGTAGCCGGCGACGCCGTCGGGCTCCTCGGCGAAGGCGTTGTAGAGCTGGCGGCGGCTGCAGTTGAGCGCCAGCGCGATGCTGTCGACGCTGAGCGCCGGGTCGCCGAGCCGCTCGCCGACATGCTGCTTGATGCGCTCGCGCAGTGCCTCGCGCTGCGTCTGCGCGGTGCCGATGCCGGCGAGATCGAGCATGGCCAGATGCACGAGTTGCGTGATCGCGTCGCCGACGCCGCGCGCGCCGGTTTCCGACATGCCGGGCAGCTCGCGGTAGGCGTTGCGCATGGTCTCGAGCGCGATGCGCGCCACGCCGCCGCTGCCGCCGAGGCGGCGCGCCATCAGCGCATCGAGGGCGAGGCCGCGTTCGACCAGCCGGTCTTTCGGCAGCATCACGATCAGGTGTTCCACGCGCACCGGGTTGGCCACCGCGTAGCTGTCGGTGGTGTCGTAGATGCTCCACTGGTCGGGCGTCACCCAGGCCTCGCGGCCCTTCTGCTCGACGCCGGCGCAGCCCACCCAGGGCGCGACGATCTTCAGGTAGCCGACTTCCGACTGCCGCACCAGCGAGGCCGAGCGCGTGACGCGGTGGCGGTTCGCTTCGAGCCGCGTCAGCACGATGTCGCCGGCGTGCACGGTGGCGACGCGGCCGTCGAACTCGCTGTCGCCGTAGAGGTCGGAGTCGAGCCCGTGGAAGAGGCGGTGCAGCCAGTCGGTCCAGAACCCCGGCCGTTCGGCGGCCGAGACCTGGTCGGTGCTCATCGCGCTGACGACGGGATTGCCCATGGGCGCGAGCGTAGCGGCGGGGGACCCCACCCCTCAAGCCCTGCGGCCGGCGCATCGGGAAAGCCCTAGGCAGCCTGCACGGATCGTCAAGGCGGGGTGCACGGCTGGCAAAGCCGCGGCGCGGCGCCGCTCGAACAATCCGGCCCGAACCCCTTCCACCGGCCGGATCGAGCCGGGCCTTCAACTCCACGGAGACAGACCATGGAACACACGGAGTCGAACTTCTCGCGGGCCGAGCGCCGGGCCGCTCCCAAGCCGGCCCGCACCCCCTCGGGGGGTCGTCCGGCGTACTCGACGGACGGGGGGTTGTCATGAGCACTCGCCGCACCGTCGTCCAGGCGCTCGCCGCCTCTTCCGCCGCGCTGGCCTTCCCGTCCATCGTGCGCGCGCAGGCCGCGCCGGTGCGCGTCGGCTACGCGATCGCCCGCACCGGCCCCTGGACCACCGGCGCGCAGGTCAGCCAGGAGCCCAACTACCTGCTGTGGGCCGAGCAGCAGAACGCCGCCGGCGGGCTGAACGTGAAGGGCACGAAGCGGCCGATCGAGCTGATCGGCAGCGACGACCAGAGCAACACCGAGACCTGCGTGCGCACCTACGAGAAGCTGATGGGCAGCGACAAGGTCGACCTGGTGCTGCCGCCCTGGGGCAGCAACGCCAACTTCGCCGTCGCGCCGCTGGCCAACCGCATGGGCTACCCCTTCCTTGCGCCGACCGCGCTGAGCCGGCGCCTGATCGAGATGAAGCTGCCGTATTTCTTCCTGATGCTGCAGCAGCCCAAGCCGATGATGGATGCGCTGGTCGACATGCTGAAGGCCAACGGCGCGAAGACGGCCGTGGTGATCTACGTCGACGACCTGTTCGGCCTGGAGAACTACGCCGCGCTCAAGGTGGCGCTGGCCGGCACGGGCATTGGCATCGTCGAGGACAAGAGCTACCCGCTGGGCGTGAAGGACCTCTCGCCGGTGCTGCGCTCCATGAAGGACAAGAACCCCGACGCCTTCATCGGCCTGACCTACCCGCCCGACACCATCCTGGCCAGCCGGCAGAGCAAGGAGATCGGCTTCAACCCGAAATTCTTCTACGGCTCGGTGGGCACCGCCTTCCAGCTCTACCGCAACGTGATGGGCCCCGCCGCCGAGGGCGTGCTCGGCATGGGCTCGTGGAACGGCAAGACCAGCGCCGGCGCCAAGGCCTACTTCGATGCCCACGTGGCCAGGTTCGGCGCGCAGAAGGAACCCGACCGCTGGGCCAGCGGCGCCACCTGGGCGGCGCTGGAGATCCTCACCGCCGCGGTGGGCAAGGTCGGCCTGGACCGCAAGGCGATCCGCGACTACGTGGCCGGCAACGAGCACGCCACCATCCTCGGCAAGATCAGGTTCGCCGGCAGCGAGAACGTGGGTACGCCGGGGACCGTGAGCCAATGGCAGAAGGGCGAGTTCGAGGTGGTGTGGCCGAAGGGCAATGCCACGGCGCCGCTCGTGGCGCAGAAGCCGGCCTGGGTCTGAGCCGAGATGACCCCCGGCGCCTGGCTCGAACTGATCGCCTCCGGCCTCATCACCGGCGGCGTCTACGCGCTGGTGGCGCTGGGGCTCAACCTGCAGTACGGGCTGATGCGCATCCTGAACATCGCGCATGGCGAGTTCCTGATGGTCGGCGCCTTCATCACCTGGATGGCGAGCACGCAGTTCGGCATTTCGCCGCTGGCGATGATTCCCATCGCCTTCGCCTTGCTGATGGCGGTGGGCCTGGCGGTGCATCGCCTCGTCTTCCGCCGCCTCACCCGCACCAGCCCCAACCTCGACGTGTTCGAGGCGCGCGGCCTGATGGTCAGCTTCGGCCTGATGTTCCTGGTGCAGAACTTCGCGCAGATGCTGTGGGGCGGCGATCTGCGCGGCTACGACTTTCTCACCGAGCCCGTGCACATCGGCTCCGCCCAGTTCGCCGCCAACAAGCTGCTGCTGCTTGCGCTGGCGCTGGCCTTCAGCGCCGCGCTGATCGTCGGGTTGAACAAGACGCTCTACGGCAAGGGCGTGCGCGCGCTGATGCAGTCGCCCACCGGCGCGCAGCTGGTGGGCATCGATACCGAACGGCTGCACCCGCTGATGTTCGGCGTCGGCCTCGGGCTCTCGGGCGTGGCCGGCTGCCTACTGTCGATGACCTACACCATCTCGCCGAGCATGGGCGAGCCCTACACGGTGACGGCGCTGATCGTCATCACGCTGGGCGGCTTCGGCAGCATGAGCGGCGCGCTGGTCGGCGGCCTGGCGCTGGGCGTCATCGAGGCGGTCGGCATGCATTTCACCAGCCCGTCGCTGAAGGCGCTGCTGTCCTACGGCATCTTCATCGCCGTGCTGCTGTGGCGGCCCAACGGTCTCTTCACCCGCAGATGAACACCCGGCGCGATCTGCTCGTCCTCTTCGCGCTGGCCGGCTGGGCGCTGGCGGTGCCGCACTACGGCAGCGATTTCGCCGTCTCGATGGCGCTCACCTGCCTGATGTATGCCGCGCTGTCGTCGAGCTGGAGCCTGTTCTGCGGCAGCACGCGCTACCTCTCGCTGGCCACCCCGGCCTTCTTCGGCATCGGCGCCTATACCAGCGCGCTGATGCTGGAGGCCTCCGGCTGGTGGGCGGCCATCGCGCTCGGCGCCGCCATCGCCGCCGGCGTGGCGATGCTGATGGGTGCGGCCGTGCTGCACCTGCGCGGCACCTACTTCGCGGTGCTGACCTTCGGCATGACCGAGCTGATCCGCCACGCCATCACCTACTGGGAGAAGCAGGTCACCGGCACGGTGGGGCGCGTGCTCGGCGTGGTGCCCGAGCGCGACACCATCTACCTCACCGTGCTCGCGCTGGCGGTGCTGGCCATCCTCGTCTCCATCCTGGTGCGGCGCAGCCGCTTCGGCCTGGCGATGCAGGGCATCGGCGCCGACGAGCAGCGTGCGCAGACGCTGGGCGTCGACACGCGCCTCGTCAAGATCGCCGGCTTCGCGCTGACCGCCGCCTTCGCCGGCGCGGTGGGCGCGGCGATGAGCGTGCGCTGGACCTACATCGACCCGGCCACCGTGTTCAACCCCTTCATCGGCTTCCAGACCGTGCTGATCGCGCTGATCGGCGGCGCCGCCACGCTGTGGGGGCCGCTGATCGCCGCGGTGGTATTCAGCCTGCTCGCCGAGACGCTGCGCCTGCAGCTGCCGCAGCTCTACATGATGGCGCTCGGGCTGCTGCTGATCCTCTCGGTGCTCTACCTGCCCGGCGGGCTGGCCTCGCTGCGGCGCGACAGCTTCAAGTGGAAGAAGGGCGCGGCATGAACGGCCACCCGCTGCTCGAGGCGCGCGGCGTGACGGTTCGCTTCGGCGGGCTGATCGCCGTCGACCAGGTCAGCGCGGCCTTCGCGCCGGGCGAACTGGTGGGCATCATCGGCCCGAACGGCGCGGGCAAGACCACCTTCTTCAATGCGCTGTCGGGCGTGATCGAGCCGACATCGGGTGAGCTGTTCGCCGCCGGCACACGCCTCACCGGCGCAAAGCCGCACCGCTTCGCGCAGCAGGGCATCGCCCGCACCTTCCAGACGCCGCGCGTATTCGCCGAGCTGAGCGTGGCGGCCAACATCGATTTCGGTTTGCAATTCGCCGGCCGCCAACGCAGCGGCTCCTGGCTGCTGAAGGACGAAGCCAGCGTCCTGAACCTGATCGGCCTGGCGGCCCAGGCTGCGTTGCCGGCCGCGGCGATCACGCCCAGCCAGCAGCGCCTGCTGGAGATCGGCATGGCGCTGGCCACGCGCCCCAAGCTGCTGCTGCTCGACGAGGTGGCTGCCGGCCTGACCGAAAGCGAGATCGAGAGCATGGCGCAGCTGATCCGCCGCCTGCGCGACGACCTGGATCTCACCGTGATCTGGATCGAGCACGCGGTGACCACGCTGCTGCGCCACGTCGAACGCGTGCTGGTGCTGCACCAGGGCCGCAAGATCGCCGACGGCACGCCGGCCGAGGTGGTGCGCAATGCCGAGGTGGTGGAGGCCTACCTCGGCGATGAAATGGTCGAGCCCGCATGAAGCCCGTGCACCTGAAGATCGAAGGGCTTGCCGCCGGCTACGGCGCCTTCCTGGTGCTGCGCGATCTGACGCTGGAAGCGCGCCCCGGCCTCACGGTGATCCTCGGCCCCAACGGCGCCGGCAAGACCACGCTGCTCAAGGCCATCGCCGGGCTGATCCCGCGCGGCGGCACGCTGAGACTCGACGGCGAGGAGATCGCGCAAGACGCCAAGACCTCGGCCATCGTCGAACGCGGCATCGCGCTGGTCGCCGAAGGCCGCCAGCTGTTTCCGCAGATGACGGTGGCCGAGAACCTCGAGTTGGGCGGCTGGCTGGTCAGCGCGCAGGAGCGCGCCCGGCGGCTCGAGCAGGCCTTCGCCGACTTCCCGAAGCTGCGCGAACGCGCCCGGCAACTCGCCGGCACGATGAGCGGCGGCGAGCAGCAGATGGTGGCGGTGGCGCGCGCGATGATGAGCGCGCCGCGCCTCCTGATGCTCGACGAGCCCTCGCTCGGCCTGGCGCCGAAGATGGTCGACGAACTGCTCGCCATCGCGCGGCGCATCGCCGACGCCGGCACCACGGTGCTGATGGTCGAGCAGAACGTGCGCAAGGCGCTCGCCGTGGCCGACCGCGGCTACGTGCTCGAGCGCGGCAGGCTCGTCGCCAGCGGCCCGGCCTTCCTGCTGGCGCGCTCCAGCGTCATCCGCCACGCCTACCTCGGTCAGGGCTCGGCCCCGACCGCTTCCCAAGCCGTTCACAAGGAGACCCACATGTCCGACCTGTCGATGCTGATCAACGGCCTGGCCGTCTCGGCCGAGAAGGGCGCCACCTTCGAGCGCCGTAACCCGCTCGACGGCAGCGTGGCCACGCGCGCGCCCGCCGCCAGCGAAGCCGATGCGGTGGCCGCCGTGGAAGCCGCCGCCGAAGCCTTCAAGACCTGGAGCCAGACCGGCCCCGGCGAGCGCCGCGCGCTGCTGCTGAAAGCCGCCGATGCGCTGGAAGCCAAGACGCCGCAGTTCTGCGAGGCCGTGCCGGCCGAGACCGGCGGCACCGCGATGTGGGCCGGCTTCAACGTGATGCTGGCCGCCGGCATGCTGCGCGAGGCCGCTTCGCTGACCACGCAGATCGCCGGCGAGGTGATTCCCTCCGACGTGCCCGGCTCGCTGGCCATGGGCGTGCGCCAGCCGGCCGGCGTGGTGCTGGGCATCGCACCCTGGAATGCGCCGATCATCCTCGGCGTGCGCGCCATCGCCACGCCGCTGGCCTGCGGCAACACGGTGATCTTCAAGGGCAGCGAGAACTGCCCGCGCACCCACCAGTTGATCATCGAGGCGCTGCAGGACGCCGGCTTCCCGGCCGGCGTCGTCAACTACATCACCAACGCGCCGGCCGATGCAGGCAAGGTGGTCGAGGCGATGGTGGCGCACCCGGCAGTGCGGCGGATCAACTTCACCGGCAGCACGCGCGTGGGCAGGATCATCGCGATGACCTGCGCGAAGTACCTCAAGCCGGTGGTGCTGGAGCTGGGCGGCAAGGCGCCGCTGGTGATCCTCGACGATGCCGACATCGCCGACGCCGTCAACGCCGCCGCCTTCGGCTGCTTCGCCAACTCGGGGCAGATCTGCATGTCCACCGAGCGCCTGATCGTCGACGAGAAGATCGCCGATGCCTTCGTCGACGCTTTCGTCGGCAAGGCGAGCAAGCTGCCGCTGGGCGACCCGCGCAAGCCCGAGCCGGTGGTGCTGGGCTCGGTGGTGGGCATGGGCACGGTGGAGCACTGCAACGCGCTGATCGACGACGCGCTGGCCAAGGGCGCCAAGCTCCTGTGCGGCGGCAAGGCCAAAGACACGCTGATGCCCGCCACCGTGCTGGACCGCGTGACGCGCGAGATGCGCATCTACCACGAGGAAACCTTCGGCCCGGTGAAGTGCATCGTGCGCGTCAAGGGCGTCGATGCCGCGGTGGCCTGCGCCAACGACAACGAATACGGCCTCTCGGCCGCGGTGTTCGGGCGCGACATCGCGCGCGCGATGAACGTCGCCGGGCGCATCGAATCGGGCATCTGCCACGTCAACGGCCCGACGGTGCACGACGAGGCGCAGATGCCCTTCGGCGGCGTGAAGGGCTCGGGCCTCGGCCGATTCGGCGGCAAGGCCGGCATCGCCGAGTTCACCGATCTGCGCTGGATCACGGTGCAGACGGCACCGCGGCACTATCCGTTCTGAGCGGGCCATGTGGCTACACTCGCCACCATGCATCCGCTGATCGAAACCCACCGCGCCGAACTGCTGGCCTTGGCCCGCAGGCGCGGCGTCACGGGCGTTCGGATCTTCGGTTCCATGAGCCGTGGCGATGGCGGTGACGACAGCGACGTCGATCTGCTGGTGACGCTGGCCCCCGGAACCAGCGCGCTGGCGCTGGGCGGCCTGTTGCTCGATGCACAGGAGTTGCTGGGTCGCCGCGTCGACGTCGTTACCGAAGCGAGCCTGCACCCCGCGCTGCGCGAGCGCGTGCTGGCAGTCTCCGTGCCGCTGTGAAGCCCGGCCCCGAATCGGATCGGGTGCTGCTGGCGCACATGCGCGACTGCCTGACCCGGATCCGCGAGTACACCCAAGGCGATCGCTCGCGCTTCGAGGGTTCACGCCTGGTGCAGGACGCCGTGGTTCGCAACCTGCAGACCCTGACCGAATCAAGCCAGCGCTTGTCGAGCGAGGTCAGGGGTACCGAGCCACAGGTTCCCTGGCGCGAACTCGCCGGGTTTCGCAACGTCATTGTTCACGGCTACCTCGGGGTGGATCTCGAAGCCATCTGGCTGGTCGTCGAACAGGATCTGCCGACGCTGGCCGAGGCTGTCGAACGCATGGCCTTGCGCTTGAGCGCCGACGGCTGATCGCGGCCTCCCGCTGAGGTTTCGGACAACCCTTAACAGATCCTACCCGCCGCACCGAGCGGCGGTGTGCAGATTCGTCGTCCGGAATCCGATGCGGTTGCCCCCGTGAGCGGCGTTCGTCATAAGTCGCTGAGGCAATGAGACCGCTTCGCCCAATGATCCTCGGTCGGCTGGCCGTCCCGAGAACAGCTCGTACATCGCCAGCGTGCCGACGACGACGAGGCCGGAGAACGCCGGCCCCATCGGCATCGAACCGCTCGTGTTGATCCGCAGCCGGCGCAGCCTCGCGCGCTCAACCCAGCAGATCGAACAGCGTGCGCGCCACCACCTTGGTGGCGCGGCGCAGGTCCTCCAGCACGATGTGCTCGTCGGCGCGCTTGGCGTTGCTCTCCAGCACGGTGCGCGGGCCGGCGCCGTAGATCACGGCCGGGATGCCGCGCTCGCAGTACAGGCGCACGTCGGTATAGAGCGGCGTGCCCGAGGTCGGAATCTTCTCGCCGAATACCGCCTCGCCGTGCTTGCACAGCGCCTCCACCAGCGGCGCGTTGCCGGGCAGCGGCGTGAGCGCACGCGCCAGCAGCATGCGCTTCACCTCCACCGTGATGCCGGGCACCGCCTTGGCCGCCTCCGCGATGACGCGGCGCAGCGTTGCTTCCACCTCGGTGGGGTTCTCCTCCGGGATCATGCGGCGATCGAGCTTGAGCACCACCTTGCCGGGCACGACGTTGGTGTTGGTGCCGCCCTGGATCAGGCCGACGTTGAGGTACGGGTGCTTGATGCCCGCCACCTTGGAGCTGACCTGCTTGTAGAGCGCATTCTGCGCATACAGCGCGTTGAGGATGGCGGTGGCGCCCTGCAGCGCGTCGACGCCCGTGTCGGGAATGGCGGCGTGCGCCATGCGGCCGTGCACCGTCACCTCCAGCTGCAGGCAGCCGTTGTGCGCCGTCACCACCTGGTAGCTGAAGCCGGCCGCGATCAACAGGTCGGGCTTGGTGTAGCCCTTCTCGAGCAGCCAGCCGGGGCCGAGCTCGCCGCCGAACTCCTCGTCGTAGGTGAAGTGCAGCTCGACGCCGCCCTTGAGCGGCGCGCCCAGCGATTCGAGCGCGCGGGTGGCGAAGATGAAGGTGCTGAAGTCGCACTTGCTCACCGCGGCGGCGCGGCCGTAGAGCCTGCCCTCGTGCACCTCGCCGCCGTAGGGCGGGTAGGTCCAGCCTTCGCCGGGGGGCACGACGTCGCCGTGGGCGTTCAGCGCCACGGTGCGGCCGGCGCCGTACTTGCGCCGCACGATCAGGTTGGTGATCGATTCGAGCCCGGCGGCCTTCACCTGCTCGGCCGGCACCGGAAACTTCTCGGCCTCGAAGCCGAAGCCTTTCAGCAGTTCGGCGGTGCGCTCGGCATGCGGCGCGTTGTTGCCCGGCGGCGTGTCGGTGGGCACCTGCACCAGGGCCTGCAGGGTGCGCACCTGCTCGTCGAAGTGGGCGTCGATCCAGGCGTCGAGTTTTTCGTAGGCAGTCATGACAGTTCTTCGTCCAGTTGGCCGAGCAGGTGCAGGAAGGCACGCACGCTGAGATCGGCGTCGTCGTTGGTGGTGGATTCGAGCGGGTTGTGGCTGATGCCGGCGTTCAGGCCGCGCACGAACAGCATGGCCTGCGGCATCACCTCGTGCAGCTTCATCGCGTCGTGGCCGGCACCGCTGGGCATGCGGAACACCGGCAGGCCGAGCGCTTCGACGGCGCGCTCCCAGCGCTGCTGCCACGCGGGCGCGCTGGGCGCGGCGGAAGCGCGCATGGTCTCCTCGACCTTGTGCTGCAGGCCGCGGCGCTGGCAGATCGCTTTCAGTTCGGCGAGCACGTCGCGCGCGAGTGCGTCACGCGCGGCGTTCGTCGTGGCGCGCAGGTCCAGGCTGAAGGTGCAGCGGCCGGGCACGACGTTGATCGAGCCGTTGGGCACGTTCAGCATGCCCACGGTCCCGACGGTGACGGCGGGACCGTTCGGATCCTTGCCGACCACATCGGGCACGCTCGCCGCGCGCTTCTCGACGTACTGCGCCAGCTCGGCCACCGCCACCGCCGCATCACGGCGCCGGTTCATCGGCGTGGTGCCGGCGTGGCTGGCCATGCCGGTCACCTCGCACTGGTAGCGCACGCCGCCGTTGATGGAAGTGACCACGCCCAGCGGCAGATCGAGTTCGTTGAGCACCGGCCCCTGCTCGATGTGCACCTCGACGAAGCCGAGGTAGCGCGCCGCATCCCGCTTCTCGGCGCGGATCGCTTCCAGCGTGGCGGGTAGGCCGGCGGAGCGCATCGCCGCGCGCATCGTGATGCCGTCGGCATCCTTCTGGTCGAGCCAGGTGGGTTCGAAATCGCCGGTCACCGCGCCCGAGCCGAGAAAGGTCGCCTTGTAGCGCTGGCCTTCTTCTTCCGCGAAGCCGATCACCTCGATGCCGAAGGGCAGGCGCCTGCCCGCGCGGTGCAGCTCGTGCACCGCCACCAGCGGCACGAAGATGCCCAGGCGCCCGTCGTACTTGCCGCCGTTGCGCACGGTGTCGTAGTGGCTGCCGGTGAGCAGCCGCTTCGCCGAGGCGTCGCGGCCGTGATAGACGCCCACCACGTTGCCCACCGCATCGACGCGCACCTCGTCGAAGCCGCAGTCGCGCATCCAGCGCTGCAGCTGCACCTGGCAGGCCTGGTGCGCCGCGGTGAGATAGGTGACGGTGAGCTGGCCCTGTTCGGCGTAGCCGGGGTCGCTGTGGCGGGCGAGGAGTTCGGCGCAGTCCCACACCTGGTTGCCGAGCACGGGCTCGAAGCCGAACTTGTCGGCCAGCCGCATCTCGGCGATGCGGTGGATGTTGCGCAGGCACTCGGCGAGCTCGAAGTCCGGGTGGTTCTCGAGCCGGCGCGCGAAGGTGGCGATGATCTCGGCGCGCGTGAGCCCGCTGCCGCGCGGCCCGCGCACGGCGAGGATGAAGGGCCAGCCGAAGCGCGCGTTGTAGTCGGCGTTGAGCTGCTGGATGCGCGCGAATTCGGCGGGCGAGCAGTTCGTCAGGCCCGACGTGGTCTGCTCGTTGGTCGATTCGGCGGTGAGCGTCTTGCTGACCATCGCCTTGCCGGCCAGCTCCGGGTGGGCGCGGATCAGCGCGAGCTGCGCCTCGCGGCCGGCTTCGGCCAGCACCTGCACCAGCGCATGCTTGAGTTGCGCCAGCGACTTGAACGGCCGGCGCTGCAGCGCACGCTCGGCGATCCAGGGCGAGTGCTCGTACAGGCCGTCGAGCCAACGCGCGGCATCTTGCGCGCTCGCCGCATTGAGTTGTTCCAGCGTGATGGTCATGCCTTGGCCTCGTAGGGATGCACCTGCTTCCAGTGGCGCGCGATGTCGATGCGGCGGCACACCCAGACGCGGTCGTGGCGCTCGATGTGGTCGAGGAAACGCTGCAGCGCGCGCATGCGCCCCGGCCGCCCGAGCAGGCGGCAGTGCATGCCGACGCTGAGCATCTTGGGCGCCTCCTCGCCCTCGGCATAGAGCACGTCGAAGGCGTCGCGCAGGTAGGTGAAGAAGTCTTCGCCCTGGCTGAAGCCCTGCGGCAGCGAGAAGCGCATGTCGTTGGTGTCCAGCGTGTAGGGCACGATCAGCTGCGGCACCGTGCTGCCGTCGGTCTTGGTCACCGGCGTCCAGAACGGCAGGTCGTCGCCGTAGTAGTCGCTGTCGTACTCGAAGCCGCCGTAGTCGGCCACGAGGCGCCGCGTGTTGGGGCTGTCGCGGCCGGTGTACCAGCCCAGCGGGCGTTCGCCGGTCAGGCGCTGGATGATCTCCATGCCGATGCGCATGTGCTCGCGCTCCTGCGCCTCGTCCATGGTCTGGTAGTGGATCCAGCGCCAGCCGTGGCAGGCGATCTCGTGCTCGAGCTCGACGAAGGCCTGCGTCAGCTCGGGATGGCGTTCGAGCGCCATCGAGACACCGAACACGGTGAGCGGCAGGCCGCGGCGCTCGAACTCGCGCAGCAGCCGCCACACGCCCACGCGCGAGCCGTATTCGTAGACCGACTCCATGCTGAGGTGCCGATCCGGGTAGGCGGCCGGGTTGAACAGCTCGGAGAGAAACTGCTCGCTGCCGGCATCGCCGTGCAGCACGCAGTTCTCGCCGCCTTCCTCGTAGTTCAGCACGAACTGCACGGCGATGCGTGCGTTGCCGGGCCAGCGCGCGTGCGGCGGGTTGCGGCCGTAGCCGATCAGGTCGCGGGGGTATGACGACCCCTCGCCCGGCGGGTACGCCGGACGATCCCCCAAGGGGATGCGGGCCGGCTTGGGAGCGGCCCGGCGCTCGGCCCGCGGCGACGTAGGTAGCTTCGGTTGTTTCATGGGGCGTAGGGCTTGAGGGCATCGCCGAGGTCGGGTGTGCGCGGGTCGAGGCGCAGGTTGTGCTCGACGTTGTGCAGGTGCTCGTCCATCAGCTTGACGGCGGCGCGGGCGTCGCGCCGGGCGAGCGCGTCGACGATGGCGACGTGCTCGGCGAAGGAGTGCTCGGCCGAATGCGAGGACTGGTACATCAGCGCGATCAGCGAGGAGCGCGTCACCAGGTCGGCCAGCGCGTCGGCCAGCACCTGGTTGCCCAGCATCTGCGCGATGAGCACGTGGAAGTCGGCCAGCAGCCGCGTGCGGCCGGAGACATCGGTGCGCTGCACGGCGGCCTGCTCGTCGCGCAGGTGGGTGCGCAGTTCGGCGAGCTGGGCGTCGCTCAGCTCGGCGGCGGCGCGCCGGATCATGGCCGACTCGAGCATGTGCCGCACCTCGAACACCTGGCGCGCCTCCTCGATGCTCGGCTCGGCCACGCGTGCGCCGCGCGCCGGCTCGAGCGTCACCAGCTTGTCGCGGCTGAGCTGGTTGAGCGCCTGGCGCACCAGGGTGCGCGAGACCTTGAATATATCGGCGATCTTCTGCTCGGCCAGCTTGGTGCCGGGCATCAGGCGGCGCTCGACGATGGCCGAGGTGATCGACTCGACGATGCGCTGCGTGCTGGTGCCGGCCTCCACGCTGGCGCGCGGCTTGCTCGCCTTCGCGGGGCTGCGGACGACCTGCAGGGGAGGGTTGCTGCGTGCCATGGGGTACTTGATCCGGTCCGCAAAGTGTATACACTTTCGGCGACGCCGCAAGCAAAAACCCGTCAAGGAGAAGATGTCATGGGCAAGCTCACCACCCACGTGCTCGACACCGCCAACGGCTGCCCGGCCGCCGGCATGGCCGTGCGGCTGTACCGCCTCGGTGCCGACGGCGCGGCCGTCGAACTCGAGCGCATCACCCTCAACCACGATGGCCGCGCCGACGCGCCGCTGCTGCAGGGCGAGGAGTTTCAGCCCGGGCGCTACCGCCTGGTGTTCGGCGTGGCGGCCTACTTCCGCGCGCGCGGCGCGGCGCTCGCCGAGCCGCCCTTCCTCGACGAGGTGCCGCTGGACTTCGGCCTCGCCACGGTCGGCCAGCATTACCACGTGCCGCTGCTGGCCAGCCCCTGGTCGTACTCGACCTACCGCGGCAGCTGAGGGCG
The DNA here is from genome assembly GCA_017983795.1 of Piscinibacter sp. Lineage (GTDB taxonomy): Bacteria > Pseudomonadota > Gammaproteobacteria > Burkholderiales > Burkholderiaceae_C > Piscinibacter. The sequence continues at coordinate 155,424 of JAGOAS010000001.1, forward strand.
GATCCGGGAAAGTCCCGATCGCGGCGTGTGCCGCAGTGTATACAGTTTGATTGCGTCGCCGCGGAGCCCGGTGCCCCCAACCGGTCGCGACATTCCCGCCTCACAGAGCCCGCTGTGGTGAGGTTGCACACAGGCCCGCTGCTTGCGCGGCCGGTGGCGAAAGGGAGTGACGCGCATGGAAGCGTATGTTCTGGACTGGGTCAACCTGCTGCTGCGCTGGGCCCACGTCATCGTGGCGATCGCCTGGATCGGCTCCTCGTTCTATTTCGTCTTTCTCGACAACAGCCTGACGAAGCCGAGCGCGCCCGATCTGGTCGAGAAGGGCGTCGACGGTGAACTCTGGGCCGTGCACGGCGGCGGCTTCTACCACCCGCAGAAGTACATGGTGGCGCCCAAGTCGCTGCCACCCAACCTGCACTGGTTCTACTGGGAGAGCTACTCCACCTGGCTGACGGGCTTCGCGCTCTTCACGGTGCTCTACCTCTACCAGGCCGGCACCTTCCTGATCGACAGGAACCTGTATGCCTGGTCGCCGGCCGGCGCCATCGCCGCGGCGCTCGGCTTCCTCGTCGTGTTCTGGGCGGTCTACGACGCCATCTGCCGCGTCTTCGGCCAGCGCGAGGGCGGCGACCGCATCGTCGGCATCGGCGTCACCATCACCGTGATCCTCGCCTCCTGGCTCGCCTGCCAGCTCTTCGCGGGCCGCGCCGCCTTCCTGCTGGTGGGCGCGATGCTGGCCACGGCGATGAGCGCCAACGTATTCTTCTGGATCATCCCGGGGCAGCGCACCGTGATGGCGCAGATGAAGGCCGGCCAGCCCGTCGATCCGGTGCACGGCCAGCGCGCCAAGCAGCGCAGCGTGCACAACACCTACTTCACGCTGCCGGTGCTGATCGCGATGCTCAGCAACCACTACGGCTTCCTCTACGGCGCGCAGCACAACTGGCTGGTGCTGGTGCTGGTGATGCTGGCCGGCGCCCTGATCCGCCATTCCTTCGTGGCGCGCCACAAGGCGCTGGTGGCCGGCAAGCGCGTGCCTTGGGAGTATGCGGTCGTGGGTACCGCGCTGATCGTGGCGCTGGCGCTGTGGCTTGCGCCCGCACCGGCGGCCAAGAGCGCCAGCGCGGCGCCGCCCAGCTTCGCGCAGGTGCGCGCGCTGGTCGAGCAACGCTGCGCCATGTGCCACAACGAGCAGGTCATCAGCAAGGGCGTGCAGCTGCACACGCCCGAGCTGATCGCGAAGAACGCGCAGGCGCTCTACCAGCAGGCGGTGGTGCTCAAGGCCATGCCGCTGAACAACGCCACGCAGATCACCGACGAGGAACGGTCCTTGCTGGGCCGCTGGTACGAGGCCGGCGCGGCCAGCCGTTGAGCGCGCCAACACATCTTTCTACAACGACGAGGAGACCCCCATGAAGCGCATTCCCATCCATCGCGCCGCGCTGATCGCCGCCATCGCCCTGACGGCGGGCGCGGCGCAGGCGCAGTCCAGCGTCACACTCTCCGGCCTGCTCGACGTGAGCGCCGGCCAGTCGAAGGCGGCCGGCAGCACCAGTCGCGTCTGGGGCGTGGACAACGGCAACATGACCACCAGCTGGTTCGGCGCCAGCGGCAGCGAGGATCTGGGCGGCGGCCTCTCGGCGCTGTTCACGCTGCAGTCCTTCATGCGCGCCGACACCGGCGCCTCGGGCCGTTTCGGCGCCGACACCTTCTGGGCGCGCAACGCCTTCGTCGGCCTGGCCAGCAAGGATTTCGGCAAGGTCACGCTCGGCCGCAACACCACGCCCTTCTTCGTCACCACGCTGTCGTTCAACCCCTTCGGCGATTCCTTCGGCTACTCGCCCAGCATCCGCCACTACTTCACCAGCGGCACGCTGACCGGCGATTCGGGCTGGAGCGATTCGGTGCTCTACACCAGCCCCAATCTCGGCGGCGCGACGCTGCAGCTGTTCATGGCGGCCGCCGAGGCGGGCAGCAATGGCCGCAACCACGGTGTCAACCTGCGCTGGGGCAGCGGGGCCATCGATGCCGCCTTCTCCTGGCAGGACGTGAAGAAGGACGGCGCCACCGCCGTGGCCGACACCAAGGCCTGGCAGGCCGCGGCCAGCTACGACTTCGGCGTGGCCAAGGCCTTCGGCCAGTACGGCAAGGTCGACAACAAGACCACCGGCAACTCGTATGACATCGCCGGCCTGGGCGCCAGCGTGCCGCTGGGCAACGGCAAGGTGCTCGCGCAGTGGGGCCAGATCAAGCCCGAGACCGGCGCCAAGCGCAAGACCTTCTCGGCCGGCTACGACTACTTCCTCTCCAAGCGCACCGACCTCTACGCGGTGGCGATGAGCGACAAGATAGCCGGCCAATCGAGCGGCAGCGCCTTCTCGGTCGGCATCCGCCATCGCTACTGAGCGCACGAACGCACGAAGGCACACGAGGAGACGAGCATGAGCGACACCACCGTCCACCCCGTCGACGAGAAACTCCCGAGCGCGCGTCTCGCGGCGCTGGGCCTGCAGCATGTGCTGGTGATGTATGCCGGCGCCATCGCCGTGCCCCTGATCGTCGGCCGCGCGCTCAAGCTCGCGCCCGAGCAGGTGGCGCTGCTGATCTCGGCCGATCTGTTCTGCTGCGGCCTGGTCACGCTGATCCAGTCGCTCGGCGTGACGCGCTGGTTCGGCATCAAGCTGCCGGTGATGATGGGCGTGACCTTCGCCGCCGTCGGGCCGATGGTGGCGTTCGCCAACGCCATGCCGGGCGTGGAGGGCGCGCGCGCCATCTTCGGCGCCATCATCGGCGCGGGCGTGATCTCGATGATCATCGCGCCGGTGGTCAGCAAGCTGCTGCGCTTCTTCCCGCCGGTGGTCACCGGCACCATCATCGCCATCATCGGCATCAGCCTGATGCGCGTCGGCGTGGGCTGGGCCATGGGCGGCCCGGCCAACCTGGCGCAGAACGTCGACGTGCCCAAGCTGGTTGCCATGGTCGACGCGGCCAAGGCCACGGCGGAAGCGGCGAGCGCGCCGGTCAAGCTGACGGCGCCGATCCCGATGAGCAACAACGCCAACTACGGCGCGCTCGACAACATGGCGGTGGCTGCGGCGGTGCTGGTATTCATCCTGCTGCTGGTGAAATACGCCAAGGGCTTCATCGCCAACATCTCGGTGCTGCTGGGCATCGTCGCCGGCTGCGCGGTGGCCATCGCGATGGGCAAGATGAATTTCGACAAGGTGGCCAAGGCGCACTGGTTCGACGTGGTCACGCCCTTCGCCTTCGGCATGCCGAGCTTCGACATCGTGATGATCCTCACCATGGCGCTGGTGATGATCGTGGTGATGATCGAATCGACCGGCATGTTCCTCGCGCTCTCGGATCTCACCGGCAAGAAGATCGACCAGCCCGCGCTCGCCGCAGGGCTGCGCACCGACGGCCTGGGCACGCTGATCGGCGGCCTGTTCAACACCTTCCCCTACACCAGCTTCTCGCAGAACGTCGGGCTGGTGGGCGTCACCGGCGTGAAGAGCCGCTGGGTGTGCGTGGCCGGCGGCATCATCATGATCGTGCTGGGCATGCTGCCCAAGATGGCGGCCTTCGTCGAAGCCATTCCGCAGTTCGTGCTCGGCGGCGCCGGCCTGGTGATGTTCGGCATGGTGGCGGCCACCGGCATCCGCATCCTCGCGAACGTGGACTTCAAGGGCAACCGCCACAACCTCTACATCGTCGCGCTGTCCATCGGCTTCGGCCTGATCCCGCTGGTGGCGCCGCGCTGGATGCAGCAGATGGCGCACAGCCTGCACCCGCTGCTCGAGTCGGGCATCCTGCTCACCTCGGTGGCGGCGGTGGCGCTCAACATCTTCTTCAACGGCGCGCAGGAAGACCGCGCCGGCGCGATCGAGGCGGCCAAGACGGCCGAGGCGCACTGAGCTCAGCGCAGCGCCCAGAGCTTCTCGAGAAGGCGTCTGCGCTCGGCGTCGCGCGTGAGCGCCTGCGCCAGCGCGGCGAAGAAGACCTCGCGCGTGGCCGCCTCGGCGGCCGCGCGGCGCGCCAGCAGCGCGGCGATCGGGCCGATCTGCTCGGCCAGCACGCGCGCGGCGCGTTCGACCAGCCCCGGCTGCATCGGCGTCGTGCCCAGCACGGGCAGGGCGGCGTCGGTGGCGGGGCGTGCTGCCGGTGCCTGTGAGGGCGCGGCGGCGGCCGAGCGCAGCAGGTGCTGCGCGCGCGCCACGAAGCGCACGCCCTCGGGCGGGTCGAGCGTCTCGCGGGCCAGCGTCGTGATCAGCGTGGCGAGATCGCTCGAGCGTCGCGTCGCGTCGCGCACCACGTGGCGCGTCATCGGCCCGAGCTGCGGCAGCAGCAGCCGCTCGATCGCCAGCAGCGCTTTCGCGTCCCAGCCGGTCGGCAGCGGCGCCGACGCTGCGGCGCGGGGCGGCGTGCTGCCGTGCGGCATCACCGCCGGCGGCCGCGGCATGGCCTGCGTCGGCGCCTCGGCGCGCGCGCTGCGCAGCCGGCGCATCGTGTCGGCCGACACGCGCGGCGCGAGCGCGCCGCCGGCGGCCGCGGCCAGCGCGGCGCGCATCTGCGCCGCGTCGGCGAATCGATCGGCCGGGCGCTTGGCCATCGCGCGTGCCGCCAAGGCGTCGAAGGCGGCCGGCACCGGTGGCTCCAGCGGCAGCGTCGAGGGCGGCGGCGGTTCGTCGTGCAGCACCTGGTACATCACCGCGCCGGCCGAGCCGCGGAAGGGCGCGCTGCCGGTGAGCAGCTCGTAGAGCAGCACGCCGCAGGAGAAGATGTCGACGCGTGCGTCGGGCGCCTCGTCGGTGTAGCGCTCCGGCGCCATGTAGCCGGGCGAGCCGAGCACGGTGGTGTGGTGGGTGCAGCCGCTGCCGTCGATGCGCGCGATGCCGAAGTCGGTCACCTTGAGCCGGCCCTCGGCGGTGAGCAGCAGGTTGGCCGGCTTGATGTCGCGGTGCCACACGCCCTGGGCGTGGGCGCATTCGAGCGCGTCGAGCAGCTGCACGATGACGCTCAGCGTGTCGGCCAGCGGCAGCCGGAAGCCGTGCACCACCGTCTCGTGCAGCGACACGCCGGCCACGTATTCCATCGCGATGTAGCGCTGCGGCCCGGTCTGCGCGTACTCGTAGACCGAGACGATATTCGGGTGCGAGAGCCGGCCCGCGGCCTGCGCCTCGTTGCGGAAGCGGCTCTCGCCGTCGAGATCGCGCGCCTCGGGGGCCAGCAGCGCGCTGCGGATCGCCTTGATCGCGACGTTGCGGTGGATGTCGGGGTCGAGCGCCTCGTAGACCACGCCCATCGCGCCTTCGCCGAGCACGCGCGTGACGCGGTACTTGCCGAAGCTCGCCGGCAGCGGGGCGTGCTGCTGAGCATCCAGCGCCAACGGCCGCGCACTCATGACGGCGCTCCTTCCAGCATCTTCATCGCCTGCACCAGGCTGCGCCGCATGCGCGTGAAGGAGGCGGCGAGCCGGCCGATCTCGTCGTGTGCGCCGGAGGCGAAGCCCGGGGCCGAGAGCTCGCCCAGGCTGACGCGGTCGGCCAGGCGCGCGAGTTTCGTCACCGGCCGGATCACCAGCCACCACAGCATCGCGTTGAGCGCCACGGCGATGAGCACGAACACCGCCGACAGCATGCCCATGAACAGCGCCCAGGCGGCGTGGGCGCGCGCCAGCGGCACGGCCGTCGGCACCGACACCATCTGTGCCCCCACCACCTCGCCGAGCTGCCAGCCGAAGCCGTTGGCCGGGCCGTATTTCTCGACCAGGGTGCGCGGCGCCGTCTCCACCGTGCTGTGGCAGCGCAGGCAGGCGCCGTCGGCGATGCGGATCGGGCGCGCGATGTAGAGCGCACGGCCGGCCGGTGTGTCGCGCTCGCCGACGAACTCCTTCAGATCGGCCGACTTGCGGAATTCGGCGATCACGTCGGCCTCCCACTCCAGCGCGCGGTCGCGCGGGTTGGTCGGGTTCAGCGTGGCTTCCTTGTAGGCGTACTCGGGGTGGTTCTTCTGGATCCTGGCCAGCACCTCGGTGGCCGAGAAGGCCGGCACCGACTGCGGCAGGAAGGCGTACTTCATCTGCGTCTCGAGCAGCGGCGCCACCTGCGTGGAGGTGTAGCTGCGCACCGCCAGCGCCTTCTCGAGCAGCAGGCGTGCCTGCTGCAGCGTCTCCTGCTGCGCGTTTCGCTCGAGCATGCGGCGCGTCATCGCGCCGGTGGCCACGAGGCCGAGCAGGAAGATCAGCACGAACACCAGGTTGAACTTGAGCAGCAGCTTCATCGTGTCGTCTCCGTGACCGCGGCCAGCGGCCAGTTCATCACGCCGTCGAACCTGATCGGCTGCGGCTCGGTGCGCTGCACGATCACCGTCGGCTTCGGCCGGTATCGCTCGGGGAACAGGGTGCGGCTCCACTCGGGATGGCTGCGCACGCCGGCCACCAGCGCGGCGCGGAAGGCGCGGTCGCCGGCGCGGGCGGCGAAGCGCGGCACGGCGAGTGCGCGCAGTGCCGCTTCGCCGTCGATCCAGCGCGCCACCTCGGCATAGCTCACCGGCGTGCCGGCGCCGGGCTCGACCGGCCGCGCCTGCCAGCGCGCGGTGCGGCGCGGCAGCGAGTCGGCGAAGGAACGCGGCAGGCCTTGCAGCAGATCGGCGGGCGGGCGGCGCGCGCTCGTCGCGCTGGCGCGGCCGCGGCGCACGAAGGCATCGCCCTCGGCGAGCGCCATCTCCTGGGTGGCGGCGTCGGGCTCGCTCACGCGCGCCTGACCGCTCTCGACGAATACCAGCACGGCCTCGGGCGCGACGCGCAGCACCGCCGTGCCGGCGAGCGTGTGCAGGTCGGCCGCGGCGCTGGCGATGCCCGTCAGCGCGCCGGCGCCGCTGGCCACCTTGAGCCAGCCGCGCATCAGGTAGAGCGTGGCGGCGCGCTCGCCGAAGCGGCCCGCGGCGCGCGGTTGCAGCATCAGCTCGGTGTCGGGGCCGAGGTCGAGCGCGCTGCCGTCGGCGAGTTCGAGGCGCACGAGGCGTGCATCGGGCCCGGCGCGCACGATGTCCTCGTCGTGCACGCGCAGGCCCTCGGCGACCGCGAAGCGCTGGGCCTCGCGCACTACGCTGGCCTCGCCCTCGGCGATGGTGACGATGCCGATCGAGGCCGCCGCGCACCAGGCGGGCAGGGCCCCCAGAAGGGCGAGAAGTCCGGCGCGTGGAAAGGTGAGGCGCTTCATCGTGACTCCATGCGGCATACAGCTCGCGATGAAGTCAGCTTAAGAGCGGGCACTGCGCTGCGCGTCATCCAGAATGGGGGGACGCAGCTCCCTTTCGTGGGGGGCGATTCTAGGTAGACGACTCTGGAGATCTCACATGCCCACCCTGCGCGTCGAACTCTTCGAAGGCCGCAGCGCCGAGCAGAAGCGCGCCCTGGCGAAGGAACTCACCGAGGCCTGCGTGCGCGTGCTCGGCAGCAGCGCCGACAGCGTCGACGTGATCTTCCAGGACGTGAAGCGCGAGAACTGGGCGAGCGGCGGCGTGCTTTGGTCGGACAGGCAGGCCGCCAAGCCGGCCGGCGGCTGAGGCCGGCCCGCGCGACCTCAGTCGTCGCGGCCGCGCCCGCGGCCATGGCCGCGGTCCTTGTCGCCGTGCTTGTCGTGTCCGCGCCCGCGGCCTTCGTCGTGGCCGCGGCGGTCATCGTCGCGGTAGCGGTCGCGATGCCGCGGCGGGGGCGGCGGCGCGTAGTGCTGGTGGTACTGCGGCACGTAGACCTGCTGGTACCACTGGTCCTGCACGAAATAGACGGGCTGGTTGCAGGCGGCGTAGCGCGCGCAGTGGCGGCGCCAGTTGCGCGCGTGGCCGGGCGGCACGTGCAGGTAGATGGGCTGCTGCACCACCGCCACGGGCGCCGGCTGGATGACCACCGGCTGCGGGTACATCAGCACCGGCGGCGGCATGTTGCCGATGTTGATGCGGCCATAGAAGCCGGGTTGGCCGACGTCGATGGACACGCCGACGTTGACATCGGCGGCATGGGCCGGCGCGAGCGCGGCCGGCAGGGTCAGCACAGCGGCGAGCAGGGGACGGAACATCACGGTACTCCTCGAAGAGCCGGCGAGTATGGCACCGGGCGTCGGCCCCTCTGTTACCAGTCCTAATCGTCAATCGCCCGGGCTGCCGCGCCAGCGCGCCACCTCCTGCGCCTTCACCTCGCCGGCCGCATGGCCCCAGCTGCTGCGCAGGTGGCTGGCCAGCGCGGCGATCTCGTCGTCGGCGAGCGCCAGGCCGAAAGGCGGCATGCCGAAGGGACGCGGATTGCCGCGCGTGGCCGGCGCGAAGCCGCCGTGCACGATCACGCGGATCAGGTTGACCGGCGGCTCCATGTTCACCAGCCGGTTGCCGGCCAGCGCCGGCGCGATCGTGCTGCCGCCGGCGGTGCGCGCGCCTTCGCCGTTCGCGCCATGGCAATCGCTGCAATGTTTGTCGTAGAGCTTGGCGCCGGCTTCCTGGCGCGCCGGGTCGGGCGGCTTGCGGCTGCTCGCAGTCGCGGCCTGCTGCGGCAGGGCCTCGAGGAATACCGCGATGGCGCGCAGGTCGTCCTCGCGCAGATGCTGCAGGCTGCGGTAGACCACGTCGGCCATCGGGCCGAGCGCGGCGCCGTGCGGCGAAGTGCCGTCGCGCAGCAGGGCGACGATGTCGTCCAGCGGCCAGTCGGCCACGCCGGCCTGATCGGGCGCGGTGAGCGCCGGCGCATACCAGTTGCGCATCGGGATCAGGCCGCCGTCCAGCGACATGCCGGCCTCGGGCGTGGCGCCGAACAGGTTGCGCCCGCCATGGCAGGCCGCGCAATGGCCGAGGCCGCGCACCAGGTAGGCGCCGCGGTTCCAATCAGCGCTGCGGCCCGCGTCCTGCTCGGGCGCGCCGGGGCGGAAGAAGAGCGCGCGCCACAGCGCCAGCGCAAGCTGCGTGTCGTAGGGGAAGTCCAGCGCGTGCGGCCGGTTCGGCTGGTGCACCGGCGCCAGGCTGCGCAGGTAGAAGTAGATCGCGTCGCTGTCTTCGCGCGTGATGCGCGAGAAGTCAGGATACGGGAAGGCCGGGTAGAGCAAGCGGCCGTCGAAGGAGCGGCCGTGGTGCATGGCGCGCCAGAAATGCGCGGCGCTCCAGCGGCCCAGGCCGGTGTCGGGGTCGGGCGTGAGGTTGCCTGCGTAGACCGTGCCGAAGGGCGTGGCGATGCCGCGCCCGCCGGCCCAGGGCGTGCCGCCGCGCGCGCTGTGGCAGGTGATGCAGTTGCCGATGCGCACGAGGTACTCGCCGCGCGTCACCTGCTCGGGCGTGCCGTTCGAGGGCGCGCTGCCCTCGGCGATGGGCTCCTCGCCGCGCAGGTTGAGCCAGGCCACCGCCGCGGCGAGCGCGGCAAGCAGCAGCAGCAGCGGAGCGAGCAGCCAGCGCCTGAGCATCGCGGCGCGCCTCAATGCGGGACGCTGCCGCACTCGAGCGGCGGCGGCGCGGGTAGCGATGCGGCCGCGTGCGCCGGCTGCGGCACCGGCCGGCTCGAAAGCCAGGCGGCGACGGCGCTCACGTCCTCGGGGTTCAGGCGCCTGGCGATGTCGGCCATGCAATCGGGCGCGTGCGCGCGGCGCTGGCCGTTGGCCCAGGCGCCGAGCTGGCCCTTCAGGTAGTCGCGCGGCAGGCCCAGCAGGCCGGGAATGGCGGGCGCCGTGCCGGTCAGCGCGCGGCCGTGGCAGGCCGCGCAGGCGGGCAGCTTGCGCGCCGCGTCGCCCTGCAGCGCGAGCTTCTCGCCCAGCGCCAGCGCGGCCGGCTCGTCGTTCGCCGCGGCCGGCGCCGGGTAGGGCGCTTCGATCGCGGCGAAGTGCTCGGCGATCTCGCGCAGGTAGTCGTCGCCGAGGTGGTCGACGAGGTAGACCATGGGCGCGTAGCGGCGCCGCCCCTCGCGGAAGTTGACCAGCTGGTTGAAGAGGTAGAGCGCCGGCTTGCCGGCGATGCGCGGGTGGTAGCCGTCGGGCGCGGCGCGGCCCTCCCTGCCGTGGCAGGCGGTGCAGGCGAGTACGCGCTGGGCCAGGCTGTCCTGCGGCGGCGCGGCCTCGGCCAGCGTGCAGGCGAGCAGGGTCGCGGCGAGCAGCGCGCGCTTCATCGGCAGTTCAAGGGCAGGAAGCGCGCCGCCACGCTGCTGCGGTCGGTCCCGTGCACCGTCATCGGCGCCGGCGCGCTTGCGCCCGCGCACACCCAGGCCACCGGCACCACGGGTGCGTCCTCCACCACCGCGGGGCGCAGCGTCAGCGTCTTGCCCTTGATCGCGCCATTGGCCTGGTTGCCGAAGGTGACGTGCACCGCGCCCTGTTCGACGGTCACCGCCGAGACGAGGTTGCCGACGATGCGATCGGCCGCCGGCAGCGCGGCCGCGGCGTTGTCGGCCGGCAGCGTGTGCGTCAGCCTCCAGATCGCCGCGACGTTCGGCTTGGCGACGTCGGCCAGCTTCATGGCCTCGACGATCTGGTCGCGCACGATGCGGTCCTGCAGCGAGGGCATGGCCAGCGTCGCCAGGATGGCGATCACCGCCAGCACCATCAGCACCTCGATCAGCGTGAAGCCGCGCTTCATGACGAGGCTCCCGGCGCGCGCTGCCACCACGGCCCGTCGAGCTGGATCTTCAGGAAATCGATGAAGGTGCTCACCTTGCCCGGCACCAGCTTGGGCGAGGGGAATACCGCATGCAGTTCCTGCGTGGGCAGGGCGAAATCCGCCAGCACCGCGACCACCGCGCCGTCGGCCAGCGACTCGCGCGCCACGTACCACGGCAGCACCGCGAGGCCCAGCCCGGCGCGGCAGGCGGCCAGCACGGCGGAGAGGTTGTTGGAGCGCAGCGGGCCCTTCACCGGCACCGAGCTCGCGCCGCCTTCCGGCGCAGCGAAGCTCCAGCGGTCGTCGCCCTGCACGCTGCTGTAGACCAGGCAGTCGTGCTGCGCCAGCTCGGCCGGCGTGCGCGGCGTGCCGCGCCGCTGCAGATACTCCGGCGAGGCGGCGGTGAGCCAGGGGTTGACGCCCAGGTAGCGCGCGCCGAGCGCGGAATCGGCCAGCCGGCCCATGCGCAGCGCCACGTCCACGCCTTGCTCGACGAGGTTGACGTAGCGGTCGTCGAAGCTCAGGTCGATGGTGATGTCGGGATGCTCGCGCATGAACTTCAGCGCCAGCGGCGTCAGCACGCGCCGGCCGAAGGCCACCGAGGTGCTGATGCGCAGCTGCCCGCGCACCGTGCTCTGCAGCAGCGCGGCGAGGTTGTCGGCCTCCTCCAGCTCGCGCTGGATGGCCTTGCACTTCTCGTAGTAGAGCGTGCCGATCTCGGTCGGGCTCACGCCGCGGGTGTTGCGGTTGAGCAGCCGCGCGCCGAGCTGCGCCTCCAGCGCGGCGACGTGCTTGGTCGCCGTCGGCTGGGTGATGCCCAGGTCGGACGAAGCCTTGCTGAAGCTGCCGGTCTCGACGATGCGCGCGAACAGTTGCACGCCGGTAATGCGGTCCATGGTGCGAATGATGCCCTGAGCCGCCGGCCCATTCCTGCACGGAATGACAAACATGCCCGACCTGATCTTCTCGCCGCGCGCCGCGCCGCCGACCATCGCCCCCAGTCGAATCAACGTACTAGGAGACTCGCATGGCACGCATGAAAGCCGCGATGGCCGCCGTTCTGGTGATGGAGAAGGAAGGCATCAGCCAGGCCTTCGGCGTGCCCGGCGCCGCCATCAACCCGCTCTACGCCGCGCTGCGCGAGCGCGCCTCCATCGCCCACGTGCTGGCGCGCCACGTCGAGGCGGCCTCGCACATGGCCGAGGGCTACACGCGCGCCAAGGCCGGCAACATCGGCGTGTGCATCGGCACCTCGGGGCCGGCCGGCACCGACATGATCACGGGGCTCTACTCGGCGAGCGCCGACAGCATCCCTATCTTGTGCATCACCGGCCAGGCGCCGCGCGCGCGGCTCTACAAGGAAGACTTCCAGGCGGTGGACATCGAATCCATCGCCAAGCCGGTGACCAAGTGGGCCGTCACCGTGCGCGAGCCGGCACAGGTGCCGCGCGCCTTCCAGCAGGCCTTCCACCTGATGCGCTCGGGCCGGCCCGGGCCCGTGCTGATCGACCTGCCCTTCGACGTGCAGATGGCCGAGATCGAGTTCGACATCGACACCTACGAGCCGCTGCCGCTCTACAAGCCGGCCGCGACGCGCAAGCAGGTGGAGAAGGCGCTCGACATGCTGCTCGCCAGCGACAAGCCGTTGATCGTCGCCGGCGGCGGCATCGTCAACGCCGACGCCTCGGCGCTGCTGGTGGAGTTTGCCGAGACGCTGGGCGTGCCGGTCATCCCCACGCTGATGGGCTGGGGCAGCATCCCCGACGACCACCCGCTGATGGCCGGCATGTGCGGCCTGCAGACCAGCCACCGCTACGGCAACGCCACCCTGCTGGCGAGCGACTTCGTGCTCGGCATCGGCAACCGCTGGGCGAACCGCCACACCGGCTCGACCGAGGTCTATTGCAAGGGCCGCACGTTCGTTCACGTCGACATCGAGCCGACGCAGATCGGCCGCGTCTTCATGCCCGACTTCGGCATCGTCAGCGATGCCAAGGCGGCGCTGGAGCTCTTCGTGCAGATCGCGAAGGAGCGCAAGGCGGCCGGCACGCTCGAGCGCTTCGACGACTGGGCCGAGCGCTGCGCCGAGCGCAAGCGGCTGATGCACCGCAAGACGCACTACACCGAGGTGCCGATCAAGCCGATGCGCGTCTACGAGGAGATGAATGCCGCCTTCGGCCGCGACACCACCTACGTCACGACCATCGGCCTGAGCCAGATCGCTGCCGCGCAGTTCCTGCACGTCTACGGCCCGCGCCAGTGGATCAACTGCGGCCAGGCCGGCCCGCTGGGCTGGACGATTCCGGCCGCGCTGGGCGTGGTGGCGGCCGACCCGACGCGCAGCGTGGTCGGCATCTCGGGCGACTACGACTTCCAGTTTCTGATCGAGGAGCTGGCGGTGGGCGCGCAGTTCCGTCTGCCCTACGTGCACGTGCTGGTCAACAACAGCTACCTCGGCTTGATCCGCCAGAGCCAGCGCGGCTTCGACATGGACTACTGCGTGCAGCTCGCCTTCGAGAACCAGAACGTCACCGACGAGTCGCTCAAGGGCTACGGCGTCGACCACCAGGCCGTGGTGCAGGGCCTGGGCTGCAGGAGCCTGCGCGTGACCGACCCGGAGAAGCTCGGCGGCGCGCTGGCCGATGCGAAGGCGCTCGCGCAGCAGCACCGCGTGCCGGTGGTGGTGGAGGTGATCCTCGAGAAGGTGACCAACATCGCGATGGGCACCGAGATCGACAAGATCAACGAGTTCGAGGCGATCGATTGCCGGCACCCGGAGGGCACCCAGGGCCTGGAACTGGCCGGACTTCTGGACTGACTTCGCCAAGGAAACACCATGCCCCGCTTCGCCGCCAACCTCTCCATGCTCTTCACCGAGCATCCCTTCCTCGATCGCTTCGAGCGCGCCGCGCGTGCCGGCTTCGGTGCGGTCGAGTTCCTGTTTCCCTATGCACACACGCCGGGCGAAGTCGCGGCGCGGCTGAAGGGCAACAAGCTGCAGTGCGTGCTGCACAACCTGCCGGCCGGCGACTGGGAGGCCGGCGAGCGTGGCATCGCCTGCCTGCCCGACCGCATCGACGAGTTCCGCGCCGGCGTGGCCAAGGCCATCGAGTACGCGCAGGCGCTCGGCGCGCCGCAACTCAACTGCCTGGCCGGCAAGGCGCCGCTGGGGGCCGATCCGACGATGCTGCGCCAGACCTTCGTCGCCAACCTGCGCTACGCCGCGGCCGAGCTGAAGCGCGCGAACCTCAGGCTGCTGATCGAGCCGATCAACACCTACGACATCCCCGGCTTCTTCCTCCACCGCACGGCGCAGGCGATCGCGATCATGGACGAGGTCGGCGCCGACAACCTCTTCCTGCAGTACGACGTCTACCACGCGCAGCGCAGCGAGGGCGAGCTGGCCGCGACGCTGGCGAAGCATCTCGCGCGCATCGCCCACGTGCAGATCGCCGACAACCCGGGCCGCAACGAACCCGGCACGGGCGAGATCAACCATGCCTTCCTGTTCGGCCACCTGGCGCGCATCGGCTACCGCGGCTTCGTCGGCTGCGAATACAAGCCCGCCAATGGCGGCGCAGGGGGCACCGAGGCCGGCCTGGGCTGGCTCGAGAACGCGCGCCGGCAACTGCGCTGATTCCTTTCCTTCGAACGAGACAACGACATGACGTCATCCCCGCAGAAGATCGGCTTCATCGGTCTGGGCATCATGGGCGCGCCGATGGCGCTGCACCTGATCCAGGCCGGCCACCAGCTCTTCGTCTACACGCGCGGCAAGGTGCATCCCGAGATCGCCGCCAGCAGCGCCACCCAGTGCACCAGCCCGCGCGGCGTGGCCGAGCGCGCCGAGGTGATCTTCACGATGGTGCCGGACACGCCGGACGTGGAGAAGGTGCTGTTCGCCGACAACGGCGTGGCGGCCGGGCTGGGCAAGGGCAAGACCGTGGTCGACATGAGCTCGATCTCGCCGATCGAGACCAAGGCCTTCGCCAAGCGCATCAACGAACTCGGCTGCGACTACCTGGACGCGCCGGTGTCGGGCGGCGAAGTGGGCGCCAAGGCCGCCAGCCTGACCATCATGGTCGGCGGCCCGCAAGCCGCCTTCGACCGCGTGCTGCCGCTCTTCCAGCTGATGGGCAAGAACATCACCCTGGTCGGCGGCAACGGCGACGGCCAGACCACCAAGGTGGCCAACCAGATCATCGTGGCGCTGAATATCGCGGCGGTGGGTGAAGCGCTGGTATTCGCCAGCAAGGCGGGCGCGGACCCGGCCAAGGTCAGGCAGGCACTGATGGGCGGCTTCGCGGCCAGCCGCATCCTCGAAGTGCACGGCGAGCGCATGATCAAGCGCACCTTCGCCCCGGGCTTCCGCATCCAGCTGCACCAGAAGGATCTGAACCTCGCGCTGCAAGGCGCGAAGCAACTCGGCGTGAGCCTGCCCGGCACGGCCAACGCGGCACAGCTGATGCAGGCCTGCGCGGCGCACGGCCTGGCCGACAGCGACCACTCGGCCCTCGTGCGTGCTTTGGAGATCCTCGCGAAACACGAGGTGGCGGCGGGATAATCCGCGGCCATGACGACGCCCAGCCCCCACACCGATCCGCGCGGCTTTCTGCGCGCCCTCTACGACGCCGCGGTGGCGCGCGCGCTGCCCGCCGAGACGACGGCGCCCTGGCTGCCGCAGCCGCCCAAGGGCCGCACCGTGGTGATCGGTGCCGGCAAGGCGGGCGGCGCGATGGCGCAGGCCGTCGATGCGCTGTGGCCCCAGGGAGCGCCGCTGTCGGGCCTGGTCGTCACGCGCTACGACCATGTGCCGCCGGCCTACAAGGCGAAGCCGGGCCGCATCGACGTCGTCGAAGCCGCACACCCGGTGCCCGACGAAGCCGGCCGGCGCGCCGCGCAGCGCATCGCGCAACTCGCGCAAGGGCTGACGGCCGACGACCTCGTGCTGTGCCTGATCTCGGGCGGCGGCTCGGCGTTGCTGTCGCTGCCCGCGCCCGGCATCTCGCTGGAGGAGAAGCAGGCCATCAACAAGGCGCTGCTCAAGAGCGGCGCGGCCATCGACGAGATGAACTGCGTGCGCAAGCACCTCTCGGCGATCAAGGGCGGGCGCCTCGCGACCCACTGCGCGCCGGCGCGTGTGGTGACGCTCTTGATCAGCGACGTGCCGGGCGATGCGCCCGAAGTCATCGCCAGCGGCCCCACGGTGCCCGACAGCACGACCTGCGCCGACGCGCTGGCGATCCTCAACCGCTACGGCATCGACATCCCGCCCGCCGCGCGCGCCGGGCTGGAGAGCGGTGCCTTCGAGTCGCCCAAGCCGGGCGATGCGCGCTTCGCCGGCCACCAGGTGCACATGATCGCCACGCCGCGCCAGAGCCTGGAAGCGGCCGCGGCGATGGCACGCGCGGCCGGCATCACGCCCTACATCCTCAGCGACGAGATCGAAGGCGAATCACGCGAGGTCGGCAAGGTGCACGCCGCGCTGGCGCGTTCGGTGGCGCATGCCGGCACGCCGTTCGCGAAGCCCTGCGTGATCTTGAGCGGCGGTGAGACCACCGTCACGGTCAAGAGCAAAGGGGGCCGCGGCGGCCGCGCCACCGAGTTCCTGCTCGGCTGCGCGATCGCGCTGCAGGGCCAGCCGGGGGTGCACGTGCTCGCGGCCGACACCGACGGCATCGACGGCGTGGAGGACAACGCCGGCGCCATCGTCACGCCCGACACGCTGGCGCGCGCCCGCGCGATGGGCATGAAGGCGCAGGAGTTTCTCGACGCCAACAATGCCTACGGCTTCTTCGCGCCGCTCTCCGACCTGGTGATACCTGGCCCGACCTTTACCAACGTCAACGATTTCCGCGCGCTGCTGATCACCTGAACCGGATAATGATCGGGCCGAGTGCCCGACTCATGGATCAGACCACGATCATCATCGTTCTCGCGGTTCATCTGGTCTGCTCGGGCGCGCTCTTCTGGGTGATCGGGCGCGCGATGCCGCCGCACAGCGGCGCGAACCGCTGGGCCCTGGGCGCGGTGCTGTTCGGCCTGGCCTACGCCGGCCGGCTGCTGGCGGGGCCGACGCCGACCTGGCCGGCGATGCTGCTGCTCGACGGCGCGATGGCCCTGGCCTCGCTGCTCTTCCTCACCGGGCTGCGCCAGTTCGTCGCCCTGCCGGCCGGGCGCTGGCCGCTCGTCGCCCTGTTCCTGCTCGGCTTCGCCGCCGTGCACGCGCTCGCGGTCTGGAGC
Source organism: Piscinibacter sp. (assembly GCA_017983795.1). Classification (GTDB taxonomy): domain Bacteria; phylum Pseudomonadota; class Gammaproteobacteria; order Burkholderiales; family Burkholderiaceae_C; genus Piscinibacter. Next base: position 172,293 of record JAGOAS010000001.1, read on the forward strand.
CTCGCGGCGGCCGGAAGGCACATGCTGCTCAACCTGCTGCTCAGCGTGCTGTACGGCACGCTCGCCCTCGAGGCGCTGCGTGCCCGCCCGCGGCAGGCGCGCGCGCTGCGGCCGCCGCTGCTGATGCTGGTGCTGATGATGGGCTCGCTGGCGCTGCTCACGCTGCTGCGCGGCCTCGCCTTCCCGCTGGTCGGCACCGGGCCGCTGCACCACGGCCTGTTCGGGCAGCTCTACTACGGCTATGCCTCGCTCGCCTCGGTGATGCTGGGCCTCAACCTGGTGTGGCTGGTATTCGCGCGCCTGAACACGCAGCTCGCCGAACTGGCCTCGCACGATGCGCTGACGCGGCTGCTCAACCGCAACGGCCTCGACGATGTGGTGCGCCGCCACTTCGCGGCGCGCGAGAGCCGGCCGGTGACGCTGCTGCAGATCGACATCGACCACTTCAAGCGCGTCAACGACAACCACGGCCACGCCGCCGGCGACGCGGTGCTGCGCGAGATCGCCGCGGCCTTGTCGGCCAGCGTGCGGGCGAGCGACTTCATCGCACGCACCGGCGGCGAGGAGTTTCTGGTCGGCTGCGTGGCGGCCGACGACGGCGTGGCCTGGGCGCTGGCCGAGCGGCTGCTCGCCGCGGTGCGCCGGCTCGACATCCGCGTGCCCGGGGTGAAAGTGCCGCTGCATTGCACGGTGAGCATCGGCATCTCGCGCCGCTGCAACGACAAGGCCGGCTGGGAACGCGGCTGGGCCGAGGCCGACGAGGCGCTCTACGCCGCCAAGGCGGCCGGGCGCGACCGCATCGTCGCCGCCGGCGCGATGCGCGCCGACCTGCGCTGAGGCGGCAAGCTCAGGTCACCGGCGCCGGATTGAACAGCACCAGCGCATTGCGCAGCCGGTGCCGCTCGGCCCAGGTGCGCTCGCCGCTGGCGGTGGCGAGCAAGCGGTGGAACAGCTCCCAGCCCATGGCCTCGATGCTGGCCTCGCCGCTGGCGATGCGGCCGGCGTCGACGTCCATCAGGTCGTGCCAGCGCCGCGCCAGCTCGCTGCGCGTGGCGACCTTGATCACCGGGCATTCGGCCAGGCCGTAGGGCGTGCCGCGGCCGGTGGTGAAGACGTGCAGGTTCATGCCGGCGGCCAGCTGCAGCGTGCCGCAGATGAAATCGCTGGCCGGCGTGGCGGCGTAGATCAGGCCGCGCTGATCGCGCGCGAGTTTTTCGCCGGGTGCCAGCACGCCGGCGATGGGCGCGCTGCCGCTCTTGACGATCGAGCCCATCGCCTTCTCGACGATGTTCGCGAGCCCGCCCTTCTTGTTGCCCGGCGTGGTGTTGGCGCTGCGGTCGACGCGGCCGCGCTGCAGGTAGGCGTCGTACCAGGCCATCTCGCGCACCATCGCCTCGGCGACTTCGGGCGTGGCGGCGCGCGCGGTGAGCTGGTCGATGGCGTCGCGCACCTCGGTGACCTCGCTGAACATCACGGTGGCGCCGGCGCGCACCAGCAGGTCGCTCATGAAGCCGACCGCCGGGTTGGCGGTGACACCCGAGAAGGCATCGCTGCCGCCGCATTGCACGCCCACCACCAGCTCGGAGGCCGGCACGGTTTCGCGGCGGCGCTGGTTGAGGCGCTCGAGGTGCACGCGTGCCTGGCGCAGGATGGAATCGATCATCGAGCCGAAGCCGACATGCGCTTCGTCCTGCAGGCAGACGACGTCGAGCTGCGGCTCTTGCGCCGCGGCGTCGATGGGGATGACGCCCGGAGGCAGCAGGCGATCCGGCTGCAGCTTCTCGCAGCCCAGGCTCACCACCATGACCTCGCCGCCGAAGTTCGGATTCAGGCTGATGTGGCGCAGCGTGCGGATCGGGATCACCGCGTCGGGCGCGTCGATCGCCACGCCGCAGCCGTAGCCGTGCTCCAGCCCGATCACGTCGTCGACATGCGGATAGAGCGGCAGCAGCTCGCGGCGGATGCGCTCGACCGCGTGCTCCACCACGCCGGCCACGCACTGCACGGTGGTGGTGATGGCCAGCAGGTTGCGCGTGCCCACCGAGCCGTCGGCATTGCGGAAGCCCTGGAAGGTGAAGCCCTCCAGCGGATCGAGCGGCGGGCGCGGCGCGTCGGCCATCGGCAGATTGGCCAGGCCGCGCGCGTCGGGCAGGCGCAGCAGCTTCTCGTGCACCCAGCGGCCGGCCGCGATGGGCGCGAGCGCGAAGCCGATCGCCACATCGTAGCGGCGCACCGCCGCGCCTTCGGCGATGTCGGAGAGCGCCACCTTGTGGCCCTGCGGCACGCGCTCCTTCAGCACCAGGCCGCCGGGCAGCGCGGTGCCGGCGTCCAGCCCGCCGTCGTTGGCGACGATCGCGACGTTGTCGCGATCGTTCATGCGGATGATGTGAGGGGCGGTGTTCACGTCACTCCGGCTTCACGTTGCCGTCCTTGACCACCTTCTGCCACTTGGCCAGTTCGCTGCGGCCGAAGGCGGCGAACTGCTCGGGCGTATTCGCCACATGGTCCAGGCCCAGGCCGTCCATCTTCGCCTTCACCTCGGCGCTGGCGAGGATCTTCCCGATCTCCGCGTTCAGGCGCTGCACCACCGGCGCCGGCGTGCCGGCCGGGGCGTAGATGGCCTGCCAGCTGGCGACGTCGAAGCCGGCGATGCCGGCCTCCTGCAGCGTCGGCACCTCGGGCAGCACCTTGCTGCGCTTCGCGGAGGTGACCGCCAGTGCGCGCACCTTGCCCGACTGCACGTGCGGCAGTGCGACGGTGGCGGTCTCGAAGCTCATCGGGATCTGGCCGCCGATCACGTCCTGCACCGCCGGTGCGCTGCCCTTGTAGGGCACGTGCACGAGCGGCGCGCCGGCGAGCAGCTTGAACATCTCGCCGCTCATGTGCTGCGAGCTGCCCTGGCCGGCCGACGCGAAGGGCAGCGGCTCCTTCTTCGCGGCGGCGACGACGTCGGCCACCGTCTTGTACGGTTGACTCCCGCCCACCAGCAGCACGTTGGAGATGCTGCCGAGCAGGATCACCGGCGCGAAATCTTTCGCCGCGTCGTAGGGCATCCTGGGCTGCAGCGCCGGGTTGATCGCGTGGCTGGCGATGGTGCCGAGCAGGAAGGTGTAGCCGTCGGGGGCGGACTTGGCGGCCGCGTCGGCGCCGATCACGCCGCCGGCGCCGGCCTTGTTCTCGATCACCACGGTCTGCTTGAGCGCGGCTTGCAGCTTCTCGCCCACGGTGCGGGCGAGGATGTCGCTGGTGCCGCCGGCGGCGAAGGGCACGATGATGCGGATCGGCTGCCTGGCCGGCCACTCCTGCGCAAAGGCGAGCGAGGGCAGGGCGGTAGCCGTGGCGAAGGCGAGCGTGGCCACGAGGCTGCGGCGTGAGACGGACATGGAAGGCTCCGGTTGGAAAGATCAGGGCAGGGCGATCGCCTCGACCCAGTTGGGATTGCGGCCGACGGCGAGTTCGTGGCGCAGCGTGAGCGCGCCGCTGGCCGCATCGATGGCGTGCAGACCGACGGTGTTGGAGAGCTGGCCGGCGGCGATCAGGAAACGGCCCGAGGGCGTGACGGCGAAGCTGCGCGGCTGCGTCTGCGTGGGCCAGTGGCCGATGGGCGCGAGCCGGCCCTGCGCATCGATCGCGAAGCCGGCCAGCGTGCTCGAGCGGCGTTCGCTCGCGTAGAGGAAGCGCGCGTCGGGCGTGAGGCGCAGCTCGGCGCCCCAGGGCTCGCCGGCGAAGCCGGGCGGCAGGAAGGAGACGGTCTGCAGCGCGCTCAGTTGGCCGCTGGCGGTGTCGACGGCCAGCACGTCGAGCGTGGCGTCGAGTTCGTTGAGCAGCCAGGCGATGCGGCCGTTCGGGTGGAAGGCGAGATGGCGCGCACCCGCGCCGCGGCGGCCGGCGAAAGCGGGCGGGGCGAGCGGCGTCAAGCTGCCGCGCTCGGCATCGAAGGCGAACTGCAGCAGCTGGTCGCCGCCCAGCGAAGTGGCATAGGCGAAGCGGTTGCCCGGCGTCGCGCGCATCGCATGCGCCTTGGGCGGCGTGGTCTGTTGCCAGCAGGGCGGCTGCGGTGTGCCGTCGGCAGCGATGGGGTTGAGCGCGATCAGGCTGCCGCCGTAGGAGGCGCTGAACAGCCAGCGCCCGGAGGCGTCCACGGCGATGTGCGCCATGCTCTGCGCGAGCGGCGCTTCGCCGAGCGCCGTGAGCGTGCCCTCGCGCGCATCGATGGCGAAGGCGAGCACGCGCCAGGGCTCGTTGCGCACGGCGGCGTAGAGCACGCGCCGATCCGGCCGCAGCGCCAGTGGCATCACGGTGCCGCCGCAGGGCACGCTCTGCCGCAGCGCCAGCGTGCCGCGCGCTTCGTCGAGCGCGAGCACCGAGATCTCGCCGCTGTCGGCGTTGCTGACGTAGACGACGGTTCCGCTCATGGCCTCACTTCAGCAGCAGGTTCGGCAGCCACATCGCGAAGCCCGGCACGTAGGTCACCAGCATCAGCGCGGCGATCAGCGCGCCGTAGAAGGGCCAGATGGTCTTCATCACCTCGCCCACCGAGATCTCGCCGATGGTGCAGCCGACGAACTGCGTCGTGCCCACCGGCGGCGTATTCAGGCCGAGCGCGCAGTTGATCAGCATGACGATGCCGAACTGCTCGGTGCTCATGCCGTACTGCTGGCAGATCGGCAGGAAGATCGGCGTGCAGATCAGGATGGTCGCCGCCATGTCGAGAAAGGTGCCGAGCACGAACAGGATGACGTTGACCCACAGGAAGATCATCCACGACGAGCTGGTCGTGGCCGCGAGCGCCTGGCCGGTGAGCTCGGCCACGCCGTACAGGCCGATCAGGTAGCCGAACATCGAGCTGATGCCGATCAGCAGCAGCACCGTGCCGGTGGTCTTCACCGCCTTGGCCGCCGCCTTGAGGAACTGCTCGCGCGTCAGCTTGCGATAGACCACCGCCGAGAGGAACAGCGCCCACACCACCGCCACCGAGGCCGATTCCGTCGCGGTGAAGGCGCCCGAGAGAATGCCCGCGATGATGATCACCACCACCAGCAGCCCCGGCAGCGAAGCCGCGAAGGACTGGCCGACGATGGCCCAGCCGGGGAACGTGCCTTTCGGGTAGCCGCGCTTCACCGCCACGGCGTAGGCCGCGACCAGGTTGCAGACCGTCAGGATGATGGCCGGCACGATACCCGCGAGGATCAGTGCCGCGATGCTCACCTTGCCGCTGGCCGCCAGCGTGAAGATGATCATGTTGTGCGAGGTGGGCATCAGCGCGCCGACCAGCGAGGCGTGCGTGGTCACGTTGACGGCGTAGTCGGCGTGGTAGCCCTCCTTCTTCATCTGCGGAATGAGCACCGCGCCCATCGCCGAGACGTCGGCCACCGGCGAACCCGATACGCCGCCGAAGAGGGTGCAGGCCAGCACGTTCGTCATGCCCAGGCCGCCGCGCACGTGGCCGGCCAGCGCCTTGGCGAAGCCGACGATGCGGTCGGCCACGCCGCCGTACATCATGATCTCGCCGGCGAAGATGAAGAACGGGATCGCCAGGAACGAGAACGGGTTCATCCCGGAGATCATCTGCTGGAAGCCCACCGCCAGCGGCAGGCCTTCGTAGAGGATGGTCGCGAGCGACGACAGCCCGATCGAGAAGGCCACCGGCACGCCCAGCAGCAGCAGGAGCGTGAAGCTCACGCACAAGATGGTCAATGCCATGCCGGCTCCACCTCTTCACCCTCGAGCAGCGCCAGGATGTGTTCGAGCGAGAACAGCGCCACCAGCACGCCCGCGAAGGCCGGCGGCGCGTACTTGAAGGCCTCCGAGACGCCCAGCGTCGGGATCTTGTAGGCCGCCACGCTCTGCGCCAGCACCGCGCACTGCCAGGCCATCACCACGCCGAAGATCAGCACCAGCGCGTGGATCAGCAACTCCATCTTCAGGCGCAGCCATTCGGGCGCGAGCACCAGCAGCGATTCGAGCCCGATGTGGCCGGCGTCGCGCACGCCCACCGCCATGCCCAGCATGGTGACGTACAGCACCAGCAGCACCGCGCCGCTCTCGGCCCAGGTGGGCGTGTCGTTGAAGACATAGCGGCCGATCACCTGGTAGAGCACGGCGACGATCAGCAGCACCAGCCCGCCCACGCCCACGCGCAGGCACAGCCGCGCCAGCGCGGCGCAGAAGCGCGAGTACATGTGCGTCGCTCTACTTGACGTCGTTGATGCGGCGGACCATGTCCTGCAGCTTCGGATCTTTCAGGAACTTGTCGTAGACCGGCTTCATCGCCGCCTGGAAGCTGGCCTTGTCGACCTCGACGATCTGCGCGCCGGCGGCCTTCACCACCGCCAGTGACTTGGCCTCGCGCTCGTCCCACAGCTTGCGCATGGTGCCGACGCTCTCCTTGGCCGCAGCGCGGATCTGCTTCTGCTCGTCGGGGCTGAGGCCGTCCCAGACCTTCTTGCTGAACAGCAGGATCTCGGGCGCCATCGAGTGCTCGGTCTTGTTGTAGTACTTGGCCACCTCGAAGTGGCGCGAGCTCTCGTAGCTCGGGTAGTTGTTCTCGGCGGCGTCCACGAGGCCGGTCTTGAGCGCGGTGTAGACCTCGCCGAAGGGCATGGGCGTGGCGTTGGCGCCCATGGCCTCGAGCAGCGAGACCCACAGGTCGCTCTGCTGCACGCGCACCTTCAGGCCCTTCGCGTCGGCGAGCGTCTTGACCGGCTTCTTCACCGAGTAGATCGAGCGCGCTCCGCTGTCGTAGAAGGCCAGGCCGATGAAGCCCTGAGCCTCGCAGTCCTTTAGGATCTCCTCGCCGATGGCGCCGTCCAGCACCTTGCGCATGTGCTCGGTGCTGCGGAACAGGAAGGGCATGGTCGGCACCATGGTGGCCGGGCAGATGTTGTTCATCGGCGCCACGTTCACGCGCGTCATCGCCAGCGCGCCGAGCTTGGTCTGCTCGATGGTGTCCTTCTCGTTGCCGAGTGCCGACTTGGCGAACACCTTGATGCTGTGCTTTCCGCCACTGCTCCTGGCCAGCGTCTCGCTCATGTGGCGCACGGCGAGCACGGTGGGGTAGTCGTCGGGGTGGATGTCGGACGAGCGGAACTCGGTGGCCTGCGCGGCGACGGCGCTTGCACCCAGCAGCGCGGCCAGCGCGCACGAACGGAAGGGCATCGTTGTCTCCTTGGGGGTCTTGTGTACGGGCTACTCGAATTCACTCGAAGGGGCCGTTGCGCACGAAGGCGCCGCCCTGGCAGACCGCGGCCGGGTCGCGCAGGTCGATCGCTGGCTGGCGCGCCTCGGCGGCGGCGCGGAAGGGCTCGGAGCTGTCCTGCGGCCGGTAGCCGACGTGGTGCGCGCTGCTGTTGTCCCACCAGGCGACGGCGTTGTCCGACATGCCGTACATCACCGTGTGGCCGACCACCGGCGCGGCCAGCGCGGCGACGACGAGGCGCTCCAGGTCGTCGTAGCTCAGCCAGGTGGCGAGCATGCGGCGGTCTTTCGGCTCGGGGAAGGAGGAGCCGATGCGCAGGCTCACGGTCTCGAGGCCGTAGCGGTCCCAGTAGAACTGCGCGAGGTTCTCGCCGAAGGCTTTCGACAGGCCGTAGTGGCCGTCCGGCCGCGGCATCGCGGCGGGGGTGAGCACCTCGTCCTGGCGGTAGAAGCCGGTGACGTGGTTGGAGCTGGCGAAGACGATGCGCCGCGTGCCGGCGCGCCGCGCCGCTTCGTAGACGTTGTAGCTGCCGACGATGTTGGCCTGCAGGATGGCGTCGAAGTCGTGCTCGGTGGACAGGCCGCCGAGGTGCACCACGGCCTCCACGTCCTTCAGCAGCGCGAAGACGGCGGCGCGGTCGGCCAGGTCGGCGCGCTGCACTTCCTCGCCGGGCGCGGCGGCGCCGAGCTCGGCGATGTCGGAGACTCGCAGGGCGTCGCAACGCGTCTTCAGGCGCGGGCGCAGCACGCGGCCCAGGCCGCCGGCGGCGCCGGTGAGCAGCAGGCGGCGAAAGCGCAGCGAAGATGTAGTAGGGGCACTCATGGTGTGTACCGCTTGAGGTAGGACATCAGTTGTCGTATAACTTCACTCATTCTTGGATCCGACCCTGCGCCTGTCAAGGCAAGCGGATCGGGGTTTATCCGGAGGGGACATGAATCAGGACGTCCTGGCCGCGCGGCGGCCGCGCACGCTCGCCCTGGGGCTGGTGGATGCGCTCGGCGAGCGCATCCGCGACGGCCGGCTGAATGCCGGCGACAAGCTGCCCACCGAGGCCGAGGTGATGGCCGAGTTCGGCGTCAGCCGCACGGTGGTGCGCGAGGCCATCTCCAAGCTGCAGGCGGCCGGCATGGTCGAGACGCGCCACGGCATCGGCACCTTCGTGGTCGGCCCGGGCGATGCCTCGGCCTTCCGCATCGAGCCGCAGCAGCTCGCCACGCTGCGCGACGTGGTGGCGGTGCTGGAGCTGCGCATCGGCGTCGAGAGCGAGGCCGCCGGCCTCGCGGCGCAGCGGCGCACGGCCGCGAACCTGGCGGCGATGCGTGCCGCGCTGGCCGCCTTCGCCGCGGCGGTGGAGGAGGGGCGCGACGCGGTGGCGGCCGACTTCCAGCTGCACAGCGAGATCGCGCGCGCCACGCAGAACGAGCACTTCGCCGGCCTGATGGCCACGCTCGGCGCGCAGATCATTCCGCGCGCGCGGCTCGAGGCTTCCGGCGTGATCGACCCGCAGCGCCAGGCCTACCTGCGGCGCGTCAACGCCGAGCACGAGAGCATCGTCGACGCCATCGCCGCCAAGGACGCCGATGCGGCGCGCGCGGCCATGCGCACGCATCTCGCCAACAGCCGCGAGCGGCGCCGCCGCGCCGTCGAGGCTCCGTAGTAACCCTGAGTCGATTCGCCTTGAATCGGCGCCATTCAAGTTGTACGATGACATACAACTTGAATCCTCAGCCCGCCCCGACCGACCCATCATGAAGAGACTGCTGACCCTGGCCGCACTCGCGTTCGCCCTGGCCGCGCCGGCCCACGCCTGGCCCGACAAGCCCATCACCCTGGTCGTGCCCTTCCCGCCGGGCGGCTCGACCGACACGCTGGCGCGCAGCATCGGCGCCGAGATGCAGAAGAAGCTCGGCCAGACGGTGATCGTCGACAACAAGGCCGGCGCCACCGGCACCATCGGCACCGCGCAGGTGGTGCGCGCCGCGCCCGACGGCTACACGGTGCTGGTGTCCTCGCTCGGCCCCTTCGTGATCGCGCCCTACCTGATCAAGAACGTGCCCTACGACGCCGGCAAGGATCTCGACCTGCTCACCGTCGCCGTGCAGGCGCCCAACGTCCTGGTGGTGCCGGCGGCCTCGCCCTTCAAGAGCGTGGCCGACGTGATCGCGGCGCAGAAGAAGACGCCCGAGAAGATCACCTTCGCCTCCTCGGGCAACGGCTCGTCGGATCACCTGACCGCCGAGCTGTTCTGGCTGCAGAGCGGCACCAGCGGCATCCACGTGCCCTACAAGGGCGGTGCGCCGGCCATCAGCGATCTGCTCGGCGGCCAGGTCGACGCCTCGTTCCAGAACATCAACGCGATCCTCCCGCACGTCAACGCCGGCAAGCTGCGCGCCCTGGCCGTGACCGGCGCGAAACGCTCGGCGCTGCTGCCCAATGTGCCGACGCTGGCCGAAGCGGGCGTGAAGGATGCCGACGTCTATTCGTGGCAGGGCATCGCCGCGCCCAAGGGCCTGCCGGCGGACGTGAAGGCCAAGCTGCACGCGGCGATCGTCGCCGCGCTCAACGACCCGGCCGTTCGCCCCAAATTGCTCGAAGTCGGCTTCGAGATCGTCGCCAACACGCCGGCCGAGTTCGCCGCCTTCCAGGCCGCCGAGTCGGCCCGCTGGAAGAAGCTGATCGAGACCCGCAAGATCACCGCGGATTGATGACCCACACCTCACACCGTTCGGCCTGAGCCTGTCGAAGGCCATGCGCGTGGCACCTTGCTGCCCGTTGCCGGCCCTTCGACAGGCTCAGGGCGAACGGGTTCTGCTCCACCGGTCTTGACATGAACAACACCCCCGTCGTCACCCAGCTGCAGGCGATTCCGGTCGCCGGCCGCGACAGCATGCTGCTCAACCTGAGCGGCGCGCATGGTCCCTTCTTCACGCGCAACCTGCTCATCCTCACCGACAGCGCCGGCCACACCGGCGTCGGCGAGGTGCCGGGCGGCGAGAAGATCCGCCAGACGCTGGAGGATGCGCGCGAGCTGGTCGTCGGCCAGCCGGTGGCCAACGTGCAGGCGGTGATGCAGACGATGCAGCGCGCCTTCGCCGACCGCGATGCCGGCGGGCGCGGCCTGCAGACCTTCGACCTGCGCACCACCATTCATGCCGTCACCGCCGTCGAATCGGCGATGCTCGATCTGCTCGGCCAGCATCTCGGCCTGCCGGTGGCGGCGCTGCTCGGCGAAGGGCAGCAGCGCGAGGCGGTGGAGATGCTCGGGTATCTCTTCTTCGTCGGCGACCGCAACAAGACCGATCTGCCCTATGCCGAAGAACCGGGCGCGGACAACGCCTGGTTCCGCCTGCGCCACCAGGAAGCGCTGACGCCCGAGGCGGTGGTGCGCTTAGCCGTTGCCGCGCGCGAGCGCTACGGCTTCAACGACTTCAAGCTCAAGGGCGGCGTGCTCGCGGGCGATGCGGAAGTGGACGCGGTGATCGCGCTGCACGAGCGCTTCCCCGAGGCGCGCGTGACGCTCGATCCGAACGGCGGCTGGCTCTTGAAGGACGCGATCCGCCTGGGCCAACGCATGCGCGGCGTGGTGGCCTATGCGGAAGACCCGTGCGGCGCCGAGCAGGGCTTCAGCGGCCGCGAGGTGATGGCCGAGTTCCGCCGCGCCACCGGGTTGCCCACCGCCACCAACATGGTCGCCACCGACTGGCGCCAGATGGCGCATGCGCTGGCGCTGCAGTCGGTCGACATCCCGCTGGCCGACCCGCATTTCTGGACCCTGGCCGGCAGCGTGCGCGTCGCCCAGACCTGCCGCGACTGGGGCCTGACCTGGGGCTCGCATTCGAACAACCACTTCGACGTCTCGCTGGCGATGTTCACGCACGTCGGCGCGGCCGCGCCGGGCAAGGTGACGGCGATCGACACGCACTGGATCTGGCAGGACGGCCAGCGCCTCACGAAAGACCCGCTGCGCATCGTGAACGGCCACGTGCAGGTGCCGAAGAAGCCGGGCCTGGGTGTGGAGCTCGACATGGCCGAAGTCGCCAAGGCGCACGAGCTCTACCGGCAGCACGGCCTCGGCGCGCGTGACGACGCGATGGCGATGCAGTACCTCATCCCCGGCTGGAAGTTCGACAACAAGCGGCCCTGCATGGTCCGCTGACACCAGGAGACCCGTCTTGAAGCGAATCATCCTCGCTGCCGCGCTGGCTGCGCTCGCCTTCCATGCCGCCGCGCAGCAGTGGCCGAGCAAGCCGATCCGCATCGTCGTGCCCTATCCGCCGGGCGGTTCGTCGGACATCATCGCCCGCGCCATCTCGCAGCCGCTGTCGGAGGCGCTCAAGCAGACGGTGATCGTCGAGAACCGCGCCGGCGCCAACGGCAACACCGGCACCGATGCCGTCGCCAAGAGCAACGACGGCCACACGCTGCTGCTGTGCGACACCGGCGCCCTGGCGATCACACCCTCGGTCTACAAGCAGCTGCCCTTCGACCCGAGCAAGGATCTGCGCGGCGTCACCATGCTGGCCTACTCGCCGCACCTGCTGGTGGTGCACCCCTCGGTGCCGGCCAACAACCTGCAGGAGCTGGTGGCGCTCTCGCACAAGGAGAAGCTCAACTTCGCGGTGACGGCCATCGGCAGCGCGCCGCACCTGGCCGGCGTGGCGGTGGAGAAGGCGACGAAGGCCGAGTGGACCTACATCCCCTACAAGGGCGGCTCGCAGGCGATCGGCGACACCGTCGCCGGCCAGACCCAGGTGCTGATGAACGGCATGCTCGCCACGCTGCCCATGGTGCAGTCGGGCAAGCTCAAGGTGCTGGGCGTCTCCAAGGCGACGCGCGTGCCGCTGCTGGCCAAGGTGCCGACCATCGCGGAGCAGGGCGTGAAGGGCTTCGAGTCGGGCACCTGGCAGGGCGTGCTGGTGCCGGCCGCCACGCCGCCGGCGGTGGTGAACCGCCTCGCCACCGAGCTGACGCGCATCATCCGCCTGCCCGAGGTGCGCGAGCGCCTGGTGTCGCAGGGCGCCGAGGTCTACACCATGACGCCGACGGAGTTCAGCGCCTTCTTCGAGCGCGAGCGCAAGAACTGGGCCGCCGTGGTCGCCGCGGGCGGCGTGAAGATCGATTGAGGATCGAGGCTCGATGAACAAGCACCGCATCCTGCAGGCCGGCCGGCTGCTGCCTTCGCTCGAAGCGAAGCTGGCCGCCGAGTTCGACACCGTGCTGCTCGCCGAGCAGGGCGATCCGGCGGCCTTCCTCGCCGCGCACGGCGGCGAGTTCGAGGGCTTCGTCACCTCGGCGGGCGTGGGCGTCACGGCCGACATGCTGGCGCGGCTGCCCCGGCTGCGCGCGATCTCCAGCTTCGGCGTCGGGCTGGACAAGCTGGATCTTGCCGCCGCCCAAGTGCGCGGCATCGCCGTCGGCTACACGCCCGACGTGCTGAACGACTGCGTGGCCGATCTGGCGATGGCGTTGATGCTCGACGTCGGCCGGCGCATCAGCGAAGCCGATCGTTTCGTGCGCCGCGGCGGCTGGACCACGCCGGGCGCGAAGAGCTTTCCGCTGGCGCGCAAGGTGAGCGGCGCCAAGCTGGGCATCGTCGGCCTGGGCCGCATCGGCCAGACCATCGCGAAGCGCGCCACCGGCTTCGAGATGGACATCCGCTACCACAGCCGGCGGCCTGTAGCAGGCGTGGCCTGGGCGCACGAGCCCTCGCTGATCGAGCTGGCGCGCTGGTGCGATTACCTGGTGGTCATCACCGCCGGCGGCGCGGGCACGCGGCACCTGGTGAACGACGCGGTGCTGGACGCGCTCGGCCCGCGCGGCTTCGTGATCAACGTGGCGCGCGGCTCGGTGATCGACGAAGCGGCGCTGGTGCGCGCGCTCGTCGACAAGCGCATCGCCGGCGCCGGGCTGGACGTATTCGAGAACGAGCCGAACGTGCCGCGCGCGCTCTTCGAGCTCGACAACGTGGTGCTGCTGCCGCACATTGCCAGCGGCACCGAGGAGACGCGCCAGGCCATGGCCGACCGCGTATTCGACAACCTGCAAGGCTTCTTCCGCGACGGCCGCATGGTCTCGCCCGCCCCGCTTCCCTGAAGGACATCCCATGAGAGAAAACCGACTGCGCACGCTGTGGAGCGAGGACAAGGCCGCCGTCAACGGCTGGCTGGCGATCGCCAACAGCTTCTGCGCCGAGACCATGGCCCACCAGGGCTGGGACACGCTGACCATCGACCTGCAGCACGGCGTGGTCGACTACCAGGCCATGGTGGGCATGCTGCAGGCCATCTCCACCACCGCCACCGTGCCCATCGTGCGCGTGCCCTGGCTGGAGCCGGGCATCATCATGAAGACGCTGGACGCCGGTGCCTACGGCGTGATCTGCCCGATGGTCAATACGCGCGAAGAGGCGCAGCGCTTCGTCGCCTACACCAGCTACGCGCCCAAGGGCACCAGAAGCTTCGGCCCGGTGCGCGCGCTGCTGTACGGCGGCGCCGACTACCCGACGCAGGCCAACGACACCATCGTGCGCTTCGCGATGATCGAGACCGCGCAGGCGCTCGACAACCTCGACGCCATCCTCGGCGTCGAAGGCCTGGACGCGATCTACATCGGCCCCTCGGACCTGTCGCTGGCGCTGGGCTGCAAGCCGCAGTTCGACGACGTCGAGCCCAAGGTGGCGCAGGCCATCGACCACATCGTCGCGCGCGCCAAGGCGCATGGCGTGGTGGCCGGCATCCACAACGGCCGCAGCGACGTCGCCAAGGCGCGCATCGCCCGTGGCTTCCGCTTCGTGACGGTGAGCTCGGACGCGCGCCTGATCGCGGCGGGTTCACAACAGGTGCTGGCCGAGATGCGCCAGCGCTGAACGAAGAAAGGACATCACCATGAAGCTGGGATTCATCGGCCTCGGGATCATGGGTGCGCCCATGGCAGGCCATCTGCGTGCCGCCGGGCATGACTTGTTCGTCAACACGCGCAGCCAGGTGCCGCAGGCCTTGCGCGACGCCGGCGCGGTGGCCTGCGCCTCGCCCAAGGAAGTGGCGCAGCGCGCCGACGTGATCTTCACCATGGTGCCGGACACGCCGGACGTGGAGAAGGTGCTGTTCGCGGAGAACGGCGTGGCGGCGGGACTCTCCAAGGGCAAGACCGTGGTCGACATGAGCTCGATCTCGCCGATCGAGACCAAGGCCTTCGCCAAGAGGATCAACGAACTCGGCTGCGACTACCTGGATGCACCGGTGTCGGGTGGCGAAGTCGGTGCCAAGGCCGCAAGCCTGACCATCATGGTCGGCGGTCCGCAGGCCGCGTTCGATCGCGTGCTGCCGCTCTTCCAGCTGATGGGCAAGAACATCACCCTGGTGGGCGGCAATGGCGACGGCCAGACCACCAAGGTGGCCAACCAGATCATCGTGGCGCTCAACATCGCGGCGGTGGGCGAAGCGCTGGTCTTCGCCAGCAAGGCCGGCGCCGACCCGGCCAAGGTGCGGCAGGCGCTGATGGGCGGCTTCGCGGCCAGCCGCATCCTCGAAGTGCATGGCGAGCGCATGATCAAGCGCACGTTCAATCCGGGCTTCAGGATCCAACTGCACCAGAAGGACCTGAACCTCGCGCTGCAAGGCGCGAAGCAACTCGGCGTGAGCCTGCCCGGCACGGCCAACGCGGCGCAGCTGATGCAGGCCTGTGCGGCGCACGGGCTGGCCGACAGCGATCACTCGGCGCTGGTGCGTGCCTTGGAGATCCTCGCCAGGCACGAGGTCGCTGCGTAGCTTCGGTAACACGACTGAGTTGCCTCAATCCCGACCGTGGCGGTCGGTTGTCCCCGGAGACCCTTTGATCCACCGCAAGACGGTGCTTCGAGGGGCAAGAGACATTCCGCTCCATCAAAGAGCACAACCGGGGACTGCGATTGGAAACCCACACCACCCTCAGCGGCGTCGGCGCTCGGCCGATGCGTCCGTTGCGGCCGCGTCGTGTGGCGCCGGGCTCTGAGCCCGCGCCCGTCGCCGGCGGCAGTGCCTTCTGGGCCGCAGTTCTCGGGCCCGCCTTGCCCGCCGATGTCGTCGCCGAATTGCAGGAGCTGGCGCAGGTGCGCGAGCTGCCGGCCGGCAGCCTGCTGGTGTCGAGCCGCGAACCCGCGCGTGACCTCTGCCTGATCGCCCGCGGCGACGCGGCGCTGGGCAGCGCGCCGGCCGACGGCAGCTTCCAGCCCGAGCGCAGCGTGCAGGGCCCGGCTTGGCTGGACGCGAGCAGCGCCTGGCTGGGCGCCGCACCCGCGCAGGATGCCGTGGCGGTGTCGGACGTGACCCTGGTCAGCGTGCCGCGCGCCGATGTGCAGGCCCTGATGCAGCGTCATCCGGAACTGGCACGGCGGCTCGTGGTGACGCTGGCGCGCCAGGTGCAGTCGCTCACGGTGGCCACGCACGACCTGATGCACAAGGACGCCGAGGGCCGCTTCGCCGCGTGGCTGCTGCAGCGCTGCTGCAGCGAAGCGGCGAGCGACGGCAGCGTCACGGTGTCGCTTACCGAGCGCAAGCGCGACATCGCTTCGCAGCTCGCGATCACGCCCGAGACGCTGTCGCGCCTGCTGCGCCAGCTCAGCCGCAAGGGCCTGATCGCCGTGGCCGGCTACACCGTGAAGGTGCTGGACGTGGCCGCGCTGCGCGCGCTGGCCGGCGTCTGAGCCTCGGCGCGGCTGCTCGCCACGAGCAGCTGCGCCACCACCGACGCCGCGATCACCTCGGGCTCCTTGCCCTCCACCCCCGCCACGCCGATCGGGCAGGTGAGGCGTGCGATCGCTTCGGGTGCGAGCCCCAGGGTCTCGAAGCGGTGGATGAAGCGCGCGCGCTTCGTCTTGGAGCCGATCAGGCCGAAGAAGGCGAAGTCGTTGCGCTTCAGGATCGCCGCCGAGATGCGCAGATCCAGGTCGTGGCGGTGCGTCAGCACGAGGAAGAACGTGCCCTTCGGCGCTTCGTCGACCTCGGCTTCCGGCGCGTCGACGGCGATCACGCGCGTGTGGGCCGGAGTATCGGCCGCGGGCGGAAACTGATCGTCGCGCTCGTCGATCCAGTCGATCCGCACGTTGAGCGGCGCCAGCGCGCGCACGATGGCGCGGCCCACGTGGCCGGCGCCATAGAGCTGCAGATGAAAGCGCGGCGCGGCCAGCGGCCAGGCGGCGAGCGCCTTGGCGTCGAGGCGAGAGAAGGCCAGCGTCACCGCGCCGCCGCAGCACTGGCCGAGTGCGGGGCCGAGCGGGTAGTGGACTGAGACACTCCCACCCCGTTCGCCCTGAGCCTGTCGAAGGGCCGTGCGTGGCTCGCCGGGGGCTTCGACAAGCTCAGCCCGAACGGAAGGGAGCTCAGCCCGAACGGAAGCGAACTCATCTCGAACGGACGCCAGCATCTGCCGCGCACGCGCGATCGCCTTCAGCTCCAGATGCCCGCCGCCTATCGTGCCCTCGCAGCGCGTGGCGCTCACCAGCATGCGCGCGCCGGCCTCGCGCGGCGCCGAGCCGAGGGCTTCGCTCACTTCGACGAGCACGGCGGGCTCGCCCCGGGCGAGCCAGGCAGCGGCGAGATTGCGCAGCGCATTCATCTCACGCGGCCTTCCTCACCGCCTCGACCGCGCGCAGGATCGCTTCGCCCGTGGCCGGCGCCGACAGCGGCGGATCGACGCGGTGCGCGCCGACCGACGAGATCGCATCGCGGATCGCGAAGAACACCGAGAAGGGCAGCAGCAGGGGCGGCTCGCCCACCGCCTTGCTGCGGTGGATGCTGTCCTCGGCGTTGTCGTTCTCGAACAGGCGCACGCGGAAGTCGGCCGGGCAGTCGTTGGCGGTGGGGATCTTGTAGGTGCTGGGCGCGTGCGTCATCAGCATGCCGCTTTGCGGATGCCACACCAGCTCTTCCATCGTCAGCCAGCCCATGCCCTGGATGAAGGCGCCTTCGACCTGACCGATGTCGATGGCCGGGTTGAGCGAGCGGCCCACGTCGTGCAACACGTCGGCGCGCAAGAGCTTCCACTCGCCGCTCAGCGTGTCCACCAGCACCTCGCTCACCGCCGCGCCGTAGGCGAAGTAGTAGAAGGGCCGGCCCTGCAGCGTGTCGCGGTCCCAGCTCAGGCCGGGGGTGGCGTAGAAGCCGTCCGACCAGAGCTGCACGCGCTCGTGATAAGCCCTGGTCACCAGCTCGGCGAAGGGCAGGGTGATGCCGTTGACCTCCACCTGCCCGCCACCGAAGCGCACGGCCGCGGCCGTGCCGCCGAACAGCTGCGCGGCGCAGGCGGCGAGGCGCTCGCGGATCTGGCGCGCCGCGTCCTGCGCGGCCTTGCCGTTCAGGTCGCTGCCGGTGGAGGCAGCGGTGGCCGAAGTGTTGGCGACCTTGTGCGTGTCGGTGGCCGTCACGCGCACGCTCTCGAAGGGCATGCCCAGCTCGTGCGCCACCACCTGCGCCACCTTGGTATTCAGGCCCTGGCCCATCTCGGTGCCGCCGTGGTTCACGAGGATGGAGCCGTCGCTGTAGACGTGCACCAGCGCGCCGGCCTGGTTGAAGTGCTTGACGTTGAAGGAGATGCCGAATTTCACCGGCGTGAGCGCGAGGCCGCGCTTGAGCACCGGGCTGGTCGCGTTGAACGCGGCCACCTGGGCGCGGCGCACGCGGTAGTCGCTCGTGGCTTCGAGCTCGGCCACCAGCGCGTGGATGACGTTGTCCTCCACCTTCTGGCCGTAGGGCGTGGTCTGGCCCTGGCCGTAGAAGTTGATGCGCCGCACGTCCAGCGCATCCTTGCCCAGCGCGCGTGCGATCGAATCGAGGATGCGCTCGATGGCGATCGCCCCCTGCGGCCCGCCGAAGCCGCGGAAGGCGGTGTTGCTCTGTGTGTTGGTCTTGGCGCAGAAGCCGTGCATGGCGACGTCGGGCAGCCAGTAGGCGTTGTCGAAGTGGCACAGTGCGCGCGTCATCACCGGGCCGGAGAGATCGGCCGAATGGCCGGCGCGCGAGACCATGGTGATCTCGGCGCCGAGCACGCGCCCCGCGTCGTCGTAGCCGACCTCGGCCTCGTACCAGAAGCAGTGGCGCCGGCCGGTGATCAGGAAGTCGTCGTCGCGGTCCAGGCGCAGCTTGACGGGGCGGCCGAGCCGGCGCGCCGCCACTGCGGCGACGCAGGCGAACAGCGCCGACTGCGATTCCTTGCCGCCGAAGCCGCCGCCCATGCGCCGGCACTCCACCTGCACGTGGTGCGCGTGCAGGCCCAGCGCATGCGCCACCAGGTGCTGCATCTCGCTGGGGTGCTGGGTCGAGCAGTGCACCCGCATGCCCCCGTCCTCGCCGGGGATGGCGTAGCTGATCTGGCCTTCCAGGTAGAACTGCTCCTGGCCGCCGACCTGGAAGCGCTCCTTCAGGCGATGCGGCGCGGCGGCTATCGCCGCGCGTGCGTCGCCGCGCTGCAGGTGCATGGGCGGCAGCACGTACTGGCCCTGCGCATGCGCTTCGAGCGGCGCAATCACGGCCGGCAGCGGCTCGATCTGCAGCACCGCCTTGGCCTGGGCCGCGGCGCGGCGCGCGGCCTCGCGCGTGCGGGCGATCACGGCGAAGACCGGTTGGCCGAGATAGCGCAGTTCGCTGGTCCACGAACCATCGTCCTGCCGGACGATGGGGGCGAGGATGGGGTCGTCCTTGACGATCGAGCCGCAGTCGTTGGTGCCGGGAATGTCGGCCGCCGTCAGCACGGCCACCACGCCGGGCAGGGCGCGCAGCGTGTCGAGGGCGATGCCCTTCAGCCGCCCGTGCGCCACCGGCGAGAGGCCCAGCGCGCAGTGCAGCGTGCCGGCGAGTTCGGGCAGGTCGTCGATGTAGGCGGCCTCGCCGGCCACGTGCAGGTGCGCCGATTCGTGCGCGCGCACGATGCCGACCTGGGCGCTCGAGGCGGCGAGCACGGCGGTGTCGACGGGCTTGTTCATCTCAAGCTCCCTCGTGCGCCAAGCTGGCGAACACGCTGGTCTGCTGCGGCGACAGCGGATCCACGGCCCGCGTCTCCAGCCAGAAGCGCATCAGCAGATTGGCGGCCACGCGTGCGCGGTGCTCCGCGCTGGCGCGCATGTCGGTGAGCGGCGTGAAGTCGCGCGCCAGCGCGGCCTGCGCCGCCGCGACGCTGGCCTCGTTCCAGGGCTGGCCGAGCAGCGCGGCTTCGGCCTGCGCGGCGCGCTTGACGATCGCCGCCATGCCGCCGAAGGCCAGGTGCACGCTGCGCACCGTCTCGCCGTCGAGCTCGATGGCGAAGCCGGCGCAGACGGCCGAGATGTCGCAGTCGAAGCGCTTGCTGATCTTGTAGCCGCGCACCTGGCGCGTGGCGGGCAGGGCGGGCACGACGATCGCCTGCAGAAACTCGCCCGGCTCGAGGCGGTTCTTCATGTAGTCGACGTAGAAGTCGGGCAGCGGCATGCAGCGGATGTGGTGGCCGCGGCGCAGTTCGATCTGCGCGTCCAGCGCCATCAGGATGGGCGCGCCGTCCCCGATCGGCGAGCCGTTGGCGAGGTTGCCGCCCAGCGTGCCGGCATGGCGGATCGGCGGCGAGGCGAAGCGCAGCCAGACGTCGGTGAGCGCAGGCCAGCGCTTCGCGAGCGCGCGCCAGGCGTCTTCCAGCGAAGCACCGGCGCCTATGCGCAACTGGCCGTTGCGTTCCTCGATGGCTTGCAGCGCGGCCACGTTGCCGAGATAGATGAGATCACCCAGCTCGCGGAACTGCTTGTTGACCCACAGGCCGATGTCGGTCGAGCCGGCGAGCAGGCGTGCCTCGGGCTTCGCCTGGCGCAGCTCGGCCAGCGCCTCCAGCGTCTTCGGCGCGAAGAAGCGGCCGCCCGGCGCGGCGTACTCGAAGGTCTCGTCCGACTGCATGCTGCGCAGCGCGGCCAGCACCGGCGCGGTGTCCAGCGTGGCGGCGGGCAGCTCGAACATGCGCTGCCCGGCGTCGAGGATGGGCCGGTAGCCGGTGCAGCGGCACAGGTTGCCCGAGAGTTCGTCGGCCAGCGCCTGGCGGCTCGGCGTCGCGCCGCACGCGCGATGGCGCTCGTAGCTCTCCCACAGGCTCATCACGAAGCCCGGCGTGCAGAAGCCGCATTGCGAGCCGTGGCACTCCACCATGGCCTGCTGCACCGGGTGCAGCGGCTGCTGCGGCGCGATGGCCTTCAGGTCTTCCACGCTGAACAGCGCCTTGCCGTCCAGCGTGGGCAGAAACTGGATGCAGGCGTTGACCGTCTGCAGCTTCAGCCCGCGCACCGCGTCGGCGTCGCCCGGCCCGGCCGGCGTGCCGATCACCACCGTGCAGGCGCCGCAGTCGCCCTCGTTGCAGCCCTCCTTGGTGCCGGTGCAGCGGGCGTCCTCGCGCAGCCAGTCGAGCACGCTGCGCGTGGCCGCCACGCCGTCGACCTCGACGATCTGGCCTCGGTGGAAGAAGCGGATGGGGCGGCTGGACATGGGCGTGCGGGAGTGAGCGGGTTCAGCGCGAAGGTACGCCGATCCGGTGCGAAGTGGATACGGTGTGCCTGATAACACCTATCATCGAAGCAATATGGCGGAGCGCAACGATTTCGACAAGATCGAGCTTCATCTCATCCGGGTGTTGCAGACCTTGATCACCGAACGCAGCGTCTCCCGTGCCGCCATGCGCCTGCGCAGCACGCAGCCGGCGGTGAGCGCCCAGCTCAAGCGGCTGCGCGCGCTCACCGGCGATCCGCTGCTGGTGCGCTCGGGCAACGGCATGACGCCCACCGAGACGGCCCTGCAACTGCTGGAGCCGGCCAGCCGCCTGCTGCAGGACGCCGACCGGCTGTTCAGCCCCAGGGCCCGCGCGCGCGGCTTCGCGCCCGCCGAGACGGCGCTGACCTTCCGCATCGCCGCGAGCGACTACCTCGACCCGCTCTTCCTGCCCGAGCTGGTGGCGCATCTCAAGCACGAGGCGCCGCAGGCGCGGCTCGAGCTGCTGCCGCTGTCGGGCGCCTTCGACTACCGGCGCAGCCTGGCGCAGGGCCAGGTCGACCTGGTGATCGGCAACTGGCTGGAGCCGCCGGGCGAGCTGCACCTGGGCCGGCTGATGTCCGACGAGATCGTCTGCCTGGTGGCCGAGGATCACCCGGCCGCGCGCATGACGGCGCGCGCCTGGACGCCCGAGCGCTATCTGGAGTGCCAGCATGTCGCGCCCACGCCGCTGCACGGCAATACGCCCGGCGTGATCGACGAGCACCTCGCCTCGCTGGGCCTGCGCCGTGACGTTGTCGTGAAGAGCGCGCACTTCAGCCTCTTCCCGCTGATGGTGGCGGGCAGCCTGCTGGTGCTCACCACCGGGCGGCTGTTCTGCTCGCGCTACGTCGATTCGCTGCCGGTGCGCATCGTGCGCTGCCCGGTGGCCTTTCCGCCGCTCACCTACTACCAGCTCTGGCACGAGCTGACGCATGCCTCGGCGGCGAACCGCTGGCTGCGCGAGCAGGTGCGCGAGGTGGCGCGCAACGTGGCCGGCCATGGCATGCCCGGGCGGGCGCGATGATGAAGACGCGTGTGGCGATCCGCGGCGACCTGCTCGACTTCACGGCCGAGCCGGCCTGGGGCGAGACCGAGTCCAGCGCGGTGCGCTTCCGCCCCGATCACTGGCTGCTCATCGAAGACGGCCGCATCGTCGCGGTGCAGGCGCAGGCGCCGGGCGCCGACTGGCCGCGCGCGGACCATGCCGGCCGGCTCGTCCTGCCCGGCTTCGTCGACACCCACGTGCACAGCCCGCAGCTCGACGTGATCGGCAGCTACGGCAGCGAGCTGCTCGACTGGCTCAACACCTACACCTTCCCGGCCGAGCGGCGTTATGCCGATGCGGCGGTGGCGCAGCAGGGCGCGGCGCTCTTCCTCGACGCGCTGCTGGCGCACGGCACCACCGCTGCGGTGGTATTCCCGACGGTGCACAAGGTCTCGGCCGACGCGCTCTTCGCCGCGGCGGCCGAGCGCGGCATGCGCCTCATCGCCGGCAAGGTGCTGATGGACCGCCACGCGCCCGACGGCCTGCGCGACGACGTGGTGCAGGCAGAAGCCGATTGCCGCGAGCTGATCGCGCGCTGGCACGGCCGCGAGCGCCTCGCCTACGCGGTGACGGTGCGCTTCGCGCCCACCAGCACGCCCGCGCAGCTGGCCATGGCCGGCCGCCTGTGCGCCGAGGATGCGACGCTCTACATGCAGACCCACGTCGCCGAGAACCGCGACGAGGTGCGCTGGGTGCGCGAGCTGTTCCCCGAGGCGCGCAGCTACCTCGACGTCTACGCCCGCGCCGGCCTGCTGCATGGCCGCAGCGTGCTGGCCCACGGCATCTGGCTGGACGACACCGACCGCGCCGTGCTGCGCGCGGCCGGCGCGCAGATCGCGCACAGCCCCTCGTCCAACCTCTTCCTCGGCAGCGGCCTGTTCGGCTGGCGCGAGGCGGAAGCCGCGGGCGCCGCGGTGACGCTGGCCAGCGACGTGGGCGGCGGCACCAGCCTCTCGATGCTGCGCACCATGGCCGATGCCTACAAGGTGCAGGCCATGGCGCACCAGCGCCTGACCGCCTGGAAGGCGCTGCACGCCGCGACGCGCGGCGCGGCGCGCGCGCTCGCGCTGGAGCACGAGATCGGATCGCTGGAGGCCGGCCGCATCGCCGACCTCTGCGTGTGGGACTGGGCCGCCGGCCCGGTGGTCAGCGCCGCATGGAGGTGGCGCGCGGCTTGCATGAGAAGGTGTTCGCATGGCTGACGCTCGGTGACGAGCGCTGCCTCGTGGCCGCCTACGTGAACGGCGTGCAAAGACACCGCCGCTGAACGAGACAGGAGACAAGCATGCTGCGACTCGAGCTGATCGACATCAGCAAGCAGTACCCGGCCGTGAAGGCCAACGACCGCGTCAACCTGCGCGTCAAGCCCGGCGAGATCCACGCCGTGCTGGGCGAGAACGGCGCGGGCAAGTCGACCATGATGAAGATGATCTACGGCGCCGTCCGCCCCGACGAGGGCGAGATCCGCTGGAACGGCCAGGCCGTGCAGATCGCTTCGCCCGCGCAGGCACGTGCGCTCGGCATCAGCATGGTCTACCAGCACTTCAGCCTGTTCGACACGCTCACCGCGGCGGAGAACGTCTGGCTCGGGCTGGACAAGAGCCTGTCACTCGCCGAGGTCAGCGCGCGCATCGTCAAGGTGGCCAAGGAATACGGCCTGGCCGTCGAGCCGCAGCGCCCGGTGCACACGCTCTCGGTGGGCGAGCGCCAGCGCGTCGAGATCGTGCGCGCGCTGCTCACCGACCCCAAGCTGCTCATCCTCGACGAGCCGACCTCGGTGCTCACGCCGCAGGCGGTCGAGAAGCTCTTCGTCACGCTGCGCCAGCTCGCCGACGAGGGCTGCTCCATCCTCTACATCAGCCACAAGCTCGACGAGATCCGCTCGCTGTGCCACCACTGCACGGTGCTGCGCGGCGGCAAGGTCACCGGCGAGGTCGATCCGACGCAGGAGAGCAATG
Source organism: Piscinibacter sp. (assembly GCA_017983795.1). Classification (GTDB taxonomy): domain Bacteria; phylum Pseudomonadota; class Gammaproteobacteria; order Burkholderiales; family Burkholderiaceae_C; genus Piscinibacter. Next base: position 196,002 of record JAGOAS010000001.1, read on the forward strand.
CCAGCCTGTCGCGCCTGATGATCGGCGCCGAGCCGCCGCAGCTGCAGCACATCCAGGCGACGCTGGGCGCCACGGTGCTGGAGGTCAAGGGCCTGTCGGTGCCCAAGGCTGACCCCTTCGCCACCGCCTTGTCGGACATCGGCTTCGAGGTGCGTGCCGGCGAGATTCTCGGCATCGCCGGCGTCTCCGGCAACGGCCAGCAGGAGCTGATGGCGGCGCTCTCGGGTGAGGACCTGCGCGCGCCGGCCGGCTCGATCAAGCTCTTCGGCCAGGACATCGCCCACGATTCGCCGCGCCGGCGGCGCAAGGAGGGCCTGCACTTCGTGCCCGAGGAACGCCTCGGCCGCGGCGCGGTGCCGACGCTCTCGCTTGCCGCAAACACGCTGCTCACGCGCACCGGCACGGTCAACCGCAGCGGCTGGATCCGCAGCGCCGAGGTGACGGCGCTGGCCGAGAACCTGATCAAGCGCTTCAACGTCAAGGCCGGCGGGCCGGACGCGGCGGCCAAGAGCCTGTCGGGCGGCAACCTGCAGAAGTTCATCGTCGGCCGCGAGATCGACGCCGCGCCCAAGCTGCTGATCGTCTCGCAGCCGACCTGGGGCGTGGACGTGGGCGCGGCGGCGCAGATCCGCGGCGAGCTGCTGGCGCTGCGCGACAAGGGCTGCGCGCTGCTGGTGGTCAGCGAGGAGCTCGACGAGCTGTTCGAGATCTGCGACCGGCTGGTGGTGATCGCGCAGGGCCGCGTCTCGCCGAGCATCCCAACCGCCCAGGCGACGATCGAGATGATCGGCGAGTGGATGAGCGGCCTGTGGAACCGGGCCGACGCGAAGGAGACCGATCATGCTGAAGCTTGAGGCGCGCCCCGAGGCGTCGCGGTTCATGGCGATCGCCTCGCCGCTGCTGGCGCTGGCGATCACGGTGCTGATCGGCACGCTGCTCTTCCTCGCGCTGGGCAAGGATCCGCTGCGCGGCCTGCAGGTCTTCTTCGTCGAGCCGGTGAAGAGCGCCTATGCGCACTCCGAGCTGGCGATGAAGGCCACGCCGCTGCTGCTCATCGCGCTCGGCCTGGCGGTGTGCTTCCGCTCCAACGTGTGGAACATCGGCGCCGAAGGCCAGTTCGTCATCGGCGCGATCTTCGCCGGCGGCACGGCCATGCAGGCCGGGCCCGAGACCGGGCGCTGGTTCGTGATCGTGGTGCTGCTGGCCGGCGTGGTGGGCGGCATGGTCTGGGCCGGCATCGTCGCGCTGCTGCGCGACCGCTTCAACGCCAGCGAGATCCTGGTCAGCCTGATGATGGTCTACATCGCCGACATGGTGCTGGGCTACCTGGTCTACGGGCCGTGGAAGGATCCGGCCGGCTACAACTTCCCGCAGACCATCACCTTCCTCAAGAGCACGCAGGTGCCGCGGCTGGTCGAGGGCTTCCGCGTCAACATCGGGCTGCCGATCGCGCTCGCCGCCGTGGCAGGCTTCTGGGTGCTGCTGTTCCGCACCTACGCCGGCTTCCAGCTGCAGGTGGGCGGGCTCGCGCCGGCAGCGGCGCGTTATGCCGGCTTCTCCTCGCGCAAGGCGCTGTGGATGGCGCTGCTGCTGTCGGGCGGCATGGCGGGCCTGGCGGGTGCCCTCGAGGTGGCCGGGCCGCTCGGTCAGCTCACGCCCTACGTGCCGGCCGGCTACGGCTTCGCGGCCATCATCGTCGCCTTCGTCGGGCGGCTGCATCCGGTGGGCGCGATCTTCGCGGCCATCCTGATGAGCATGTTCTACATCGGCGGCGAGCTGGCGCAGTCGCGCCTGGGCCTGCCCAAGTCGCTCACCGGCGTATTCCAGGGCCTGCTGCTGTTCACGCTGCTGGCTTGCGACACGCTGATCCACTACAGAGTGCGCTGGAAACCCGCGCATACGCCGGTGCACAAGCCGGCGGTCGTTGCCCAGACCAAGGAGGCTTGACGTGACGCCCCTCTTCGCAATTCACACATCGGAGCGCAGCGCCGGCCGGGCGGGCCGGGCTGTGCGCGGCCCGATATCCGTGCTCGCCCAGACCGGCACACCCCGCCCTCGTCGCGCTCGATGGTCGCAACAAGGATGGAGCAACTGACATGGAAGCCCTCGCACTCCTGCTCGCCGCCACCTTCAACGCCGGCACCGTGCTGGCCATCGCGGCGCTCGGCCTCTTGATCAACGAGCGTGCCGGCATCGTCAACCTCGGCGCCGAGGGCATGATGCTGGTGGCGGCCATCGCCGGCTTCGCCACCGCCGTGCACACCGGCAACGACTGGCTGGGCTTCGGCGCCGGCGCCGTGGCCGGGGCGCTGCTCGCCGCGGCCTTCGGCGTGCTCGTCATCTGGCTCAACACCAACCAGTACGCCACCGGCCTGGCGCTGAGCCTGTTCGGCACCGGCTTCTCGGCCTTCGCCGGCATCAAGTACACGCAGGAGAAGCTCTCCGAGCGGCCGCACTTCGAGATCCCCGGCCTGGCGGACATTCCCTTCTTCGGCCCGGCGATGTTCAAGCAGCACCCGATGGTGTATTTCGCCGTGCTGCTGACGATCGCCATCGCCTGGTTCCTCTACCGCTCGCGCGCCGGCCTGGTGCTGCGCGCCATCGGCGAATCGCCCGAATCGGCGCACGCGCTGGGTTACCCGGTGCGCCGCATCCGCCTCGCCGCGGTGATGGTGGGCGGCGCGCTGTGCGGCGTGGCCGGCGCCTACATCTCGGTGATCTACACGCCGCTGTGGGTGGAGGGCATGATCGCCGGCAAGGGCTGGATCGCGCTGGCGCTCACCACCTTCGCCACCTGGCGACCGGCACGTGTCTTGCTCGGCGCCTACCTGTTCGGCGGCGTCACCATGCTGCAGTTCCACCTGCAGGGAGAAGGCGTGCAGATCGCGAGCCAGTTCCTCACCATGCTGCCCTACGTGGCGACCATCGTCGTGCTGGTGCTGATCTCGAGGAATGCGAACTTCATCAAGGTGAACATGCCGGCGTCGATCGGCAAACCCTTCTTCCCAGGCTCGTGAGCAACCGCATAATTCCCCGCTTCAACGCTCTCTCTCGCACCTCTCAACCTGGAGACGACATGACCTCGAAAAGCAAGCGTTCCCTGATCAAGCTGGCCGGCTGGAGCACGCTCGCCGCCACCGCCGCGCTGGTGGGTTGCGGCAAGAAGGAAGAAGCGGCCGCGCCGGCCGCCGCGCCCGCGGCCTCGCCGGTGGCCGCCGCCCCGGCCAAGCCCGAGCCGCTGAAGATTGCCTTCGCCTATGTCGGCCCGGTGGGCGACGGCGGCTGGACCTTCGCGCACGACAACGGCCGCAAGGCGGTGGAGAAGGAGTTCGGCGACAAGGTCGTCACCAGCTTCGTCGAGAAGGTGCCCGAGGCGGCCGACGCCGAGCGCGTCTTCCGCGACATGATCGGCCAGGGCAACAAGCTGATCTTCGGCACCACCTTCGGCTACATGGAGCCGATGCTCAAGGTGGCCGCCGATGCCAAGGACGTCAAGTTCGAGCATGCCACCGGCTACAAGCAGGCCGACAACATGCGCACCTACGACAGCCGCACCTACGAGGGCGCCTACATGGCCGGCGTGATCGCCGGCGGCATGACCAAGTCGAACACGCTGGGCGTGGTCGGCTCGATCCCCATCCCCGAGGTGATCCGCAACATCAACAGCTTCACGATGGGCGCGCAGAGCGTGAACCCGAAGATCAAGACCAAGGTGGTCTGGGTCAACGAGTGGTTCAACCCGCCCAAGGAAACCGAGGCCGCGCAGTCGCTGATCAACGGCGGCGCCGACGTGCTGTTCCAGAACACCGACTCCTCGGCCGTGCTGCAGACCGCCGGCAAGGCCAAGAAGTACGCCTTCGGCTGGGACAGCGACATGAGCGCCTACTCGCCCGAAGCGCACCTCGCCTCGTCGGTGATCAACTGGGGCCCGTACTACATCAAGGCCACGCGTGACGCGCTGGAAGGCAACTGGAAGGGCAACCAGGGCTCGTGGTGGGGCGTCAAGGAAGGCGCGATCGACATCGTCTCGATCTCCGACAAGGTGCCGGCCGAGCTGAAGGACAAGGTCGAGAAGGTCAAGGCCGGCCTGAAGGACGGCAGCTTCGTGATCTGGAAGGGCCCGATCGTCGGCTCCGACGGCAAGGAACTGCTGAAGAAGGACGAGGTCGCCGACGACAAGTGGCTCGGCGGCATCAAGTTCTACGTCAAGGGCGTCGAGGGCAAGGTGCCCGGCGACAAGTGATCGTGGAGGCGCGCTTCGCCCACCCGGTGCTCGACGCATCGGCGCTGGGCGCGGCGCCCGTCGCCGTGCGCGTGCTCGGCGACGACTTCGTTCTCTGGCGCGACGACGCCGGCACCCCGCGCGCCGCGCCGGATCGCTGCCCGCACCGCGGCACGCGGCTGTCGCTCGGCCGCGTCTGCAGCGGGCAGATCGAATGCCCCTACCACGGCTGGCGCTTCGATGGCGCGGGCCGCTGCGTGCACATCCCCGCGCTGCCCGGCTTCACGCCGCCGGCCTCGCACGGACTGGCCACGAACACGCTGAGCGAGGCGCACGGCCTGCTCTGGCTGCACCTGCAGGACGACGCGGCACGGCCGCGCTTCGACGCCGAAGCCGATGCGGCGCTGCGCAAGCTCAACGTCGGCCCCTACGACGTGGCGGCCAGCGCGCCGCGCATCGTCGAGAACTTCCTCGACCTGGCCCACTTCGGCTTCGTGCACGAAGGCTGGCTGGGGGATCGCGCGCATGCGCAACTGGCCGACTACCGGATCGAGCCCACTTCCTGCGGCTTCGTCGCCAGCGGCTGCCGCGCCTGGCAGCCGCAGAGCAATCGCCTGTCCAGCGAGGGCAGCTGGGTCGACTACCGCTACGAGCTGACCTCGCCCTACACGGCCGTGCTCACCAAGCTGCCCGAGAAGCAGGGCGGCTACCGCGACGAGATCGCGTTGTTCGTCTGCCCGGTGGACGAGGAGACGAGCCGCGTGTGGTTCCGCATGGCGCTGACCGACCACGACTCCAGCGACGAGCAGATCCGCGCCTTCCAGCACACCATCTTCACGCAGGACCAGCCGGTGCTGGAGTCGCAGCGGCCCAAGCGCTTGCCGCTCGGCAGCGGCGAAGTGCATTGCGCGGCGGATCGCAGCTCGGCCGCCTACCGGCGCTTCCTGCGCGACAGCGGCATTACCTTCGGAGTGTTGCCATGAGCTTCACCGCCTTCGACAAGATCCCACACGATCGCCTGCCCGCGCTGCTGCGCGACATGCCCAAGGCCGAGCTGCACCTGCACATCGAGGGCTCGCTCGAGCCCGAGCTGATCTTCGCGCTGGCGCAGCGCAACGGCGTGGCGCTGCCTTATGCGAGCGTGGAGGCCTTGCGCGCGGCCTATGCCTTCACCGATCTGCAGAGCTTTCTCGACATCTACTACGCCGGCGCCAGCGTGCTCTTGAAGGAGCAGGATTTCTTCGACATGGCCTGGGCCTACCTGCAGCGCGCCGCGGCCGACAACGTGCTGCACGCGGAAGTCTTCTTCGACCCGCAGACCCACACCGCGCGCGGCGTGCCCGTCGCCGCCGTGATCCAGGGCCTGGAGCACGCCTGCCGGCGCGCCCACCAGGAGCTGCGCATCAGCGCGAAGCTGATCCTGTGCTTCCTGCGCCACCTGAGCGAAGACGAGGCCCTGGCCACGCTCGATGAGGCCCTGCCGCACAAGCACCACTTCATCGGCGTGGGCCTGGACAGCAGCGAGCGCGGCCACCCGCCGGAGAAGTTCGCGCGCGTCTTCGCCAAGGCGCGCGCCGCCGGGCTGCACGTGGTGGCGCATGCCGGCGAGGAGGGGCCGCCGCAGTACATCCGCAGCGCGCTCGACGTGCTCAAGGTCGAGCGCATCGACCATGGTGTGCGCAGCGCGGAAGATCCGCTGCTGGTGCAGCGCCTGGTGAAGGAAGGCGTGCCGCTGACGGTGTGCCCGCTGTCCAACGTGAAGCTGTGCGTGTTCAAGACCATGGCCGAGCACAACCTGCCGGCGCTGCTGGCGGCGGGGTTGAAGGCCACCATCAACTCCGACGACCCGGCCTACTTCGGCGGCTACGTCAACCAGAATTTCGTCGAGACCTTCGCTGCGCTGCCGCAGCTCGGCGCGCGCGAGGCCTACACGCTGGCACGCAACAGCTTCGAGGCGAGCTTCGCGGATGCAGGCGCGAAGTCGCACTGGATCAAGCAGCTCGACCTCGCGTTCGAGGAGGCGGCGCGCGTGGGCTGATCTCATCGGCGACAATCACGCCTCGCGAAGCGGCAGTGCTCCCTGCCGCTTCGTGCTTTCCGACACGGAGCCATGTAGAGGAACACCATGTACAAAAACCTCGCCCGCGCGGCTGCGCTCGCCGCCGCGTTGCTGAGTCCCTTCCACACCCCCGCCCAGACGACGAACGCGCCGCTCAGGGTCGGCTTCGTCTACGTCAGCCCGGTAGGCGAGGCCGGCTGGAGCTACCAGCACGATCTCGGCCGCCGTGAGATGGAGCGTGCCCTCGGCGACAAGGTGAAGACCACCGTCGTCGAGGCCGTCGCCGAAGGCGCCGATTCCGAGCGCGTGATGCGCGACCTCGCGCGCCAGGGCCACCAGCTCATCTTCGCCACCAGCTTCGGCTACCTCGAGCCGGCGCTGCGCGTGGCCGCCGAGTTCCCGCAAGTGAAATTCGAGCATGCCGGCGGCTACAAGACCGCGCCCAACCTCGGTACCTACAACGCGCGCTACTACGAGGCGCGCTACCTGGCCGGCTGGCTGGCCGGCAAGACCAGCAAGAGCGGCATCGCCGGCTACGTGGCGGGCTTCCCGGTGCCCGAGGTGGTGCAGGGCATCAACGCCTTCGCCATCGGCATGCGCGAGGCCAACCCGAAGGCGCAGGTGCGCGTGCTGTGGCTCAACACCTGGTTCGACCCGGCTCGCGAGCGCGAGGCGGCGCAGGCGCTCATCAACCAGGGCGCCGACGTGCTGACCAACCACAGTGGCTCGCCCGCCGTGCCGCAGGCGGCGCAGGCCGCCTTCAAGGACAAGGGCGTGCGCGTGATCGCCTACCAGAGCGACATGCGCGCGTTCGCGCCCGACGCGCAGCTCGCCGCCGTGACGCACCACTGGGGCGGCTACTACACGCGCGTGGCGCGCGCCGTGCTCGAAGGGCGCTGGAAGCCCGAGCCGGTGTGGGCCGGCATGAAGGACGGCCTGGTGCAGCTCAGCGCGCTCGATGCCTCGCTGCCCAAGGAGTTGCGCGCGCAGCTCGAAGCCAAGCGCCAGGCCATCGTCGGCGGCAGGCTGCAGCCCTTCGCCGGGCGGCTGCTCGACAACGCCGGCCACGAGCGCCAGGCCGGCGGTGTGATGGGCGACGCGGCGATCGCGAGCATGAACTGGCTCGCCGCCGGCGTCGTCGGCACGCTGCCTTGATCGGGCGTGATCAGCCCAGCAGCCGCTGCGCGTTCGGCCCGAAGGCGTAGGCGTCCATGCCCAGGCAGCCGTAGGTGATGCTCTCGTGCAGGCGCAGCGGCGCCGCCTCGCGCCCGCCGGCGCCGGCCGCCACGTACCAGGGCAGCAGGTGCTCGTCGGTGGGGTGCATGTCCAGCGCGTGCGGCGCGCGCTCGCGGTAGGCGAATAGCGCCTCCCAGTCGCGCGCCGCGCTGCGCTCGGCCATCCAGTGGCGGAAGGCCGCGCTCTCGGGAATCTCCTTCGCATCCACCGGCCCGCGCATGCCGCTCGAGAAGACGCGGCGCAGGTTGTGTGTGATGCTGCCGCTGGCGAGCACCAGCACGCCTTCGTCGGCCAGCGGCGCGAGTGCAACGCCGAGCGCAAACTGCTGCGCCGGCGTCTGCGTGGGCACGAAGGCGAGCGGCAGCACGGGCACGTCGGCGTCGGGGTAGAGGTAGCGCAGCGGCGTCCAGTTGCCGTGGTCCAGCCCGCCTTCGGGGCTCAGGTGCACGGGCAGGCCGGCCTCGTGCATCAGCGCCACCACACGAGCGGCCAGCGCAGGCGCGCCCGGCGCGTCGTAGCGCAGTTCGTAGAGCTTCGGGTCGAAGCCGCCGAAGTCGTACACCGCCTCGTGGCGCGCGGCGGCGAGCAGCACCGGGGCACGCGCCGCGGTGTGGGCCGACACGGCGAGGATGGCCTTGGGACGGCCGAAGGCGGCGGCTATGCGCGGCCCCAGCGCCTGCATGAAGGCGCCGGCGGCACCCGGCTCCAGCGCTGTCATCGGCGAGCCGTGGGAGACGAAGAGGGCAGGCATGCGATTCGAGTCCATGAGGAGATTGGACGCCGGCGGCGCGCCCGCGAGGCTCAGGTGGTTTGAACGCGGCATTCAGCGCCGCTGCGCCGGGCGTGGCACAGTCGGCCCCCGTGAACGCCTCTTCCGCTCCCGCTTCGTCCTCCGTATTGGCCCTGGCCTGGCGCCAGATCGTGCGCGACTTCCGCGCCGGCGAGCTGCGCCTGCTGGTGGTTGCCGTGATGCTCGCCGTGGCCGCGCTCAGCGCGGTGGCCTTCTTCGCCGACCGCATCAACGGCGGCCTGGCGCGCGATGCGCGGCAGCTGCTGGGCGGCGATGCCATCGTCGCCAGCGACCAGCCCGCGCCGCCCGAGTTTGCGCGCAAGGCGGCGGCGATGGGGCTGAAGACGGCGCTCTCGACGACCTTTCCGACCATGGGCCGCGCCAGCGACGAACGCGGCGGCGCCACGCGCCTGATCACCGCCAAGGCGGTGGGCGCGCTCTACCCGCTGCGCGGCACGCTGCGCGTCGCCGAGGCGCCCGGCGGCGCGGAGCAGGAGCTGGCCGCGGCGCCCGCGCCCGGCACGGTGTGGGTGGATGCGGCCGTGCTCAGCTCGCTGAACCTCAGCGTCGGCGACGCGCTGCTGCTCGGCGACGCCAGCCTGCGCATTGCGAAGGTGCTGGTGGTCGAGCCCGACCGCGGCGCCGGCTTCCTCGGCTTCGCGCCGCGCGTGATGCTCAACCAGGCCGACCTGCCGGCCACCGCGCTCATCCAGCCGGCCAGCCGCGTGACCTACCGCCTCGCCGTCGCGGCGCCCGGCGCCAGCGACGCGCCGGTGCGCGCCTTCGTGCAATGGGCCGAGGACGAGATCAAGGCGCGCGATCTGCGCGGCCTGCGCCTCGAGTCGGTGGCCACCGGCCGGCCCGAGATGCGCCAGACACTGGACCGCGCCGAGAAGTTTCTCAACCTCGTCGCGCTGCTCGCCGCGCTGCTCGCCGCAGTGGCGGTGGGCATCGCCGCGCGTGATTTCGCCGGCCGCCACCTCGACGACTGCGCGATGCTGCGCGTGCTCGGCCAGCCGCAGCGGCGCATCGCCGCGCTCTACCTGCTCGAATTCCTCGGCGTCGGGCTGCTCGCCAGCGTGCTCGGCGTGGCGCTCGGCTTCGTGGTGCACCACGTGTTCGTGTGGCTGCTCGCCGGGCTGGTCGACAGCGCCTTGCCCGCGGTCGGCGGGTGGCCGGCCGCCTTCGGCCTCGGCGTGGGCATGACGCTGCTGCTGGCCTTCGGCCTGCCGCCGGTGCTGCAGCTGGCGCAGGTGCCGCCGTTGCGCGTGATCCGGCGCGACGTCGGCGCGCTCAAGCCGGCCTCGATCGCGGTGCTCGCGGCCGGCACGGCGGGTTTCGTCGCGCTGCTGCTGGCGGTGTCCAGTGATCTCACGCTCGGCCTCATCGCGGTGGGCGGTTTCGCCGCGGCGGTGCTGCTGTTCGCGCTGCTGTCCTGGGGCGCGGTCGTGCTCTTGCGCCGCGCCGTGCCCGAGTCGCGCGCGCCGCGCTGGATGATCCTCGCCACGCGCCAGATCGCCGCGCGGCCGGCCTTCGCGGTGCTGCAGGTCTCGGCGCTGGCGGTCGGCCTGCTCGCGCTGGTGCTGCTGGTGCTGCTGCGCACCGACCTGATCTCGAGCTGGCGCCGCGCCACGCCGCCCGACGCGCCGAACCGCTTCGTCATCAACATCCAGCCCGAGCAGGGCGAGGCCTTCCGCCAGCGCCTCGCTGCCGCCGGCATCGCGCGCTACGACTGGTACCCGATGATCCGCGGCCGGCTGGTGGCCATCAACGGCAAGAGCGTGCGCCCCGAAGACATGGCCGAGGAACGCGCGCGCCGCCTCGTCGACCGCGAGTTCAACTTGAGCCACACCGCCGCGCTGCCGCCGCACAACGAGATCGCCGGCGGGCGCTGGACGGCCGAGGAGGCGAACGGCCTGAGCGTCGAGGAAGGGCTGGCGAAGACGCTGGGTGTCAAGCTCGGCGACACGCTGCGCTTCGACATCGCCGGCACGGCCACCGAAGGCCGCATCACCAGCCTGCGCAAGGTCGATTGGGGTTCGATGCGGGTCAACTTCTTCGTCATCTTCCCGACCGCCTCGATCGCGGGCCTGCCGGCGAGCTACATCGCCGCCTTCCGCGCGCCCGCGGGCCGCGAGGCCGGTGCCGCCTTCGACAACGCGCTCAGCCGCGACTTCCCCAACATCACCAACGTCGATGTGACGGCCTCGATCGCGCAGGTGCAAGGCGTGCTCGACCAGGTGATCCGCGCGGTGGAATTCCTGTTCGGCTTCACGCTGGCGGCCGGCCTGGTGGTGCTGTTCGCCGCCGTGACGGCCACGCGCGAGGCGCGCGCCAAGGAGTACGCGGTGATGCGCGCCATGGGCGCCGGCGCACGCCTGCTGACGCAGGTGCAGCGCGCCGAGTTGCTGGGCGTCGGTGCATTGGCGGGCGTGCTGGCCTCGCTGGCCGCGGTGGCGGTGGGCTGGGGCCTGGCGCGCTACGTCTTCGAGTTCAGCTGGAACCCCTCGCCGCTGGTGCCGCTGGCCGGCGGCGCGGCCGGCGCGCTGCTGGCGCTGGCGGCGGGCTGGTGGGGGCTGCGCGAGGTGCTGCGCCGGCCGGTCGTCGAGACCTTGCGTCGCGCGGCGGAGTAGGGCGCTCGGGTCCGGGTTCGGATCAGGCGTTCTCGATCAGCCCCATGTCCGTGGAGGCCATGAGGGCCTCGATGTCCATGAGGATGAGCATGCGCTCGGAGGCGTCGTCGCCGGAGCCGTTCTTGACGGTGCCGATGCCGGTGATGAAGCCGGCATCGACGGCGCTGGACATCTCCGGGGCCGGCTTGATGGAAGCCGAGGCGAGCTCGAGCACGTCGGAGACCGAGTCGACGACGGCGCCGACGACGCGGCCCTTGACGTTGAGGACGATGACGACGGTGAAGGTGTTGTACTCGGCCGAAGCGCAGCCGAGCTTCATGCGCAGGTCGACGATGGGGACGATGACGCCGCGCAGGTTGACCACGCCCTTGATGAAGGCCGGGGCGTTGGCGATGCGGGTGGGCTGCTCGTAGGAGCGGATCTCCTGCACGCGCAGGATGTCGATGCCGTATTCCTCGTCGCCGAGGCGGAAGGTGAGGAACTCCCCGCCGGCGTGGGTCTGGGCGCGCGCGGCTTCATGCTGGGCCACGTGTTGGGCGTCGGTGATCATGTCCATGGCGGCTACAAGTCGAGTGATGGAATCACTCGGATCTTCGGCAGCCCGGGCGGAAACTGAAGCCCGGCCCTCACCGGGTCAGTGCAGCTCGTTGATCAGCCCCATGTCCGTGGAGGCCATGAGGGCCTCGATGTCCATGAGGATGAGCATGCGCTCGGAGGCGTCGTCGCCGGAGCCGGTCTTGACGGTGCCGATGCCGGTGATGTAGCCGGCGTCGACGGCGCTGGACATCTCGGGGGCGGGCTTGATGGAGGCCGAGGCGAGCTCGAGCACGTCGGAGACCGAGTCGACCACGGCGCCGACGACGCGGCCCTTGACGTTGAGGACGATGACGACGGTGAAGGTGTTGTACTCGGCGCTGGCGCAGCCGAGCTTCATGCGCAGGTCGACGATGGGGACGATGACGCCGCGCAGGTTGACCACGCCCTTGATGAAGGCCGGGGCGTTGGCGATGCGGGTGGGCTGCTCGTAGGAGCGGATCTCCTGCACGCGCAGGATGTCGATGCCGTATTCCTCGTCGCCGAGGCGGAAGGTGAGGAACTCCCCGCCGGCGTGGGTCTGGGCGCGCGCGGCCTCGTGTTGGGCCACGTGTTGGGCGTCGGTGATCATGTCCATGGTGTTGCTCGCTGGCTGGGGTGGAAATCTCTCAGGCGACCGCTTCCACGCGGAAGGTGCCGACGATCTGGTTGAGCCGCTGAGCCTGGTCCTTGAGGGATTCGGCGGCGGCGGCGGACTGCTCGACGAGGGCGGCGTTCTGCTGCGTCATCTGGTCGAGCTGGGTGACGGCGGTGTTGACCTGGCCGATGCCGTCGCTCTGCTCGGAGGCGGCAGCGGTGATCTCGCCGATGATGTCGGTGACACGCTGCACCGAGGCGACGATCTCGCCCATGGTGGAGCCGGCATCGGCGACCAGCTTGGAGCCGGTGTCGACCTTCTCGACGGACGCGCCGATGAGGGCCTTGATCTCGCGGGCCGCCTCGGCCGAACGCTGGGCCGGCGTGCGCACCTCGGCGGCGACGACCGCGAAGCCGCGGCCCTGCTCGCCGGCTCGCGCAGCTTCCACCGCGGCATTGAGCGCCAGGATGTTGGTCTGGAAGGCGATGCCGTCGATGGTGCCGATGATGTCGGAGATCTTGCGCGAGGAGGCGTTGATCTCGTCCATGGTGGAGACGACCTGCGAGACCACCGAGCCACCGCGCTGGGCGACCTCGGCGGCCGAGGCCGCGAGCTGGTTGGCCTGGCGCGCCGAGTCGGCGCTCTGCTTGACGGTGCCGGTGAGCTGCTCCATGGAGCTGGCGGTCTGCTGCAGGTTGCTGGCGGTCTGCTCGGTGCGTGCCGACAAGTCCTGGTTGCCGCTGGCGATCTCGGCGCTCGCCGTGCCGATGTTCTCGCCGCTGGCGCGCACCTGCGTCACCAGGCCGCCGAGGAAGTCCTGCATGTTGTGCAGCGCGTGAAGCAGGTCGCTCGCCTCGTCGCGGCCCTCGACGGTGAAGCGGCGCGTCAGGTCGCCCGAAGCGATCGCCTGCGCGATCTGCTGCGCATCTTGCACCGGCTGCACGATCGAGCGCGAGTTCAGCAGCGTCAGCGGCACCACCACCAGCAGTGCCAGCACGAGCAGCGCGGCGAAGACGTAGAGCGTGTTGCGCATGCTGGCCGCGAACTCGGCGTGGCGCTCCGCGACCTCTTCGTGCACGATGCGCGCGATCTCGACGATGCCGCGTTCCACTTCCTGCACGTGGCCCTTGGCCTTTTGCAGGCGCCGGTCGGCGACCTTGGCGGTGTCGAAGGCGCCGTTCTGCACCGCGTCGAGCACGGGGCGGGATTCGACGACATACGCGTCCAGCTCCTTGAGCGCCGTACGGGCGTGGACGTTGTCCTCGTCCTCCTCGCCTTCGAGCAGCGCCTCGAGCGACTTCTTCGCCTGGGCGGTCGAGGCGGCCCAGGCCTCGCGGTGCTTGAGCACGGCGACGCCGTCCTCGTAGTCGATCACCATGTTCTTCTCATGGCGACGCAGGTCGCCGAGCTGCACGCGCAGATCGGCCAGGGTGTCGATCTCGTGCACCGAGTGCGTCATGAACGTCTCGTTCAGCGCCTTCAGCCGGGCACCGCCGAGCAGCGCAGCGCCGCCGATCAGCAGCAACAGGCCGACGACCACGAAGATCGCGCCCAGCATGCGGGTGCGGATGGTGAAGTTGCGCAGCAGAGCCCGGGCGTTCATGGTGTGGCTTGCGAGATGAGGCGAGGGATCAGAAGGTCTCCCACTCGCCGTCGGCCGGTGCCGAGATCACGCGGGCGGGCGCGGCGGGCTTGGGCTCGACGGGCTTGGGTTCGCTGCGCACGGCGGCCGGCTTGGCCGTTGCCGCCTTGACGGCCTTGATGGCCTTGCTCAACGGCTTGACGGACGCGGGCTTGGCGGCCGCCGGCTTCTTGACGGCGACGGGAACCGCCTTGGGCTCAGGCTTGGCTTCGGGCTTCGCCTCGGCCCTGGCGACCGGCGCGGCGCTGGTCGCGACCACCGGCTCGACGCGCAGCGCCACCGGCGCTGCCAGCGTGGGTTCGCTGCTCGGCGCGAGGCGGAACGACGCCACCACCTGCGCCAGCCGCTGAGCCTGGTCCTTGAGGGATTCGGCGGCGGCGGCGGACTGCTCGACGAGAGCGGCGTTCTGCTGGGTCATCTGGTCGAGCTGGGTGACGGCGGTGTTGACCTGGCCGATGCCGTCGCTCTGCTCGGAGGCGGCGGCGGTGATCTCGCCGATGATGTCGGTGACGCGCTGCACCGAGGCGACGATCTCGCCCATGGTGGAGCCGGCATCGGCGACCAGCTTGGAGCCGGTGTCGACCTTCTCGACGGAAGCGCCGATGAGGGCCTTGATCTCGCGCGCCGCCTCGGCCGAACGCTGGGCCAGCGTGCGCACCTCGCCGGCGACGACCGCGAAGCCGCGGCCCTGCTCGCCGGCGCGGGCGGCTTCCACCGCGGCGTTGAGGGCCAGGATGTTGGTCTGGAAGGCGATGCCGTCGATCGTGCCGATGATGTCGGAGATCTTGCGCGAGGAGGCGTTGATCTCGTCCATGGTGGAGACGACCTGGGAGACGACGGCGCCGCCGCGCTGGGCGACCTCGGCGGCGGAGGCCGCGAGCTGGTTGGCCTGGCGCGCCGAGTCGGCGCTGTTGCGCACCGTCGCGGTCAGCTGCTCCATCGCGCTGGCGGTCTGCTGCAGGTTGCTGGCGGTCTGCTCGGTGCGGCTGGACAGATCGTGGTTGCCCGAGGCGATCTCGGTGCTGGCGGTGCCGATGCTGTCGCTGCTCGAGCGCACCTGGCCGACCAGCGTGCGCAGCGAATCCTGCATCGCTTCCAGCGAACGCAGCAGTTCGGCGAGCTCGTCGCGGCCCTGCACCGGCAGGTGGGCGCTCAGGTCGTGCGCGGCGATGCGGCCGGCCAGCGCCTTGGCGGCTTCGATGGGCCCGAGCACCGAGCGGTAGGTGACCCACATCACGCCGGCCAGCAGCGCCATGATCAGCGCGCCGCCGACCATGCCGGCATTGGCGATCTGGTGGTCCTGCACGCGCGCTTCGGCACGCGTGGCGTCGACGCGCGCGCGCGATTCCGCCAGCAGCGCACCGAGCGTGGCTTCCAGCACCTGGCGCTGCGGATCGGCCTTGCTCGCGTAGGCGAACGCCACCGTGCCGTCGATCAGCATGCCCGAGAGCTGCTTGACCACCGGGGCCAGCAGCTCGTCGTAGCCGGCCAGCGCGGCTTCCAGCTTCGCGCCGTGCTGGGCGGTGCCGGCCTCGCCTTCCTTGGCGAGGCGCCGGGCGCCGTCGCGCAGCGTCTGCTGCTCCTGGCGCCACAGGCCGGCGAGGCGATCGACCTCCACCGCGTTGCTGGCGTTGAGCATGATGGCGTGCTCGTGGCCCGTCATGCGCGAGTACGCCATGCGCAGGTCGTCGACGCGCGCCAGCTCGCCGAGCTCGTGCGTCACCGTGGCGTCGAGCCGGGCGTTGATGCGGTCGCGCGCCACGCGGGTCGCGCCGAGGAACAGTGCGGTCATCACCGCCAGCAGGATCGTCGCCGCGATGAAGCGGTCGCGGATGCTCAGGCTGCGCAGGAAGGCGGACATGTCTCGTTCCGTGGAGAGATCAGTGACGCGAGCGGCGCACCAGGCTGCCCACGTCGAGGATGAGGGCGACGCGGCCGTCGCCCATGATGGTGGCGCCGGAGACGTCGTCGACGCGGCGGTAGTTGGCCTCGAGGTTCTTCACCACGACCTGCTGCTGGCCGAGCAGCTCGTCGACCAGCAGGGCGACGCGGCCGCCCTCGGCCTCGACCACCACCAGGATCGCGCTGACGTTCTCGAAGTCGAAGCGCGGCACGTCGAAGACCTGCTCGAGCTCGAGCACCGGCATGTATTCGTCGCGCACCTCGACCACGCGGCCGCTGCCGCCGATGGTGCGGATCATTCCGGGCTGCACCTGGAAGGACTCGACCACGCTGGACAGCGGCAGGATGTAGCACTCCTCGCCGACGCCCACGCTCATGCCGTCCATGATCGCCAGCGTCAGCGGCAGGCGCACCTTGACGCTCATGCCGTAGCCCTCGGCCGAGTCGATCTCGACCGTGCCGCCCAGCGAGGTGATGTTCTTCTTCACCACGTCCATGCCGACGCCGCGGCCGGAAACGTCGGTCACCACCTCGGCGGTGGAGAAGCCGGGCGCGAAGATCAGGCTCCAGACCTCCTGGTCGGTCATCGAGTCGGGCGCGTCGATGCCCTTCTCGCGCGCCTTCTTCAGCAGCTTCTCGCGCGACAGGCCCTTGCCGTCGTCGCGCACCTCGATGACGATGGAGCCGCCCTGGTGCGAGGCCGACAGCGTGATGGTGCCGTGCTCGGGCTTGCCCTTGGCAATGCGCTCGGCGGGCAGCTCGATGCCGTGGTCGCAGCTGTTGCGCACCAGGTGGGTGAGCGGATCGGTGATCTTCTCGACCAGGCCCTTGTCGAGCTCGGTGGCCTCGCCGTGCGTCACGAACTCGACCTTCTTGCCGAGCTTGCCGGCGAGGTCGCGCAGCATGCGCGGGAAGCGGCTGAACACCACCGACATCGGAATCATGCGGATCGACATCACCGATTCCTGCAGGTCGCGCGTGTTGCGCTCCAGGTCGGCGAGGCCGGAGGCGAGCTGCTGGTACAGCGCCGTGTCGACGTTCTTGCTGTTCTGCGCCAGCATGGCCTGCGTGATGACGAGCTCGCCGACCAGGTTGATGAGCTGGTCGACCTTCTCCACCGAGACGCGCAGCGTCGACGATTCCATCGTCGCGGCCGACGCCTTCTCGGCCTTGGGCGCGGGGCGCGCGGCGGGCTTGGGCGCGGCGGCGGCCGCAGCGGCGGCGGCAGCCGCCGGTGCCGCGGCAGCGCTGCCGGGGGCACCCGGCGCGCCGGGCGCGTCGTCGAAGAAGCCGTAGCCGGGGTCGGCCGGCGCTTCCTCGGCCGGCGCACCGGGGTTGCCGGCGTGGAAGCCGTAGCCCGGGCCGAGCGGCATCAGGGCAACGGCCTCGCGCGGCACGTGGAAGGTGAACAGGTCCAGCAGGTCGCTGTCGCTGCTGGTGGTGGTGGTGATCTTGAAGCGGCGCATGCCGTCGCTGGCCTGGCCGCCGTCGATCGGCTCGATGGTGCCGAGGTCGGTGATCTCCTTGAACAGATCGATCAGGTTGTCGGCCATCTCGGGCTTGTCCAGCGGGCCGACGCGCAGCTCGAGCACGCGCGCGCCGCCGGATGCGGCCGGCGCGGCCGGTGCCGCCGTTGCGGCAAGCGGCTCGGCGGCCGTGGCGGGAGTGACGGCGGCGGCCTGCACCGGCGCGGGCAGGGCCTCGCCGGCAGACAGCGCGCGGATGTTGAACAGCAGCTCGGTGGTGTCGACCTGCGCGCTGCTCGCGCCCTGGTGGCGCGCCAGCTGGGCGCGCAGCGCGTCGCCCGAGGCGAGCAGCACGTCGACCATCTCGGTGGTCGGCGCAAGCTCGTGGCGGCGCAGCTTGTCCAGCAGCGTCTCCATCTGGTGCGTCAGCTCGGCCACGTCCATGAAGCCGAAGGTCGCGGCGCCGCCCTTGACGGAGTGCGCGCAGCGGAAGATCGAGTTCAGCTCCTCGTCGTCGGCGGCCGCGATGTCCACCTCGAGCAGCAGCTGTTCCATGCGCTCGAGGTTCTCGCCGGCCTCCTCGAAGAAGACCTGGTAGAACTGGCTCAGGTCGATGCCGGCGCCGGCGTTCGCGCTTTCCGAAGTCATCTCGCCCATGGCGTCGTGCTCCCGTGGTTCTCGTCGTGCTCGCCGCGTGTCTTCAGCGGATGACCTTCTTGATGACCTCGAGCAGCTTGGTCGGGTCGAAGGGCTTGACCAGCCAGCCGGTGGCACCGGCGTTGCGGCCGGCCTGCTTCATCTGGTCGCTCGACTCGGTGGTCAGGATCAGGATCGGCGTGGCCTTGAACTTCGGGTTGTCGCGCAGCTTCTTGGTCAGCCCGATGCCGTCCAGGCGCGGCATGTTCTGGTCGGTCAGCACCAGGTCGAAGTCGCGCGAGCCCGCCTTTTCCCAGGCGTCCTGGCCGTCTACGGCCTCGACGACGTTGTAGCCGGCGCTCTTGAGCGTGAAGGAGACCATCTGGCGCATCGAGGCCGAGTCGTCCACAGCGAGGATTGAGTGCATGTCGGGCTCCAGGTAACGAGTGGATTTCGGGAGGATTCCGGATTTCTTGAACGCCGGGGGTCAGAACAGCTCGATGGAACCGGCGTCCATCTCGTCCTGCGTGACGGGGTTGGGGCGCAGCGGCGCGGCTTCGACGACGGCCTCGCCGTCCTCGTCCTCGCCCATGGCCTCGGCGGCCAGGCGGTCGGCGCAGCTGCGCAGCCGCGTGTTGGTGTGGTTGATCAGCTGCGAGGCCATGTCCTGGAACTGCATCGCGGTGATCGCGCCGGCCATGTGCTGCATCGCGTCGTGCAGCTCGTGGGTGTTCAGCTCGGGGTACTGCGCCATCGCGTGCAGCAGGTGGTTGAGCTGGCCCGAGGCGCCGTAGAAATGGCCCAGCAGCGCGTCGCTCGCGTCGCTGAGCAGGCGCTGGAGGCGCTCCAGGTCATTGCTGGCCGTCATCAGGTTGTCCTGGATGTCGGCCGCGGCCATCAGGGGCAGCGTGCTGCTGCCACCAGGGTCGGTGTCGAGGCGGTCTGGCATCGGTGCTCCGCGAAGGTGTGCTGGGGCTCACCGGCCCGCGGGGCCGGCGGCTCAGACCATTTTCGGCAGCGCCTCGCCAATCATTAGGGCGATGTCGGTGCGGATTGCCGGCCAGATCGGCCGCCGCCGGCGCGGCATACTTCACGCATGCCCGCGCCCTTGCTGCCCCATGTGCTGCGCGTCCTCCACCTGGAGGACTCGGCCATGGATCACGAACTGATGCTGGCGCACCTGCGCCGCGGCGGCATCGAGGTGCGCTCGCTGCGCGTCGATTCGGAGGCCGCCTTCCTGGCCGCGCTGCAGCAGGACTGGGACGTGGTGCTGTCCGACTTCAACCTGCCGGGCTTCTCCGGCCTGGTGGCGCTGGACCTGCTGCGCGCCAGCGGCCGCGAGATCCCGTTCATCTTGGTATCGGGCGAGATCGGCGAGGACACGGCGGTCGAGGCGATGAGGAACGGCGCCTCCGATTACCTGCTGAAGAACAACCTGGCGCGGCTGGTGCCGGCCGTCCTGCATGCGGTGGAGGCCAACGAGACGCGCCACGCGCGCGAGCGCGCCGACCGCGAGCTGAACAAATCGCGCCAGCGCCTGCGCGAACTGGCCCAGCACCTGCAGACCAGCATCGAGCACGAGCGCGCGGCGATCGCCCGCGAGATCCACGACGACGTCGGCGGCTCCTTGACGGCACTCAAGTTCGACCTCGCCTGGATCGCCCGCCACACCACCGACGAGGGCGTGCGGCTGCGCGTGCACTCGGCGCTCGAGACGGTGACGCTGGCCATCGAATCGAGCCAGCGCATCATGCACAACCTGCGGCCGGCCATCCTCGAGCAGGGCCTGGTGGCGGCGCTGCAGTGGATCGCCTCGCGCTTCGAGAAGCGCACCGGCATCACCTGCGAGGTGCGCATCCCTTCGCACGCGCCCGAGTGGCCGGCCGGCGTGCCGCTGGTGGCCTACCGCACGGCGCAGGAGGCGCTGACCAACATCACCAAGCATGCGCACGCGACGCGCGTGCAGATCGACCTCTCGCTGGCCGGCGGGGTGATGTCGCTGGAGATCAGCGACAACGGCCGCGGCCTGTCGCAGCAGGATCTGGCCAAGGCGCATTCCTTCGGCATCCGCGGCCTGCACGAACGCGCCGGCACGGTGGGCGGCTGGGTCGACCTGTCCAGCGGCCCGGCGGGAACCACCCTGATACTCTC
The DNA here is from genome assembly GCA_017983795.1 of Piscinibacter sp. GTDB lineage: Bacteria > Pseudomonadota > Gammaproteobacteria > Burkholderiales > Burkholderiaceae_C > Piscinibacter. The sequence goes on from JAGOAS010000001.1 coordinate 215,910, forward strand.
GGTACCCTTGAATACGCCGGGCGACACCGCGCCGATGCCGACCGGACCCGGCGGCGAGCCGGACGACCCTTCGCAGTGGGGCTCTCTGTGATCAAAGTCATGCTTTGCGACGACCACGCGCTGATCCGGCGCGGCATCCGCGACACGCTCTCGGACGCGCCGGACATCGAGGTGGTCGGCGAGGCCGGCGACTACGGCGAACTGCGCACCCTGCTGCGCCAGCACAGCTGCGACGTGCTGGTGCTGGACATCAACCTGCCCGGCGGCCGCTCCGGCCTGGACGTGCTGCACGTGCTCAAGGACGAAGGCCTGCCGATGCGCGTGCTGGTGGTGTCGATGTATCCGGAAGACCAGTACGCCATCCGCGCGCTGCGCGCCGGCGCCTTCGGCTACGTCAACAAGGGCGGCGATCCGGCGCAGCTGGTCACCGCGGTGCGCACCGTCGCCCAGGGCCGCAAGTACGTCACGCCCGAGATCGCGCAGATGCTGGTCGAGAGCCTGACCGCGCCGGTGGTGGAGAACTCGCACGAGAAGCTCTCCGACCGCGAGCTGCAGACCCTGGTGCTGATCGCCTCGGGCAAGCGCCTGTCCGACATCGCCGAGGAGCTCAAGCTCAGCCCCAAGACGGTGAGCGTCTACCGCGCCCGCGTGCTGGAGAAGCTGTCGCTCGCGAACAACTCGGAGATGACGGTCTACGCGATCCGCCACGGCCTGGTCGGTCACTGAAGTTGGGGGACGACGGCGGCCAGATGCGGCGTGCGTCACGCCGCGGCCCCTGGCGAGCGTTCAAGGCGGCGGCGCAGGCGCCGAAAGGGTTGAAGATCCGGGGCACGCGCTCTCGGGCGCCCTTGTTTGCCCCTGCCTGACCGAATGCTTCTTGCCGCCTGCTTCGTCGTGACTGCCCTGATGCTGTGGCTGGCCGCCGGCATTGCCGCCCGCGCCGACCGCTACCGCAAGCCGCTGCCCTGGGTGATCCGCGGCGGCGCGGCGGCGCTGGTGGCCTGCGCGCTGTGGTGGCCGCCGCACACCCTGCAGATCGAAGGCACCCTGGTCGCGGCCGACGGGCCGATGGCCCTGCTCGGCTGGCTGCCGGCGCTGGGCTTCGCGCTGGTGGCCCTGGCCACGGCGCGCGCCGCCGCCACCCGTTCGATCGCCGGCATGCTCGCCGGCGGCGTGGCGACGCTGGCGGCCGCCTACGGCTTCGCGATGCTGATGCTGCCCGGGCTGTTCCGCCTCGCGCCGATCGGCCTGCCGGTGAACGACGGCCTGGCGGTCTCGGTGCTGGCGGCCGCCGGCATCGCCCTGTTCCTGCCGCTTCAGCGTGCGCGCCTGGCGACCGCCATGCGTGCCGGCGCGGCGCTGGGCGTGGCCGGCGTGGTGGCGCTCGCGCTCGGCCGCCTGCTCGCCACCGGCTCCGCCATGCCGGCGACGGCCTGGCACGAATTCACCGTGCTGGCGGTGCTGTGCGCCGTGGCCGCCGTGCTGTGGGCGGTGCTGGGCCAGGGCGCCGGCACGGTGCCGGTGTCGGAATCGGCGTCGCCGCGCGCCTCGCGCGGGCCGGCGGCCGATGGCCTGACCGGGCTGCCGACGCGCCAGTTCTTCGAGGAGCGGCTGATCGCCGCCGCGCGCCGCTGCGACAGCAAGAAGACCAAGCTGGCCGTGCTGTTCATCGACCTCGACGGTTTCAAGCCCGTCAACGACACCTACGGCCACGCCTGCGGCGACCGCGTGCTCGAGCAGGTCGGCGTGCGGCTGCGCTCGATCACGCGCGGCTCGGACGTGGCCGCGCGCGTCGGCGGCGACGAGTTCCTGATGCTGCTGCCGAGCGTCAGCTCGCAGGACTCGGTCTCGCGCGTGGCCAAGGCGATGATCGAGCTGCTCAGCCGGCCCTACAAGGTCGACGAGCGCGAGGTCAACATCTCCTGCTCGGTGGGCATCGCCCTCTATCCCGAGGGCTGCAAACCCAACAAGCTGATCCCGCGCGCCGATGCGGCGATGTACGCCGCCAAGCGCGCCGGCGGCACGCGCCATGCGCTCTTCTCGGCCGAGATGGACCACGACGCCAAGCAGAACTTCGAGATGGTGCGCGACCTGCGCCGCGCCATCACCAACAACGAGCTGGAGCTCTACTTCCAGCCCAAGATCGACGCGCGCAGCGGCCAGGTGACGGCGGCCGAAGCGCTGCTGCGCTGGAACCATCCCAAGCTGGGCATGGTGATGCCCGACGAGTTCGTGCGCCTGGCCGAACGCACCGGCCTGATCGGCGCGATGGGCGACTGGGTGATCGAGGCCGCCTGCCGCCAGGCGCGTTCGTGGCGCGACAAGGGCCTGCGCATGCGCGTGGCCATCAACCTCTCGGTCAACCAGATGCGCCAGGACGACATCGTCGACCGCATCACCGAGGCGCTCAAGCGCCACAAGATCCGCCCCTCGCTGCTGACCTGCGAGATCACCGAGTCGACCGCGATGGAGGACACGCGCGCCACGCAGGAGACCTTCCGCCGCCTCGGCGAGCTGGGCGTGCACCTGTCGATCGACGACTTCGGCACCGGCCAATCGAGCCTCGCCTACCTGCGCAAGCTGCCCGCCGAGGAGCTGAAGATCGACCGCATGTTCGTGCAGGATCTCGAGCACAGCGCCGACGCGCGCGCAGTGGTCGATGCGGTGGTCAAGCTGGCGCACGCGCTCGGCCTGAAGGTGGTGGCCGAGGGCGTGGAGAACCCGCGCCAGCACCAGATCCTCGCCGAGCTGGGCTGCGACGAACTGCAGGGCTACCTGTTCGCCAAGCCGATGACGGCGCGCGCGCTGCTGCTGTGGGCGCTGGGCGACCGCGGCGAATCCTCGGTGTTCCGCAACTCGCTGTTCGGCGAGACGCGCCAGACCTCGCGCCTGGCGACGCAGCCGCTGTCGATACAGAAGCCGGCGCCGGATCCCCAGCAGCTCAGCAAGGTGGCCTGAGCCGCCGTCGCGCTACCGCGTCGCGCGCCGCCGCACGCACTCGAGGTAACGCTCGCCATCCGGCGGCAGGCCGCTGCGTTGCGAGGCCCACACCATCTCGCCCAGGCACTCCATCACCTCGTGCTGCGCCTCGTGCGCCGAGCCGCTTCGCGCCGCCAGCAGGGCGAAGGCCTGCTTGATGCCGCGCGGCTGGTCGATGGAGATCTGCTCGCTGATGGTCAGGTGCATCGACAGATGCAGGAAGGGGTTGGTGCGGCCGCTCTCGACGTCGTAGACCGCGGCGAGCGCGGCGTCCAGGTCGTCGAGCTCGGCGTGGTATTCCGGGTGCTCGGCGATCCAGTCGGCGGCGATGCTCTCCATCGGCGTCAGGGGCGCGCGCTCGCGGCGCTTGCGCTGCGTCTCGCAGAAGAAGCGCCGCACGTCGTTCTGGGAAGGGGCAAACATCGCACAATTGTCGCCTCATGACGGCCTGGAACGCGTGGAGCGAATGGCCGCTGATTCACGATCCGGCCTTCTGGGCCGTGGCCGTGCCGGCGGTGTTGATGATGGGGCTCTCCAAGAGCGGCTTCCTCGGCGGCTTCGGCTCGCTGGCGGTGCCGCTGATGTCGCTGGCCGTCCCCGTGCCGCAGGCCGCAGCCATCATGCTGCCGCTGCTGCTGGTGATGGATGCCACCGGGCTGCAGCAACTCTGGAAGCATTGCGATCGTGCCTTGCTGCGCCGGCTGCTGCCGGCCGGGCTGCTGGGCACGCTGGTGGGCACGCTGCTGTTCGGCGTGCTCAGCACGCGCACCGTGGCGGGCGTGGTGGGCGCGCTGACGCTGCTCTTCCTCGCCCAGCGCCTCGCGTTCCCGCCGCGTGCCGACCATGCGCCGCCGCCTCGCCCGGTGGGCTTCGTGCTCGGCATCGCCTCGGGCTTCACCAGCTTCGTGGCGCATGCCGGCAGTCCGCCCTTCAATGCCTATGTGCTGCCCTTGCGCCTGAACCCGGTCACCTACGCGGCCACCGCGGCGGTGTTCTTCGCGGCGGTGAACCTCTCGAAGTGGATTCCCTATGCCTGGCTGGGCCTGATCGACCTGCGCAACATGGCGACCTCGCTGGCGCTGATGCCGCTCGCGCCGATCGGCGTGTGGCTGGGCATCCGCGCCACCCGACGCATCGATCCTTCCTGGTTCTACCGCCTCGCCTACGCCGGCATGGCGCTCACCGGCGCCAAGCTGCTCTACGACGGCTTGCGCTGAAGCGCCGCGACGAGCGTGTCGATGTTGTGCGCCATCAGCTTGAGGTAGGTGTCCGGGCCCTGGCCGGGCAGCGCCAGCGCATCGGAATACAGCGTGCCGCCGACACGCGCGCCGGTCTCCTGCGCGATGCGCTCGATGCTGCGCCGGTCGGTGATGTTCTCGACGAACAGGGCGTGCGCCTGGTGCCGGCGCAACTCGCGGATCACCGCCGCCACGCCGGCCGCCGAGGCTTCGCTCTCGGTATTCCAGCTGCGCGGCGCGATGAAGCTCACGCCGTAGGCCTCGCCGAGGTAGCCGAAGGCGTCGTGCGTGCTGACGACGCGGCGCTGCTCGCGCGGGATGGCGTCGAAGGCGGCGCGCGCGCGCGCATCCAGCGCGGCCAGGCGCGCCGTGTAGGCGCGCGCGCGCTCGTCGATCGCGGCGGCCTGGGCGGGCGCCGCCTTCACCAGCGCGGCGCGCAGGTTCTCGACGTAGCGCTGTGCGTGCACGAGGCTCTGCCAGGCATGCGGGTCGACGCCCGTGCCGGCGCGGCGCGGCGTGATGCCCGCGCTGGCCACCACCAGCGGCCCGCGGTAGCCCGAGCTGCGCACCAGGCGCTCGATCCAGCCTTCGAAGTGCAGGCCGTTGACGACCACGAGGTCGGCCTTCGCCAGCCGTTGTGCATCGGCCGGGCGCGGCTCGAAGACATGCGCGTCGGCGTTTGCGCCGACCAGCGAATGAACCTCGGCCGCATCGCCGGCGACTTCGCGCGCCATGTCGGCCAGCAGCGAGAAGCTCGCCACCACCTGCAGCGGCTTCGCGGTCTGCGCGCGCAGCGGCAGCGTGGCCGCGGCGAGCGCCAGCAGCGCGGCGCGGCGCTTCATGCCACCCGATGCGCGTGCAGCGCGAGGCGGCGGGCGAGCAGGCTGTCGTGGCGTCCGGCCAGGAAGGAGACGATGTAGCCCGCCCCGGCCAGCAGCACGATGGCCGGGCCGGAAGGCAGCTGCAGGTGGTAGCTCAGCAGCAGGCCGCCGGCGGCGCTGGCCAGCGCGATCAGCGTGGCCACGCCGGCCAGGCTCCAGACCTCGTGCGCCCAGAAGCGCGCCGCGGTGGCCGGCAGCATCATCAGGCCCACCGCCATCAGCGTGCCCAGGGCCTGGAAGCCGGCCACCAGGTTGAGCACCACCAGGCCGAGGAAGACGAAGTGCAGCGTGCGCTCGGCGCCACCCACCGAGCGCAGGAAGCCGGGGTCGACGCTGGCCACCAGCAGCGGCCGGTAGAGCGCGGCCACCGCCAGCAGCGTGAGGCTGGCCACCGCGGCCACGCCGATCAGCGCGCTGTCGTCGACGGCGAGGATGCTGCCGAACAGCACGTGCATCAGGTCCACCGGCGTGCCGTGCAGCGAGACGATCAGCACGCCGGCGGCGAGCGCGATCAGGTAGAAGGCGGCGAAGCTGGCGTCCTCGCGCTGCGTGGTCACCTGCGCCACCCAGCCGGCCAGCAGCGCCACCAGCAGCGCGGCGGCCAGCCCGCCTGCGCCCATCGCCGGCAGCGAGAAGCCGGCGAGCGCGAAGCCGATGGCCGCGCCGGGCAGCACGGCATGCGCCATGGTGTCGCCCATCAGGCTCATGCGGCGCAGCACCAGCAGCGTGCCCATCGGCGCGCTGCCCAGCGCCAGCGCGACGCACGCCACCAGCGCACGGCGCATGAAACCGAACTCGGCGAAGGGCTGGATGAAGAGTTCGTAGGGGCCCACCGCTTCAGGCCCTCTCGCACACCGGCGCGGTCTCGTCCCAGCGCTCGGCCATCTGGCGTGCGCGGAACAGGTTCTCCGCGTGCAGCACCTGCGCCGTCGGACCCCAGGCCACCGCCTCGCGCGCCAGCAGCAGCGCCTGCGGGAAATGCTCGCGCACCAGCTCCATGTCGTGCAGCACGGCGATCACCGTGCGTCCCTCGCCGTGCCAGCGCTGCACCACGCGCAGCAGGTCGGCACACGTGCGTGCGTCGATGCCGTTGAAGGGCTCGTCGAGCAGGATCAGCTGCGCGTCCTGCAGCAGCAGGCGCGCGAACAGCACGCGCTGGAACTGGCCCACCGAGAGTTCGCCGATGCGGCGCCGCTCGAAACCCGCCAGGCCGACCGCGGCGAGCGCCTCGCGCGCCTTGGCGATGAGCGCGGCGTCGATGGCGCCGAAGGCGCCGCGCCGCGGCCAGTGACCGAGCGCGACGAGATCGAGCACGCCGAGCGGGAAGCTGCGGTCGATGTGCGACTGCTGCGGCAGGTAGGCGATGCGGCCGGCAAGCTCGGGGGCGATCTCGATGCGCCCGGCGCTGGCCGGCAGGCGCCCCGCGAGCGCTTCCAGCAGGCTGCTCTTGCCGGCGCCGTTGGGGCCGATCACGGCGGTGAGCGAGCCCGGCGCGAGTTCGCCGCTGAGGTGATGCACCGCCGGGTGGCGCTGGTGCGTCACCGTGAGGTCGACGATGCGGATGGCGTTGGCGCTCATGGTGCGAGATCCGCCAAAGCCCAGGCCACCGCGGCCCACAGCAGCACGAGCGCGGCCAGCGCCACGGCCACGCGCGCTCCCGCGCCGCGCATCAACACGCTCGCCCCGGCTTCGGCCGCGGCCGGGCGTTCGTGCGCATGGTCGTGCGCGTGATCGTGCCCGTGCGGATGGGCATGCGCATGCTCGTGGCTCATGCCGCGCCCTTCGCGCAATCGGCGCAGCGCCCGCGCAGCGTCAGCTCGTGCTGCTCGACCTGGAAGCCCGCCGGCGCGAGCCGCTCGATGCCGCCCGGGCAGGCGTGGATCGGGAAGACGCGGTCGCACACCGTGCAGTGGAAGTGATGATGGTGGTGCTGGTGCGCCGTGCCGCGCGCCTGGGCGTGGCTGCAGGGCGCCTCGAAGCGCGAAGCCTGGCCGGGCAGGTCGACCTTGACCACCTGCGCTTCCTCGTGCAGCGCGCGCAGCTGGCGGTAGACGGTGGAGAGGTTCAGCGTCGGCACCTCGCCGCGCGCCAGTTCGAGGATCTCGGACGGCGCCAGCGAACGGCCGCTCTCGGCGAGCGAGCGCAGCACGGCGTCCTTCTGGCGCGTCTGGCGGGTGGGTCGGGCTTCCATGGAGGCCGGCATCTTATTGCAAATGCACTTGCATTTGCCGTGCCGGTGCGAATGCCCGGGCGACGCCTCCGGGAATGCCTCAGGACGAGCGGCGGTGCTGCCGGGCCTCCTCGCGCTCGCGGGCGAACTGCTCCTCGAGCTGCTGGCGGCCCTGCTTGGCGATGGCGATCAGCTGTGCCTCGTCGCCGGTGTGCGGGCGCATCTGCTCGACCAGCTCGAGGTTGTGGCGCCGAAAGCGCAGCGCCAGCGTGCGCGCCTGGTGGCGCTCCAGGCCGAGCAGCTCGAGCGCGCTGCGCCCGCTCATCAGCGCCGAATCGAGCGTCTCGCGCTCGACCGCCTCGACGCCGAGATTGCGCAGCTGGTAGTAGTGCGAGACGTTGCGCGCGCGCGCCACGATGCCCAGGCGCGGGAAATGCTCGCGCACCAGCCTGGCCACCGCCACGCTCTGCTCGACGTCGTCGATGGCCAGCACGAACAGGCGCGCGCTGTCCGCGCCGGCGCTGCGCAGCAGATCGAGCCGCGTCGCGTCGCCGTAGTAGACCTGCCAGCCGAAGCGGCGCACCGCCTCGACTTGCTCGGCATCGTGCTCCAGCACGGTGGCCGAGAAGCCGCTCGCATGGAGCAGGCGGCCGACGATCTGCCCGTAGCGGCCGAAGCCGGCGATGATCACCGGCGGTGCATGCCCATCGTCGATGCGGTCGCCGATCTCGTCATACGGCGCCGCGCGGTCCTGCCGCGCATGCCGGCGTGCGCGGATGCGGTCGGAGGCGAGCAGCAGCAGCGGCGTCAGCAGCATCGACAGCGCCACCGCCGCCACCAGCAGCGAGGAGGTGGGCGCGTCGATCACGCCGGCCGTCGCGGCGCTCTGGAACACCACGAAGCCGAACTCGCCGCCTTGCGCGAGCAGGATCAGGAAGGGCGGCCGCTCGCGCGCCGGAATCGGCATGGCGCGCCCCATGCCCCACAGCACGGCCGCCTTGACGAGCAGGAAGCCGGCGACGATGGCGGCCACGAGCAGCGGCTGCGCCAGCACCACCGCGAAGTCGATGCTCATGCCCACGGCGATGAAGAACAGGCCCAGCAGCAGGCCCTTGAAGGGCTCGATGTCGGTTTCCAGTTCGCGGCGGTATTCGCTCTCGGCCAGCAGCACCCCGGCGAGGAAGGCGCCCAGCGCCATCGACAGGCCGACCGACTGCATCAGCGCCGCCGTGGCCACCACCAGCAGCAGCGAGGCGGCGGTGAAGATCTCCGGCGTGCGGCTGCGTGCGATCCAGCGCAGCGCCGGGCGCAGCAGCAGCCGGCCGCCGAGCACGATGATGGCGATCACCGCGGCGGCCTTGGCCGCGCCCCACCAGCCGCCGCCTTCGTGTGCCGCGCCGGCGCCGGCCAGCAGCGGCACGAAGGCGAGGATCGGAATGGCGGCCACGTCCTGCAGCAGCATCACGCTGAGCACGCCCTGGCCGGAGCTCGTCGCCATCAGGTTGCGCTCGGCGAGCACGCCCAGGCCGATGGCGGTGGAGCTCATCGCCAGGCCCAGCGCGGCCACCAGCGCGATGCGCCAGTCGACGCCGCAGGCCACGCCCACGGCCGTCATCAGCGCCGCCGAACCGGCCAGCTGCACGCTGCCCCAGCCGAAGATGGGCCGGCGCAGCGCCCACAGGCGGCGCGGCTCGAGCTCGAGGCCGACGAGGAAGAGCATCAGCACCACGCCGAATTCGGCGAAGTGCAGCATGTCCTGCGGGTCGGACACCAGCTTCAGCCCCCAGGGGCCGATGACGATGCCGGCGGCGAGGTAGCCGATGATCGAGCCCAGGCCCAGCGCCTTGGCCAGCGGCACGGCCAGCACCGCCGCGGCGAGGTAGACCAGGCTGCCGGTCAGCCAGTTGCCGTGCTCCATCAGCGCGGCTCCGAGGGCCTGTTCACACTACGGGAAGGCTCGCGCCGGGGTGGCCCAAGGCGCTGGGCAAGGCGCGGCGCGCCGCCCAGGCAGGCCGCCTGGGCCAGCGGCGCAACGCGGCCCAGCGCCTTGGGGTACCCCGGCCCGCAGGGTGATCTCGACAAACAGGCGCCCGCCGCGTTACACGTCTTGCCCAGGCGGCCGGCCTGGGCTGCGCCGTGCGCCTTGCGGGCGCCTGTTTGTCGAGTCACGCGAGCCTCCCCGTAGTGTGAACAGGCCCTACGCCGCTGCAGGCCGGGCATCGGCCGGCACCACGCAGGCCACGCACTCGGGCAGCTCGGCGATCTCCGGCCAGTCGGGCCAGCGGGTCAGCCGCTCGGCGTACAGCGCGGCGTGCGCGGCGATCTCGGCTTCGCTCGCGTGGTGGGCGCCGTGCAGCAGCAGCGGCGGCAGGAAGCGCATGCCGCACAGCGCCGCGGTCTGCTCCATCGGCGGCAGGAAGGCGTCGAAGAAGTAGCGGTTGTGGCCCTCGGGGCTGTAGGCCTGCTGCGAGCCGCCGGTGGACAGCGCCAGCCACAGGTCCTTGCCCTGCAGCGCCGCGCCGCCGGGGCCGTAGGCCCAGCCGAAGGCCAGCACCTCGTCGAGCCAGAGCTTGAGCAGCGGCGGCAGCGAATACCAGTGCACCGGGCACTGCATGACCACCAGCCGCGCCGCGGCGAGGCGCGCGCGCTCGGCGGCGCCGTCGATGAAGTAATCGGGGTAGAGCGCGTAGAGGTCGCGCAGCTCGATGCGGCCGTTCGAGGCGGCGGCCGCGCCAGCGGCGGCTTGCAGCATCGCCCGGTTGATCCGCGATTGCTCCATCTGCGGATGGGCCGCCAGCACCAGCACCTCGGGGGCGGCGCCCTCGTTGCGCGGCGGGTCGGTGTCGGGTTGCAAGGGAGGGGCGGGCTGCGGGCTTGCCGCTACCATAACCGCAAAGCCCGACCCAGACAGACTGGGGCCTGTTCACACTACGGATGCCAGATGCGTTGCCACGAGAAGGCCCGCGAGCAAGGCGCGAACCGCAGCCCAGGCTGGACGCCTGGGCAAGGTTTGCAACGCCGCGCGCGGGCCTTCTCGTGGCAACCCGAAGGGAACGGGCCTGGCAGCGCGCAGGGCGGCGTTGCGCTCCTAGCGGAGGCGGCCAGCCTTCGCGTCGTCGCGCGCCTTGCCCTGCGCGCTGCCAGGCCCGTTCGCACTGGCATCCGTAGTGTGAACAGGCCCCTCAAGCCAGGACGGAGGTCCCGATGCCGGTGATCGTGGTGGCCAATCCCAAGGGAGGCGTGGGCAAGAGCACGCTGTCGACCAACCTCGCGGGCTATCTGGCCGCGCGGGGGCACGCGGTGATGCTCGGCGACGTGGATCGCCAGCAGTCGGCGCTGACCTGGCTCTCGCTGCGGCCCAAGCCGCTGCCGGCCATCGGCACCTGGGACACGCACGGCGAGGTGGTGCGTCCGCCCAAGGGCACGACCCACGTGGTGCTGGACACGCCCGCCGGCCTGCACGGCAAGCGCCTCGACGAGGTGATGAAGCTGGCCGACAAGGTGATCATCCCGATCCAGCCCAGCATCTTCGACATCCACGCCACGCATGCCTTCGTCGCCGAGCTGCTGGCGCACCGGCGCAGCGACAAGGTCAAGTTCGGCATCGTCTGCATGCGCGTGCGCGAAGGCACGCTCTCGGCCGAACACCTGCGCGCTTTCGTCGACAAGCTGAAGGTGCCGCTGATCGGCCAGCTGCGCGACACGCAGAACTACGTGCACCTGGCCGCGCACGGGCTGACGCTGTTCGACGTGAGCTCGTCGCGCTTCGAGCGCGATCACGAGCAATGGAAGAGCATTCTCGAATGGGTGAACGCATGAGGAAATTCGAATCGCTGGAAGAACTCGGCCGCGAGCTCGGCCAGGTGGTGGGCACGAGCGAGTGGGTCACCATCACGCAGCAGCACATCGACGAGTTCGCCCGCGCCACCGGCGACCTGCAGTGGATCCACGTCGATCCGGTGCGCGCCGCCGCCGGCCCCTTCGGCAGCACCATCGCGCACGGCTTCCTCACGCTCTCGCTGCTGCCGCAGATGGGCGCCTCGGCGATCGATATCGGCGGCGTGCGCATGGGCGTCAACTACGGCCTGAACAAGGTGCGCTTTCCGGCGCCGGTGCCGGTGGGCAGCCGGCTGCGCGGCCACTTCAAGCTGATCGGCTTCGAGCCCATCGAAGGCGGCGCGCAGATCACCTTCGAAGTGACGATGGAGCGCGAGGGCTCGGCCAAGCCGGTGTGCGTGGCCGAATCGCTCTCGCGCCGCTACGTCTAGGAGGACATCGCCATGAAGGTCCTGCTGATCGACGACCACCCGCTGATCCTCTCCGCCCTCAAGACCGTGATCCAGGGCCTGGGCGACCATGTCTCGGTGGTGGGCGCGGCCAGCGCCGCCGAGGCGCGCGGCGTGCTCGCCGCCGACCCCGATTTCGACCTGGTGCTGCTCGACCTCGCGCTCGGCGACGCGCACGGCTTCGACGTGCTCACCGAATTCCGTGCCCAGTACCCGGCGGTGCCGGTGGTGGTGGTGTCGGCCTCGGACCGCAGCAGCGACGTGATCCACGCCGTCGACCTCGGCGCGATGGGTTTCGTGCCCAAGCGCGCCAGCAACGAGATCCTCTTCGAGGCGCTCAACGTGGTGATGTCCGGCGGCATCTATGTGCCGCCGATGACGCTGCGCAGCTTCGGCGACGGCGCCGGCGCGCCGGCCGGCGCCGGCAGCGTGCCGCAGGCGCTCGCCGTGGTGCGCGAGCAGGCCGAGGCCGGCGCGGTGCAGAAGACGCCGCCGCTGGCCTCGCTGGGCCTGACGCCGCGCCAGACCGACGTGCTCGCCCTGCTGCTGCAGGGCAAGCCGAACAAGCTGATCGCGCGCGACCTCAACCTCTCGGTCGAGACGGTGAAGGACCACGTCGCCGCGGTGCTGCGCGCGCTCAACGTCAGCTCGCGCACGCAGGCCGTGCTGGCGGTCAGCCAGATGACGCACCAGGGCGGCATCAACGCATGGCGCAACCCGCCGCGCTGAGCGACGCGTCGACGGCGGCCGCGGCGGTGCGCCCGGCGCCGCCCTCGCGCGAGGCGCTGCTGCCCGACGAGGTGCTGGCGCTGTACGCCTTCACCGGCGCCACGCTGGCCGGCCTGGCCGGCGGCTTCGCCCTGATGCTGATGCTGTTCTGGGGCAAGGCGCCGACGAAGCTGTTCCTCGCCTGGGCGGCGCTCTTCATCGGCCTGTGGTTCGTTCGTATCGTGCTCGCGCGCGCCTTCCGGCACGCCTACAAGCACGGCCCGGCGATGGCGTGGGCGCGCTGGCAGCTGCGCTGGAACGTGCTGACGCTCAGCTCGGCCGCGGCCTGGGGCTTGTCGGGCTGGCTGTTCTATTCGCATGCGATCGGCATCCAGCAGACCGGCCTGATCCTCACCATCTATACCTTCTGCATCGCGGTGGTGCCGGTGCTGGGCAACCACCCGCGCATGTTTGTCGCCTACGTGGCGATCTGCTTCACGCCGCTGGTGGTGCGCATCGCCATGGGCGGCGATGCCTACAGCGTCCAGCTCGCCGGCATGCTGGCGGTCATCGTCTCGCTGACCACCGCGCTGGCGCGCAACTACCGCCACACCGTGCAGCGCCTGCTCGAACACAAGCTGCGCGCCGATACGCTGGCCGCGCAGTTGCGCGTCGAGAAGGCCGCGGCCGAGGCGGCGCGCCAGGAGGCCGAGGTGGCCAACCGCGCCAAGACGCAGTTCTTCACCGCCGCCAGCCACGACCTGCGCCAGCCGCTGCACGCCATGGGCCTGTTTGCCGAGGCGCTGCGCCAGCGCGTGCACGAGCCCGAGGTGGCCAACCTCGTCAACAGCATCAACGCCTCGGTCGACGCGCTCGAAGGCCTGTTCTCGGAACTGCTCGACATCACCCGCATCGACGCCGGCGGCATCGACGTGCGGCCGCAGTCCTTCGAGGTCGAGGACATCCTGCGCAAGCTGCGCCTGCACTTCGAGCCGACCGCCTTCGAGAAGGGCCTGGCGCTGACGCTGCGCGGCGGCGCCCGCGTGGTGCACGCCGACCCGCTGCTGGTCGAGCGCATCCTGCGCAACCTGGTGAGCAACGCCATCCGCTACACCAACGACGGCGGCGTGCTGGTGGCGGCGCGCGTGCGCGGCGGCAAGGTGATCCTGCAGGTGTGGGATTCGGGCCTGGGCATCCGCGAGGAAGAGCAGGCGCGCGTCTTCGAGGAGTTCTACCAAGTGCCCAATACGCCGGCGGTGGCGCCGCACCAGCGCAAAGGCCTGGGCCTGGGGCTGGCCATCGTCAAGCGCCTGGCCGACCTGATGGGCGCGCCGCTCACGCTGCGCTCGCGCTCCGGCCACGGCACCGTGTTCACGCTCGAGCTGCCGACCGGCACGCGGCCTCAGCCCTCGCTCTCGGCGCTCGCCTCCGGCGGCGTGCCGGGGCTGACGCTGGCCGGCCGCAGCATCGTGGTGGTGGAAGACGAGCCCGCGGTGCGCGCCGGCCTGGAGGTGCTGCTGCAGGGCTGGGGCGCGCGCGTCTTCTCCTTCGACAGCATGGCCGACAGCGTGGCCTGGGCCGACGCGGCCGACCGCGCGCAGATCCGGCCCGACGTGCTGATCGTCGACTACCGGCTCGAGAGCGGCCGCAACGGCGTCGAGGCGATCGCGGCGCTGCGCGCGCGCTTCGGCGCGGCCGTGCCCGCCATCGTCGTGACCGGCAGCACCATGAGCACGCTCGACAAGGAAGCGCAGGACAAGGATTTCCACCTGCTGCTCAAGCCGGTGGTGCCCAACAAGCTGCGCGCGATGATCGCCTTCAAGCTCGGCGTCAAGCCGCAGCGCTGAGCGCGAGATCAGGCCGGCTCGTAGGCCAGCCGCACGTAGATCGGCGCGAAGGCCTCGGCCTGGGTGATCTCGAGCAGGCGCTCGCGCGCCAGTTCGAGCATGGCGATGAAGGTCACCACCAGCACCTGCGGGCCGCGGCTGGTGTCGAACAGGTCTTCGAAGAGCGCGAAGCGCCGGCCCTGCAGGCGGCGCAGCACGATGCTCATGTGCTCGCGCACCGAAAGCTGCTCACGCGTGATGGTGTGGTGCTGGTTGAGCTTGGCGCGGCGCAGGATGTCGGCCCAGGCGGCGCGCAGGTCGTCGGCGTCGACGTCGGGGAAGCGCGGCACCAGCGACTGCTCGATCGTCACCTGCGCGCGCAGGAAGTCGCGGCCGATCAGCGGCAGCGTATCCAGGCGCGCGGCGGCGAGCTTGATCTGCTCGTACTCGATCAGGCGGCGCACCAGTTCGGCACGCGGATCCTCGGGCTCGCGGCCGTCCTCGCTCTTCTTGGGCGGCAGCAGCATGCGCGACTTGATCTCGATCAGCATCGCCGCCATCAGCAGGTATTCGCTGGCGAGTTCGAGGTTGGTACTGCGGATCTGGTCGACGTAGGCGAGGTACTGGCGCGTCACGTCGGCCAGCGGGATGTCGAGGATGTTGAAGTTCTGCTTGCGGATCAGGTAGAGCAGCAGGTCCAGCGGGCCTTCGAAGGCCTCGAGGAAAACTTCCAGCGCGTCCGGCGGGATGTACAGATCCTGCGGCAGCGCGAACAGCGGCTCGCCGTACAGGCGCGCCACCGCCACGCTGTCGACCGCGGCGGGCGGCAGGGCCTGCACGTCGGGCGTCGGCGGGGGCATGTCGGGCACCTCGGGTGCCGCCGCGGCCTCGTGGCTCATCGCCGCAGAAGGCTCAGTGGCCGCTCGTCTGGTAGACGTAGGGCTGCTGGGCCACGCGCGCGGCGCGGTATTCGGCCTGGGCTTCGCGGTCGATCGTCTTGTCCCACAGCAGGGCACGGCCGGCCTGCTGTTCCTGTTCGAGGGTGGGACGCTTCGCCTTCAGCTGTTCGATGAAGGTCGTGACGTCGGACTTGTAGGGTTTCCAGAAGAGCGGCATGGCGGCGATTTTATCCGCCCGGGCCGGACCCCCGCCTTACGCCTCGACACGCCGCAGATTGCGCGCCCCGGCGAAGAACTGGTGCGGCTCGCCGAGCAGCCACTTGGCGAGTTCGTCCAGCCGCGCCGAGCCGACCTCCAGCGCCGGGAATTCCAGCGTGATGGTTTCGAAGCCGTCGAGGTTCATGGCCTTGAAGTGCAGGCTGGTGCTCTCGGGCTCGGGCGTGACGGTCACGCCGAAGGCGAAGTCGACCGCCATCTCGTAGCGCATCTCCTGCAGCTTGTTGTTGTCCGGGTTGCGCACGGCCTGCGCATGCACCGGCGCGCCGGCCTGGCGCAGCTTCGCATCGATCTTCTCGATGTCGGGCAGGAAGTCCTTGGTGAAGGCGATTTTCTGGCCGTTGCGCAGCCGGCCATGCAGTGCGACGTACTCGAACATCTCGTGGCCGTGCAGTGCGACGTACTCGAACATCTCGTGGCCGTGCAGCTTGCGGCGGCGCGCGTCGACCTTCAGATCGACCATGGGCAGTTGCTCGAAGACCGTGCGGCGATCCAGCGCATAGCGTGTCTTCGAGACCGGCTTGAGCACTTCGAGCTGGCGGATCAGCGTGTCGAAGTAGGTGAACACCGCCTTGCACACCGCATTGGTGATCAGCGCGTTGCGCTCGGCGGCGGCTTGATCGGTGTTCTGGCCGGACTTGATGGCGTCGGCCTGGCGCTTGAGGTCGTCGAGGAATCCCACTTCTTGTTCGCGAGCCTGTTGACGCGGGCGAGGATATCGCAGCGCCGCGCGCGGCATTCGTCGATAACCGGGGATGTCTCTGCCAAGATCGCCGGGATGACCGAGATCGAGCTGAAGTTCCAGGTACCGGCGGAGTCGCGCGCCGCCGTCGCGGCGGCCGTGGCCGGGCGCGGCGCCACGGCGCGCACGCTGCGGCTGCAGGCCGCCTACTTCGACAGCCCCGACGGCCGGCTGGCGGCGGCCGGCGTGGCGCTGCGCCTGCGCCGCGAGGGCGCGCGCTGGGTGCAGACGGCGAAGGCGGCCGGCGAGGATGCGATGACGCGCCTCGAGCACAACGTGCCGCGCCGCGAGCGCACGGCCGCGGTTCCGGAGCCCGAGCCCGCGCTGCATGCCGGCACGCCGGTGGGCGAGCGCCTGGCCGCGCTGCTGGGCGAGGGCGGCGAACTGGTGTGCCGCTACCGCACCGACATCCGTCGCACGCTGCGCAGCGTGCGGCGCCCGGGCGCGCTGCTGGAGCTGGCCTTCGACCAGGGCCGCATCGTCGCCGGCGATGCCTCGGCGCCGGTGTGCGAGCTCGAGATCGAGCTGCTGCGCGGCGACCCGGCCGCGCTGCTTGCCGCCGCGCGCGAGTGGGTGGCGCGCCACGGCCTCTGGCTCGACGTGCGCAGCAAGGCCGAGCGCGGCACGCTGCTCGCCGCCGGCACGCAGCGCGCGCGCGAGCGCAAGGCCGGCGCCGTGGTGCTGGATGCGGCCATGAGCCTCGGCGCGGCGCGGCGTGCCGTGCTCGGCGAGTGCGTGCAGCAGGTCGTCGTCAACGCCAGCCAGATCGCCAGTGGCGACTTCGGCGACGAGCATGTGCACCAGCTGCGCGTCGGCCTGCGTCGCCTGCGCAGCGCGCTGGCGCTGTTCGCCGCCGACGCTGAAGACGATCCGCTCGACGCCGGCGCGGCGGCACTGTTTCGCGCGCTCGGCGCGGCGCGCGATCGCGTGGCCATCGCGCAGCCCTTGGGCGAGCAGATCGGCGCGGCGATGCGTGCGGCGGGCGTCGCGCTCGCGGTGCCCACCTGGCCTGCGGGCGCGGACGAGGATCCCGTGCAGGCCCTGCGATCGGCGGCCGCCCAGGCCTGGCTGCTGGCCGCCTTGCAGGCGAGCGCCGTCGTCGCGCCAGACGAGGCTGGCGCCGTAGAACCATTGAAAGCGCGCCTCGCCGCCTGGCATCGCCAGCTGCGCCGCAGCGCACGGCGCTTCGCCGAGCTGGACGAAGAAGCGCGCCATCGCCTGCGCAAGCGCGTCAAGCGGCTGCGCTATGCCCTGGAGTTCACGCGCGGCCTGTTCGAGGCGAAGAAGCTGGCGCGGCTCGTGAAGGCGCTCGCCGAACTGCAGACCCGGCTGGGCGCGCTCAACGATGCCGGCGTGGCGCTGCAGGCGCTGCGCACCGCGCCGGCCACCGACCCGGCGGTGAGCTTCGTGCTCGGCTGGCTGACGGCGCGCTGCGCCGCGCTGGCCGACGAGTGCCGGCCCGCGCTCGAGCGCTTCGTCACGACCCGGCCGCCCTGGAAGCGCTGAGCGCTTCGGCCAGCGTGCCCGAGAAGGCGGCCTCGCCGACATGCGCGGCGAAGCCGGCGCGCTCCATCAGCGAGCGCGGCTGTTCGTTCACCGCGGCCAGCCGCAGCGTGATGCCGCGCTTGGCGAGCACGCGCCGCAGCTGCTCGAGCGCCTCCAGCCCCGAGGTGTCCATCGAGATCAGGCGGTGCAGGTCCAGCACCAGCGTGCGCGTGCCTTCGGGCAGCTGCGCCGGCAGCGCCTCGAGCTTGCCCACCGCGCCGAAGAAGAGCGCGCCGAACAGCTCGCGGATCTCCACGCCGGCGGGCACGCCTGCGGGCGCGTCGGCCGCGGCGGGCGGCTCGACGCGGAACAGCGTGCTCATGCGGTAGATGAAGAAGACGCAGGCCAGCATCAGGCCGACTTCCACCGCCACCGTGAGGTCGAACACCACGGTGAGGAAGAAGGTGCCGAGCATGATGGTGCGGTAGGGCACGCTGAAGTGGCGCAGGCGCGCGAACTCGCGCCACTCGCCCATGTTCCAGCTCACGAACAGCAGGATGCCGGCCAGCGCCGCCAGCGGCACGTTGGCCGCCAGCGGCGCGGCGGCCAGCACCACCACCAGCAGCGTCGCCGAGTGCACCATGCCCGCCACCGGGCTGGTGGCGCCGGAGCGCACGTTGGTGACGGTGCGCGCGATGGTGCCGGTGGCCGGGATGCCGCCGAAGGCCGGGGCCACCATGTTGGCCACGCCCTGCGCCATCAGCTCCTGGTTGGGGTCGTGGCGCGGCGCGTCGATCAGGTTGTCGGCCACGCGCGCGCACAGCAGCGATTCGATCGCGCCCAGCATGGCCAGCGTCAGCGTCGGAAAGACGAGCTGCTTGGCGCTCTCCCAGCTGAAGGGCGGCAGCTGCAGGTCGGGCAGGCTCTGCGGGATGCCGCCGAACTTGCTGCCGATGGTCTCCACCGGCAGGTGCAGCACGGCGGTGGCCAGCGTGGCCAGCACCAGCACGACGATGGTGCCGGGCACGTGCGCCGCGAGGCGGTAGGCGCGATGCCGCCAGCCGATGTTGTCCAGCGGCATGGTGTAGGACTTGGGCCACACCACCACCAGCGCCAGGCAGGCCAGCCCGATGGCCAGTGCGTAGGGGTTGAAGGTCGAGGCATGCTCGAGCAGCACGCCGATCTGCGTGAAGAAATCGGCCGGCAGCTTGGCGATCTTCAGGCCGAACAGGTCCTTCAGCTGCGACAGCCCGATCAGCACCGCGATGCCGTTGGTGAAGCCGATGATGATGGTCACCGGGATGTAGCGCACCAGCGCGCCGAGGCGCAGCAGCCCCATCGCGAACAGCAGCACGCCCGACAGCGCAGTGGCGATCAGCAGGTTGGTCAGCCCGTAGCGCTGCACGATGCCGTAGACGATGACGATGAAGGCGCCCGCCGGGCCGCCGATCTGCACCTGCGAGCCGCCCAGCGCCGAGATGAGGAAGCCGGCGACGATCGCGGTGACGATGCCCTGCTCGGGCTTGACGCCGCTGGCGATGGCGAAGGCCATCGCCAGCGGCAGGGCGACCACGCCGACGGTCAGGCCGGCGGCGATGTCGGCGCGCAGCTGCGTGCCGCTGTAGCCGCGCACGGCGTCGAGCAGGCGCGGGCGGAAAGGGTGTAGTTGGGGCAGGGCCATGAAACCTCCGGAAGCGATGTCGGGCGAAGCGAGGGCTTCGCCCGCGGAGGTCCGCAGTGGTGGGCTCGCGCCATGAACCGGCGCCGGCGCGTCGGTCCCTGGAGCAGCGAGCCTGCGTGCATGGCGGCGTGGTTCAGCGCACGCGCAGGCCCGGCGTCGCGCCCGGCCAGGGTTCGAGCACGTAGAGCCCGGGGTGGGCCTTTTCGTCGGCGTGGCTGGCGGCCAGCACCATGCCTTCGCTGACGCCGAACTTCATCTTGCGCGGCGCCAGGTTGGCGACCATCACGGTGAACTTGCCGACCAGCTGTTCGGGCTGGTAGGCCGATTTGATGCCGCTGAACACGTTGCGCGTCCGCCCCTCGCCGACGTCGAGCGTCAGGCGCAGCAGCTTGTCGCTGCCCTCGACGTGTTCGCAGGCGACGATCTTGGCGATGCGCAGGTCGATCTTGGCGAAGTCGTCGACCTTGATCTCGGCGGCGACGGGCTCTCCGCCCGGCGGCGGCAGCTCGATCTTGGGCGGCTCGAAGAGCTTGTCGAGCAGCAGCGGGTCGACGCGCTGCATCAGGTGCTTGTACTCGCCGATCGCGTGGCGGCCGAGCGCGCGCGAGGCATCGGCGAAGGTCATCGCCGGCACCTTGAGGAAACCCTCCACCTGCGCGGCCAGCGCCGGCAGCACCGGCTTGAGGTAGATCGTCAGCACGCGGAAGGCCTCGATGCAGACCGTACAGACGTCGTGCAGCACCGCGTCCTGTCCTTGCTGCTTGGCCAGCTCCCAGGGCTTGTGGGTGTCGACGTATTCGTTGACGCGGTCGGCCAGCAGCATGATCTCGCGCAACGCCTTGCCGTATTCGCGCTCCTCGTAGAGGCGCTCGACCTCGCCGCGCTGCGCGCGCAGCGCGTCGAGCAGCGTGCGGCCCTCGACGCCGATGTCGGCCGAGAGATGCCCGCCGAAGCGCTTGGCGAGGAAGCCGGCGGCGCGGCTGGCGATGTTGATGTACTTGCCGACCAGGTCGCTGTTGACGCGGGCGACGAAGTCGTCGGGGTTGAAGTCGATGTCCTCGACCTTGGCGTTCAGCTTGGCGGCGATGTAGTAGCGCAGCCACTCGGCATTCATGCCCAGCTCGAGGTACTTGAGCGGCGAGATGCCGGTGCCGCGGCTCTTGCTCATCTTCTCGCCGCCGTTGACGGTGATGAAGCCGTGCACGAACACCTTGTCGGGCGTCTTGCGGCCGCTGAAGTGCAGCATCGCCGGCCAGAACAGGGTGTGGAAATAGGTGATGTCCTTGCCGATGAAGTGGATCTGCTCGAGCGTGGGGTCGGCCATCAGCGCGTCGTAATCACGGCCCGACTTGCCGCAGTAGTTCTTCAGCGAGGCGAGATAGCCCACCGGCGCGTCCAGCCAGACGTAGAAATACTTGTCCTCGGTGTCGGGGATGCGGATGCCGAAGTAGGGCGCGTCGCGGCTGATGTCCCAGTCCGACAGGCCGACGTGGCCCTCGTCGTCGGTGGCGAACCATTCGCGGATCTTGTTCAGCACCTCGCCCTGCAGGCGGCCGGGGTCGTGCGTCCACTGCTGCAGGAAATCGATGCAGCGCTGCGAGGAGAGCTGGAAGAAGTGGTGCTCGCTCGACTTCATCACCGGCGTCGCGCCGGTCAGCGTCGAGTAGGGGTTCTTCAGCTCGGTGGGCGCGTAGACCGCGCCGCAGACCTCGCAGCTGTCGCCGTACTGGTCTTTCGCGCCGCACTTCGGGCACTCGCCCTTGATGTAGCGATCGGGCAGGAACATGCCCTTGACCGGATCGTAGAACTGCTCGATGGCGCGCACCGCGATCAGGCCCTGGCGCCGCAGCGCGAGGTAGATGTCCTGCGCGAGCTGGTGGTTCTCGGCGCCGTCGGTGGAGTGCCAGTTGTCGAAGCCGATGTGGAAGCCGTCCAGATACTGCTTGCGGCCGGCGGCGATCCGGGCGACGAACTCCTGCGGCGACAGGCCCGCCTTCTCGGCGGCGATCATGATCGGCGCGCCGTGCGCGTCGTCGGCGCAGACGAAGTGCACCTCGTTGCCCATCATGCGCTGGAAGCGCACCCAGATGTCGGCCTGGATGTACTCCATCATGTGCCCGACGTGGAAGGGCGCGTTGGCGTAGGGCAGGGCGGTGGTGACGAAGAGCTTGCGGGTCATGGTGTGATTATTCCAGCAGCGCCGACCCGTTCGCTGCCGATCATCACACTCCCCGTTCGCCCTGAGCTTGGTCGAAGGGCCCGCAAGTAGCTCCACAGGGCTTCGACAAGCTCAGCCCGAACGGGATCTTCCAGCCTGAATGGGGTCGATGCGATTGAACGCGAAACCGTATCAGGCGCCGGGCGCCGTGCCCGGCGGCACTCGATCTTCCTACTCGTCGGTCAGCGAACCGGCCTTCGTCAGGTCGACCTGGGTGCGGCCGAGCGAGAACACCGGCTGCCTGAACGGCGGTACTTCGACCGCAGCGCATCCCAGTCCGGCGCGCGCTGCATCATCGAGGCGCTGTTTGGACGGACGTTCGATGCCGTGCTCGGCGTCCTGGAGCAGGCGCTGCACTTCGGCGTCGAGGGTGACGGTGGTGCGCATGGCGGCAAGGCATCAGATGGGGGAGCATCCTGATGCCTTAGGCGGTGCCGGGGCGAAGGCGCCCGGCCCGCGATGCCGCCACTGCGCGTGCGAGCGGGCTCAGGGTCTGGCGATGGTGATGCCGAAGTCGCTCTGCGGCGCAACGGTGAAGTAGCTCGTGATGCCCGTGCCGGGCAGGGGCATTGCGACGATGCCACTGCAGGCGAGGGCCGCGCCGGCGGGCGTCGTGCAGCTGTTGGCGGCCCGTGAGCGCATGCCGGCTTGCGGATCGTCGACCTTGTAGCGGTCGACGCGGCTGGTGGATGTGCGCGTGTACGTCCCGGCCGCGGCGTCCACGGCGGTGACGGTCGTCGATTGCTCGACGAGCGTCGGCGAGGAGCCGGATGACGTGAAGGAGACGTCCCAGTAGTTCGACACCGTGCCGGGGTCAGGCAAGGGCAGGGCCGCTTGTTTGGCGAGGATCATGAAGCCTCGGCCGCCGGAATACTTCATGAACATCGACAAACTCCCGTCAGCCGCCTTGTAGGCAAAGGCGCGCGAAGACGCTTCGGTTGCGCTTCCGCCGATGTCGAATCCGCCGTCCGCGTTCGCAGTGAACCCATCCCCGTTGTTGCCGATCGATCGCTCTTGGCACATACCCGCCGAATCGCAGCCCGTGAGCGCGGTCAACTTGCCTGCGCCATCGACGACCATGGTCGCGCGCCCAGCGGCGAATGCGGTCGTGACGGTCTCGCGGTAGTACTTCATCACGTTCCAGGTGCCGGCCAGTTCGGCGAGCGGGATCGCCTGCAAGGGCACGAGGATGCCGCCCACGAACGTGAGGCCGGCCTGCGGGCCCGAGGAGTCGGTGTCGCGCTTGATCGTGATGCCGGATGAGGAGACCAGGAACTTGCTGCTGCCTTGTGCGTCGACGGGCCCGCTGTAGGTGCAACTGCCGTCATCGGTCAGCATGGCGCTGTGATCGACGCCTGCGCCGTCGCGATAGCCCACGGTGAGCACCGCGGCGTCGATCGTCACGAACGCGTAGCCGGGGGCGCTCGGATCGTTCTCGACCGGCGACAGCCAGGCGTAGCGGCCGGATCGCAGCCCGGCGCAGTTCGCTGCGGCGGGCTGCAGCATGGTCCCTACCGATGCCGAGGCGTCCCCTCCCGCCGCGAGCGCAGCGGCGACATCGGCCAGACTCGTCCGCGCGGCGGCCAGCGCGGCGTTCAAGGCATCGAGCTTCTGGTCCAGCGCATTGCCGACGGCCAGCGCGTCCTTTAGCGGGTCGACGCCTGCGAGGTCGATGGTTCCTTGCAGCGCCGCGGCCACGTCGACGATGGCGGCATCGAGTCTGCTGCGCGTGACCTTGGCCTGTGCCGCGGAGTCGAACGAGGCGACCAGATCGGCCGGCGTGCCGCCCGCGAGCCGGGCAACCACCAGCTCGGTCAGCGGGCTGATATTGACGGTGAC
The DNA here is from genome assembly GCA_017983795.1 of Piscinibacter sp. Classification (GTDB taxonomy): domain Bacteria; phylum Pseudomonadota; class Gammaproteobacteria; order Burkholderiales; family Burkholderiaceae_C; genus Piscinibacter. The sequence goes on from JAGOAS010000001.1 coordinate 239,138, forward strand.
CGTGCCGGGGCCACTGCCCTCGATCACCGAATGCAGCGCGCTGCCGCCGGCCGGCTGGACCGTCAGGGCGCAGGGCAGGCTGCCCGCGGCGATCTCGACCGTGTAGCGGCCATCGGCGGCGCTGGTGGCCGAGCCGGTTCCGCTGGCGCACTTGACCTGGACGGGTGCGCCGGCGATGGCAGCTCCGGTAGCGGCCGTTCCCGTCAGCGTCAAGGATGGCGTGACCGGCGCACTGCCGCCGCCCCCGCCGCCGCAGGCGCTGAGCAGTGCCGCCATGACGCCGGCGGCAAGTTGCGATTGACGAAGGATGGACATGGGTGTTCTCCCTGAGCTGCCGCGCAGCCTATGGAACTGCTGAGGGGCCCTCCATCCGCAACGCCCGCAAGGCCGCTTCGGAAACTACGGAGAATCCGCGCCGAAGTCGGCCCCGGCGTGACGGAATGCGCTGGAGCGCGACGGGCGGCGCCGGCTACGTCGGGCGTGCTGCCGCTTCGATCGCCTGCGCGTACGGCGCGAGCTCGATCACATGCTGCACCTCGAGCTTGTCGAACAGGCCGGCCCGATGCGATTCGACGGTGCGCACGCTGACGCCCCAGGCCTCGGCCAGCTCGCGATTGGTGCGGCCGCACGCAATGCCGCGCAGCACCTCGCGCTCGCGCTCGGTCAGCCGGGCCAGCCGCTCCTTGCGTGCCGCTTCGGCATGCGATGCAGCCTTGGCCGAGGCATCGCGGGCCAGCGCCCGTTCCACGGCGTCGATCAGCGACTGTTCGTGGATGGGTTTTTGCAGCAGATCGACCGCGCCGAGCTTGAACGCCTGCACCGTGGTCGGCACGTCGGCATGGCCGGAGATGAAGATGATCGGCAGGCACACGCCGCGCGCCTGCAGTTGCCCGGCCAGGCCCAGGCCGCTGGTGCCGACCAGGCGGACGTCGACGACGACGCAGCCGTGTTGCGTGCCGTCGATGGCGGCCAGCAGCGAGGCCGCGTCGGCGTGCAGGCTGACGCGGTAGCCGACGGTGTGCAGCAGCAGGCCCAGCGAATGGCGCACGGCGTCGTCGTCGTCGACGAGGTGGATCAGGACCTGGCTCATGGTGTGTGGGGCGGTTCGGGTCGATCGGTTGCCGGCGGCCGCAACGGCAGCGTGACGACGAAGCGCGCCCCGCCGCCTTGGGCATTCTCGACGGCGATTTCGCCGCCATGCGCGCGCACGATGCTCGCGCACAGCGCCAGGCCGATGCCGATCCCGCCCGGCTTGGTCGATTGGAAGGGATGGAAGGCGCGCTTGCGTTGTTCGTCCGAGAGGCCGGGGCCGTTGTCGGCGACGACGAGAAGGCAGCGCTGCGCATCCGCATCGAGTTCGATCGAGATGCGCCGCGCAGAGGACGGTTGCGCGTCCGGGGCCTGGAGCGCCTCGAGTGCATTGCGCAGCAGGTTGCCGATCAGTTGTTCGAGCAGCATTGCGTCGCCGATCACGACGAGCTCGCTGGCCGGCAGGCGCCGCTCGATCGCAACGCCGGCCCGCTCGATGCGCCCGCGTTCCCGCCGCAACGCGTCGGCCAGCACCTCCTGCATCACGACGGTGCGCATGCGCACCGGCTGCTGGCGCACCAGCGAACGCAGGCGCTGCATCAGTTCGCCGGCGCGCAGCGCCTGCTCGGCATTGGCCTGCAAGGTCTCGCGCAGCGCATCGAGCTGCTCGGCAGACGGCGTGCGCGCGGACGGCAGCATGCGCAGCGCCGCCTGGCTGTAGCCGACGATGGCCGTCAGCGGCTGGTTGAGTTCGTGCGCGATGCCCGAGCCGAGCTCGTCGAGGCTGCGACCGCGCGAGGCCTCGGCGCGGCGTTCGGTGTTCAGCAGATCCTGCTCGGCGAGCTGGGCACGCTCCCGTTCGCGGCGCGCACCGCGCAGCGCGAGCATCGCGGTGCTGCTGCTGAGCACGAGCAGCGTCCAGGCACTGAACCACAGGGCCCAGCCGCCCCAGGCGAAGTCCTGCCAGCGCGCCTGCGCCGTCATTTCGAGCTCGAAGGGCTGGTGCGCCGAGGGCAGGGCGCGGCGCAGCCGCGTGGCCGGCGGCTCCCATGCCCCTGCTGGCTGCGCGGTGGCCGAGGTTTCGCCGACGTGCCAGAGCAGCGCAGCGCCCGGTTCGACGGCTTCGCCATGCCGCAGCGTCAGTTGTTCGCCGCGGCCGGCCGACACGCCGCTGAACAGCCGGTCGGCGCGGATCAGCGGCGACAGCAGGTGGTCCGCCTGGGGCGAATCACCGCCCAATGTGCCTGCGTGCAACCGCAAGGCGCGCACGACGATGTAGCCGCGTCCGCCTTCGACGAGATCGAAGGGAAGGGTCGCCACCGGCTCATCGAGTTGCGCCGAGCGGCTCGCGGCGGCACGAAAGCGGGTGTCGGCGGTCACGTCGTAGCCGATCACGTCTTGTGCATCGGGCAGTTCCGGTGCCATGAACACGACCGGAAAGTGGTAGGGGCGCGGCGGCGCATCGCGCCATCGGCGGTCGCCCTCGAAGTCGAAGTCGCGGATGCGGAAGGGCCGGCCGAGGCGCTCGCTCATGCGCCGCTCGAACGCCTCGCGCTCGTCGCCCGCCACGTGCGGCTGGTAGCCGATCGTGTAGAGCTGCGGATAGCGGCGCAGCAGCTCGTCGGCGTAGCTGCGCAGTTCGGGAAACCCCGGGTCGCGCGTCGAGCGCAACAGTGCGACCAGGCCGTCGAGCAGCGCCTCGATCTGGTCGAGCCGCTGCGCCACGGTGGCATAGGCCTTCTCGAAGTCGCCGGCGAAGCGAGTCCGTTCGCGCTCGACGAAGCGGCTGAACTGCCATGCGCTGCCGAGCAGTGCGCCGGTCAGCCACAGAACCCCTGCAACTGCCCAGACGCGGCCCGGCCGGGAGCTCATGTCGCGCGCGCCAGGGCGGTGGTGACGAAGAGCTTGCGGGTCATGGCTGAATTCTAGAAGCGATAGACTGCCCTCCCCCGTATCGTCACGCCCACCCGCGCTCCCATGGCCGCCACCGAATCCGCTCTGCTCGACGCCCTCAAGGCCGTCACCGACCCCAACACTGGCAAGGACTTCGTCTCCGGCAGGCAGGTGAAGAACCTGCACATCGAAGGCACCAGCGTGTCCTTCGACGTCGAGCTCGGCTACCCGGCCAAGAGCCAGCTGCCGGCGCTGCGCCAGGCGCTGATCGCGGCGGCGCGCGGCGTGGCCGGCGTGGAGAACGTGAGCGTCAACATCAACACCAAGGTCACCGCCCACGCGGTGCAGCGCGGCGTGCAGCTGCTGCCGGGCGTGAAGAATATCGTCGCGGTGGCCTCAGGCAAGGGCGGCGTGGGCAAGAGCACCACGGCGGTCAACCTCGCGCTGGCGCTGGCCGCCGAGGGCGCGTCGGTGGGCATCCTCGACGCCGACATCTACGGCCCCAGCCAGCCGATGATGATGGGCATCGAGGGCAAGCCCGAGAGCGTCGACGGCAAGACCATGGAGCCGCTCGAGAACTACGGCGTGCAGGTGATCTCGATCGGCTTCCTCATCGAGCCCGACAACCCGATGATCTGGCGCGGCCCGATGGCCACCCAGGCGCTCGAGCAGCTGCTGCGCCAGACCAACTGGCGCGAGCTCGACTACCTGATCGTCGACATGCCGCCGGGCACCGGCGACATCCAGCTCACGCTCAGCCAGCGCGTGCCGCTGACCGGCGCGGTGATCGTCACCACGCCGCAGGACATCGCGCTGCTCGACGCGCGCAAGGGCATCAAGATGTTCGAGAAGGTGGGCGTGCCCATCCTCGGCATCGTCGAGAACATGGCGGTGCACGTGTGCGAGAAGTGCGGCCACGTCGAGCACATCTTCGGCGCCGACGGCGGCAAGAAGATGGCCGCCGAGTACGGCATGGACTACCTCGGCGCGCTGCCGCTGAACCTGTCGATCCGCGTCGACGCCGACTCCGGCCGGCCCTCGGTGGTGAGCAACCCCGACGGCGAGATCGCCGGCCTCTACAAGTCGGTGGCGCGCCAGGTGGCGGTGAAGATCGCGCAGCGCGCCAAGGACTTCAGCGCCAAGTTCCCGACCATCACGGTCTCCAAGACCACCTGACGCGGGGCACGCGATGGGCTCGCCTCGTCCCGCCGTCCGCGTCGCCGTCGTGATGGAGCGCGAGCTGCAGCCCAACCGCTGGGAGGCGGTGCGCCATCGCATCGTCGAGGTGCTGCCCATGGAAGAGGCCTTCGGCGAAACGCCGCGCGTGCTGCGCGACGATGGCAGGCTGCAGCGCACGCTGCACCCGGGCCTGACGGTGGAGCTGTTTCCCGATGAGGGCGAGGGCTACTTCCTCAACCTCGCCAGCGGCGCGCCGGTGTGGTTCGTGGTCTGGCGCAGCGACGACGAGGATCCGCTGCGCGCCTGGCCCGAGCAGGTGACGCTCTCCTACAACGAGGCCGGCCGGCGCATGGATGCCCAGGAGAAGGTCGACAACGCGCCGCTGCAGAGCGAGCTGCGCGAGTGGCTGCAGGCCTTCACCGACGAGCACTACAAGCCCGAGCCCAAGCGGCGCAAGCGCCCGGCCTCGTTCCAGGCGCCCGGCGAGCGCGGCGCGTGAGATGGCGATGAGCGAGGACTACGGCTTCTTCGCGCGCTGGTCGCGGCGCAAGGTGCAGCAGCGCGAACAGCACGAGGCGCCGGTGCCCGAGGCGAAGCCGGCAGCGCCGGTGGCACCGCCGGCCGCAGCGCCCGCCGCGGCCGTGGATGCCGTGCCCCAGCCGCCCGCCGCCGAAGCGCCGCCGACGCTGGAGGAGGCCGGCGCGCTCACGCCCGCGTCCGACTTCACCCGCTTCGTCGCGCGCGACGTCGCCCCGGAGGTGAAGAATGCGGCGCTGAAGAAGCTGTTCGCCGATCCGCAGTTCAACCTGATGGATGGCCTGGACATCTACATCGACGACTACGGCAAGCCCGACCCGCTGCCCGAGGGCATGCTGCGCCAGCTGGCGCAGTCGCAGTTCCTCGGCCTGTTCGACGACGACAAGAAGAAGAGCGACGCGACCGCGCCATCGCTCGCCCCCACCCTGGAAGCCCCACCCGATGAAGACGCTGATCTGCGACTGCAATCGCACGATGCCGCTGACGCCGCAGAGCCTGGCGCCGGTGAGCCAGGCGCTGGCGAAGACGCCGCTGGCGAGCGCTGAGGGGCTGGAGACCGTCCACACCCTGCTGTGCCGCCGCGAGGCCGGCGCCTTCCAGCGCGCCGCCACCTCGGGCGAGCCGCTGCTGGTGGCCTGCACGCAGGAGAGCCGGTTGTTCCTCGCGCTGGCCGAGCAGACCGAGGGCGCGCCTTCGCTGGCCGAGCGGCCGATCCGCTTCGTCAACATCCGCGAGAGCGGCGGCTGGTCGAAGGATGCGAAGGCCGCCGCGCCCAAGCTGGCCGCGCTGCTCGCCGCCGCGCAGCTGCCCGACCCCGAGCCGGTGGCCACGGTGGGCTACCGCTCGCAGGGGCGCTGCCTGGTGATCGGCGGCGCCGATGCCGCCGCGCGCGCCGCCGCGATGCTGGCCGACAGCCTCGAGCTCACGCTGCTGCTGGATCGCGCCGGCGGCGCGCTGCCGCAGGTGCGCGAGCAGGCCGTGCAGGCTGGCCGGCTGACGCGGCTGGCCGGCTGGCTGGGGGCCTTCAAGGCCGAGTGGGAGAGCAGCAACCCGATCGACCTGGACCTGTGCACGCGCTGCAATGCCTGCATAGACGCCTGCCCCGAGGGCGCGATCGACTTCAGCTACCAGATCGACCTGGGCGCCTGCCGCAGCCACCGCGATTGCGTCAAGGCCTGCGCGGCCGCCGGCGCGATCGACTTCCAGCGCGCGCCGCAGCGCAGCGATGCCGAGTTCGACCTGGTGCTCGATCTGCGCGAGGCGCCCGCCTTCAGCATGCACCAGCCGCCGCAGGGCTACTTCCATGTGGGCGCTGACGAGCGCAAGCTGGTTGCCGCCGTGCTGGAGCTGCGCGCGCTGGGCCGCGGCGAATTCGAGAAGCCGAAGTACGTGCAGTACCGGCCGCGGCTGTGCGCGCACAGCCGCAACGAGCGCATCGGCTGCAGCGCCTGCATCGAGGTCTGCTCGGCGCGCGCCATCCGCAGCGATGCCTCGCGCAAGGGCAAGGCCAAGGGCGACAGTGCCGGCGGCATCGTCGTCGAGCCGCACCTGTGCGTGGGCTGCGGCGCCTGCTCGACGGTCTGCCCGAGCGGCGCGCTGGCCTTCGGCTACCCGGGCGCGGTCGACCAGGGCAAGCGCTGGCGCACCCTGCTCGGTGCCTACGCGCGCGCCGGCGGCAAGGACGCCGCGCTGCTGCTGCACAGCGAAGGCGCCGGCGCGCGCATCATCGGCGAGCTCGGCCGTGCCGCGCGCACCGATGCCGGCATCCACGGCGTGCCGGCACGCGTGCTGCCGGTGGCGCTGTGGCACACCGCGAGCACCGGCATCGAGCTGTGGCTGGCGGCCATCGCCGCCGGCGCCAGCCAGGTGTGGGTGCTGCTCAGCGAGGAGGAAGCGCCCGAGTACCGCGAGGCGCTGGCCGAGCAGATGGCGGTGGCGCAGGCCATCCTCGCCGGGCTGGGCTACCGCGGCGAACACTTCAAGTGCATCGCGGTGCGCGACGCGCGCGACCTCGCCGAGCTCGACGCCGCGCTGCGCGCGCCCGCAGCGCAGGGCGTGGCGCAGCCGGCGCCGCTGGCCGCGCAGGCCGAGAAGCGCGCCACGCTGGAGATCGCGCTCGACCATCTGCTCGCGCAGGCGCCGGCGCCGGCCGAGAGCATCGAGTTGCCCAGGGCCGGCGCGCCGCTGGGCACGCTGGCGGTCGACGGTGGAAAGTGCACCTTGTGCCTCAGCTGCGTCGGCGCCTGCCCGGAGGGCGCGCTGCTCGACAACCCCGAGAAGCCGCAGTTGCGCTTCATCGAGAAGAACTGCGTGCAGTGCGGGCTGTGCGCTGGCACTTGTCCGGAAGACGCAATCGTCTTGCAGCCGCGGCTGTGGCTGGCCGACGGAGGCAAGGCGCGCAAGACGGCGCGCGTGCTCGCCGAGGCCGAGCCCTATCGCTGCATTCGCTGCGGCAAGCCTTTCGGCACCCTGCGCGCCATCGAGGCGATGATGCTCAAGCTTGCTGGCCACAGCGCCTTCCAGGGCGAGGCGGCGAAGCGCCTGCAGATGTGCGGCGACTGCCGCGTGATCGACATCCACAGCAATCCGAACGAGACCAAGATCACCGACCTATGAGCGAGCACACTTCCGCCCTTGGTTTCGCGACTGCCGACGACGGCGAGGAACTCGCGCGCGCCGAGCTCTACGGCCTGCTCGCGCGGCTGTGGATGGCCGCGCCCGACGAAGCGCTGCTCGGGCAGTTCCGCGTCGCGGTGACGCAGGCGCCGCAGCAAGGCGCCTTCCTCGAAGCGCCCTGGGGCGCGCTGGTGGCGGCGATGCGCGCGACCAGCGTCGATGCGGCCGCCGCCGAGTACGACGCGCTGTTCCAGGGCGTGGGCAAGCCGGAGGTGTTTCTCTACGGCTCCTTCTACCTGAGCGGCTTCCTCAACGAGCGGCCGCTGGCGGCGCTGCGCGACGAGCTGGCCGCGCTCGGCCTGGCACGCGACGAGACGCGCGGCGAGACCGAAGACCACATCGCCGCCGTCTGCGAGGTGATGCGCTACCTGATCGCCGGCGACGACGCGGCGGTGTGCAACCTGGAGCGCCAGCGGCGCTTCTTCCGCGCCCAGCTGCAGCCCTGGGGCGAGAAGCTGTGCGACGCCGTGCAGGCGCATCCGCGCGCGCAGCTCTATGCCGCGCTTGCCGCCTTCACGCGCGCCTTCCTGCAGGTGGAGACGCAGGGCTTCGACCTGCTCGAGCGGTAGCTCGCATACCGTTCGCGGTCATCGCATGGATCCCGTTCGGGCTGAGCTTGTCGAAGCCCACCGCGTGCCACGCACGGCCCTTCGACAGGCTCAGGGCGAACGGAGTACTTCGTATCAGCGCGCCTTGCCGTCGACGCGCAGCAGCACGCTAAATACCGCGCCGCCTTCGGCACGGTTGGCGGCGCGGATGTCGCCGCCGTAGCGCTCGACGATGCTGCGGCTGATCCACAGGCCCAGGCCGGTGCCGTCTTTCTTGTGCGTGACGAAGGGCTGGAACAGCTCGGCCAGCACCTCGCTCGCGAGGCCGGCGCCGGTGTCCATCACGTCGATCTCCACGCCCTCCGCGCCGGCGTCGCGCGTCGCCAGCGTCAGCGTGCCGCCCTCGGGCATCGCATGCACCGCGTTGACCAGCAGGTTGACGATCACCTGCTGCAGCTCGTTGCGGTTGATGGCCGGCCGGCGCGTCGCGTGCAGCTCGCGCCGCAGCACGATGTTCGTGCGCACCAGCAGGTGCGCCACCAGCACCAGGCAGCTTTCCAGCACCGGCGCGAGCTCGACCTCGTCGACGTAGCCGGCGAACTCGTTGGGGCGCGCGAACTGCAGCAGCTGGGTCACGATGAGCCGCATGCGCTCGACCTGCTCGTCGACCAGCCTCAGCTCGCCGGCCACGCGCTGTGCATCGGCGCCGAGCAGCTCGCGCGCCAGGTCGAGGTTGCCCTGGATCACCGCGATCGGGTTGTTCACCTCGTGCGCGATGCTGGCGGTGAGCTGGCCCACCGCGGCGAGCTTCTCGCTGCGCACCAGCTGCTGCTGCGCGGCCTCCAGCGCGCGCGTGCGCTCGGCCACCTTGGCGTCGAGCTCGGCGTTCCAGCGCTCCAGCGCGCGGGTCTTCTCGGCGATCACGTCGAGCAGGTGGTCGAGGTGGCCGGCGAGCTGGCCGATCTCGTCGTGGCTGGCCACCGGCCCGACGCGCGCGCCCATCTCGCCGCCCTCGACGCGCTGCATGGTCTGCGCCATCTGCTCGATGGGCCGGAAGATGCCGCGCGCGCCGCGCAGCGAGAGCAGCGCCGCGCCGATCATCACGGCGAAGAAGATCAGCCCGATGGCCGCCAGCGCGCCGTATTTCAGCCAGGTGAAGGGCTGTTCGAGGAAGCCGACGTAGAGCATGCCGACGCGCCGGCCCGCGCCGTCGACCAGCGGCTCGTAGGCCGACACGTACCAGTCGCCGACCACGAAGGCGCGGTCCAGCCAGGTGGCCCCTTCGCCGAGCACGGCGTCGCGCACGGTCTGCGAGACGCGCGTGCCGATCGCGCGCGTGCCGGGGTCGGCGCCGAACAGGCGCACGTTGGTGCTGATGCGCACGTCGTCGAGGAACAGCGTGGCCGTGCCCTGGCTGCCGAAGGGCAGCGAGCCGGCCGGATAGACGATCTCGTTGATGTGGTCGATGAAGGCCAGGTTGCGGTTGAGCAGCACGCCGGCCTGCACGTGGCCGATGAGCGAGCCGTCGGCGGCCAGCACGGGCGCGTTGGCCAGCACCACCATGGCGCGGTCTTCCTGCGCGCGTGTGGTGGGCGCGGCGTTGCGCGTGGGCACCAGCGGCACGGTCACGCGCGGCAGCAGCGCCGGCGCGAGCGCGCGCAGTTCGGCCAGGCTCAGCACTTCCACGGTGGCATGGCGCATGGCCTCGGCGCGCGGCCGCAGCGTCGGCGCGGCGGCGAGCGCCGCGTCGGGGCCGGAATCGCTCGCCAGCAGCGTGCCGTCGTTGCGGCGCAGGTTGACGAAGTCCAGCGCCTCGCGCGCCTTGAAGCGCTGCAGCAGCGTCACCAGCTCGCCCGAGGCGGGGCGCGCCAGCGCGAGCTGCAGCGCATGCGACTCGGCCACCGCCGCCGCGCTCGCGCCCACCTCGCCGAGCACACGCTCGAAGTAGCCGTTGGCCACGGCCAGGTCGGAGCGCACCTTGGTGATCAGCAGCCGGTCGAAGGCGAGGTTGGCCCAGGCGAGCAGGATCACGCCCAGCAGCGGCAGCACCAGCGCCAGCGGCACCAGCACCATCGCCAGCAGCTTGCCGCGGATGGGCAGGTCGCGGAAGCGGCGCAGCATCGGCCGGTGCGGCTCAGATGGTGCGTGCGGGCCGCGCGCTCTCCGCGCCCTGGGCCCACTCGGCGTAGCGTCGCTCGAGCGTGCGCCGCGAGACGCCCAGCAGCTGCGCGGCGCGCGTCTTGTCGCCGCCCACCGACTCGAGCACGGCGAGGATGTGCTGCTTCTCCAGCGCGTGCAGCGTCGTCGGGCCGCCGGTGGCGCCCGGCGCGGCCGCACGCGCGCCGGCCTCCATGCGCGCCAGGCCTTGGTAGAGCGCCGAGACGTTGAGCGCGCCGAGAATCAGCGAGCGCTCGATCAGGTTGCGCAGCTCGCGCACGTTGCCCGGCCAGTCGTACTGTGCGAGGTAGGCGAGCTCGTCGGCGCTCACCTCCATGGGCGGCACGCCCAGCCGCGGCGCCAGCGTGGCGATGAAGTGCGCCACCAGCTCGGGGATGTCTTCCTTGTGGGCGCGCAGCGGCGGCAGGTTGATCTCCACCACCTGCAGCCGGTAGTAGAGGTCGGCGCGGAAGCGGCCGGCCGCCACCTCGTCGGCCAGCCGCCGGTTGGTGGCGGCGACGATGCGCACGTCCACCGGGATCAGCTGCTCGCTGCCCACCGGGCGGATGCGCCGGTCTTCCAGCACGCGCAGCAGCGTGGCCTGCAGCGCCAGCGGCAGATCGCCGATCTCGTCGAGGAAGAGCGTGCCGCCCTGGGCGTAGACGAACAGCCCGTCGCGCCCCGGGCCGCCGCCTGGCGCGGCGCCGCTCGCGTGGCCGAACAGCTCCTGCTCGATGTGCGCGGGCGACATGGTCGCGCAGTTCACCGGCACGAAGGGGCCGGGCCGACGCGTGCTGCGGCGGTGTAGGGCGAGCGCGGCGAGTTCCTTGCCGGTGCCCGACTCGCCGGCCAGCAGCACGGTGCTGTCGACCGCGGCGACGCGCTGCAGCGCCGCCTGCAGGCCCTTGATGGCGATCGAGCTGCCGACCAACCCGTCGGCCTGCGGCGTGCGCTGGCGCAGCGCGTGGCGCAGCGCCCAGTTCTCGCGCTGCAGCTTGGCGCGCTCCAGGCCGCGCCGCACCGCGTTGAGGATCTGCGTGACGCGAAAGGGCTTGAGGATGAAATCGCTCGCGCCGGCGCGCAGCGCCTCGATGGCGGTGTCGAGGTCGGCGAAGGCGGTGATGAGGATCACCTCGCCGGCGTAGCCCTGCTCGCGCAACTCGCGCAGCCAGGCGATGCCGCTCTTGCCGGGCAGGGTGATGTCGAGTACCAGCAGGTCGAAGCGATGGTGCTTGATCAGCTCGTCGCCGGCTTCGGCGTCGGCGGCGCTGTGCACCTCGCCGCAGCGGCTGGCCAGGGTCTTCTCGAGGAAGTTGCGCATGCCCGCCTCGTCGTCGACGACGAGCACGTGGGCGAGCGGCCATTCGGGCGGGGTCGGGGTCGAGGGCATGGCAGCGTGCGAGGGCAAGGCCACTACTGTGGCACAGGCATCTCGGGCCTCCGCCGCGCCCTTGCCACGGACTCGGGGCTTTCCCGAGGGTTGCGAGCCTCGGTTGCGACAACTTGACGCGCCGACGCAGTGCAGCCGTGCAGCGACAGTTTGACGTGGCGGCACATCGGGTTTTCAGAGGGCGGCTGCGGCCCTCATTACGCGCCCGGCGTGGCTAAGATATGAAGAAAGTTGCACAAGTGCCGATGTCGGGCCGCTCACCGGAGACCCTCATGGACAAGCCCACCACCCCCAAGCTCTCGCGCCGAACCGTCTTCGCGGCGGCCGGCGGCGCCGGCGCGCTCGCCGCCGTGGCCGCGGCGCTGCCGCGTACGCCCGCGGAAAGCCTGGCCGACACGGCCACGAAGGCCGCTGCCGCCGAGAAGACCGGCGGCTACCAGGAGACGCAGCACGTGCTGCGCTACTACCAGACCACCCGCGTCTGAGACCGTTCGCCCAAGGCCAAGGAGTTCCCATGCTGCTCACGCGCAAGTCGTCGACTGCCGCCGCCGGCGCTGACTCGTCGCTGCTGTCCAGCCTCGCACGCGGTGTTTCGCGGGCGATCCCCACCATGGACCGGCGCGCCTTCCTGCGCCGCTCCGGCCTCGGCGTCGGGGCCGGCATCGCCGTCTCGCAGCTCTCGCTGCTGAAGAAGGCGCAGGCCGCCGATGCGCCCGCGGGCGCGGCGGGTGACAAGAAGGTCGTGGTGCGGCGCACCGTCTGCGGCCACTGCTCGGTGGGCTGCGCGATCGACGCGGTGGTCGAGAACGGCGTGTGGGTGCGCCAGGAGCCGGTGTTCGACTCGCCGATCAACCTCGGCGCGCACTGCGCCAAGGGCGCCGCGGTGCGCGAGCACGGCCATGGCGAGTACCGCCTCAAATACCCGATGAAGCTCGTCAACGGCAAGTACGAGCGCATCGGCTGGGACGAGGCGCTGGCCGAGATCAGCGCGCGCATGCTCGAGCTGAAGAAGCAGAGCGGGCCCGACTCGGTCTTCCTGGTCGGCTCCTCGAAGCACAGCAACGAGCAGTCCTACCTGCTGCGCAAGTGGATGAGCCTGTGGGGCAGCAACAACTGCGACCACCAGGCGCGCATCTGCCACTCGACCACCGTCGCCGGCGTCGCCAACACCTGGGGCTACGGCGCGATGACGAACTCCTACAACGACATGCAGAACGCCAAGGCGGCGCTCTACATCGGCTCCAACGCCGCCGAGGCGCACCCGGTGTCGATGCTGCACATGCTGCATGCCAAGGAGAACGGCTGCAAGATGATCGTGGCCGATCCGCGCTTCACGCGCACGGCGGCCAAGGCCGGCGAGTACGTGCGCATCCGCTCGGGCACCGACATCCCCTTCCTGTTCGGAGTGCTGTACCACATCTTCAAGAACGGCTGGGAAGACAAGAAGTACATCGAGGACCGCGTCTACGGCATGGACAAGGTGCGCGAGGACGTGCTCGCCAAGTGGACGCCCGACAAGGTGCTGGAGGCCTGCGGCGTCGACGAGGCGACCTGCTTCAAGGTCGCCGAGACGATGGCCAAGAACCGCCCGAGCACCATCGTCTGGTGCATGGGCCAGACCCAGCACTCGATCGGCAACGCGATGGTGCGCGCCTCCTGCATCCTGCAGCTGGCGCTGGGCAACATCGGCGTGTCCGGCGGCGGCGCGAACATCTTCCGCGGCCACGACAACGTGCAGGGCGCCACCGACGTCGGCCCCAACCCCGATTCGCTGCCCGGCTACTACGGCCTGGCCGAAGGCGCGTTCAAGCACTTCGCGAAGGCCTGGAACCTCGATTTCGAGTGGATCAAGAAGCAGTACGCGCCGGGCATGATGACCAAGCCCGGCATGACGGTGTCGCGCTGGATCGACGGCGTGCTCGAGAAGAACGAGCTGATCGACCAGGACAGCAACCTGCGCGGCCTGATCTTCTGGGGCCATGCGCCCAACTCGCAGACCCGCGGGCTCGAGATGAAGAAGGCGATGGACAAGCTCGACCTGCTGGTCGTGATCGATCCCTTCCCGAGCGCCACCGCCGCGATGGCCGCGATGCCCGGCAAGGCCGAGGATCTCAACCCGAACCGCGCCGTCTACCTGCTGCCGGCGGCCACGCAGTTCGAGACCAGCGGCTCGTGCACGGCCTCGAACCGCTCGGTGCAGTGGCGCGAGCAGGTCATCGAGCCGCTGTGGGAGAGCCGCACCGACCACATGATCATGTACCAGCTCGCGGCCAAGCTGGGCTTCGGCGCCGAGCTGGTGAAGAACTACAAGATGGTCAAGGGCAAGGGCGGCATGGAGGAGCCCGAGATCGAGTCCATCCTCCGCGAGATCAACGCCTCGGTCTGGACCATCGGCTACACCGGCCAGAGCCCCGAGCGCCTGAAGGCGCACATGCGCAACATGAACGTCTTCGACGTGAAGACACTGCGCGCCAAGGGCGGCATCGACAAGGAGACCGGCTACAAGCTCGACGGCGACTACTTCGGCCTGCCCTGGCCCTGCTACGGCACGCCCGAGCTCAAGCACCCGGGCTCGCCCAACCTCTACGACACCAGCCGCCACGTGATGGACGGCGGCGGCAACTTCCGCGCCAACTTCGGCGTGGAGCGCGACGGCGTCTCGCTGCTGGCCGGCGACGGCTCGCACAGCAAGGGCGCCGAGCTGACCACCGGCTACCCCGAGTTCGACCACCTGCTGCTCAAGAAGCTGGGCTGGTGGGACGACCTGACCGAGGCCGAGAAGAAGGCCGCCGAGGGCAAGAACTGGAAGACCGACCCCTCGGGCGGCATCATCCGCGTCGCCATGCAGGTGCACGGCTGCCATCCGTTCGGCAACGCCAAGGCGCGCGCGCTGGTGTGGAACTTCCCCGACCCGATCCCGCAGCACCGCGAGCCGATCTTCAGCAATCGCCCGGAGCTGATCGCCAAGTACCCGACGCACGACGACAAGAAGGCCTTCTGGCGCTTGCCCACCTTGTTCAAGTCGGTGCAGGAGAAGAACAAGGACATCGGCAAGACCTACCCGCTGATCATGTCCAGCGGCCGCCTGGTCGAGTTCGAGGGCGGCGGCGAGGAGACCCGCTCCAACCCCTGGCTGGCCGAGCTGCAGCAGGACATGTTCGTCGAGATCAACCCGAAGGCGGCCAACGACCGCGGCATCCGCAACGGCGAGTACGTCTGGGTGAAGACCCCGACCATGGCCGCGCTGCCCGACTTCAAGGGCCTGCGCGTGAAGGCGCTGGTGACCGAGCGCGTCGATGCCGAGACGGTGTGGCTGCCGTTCCACTTCTCCGGCCGCTGGGGCGGTGCCGACCTGCTCGCCTACTACCCGAGCGGCGCCGCGCCGGTGGTGCGCGGCGAGGCAGTCAATACCGCGACCACCTACGGCTACGACAGCGTGACGATGATGCAGGAAACCAAGACGACGCTCTGCCAGATCGAGCGCGCCGCCTGAGGCTGAGGAGATCCCCGACATGGCCCGAATGAAGTTCATCTGCGACGCCGAGCGCTGCATCGAGTGCAACGGTTGCGCGACCGCCTGCAAGGCCGAGCACGACGTGCCCTGGGGCGTGAACCGGCGCCGCGTGGTCACGCTCAACGACGGTGTGCCCGGCGAGCGCTCGATCTCGGTGGCGTGCATGCACTGCTCCGACGCGCCCTGCATGGCGGTCTGCCCGGTCGACTGCTTCCACCGCACCGACGAAGGTGTGGTGCTGCACGACAAGGACGTCTGCATCGGCTGCGGCTACTGTTCCTACGCCTGCCCCTTCGGCGCGCCGCAGTTCCCGAGCAACGGCAGCTTCGGGTTGCGCGGCAAGATGGACAAGTGCACCTTCTGCGCCGGCGGCCCGGAGGAGAACGGCTCGCAGGCCGAGTTCGAGAAATACGGGCGCAACCGGCTGGCCGAAGGCAAGCTGCCGGCCTGCGCCGAGATGTGCTCGACCAAGGCGCTGCTCGGCGGCGACGGCGACGTGGTGGCCGACATCTTCCGCAACCGCGTGCTGGTGCGCGGCAAGGGCAGCGAGGTGTGGGGCTGGGGCACGGCCTACGGCAAGCCGACCGGCGGCGCCGCAGACAAAGCCAAGGAGGGCACCAAGTCATGATCGGACGCATCGTGCTGATCGCCGCCTTGGCCGTGGGCCTGGCGGCCTGCGGCGAGAAGGCGCAGACCGCCTCCACGAAGAAGATCGACGCGGCGCCGTGGGACGGCGCGCGCGACGCGTTCGTCGCGCCCGGCTGGAAGGCCGGCGACAAGGGCAGCTGGGAGGCGCAGATGCGCACCCGCGCCCAGGGGCAGAACGAGTACTCACGCGCCGCCGCGCAGAAGTGAACGGCAGCCGCCGCCAGGAGACGCCATGCATCGCATGATCCGCAGCTTGCTGTTGGCGCTGGGGCTGGGCGTCGCAGGCCTGGCCTGGGCGCAGGGCAGCGCCGCGCCGGCGGACGCTGCATCCGCCGCAGCCGCCGGCCTGCCTCGGCCCGACGAGACCAACGCGCAACGCGCCAAGAGCCAGCCCGGCAACAACGCGCCGCTGTGGCGCGCGGTGCGCGATTCCGGCAATCAGGCCGGCTACGCCTCGCTGCCCGGCATCGACAAGGGCGTGCTGATCCAGCCCTTCGTGCAGTACCCCGGCTCGGCGTTCACCAACGCCGGCGAGGCCTGGCGCCAGGTGCGCAACCGCTGGATCATCCCCTACGGCGGCGCGCTGCTGCTGATCGTGCTGGGCGCGCTGGCGCTGTTCTACTGGCGCAAGGGGCCGCTGGGCGGCCACGAGCGCGACACCGGCCGCAAGATCGAGCGCTTCACCCCCTTCGAGCGCAGCGCGCACTGGGCCAACGCGGTCGCCTTCGTGGTGCTGGCCGTCTCCGGCGTCGTGATGGCCTTCGGCAAATTCTTCCTGCTGCCGGTGATCGGCGCCACGCTGTTCGGCTGGCTCACCTATGCGCTGAAGACCGCGCACAACTTCGCGGGGCCGCTGTTCGCGGTGTCGCTGCTGGTGGTGATCCTCACCTACGTGCGCGACAACCTGCCGACCGGCGCCGACCTCAAGTGGGTGCTCAAGGGTGGCGGCCTGCTGTCCGAGCACGAGGTCCCCTCGCACCGCTACAACGGCGGCGAGAAGCTGCTGTTCTGGGTCGGCGTGTTCCTGCTCGGCCTGACGGTGGTGGGCTCTGGCGTGGTGCTCGACAAGCTGCTGCCCGAGTTGCTGCCCTACACGCGCGACCAGATGCAGATCGCCCACATGATCCACGCGGTGGCGGCGATCGTGATGCTGGCGATGTTCCTCGGCCACATCTACATCGGCAGCATCGGCATGAAGGGCGCGCTCGAAGGCATGCGCAGCGGCTACGTCGACGAGGCCTGGGCCAAGGAACACCACGAACTCTGGTACGAGGACGTCCGCGCCGGCAAGATCCCGGCACAGCGCAGCACGCCGGCGCGCGGCGTGAGCGCCCCGCAAACCTGACCCGGGAAACCCGACCATGCGCACCCTGCTGCTTGCCCTGATCTCCACGGCCTTCGCCGGCGCGGCGCTGGCCAAGCTGCCGCCGCTGTCCGACGAAGCCAAGGCCAAGGCCGCCGAAGCCGCCGCCAAGACGGCGCACGGCAACAAGGTGGCCGACTACCAGCTCTGCCGTTCGATGGAGAAGGTGGTGGCACGCTACCGGGCCGAGGCCACCAAGGCTGGCAAGACGCCCGCCAAGCCCGTCGACACGCCGGCCTGCGCCGACCCCGGCCCCTTCGTGCCGCCGGCCGCGGCGCCGGCGCCGGCCCCGGCCGCGAAATCCTGAATCCGGGCGCGCGCAGCACCTTGCGCTCGTGCACGCCCGCCAGCCCGTACAGTGCGGGCATGACGGTTCGACTCACCCAGGCCAGCGCGCCGCTGATGCGCAGCATCGCGGTGCGCGACGAATTCGGCGCCGAACGCGAGGTCGCGATTCCCGCCGAGCGCGCCCTCACCGTATTCGTCGACAAGCGCGAGCTGGTCACGCTGATGACGCTGGGCGCGGCGCCCGAGCTGCTGGTGCTGGGCTACCTGCGCAACCAGCGCCTGGTCGAGAGCGTGGCCGAGATCGACTCGGTGACGGTCGACTGGGAAGTCGAGGCCGCCGCCGTGGCCACGCGCGGCGGCGTGCAGCGCTTCGAGGAGAAGACCGCCAAGCGGGTGGTGACCACCGGCTGCGGCCAGGGCACGGTGTTCGGCGACCTGATGGCCGACCTCGATGCGATCCGCCTGCCGCCGGCCAGCGACCCGCGCGGCCGTATCAGCCAGGCCACGCTGTATGGCCTGCTCGATGCCGTGCGGCGCCAGGAGAGCACCTACAAGTCGGCCGGCTCGGTGCACGGCTGCGCGCTGTTCCGCCAGGACGAACTGCTGATGTTCGTCGAGGACGTCGGCCGCCACAACGCCATCGACACCATCGCCGGCTGGATGTGGCTGCACGGCGTGGACGGCGCCGACAAGATCTTCTACACGACCGGGCGGCTGACCAGCGAGATGGTCATCAAGTCGGCGCAGATGGGCGTGCCCATCGTCGTCTCGCGCAGCGGCATCACGCAGATGGGCTACGAACTCGCGCGCCAGCTCGGCCTGGCGCTGTTCGGCCGGGCCACCAACCGGCACTTCCTCTGCTATACGGGCTTCGAGCGCTTCGACGCGCAGCCGGAGCCGGCCCGGCCCGCGACGAAGGAGTGAAGCGGGCTCAGGCGATGCGCGCCAGGTCGCGCAGCACCGTCGGGCCGGCGCGGCGCTCGATCTCGGCGAGCAACTGCTTGCCCCAGCCGAACGAGAACAGGCCTTCGGCCACCACGAACATTGGGCCGACCAGCAGGCCGCTGGCGTCGTCGACGAACGCGGGCTTGCGGCCCTCGTACCAGTGGCCGATGAACTGGATCAGCCAGCCGAGCGCGAGCAGGCCGATGCCGCAGCCCAGCCAGGCGCCCATGCCGCTGTCGCCGAAGCGCTGCGCCAGTGCGACCAGCACGCCCATTACGGCCGTGACGGCCAGGCCGAGCTGCAGGTTGCCGCGTGTCAGGTACCAGAGGGCCGCGGCCGCGAACACGACCCAGGCCGGCGTCAGCCCCCAGCCGGCCAGCGCGAAGGCGGGTTTGGCCAGCAGCACGCCGAGGGCGAAGACGATCATCGGCACGCCGACGAAGTGGCTCGCGATGTTGCGCCGGTCGCGGTGGTACGTCGCGTACTGGACGAGGAGGTCGGTGGCGCCGCGCATGAAGGGTCTCCGGGGGACGGCTGCAGTCAGACTCGACTGTCGCACAGCTTGGCGGCGGCGTGCGTCCGGCGGTCCCTAAAATGCACGCTTCGTACCTGGAATTCGCAGATGAGCATCAAGAGCGACAAGTGGATACGGCGCATGGCCGAGCAGCACGGCATGATCGACCCTTTCGAGCCCGGCCAGGTGCGCCAGGCGCCCGACGGCCACAAGATCGTCAGCTACGGCACCAGCAGCTACGGCTACGACATCCGCTGCGCGCCCGAGTTCAAGGTCTTCACGAACATCCACTCGACGGTGGTGGATCCGAAGAACTTCGACGAGAAGAGCTTCGTCGACATCGAAGCCGACGTCTGCATCATCCCGCCCAACAGCTTCGCGCTGGCGCGCACGGTGGAGTATTTCCGCATCCCGCGCAACGTGCTGACCATCTGCCTGGGCAAGAGCACCTACGCGCGCTGCGGCATCATCGTCAACGTCACGCCCTTCGAGCCCGAGTGGGAAGGCTACGTGACGCTGGAGTTCAGCAACACCACGCCGCTGCCGGCCAAGATCTACGCCGGCGAAGGCTGCGCGCAGGTGCTGTTCTTCGAGAGCGACGAGGTCTGCGAGACCAGCTACAAGGATCGCGGCGGCAAATACCAGGGCCAGCGCGGGGTGACGCTGCCCAAGACATAGGGAGGCGGCCATGAAGTGGGAAGGCGAACGCCAGAGCGACAACGTCGAAGACCGGCGCGATGCCGGTTACTCGGGCGGCGGCGGCTTCCCGATCGGCGGGCGCGGCATCGGGCTGGGCACCATCGTGATCGCCCTGGTGGGCGGCTGGATCCTCGGCATCAACCCGCTGACGCTGCTGAGCGTGCTCAGCGGTGGGGGTGGCATGCCCGACAGCGCCGTCGTGCAGCAGGCGCCGGCGCAGCGCCCGCCGGCCGACGACCGCATGGCGGCCTTCGTCTCCACCGTGCTGGCCGACACCGAAGACGTGTGGAAGCAGCAGTTCAGCCAGATGGGCGGCAGCTACCGCGACCCCAAGCTGGTGCTGTTCCGCGGCGCCACGCCGACCGCCTGCGGCACCGGCCAGACGGCGATGGGCCCGTTCTACTGCCCGGGCGACCAGAAGGTCTACATCGACCTCTCGTTCTACGACACGCTGCGCTCACAGCTCGGCGCGCCGGGCGATTTCGCGCAGGCCTACGTGATCGCGCACGAGGTCGGGCACCACGTGCAGAACCTGATGGGCATCACCGACAAGGTCGACCAGGCGCGCCAGCGCATGAGCGAGGCGCAGGCCAATGCGCTGTCGGTGCGCCTCGAGCTGCAGGCCGACTGTTTCGCCGGCGTGTGGGGCTACCACGCGCAGCAGATGCGCCAGATCCTCGAGCAGGGCGACATCGAGGAGGCGCTCAACGCCGCCGGTCGCATCGGCGACGACGCGCTGCAGCGCCAGTCCACCGGCACGGTGCGGCCGGAGAGCTTCACGCACGGCAGCAGCGCGCAGCGCGTCAACTGGTTCAAGCGCGGCATGCAGTCGGGCGACCTGAAGCAGTGCAATACCTTCGAGACGCGGCAGCTTTGAGCTGATCCGGTCTAGCGCAGCGCGACGATCCAGTCGCAGCGCAGCCGGCCGCGCCGGTGCAGCCAGGTGCGGCAGGCCACGTAGGCGCCCGGCACGAAGACCAGCGCTGCCGTGGCCAGCGCCGCCTCGTCCCAGTGCAGCAGCCAAGCGGTCGGTGTGCCGACCCAGCCGATCATCCACAGCGTCACCAGCGTCGACCAGATGTGGCCCTCCAGCGGGTGGTCGTAGCGGTGGCACAGGTGCCAGTGGCGCAGCTGCTGGAATTGGTCGAGGGTCATGGCGCATCCCCTTGCGACGGTGATGCGCCAGTGTAAGTTTCGCGTCAGCGACGCGAAACCCCCAAGTTGCTTCAGAAGCTGCCGGGCAGCAGGATCGAGCGGTCGACGTTGCGCAGCTGGGTGTGGCCGGTGAAGGCCATGGTCAGGTCGAGCTCGCGGTGGATGATCTCCAGCACCTTGTCGACGCCGGCCTCGCCCATCGCGCCCAGGCCGTAGAGGAAGGCGCGGCCGATGTAGGTGCCGCGCGCGCCCAGCGCCCAGGCCTTGAGCACGTCTTGCCCGGAGCGGATGCCGCCGTCCATGTGCACCTCGATCTTGGAGCCCACCGCCTCGGCGATCGCCGGCAGCGCGCGGATGCTCGATTCGGCGCCGTCGAGCTGGCGGCCGCCGTGGTTGCTGACGATCAGCGCGTCGGCGCCGGAATCGACGGCGAGCTTGGCGTCCTCGATGTCCTGGATGCCCTTGAGGATCAGCTTGCCGCCCCAGCGTTTCTTGATCCATTCGACGTCGCCCCAGTTCAGGCGCGGGTCGAACTGCTGCGCCGTCCAGGCGCCCAGGTTGGCCATGTCGGTCACACCCTTGACGTGGCCGACGATGTTGCCGAACTGGCGCCGCTTGGTGCCCAGCATGCCCAGGCACCAGCGCGGCTTGGTGAGTAGGTTCAGCATGGTCGAGAGCGTCGGCTTGGGCGGCGCCGACAGGCCGTTCTTCAGGTCCTTGTGGCGCTGGCCGAGGATCTGCAGGTCCAGCGTCAGCACCAGCGCGCCGCAGTTGGCAGCCTTGGCGCGGTCGATCAGGCGCTCGATGAAATCGCGGTCGCGCATCACGTAAAGCTGGAACCAGAACGGCGCCTTGGTGTGGGCGGCGATGTCCTCGATCGAGCAGATGCTCATGGTCGAGAGCGTGAAGGGGATGCCGAAGCGCTCGGCCGACCTGGCCGCGAGGATCTCGCCGTCGGCGTGCTGCATGCCGGTCAGGCCGGTGGGGGCGATGGCCACCGGCATCTTCACGTCGACGCCGACCATGGTCGTCGCCGTCGAGCGGTTTTCCATGTTCACCGCCACGCGCTGGCGCAGCTTGATCTTCTGGAAGTCGCTCTCGTTGGCGCGGTAGGTGCTCTCCGTCCACGAGCCGGAATCGGCGTAGTCGTAGAACATGCGCGGCACGCGCTTCTTGGCCAGCACGCGCAGGTCTTCGACGGTGGTGATCACGCTCACGGCTTGTCTCCTGTTTTGATTGGCGGCGATGCTAGCGGCGCGCCTGCCGGCGGCGCGGAAAGATTTTCAGGTCGCAGGCGAAAGGAGCGATGCCGCGGCCCGGGTGGCCTCGTCGCACTCGGCGCGCAACCAGGCGGCGAAGCCGGCGGCCGGCTCCTGTGCCGCATGCGGCAGCAGGTAGTAGCGCCAGGCCGGTGCCGCGCCGAGGCCGAACAGCGGCCGCAGCGCGCCGCTGGCCAGCCAGTGGCGCGCCAGGCTGGGCCGCGCCAGCGCGATGCCCTGGCCGCTGACGGCAGCTTCCAGCGCCAGGCCCAGATCGACCAGCCGCGTGCCCTGCGCCGGCTCGGGCCAGGCCAGGCCGGCGGCGGCAAACCACGGCGCCCAGGGCTCCAGCGGCGTGCGCAGCAGCGGCGCGTTGCGCAACTCGGCCGGCTTGCGCAGCGGGCCGAGGCGCTGCAGCAGCGAAGGTGCGGCCATGGGTACGACCTGTTCGTCGAGCAGCGGCACGCCGCCATGCGCGGCCGGGTCGCCGTGGCGCACCTCGACATCGGCCTCGGTGGCGCCGGCATCGAGGTAGGGGATGGAGAGCACGATCTCCAGCTCGACCTCGGGATGCGCCGCGGTGTAGCGCTCCAACGCCGGCACGAGGATCTGCCGCGCGAAGGTGGGCGGCGCGCTGACGCGCAGCTTCTCGAGGCGCTGCGCCGTGCGCCGGTGCAGCGGCACGGCCGCCAGCAGCCCGAGCGCCGCGCCCACCTGGGCGAGGTATTCCTTGCCGGTGGCGGTGAGTGCCAGGGCCTTGGGCCCGCGGGTGAACAGCGGCGTGCCGAGCAGCTCTTCCAGCGCGGCGATGCGCTTGCCCACCGCGCTGGCGGTGACGGCCAGTTCGTCGGCGGCGCGCTCGAAGCTGCCCAGGCGCGCTGCTGCCTCGAAGGCGCGCAGGCCGTCGATGGAGGGGAAGCGGACGTCGGGAGAAGCGGCCACGAGCGTGATTGTCGCCAAGGCCGGGGCCTGCATCAGCCTGGATCACCCGCTGCCGCGGCGAACAGCGGCAACTCGTAGAGCGCGGCCGGCTCCTCGGCCTGCGCCGGCGCCTCGGCGGCCGGCGCGGCGGGGGCGAGCAGATCGCTCAGGCGCGCCAGCGCGCCGGCGCGCACGCCGAGCAGGCGCAGCCGCCGGCTCAGGTCGACGCGCTTGAGGCATTCACCGGCGGCGCGCCGGATGGTGCGCGCGTCCATGGTGTGCGAGGGCAGGGTGAGGTCGCGCGTGACCGACTTGAAATCGTCGAAGCGCAGCTTGATGCCGATGGTCTTGCTGGCGTAGCCCTTGCGCGCCAGGTCGCCGGCGAGCTCGACGCACAGCTCGGTGAAGATGGCCGAGAGCGTGGCGCGGTCGCGCACGGCGTGCAGGTCGCGCTCGAAGGTGGTCTCGCGGCTGATCGAGACCGGCTCGCTGTGCGTCACCACCTCGCGCTGGTCGCGGCCGTGCGCGACGTCGTGCAGCCAGCGCCCGTAGTTGGCGCCGAAGTGCTGCACCAGGTGCGCCGGGTCGGCGGCGGCGATGTCGCCCACCGTGTGCAGGCCGAGCCCGGCCAGCTTCTCGCTCGCCTTCGGTCCGATGCCGTTGACCTTGCGCGCCGCCAGCGGCCAGATGCGCGCCGGGATGTCCTCGAAGCGCAGCAGGGTCAGGCCGTCGGGCTTGTCGAGTTCCGAGGCCAGCTTGGACAGCAGCTTGTTGGGCGTGATGCCGACCGAGCAGGACAGGCCCGTCGCCTCGCGCACCGCCTGCTTGAGCCGCGCGCCGATGGCGCGGCCGCCATCGTCCAGCGCACCGGGGATCTCGGTGAGGTCGATGTAGATCTCGTATGGTGAATGAGACAGTCTCAAGATAACTGTATGTGTGGCTGTAACTTGTTGATTTGAAATATTATTCTTGAATGTCTTGCCGAACTTTTAGGGCATACACCGGACGAAACGTCGTCCAAATGGGGCTAGAGCCTTGTCTCTGGCCATTTATGCGACATTCTGGGTTCTGAGTCTTGAGTCGGGCTCGGTGGAGCACAGTGTCGCTTGTGCACCTAGCGCGCAATCGCCGATCCTCTTCGCGTGCTCGGCCACACGTGTTGCCTTCATGAACACGATGGGCCGGTTAGCTAACTTGATATAGACAGGCTGTTCGTCAGTCGAGATCGAGGGGCATTTGTTCTGGCGGCTCGGCTCTGAGTGCATCGGCGCGCTCGAGCGCACTCGCTCGAACGCCGAGTAGTCGAATGGTTCTAGTCAAATCCACCCTCAGCAAGCATTTGCCTGCGGCACGGCGCAATGCGGCTGCGTCCGATATTGGCTTGGGGAGCGTGAGGTCACGAGTGACGGTCTTGAAGTCGTCGAAGCGAAGCTTGATCCCGATCGTCCGCCCAACGTACCCCTTTCGCTGCAGGTCGGCGGCAACTTGCTCACAAAGACGGGTAAAGACTTGGCCGAGCTCATCGCGGTCGCGTCTCGCGTGCAGGTTTCTGTCAAATGTGGTCTCGCGGCTCATCGACACGGGCTCACTGTGCGTCACGACCTCGCGTTCATCGAGGCCGTGCGAGGCTCGGAACAACCAATGCCCGTAGCTCCGACCGAAGTTCTCCACTAGCCACGCTTCATTGCGTTCGGCGATTTCGCCTATTGTCGTGATTCCTAGCGAAGCCAGCTTTTCACTTGCCTTGGGGCCGATGCCGTTGATGCGACGCGCGGGCATTGGCCAGATCCTGGAGGGCAGGTCGTCCATCGTGATCGTTGTGATTCCGTTCGGCTTCTGCATGTCCGAACACAGCTTGGCGAGGAGCTTGTTAGGAGCAAGTCCAACGGAGCAAGTCAAGCCGGTGGCATCAAACACCGCGGCCCTGAGCTTGCAAGCAATGTCCTTCGAGCCTGCGTCCAACGACGTGACATCAGCGTAGACCTCGTCGATGCCGATATCCTCGACGACCGGGCTTACCGAACGCACAGCGTCCTTGAAGAGACGTGAGAACTTTCGATACAGCTCGAAGTTGACTGGCAACAGCACTGCGTCCGGAGCCAGCCGGGCGGCCTTCATCGCAGGCATGCCCGAATGAACGCCCAGCGCTCGAGCCTCATAGGTCGCAGTTGTCAGCACACCTCGGCCGACATACTCCCGAAGTCGCGAGAACTCCCGTGTTCCGTCCTGGCCGAGGCGCGGTGTATGCGCGCGGTGACCAGCTACGACCATGGGTTGCCCTCGCAGCTCCGGGTACTGCGACAACTCGCAGGACGCAAAGAAGGCGTCCATGTCGATATGTGCGATGCGCCGTTCGTTTGCCACAGTCTCTCGGCCCTCGTCCGCCAAATATTACTCGGCCGTCCGCCTTCCTCCGCTGCGCCACAAGATCGGCTTCAGAGGTAGCCTTCAGTGGCGGCGAGAGGCGAGGTCGACGTACCTTGCCATCGGCGCTCTCATGTTGAGCAACTCGAAGTTGTCTCCGAAGCCGTTTGTGCCGTGGTGCAACACGAACGCATGCTCTCGAAGGAGTTGTGCTGCCGCCAGGCATCCTCTGCGCTCTGGAAGCTTGACTGCGACAGTCTTGAGGCGTTCCCACTGATCGAGCCGCCCCAATGCAGCAGTTGCACTCGACGCCCCACTGGCGCGTTGGTCTACTGGCGGCATGGCGGCGAGAACCCCGACTTCAGTCCTGATCCTGATCGGCCGCCGCAATCGCTTGGAGGGCGAGCTCCGGGAGCTTGCGGCCCTGAAGCGGGCGGCATCGGACCTGCACCGGCACGTCAAGAGCGAGCTGAAGGCGTTCTCTGCCGCCCTGGACGAGCGCGCGGGCCAGTTCGACGAAGCACGCATCCGAACCAGCCACTCGCTACGGTCATTTGACGTGTTCCTTGCGCTCGTTGCGGCAGGTTGCCGCTGGACAATCTCTCAGCGATACTGAACCGACTCGGGTACATCCTCAGCGCTGAACTCGGTCGGGCAGTAGCATTCTTTGGGGAATGAGCGTGCTGCATGTTCCGTGGCTTGAATCACAAAGTCTGTATATCGATCGGCTGAACTAGCGATGAAGAACCTGCAACTTGCGGCCCGCATCTCATCAAGAGCGGCTTGTGTGGCGATTCTCTTGGTGGCTGCAGCGTGCGGCGGTGGCAAGAGCGAACAGACTCCGTCCACTTCTGAGTCAGACACATCCTCGCCAATCAAAGACACCCTAGTCCGTAGCAACGTATACGACGGCAACAGGGGGCCTGACACCGAATGCCTGACGACCACCTTCACATGGCCGTCGTCGCTAGGCGCGTCGCTGGTTTCTCAGGCATTCACGGAAGTCACAGATGTTGTCGGCGTGGTGGGACGTTTCCATACTGGAGTGGACATTGCTTCGGCAGGCTCGCCTCAGCAAGCCGTGGCAATTACCCAGGGACGAGTGGTAGGCATCTTTGACAGCAGTAAGAACACCATCCAAGACGCGATATTGATTGCTGAAGCCAGTCCTACCGGCAACTCACGCTTGGATGGCGTTGTCCTTCTCAAGCACACGGGCGTGGATCAGGGTGTCTACTGGTCCATGTATGGGCACCTGGATCCCGAATCTACAGTGCCTTTCAAGCTCGGAGACTGCATACCGGCCGGCACCGCATTTGGCGGCACTCTCGCCTCCCAGAGTCACCACCTGCATGTCGAAGTCAAGACCTTGCCGGTTGAAACAAATCCCGTCCAAGCGGCCAACTCATGTGGAGCGAGCGCCAAGTGTTGGGGCTACACCTCGCTGAAGCCCGCGTTGTTGGGCTACCTCGATCCCGTATCACTGATCTTTGGAGCGACACGCCAGATCGTGCCCAAGAACTTTCTCGCGTCGGGTGCGTTCAACTTTCGAGCCTCCCCAGTAAGGAACGAATACCAGCGAGGAGAGAGAATCTTTGGCGAGTCAGCCGCCAATGTGTCCTACCGAGTGGTGGAGATCGCGCCAACGCCCAATGTTGGGATATGTGGCAAAGACTGGTATCGGGTGCAGCAAGTAGAGGCTCCCGATTGCTACACGGGAGATCAGTGCTTTCAACACGATCCCGCAAGCAAATTGGCTTCTTCTTTCCCCGGCAACCGGGCAGAGAGTATTGAGTCCGCATGGGTGTGCGGAGAGGCAGGAGTCTTCGATCCCGCAAGCACCGTTGTGTTCCAGCGCAGTGGTGCAGATGAAGTCTTGGCGTTCTCCGCTAACCTGATTTCCGGGAACGACTTCTACGTCTACTACTTCATGGGATACGACGTGCTTCAGAATCCACCAACCAATGCCCGCTTTTGGACTGCGACGCGCCGGATTGACACGGTTCGACTCCGTATTGTCGGCGGGCCAGCCCAATGCAGTGATCTGGAGGCGGGGCTGGTCAACAGTGCTGGGCAAACTTCAGCGAGGTTGTTCCCGACGACTTCAGATGGAGAGTTCTGCAACTTCTCCGTTGACTCACAGACGAGTGGTGTCGGTTCATACGTCGAAGTAGGCGAGGAGATCGCTGCCATCTACTTGAGTCCCGACAAGGTGAACATCGGCGCGTTTTCGCTCGCCGGCTCAAGCTCGAACCAAGGCAAGAGCGTGAATGGCTTTAACACGCAGGACCGCAATGGTGGCTTTGCCTTTCAGTTCTGCGCGGGCCCTTGTGATTCGAGGTTCTGAACTGGCCAGAGTCCATCCGGGAGGCTCTTGAAGCCGCCTTATTCTGAACTGAATCGTCGTTCCTCCCTTGGTATGAAGCTGCGGCGGCTTGCAGCTAGGTGGGTGCGCTTGACGTTGATCGCCCAGCCGTCGATCCGCAAGCGGCTGTGCAGCATCCGGTAGCCGTGGCGGCGGTTCTGGCCGACGAGCTCCGTCAGGCGCTCGCGCAACCGGCCGTTGCCGTCATCGCGAGGTTGGTAGCGCAGCGTTCTGGCGCTCATGCCCACCAGCCTCAGAGCGTGGCGTTCGCTCAAGTCCCGAACCTGCCGCTGCCGCACCACTTCGCGACGCGCCGCCACGGCCACTACTTTCCCTTGAGCACCTCACGCACCGCGTCGATCTCGAGCATCGAGTTGGCTAGCAGCTTCTTGAGCTTCGTGTTCTCGGCCTCCAGCGCCTTCAGGCGCTGGGCATCCGACACGTTCATGCCGCCGAACTTGGCCTTCCAGGCGTAGTAGCTCGGCTCGCTGAAGCCATGCTTCCTGCGTAGCTCCTTGACCCGCAGCCCGGCATTGGCCTCACGCGGAAAGCCAATGATCTGTTTGACCCAGCACGTAGCGCTTTCATGGATCGCAAAGTGCCGTGGTTGGCCTTGTGTCACGGCTCTTGTGCACAATGGGCCGGGATTCGCTGTCACGAGGCGTCACTTGGGCGGGAGACAAAACACGCGGTTGCACTTGCTTGTGCAGATCGCCGCGTCGATCACATCAATCTTGCCGTTCCCATTGGCATCTCGCGAATCGGTGATCCCAGTGGCAGGCTTCCCGATGCCAAGTACGATCGACCGGATATCACGATAATCAACAAGGTTGTCCCTATTGACGTCGCAGCGTGCGGTTGGTTGGGACACAGGGCACCCGTTGGCGCCGACTGCGGCGCCGGCTGGTGTGCCTGGACACTGGTCAAGACTGTCGCTTACGCCGTCGCCGTCCGAGTCAGCGGGGACAACCGTGTAGGTCAAACTCCTTGAAGCCGTATTGCCAGCCGCATCACTGGCAGTGACCACAAGCGTCCTGATGCCAAGCGTTGTCGTGTCCAACGGCGAGCCGTTGGCGACCGTGCCGATGCACGTTTGAAGGCCGGACAACGCGTCCGCGCAAGTGTAGGCAGCCACAAGTGGCGCACCCTGTGCGACCGTTTGTCCGTTAGGTGTGGAAATCGATATCGACGGCGCGGTAGCGTCGCGCTTAATGGTGATCGCAACACGCGCCTCTCCGACCTCGGTGGTGACACTGCACGCGACTTCGAGTCCGGGTGTGTCGAACGCGATCGTGGTCGGATCGCAGCCAGATCTGGAGGTGATGGGGAGGCCCTGAGGGTCCGAAACACTCCATGAAACGATCACGTCGCCGACATACCATTCATTGGAGCCGCGAAAACCGCCAACCGTCAAATCTACGAGCGGCGGATCCCAGAAATCGACCGCGTCTGGAAATAGCACCCTCGACGGACTGGTTCCAGTTCCATGCAGCCAGATGGTAAGGATTGGGAGACCTGCTGTGGCCAGCTGCTGTCGCGGGATAACAGCGAAGTACAGCTCCCCTGGCGTCAGGTCCGCCAAGTACTTCGTCCACACCGGCGCCCCGTTGGCTCCATAGATGGTGATTGCATCGCCGTCACCGGCTCTGTCAATCAAGAACGGTATGTATGTATCGGACTCACCGACGGAGACATCGGTATGGAATGTGAGGGAGGCCGGCGAAGCCGTCGTAAGCCATCCCCCTCCGCCCAAATCCATTGAGCCTCTTACACCGCCTCCACCCGCTGGAGTTGGCGGACAGTTCGGTGCACAGGGGGGTGGGGTGTAACGCGGAGCAAACGGGTACCGGCACTTGCCGAGGAAGCTAAAGCCGAGCGAGCCACACTGACTGCCATCATTAGGTGTGTAGTTCTGGTTCTCAAGGATGAAGCGGCGAACCGCGCGCTTCACGATCTTCTCTTTGCGTGACAAGCCGCTCTCCGAGCTTGCCGCGAACTCGCCCCCCATGCTCGGGCCGGGCGCAAAGTTGTAGTACCGCGCTTCGATGATCCTGCAGCCGCCATTGAGCTGATAACCCATGATGCTTGGCACCCAGGACAAGCGCTGATAGTCGGTGTAGACGACCTCGCCTCTGACACTGCCCTGACTGACTGTGATCACAACTTGCGTCCTGGTCACATCGCCGACCTTCCAGAGCTGGATGTCGCCGTTTGGCCCGCCAAATAAGAGTGTCAGCGGAGTGCACTGATCGCTGACGATCTCAGACACCTGAGCCCAAGTTGCCGACGAACTCGCGATGGCGATGACGAATCCGAGAAGGGCACGAAGAGCTTGGCGGACAGGGCGACAGCGAGAAGGTCTTCGACAGGCCTGCGAAGCAAGATCACTGCACTCGAGTTGCCGCGGTTTGCACGCGGCCAAACTGGATTCGACCTGCATGCTGTCCATCCTTCCCCCGCTTTCGGACCGGTTCCTGCAAGTACCTCTCGCTGCGCTTTTGTCAGCTTCCTGCGATGGTGTCAAGAGAAGGATCCAGAAGGCTGGACGCGAGACCGCGGACTTTGGGGGGTGCCGGGGATCTGTCGGTATCGAGTGACGACTACTGGCCGGAACTCCCAGTTCACGGCGGCTCAGGAAGCAGCCGCTTGTGGCGATAGCGGCCGAGCTACTGCTCCGCAAAGTGTCCACTGACACTCGCGACCCTGAACCGACCTTCACACCAATAGCTAACGGACGCTCGGAAGGCTGATGACTGATGCTGCGTCCCGTCGGGCGGTCGCTTAAGTCTGTCAATGATCGTCCCTATGACCTTGCGGAAGTGATCCGTCTGCTCTGCAATGCTCGATCTAGCAGCTCAGAAGGCCTTCTGAAATAGTCTGCGACTTTCGGCTCATTCACAAATGCTTCATGAGCCAAGTCAGCAAGTTCCATTGCACGCTTGCGCTTTCCTGCCTTCAAAGCGCACAAGCCTGCCACTCCCCGGACGCGCGCAATGTCTGGGTCGTACTCATACCACTGCTCCGCGACGTCGGACAAGTGCGCCTCGAGCAACGCCAGCCCGGCCAGCGAACGTCCAAGTTCGCACAGGGCCTGTCCTTGAACTGATCGATAGTCGGTGAAGCGATACGGCCCGAGCATCTCCACCTTTGGCAGCAGCTCAAGCGCGCCAGATGGATCTCCCTCTTGGAGCCTAATGCGAGCCAGCGCGATCAAGAAGGTGTGCTGACCAAACTCCGCATAGGCGGGCACACCTCGAAATGGTTCAATCTTCGGGGCGTTCTCCAGAATCTCGCGTGCCTCGCCATAGCGACCTTGCTCACTCAGCCCTGCAGCGAGCTCAGCGTAGTACCACGCCGTCTCGGGATCTGCGGGGCCATACACCAACTTCGCCAGCTCTAGTGCCTCGCGATCTCGGGACACAGCCTCTCTGTAGTTTCCCAGGTACCTCGACGTGTAACCGAGAGCAGAGGCAAGATTCAGCTGTAGCCAGGGATCGTTGCTCAGTGCCCCAAGATTGACTCGGGCACGAGTGAGCAGGTCAGCGCCCTCCCGAATTCTCCCGGACCATACTGTGACTTGCCCGAGGTACAGGTCGAAGAGGGCCCCGATTGAAGGCGGCAATCCGCCAGGATCAACGATAGTTTCTCTGGCCCTCCTCACAACGCGGCGCGCTTCATCCAGAGGAATTTCATAGGTTTCTCCTAGTACTACTGCTGCTCGTGCCTCAGCAAGTGCCGCTCGAATGTCTCCCGGCCCATTCAGAACTCGCATTGCCTTGAGTGCCAGGGCGAGTTGGCTTTTCGCGTCTTCGCCACGACGGCGCCGAGCAAGTTCCTCAGTGAAGTCAAGGCGAATGTCAATCGCTGTCCGCGAGAGCTCTCCTTCGGTGATCGTGGCGATGTCGATGGCTCGTTTGTAGTGTTCAGCAGCTTCGTCGAATCGATTTCGTCGACTCAGCCAAGCGGCGCGCAGAGCGGCCGATTCGACGCGAGTTGATGCCACATGTGGACCCGGATTTCCAAGACTGACATCGACTTGATCTAGTTGTTGAAGGCACTCTGGATACTTGGCTTGAAGCAGCAGTACACGCGCAAGAGTCAAGCGCGCGGACGTCGAGACGGCGGAAGAGTCCTTCGCTGCCGCTAACGCGCCTCTCGCCTCCAGCTCTGATTCAGCAAAGTGACCGGTTCTCGCCAGTGCGCGCGCAAGAAGTATGCGTGCTTTCGCCTGATCGTCAGCTTGAGCGCCTGTCTTGATGAGGGCATGGAGGTGTTTCCGACCAAACTCTGTCGCTTGCACCGAGCTTCCCATGTTGGCAAAGATGTCTGCGACGACGCCAAACAACTCCGCCTGCAGTTGGGGTTGCTGGTCGAACTTTGCTTCGATCAACCGGGCTCCTCTCAGCAGAATCAGTTCCGCTGGTAGCTCGCGTAGCTTTCCGTTGTCGTGTGCATCTCCCGCATTGATCCTGAAGACGTCGACAACGAACTCCTTCACTGCATTCGCACGTTCAGCGGCCTCGGTCGCACGAACTGCTTCATCGCTTGCGCGCCGAGCCTGGATGAGTGAAACGCCTGCGCCCACAATGACTGCGAGTAGAGTTGCGGCCCCTGCGGCGAACCCGAACCTATGTCGGAACGCTGCCTTGCGAAGTCTGTAGAGCAAGCTATCAGGGTGTGCCCTGATCGCATCTCCCGCTAGGTACCTCTCGATGTCCTGAGCAAGTGCATCCGCGGTCGCATAACGCCGGGATGGGTCGGGTTCCAGCGCCATGCAAACGATCGAGTTGATTTCGCCCTGCAGAACCCTCTTGGTTGCCCTATTCAGTGCTTGACCACTTGGCAGCACGGCCGTGCTTCCATATTCGGCGTTGCTCTCGGGAGCGTGCATGAACCGCGATGCCGCTCGTGGGGGCTGCCCAGTCAGCAACTCGCGCAGCAGGATGCCCAGAGAGTAGACATCCGACGCCACAGTGACTGGCTCGCCTCTGATCTGCTCTGGAGACGCGTAGTGCGGAGTGAACACTCGTCCATGTTCCTGGGTCACCCCTCCAGGATCGACCTGGGCTTGATCCAGTAGCTTGGCGATTCCGAAGTCGAGTAGATGTGCCTGACCGTCAGGTGTCACTAGGATGTTCGACGGCTTGAGATCACGATGGACGACCAATCGTCCATGGGCGTAGGCCACTGCTCGCGCAACCTGCGCGAATAGCCGCAGCTTATCCGTGATGCCAGGCCCATTCTCTTTGCACCATTCGTCGATGGCCTTGCCGTGTTGTATGTACTCAAGCGCAATGTAGGGGCGCCCCGTCGCATCGATCCCAGCGTCGTACAGCCTCGCGATGTTCGGATGCTCCAACAGAGCTCCAATCTCCCGTTCTCGGGCAACGCGTTCAGCCAGGCCTGCGTTCGATCTCAACCTCGGAAGCTTCAGCGCGACTTGGCGCTTGAAGGCGCCGTCCGCCCGCTCGGCTAGCCATACGGTTCCCATGCCACCCTGCCCAATGGCAGAAAGCATTCGATACGGGCCGACAAGATCGCCAGCGCTTATCGTCCACGCTTCTTCGTTCTCTTCAAACTTGGGCAGCGTGGAAAGACGACCTTGGGTTCCGGGGGCTGTGTGCTCAATAAGTAGCTCGCGCAAGATCGGCTCTAGATGCTTGTCAGCTGGTCCCAGCGCGATAAACCAGCCTTCTTTCTGCGCAGGCGCTAGCGACATGACCTCGTCGAGAAGGCGACTCAAGGCAACGAGGTCAGCGGCACCTAGAGCCATCGTCAATGCCTCTTGGCGCTCTACTGCTTGAGTGCCGCAAGCAGCAGCAGCCTCGCCTTTTCCCAGTCACGTCGAACGGTACGCTCCGTGACGTCCAGCGCCTCCGCGATCTCGGTCTCGGTGTAGCCGCCGAAGTAGCGCATCTCCACGACCTGCGCGAGGCGCGGCTCCGCTTGCTCAAGTCTCAGCAGAGCCTCGTGCACGTCCAGCACCTCCTTCTCTCCCGCCGGCAGCTCCGCCGAGATCTGTGTGTCCAGCGTCAGCTCAGTCAGGTCGCCGCCGCGGCGTGCTGCCTGGCGCTCGCGCACTGAGTCGATGATCACCGAGCGCATCACGCGCGAGGCATAGGCAAAGAAGGCGCGCCGATCGTCGCTGCGCAGCCGGCCTCCCTGCAGGAACCGGAGGTAGGACTCGTGCACCAGGGCCGTGGTATCCAGGTAGGTGTTCCTGCCACCGTCACGCAGCCTCGAACGAGCCAGCTTGCGCAGTTCATCGTAGGCTGCCGCAAACAGCCGCTCGCGCGCCGTGTCATCACCCGCCGCCAGCTGCCTGATGAGTTCCGTGATGTCCGACATGACCCCCGCCACCACTCGCCTTGCCGTATTGCAGCCCATGCGGCGGCGGCGTGCAAGTGGCGCGTCCGCGGAGGCTGACGACATAGGGGGACTGTCCACACGGCACACGACGCGGGAGGCCTCCTAGCGTGTGCCTACGCCACTGGGTGACACCGATGCCACTTTCGTCGACTTCGCGTTCGCCTGGGCGATAGCGGCGGCATCGCTGGCGCTGTCGAACAGCACCAGCACCGTACTTAGCACGCTTCCGCTAGCGATGAGGGCGGTGCAGAGGGTAACGAGTCGAACCTTGAGCGTGGGTCGTGCAAAGGCATATCGGGAGTTGGACATCGCAGATCTCCTGTCGGTTGGCGGGCTCGGCGCAATGCCTTGGCCCCTGCACTCCCAGACGGGCGAGGCACCAGATTCCGGACATTGCTTGCTCCGTGG
This sequence comes from Piscinibacter sp., assembly GCA_017983795.1. GTDB lineage: Bacteria > Pseudomonadota > Gammaproteobacteria > Burkholderiales > Burkholderiaceae_C > Piscinibacter. Next base: position 273,359 of record JAGOAS010000001.1, read on the forward strand.
ACCGGAGGCTCGCGTGTCCGGTCCTGCTCCTGCATGCCGTCTGAGCAGGGGAGAGAGGCGCGTCAAGCTCGAAGCCTCGCTGTGCCACTCGCAACTGGAGGAGACCATGTCTGCTTTCGAACCTGGAATCAACAGGGTGCTGCGAAACGAATCGAGAGATCCGCGGACGCTGGCAAGGCCAGACGGCCAGTCACCTGAGGTCGATGCGCACTCGCGCGCCATCATTGATCGCACCCGCAGAGTCCGCCTGGCCGAAGTCTTCCGCCGCCGAAGTAGTGCCGCGCTCTACTGGAACGAGGACCGATATGGCATCACCACGGTGGCGATGCGGACCACGAGCCTGAGCGAGAAGCAGTTGCTCGACATCTTGCGGTTTCGCCTCGCGCAGTACCTGCAAGCCGGCCAACTCGATCCTCGCCTGATCTTCGACCGGCGCCTGGAGCATGAACCCGCCAGCCATGTCTCGCCAGAAGACATTCACTTCCTCTGCGGCGTGAGCGAAACCGGCGAGATCCTGGCCTACGGGACATTCAAGTCCGTTTCAGCTGATGTATGCGCCTCTCGTGTCTGCGATTCCGGTCGCCCGCTCTTTCCTGTCGAAGAGGTCTTTGGCCAGGGGCTCTTCAATCGCCTTCGAATACTGCCTGACCTCCCTGTGCGGCGAGTTCGTGAGGCCGGCCGCCTGATGAAGAGCCACTGCACAGACGTTTCCGACGAACTGATGATCCGCGCGCCGATCGAACTGCTTCTGGGCGCTTTCAAGTTCGCCAGCGCCGTGACGCATGAGTTCGATGCGTGCGTAGGCGACGTCGAGATGGGCGTCGCGAAGAAGGCTCTGGACTACTTTCAGCTTCCGACCACTCTCATTCGAGGGACAGTTCCGTACTGCGAGGAGTCGTCATTCGGGTTCTTCAACTATCAGCACAGAACGCGTCACCCTTACGCATTCTGCTGCGCGGACATTTCGGCGCACCGTCTCGCTGCTGTGGACGCGGCACTATCGCAGCCAGGAAAGAGCGGCATTGAGGCGCTGATTGCACTGCGGGGCGATGCCTGCGCGCCGCGGAGCAGCTTGGAGCCTGCGGGAGGACTTCCGCCATTGAACAGAATGGACCTCGCTCAGGTCGGCATGCCCATGTTGAACCGCCGCGAGATGTTGCAGTTGGGTGAGTGGCTCAGGCGCACGGAACCATTTCGTGGCCTCTCCGTGGCTGAAGCCGCTGCCCTTGGCACGCTACTGCGCCGAACGACGTTCGCGGCGGGGGAGCGGCTCTTGCGCTGCGGGAGCGCCCCTTTGGGTGTCACATTCATTGAGCAAGGTTTGGCTGTTCTGAGTTGCGTCGGGCGAAGTCAGCCGGTTCCAAGCGTTCTCGAAGTCGGCCCTTTCGACTACTTTGGGGAGACCTCGGTGCTCTGTGGTGGTGTGAGCGAGGCTGATGTCGTTGCGGCGACACCGGGCTCGGCGCTTGTCCTGGGACGGGATGTCTATTCGAATGTGCTCTCGTCTTTGCCAGAAGTTCAAGCAGAGTTCAGCCGGAAAGCACTTGAGCGCTTCACCGTCGCAAGGGGCGGCGATTTGACTGCGGAGATGCATCAATGAGACGGTCGTGCGACATCTCGCTCTGCGCATTGCACATCGCGGTTCCGACGGCCGTGTTCCTGGTCGCACCAGCCGTCGCGGGGCCTGAATACCTGCGTCACCCGGCGCCGTGGGCAGGATTTGTCTGTGCCGTCTTGACCCTGGCCTCCCAGCCCGCGCTGTCCACCGCCGAGTTGCTCGAAGACTCCAGGGACAAGGGCTCAGCACTTGGCATCCTGATGGCAGTCGTACTTGCCAACGCGGCATCGGTTGCCGAGTTTTCCTGGCGGGACTTCGTGCTTCCGGAAGTCGACTCTCTTTGGACCATCGCGGGAGTCTTGGTCGCCGCTTGCGGGATGGCCTTGCGCCTGTGGGCCATCAGGTCCCTCGGCCGCTACTTCACTTCCAGTGTGTCCTTTGTCGAGGGGCAACGGGTGAAGACGGCCGGACCCTACCGATACGTGCGACATCCGTCCTATACCGGAAGTCTCGCGACCGTCGTAGGTACGGCGATGGCTCTTGGAAGCGCTCTTGGGCTGATCCTTGTGGGCGCGATAGTAGTTCCAGCCTACCTCTACAGAATTCGCGTCGAGGAGCAGCACTTGATCGGAAGGCTCGGGGACGAGTACACGAGGTACTGCGACTCCACGCCAGCCTTGCTTCCTTCACTTCGCAGGATTCAGAACTCAGTATGAACGCGTTCCTCTGTCGGCCCACTGCGAGGATCGACTGGCGCCTCGTCTTCACCTGGTCCAACCCTCTGCCACTCAGGGGCGACAGTGTCGTTCCCATCACGTTTGAAGGAGCCTGAAATGCATCAGCGGCGCATCAGTTTTGCGGCGATCCTCACAACGCTTGCCACCGCGTGCGCGTGGTTCTTGGGAAATCCAGACGCCAACGCGGCTCAAAGCCGGAACACTGCCGAATGGGCAAAAGCTTGGCAAGAGGTGATCAGAGCGGTCGACCGAGGCCAACTGCTTCGGGTGGCAAGCTCTCGTGCCGCTGATCCGTTATGCCGGGATGCAAAGAAGATCCTAGATTCGATACCGCTTCTCACCGGCGCGTTTGCCGCCAAGCAACATGGCGAGGTTGTGAGGCATCTGGCAGACTTCCAACGCCGATTGCTCTGCCTAAACGCTTCATCCATTGAAGTCTTGGACAACCTATTGGGCGCCTACTTGAGCTATTCAACTAGGAACAATGCGCTCAAGCAGAACGAAGCTCTAGTCCATTCTCTCTTCGCGGCGGGTCTCCTAACATTCGATCAAACTACACCCCCCAGAAGAAGTACTTGGCAAGGAGTTCTTCGGTCAAGCAGGAAGGAGATATTTGACGCACTAGCCAAGTATCCCGAAAAGGTCGGCATCTGGACCTATGACATGCAGCAAGGAATGTTCACAAAGTTGTCGAGTTTCGACTCCGCGCTCCAAGTACTGGACTGGCTGCAGACTTCTCCACTTTCTGAGGCCAGGGCATGTTTCATCAGCGATCTGCGCCGTGATAGTGGCAGCACCGCACTTGCCTGTCCCGATGAACAACGCACCACCGGCGCCAGGGCTGGATTTGGGGCGAGAAAAGGTCCGTCGCAGTCCCGACTTGCGGCGCCTCATGCGATCGCCGAAGGTGCTATTGAATGCATCCTATCGGAGCACGATGGAAGTGGTTTTCGAGACCAGTTGCGGTGCGTCAGCAAGGCTTATCCGCTTGACTCGACCGCAGCTCTGAATGCGCTTCTGCTATCGCCGGGACAGGAGTTTGCGGGTTTGCCTGATTCAGCCTGCGCGCATGGTGGACGTGGTGACCTCGCGGGCGCTAGCAGCGGTGGAGGAGGTGCGGGCGGCGGTGGAGGAAGTGCGGGCAGCGGTGCTGGCACGGGCGGCGCGGAAGGAGGGGCGGCTCAAGGCGATGTTGGAGGAGCATCAATCTGGTCAGCAATTAAGGAACTGGCCGGGTTCAAGTTTGAGGTGGAAACAGAGTGGGGCGGAGGCGGCGTACGGGGACGTCCGCATGATCCGCAAGGAGGACCAGGCCCTTGCGAAGACAAGAGCGGGGCGGCGGCAAGAGTCAAGACGACATACAACTGCGTCGCCAAGAGCGATGGCAGTAAGTTACCTGCTGGCTCGAGATCAGTGGGCCCCACTTTCGCGCGCCCGATTGAGTCAATAGGTAGAGATCCAAGAGCGCTTGCGTGTTTTCAGCAAGGCGGCGACACCGTTCGCAATAGGGCGGAGGACTCACGATGTGCTCGAGTCAGATGCATGGAAGGTGAATATTGTTCCTGCAATCAGATTCAGCTTAGTGAACAGGAGGCATCTTCAGCTAAAAGGCGGCAGATTGAGTTCTGCCGACAAGTCGCATACTGTACTGAGGGTTCGTGTCCGTGCGACAACATGGGTGGACCTGGTCCTACTGGCACGCCTCCGAGCGTTCGGACTCCGCCTCGGTAACAGCTCGCCCGCCCGTAGTACGTCTCAGTGAACCGGCAATTCCATTTGGCTCACCAATATTTCCACGGCCGCTGGGCAACAGCTTTGAGCCGCACTCTCGCACCGGTCGTAGTTCCGCTCCGGGTCGCCATCTCAGGAGACGCTGCACCTTGTCGAGTCTGGCGACAAGCGCACTGCCGACGACCTTCAACTCACCAGATACTATTGGGCAGGGGTGAGGCTTGCTGCATGACGGCCCCCTTGGATCGCGCAGCAGCCGAAGTGCAAGTCGTAACGCGTTCGATGGTGACCATCCTTGATAGCAGTCTGCCTGGGATCTCTCATCTCTCGGCGGGCGACACCAATCGCAAGGTCGCATCGACCCCATCACGACTACCGGGCACGCGGTAGGTCGCTGCTGTTCTGAACGGAGCCTCGACGCGGCACCGCTCCGCAAACCGGGCGAAGTTCTTGTCGGCTGTCAAGAACCGATCCGCTTCCACCAGGTGCGTCGCCAACGTGGAGTCTGTAGGTGTTCCGTCAGTCACCTTGTGCCATCCCTGAAGGAACTCGAGGGCGCCGCGCAGCCACTGCCGAGGCAAGGCGTCCGCGGCCATCTCATGCAACCACAGGCGGTTCACGGACGCGGGATTCATGACCATTTCCGCAATGTCGACTTCGCTGTCGAGCCACTCCCGGGCAGGGCTGGCGTAGACGAACAGTTCACTTCGGAAGAAGTACAGGCTGGATACGCGCCAGTACTCGACGGGAGCGCCCGTCCAGCCCGGCGTCGCCTCCTCCATGACCGCAGCGACGCGTTGCAGGTGGGTTTCGCCCGCCTGCACCTTCTGCGCAATCAGGCGTTTGCGTATGTCGTACGACTGCTCTCGTGCCAGCCGCAGCGCCATCTCCGCACGCTTGCCCTCGTCGGTCTGGTGCGGTGCAACGTCGTCGAGGGCGCGATCCCAGAAGCCACCTTGTCGCCTGACCCAGTCATACCGCAGGCGGTGGACTTCGGCGAGATTCGGGTTAGAGAACAGCCACTCCGGACGCAGGCGTCGGATCTCCTTCTTCAGCTCTGCGCACTCAGAGTAGATCTCCGGCATGAGCCTTGTCCAGTCGCTGCGCGTGACCAGCTTCAATGCACGTCGGCGGTTGTCGGCGTTCGAGATGCTCCTGAGCTCGTCTACGACTGCGGGTGAAACGACGACCTGCGTTCCGGCGAGCCGCGCTGCGCTTGCCAGATCGTCTCCGGCATCGTGGTCAGCGCAGTAGCTCCATACGTTCGTGTCCAGGAAGAGACGCATTGGAGCCTGTCGGAACTTATCCGGGCCGTGCCCGAGTGCTTCTGATCAATGCGTCTTCAGTAAGGCCTACTAGGAACCGGCCTTCGCAGCCAAGCGCAGCAGCTACCTTAAGTACGACGAACAGCGTCGGCTGGCTCTCGCCACGCTCAAGACGTCCCAGGTAGCTTCGCTCAACTTGGGCCAGATGCGCGAGCTCTTCCTGCGAGACGCCGGCATCGAGCCGAGTCTGCCGGACGATGGAGCCAAAGGCGCTGGCTACAGATGCATCGAACGTGCGACTGCCGCGTGGGCGTCCTCGACGCGGGGCGGAGATCTTTCGAACTGGCATCCCTAGCAGGGTTGCCGATTCGTCCTACTGGCACCACGTTATAAATAACTCAAGATGCGTGGGATGCTGCTATGGCAGGAGACGATCCAGCTCAGACACAAAGTCAACGAAGCTCACATCGAGTGCTTGCAGCCACGCACGCAGCTCGATGACGTCGAGGCGCCGCTCGCCGCGCTCAACCTTGCTGACGGTTGCTTGTGCGGCCCCAATGCGTGTCGCGAGGTCCGCTTGCCGGAGGCGCACGTTGACTCTGGTGTCACGTAGCAGCCGGAGAAGGACGGAGTTCTGAGTGCTGTGTATTGACTTGCGCATGTCGGACCTTGGCCGCACGCTACACCGCGCCGCCTGGTATTCCGAAACAGAATCCTTACCAGGGCTAGGCAGTCCCTCATCGATCATCAAGTTGCTGCCGGACAGAGCTCCGTGCAGAATGACGCCTGGGTTATTTATAACTCAAGCGACCCGCAGGGGTCGTTGCAGCCCTGAGGCAGGTCTCTATGTTCATGTCGGTTCCGGCGATGGCGGCTGACGTCCCGCCTACCCTGGGAGAGCCTGGCGCTCGCTACTGGCGGGCGATGCACGTCTTCCCGCAGCTCCCATGGTACGTTGCCTCCTTTGCATGCTCAGTTGGCGAGCACCTCAACCGCGTGACGGTTTGCTTCTCCTCCGACTTGGACTTGGTGCGTACCTTGCGCAGGAGTGATGGGGACAGCCTCATGGACCTGGTTTGCATGCTTCCACCCTGGCGCAGCGCGTCCGGCAAGTGGGAGAGCAAGGGGGTTGTCGCCATCCACCGGGCTGCCGGCGCAGACGAAGGCTCGGCCCATGTGCTGGAGATGGACGACGGAACCTTCTTAACGGGCTTCGAAGGGGATCGCGTCGATGGATCGCATCGAGGTACCTTGGTGACGAGGATCCCAGGATAGATGACCTCAGGCGGCCAGCTGCGGAAAGCGAACAAGCCGCATGACCGGGACAGTGCAGATGAACATGCCAGACCCCCGCGATGTGTCAGCGCTTACGACGCTCGTCCAACGAATCGTGAACGAGAGTGGGAATCCAATGGACTTCGACGCGCTGGCATGGACCACGCACTGGCTTGATCGGCCGTTGCCGGCATTGGGCGGGGCGCGTCCCGCGGAGTACATGGCGACGTCCGAAGGTCGAGCGCTCGTCGAAACACTAGTCATGCGGATGCAGTCGGGCGCCTATAGCTGACATAGGCGTCGTCCGGGGGCGAGCAAGTGCGCGCTCCAGCGCTCGGGCCAGCGCGCGGCAGCGATCATGAGCCTAGTCTGCCCGGCACGACTCAACGGACGAGATCCCTACGCCTACCTGCGCGACGTGCTCGCCAAACTGCCGCCTCAGCCGGTCAGCCGCATCACCGAGTTTCTGCCGCACCGCTGGCGGCCATCAGGTGCCACATTTGAGCCGCCCCCACAGCAACTACAAGGGCAGGCACCTGACCCTTGACCGAGCCGTACGAGTAGAACACGCATCAGTCGCCAGCATTCGGCCGCACCACGGTCCTGCAGCGCTCGCACTCGTGGAAGAACTTGGCAGGCGTTGGTCGGCGAGACTTCGAGCTTGACGTGACCGCAGTCGAGGCAGATTAACACCAACTCCAGTTAAGGAGCGGTCGTGATCACTTGACTGCGCGATCAACCGATCAACCACGCCCTGGCAGCTGACTGATCCAGCGTCAAGTCGGGTTCACCGGACCGCTCCCAAGGTGCGCGTATCGCGTCGTCTTCAGGTCTTTGAGGTCGAGGGCACGCTGCAGCGTCACGATGCTTCGACCGCGACGACAAGTTTCATCAGGACGCCTAACCCTCTCTGAGCGTCGCCAGGAAACGTCCGAAATCTCCCTGCGACCGTTCGAGCGCGTCACCAATTTCGGACATCGGCTTGACCAGCTTGAACCGCATCTGGACGCCCTGGCCGCGCCACTGAGCCTGCTCAAGCACCCTCTCCGATAGCAGGATGGGAAGAAGTTCATCAAAGAACGTTGACGAGAACCCCTTGCCAAGCCGGACCCGAATCGCTTCTTCGTCAACGTGAGTATGTCGAAGAAACACGCGTAGAAAGCGCTCTAGCAGCTTCAGCCTGTCATCGACAACTCTCGGCCCCGATGCATTCGTCGCTCGGTCACTAACTGTCGCACCGAGGTTTCGAAGCGACTCTAGGATCAATGCCGGATCGTAGGTCTGCTCCTCCTCAGACCTTGCCACCAACGAGTCAACTCGGCAGTCAGCAAACGACACGCCAGACAGAGACGCTGGGTCACGCAGTTCAACTTCAAGACGCTCGAACTCGCAATCCACGAATGCGACCTCGACGAGTGAACTCTTGGCGACGTTTGTCGGTTGGAAGTGGCACTTTTCAAAGCGTGACCGTTTGAGGACGCGCCCCCCTAGACTGCCGGCCGGGAAGTACATCCCACTCAGTACTGGCGCGGCTTCACCCTCCTGCAGGCACTCGAGCAAACGAATGGTCAGCAAGCCACAGTTCTCTTTGCAGAATGAATAACCGGCCTCAGACTGATTGATGGCAATGATGGCCTGAAGAACGTCACCCATGATCGCCTTATGCCGAATCAGGTACTGCACAGCCTGTTCAACGGTTGCTGCCGGGACGACACTCACCGACAGGAATGACCGAATATCGGTAGTCGCCACCTTGGACAGGATCAACCCCAAGCCCTCTCCAAGAAAGAAGTTCTGAAAGTCCTCGTGGTCAAAGCCGATACCCTGCCCTCGTGACGTGTCGGACGACAGCAAGGAATGTTGCTTTACCCTTTCTCTTACTTGCCGCGTCACAGCCCCGCTCTTGTTGAGGCTCTCACAGAATATATCGACAACGACATCGAGGACGTCATAGCGCAGTGAATTGGAAGAGGACTGCCACATCTCAAGGGCAATTTGAGACAACAACTGGTGGTGCTCGCCCTGCTGAAGCAGAGGCTCCATGACGTCGCCGGAAACGCGGGCGAGCCACTTCTCCGATGCTTCTCGCTTCACGATGGCATCGACGAACGTGAAGAAGTAGTCGTGCGGATTGGCGCCCAACAAGTCTGCAAGTTCAGTCCGATCTGCTGCCTCGAGCACATCGAAGAGCCGCCGGACGAGCACGGCTCTGGTCAGGAGAGGATGGGCGGCTCCAAGACGCGCCGCGACAGTGTCGAACACTGCCTCCGGCGCAGTTGCACCACGAAGTCGTCCGTAGGTGCAGAACTGCTCCTTGCTCCAGCGAGAAAGCGCCAGCCTTCCGAAGGCCGCGGAGCGGTCGCCGATTGCATCGAGGAGACGTGCTTGCGTTCGAAAGCTTAGGTACTCGAAGAAGGCCTTCCGTGCAGCGATAAAGACAGTCCCGCATGAATCCATGCGCTGGACCAATGTACCGAGGGCGGAGATGGCCTCACCTTTGGACCCCTCGACCAGCATCTCCTCGTACCCATCGAACGCGGGAACAACGACGCCTAGCTTCACAAGTTCGATGAACGCATCGAAGTACAGGTAGTTGAAGCGAAGCTTGTTGACCAGGGCTGCAATCACAGCGTCGTCGAATGTCAAGAAGGCTCGCCCGCTCAGTGGAATCGGAACAATCAACGACGAGGTGCTCTTCTCCTTGTAACGTTGCGCCTGAACGCGCGCCGCGCGATTGATGACCGTGGTCTTACCTTCGCCCGCATCCGAAGTCACGTACAAGACAGACGTCGCGCCCGGAACAGGGGCCGAGGCCTGCTTCAGCAACGCCTCAACGACGTCATCAACAGGCACGTCGAGGTTGCTGCTGGAGGCCAGATCCGGCGACATTCGACCCGATGGCACGACGAATGGCGACTTCAGTGTGGCTTCAGGGGCCTGAGCAGTGGTGGCGATGATTCGGTCGGCGAGTTGGGGGAGACGCGCGACCCGATTCACTAGCCATGACCGCGCGGAGTACTCTTGACCGTTCTCGACCACGCGTAGGTGCCGATCCTCCGTTTGAGAGAAGTGGACGGTCGCCTCGACCACCTCATCACGGAACTGTGCAACGAGCTTTCCAAGGCGGATGTCAACGTCCGAGGGCTCGTCGGCGAAAGCGGTGAGTATTCTCTTGAGATCGTTGATGTCCATGCCAGATCCTAGACGCTAAGCTGGGTATAGCGATGACTGGTCGAGGGGCCGAGAGTCGCCATGAGGTGCCTCTGCGTCTTCCAGCCACTACGAGTATGGAGATGAATTACGTTGCATCCCGCTCTCATGGCGAGCAGCACACCTGGCCACATGTCCGTATCCGATGACACGACGACGACGTCGGTCGCCTTGAGGGCCAGCGCCTGATGGGCGATGTCTGCAACGAGCAGAGTGTCCACCATCTTCTGCTCGTCACGCACCAGCACATGACTCAAGCGGCTCCCACAACCGGAGGCCGAACAAGGAGTGGCATGCGACAGGGCCGAGTACGAGTTCATGCCGCAGCCGCTGCCGGGGTTAGCACACTCCGCCCACGTGGCGCGCGCGCGAAACCGCCGTAGGTCTCTGTCGTGCACCAGCGTCTCCTGGAGTTGCGTGGTCATCCCGATAGGCCCCTCTGCCAGTTCAACCGTCAACCGGATGGGCGTTCCTGTGCTGGACCCTGGCCTCCCAACGACCGTAGGTGAGCCAGCTCTGATGTCCGGTATTAATCTCTGTGCACTCTTCGTTAGCGTGCCCAGCGATCGCCACCCACCGTAAAGGCGCACTTGTACTGAGTCGTATCGAGCCAGCACGACTGACGGGACCAGTGGCACAAGACTCTTCGCCAAGTTAATAGGTCCAGCCCTTGTCAGGCTCGGCTCCACATTGTCGAAGTCAACCAAGACCGTCAAATTCGGCACGTGCACTCCCTAAGACAGAGCAAATTCTGCGGCCACTGGTCCAAGCAGTCTATGAGCGCTAGGCAAGCTTCTTCTGCCTGTCTCGCAGCGAGGCAGTCCAGTCCTTCAGCGCCTGTATGTCCTGAAAGAGCTCCGTCGGTGCTGGGGGAGCAGCATTTCGGCCACTCGACGGATCGTGAGCATCGACAACGTCGCAGCACTTCTTGAAGCCTGCGGCGTATGCATCGCAATCCGCGTCTGTCAGAACACTAACCTTCTTGAGGTCCTTCGTGTTGATGTAGTCACGATGGCGCATGACGACATGCGAGAAGGCGACTTCCTCAAGGCCACGTTCCCACGAAGCCCGCAGTTGGTCATAGATCCGGGCCGCTTCCGTCTCGTACTCGGCCTCTTGGTTGTTGTCGTAGCACGCCTTCGCCGCCCGAGCTGCTTTTTCTAGCCTGTCGATTCGATCTTCGACTCGCTGTCCCTTCCAGGGCAGACCGTCGCTCACCAAACCGGCGCCTGCCGCTCCTCGCCTCACAGTTGTCATGCGCGTTGGCAGTCGCTTGCCAGCAGAGAGGTCTACAAGATCATTGACAAAGACCAGGTCGTGCGTGAACACGATCACCTGGCGCCGTGCCGCCTCAGCCACCAGCCGCTCGGCAACCTTCTTTCGCCACCGATGGTCCAGCGAGGAAACCGGATCGTCAAAGACCAGCGCAGACTGATGCGCCGCAGTCGCAAGCTCCGTCATGAAGGCAGCCAGTGCGACACAGGTTCGCTCTCCTTCGCTCAGTACGTCGTGCACCTTGGCTTCCGGCTTCGCGAACAGCCGCACCTGATACTGCGGCGATCCGTACTTGCCTCCAGATCGCACGATCTCCACGCGCACCTTCTCGGCTGCGAGTCTGACGATCTCCTCCTGGAAGCGATCCCGCATCTTTGGGGTGATGACCGTATCGGCGATGTCGTTGCCAATCTTGGTGATGGCGTTTGTGGTGGTATCGCTGGCGCAGGCGGCAAGAAATCGAATCGTGCCAAGCCGTTGGATCTCTTCCAGTACGGCTGGCAAAGCGCCGGCGAGCTGCGAGCGGTCCTGAAGTTCTGCCAGTTCCGCCTCAAGCTTCTTGCGCTCGTCGGCGCCTGCTGACCGGCGCAGCTCGTCGGCGTACTTCCGCACCGCGATTTCGCGCTCGATCAGCGCGGTCAACGGGGGCTCGACATACTGAGGGAGAACTACTTCCTCCCGAAGACGGATGGACCGGAGCAGTACGTGGCGACGAACGCGAGCGCTGGCGATGAAGCGGCGGGTTCGATGCTCAAGCTCGGCGTCCTGCAGGGCGATTTCGTCGAGCGCTGCCTTGAGTTCCCGCGTTCGCATAACGGTGGAAGAAAGGGAGGCAATGGCGGAGGCAGCCGCCCGCTCAGCCCGCTCCGCTTGAACGGCTGTGTCTTGCTGAATGAACTGTTCGAAGCGTGCCATCCGCTCCACGGCTTCTTCTTGAAGCGGCTGCAGGCAAAGCACACAGTGCACATCTCCAGAGATCGGCGGGAACTGTTGTCCGGGATAAGCTGCCTCGAGCGAATAGCGTCGGGCCGATTCCCAGAGCGCTCGCCACACGTCACCGCCAACGGCAGCAACTGCTTCACCACCGAAAGCCCTTTCGCCGGCAAGTCGCGCCGCCTCGCGTTTGGCGCGTGCTTCGTTCGCCGACTTACCTGCGGACAGCAGCACCTCATCGGTGCTGCCAGCATCAGCCGCCTGTACCGCCGCGATGACCCGCTTGATGTTGTCAGCCCTGAGTGTCTGTTCGGCTGCAGCCTTTGCCGGATTCTTCGAAAGGTCATCTCTCAGGCGCTCGAGTCGGACAGACTCTTCTGGAGAGAGTGTCGCCGCTGCCTCAACTTTCTTTCGATCAGTATCTGCCGTCAGGCCGGCAAGCGCCCTTCCGATCGCAGTTGTAGGCCTCCATGGTGGCGCGGCAAAGAGAGGGCTCCGCGCCTTCTCAAGCTGCTTCTGCTCTGCTGCAAGCGCGTCCTTGACGACTTGGCAGGCACTCGCCAACTCGTCAGGGACGTCAAGCCCAAACGGCCGAAATGCAACCTCGTTCTTGTCCTTGAGGTGCACCGACGCGCATTCGCTGTCGAAGACGCAGATCGCCGACAGCCGAGGATGTGGTTGGGGGCCGTCTTGCCAACGCTCCACTGGCTGCCCTACGCCACCCACTTCATAGGCGATGCTGGCGCTTGCGACTTTCGGCGCGTGGTCGTCATAGACATTTGCCTCGATCTTGCCGGCGTGACGTGCCCGGCAGGCGCGCTTCAGTATTCGCGCGTACCCGGACTTGCCTGCACCGTTGTCTCCATAGATGACGGTCAGACCCGTTGGTTCGAAGGCGAGTGTCTGGCCAAGCGCGAGATTGTTCGCGCCGCTGACATCGGCGATCGAAGTCAGCGTGACTGCCGCGCCTTGATCAGGGTTAGCGGGGAGGTGTGCCTTCTCCAGAGGAACAGCTTTCAGGTTCTCGACCTTCGCACCGCGGCCAGCCTTGCAGAGTTGAATCAACTCGTTGAAGTCGTCCTTATCCAGCCTGCCATTTGCAATGATGCGACGCAGCGCATCGCGCTGCCAGGTTGGCCGATCGACCGACCATTCGAGGATCGCTTCAAGGACAGTCTTCTGAGCCACGAGCGGCTTATTCATCTTGCCCTACCTTCACCGGCGGTCACCATGCCGAGTTGCGCCGCCAGTATTGACGGACCATGGCTGGGCGCGTCCACCAACGGCTTCGCCCGCCCTCGACCTTGCACCCATGGAAAGGCGCCGAAGAAGCCGATGGCGCCTGTACCTCAAAGATGCTTCAGGCCGAAGCATTGCGCGCTCGATACTTAGTAGGACCATGGATAGCAAGCACAGAGAGTCAGGATGTCGGAACCGTTGGCGATCAACTTCACCTAACGCCCTTCGGAGAAGATCCGCTCCAGCGTTGCCGGGATCAGCGCGGCATTCGCGAGTCGGATCTCGGCGTGCCTCGCCTTGAAGGCTTGCGTACACCGAAACAGCTCTCTGATCTTTAGTTGCACCGCCCGGAACGGCACAGGTATTTCGTAGCGTAGGAAGGCCGAAGGCTGTAGCCGGCGGCGGCGGACGTTTGTGCCACCGCTCAGCTCTGCGAGCGCCGGCCAGACTTCCGGCGTTCGAAAGTAGATGTCCAATACCTCGGGCAAGACCTTGTCGGTATTGACGCCGAACACCGGGAACTCTGGAGATACGACCATTCCGTCGCACGCAGCCGGAACGACGCCGAGCGCGCCTTCCCAGGCCATGAGCTTGGGATACGTGAAATCTCCGGCACGAACTGTCGAGAGGCGCTTGTATGCGAACTCGCTACCAGTCTTGACGGCACTTGGAAACACGCCTCGTCCGAACGAGTAAACGCCAGCGAAGCGGTACTGCGCCGTTCTGTCGACCGATACATCAGGCGCGCGTTGCTGCACAAGCTCGGACACCGGCCGTTTGATGGGCTGCTCTCCTGGGGGATGGAAGATGTACGCTCTGACGAGCCGTTCGGCATCACGCTCGACGGCATCCAGATGCGCTTCAACTTCCCGCGTTCTCTCGACCAGCGCGTCGAGACGGGCGACGATGGCTTGCTGCTCGGCAAGGGGTGGTAAGGGAACGCGAATCTGCCCCAATTTCTCGATCCCCAGAGTGCGGTTTCGCCCGGCGCCTCCAGGCGACGCTTGCAGAACTTGCGCGCGTCCTTCCGGCGATGCGGTCAGGTATAGCTTGAGGTAGGTCGCGTTGGCTCTGTCGCTATCAGCGACGCAGGTGATGAAACGATGCGATCCGAACCGTCCGGCATCGGCAGGCGACGCCACTGCGATTGCCCCCTCCCACGCGAACACGTTCGAGAACACCAAATCGCCGGGCTCGATTTGAAACAGGCGCTTGGTGCCGACCTCACTCCCGGAAAGCGGCGGCTTGTGAAACGTTCCCTTGCTGAAGGAGCGGATGCCGAGCTCGGGATACGCCTGGTCGTGTCGAATCTCGACCGGCCTACGAACGATGGGCGCAATGTCCGCGAGGGCAACTTTGGGCCATGCCTTCATTCTTCGTCCACTTCACTGACCAGCGCCTCGATCTCACCCAGCAGCCGCATCACCTCAGCCTCGTGGCTGCGCATCGAGGCGATAAGGTCCTTCGGGTCGGCGTGCTCCAGTCCCGCGCGGGCGTGCGGGTTCTTGAGGTCCAGGTTGTAGATGGGCCAGTACAGGGCATCGCCCTCGGCCTGGGCCGCCTTGGCGGCCTGCTGGTGAGCCTGCTGTTCGGCCTTGAGCGCACGCAGCCTGTCCTGCAGCGCGGCCTTGTCGCCGTTGGCCGCAGCCTGTACGGTCTGCTCCAGTTCGCGGATGGGCTTGCTCAACGCGAGCGCCGCGTTGCGTTCGGCCTCGGCCAGCTGCCAGTGGGGCGTGGCGGCTTCCATGGCGGCAGCGCGCCTGGCGGCGAAGTCCACCTGCCAGGCCTGCGATCCCTCCTCGCGGGCATTCCACCAGGCCAAAGCCGGCGCGAGCTCCTCGAACTGCAGCGGCGCGGTCTTGCTGTATTTCTTGCGCCCTTCGGGCAAGGGAAGCTCGTAGTACCAGATAGTGTCGGTCGGGCCGCCGCGCTCGAAGAACAGCAGGTTGGCGGGAATGTCGGTGTAGGGCGCGAACACGCCTTGCGGCAGACGGACAATGGTGTGCAGGCGGAACTCCTTGAGCAGTTCCTCCTTGATGACGGCGCTGATGCCATCGCCGAACAAGGTGCCGTTGGGCACCACCACGGCGGCGCGTCCGTTGCGCACAGCGGGTTTGCCGCCTGGTACAGGCGCGCCTGCCACGCGCAGCTTGCGCATGATGTACTGCAAGAAGAGCAGCGCCGTTTCCGCCGTCTGCATGTTGGGAGGGAAGTTGGCCTTGATGCCGACCTCTTCCTCGCCGCCGAAGGGCGGGTTGGTGAGGATCACGTCCACGCGTTCGCTGTGGCCGATCTCGTTGACGCGGCGGTCCAGCGTGTTGCCGTAGGCGATCTGCGGGGCTTCCAGGCCGTGCAGCAGCAGGTTCATCTGCGCCAGCATGTAGGGCAGCGGCTTGGCTTCCTGGCCGTAGAGCGTGTCGCGCTGCAGGGTGCGGCGTTGTTCGGGCGTGGTCACTTGCGGAGCGATGTGGTCGTAGGCCTCCACCAGGAATCCGCCGGTGCCGCAGGCGGGGTCGAGCACGGTCTCGCCCATGCGCGGGTCGGTCACCTGCACCATGAAGCGCACCACCGGGCGCGGGGTGTAGAACTCGCCCGAGTCGCCCGCGGCGTCGCGCATCTCGCGCAGCATCGACTCATACAGGTGTGAGAGGGTATGGATCTCCTCGCTGCTGCTGAAGTGGATGCCGTTGATTTTGTTGACGATGTCGCGCAGCAGGTAACCGCTGACCATGCGGTTCTGCACGCCCTTGAACACGTTGGCGATGACTTCGCGCTGGCTGCCCTTCTCGCCGCTGCCGGCCAAGGCGCGCAGGTAGGCGAACAGCCCCGCGCCGCGCGAGCCATCGGCACGGTGGGTTTCATCCTGATTGATGAAGGCCAGCAGTTCGTCGCCGGTCAGGCCGTCCTCGCGCGCGGCCCAGTCGCGCCAGCGGTACGGGGCCTCGATGATGGGCTGGTAGCGCTTGCCGTCGAGTTCGGCCTCCTGCTCGTGGACGGCTTCGAGGTCGTCAAGGAACTTGAGGAACATCACCCAGGTGAGCAGCGGCAGGCGATCCACGTCGCCGTTGAGCCCCTTGTCCTTGCGCAGTATCTGGCGGGCGGTGCCGATCAGCGCCGACAGGTTCTCGCGGGTGGTGAGTGGCGCCTTGGCCTTTCGCGCAGCGCGGGGCTTGCTCTCGACAGAGGCGTCGGCGGTGGTTTCATTGGCCGCTGGACGTTTGGAACGGGGCATCGGTTCGGGTTCTCGTTATTGGTAGAGCGCGGTCTGCAGGCGAGAGATGGCGTCCTTCATGCCGCGCACGCCCCCGAAGTGGCGGGTGGCGATCTCGGCGGGGCTGCCGTAGCGGTCGAAGGGCTGGACCTTCATCAGTTCGGATAGCGCGCTGAACTGCAGGATGCCGCGCTCAACGTAGCGTTCGAGGAGCAGCGAAAGGATCTCGCGCGCGGTGTCGCCGTACTGGCCGAACAGATCCTGCGCCCGCGGACGGGCCGCTTCGGCGCGCTGACGACGCGTAAGCAGCGGCGCGTTCCAGGCCAGATGGCACAGCAGGTCGAAAGGATCCGCATCCGGCTGGTCGCTGCTGGCGGCCAGCTCCTCGAAACTGATACCGCGCTCAGTCAGTTCACGCAGCACTTCGCTGCGCGTATCCGGATCGGCCCAGGCCGATTGCAGGGCCTCGCGGGTTGGGTAAAGGGTGCGCACGGCACGACCGGAGTACTCGGTGTACTTCACTACCTGCAGCTTCTTGCCGTCGGTATCAAGGTCGTACACCAGGTGGCCAATGACCTCGACTTCGCCGCCGTCGATGTAAAACTTGCGCGGTTCGGGCAGTGGCTCGTTGATGAGGATGCCGGTGTCCGGGCCGAGCTGCTCTTCGAGCACCTCGTACTCCACTGGCTGTGCCTCTAGCGGCGTTTGGGGCTCGATCTCCGTGACACTCACCTGCTCGCCCGACTCGTCGACCGTCACCTCTTCGATGCTTGCCGGCTCTCCATCGAAGTCCGGATCAGCAAAGTGGCGGGTGGCCGTACCGGTGAAGTCGATGATGTTGAAGTACTCCTTGCCGTAGTCGACCTTGAGCCGCGTGCCGCGACCGACGATCTGCTTGAACTCGGATCGCGAGCCGACGACGCGGGCCAGCACCACGTTCTTGACCATCTCGGCATCGACGCCGGTGGTCAGCAGCTGGGATGTGGTGAGGATGACAGGCGCCGGCTTGTCGACGTCCTGGAAATGCGCCAGATGAGTCAGGCCGATGGCGCCCTCGTCGGCGGTGACGCGGCAGACGTAGTCCGGGTACTGCTTCACCAAATCGCTGTTGAGGTTGACCAGCTCCTGCCGCATCTCCGCGGCGTGTTCCTGGTCGACGCAGAACACAAGCGTCTTGGCGAAGCGGTCGGTGCCTCTAAGGAAGTCGGCCAAGTGCCGGGCCATCGCCCGCGTTCGGGCGCGCAGCGCCACGACACGTTCGAAGTCCTTGGTCTGATACTCGTCGTCGGGCACCTCGCGGCCGTAGCGGTCTAGTTCGTCCTTGCTTGGCCGCCAACCTGCGGCATCGACGGTGGTGATCACGCGATGCACCCGGTACGGCGCGAGAAAGCCGTCCTCGATGCCCTGGCGCAGGCTGTAGGTGTAGACCGGGTTGCCGAAGTACTCGTAGCTGTCGCGCGACTCCTCGCGCAGCGGCGTCGCCGTCATGCCGAACTGCACCGCAGGCGCGAAGTAGTCCAGCACGGCGCGCCACGCGCTCTCGTCGCGACTTGAGCCTCGATGGCACTCGTCGATGATGATCAGGTCGAAGAAGTCAGGTCGGTACTGCCGAAAGACGTCGGTGCTGGCGGTGCTCAAGGCCTGATAGATGCCGAAGTACATGTCCCTGCTCTGGCTGACATCGCCGCCGGCGATCTTGTGCCGGGCATCGCCGAAGGGCGCGAACATCTTGGCCATCGGGTCGTCGACCAGGATGTTGCGGTCGGCCAAGAATAGGATCTTCGGTCGACGGTATTCGCCGGTACGGTTCCAGCGGCTGCTCCATAGCTTCCAGCAAATCTGGAACGCGACGCAGGTCTTGCCGGTGCCCGTGGCCAGGGTGGCGAGGATGCGCTTCTGCCCGAGCAGGATCGCCTCGATCACGCGTTGAATGGCGATCTGCTGGTAGTAGCGCGGCACCTTGCCAGACACCAAGTTGAACGGCGCCAGCAGGTGTGACGCAGCTTCCTGGGGAAGCTGTGCCGCAGCGGTCAGGCGGGCGAACAGTTCGTCGGGTGTCGCGTAGCGGCCGACCTCGCGCTCGGTGCCAGCGGTGTAGTCGACCTCGATGATGCGGTGGCCGTTGGTCGCATAGGCGAACTTGAGCCCCAGGATCTCCGCGTACTCGCGGGCCTGCTGCACGCCGGTCTCGGCGGGCAGGCCGATCTCCTTGGCTTCGACGACGGCCAGGGGGTAGTCCCGGCGGTAGAAAAGCAGATAGTCGGCACGCTTCTGCTTGCCACGACGTACCTTCCCGCCCGCGACGATGATGCGGCCATTGGTGAAGCTGCGCTGTTCACCGATGACGTGTGGTGCCGCGCCCCATCCTGCCTCGACTAGCCGGGGCGTGACGAACTCGCGGCAAGTGTCCGCCTCTGTGATCACGCCTGCTCCCATCGCCTCTCCCGTTATCCCCGGTTGTCAAGATGCCTAACGACGGGGCACTTCCGCAATGCTATCAATGCAGGCCAAGATTCGGTTCGAGCGCTTTCTAGCTCGGGGTAGGCCCGTCATGGCGGAGTTGGGCCAGCCTCTTAGGCAAGCCCACGCGTCGCCGGTCGGCAGCCTTCTCTCGAGCAACCGTCTGCGCCATCGCAGCGGCAGACCCAAGCAGGATCACTTCGGACTGGGCGCGTGTCAGGGCGGTATAGATCAAACTCCGGTCGACCGATGAACTGCGCGTGCTCGGCAAACACACGATGACACGATGCCATTGCGACCCTTGTGCCTTGTGGACTGTCAGCGCATAGGCCAACTCGAGGCTGTCCAGGAACGAAGCGTCGAAGGTGCGGGTTTGGCCGTCGTCCCATTCGATAGCTCCGAGTGCTTCTCCGTCCTTCTTCAGGCTTACGATCCGTCCAATCGAACCGTTCTGCAACCCAAGGTCCCAATGGTTGTCTGTGCAGATCACAAGGTCGCCTTCGCGAAGGCCTGAAGCCTCCCAGCAGTCGAACTCCTGGTTCCAGACTCGAAGCTCCTCGCGGTCGGTGGACAACTTCGTTTGCACGGCTTCGTTGATTCTCTTGGCCAACGCTCGGGTGGCGCACAGCACAACAGTTTCGGCGCTGCCGGTCAAGTAGAGTTCGGTAGCCACATCGGCCAGCTCATTGTCGGAGGTCTCGAGGAGCCGCACCTTGCCTGTCTCGCTGAGCCGCGGCAACACCCCGGCCTTAATGCTGTCGGCCACCGCAGCGATCTCGCTGCCAAAGCGCTGAGGTGCCTTCAACTCCACGTGTGGAACGATGCCGTCGGTCAAGCACTGGAGGACGAGCCCCGGTCCGATCGGCGGCAACTGGTGTGGATCGCCGATCAAAGCGATCTTGACCCTGTCGTCAACACCTCGCGCGAGGGCGGAAAAGGACAGCAGGTCCACCATGCTCGCCTCATCGATCAGGATTGCCTGTTCCTTCAGGTCCTGCTGTCCCTCGGGCTCCTCGTTGAGCTTCTTGATGAACGAGGCCAACGTCTTTGCCGGCCGCCCTGTGCTCTCCTGCATTCTTTTGACGGCCTTGCCGGCAAGCGCAAGCTGAATTACGTCGTAGCCCTGGGCCTCGAGCACGTCGCACACCACCGTGAGGACGGTAGTCTTGCCACAGCCGGCTCCGCCGGTGACTACGCTGAAGTGATGCTCGGCGATCAGATGCACCGCGGCCCTCTGTTCATCACTCAGCGGCCACTTGCCTCTTTGCGTTTCGAATGCACGGATGATCGCTCGTACGTCGCACGCAGGACTGACCATGCCTCGCCGCGCATCGATGCAGTCGACGATTCGGTTCTCAAGGATGCTCGCACCGAGGCTATAGGCGTTGTCTTGCGAGTCGAACAAGACGCGGCCCGTTCGCTCGCACAGTTTGAGTGCACTTTCGATCATGTCGCTCATGCGCGGCTCATTCTTCAGAAGCCGCTTGATGCTGCTCACAAGATCCTTGCGGGGTACGAAGGTATGGCCGAGAGCGAACTGTTGGTACACAGACTCTTCGACAGCCGCCGCCAGCCTGCGCTCGTCGAGTGGCTGGACGCCGAGAGCCGACGTGGCGAGTCGGTCGACCTCATCCCATCCTGCAGCGAAGCTGAGCAGCCGATAAGGGTTCTCGTTGATCTTCTCGTGCGCCTCAGCGCCAAAGTAGCCGAGGATTCTTCTTCCGATCGCGAGCCCAATCTCGTGGCTCTGTAGCCATTGGAGCGTCTTGCTCAGGCCCTCCTCGCGCCAACCTTCGATCAGGACCTTCGCCTTCGCGGGCGCAATGACATCGACCAGTGCCGTGTAGTCCTCAGCGTCGAGCACCTCGACGAGGCCCTCGCGAAACGTCTCCCACAGCTTCTGTGCCGTCAGGGGGCCAATGCCCTCGAACCTGTCGTTTCGCGCGATGTATTCGACGATGTGCGCGCCCGATGGCAGCTGAAGGGCTGCTCCGCCGGGTCTCACCTCGACGTGATCCTCCGCCATCTCGAAGCCACTGGCGTTAACGAAGGTCCTGATGCCGACTTCGCCGGAGATCCGCCACCACTGGCCCTTGCGAACCTTGACGCCGACCGCGCCGGCATGGACTCGCGCAACGATGTCTCGGTTCGCATCGAGAATCTCGCCGGACTCGCTGATGCGCTGCCCTCGAAAGATCGCGCCGCGCCGATCTTGCGCACGGACTGACAGCACACGAACAAGCATTGTCTCAGTTGCTTTGCTCACCAGGGCAGCCTTCCCGTCGTACGAAGGACTTCTTCCATGCCATCGAACCGCTCAAGACGCTTCCGAAGCTCTCGGTTCTCGGTCTTGAGCAACTCGTTCTCCTCCTGGAGTTGCTTGAACCTAGCTTCGCGGACGGCATCACGCCGGGGCTCCAGCCGCACCACTTCAACCGGATCGGCGACGGCAGGCTTGAGGACTCCGTCTTCGAGCAACTTCCTCTTGAGCGCCGGTAGGTGAATTTCCGCGATCGCGGTGTTTGTGTACAACACGCCTCGCTGAATGCCACACTCACTTGCGACGAGGCTGAGGTTCAAGTCGCCGTTGCGCAAGTACGGCTTGAAGTCCTCCACCTGGTTCTTCCAAGCGAGAAACATCTCAACGTGCGCGTGTCCGTCTTGTATGCCGCTGGTGCCCTTGCCCAAGATGCTGCTCCCGTCAGCTCGAACAACAATGCGGGGCTCCGCCCCGTAGCCCCGCGCTCGCCGCGAGGCAGGGGGTGTAGCCATGAATGGCAACCCTCCCTGCATCGAAGCGTCGCCGCTGCGCCGGGGTCAAGGGCTTTCGCGGCACAAGCGGGTCCCTTCCGCTTCGCGGATCCTTCCCATTTGTTCCACGACCCTTGACTCCGGCTTCGCTAGCAAGTGCGGTTTCATTGCTCTCGTGCTTTTGCCTTTAATTCAACCAACTGATGTAGAGGAGTCCTGCAATCCAGGAGTAGCGCAAACTCCTCATACTGCTTTGCGCGCGTCGCCTCGAGTTGTTCGCTCAGTTCCATAATCGTGGCTTCCAGCTCGGTGATCCGACGCTGCAGAAACGCCCGTGATTGGGTGGCGTACTTGGGCGCGGCTTGCGTCTTCAATCGCTTCGCAACACCTCCAGCTGCCGCGTAGGCGTTCGCGATCAGTTTGACCCCGCCCCACGATTTTTGGGACATGATGTTGCGGTGAAATCGCCTGCCGAATTTCTTCTCGACATGCAGCACGATGTTGTCCCATGTTACGGGCACACCGGCCAATGGCATGTGTCCGATCATGATGGCTATCCGCTTTGCCAGTTCCTCGGTAAGTTCCTCAGGACGGCCAGGGCCGGACTTGGCTTCAACCTTTTGCGTCATCTTCCTCGCCTTCGTCGTGCCCGCCTGTCAGCAGGTGACCTTGATCCTCGAGACCGAGAGGCCGCGGAGCGAACTCTGGATGGGTCTCGTGCGCCTTCTCGATCAGCGCCGCCATCGATGCTCGACTGCCGAACTGCGCTTCGATAGCTCTCTCGTGGCCCGGTGCCGCATGGCGTGAAGGGTCGTGATACTTGATCAGTGCTCCGCTGTGAACCTTCGAAGAATCGAGCTGTTCGACGATTCCCCTGGCAACGAACGCATCGTGCAGCTTCTTGCGGAAGGCGATATCCTGAATTTGATCTTTGAGCTCGTGAAAGCGGTCGAGCATCTCCTTGCACATTTGCGTTGCGTCCAAGCCCTTGCCAACCAATGTCAGGAGATGAAGGTCGAACGCATCCTGGTCGTCCGCAAGTTCATAGTTGCGAGCCGTGATGAGTGCCTGCAGTTGGTTGATGATGCTCTGCTGCGCCAGGTCGTCGGTCCTACGCCACTGTTCGTTTGAGGGCAGGTGGCCTTTGACGACCACCTGCTCGTTGCAACCGCTCCCGCACATCCGATACGAACGGCACGGCGCGACATGATGCTGGTGGAGGCAGACGCCGAACCGTGTCGGGTACAGGATGATGATCTGATTGCTGGTGCGGGCTACTGGACGGTTCTCAGTCGCCTGGAAGACAGCCTCCATGCTGGTGACCGCGATACCGGCATCATTTGCAACGACGACTTCCGACTCGAGTCCGTACTGGGCCTCGAGGCTCTCCAACTGCCTTAGCCCTGCGGTCATGTCAGCCAGTTCCTCGACCTCAGGCATGGCCGACTGGCTGGCTTTCACGTCGGCAGGATTTACGTCGTAGCTGTCCAACTGGCTCAGCTTGAGTCTGCGCGCCCACTTGTTGAGCAAGACATCGGGCAGCCGTTCCTTGGCCTTGAGCGCCATCGTTGTTAGCCAGCGCCGCGGGTCGTGGGTCTCCAGGTAGGCATGGATGACCCGGCCGTCCTCGACCATCTGAATGTCGAGCTTCTCAAAGACTGTCGGTTGAGTAGTCGCCTTGCGGGCAGCAGTTCTCTTAAGGCGCAGAAGGTGGCTGTGGTATTTGACCGAATCGGGCAGCCAGGGCGCGGCGCGCCTGTCGAACAGGACCAGCATATTCGACAACTTTCCCTCGTATCGAATTTGCGGTGTTACCTGACGAACTGCTTGAAGGCGCGACTTCACGCGGGATAGCATCAGCGGCTGTAGCTCATCCCATGCTATGACCTGAATGTGTTTGGCCAGGGCAACACCACCATCGGCCCGGATTGGGTTGGGGTTAGGAATCTTCCGGACCTTGCCGGCCTTATGAAACTCTTTCCATAGGTCGTTGATACTCGCAGTGATGCCTTCCGGAGGAGAGGCCGAGGTCAGATTGACGATCTGCCACAGCGCAGCCCTCGAGATGTCGACGCCCCGAAGATGCTGCAGTTCCGGAGGCAGGAAGAGAGAGTGAGGGTTCTGCTCGTACCAACTCACTAGCTTGCGTGATCGCGCGCCAAGTTCGAGCAGCCGCTTCCAGCAGTGATCGACGAGGTCGATCATGAAGTTCAGAATGGGCTTGGCACCCCAATCTGCTCCCTTGCTTCCTTTGATGAGGAGGAGCTGGTGAACGCTGTGCAGCACGTCCCGTTCGCGATGGGCCGAGCGTGTCGCGTAGTCCTCGATCGTGAACCGGTCATCGATTCCAAGAGTCAGCGGCTCGTTAATTCGAGACGGCGCGCACATCGTGATGTTGGCAATTGCCAGAGAAGCACAGTCCTCGGTGCTCAGTCGTCTGTCACCTCTGAGCATCGCCCTGGTTGCGTCCGACAGCGCCTCGATCTTCCGGTCCAAGGTGGCGCCCTTGGCCAGCTTGAAGTTGGCCCTGTTGTTGTTGTATCGCTCCAGCAAGCTTGTCTTGGTGTCTGGACTAACCGTCCAACCGATACGATCGATGACACCCTTGCGGCCCATGTCATCGAGTTGTCGGCCGAGGGTCTGCAGGCGCGCGAGATCGGTTCCGGCAGACCGGTCGGTTGCGTGCTTCGCGGCTGCTTCCTCGACAGAGCAAATGTCGAGACGACGAAGCGCCGCCAAGGGCACATCGAGGGCGGCAAGTAGTAGCCATGCACGCAGAACCTTCCACCCGATCTTCACCTTGTTTGTCAGGGCTACTTCTGCCATCAGACAGCGAGCTGCCAAACAGTAGGCTGGATCCTTGCCAGCAAAGGCTGCGACCGTCGTTGCGAATGACAAGTCTTCCATCTCCGCGCCGTGGGTCGTCCGGAGTGGCCAGGATGCCGAAGAGAAATCGATGCCCGGCCACTTCTTCGACATGCGCCTGCCGCAGTCCTCTGCCCATGCGAGCAGGGCCGTCTCTCGTCGGCTGAGTGATAGATCGACGGCCTCCTGCATGGGTCGTGCTCTAGTTGGGCGCCATTCCACTCATTGCGCGTCGCTTGGCGTCACAGACGATGATCACAACTCGGATGCAATTCCGAATGTGTTTATAGCGTCGCGCTTCGGTCGCCATTGCCAGTCCGGCGTCATCGGCGAACTTGATCTCTCGCTCGACAACGTCCAGATTTATTGAGTGATCGGCGTCGTACGCTGGCTTGAAATGCCGGCACTCATAGCAGGCTATCGGAGCGTAATTGCACTGAACCTCGCGGCCGCATCGCGCGGTGGTTTCCCGTTTCCCAGTTTCATCGTCCTCGCTGACGATGCGCTGCGCCGGGGGTATGGGGTCGTTCTTGCTGCAGAACTCGTCGAACACTGGGTAGTGTTCTACGAAGGCGGGCTCTAGGACATCGCTCAGCTTATCCATCAATCCGTCAAAGAAGAGGTCCACGTAGACGCGGGCCGTCTTGTCGTTGCCATGCTTGAGGACAGCGGCAATAGTTGTCGCGGAGCAACCGATCAAGGCTAACTGGGTGGCTACCGTATGGCGCAAGACGTTGAACGTCAGCAACCGGTTTGTGAGATCCCGGATCGGGTCAAGGTATGCTTTTCTGCATGAGTTCGAGTCCTTCAGCGCGCCCTTGTGCTCCCTCGCATACTTCGACCTGGCGAGGTCGATGGCAGGGAAGAGCGGCAGCAGTCCTAGTTCGCCGGAAAGTGCCATGTGCCCGATGCGCTCGATCACGGCTTGGCGCTGGGCGGCCAGGAGGTCTCCAACGTTGGGATGAAGCCTGATCGATGCCTTGGGCATCTCGCCATGAACGCCGGTCTTGGGTATGGGCAGGTCGAGAAAGTAGGTTACTTGCCCTGTCTCAGGGTTCTTGTCTGAACGGAGGTCCTTCAGTTGTATGCTGGCGTAGCTCTTTGGTCTCGCGAAGGTTTGCATCGCCAGATGAAGGAAGCTGTAGCGGCCCAGATCCAGCTTTCCCGACTCGTACGCTTCCTCGGTGACATTCAGTATGTGAACCATCGAGGCGCGCGTTAACGCTGAGGCGAGTATGCGATCGATCTTCTTTCCGTTGAATCCTCGCTTGTCCTTCCTGACCGGGAAGTCTTCCGCATGCAGATCCTTGTCGAAGAGTGCCGGGTTGTGCCTATTGGCAGCGAAGAGGCGCCGCAACGTCTGAAGGTACGCGGGTGAAACGCTGGCCTTGATCGTTTCGAGCCCGATCAGGAATGCGCTGTTGATGCGCGATACCTTGCCAACGATGATCTGCTTCTCGTGGCAGATCCGCAGCAGGTTGCGGATGCCGGTGACCTCGTAGTCGATCGTGGTCAATGCAACCGTGTGTCGCCTCTGAAGTGCTACCTCCTTTAGTGCTAGGAGAAATGTCTCGGCATAGCCGTCGCGAAGCGAGGCGAGCTCGAAGTCTTTGATCGCCTGCTGCCGGGTGTCTTGGCCGTTACCGACCCACTCGCTCATTGTCCAGAGCAAGGGATCGGCCTCGTCCCACTCGGCAAGAGCAGTCCCAATCTCCTGACGAACTCGCGCGGTCATGAGTTCATCTTCGCCTTCCTCGCCTGTTGCAACGACTCGTAGAAAGAGTTCGTCGTCGTGCTTGCGGCATCGCTGATTGCCCGCAATGCGTATCGATTGGGCATGGTGCTGGCGTCGGTCCACCCAAACCGATTCCTCATCTGATCCTTGACGTCGGGTTCATCCTGCTTCTCGGCGTAGAACAGTGAGGCCGAGGAGTGACGAAGGAGATACGCAGAAAGGTCGTACCTCGATTGCGTCGTGTAGGGATCCGATGACGGAACGGCCAGCAGACCCAGCCGAGTCAGGCCTTGACGGGCTCGCCTGAAGACCGCAGATATTGTTCCTCGATCGGCGATCGGACCGCCGTGTTCAGCGAGGAGGAGAAAGCCCAAGCTCTTGTTCTTGATTGTCTTCTCGAGCAACGCCTCACGCTCTCCTTCTATGTAGTCCTGTATTGCTTCCGACGTGCAGGGCGTAAGCTGGATCGTAATGTTCGAGTTGTACGGCTGCTTCGTGCTTCTCGCGCCTTTCTGCTTGGGCGTGCCGGTGGTGATTCGCCGCTTCCGCTTTGCCGTGTGATCTTTCAAGATCAATGAGGCTTTGGTGGGACCGCCTGCCCATGAGAAATCGGTGCGGGCGATGTTGCCTATCGCACCGGGTCTGACGCTGTCGGCGGCAAGAAGAACAATCGCCCGATCGCGCATTAGCGTTGGGCTGGGCTTTCCGCTTGCAGAGAGAAACACCTTCTCCGGATCTAGGAAGACTGTTCGATAGATCTCCAGAAAGACGGACTTTGGCGCCGACCTGATCGTGAATGGGTTTGCCGCCTGTGTACCTCGGATCGCGTTCTTGAGTTCTTCGACGCAATCGTCGTACTGCCGACGCAAGGCTTCGCTCAGCGTCGATCCGAGTGGGAGGCGCGGACCGAGCACCTTCTTGTGATACCAGTGCAGCCAATCCGCGATCTGCCGCAGACGCTTGGCCGCGGTGTTTGGTTGGTTGGCATCCTTCGCGTCCTCAGGCAAAAGGTCACTCGTTGCGGTCGCGACTCGCCTAACCATCTGAGGCGACATGAGCTCGATCTCGTCGACGGGGCGATAGACAAGCTGCTTGAGCGCGGCCTTCTCGCCTTCACGAAGGCACTCACCTTTGAGAGCTCGTTCGCCGAGGTTGATTGCGAACGCATCTAGCAGCGCGATGAAAACGCGCAACGCCGCGGCCACGGACTCGTGGGTATGCGGGTTGTTGTGTTGCAGGTTGAGATAAAGGCTGGCAGGTACGTTCACTATCCCCGCGGCGTCCTCAAGCAGCGTCTTCGACTTGGCGGGGACGAGTCTCATTAGGATGCAAAAGTCTACAGTGTTCTACAACATTGTAGACCCGCGCAAAAATTGGGCAAGGCTCTTGTCGGTGTGGCCGGCACTGCACGAGGAGAGTTTGAAAAACAGTGCAGATGGGGGCTCACGAAAACCATCTGATCTCGTCGATGCCGCGGTCTTCGATCTTGGGCGCGATCTCGCGCACCGCGGCCTTGAACATCCGCGAGTAGCGCCGGTATTCGTCGAAGTCGACCGGCAGCAGGATGGCGTCGGGCGCGAGCTGCGCCGCCTTCATCGTGCCCATGGCCGAGAACACGCCCAGCGCGCGCGCTTCGTAGGTGCTGGTGGTCAGCACGCCACGGCCGGTGTAGTCGCGCAGGCGGAAGAAGCGGCGCGTGCCGTCGCCCAGGGTTTCGGGCTGATGGCGGCGGCCGCCGCCGATCACCACGGGCAGGCCGCGCAGTTCCGGGTAGCGCAGCAATTCGACGGACGCGTAGAACGCGTCCATGTCGAGGTGGGCAATCAGGCGCGGCGCGTCGCCAGGGCTGTACATCCGTACAGCATAGCCAGCGTGGTGCGCGCCGGCAAGGGAAGGCTCAGGCCTGGATAGCGCCGCCGCGCGCGGGGCGCTCGGCGTTGCCGAAGGGCGAGTAGACGCTGGCCGCATCGCGCGGCAGCAGCACGTCCATGGCGCGGTCGAGCGCCGCGGTGGCGCGCGAGAGCGATTCGCGCTGCGCGGCTACCAGGCCGCTGGTGCGGGCCAGGCGCTGGCGCAGGGCAGGGGAAACGGGGCCGCGCTTGGCGGCCTGGGCAAACTGGTCGACCGCCGCCGTCAGCGTGCGGTGCAACGCGTCGGCCTGCTGCTCGATGGCCACGCTGTCGCGCTCGCGCAGCGCTTCACCGAGCGCGTTCAGTCGATCCTCGACGGCGGCGAGCGCCGCGTCGAGGCGGGTGTCGGTGGGGGTGTGGAGCGCGTCGGCCATGCCGCTCAGCGCTGCACCTTGCCCAGCAGTTCCTGCGCGTTGGCGATCAGCTTGTCGGCGATCACCTCGGCGTTGACCTGGAAGCTGCCGTCGGCGATGGCCTGCGAGATGCGCTGCACCTTGTCGGCGTCGAAGTCGGCGGCGCTCGGGTTGGCCATCAGGTTGGCTGCGTTCGACAGCTCGACCTTGGCGCTCGGGTCGGCGGCGGTGCCGGCCACGCCCGCCTGCTTGGCGGGCTCGGCCGCGGCCTTGGCCGGGGCGCTGGCCTTCTCGCTGGCAGCGACGTTGCGTTTGTCTGCAGGATTGCCGATCTTCATGGTGTTCTCCCGATGGAGGCGCCGGGGTGATCTCCGGCGTGCATGGATGCCTTATCGGAGCCACATGGCGTGACTTTAGGCTCTTTTCGGGAAACTCCCTCGTTCATGGGGGTGAATCCGTTCACGGGTTCACCTCCGCGCGACGCTCGCCCACAGCCTCGGCCGTGAGGACGCGCCCACTATCGGTACGAATGCGCACCGGCTGGCCCTCGATGCCGGCATTCAGCGCCTGGCCGCTGCCGCCGACCTGGAAGCCCGGGCCCTGCGCCACCAACTGCACCGTCTCGCCGGCGGCGAACCACTGGCGCGGCTTGAGGTGCGACTGGCGCAGGCTCGCACCGGCGGCCAGCGGCCGCTCCAGAGCGCGGCCGAGCGCCAGCTGCGCTTGCGTCACTGCCGCCGAAGCGTCTTCGGCCAGATCGACCTCGGCTTGAGCCAGGTCGGATTCTTCGATCACCGTGCCCACCGGCAGTGCGCGCGTGGCGACCAGCGCCTTGGCGAACACCTTCACGGTGACGGGCAGGTAGACGTTCCAGCGCGTCGGGCCCTTGGTGCAGCGCAATCCGATGCGGCTCCTGCCCCACAGCCGCGCATTGGGCGGCAGGTAGGGCTGGATCTCTTCGCAGGGCGCGAGCTTGAGGCGCGGGTCGAAGGAGCCGACCTCGACTTCGATGCGCCGCTGCGGGCCTTGCAGCACCGAAGCGCTGGCGAACTCGCGCACCTGCGCCTGCAGGGCATCGTCGGCGGCATGCGCGGGCGCGGCCGGCAGCGCGAACAGCGCCGCCAGCGCAGCGAGCGCCAGGAAGCGCAGCGGTGAATGCCAGTCGAAAGCCCAGGAGTGCATGTGATCACTGTAGGGCGGGGCCGTCCAGCGCGAAGGCGCGAAATGGCGGCGGAAGACGGCGCTTATCTCGCTTATGTCCGGCGGGGCGCTGAACAGAATTCCGTTCCACAAGGCATACCGGATCAGGAGCGACCATGCTGAACCGCCTCACCGCATCGCTGGACTTCCAGGGCCAGGCGCTGACGCTGCGCTCGGAGCGCCAGCGCCTGCTGGCCAGCAACATCGCCAACGCCGACACGCCGGGCTACGTCGCCCGTGACATGGATTTCGCCAGCGCGCTGCGCCAGGCCACGGGCGAAGGCAATGCGGCCGCGACGCTTTCCACCTCCACGTCCGGCCACATCGCCGCGGCCAGCGGCGCGCGCGCCGGGGCCAAGCTGCTGTACGCCAACCCGAGCCAGACCAACCTCGACCGCAACAGCGTCGACATGGACCGCGAGCGCGCCGCCTTCGCCGACAACAGCGTGAAGTACGAAGCCACGCTGCGCTTCATCAACGGCAACGTGCGAACGATGCTCGACGCCATCAAGGGCCAGTAAGGAGACGCCTCATGTCGATGTTCAACATCTTCAATGTCTCGGGCAGCGCGGCCTCCGCGCAGAGCCAGCGCCTCAACGTGGTGGCGAGCAACCTCGCCAACGCCGACACCGTGGCCGGCCCCGATGGCCAGGCCTACAAGGCGCGCCAGGTGGTATTCCAGACCGAGCTGATGGGCCAGGCCGGCGGCGCGCTGGGCGCCGAGGGCGAGGCCGGCGTGCGCGTCAGCACGGTGCGTGAAGACCAGACGCCCGGCCGCCGCGTGCACGACCCCAAGCACCCGGCCGCCGACGCCGAGGGCTACGTCACCTACAGCAACGTGAACCCGGTGGAGGAGATGGTCAACATGATCTCCGCCTCGCGTTCCTACCAGAACAACGTCGAAGTGATGAACACCGCCAAGAGCCTGCTGCTGAAGACGCTGCAGATGGGCCAGTGAGAACGACGCACTGAAAGCACGCCATGGCCGTCTCTTCCACCTCGTCCACTTCTTCCGCGTCCACGGAGCTCGCCGCGCAGGCCGGCACCACGGCGGGCGCGTCCGACCGCTTCCTCAAGCTGCTGGTCGCGCAGATGCAGAACCAGGATCCGCTCAACCCGATGGACAACGCCCAGGTCACCAGCCAGATGGCGCAGATCCAGACGGTGACCGGCATCGAGAAGCTCAACACCACCGTCGCCGGGCTGAACAGCCAGTTCGTGCAGATGCAGGCGCTGCAGGGCGCGAGCCTGGTCGGGCGCGACGTGATCGTGCCCGGCAACCAGCTCGACATCCGCGACGGCACGGCCCAAGGCGGCTTCGAGCTGGCTTCGGCGGCCGATGCGGTCAAGGTCGAGGTCCTCTCGGCCAGCGGCCAGGTGGTCGACACCCTGCAGCTCGGCGCGCAGAGCGCCGGCATGCACAGCTTCGACTGGACGGCCGGCACCGCCACCAACGACAGCGGGCTGCGCTTCCGCGTCACCGCCACGCGCGGCGGCGTGGCCTCCAAGCCCACCACGCTGATGCGCGACACGGTCGACGCCGTCAGCACCTCCGGCACCGGCTTCAGCCTCGAGCTCGCGCGCTCGGGCAGCGTCGGCTATGCCGACGTCAAGGCATTCAACTGATCACCGATCACCAACACCCGAGGACACCCATGAGCTTCCAGCAAGGCCTCTCCGGACTCAACGCCACCAGCAAGAACCTGGAGGTGATCGGCAACAACGTCGCCAACGCCAGCACCTACGGCTTCAAGTCGGCGCGCGCCGAGTTTGCCGACATGTACGCCACGTCGATGAACGGCACCGGCACCAACAACATCGGCATCGGCGTCAACCTGGCCTCGGTGTCGCAGCAGTTCACGCAGGGCAACATCGTCACCACCGAGAACCCGATGGACCTGTCGCTCAACGGCGCCGGCTTCTTCCAGGTGACCGACGGCAAGAGCCCGATCACCTACACGCGCAACGGCCAGTTCAAGGTCGACCGCGACGGCTTCGTCGTCAACAACCAGGGCGACAAGCTGATGGGCTACCCGGCCGACGGCAACGGCATCATCCAGCCCGGCACCGCCGGCCCGCTGCGCATGCCCACCGCCGGCATCAACCCGGCGGCCACCTCGACCATCACGATGGAGATGAACCTCGACTCGCGCGCCCGCAGCACGCTGCCGGCGGCCGGCGCGCAGATCGTGCTCTCCGACCCGAGCACCTACAACAACGCCACCTCGCTGACCGTCTACGACGACAAGGGCCAGGACGTGGCGCTGACCTACTACTTCCAGAAGTCGGCCACCGACACCTGGAACGTCTACGTCACGGCCAACGGCGCGCCGATCAGCACCGACGCCTCGGGCAACCCGCTGCCCTCGACGACCATCAACTTCCCCGCCAACGGCGGCACGCCGACCGCGCCGGTGGGCCCGGTGACGCTGAACATCCCGGCCTCGACCAATGCCAACGGCGCGCAGACCCT
Organism: Piscinibacter sp.; assembly: GCA_017983795.1. Taxonomy (GTDB): domain Bacteria; phylum Pseudomonadota; class Gammaproteobacteria; order Burkholderiales; family Burkholderiaceae_C; genus Piscinibacter. The sequence goes on from JAGOAS010000001.1 coordinate 305,540, forward strand.
GGCCATCAACGGCGTGCAGCTCGACCTCGCCGGCGCCACCCAGTACGGCTCCAACTTCGGCGTCACCGACCTGAGCCAGAACGGCTACGCGCCGGGCCAGCTGGTGGGCATCCAGTTCGAGGCCAACGGCATCGTCACGGCACGCTACTCCAACGGCCAGTCCAAGCCGGCCGGCCAGGTGGAGATCGCCACCTTCCGCAACAACCAGGGCCTGCAGCCCATGGGCGGCAACGGCTGGCAGCGCAGCTTCGCCTCGGGCGATCCGGTGGTGGGCATTCCCGGCGACGGCAACCTCGGCAGCATCCAGTCGGGTTCGCTGGAGGAATCGAACGTCGACCTGACCGGCGAGCTGGTCAACATGATCACCGCGCAGCGCGTCTACCAGGCCAACGCGCAGACCATCAAGACGCAGGACCAGGTGCTGCAGACGCTGGTCAACCTGCGCTGATCGCTTTCGCTGAACCGACCCGAGCTGAAGGACTGCCGTGGACCGCCTCATCTACCTGAGCATGGCCGGCGCGAAGGCCAACATGCAGCGCCAGGACGTGCTGGCGAACAACCTCGCCAACGTGTCGACGCCGGGCTTCCGCGCCGAGCTGCACGCCTTCCGCGCGGTGCCGGTGCAGGGCAGCGGGGCCAGCACGCGGGTCTACGCGCTCGAATCGACGCCGGGCTACGACATGAGCCCGGGCGTGGTGTCGACCACCGGCCGCCCGCTCGACGTGGCGATGCGCGGCAACGCCTGGCTCTCGGTGCAGGGCCTGGACGGCACCGAGGCCTACACGCGCGGCGGCTCGCTCGAGGTCGGCGCCGACGGCATGCTGGTCACGCACGGCGGCCTGCAGGTGCTGGGCGACGGCGGGCCGATCCAGGTGCCGGCCAACAGCGAGGTGAGCATCGCCGCCGACGGCACCGTCAGCGCGCGCGCCACCAATGGCCGCAGCAGCACGGTCGGGCGGCTCAAGCTGGTCACGCCGGAAGCGCCGCTGAACCGCGGCGAGGACGGCCTGTTCCGCGCCGCCGACGGCGATCTGTCGGCCGACACCACGGCTCGCCTGCAGGACGGCGCGCTCGAGGGCAGCAACGTCAGCCCGGTCGAGACCATGGTGGCGATGATCTCCGCGGCGCGCCAGTTCGAAGCCCAGATGAAGGTGCTGCAGAACGCCGAGGGCAACGAGAAGGCGGCCGCGCAGCTGCTGTCGGTGTCGTGACCCGCGACGCCACAAGGAAAGGAAGCCGATCATGATGCGATCGCTGTGGACCTCGAAGACCGGCATGGAAGCCCAGCAGACCCAGCTGGACGCCATCTCGAACAACCTCGCCAACTCGGCCACCAACGGCTACAAGAAGTCGCACGTGGTGTTCGAGGACCTGATGTACCAGAACATCCGCCAGGCCGGCGCCAACAGCAGCGAGCAGACCACGCTGCCCACCGGCCTGCAGGTCGGCCTGGGCACGCGCGCGGTGGCCAACGTGCGCAGCTTCACGCAGGGCAACCTGCAGCAGAGCAGCAACCCGCTGGACATCGCGGTGCAGGGCAACGGCTTCTTCGAGGTGCAGATGCCCGACGGCACCACCGGCTACACGCGCGACGGCTCCTTCCAGGTCAGCGCGCAGGGGCAGATCGTCACCAACAACGGCTACCTGCTCAACCCGGGCATCACGATTCCCGCCAACGCGCAGAGCGTCACGGTCGGCAACGACGGCACGGTCAGCGTGGTGTTGCCGGGCAACGCGCAGCCGCAGTCGGTGGGGCAGATCCAGCTCGCCAGCTTCATCAACCCGGCCGGCCTCGAGCCCAAGGGGCAGAACCTGTTCGCCGAGACCGCCGCCTCGGGCTCGCCGCAGACCGGCGCGCCGGGCAGCAACGCGCTGGGCTCGCTGCGCCAGGGCTTCGTCGAGACCAGCAACGTCAACGTGGTCGAGGAGCTGATCGGCATGATCCAGACGCAGCGCGCCTACGAGCTCAACTCCAAGGCGATCCAGACCTCCGACCAGATGCTGCAGAAGCTGGGGCAGCTCTGATGAAGATCATCGCGACCGCCGCCATCGCCGCCGCCGCCACGCTGCTGGCCGGCTGCCAGACGCTCAACGCGCCGCCCAAGGTCGACGTGGCCGAGCCCACCAGCGCGCTGCCGGTGGCGCAGCCGGCGCCGACCGTGAACAACGGCGCGATCTTCCAGGGCACGCAGTACCGGCCGCTGTTCGAGGACCATCGTGCGCGCCTGGTCGGCGACACGATCACGGTGCAGATCGTCGAGAAGGTCTCGGCGACGCAGAAGAGCACCAGCAGCATCGACAAGAGCGGCAAGCTCAGCGCCGGCGTCACCGCGCTGCCCTTCGTCTCGAGCAACTCCTTCGGCCGCGCCAGCGTGGCCGGAACCTCGAGCAATTCGCTGGACAACAAGGGCAGCACCGAGAACAGCAACGACTTCTCCGGCACCATCACCGCCACGGTGACGGGCGTGCTGCCCAACGGCCACCTGCTGGTGGCCGGCGAGAAGCAGATCGGCGTCAACCACAACGTCGACGTGCTGCGCTTCTCCGGCCAGGTCGACCCGCGCGCCATCCAGCCCGGCAACACCGTGGCCTCGGCGCAGATCGCCAACGTGCGCATCGAGCAGCGCGGCCGCGGCGCCCAGGCCGAGGCGAACGGAATTGGCTGGCTGGCACGCTTCTTTTTGAACGTTCTGCCGATCTAGCTCGCGCGAAGAATGGGGTCATGGAACATGACTCCGTCTCCGGCTTCCACGACCGCTCCGAGCAGCTCGAGCGCCTGATCCGCACGCTGATCACCGCCGCCGCGCTGCTCGCCAGCGCCGCGCTGTGGTGGCCCGGGCCCGCATACGCCGCACGCATCAAGGAGATCGCCAGCGTGCAGGGCGTGCGCAGCAACCCGCTGGTGGGCTACGGCATCGTCGTCGGGCTGGACGGCACCGGCGACCAGACCACCTCCACGCCCTTCACCGCGCAGAGCATCGCCGCGATGCTGCAGCAGATGGGCGTGACGGTGCCGGCCGGCGCGAGCATGCAGCTCAAGAACGTCGCCGCGGTGATGGTGACCGCGCAGCTGCCGCCCTTCGCGCAGCCGGGGCAGACGCTGGACGTGAACGTCTCCTCGCTGGGCAATGCCAAGAGCCTGCGCGGCGGCACGCTGATCGCCACGCCGCTCAAGGGCGCTGACGGCCAGATCTATGCGCTGGCACAGGGCAACCTGATCGTCGGCGGCGCCGGCGCCTCGGCGGCCGGCTCCAAGGTGCAGATCAACCACCTCGCCGCCGGGCGCGTGCCCGAGGGGGCGACGGTGGAGCGTTCGGTGCCCACGCCGCTCAACCAGGGCGATGCCATCCAGCTCGACCTCGCCGCCAGCGACTACGGCACGGCGCGTGACGTGGCCAAGGTCATCAACGGCAAGATGGGCGAGGGCATCGCGCAGGCGCTCGACGGCCGCACCGTGCGCGTGCGCATGCCGGCCGCGCCGGACGCGCGCGTGGCCTTCCTCGCCGACATCGAGAACTTGGCCGTAGACCGCGCCGCGCCGGCCGCGCGCGTGGTGATCAACGCACGCACCGGCTCCATCGTGGTCAACCAGGCGGTGACGCTGGCGCCCTGCGCGGTGGCGCACGGCAACCTCTCGGTGACCATCAGCAACACGCCGGTGGTGAGCCAGCCCAACGCGCTGGCCAGCGGCACGACCGTCGCGCGCGACAAGGCCGACATCACCATCAGCCAGCAGGCCGGCTCGCTGATCCAGATGCCGGCCGGCACGCAGCTGGTCGACGTGGTCAAGGCGCTCAACTCGCTGGGCGCCACGCCGCAGGACCTGCTCGCGATCCTGCAGGCCATCAAGGCGGCCGGCGCACTCAATGCGGAGCTGGAGGTGATCTGATGTCTCTCAACCCGACCAGCTCGCTGGCCACCGACACACGCTCGCTCGAGGCGCTCAAGTTCAGCGCCGGCAAGAACCCGAAGGCTGCCGTCAAGGAGGCCGCCAAGCAGTTCGAGGCGCTTTTCATGCAGCAGCTGATGAAGAGCATGCGCGATGCGAGCATGAGCAGCGGCATGCTCGACAACGAGGGCTCCAAGCTCGGCACCGAGATGCTGGACACGCAGTTCGCGACCAAGATGACCGGCCTGCCGGGCGGGCTGTCGGACATCATCGCCAAGCAGCTGGAACGGCAGATGAGCGGCGCGCAGCCGGCCATCCCCGATACCAGCGGCACGGCCACCAAGGGCGTGGCGCCGGCGAGCGGCGCCAAGGGCACGGCAGGGCAGGCCGAGTTCGTCAGCCGCCACAGCGAGGCCGCGCGCGCGGCCGAGGCCGAGAGCGGCATCCCCGCCGCCTTCATGATCGCCCAGGCCGCGCACGAAACCGGCTGGGGCCAGCGCGACATCCGCAACGCCGACGGCAGCCCGTCGAACAACCTGTTCGGCATCAAGGCCGGCGCGTCGTGGAAGGGTGCGGTCGCCGAGGTGACCACCACCGAATACGTCGATGGCCAGCCGCGCAAGGTGACGGCCAGGTTCCGCGCCTATGCGAGCGCCGCCGACAGCTTCGCCGACTACGCGAAGCTGATGAAGACCAGCCCGCGCTACACCGGCGTCGTCTCCAACGCGACCACGGCGCAGGGCTTCGCGCAGGGCCTGCAGAACGCCGGCTACGCCACCGACCCGGCCTACGCCGACAAGCTGGCGCGCACCATCAACACCACGCTGCGCCTGCAGCGGGCCATGAGCTGAAGGACGGCCGAGCATGAGCGCTTCCGCACTGATGTCGCTGGGCGTGCGCGCGATGAGCGCGAACTACGCCGCCCTGCAGGCCACCGGCCACAACATCTCCAACGCCAACACCGAGGGCTACTCGCGCCAGAGCGTGGTGCTCGAGACCAACGGCGGCCAGTTCACCGGCGCCGGCTTCTTCGGCAAGGGCGTCAACGTCGCCACGGTGCAGCGCGAGCACAGCGACTTCCTCACCCGCGAGGCGTCCACCACCAAGGCCATCGCCGCGGCCGACGAGGCGCGCAGCAGCCAGCTGCAGCAGTTGGAGAAGGTATTCCCGCTCGGCGAGGACGGCATCGGCTACGCCGCCACCTCGATGTTCAACGCGCTGGTCGACGTGGCCAACAAGCCCGCCGACACCTCGGCGCGCCAGGTGGTGCTGGCGCGCGCCGGCGAGTTCGCCACGCGCGTGAAGACCGCCGGCGAGCAGCTCGACACGCTGCAGCAGGGCGTCACCGAGGAGCTCAAGGCCAGCATCACGCAGGTGAACATGCTGGCCGGCCGCGTCGCGGAGCTGAACCAGAAGATCGCTGCGGTGAAGGGCTCGGGCCAGTCGCACAACGACCTGCTCGACCAGCGCGACCAGACCATCAGCGAGATCAGCCGCTACGTGCAGGTCACCACCATGGAGGCGGGCGACGGCAGCATGAGCGTGTTCATCGGCGGCGGCCAGAAGCTGGTGCTGGGCAACCAGGCGACCAGGCTGGTGGCGGTGGCCGATGCCTACGACCCCTCGCGCCTGCAGCTCGGCGTGAACGATTCCGGCGCGGTGCGCGAGATGCCGCAGGAGCTGGTGACCGGCGGCTCGATCGCCGGGCTGCTGCGCTTCCAGAACGACGACCTGGTCAGCGCGCGCAACCAGCTCGGCCAGATCGCGGCGGCCGTGGCCGGCAGCGTCAACCGGCAGCAGGCGCTCGGCCTGGACGGCAGCCAGCCGCCGGCCAGCGGCGCGCCGCTGCTGACCGTCGGCGCGCCGCAGGTGCTGCCGGCATCGAGCAACACGGGCGGCGCCACCGTGTCGATCAGCGTCAGCAATCCGACCGAGCTTCAGGCGAGCGACTACGAACTGGTGCGCGACCCGGCGCTGCCGGCCGGCAGCTACACGCTGACGCGCCTGTCCGACGGCAACTCGCAGACGGTGACCGACGGCGCCATCGTCGACGGCTTCCAGATCAGCATCGGCGCGACGGCGCCGGCCGCCAACGACCGCTTCCTGCTGCAGCCGGTGTCGGCGGCATCGCGCAACGCCACGCTGGCGCTGGAGAACACGCGCGGCCTCGCGGCGGCCTCGCCGGTGGCGGCCACCTTCGACGTCGACAACATCGGCACCGCCTCGGTGGCCGCGCTGAGCGCGACGGCGGTGAACGCCGCGGCCGCGCCGCTGACCGCCACGATCACCTTCACCAACGACAGCGGCGCCTACAACTGGGAGCTGCGCGATGCCAGCAACGCGCTGGTGCGCAGCGGCACCGGCACCTGGAGCGCCGGCCAGGCGATCCGCAGCGACGCCTGGGCGCCCGCGACGCCGGCGCAGCGCTACGACTGGTCGCTCGATCTGTCGGGCGTGCCGCGCAGCGGCGACGTGCTGACGGTGGGCAACACGCCCTTCCCGGCCTCGGACAACGGCAACGCGAAGGCCATGATGGCGCTGCGCGATGCCGGCCTGGTCGGCCAGAGCACGCTGCCCAGCGGCACCGTGGTGCCGGGCGCGAGCGTCACCGATGCCTACGCCAACATGCTCGCCGAGGTGGGCGTGCGCGTGCAGGGCGCGCAGCTGTCGGCCAAGCAGTCGGCCGCCATCGCCGACCAGGCCGATGCCAACCTCTCGGCCAAGGTCGGCGTCAACCTCGACGAGGAAGCCGCACGGCTGATCCAGTTCCAGCAGAGTTACCAGGCCGCGGCCAAGATCCTGCAGGTGGCGCAGTCGCTGTTCGACACGCTGCTGCAGACCGCCGGCTGAGAAGGAGAACCACCATGAGCCTGCGCATCAGCACCCGGCGCGCCAACGAATCCGGCATCGAAACGCTGCAGAAGCGCCAGGTCGAGATGGCCGACGCCCAGGAGCGCCTGACCAGCGGCAAGCGCGTGAGCCGCGCCAGCGACGACCCGGCCGCGGCGGCGCGCGCCGAGCGCGCGCTGGCCGGCCAGATGCGCGCCGAGACCAGCCAGCGCGCGGTGGACGCGAGCCGCACCGCGATGTCGCTGACCGAGACGGCGATGGGCGATTCGCTCGAGCTGCTGCAGCAGGCGCGCGAGGCCCTGGTGGCGGCGGGCAATGCCTCCTACAGCGATCAGGAGCGCAGCAACCTGGCCGAGAAGATCAAGGCGATCCGCAACCAGCTGCTCTCGGTGGCGAATCGCAGCGACGGCGCCGGCAGCTACCTGTTCGGCGGGCAGGGCGCGACCACGCAACCCTTCGTCGACGCGCCCGGCGGCGTGGCCTACAAGGGCGTGAGCGGCGAGCGCCGCACCGAGGCCGGCACCGATCTGCCGCTGACGGTCAACGGCGACGGCGTCTTCATGACCGCGCGCACCGGCAACGGCGTATTCCAGACCAGCGCGGGCGCGGGCGTCACCAACGCGTGGATCGACAACGGCCAGGTCAGCAACCCTTCCGCGCTGACCGGCTCGACCTACACGCTGCAGTTCAGCGTCTCCGGCGGCGCCACCACCTATGCGGTGCTGAAGGACGGCAACCCCACCGCGGTGACCGCGGCGCCCTACGTGTCGGGCCAGGACATCACGGTCGACGGCATGAGCTTTCGCATCAGCGGCACGCCGGCCAACGCCGACAGCTTCACGGTGCAGCCATCGAGCTCGACGCTGTCGATCTTCGACACGCTCGACCGCGCGGTCACGCAGCTCGCCACCAAGGGCCGCAGCACGGCGCAGATCGCCCAGGGCAACACCGACGGGCTGCGCGACATCGACCAGACCCTGGCGCAGCTGCAGGGCGCGCGCGCGGTGGCCGGCGAGATGCTCTCGCGCATCGAGGGCGAGACCTTGCGCCTGGCCGGCCAGAAGCTCGCCAACCAGACGGAACGCAGCAATGCGGAAGATTTGGACATGACGGACGCCATCTCCAAGTTCCAGAACATGCAAACCGGCTACGATGCCGCGCTGAAGTCGTACTCGATGGTGCAGCGCCTGTCGCTGTTCGACTACCTCAACGCTTGATGCCCATGCTCGACGTCGCGATCCTCGGCCAGGTGGCCTTCGGCTACTCGCCCTACATCGACAAGAACCGCTCGGTCTCGGCGACGCGGCTGACCGTCTTTCCGCTGCGCCCCGACATGGCGCCCGACGCGGCGCAGCTGCTCGAGGCCATCGCCGGCGTGTGGCCGGCCGACGGCGGCAAGGTGTCGCTCAACGTGGCCAGCGAATCGCTGCTGCAGGAGCTGATGCAGGCGCAGCCGGCCGGCAACGTGATGGTCGAGATCCCGGCTTTCATGGCCTGCGATGCGGCCAACACCGCGGCCATCGTCGCGCTGCACGGCCACGGTAATACGCTGCTGCTCAAGGGCCGGCCGCTGGCCGAGCTGCCGCGCGAGGTGCTGCCCTGCTTCAAATATTCGATCATCGACCTGGCCGACGATCGCCGCCTCGACGGCACCCAGCCGCCGCCCGGCGTGACGCGCAGCATCCCGCACCTGCAGGCCGGCGTGCGCACCATCGCGCAGATGGAGCAGGCCTTCGCGCGCGGCGCCGAGTCGGTGCTGGGCTGGCCGATCGACGATGCCATCCAGGGCGGCGCCAAGGCCAAGGTGGCCGGCCAGCCGGACATGCAGGCGATGGTCGAGCTGATCCGACAGGTCGATGCCGCCGAGCCGATCGAGAAGCTGGAGAACACGCTCAAGCGCGATCCCTCGCTCGCCTTCAAGCTGATGCGCTACATCAACTCGCCGGCCTTCGGGCTGCGCGTGGAGATCAGCTCGTTCCGCCACGCCATCATGATGCTCGGCTACAAGCGCCTCAAGCGCTGGGTGGCGCTGCTGCTGGCCACCGCCAGCAAGGACGTCAACATGCGGCCGGTGATGTTCGCCGCCGTGCGCCGCGGGCTGCTGATGGAGGAGCTCGGCCGCTCCGCGGGCGACGAGGAGATGCGCAGCGAGCTGTTCATCTGCGGCGTGTTCTCGCTGCTCGACCGCATGTTCCAGCAGCCCTTCTCCGACCTGTTCGCGAGCATCCCGGTGCCCGAGCGCGTCGTCCAGGCGCTGACCAAGGAGAGCGGCCCGTTCCAGCCCTATGTGAACATGGTGCACGCGATCGAGAACGAATCGCTGTTCGACTTCCGCGAAGCCGCCGACGCGCTGATGCTGGGTGTCAGCGAAGTCAACCGCGCGCAGCTGCGCGCCCTCACCGCCGCATCGCAACTCGAATGAAGGGAACCCGGGCCCCGTGGCAGTAAGGGGCCCGATTCGCCCCGAAACCCGGCTGCCGCTGGCGGCCTGGATGCCCCTGCTCGACACCCTGGCCGAGCCGGTGCTGCTGTTCGATGCCGACGGCGTCGTCGCCTTCGCCAACCGTGCCGCGCAAGGCCCCTTGCACTCTGCCGTGGGGCAGGGCGTGGCCGCGCTGGCGCCCTGGCTGGGCGCCGCCGCCACCGAGTGGCTGCAGGCCGCGCAGCGCGGCGCGCCGCGTGCCGCCGAGCCGCCGCCAGCCGAGCTGAACGATGCGCGCCGCGCCAGCCTGGCCTGGCGCCGGCTCGACTCCGGCGAAGGCGTGCTCAGCCTGCAGCTGCAGGCCTGCGCCGCGCCGCAGCAGGCCTTCCGCGTCGTCTGGGATGCGCCCTTTCCCGCCGTCCTGCAGGACGCCGAGTTCCGCCTCGTCGACGTCAACCCTGCCTTTCTCGAATTCAGCGGCCGCACGCGCGAATGGCTGATCGGCCGCGACCCGATCGAGCTGCATCCGGCGGAAGACCGGCCGGCCAGCCTGGCCGCGCGCGAGGCCTTCCTCGCCGCGCGCGACGATGCGCAGGCCGGCGCGCTGTTCGAGCAGCGCCTGCTCGACGCCGACGGCCGCGAGCGCTGGTACCGCGCGACGCGCCAGCGCGTCGGCGACGACACGGGCCGCAGCCTGCTGCTGACCGTGATGCAGGATTCGACCGCCGAGCATGCGGCGCGCCAGCGCGCCGACCGCTCGGCGCGCGAGCTCGACCACTGGTTCGATCTCAGCACCGTCGGCATGGTGCTGTTCGACGAGCGCGGCCTGCTGGTGCGCAGCAACCCCGCCTTCGAGGCTCTGGTGGGCAGCATGCCGGTACTGTTGGAGGAGGCGAGCGAGCCGCTGCGCGAGTTGCTGTGCTGGCAGGGCGACGCCGTGGCACCCGAGCTGCGCCCCGGCGCGCCGCCGCTGGAGCGCCAGGTGTGGATGCCGGGCGCCGAGGGCACGCCGCTGCGGCTGCGCTCCATCGTGCGCTGCTACAAGGCGCCGGGCGGCGCGCCGCGCTTCATGGCGGTGGTGGAAGACCGCAGCGTCGAGGAGGAGCGCGATCTCGCCCAGCTGCAGATCGGCGCGATGATGGATACCGCCGGCGTCGGCCTGGCCACCTTCGCCGAATCGCAGGGCTGGGTGCGCCAGCGCCAGGGCGGCAGCGGCGCGGGCGGCGCCTCGTCGGCGCTGCAGGCGATCGGCCGCGACGTGGTGCTGCCCGATTCGATTCCCGAATACGAACGCCTGCAGCGCGCGCTGCGCCAGGGCGAGCGCGCCGAGGTGCGCTACGCCGTGCGCCATCCCGATCTCGGCCAGCGCTGGCTGCTCACGCGCGTCGAGCCGGCCATGCTGGCCTCGGGCAAGCGCACCACCTCGGTGGTGACGCTGGACGTCACCGAGCAGGAGCAGGCGCGTTCGCGCAGCGAGGAACTGCTGCGCGAGATGACCAGCATCCTCGAGAGCACGGTGACCGGCATCGCGCACCTGCGCGGCGAGCATCTGGTGCGCTGCAACCACCGCTTCGAGGCGATGCTCGGGCTGCCCGCCGGCGTGGCCGCCGGCCGCTCGCTGGCCGAGCTGTTCGCGGCCCATCCGAAGGTGCTGGAGATCGCCACCGAGGCGCAGCGCACGCTCGCCGAGGGCGAGGTGATGGAGGCCGAGTTCGAGCTTGCGCCGCCGGGGCACCCGGTGCTCTGGTACGGCCTGTCGGTGCGGCGCAGCGGCGGCCCGGCGGGGGCGATCGAACTGATCGCGGTGCTGTCGGACATCACCCGGCTCAAGCTGCAGCAGCGCGAGCTGGAGCTGGCCGCGCGCGACCGCGAGCTGATGTTCAGCCTCTCCGAGGTGGGCATCGCCTCGGTGCGCGACGGGCGCATCCAGCGCGCCAACGACGCACTGGCGCAGCTGGCCGGCTGGCCGGCCGCGGACCTCGCCGGGCTGACCCTCTCCACGCTGTACGCCGATCCGGCCGACTACGCGCGCCGCTGGCCGCAGCAGGAGCGCGAGCTGCGCGCGCAGGGGCGCTGGAGCGGTGAGCTGCAGCTGCGCCAGCGCGACGGCGCGCCGCTGTGGGTGCAGCTCGGCCTGCGCCTGGTGCAGCGCGGCGAGCTGGCGGCCGGCTTCATCGCCAGCTTCGTCAACGTCGACGCGCGCCATCGCGCCGAGCTGGCGGTGGCGCTGCAGGCCGAGCGCACGCGCGCCATCCTCGACTCGGTGCTGGTGGGCATCGTCACGGTGGGCGCCAACGGCATCGAGTGGATGAACCGCTCGGCGCGGCGCATGTTCGGCGGCGATCTGGCCGATTTCCTGCAGCAGCCGATCTCGACCGTGGCCACGCCCGAGCCCACGCACCCGTTCCGCCGCACCCACTACCTCGAGGAGCTCGCCGAGGGCCAGGCCGAGACCTTCGAGTGCCGCGTCAAGGCGCGCGACGGCCGCGAGTTCTGGGTGGTGGGCAACGCGGTGGCGACCAGCCGCGAATCGACCGGCCGCCAGCTCACCTACGCGCTGCTCGACATCGAGCGGCGCCGCCAGGCCGAGGCGCGCGTGTCGGAGGCGCAGGCCTCGCTGCAACGCATCATCGAGGCGGCGCCGATGGCGATCACGCTCAGCGAGGCGCGCTCGCTGAAGGTGATCCAGGCCAACCAGGTGGCGGCGCACAACGCCGGCCGCACGCCGGCCGAGCTGATCGGCCTCGCGCCCGAGCAGCTGTTCGACGCGCCCACCGCGGCGCAGCGCCGCGCCGACATGGAGCGCGCGCTGGCCACGCGCGAGCTGACGCAGCACGAATACCGCATCACGCTCGACGGCCAGGCGCAGGTGTGGGATACGCGCTACCTACCGCTGGCCACGCAGCCCGGGCAGGCGCCCGACCAGCTGCTGATGGTGGCCAGCGACGTCACCGAGCAGCGCGCCGCGCAGGAGGCGCGCTTCGAGGCGGCCATCGCGCAGCGCGAGATGCTGGTCAAGGAAGTGCACCACCGCATTAAGAACAACCTGCAGGGCGTGGCCGGCCTGCTGCAGCAGATCGCGCAGCGCAAGCCCGAAGTGGCCGGCGTGATGTCGGAGGTGATCGGCCAGGTGCAGGCGATCGCGCAGGTCTACGGCCTGCAGGTCGGCGCCAGCGGGCCGCTGCGCGTCAAGAGCGTGGTCGAGGCGATCGCCGGCTCGGTGCAGCGCACCTTCGGCCGCACCATCCGCTTCGTGCTTGACGGCCCGGCGCCGCAGCGCTGGGCGCTGCCCGAGGCCGAGTCGATCCCGATCGCGCTGACCGTCAACGAACTGCTGACCAACGCCGTGAAGCACAGCGCCAGCGGCGGCGAGGTCGAGTGCACGCTGAGTTGCGGCGAGGAGGGCGTGCGCATCGTCATCGTCAATGCCGGCCGGCTGCCCGAGGGCTTCAACCTGGCGCGCGTGCCGGGCGGCGTTTCCGGGCTGGGCCTGGTGCGCGCGCTGCTGCCGCGGCGCAGCGCGGCGCTCGCCATAGCGCAGCAGGGCGAGCAGGTGCACACCAGCGTCCGGCTGGACCCGCCCAGCATCACGCGGCTCGACTCCGCATGAGGCGCATGAGAGGGCAGCGCAAATTCGCGGACAATCCGCGTCAATTCCGATCAGGCAAGGAGACGTGTCGGTGAGCGCGACGGCCAAGGGCACGATCCTCGTGGTGGACGACGACCGGCTGGTGCTGGCCACGCTGGTGCACGGCCTGGCCCAGGCCGGCTACCAGGTGATCGACGCCGACAACGGCAACGACGCCATCCTGCTGGCGCGCGAGCACCGGCCCGATCTGGCGCTGCTGGACATCCGCATGGAAGGCATGAGCGGCTTCGACGTGGCCGAGACGCTGCGCGACAAGTACCGCATCCCCTTCATGTTCCTCTCGGCCTTCAGCGACGACGCAACGGTCGCGCAGGTCAAGGCGCTCGGCGCGGTGGCCTACCTCGTCAAGCCGCTGGACATCCGCCAGATCGTGCCGGCGGTCGAGGCGGCGCTGGCCAACGTCGGCGCGCGCCGCGCCGCGGCGCCTCCGGCTGCACCGGTGCCCGCGCCGATGGTGCTCGATCCGGTGGTGGCGATGGCGGTGGGCGTGCTGATGCACCGCTACTCGCTCACGCGCGGCGCGGCGCTCGAGCGCCTCGAACGCCAGGCCCAGAGCGAGCAGCGTGCGCCGGCCGAGCAGGCCGAGCGGCTGCTGCAGGCGGTCGAGCTGCTTTCCAGTTCGGGGCAGTAAGCCGTCGACCGGCCAGCGCACGGCCGCTCCGAAGCGGCCGGTCGACCCCCTCGGGGGGTGGCTGCGGTACACCGCAGCCGGGGGCACCGGTTCAGCCTGCAGGCAGGCTGAAGTGGAAGCTCGCGCCGCGGTCGACCTCGGCCTCGGCCCAGACCTCGCCGCCATGCCGGCGCACGATGCGCCGCACCGTGGCCAGGCCGATGCCGGTGCCCTGGAAGTCGTTGGCGCTGTGCAGGCGCTGGAAGACGCCGAACAGACGGTCGGCGAAGCGCATGTCGAAGCCGGCGCCGTTGTCGCGCACGGTGTAGGTGTCTGGGTGCTGGGCGCGCCGCTCCAGCCAGACCTCGGCGGCGCGGGTCTTGGCGGTGTACTTCCAGGCGTTGCCGAGCAGGTTCTCGAGCACCAGGCGCAGCAGCGTCGGATCGCCCATCACCTGCAGGCCGGGCTCGATGTGCAGCGCGATCTCGCGGCCGGGTGACTGGCGGCGCAGGTCTTCGGCCACGTAGGCCGCCAGCTGCGAGAGGTTGACGGGCTGGCGCGTGATCGGTTGCGACGACAGCTTGGACAGCGCCAGCAGCGCATCGATCATCGCGTTCATGCGTGCGGCGGCGCCGAGCACGCGGTCGAGGTGGTCGTTGGCGATGCGGTCCAGGCTGGCGCCGTAGTCTTCCTTGAGGATGCGCGTGAAGCCCTCGACCACGCGGATCGGCGCGCGCAGGTCGTGCGAGACGGTGTAGCTGAACGACTCGCGCTCGGCCTCCGCATCGGCATCGGCCGGCGCCGGCACCGCTTCCTCGAGGATGCGCAGCGTGCCGGCATAACCGGCGAAGCGGCCCTCGTCGTCGCTCACCGGCGCGCCGCGCAGCAGCACGCGCCGCGCCGGCTGCTCGGCCGCGGGAGCGAAGCGCCCTTCGAGATCGTGCAGCGGCGCGTGCGCGGCGAGTTGCTGGCGCAGCGCCTCGGCGGCCGGGAACACGATGCGTTCGGCGAGCGGCACGCCGGCGGTCAGCGGCGCGCCCGGCTCGCTGCCGGCCGGTGCACGCAGCAGGCTCAGGCAATGGGCGGTGTCGGTGCGCCACTGCCACACGTCGAGCTGATCGTTCAGGCGCTTGAGTTCTTCGCGGGCGCGCCGCAGCTCGTCGCGCGTGCGCGCATGCTGCCGCGCCAGCCCATAGGCGAGCAGGGCGCCGATCAGCAACGAGGGCAGGACGAAGGCCCAGGGGGTCAGCGCGGCCATGCGGAGGATTGTAAGGAGCGCCCCCGCGGCGACCGCCCGGCGCCGGGGTTCAAGTTCGGGGGCACGGCGCCGAAGACAGCGAGGTGTCGCGCCGTCCCCACGGGCGCGAGCTTGTGATCACGTCCGATGCTGTTCCGTCTCTCGCGAATCCTGTTCTGGCTGGCCGCCATCGCGGCCGTCACGGCGCTCGTCGGCCCGGCCTCGCTGGCCACGCCGCTGACCGCGCTGGCGGGTCTGGCCTTGCTGGCCGCCTACGCTTCGGCACGTTGGGCACTGCAGCGCGCGCGCCATGGCGCGCCCGTCGCGGCCGGCGTCGAGACGCCCGTGCTCGACGATGCGGCACTGCAGGACATCCTGGCGCGCGTGCAGGCCGCGCTGTCGGTGGTCGGGCCGGGCATCGAGCCGGCCGCGCTGGCCGCCGCGGCCGTGCTGCGCGCCGAGCTGGGTGCGCGCGAGACCAGCGTGCACCGCGTGTGCGCCGTTGCGGCGCCGTTCGCCGATCTGGTCACGCTGGCCGCCGACGGCCGCCCCGGCGTCGCGCACCGTGTGCGGCTCGAGCGCTCGCCGCTCGGCGTGGCCTTGCGCGACGGCTGCGCCGCGCAGGGCGAGGGTGGAAGCTGGGCCATTGTGCTGCCCGGCAGCGACGGCACGGCCGCGCTGATCGAACTCGGCGCGCCCGCCCTGCAGGCGCCGCCGGGGGCGCTCGAGGCCTTGTTCGCCGCGGTCGGCCGGCTCGTCTGTGCCGCGACGATGGCGCCCGAGAGCCCTCAGCGTGACATCCTCACGCGGGAAGATGCCGCCTGCGCCATGCCCTTGCAGGCGCCGCGAGGAAGTTGTCGCACACAATACCGGCAAAGCGACCACTCACCGGATCCCTTGCCCGCCAGCGCCGTGTCCGATCTGCAAAGCCGCACCTCTGCGCCTGCCGTGCTCGACGCGCAGGCGCTGGCGCGGCTGCGCGAGCTCGACCCGAAGGGCGAGAACAAGCTGGTCGATCGGGTGCTGCGCGCCTTCGAGACCTCGGCGCTGCGCCTGCTGCCGCAGCTCGAGACCGCCCGCGCCGGCGGCGACCGCGCCGGCGTGCGCCACGTGGCGCACACGCTCAAGTCCTCCTCGGCCAGCATCGGCGCGCTGACGCTGTCGCAGCACTGCGCCGCGGTCGAGACGCTGATCCGTGAGGAGCGCCCCGACGATCTCGAGGCGCCGCTGGCCGCGCTGCTGGCCGAACTGGCCTCGGTGCGCCAGACCATCCGCTCGATGCTCGACGCATGAACGCGCCGCTGATCTCCACCGAAGACGACCTGCCCGCGCAGCCGAAGGTGCTGCTGGTCGACGACGACGAGGTCAACCTGCTGCTGACCTCGATCGCGCTGCGCGAGCGCGGCTTCCACATCACCGAAGCCACCAGCGGCGAGCAGGCGATGCGCACCCTCACCGAGTGGCTGCCCGACGTGGTGGTGCTCGACGCGCTGATGCCCGGGCTCGACGGCTTCGAGACCTGCCGCCAGCTGCGCCACCTGCCCGGCTTCGAATCGCTGCCGGTGCTGATGCTGACCGGCCTGGACGACGACGCCTCGATCACGCGCGCCTACGAGGCCGGCGCCACCGACTTCCTGGTGAAGTCGACGCAGTGGAGCCTGCTGGCGCTGCGCCTGCGCTACCTGCTGCGCTCGGCGCGCACGCGCCAGGAGCTGGAGCGCAACAAGGCCCGCCTCGCCCGTGCTCAGGATCTGGCGCGCATGGGCAGCTTCGACTGGAAGCGCGGCGACGGCGGCCCGCAGTTCTCCGCCGAAGGCCTGCGCGTATTCGGCCGCGGGCCGGACGAGCAACTGCCCTTCCGCACGCTGCTGCGCATGCTGCCCGACGACGAGCGCAACGGCCTGCTCACCGTGCTGCACGAGGTGATCAAGCACAGCTCGGTGCTGGCGCGCGACGTGACCGTCACGCTGCTCGATGGCCGCCGGCGCATCGTGCACGTGGAGGCCGAGCCCGAGTTCAACGAGCACGGCAACCTGATCGGCTACACCGGCATCGTGCAGGACGTGACCGACCGTCGCGTCGCCGAAGACAAGATCAAGCACCTGGCCAACTTCGACGGGCTGACCGGGCTGCCGAACCGCCGCCAGCTGATCTGGCGCACCGAGCGCGCGCTCGAGCACGCGCGCCGCCTCGGCCACCAGGTGGCGCTGCTGCTGATCGACCTGGACCGCTTCAAGGTCATCAACGACACGCTCGGCCACAGCGCCGGCGACGAACTGCTGATGGAGGTGTCGCGCCGGCTGCGCTCCTGCGTGCGCCACTCCGACCAGGTGATGGAGAGCTCGCTGGAGGCGATGGGCTCGCGCTCGCACCGCACGCTCGAGGCGGTCGGCCGGCTGGGCGGCGACGAGTTCGTGGCGCTGCTGCCCGAGGTGGCCGACGAGCGCGACGCCGAGCGCGTCGCCAAGCGCATCCTCGACCTGATGCGCGAGCCGATCTTCGTCGGCGGCCAGGAATGTTTCGTCACCGCCAGCGTCGGCATCGCGCTGTACCCGCGCGACGGCGCCACCATGGCCGACGTGCTGCGCAACGCCGACGTGGCGATGTACGCGGTGAAGTCCGGCGGCCGCAACAGCGCCACGCTGTATTCGCCGATGCTGGCCGGCAAGGGGCGCGAGAAGCTCGAGCTCGAGACCGATCTGCACAGGGCGCTCGAGCGCGATGAGCTGGTGCTGCACTACCAGCCCAAGATCGACGTGCGCAGCGCGCGCATGATCGGCGCCGAGGCGCTGATGCGCTGGCGGCGCGGCGGGCAGCTGGTGCCGCCGGGCGATTTCATCCCGCTGGCCGAGGAGACCGGGCTGATCAACCCGTTCTCCGAATGGGCCATCCGCGAGGCGGCGCGCCAGGCGCGCCTGTGGCAGGAGAGCTTCGGCTTTGCCGAGTCGATCGCCGTCAACCTGCCGAGCCGGCTGTTCGAGCGCACTGACCTGGTCGAGCACATCCACAACGCCGTCAACGCCTTCGGCGTGCCGCACCACTCGATCCAGCTCGAGATCACCGAGACGGGCCTGATGAAGGAACTGCAGAGCGTGATTCCCGCGCTGCACCGTCTCAACGAGATCGGCGTGGAGATCTCGATCGACGACTTCGGCACCGGTTATTCGTCGCTCGCCTACCTGACCACGCTGCCGATCTCCGAGCTGAAGATCGACCGCAGCTTCGTGCGCGACCTCGGCCTGACGCCGGCCAGCAAGGCGATCGTGATGGCGATCATCTCGCTGGCGCGCGCGCTCGGCCTGCGCGTCGTCGCCGAGGGCGTCGAGAGCCTGCGCCAGATGGAGGCGCTGCACAAGGAAGGCTGCTGGCTGATGCAGGGCTACCTGTTCAGCCGCCCGCAACCGGCCGAGGACATCGAGGCCTGGCTGCTCCAGACCGTGCTGCCGCGCAAGGCGCCGTGGATCGGCAAGGTCGGCGAGGCCGATCTCAGCGACGCCCTGCGGCCCGCCGCCCCGCGCGCCAAGCCGGCCGGCTGACGCTTTCTCCGCGGCGTTTCATGGACAACACCCCGGCGCAGATCGCCAAGGCCGCGCTGCGCCGTCTGGTGCTCGACAAGCTCGAACCGACGCCCGACAACTACGCGCGCGCCTATGCGCAGGAATCGGGCGAGAAGGCGCCCGGCGGCGACGACGGCGCGGCGCTGGCCACGCTGATCGGCAAGCTGGTGCGCGGCGTCGAGCGCGGCGGCCGGCACTGGACCGCGGCGCGCCGCAAGGACAGCCTGCAGCGCGTGCTGGAAGGCAGCCGCAGCGACGCCAAGCGCCTGCAGCAGCGCTTGACGCAACTGGCCGCGAGCTGGGATTCCGACTCGCCCGACGGCGCGGTCGAGACCGAGCCGGCGCCGCTCGACGAATTGCCGCCGGCCGCGGACGCGCCGGCCCCGGCCGCCATCGAGGTGCCGATCGCGCTGAACCTCGGCGCCGACGAACGCCCCTGGGGCCGCATCGTCGATACGCTGGGCGACACGACGCGCGCGGCGCTGCCGCCGCAGGACGAATCGGCCGAACTGTCGAACGCACTCGCCGCGCTGGTCGAGCGCGTCGGCCGCGAAGGTGCCTCGGCGCCGCTGGCCGACGAGCTGGAAGCGGTGTGCCGCCGCGCCGGCATCGTGCTGCAGCACCGCCATCACCTCGTCGACCAGCTCGGTGCGCTGTGCCAGGAGCTCACCGCCAGCCTCACCGACCTCGCCGAGGACGACAGCTGGGCGCAGGGCCAGTGCGATGCGATGCGCGTCAAGCTCGACGAAGGGCTGACGGCGCGCGGCGTACGGGCCGTCAGCGAACTGCTGCGCGACACGCGCGAGCGTCAGGGCACGCTGCGCGCCGAGCGCGAGAAGGCGCGCGAGTCGCTCAAGACGCTGATCAACCGCATGCTCGCCGAGCTCGGCGAACTGGGCTCGCAGACCGGCCGCTTCCACGAGAGCGTGGGCCGATATGCCGACGTGATCGAGAAGGCCGATTCGCTGGAGAGCCTGGCCGGCGTGGTGCGCGAGATGGTCGAGGAGACCCGCACCGTGCAGGCGCTGGTGCAGCAGACGCAGACGCGCCTGCAGGACGAGCACGCGCGCGCCAGCGAGCTGAACTCGCGCGTCGTCGAGCTGGAGGGCGAGCTGAAGCGCCTGTCCAGCGAGGTCTCGACCGACCAGCTCACGCAGATCGCCAACCGGCGCGGGCTGCTGCAGGCCTTCGAGGGCGAACGCTCGCGCGTCGAACGCGAGGGCGCGGCGCTGGCCGTGGGCCTGCTCGACATCGACAACTTCAAGCGCCTCAACGACGAACTCGGCCACGCCGCCGGCGACGAGGCGCTGCGCTCGCTCGCCGCGGTGGTGAGCAAGACGCTGCGGCCCACCGACATGGTGGCGCGCTACGGCGGCGAGGAGTTCGTGGTGCTGCTGCCGGTCACGCCGGTGGACGAGGGCCAGCAGATCCTGACGCGGCTGCAGCGCTCGCTCTCGGGCGGCCTGTTCATGCACGAGAACAAGCAGGTCTTCGTGACCTTCTCGGCCGGCGTCACGGCCTACCGCGCCGGCGAGAGCATCGAGGCAGCGCTGGAGCGCGCCGACCAGGCGCTCTACGAGGCCAAGCGCACCGGCAAGAACCGAACCTGCATCGGCTGAGCGATGCGGGCCCGGGTCACTTTGCCCAGGTGTCCTTCAGGCCGGTGATCTTGTTGAACACCGGCTTCGCGGCCGTGTGATCGACGCGGTCGGTGACGAAGTAGCCGTGGCGCTCGAACTGCACACGCACGTCCGCCGCAAGGCCAGCCAGTGACGGCTCGAGGTAGCCGCTCACCACGTGCTTGCTGGCCGGGTTGAGGCTGGCCTTGAAGTCGCGGCCGCCGGCATCGGGCTGCGCCTCGGTGAAGAGCCGGTCGTACAAGCGCAGCTCGGCCGGCACGGCGTCGTGCGCGCCGACCCAGGTGATCGTGCCCTTGACCTTGACGAGATCGGCGCCCGGCGTGCCGCTGCGTGTGTCGGGCACGATGGTGGCGAACACCTCGGTGACCTCGCCGGCTTCGTTCTTCGCGCAGCCCGTGCATTCGACGATCACGCCGTACTTCAGGCGCACCTTGTTGCCGGGGAAGAGGCGGAAGAAGCCCTTGGGCGGCACTTCGGCGAAATCGTCGCGCTCGATCCACAGCGCGGGGCCCAGGCCGAAGCGGCGTTCGCCCAGCTCCGGCCGCTGCGGATGCGCCGGCGCGTGGCACGGCTCGCTGGCTGCCGACCCGAAGACCTCGCTCCAGTTCGTCAGCGTGAGCTTGAGCGGATCGATCACCGCCATCGCGCGTGCCGCCTTGCCTTCCAGGTCGTCGCGCAGTGCGATGTCCAGGCTGGCGTATTCCGTCCAGCCGCCGGCCTTGCTGGTGCCGGCGCGTTCGCACATCAGGCGGATCGCCTCGGGCGTGTAGCCGCGCCGGCGCAGGCCGACGATGGTGGGCATGCGCGGGTCGTCCCAGCCGTCGACGATGCGCTCGTCGACCAGGGCCTTGAGCTTGCGCTTGCTGGTGATGACGTAGGTGACGTTCAACCGCGCGAACTCGTACTGGTGCGGGCGCGGCTGCGCCAGCAGGCCGAGCGTGCACAGCGTGTCGAGCAGCCAGTCGTAGAAGGGCCGCTGATCCTCGAACTCCAGCGTGCAGATGCTGTGCGTGACCTGCTCGAGCGCATCCTCGATCGGGTGCGCGTAGGTGTACATCGGATAGATGCACCAGCGCGTGCCGGTGTTGTGGTGCTCGGCGTGCTTGATGCGGTAGATGGCCGGGTCGCGCAGGTTGATGTTGGGCGAGGCCATGTCGATCTTGGCGCGCAGCACCATCGCGCCGTCGGGGTGCTTGCCGTCGCGCATCTCGCGAAAGCGCGCCAGGTTCTCGGCCGGGCTGCGCTCGCGGAACGGGCTGTTCGTGCCCGGCGTGGCGAAGTCGCCGCGGTTGGCGCGCATCTGCTCGGCGCTCTGCTCGTCGACGTAGGCCAGCCCCGCGCCGATCAGCGCCTCGGCGGCGCGGTACATGAAGTCGAAGTAGTTGCTGGCGTAGTAGAGGTGGGCTACGCCGTTCACCTTCCAGTCGAAGCCCAGCCACTGCACCGCGTCGAGGATGGAGTCGACGTACTCCTGCTCCTCCTTCTCCGGGTTGGTGTCGTCGAAGCGCATGTGGCAGACGCCGCCGTACTCCGCCGCGAGGCCGAAGTTCAGCGTGATGCTCTTGGCGTGGCCGATGTGCAGGTAGCCATTGGGCTCGGGCGGGAAGCGGGTGCGGATGCGCGCCGCGTCGAGCGGCCCGGCGGCGTGGTGGGCCGCGTCGCCGGGCGAGCCGGCGAAGTGCCGCTGCGCGTAGCTGCCCTGCTCGAGGTCGCGCTCGATGATCTGGCGCAGGAAGTTGCTGGCGTGCGTGGCTTTGGGGCTGTCGTCGGCGGGCGCGGAACTCATGCGGCGATTCTATCGACGCGCCCCGCGGCGCCTCCCTCTTGCGGGGGAGCCGGGCGCAACATGTCCTTACCTTGTGCCGTCAACGAAGCCCCCCCGGCCGGCCGTTGTCGACGGCAGGTGCGCAAGGCTTGCGCGCCGCCCAAGGAGAAAGACGCATGAACAAGTCACTGATCGCCGCTGTCGCCACCGCCGCTTCGCTGCTGGCCGCCGGCACCGCACAGGCCAGCGACGTGCACTGGTCGATCGGCATCAACCTGCCGCCCGTGGCCACCGTGATCTCCAGCGCGCCGGTGTATGCACCGGCCCCGATCTACGCGCCGGCCCCCGTCTACGTGCCGCCGCCCCCGCCGGTGGTCTACGCGCCCGCGCCGGTGGTCTATGCGCCGCCGCCGCGCGTGGTCTACCCGGCGCCGGTGGTGGTGAGCCGTCCGGTGCCCATCGTCTACGGCCCGCCGCAGTACCGTGGCTATTACGGCCACGACCACGGCTGGGGCGACCGTGACCACGACGGCATCCCGAACCGCTACGACCGCTACGACAACCGCCGCGACCGTCACGAGTACCGCGACTACCGCGACGAGCGCAAGTACCGGCACTGAAGCCGGCACCGAAGCCGGCACGCGCGCCGCGTTCATCCCCCCGACGGGCGATGCGCGAGCGGCGCGGCTCTCCTAGATTGAGCGCAGGGCAGGCCGACTGCCCGAGCACGAAGGAGAGCCGCATGAAGCACTACGAGTCCTACGTGAGCGAGTCCCAGGCCCGCCGCCGGCGCCAGCTGGCGCTGGGCTTGGTCGGCGCGGTGATGCTGGCCACGCTGGCCATGGCCGCGTTGGCGGCGCTGGGCCCCACGGCGCTGGCCTGAGCGCCACGCCCTCACATCGGTTTGAAGCGATGCGCGTAGAGCCGGCTGACCGTCAGCCGATCGGCGTGGCCGCGCAGCGTCAGCGTCACCTTGCCGGCGTCGTCGCGCAGCGCCGTGGCGACGGCGTCGCAGCGCACCACGGTGCCGCGATGCACCTGCCAGAAGCGCTCCGGGTCGAGCTGCGGCAGCAACTCGCGCAGCGAGGTGCGGATCAGGTGCTCGCGCTCGGCGGTGATGACGCGCACGTACTTGTCGGCCGCCTCGAAATAGATCACTTCATTGACCGGCACCAGGTGCACGGCCGCGCCCTGGCCGGCCTGGATCACCGTCAGCCGCGGCGACGCGTTCGCCGGCGCCCCCAGGCCGGGCGCGCCGAGCAGGGCGCGCAACTGCGCCAGCGTGGCCTCGGCATTGACCTCGGCATCGGCGGACGGCGCTGAGGCGCGCCGGCGCAGCGCCTCGCGCAGGCGCGCGACCGTCTGTGCCAGCCGCTCGGGCTGCACCGGCTTGAGCACGTAGTCGACCGCGGCGCGCTCGAAGGCCTGCAGCGCGTACTGGTCGTAGGCCGTCACGAACACCAGCAGCGGCGGCGTCTCGCCCTGCGGCCACTCCTCGCCGATCGCCTCGGCCGCTTCCAGCCCGCTCAGGCCGGGCATGCGGATGTCGAGGAAGGCGATGTCGGGCCGCTGCGCCAGCGCCATCTCCACCGCGGCGGCGCCGTGCGGTGCGATGCCGCTGATCTGCAGCTCGGGCCACAGGCGCGCGAGTTCGGCGCGCAGATGCTCGGCGAGCAGGGCTTCGTCTTCGGCGATCAGGGCGGTGGTCATAGCGGCAGCCTCACGGTGGCGAGCGTGCCGCCTTCGGCATCGCCGGCGGCTTCCAGGGTGAGCGAGGCGCGCTCGCCGTACAGCGTGGCGAGGCGCTCGCGCACCTGCTGCAGGCCGAAGCGCGTGCCCTCGCCGGCCGGGGCCGCGAGGCCGACGCCGGTGTCGCGCACGCGCAGCACCAGCATGTCGCCATCGCGCCCCGCGCCGATCTCGATGCGTCCGCCGGCCACCGCCGGTTCCAGGCCGTGGCGGATGGCGTTTTCCACCAGCGGCTGCAGCAGCAGCGGCGGCACGGGCGCCGTGGCGAGTGCGTCGGGCAGGTCGAGCCGCGTCTGCAGCCGCGCACCCATGCGCACCTGCATCAGCGCGAGGTAGTCGGCCAGGCGCGAGAACTCGGCGCCCAGCGCATGCCGGCCGACCCGCGAGGCCGACAGCGTGGCGCGCAGGAAGGCAATCAGCTGGTCGAGCATGGCCTGCGCGCGCGGCGGGTCGAGCGCGATCAGCACGCGCAGGTTGGCCAGGGTGTTGAAGAGCATGTGCGGCTCGAGCTGCGATTCGAGCAGCTTCAACTGCGCCTCGGCGGCCTGGCGCCGCGCCTGCTGCGCCTGCGCCTCGATGGCGGCCATGCGGCCGCGCGTGTAGAAGATCCAGGTGGCGATGGCGCCGGGCACCATCGACATCAGCAGCACCGTCAGCACGCGCTGCGCGCTGCCGCCGTAGACGCTGAGTTCCTCCCGGCCGGTGAGGCCGTTGCCGATGGCGTGGCCGAACGCGAAGCCGAGGAAGGTGCCGACCACCACCACCGCCGACATCCAGGCCCAGCCCGGCCATTCGGCATCGGCGCCGGCCCGGTGGCGGTGCACCCAGCGCGCGGCGAGCAGCCGGCCGCCGTCGATGAACAGCCAGCAGCCGAAGGTGACGGGCAGCGCATAGGCCATCGAGACGCCGATCTGCTGCGGCGCTGCCAGCGAGAAGACCAGGGCGATGGCGGTGCCGATCAGCATCACCCGCAGGCCGCGGGCGAGGAAGCCGCGCCGTGGCGGCGTGGGAAGAAAGGGCGCGGGGCTGTCCATGGGCGGGCATTGTGCGGCGGCACGGCGCCGCGCCGCCGTCGTGCCGCGACGCAATGCTGCCGGACGGCGCGAGATGCCGCGCCGGCGGCGCGAACGGTGGGCGCCGCTCAGCCGGCCGCCAGAAGCGCGCGGATCTGCTCCACGCGGGCGCGGTTGGCGCCGAAGTCGCGCCGGCGCAGGCGCGAGGCCGAGCGCACCTGGATCACGCCGGCGCGCGGGTCGAACCAGAACTCGCAGTCGTCGACCCGGCGCAGCCAGCCGCTGACGAACAGCACGTGCAGGTAGCCGGGGTCGCTGCGTGCCACCTTGGCGCCCGGCAGGCCCTCGGCGATGCGGCGCAGGCGCTCCAGGGTCTGCGGGCCGCCGCCGGTCACCGGCAAGGGCTCGATCTGGGCATAGGCGCGCTGCGGGTGATCCGGGTAGAGCCTGGCCTGGCTGCTGACGCTGCTGGGCGTCATGGCGGGCGGCTTGAGGCGCCCGTCGCGCGTGCCGAGGTCACGCGGCATCGGCCCGGCGAACAGGCCGAACTGCGCGCCCAGCGCAACCAGCACGGCGAGCAGCAGGAGGACGAGGAGGGCGGTCTGGAACACGCGATGATTGTGCCGTCGAGCGATCGTGCGGCCACGCGAGCATGGGGCCATCCCCGCCCGATATAGTGCGCGCTCTGCCACCTCCGGCCGCCCCAAGCCCATGCATCGAACGCCGATCGTCGTGTTGTTCGCCGCCCTGCTGGGCGCCTGCGCCACCGTCGCACCGCCGCGGGCGCCGCAGCCTGCGCCACCGCGCCCAGCCGCGGTGGCGGTCTCGCTGCCGACGCCACAGCCGTCCGTGCCGGCGTCTGCGCCCGCCGCTGCAGCGCCGGGCGGGCCCTACGGGTCGGCGGTCATGGCGCGCTTCCCGGATCCGGCCGTGCGCTACGCCACCCCGGCCTTCACCAGCAATGCCGAACTGCAGGCGCAGCTGCGCGAGCTCGTTCGCGAGGCCAAGGCCGCCGGCAGCCGCGCGCAGCTGCTGGTGGCGGGCGTCTCGCAGACCGGGCAGCCGATCGAGGCGCTGCTGCTGTCGCGCCAGGCCGATCTCGAGCCGGCCGCCCTGCGCGCCTCGGGCCGTACCACCGTGCTGCTCATCGGCCAGCAGCATGGCGACGAACCGGCCGGCGCCGAGGCCTTGCTCGCGCTGGCGCATTCGCTGGCGCAGGGCAGCCTGGCGCCGCGCCTGGACGGGCTCAACGTGATCGTGCTGCCGCGTGCCAACCCCGACGGCGCGCAGGCTGGCCGGCGCGCCACCGCCAGCGGCATCGACCTCAACCGCGACCACGTGCTGCTGCGCACGCCCGAGGCGCAGGCCATCGCCGGGCTGATGCGCGACTACGCGCCGGCCGTCGTCGTCGATGCGCACGAATACCCGGCCGTTGCGCCCTACCTCGACAAGTTCGGCGGTGTGGCGCGTGCCGATGCGCTGCTGCAGTATGCGATGGCGCCCAACGTGCACGAGTTCGTCAGCCGCGCGGCCGAGGAGTGGTTCCGCCGGCCGCTGCTCGAGCGCCTGCAGCGCGAAGGCCTGACGAGCGACTGGTACCACACGCTCGCCACGGCGCCCGACGATCGGCGCGTGGCGATGGGCGCGCCGCGCCCCGACCTGGGCCGCAATGCCGCCGGGCTGCGCCACGCGGTGAGCCTGCTGGTGGAGACGCGCGGCAGCGAGCTCGGCCGCACGCACTTCGCGCGCCGCGTGCACACCCAGGTGGTGGCGATGGAAAGCGTGCTGGCCAGCGCCGCGGCGCGCGCCGACGATCTCGCCAAGCTGCGCCGCTTCGTCGAGACCGAGACGGTGGCCCAGGCCTGCAGCGGCGAGACGGTCGTCGAGGCGGCGAGCACGCCGAGCGAATACCTGCTCAAGCTGATCGATCCGGCCAGCGGCGCCGACATGCCGGTCAACGTGGCCTGGGATTCGGCGCTGCAGCTGCAGACCCTGCGCGCCCGCGCCCGGCCCTGCGGCTACTGGCTGGCGGCCGGCGAGCGCGACGCCGCGCTGCGCCTGCGCGGCCTGGGGCTCACCGTGCAGCGCATCGAGGAGCAGGGCGTGGTGCGCGGCGAGAGCTACCGCGAGACCTCGCGCGCGGCCGTGGCCGACAGCCCCGGCGCGCTGCAGCCGCAGGTGGAAACCGTGCCGGCGCTGCTCGACGTGGCGCCGGGCAGCTGGTATGTGCCGCTCGACCAGCCGCTGGCCGGCCTGGCCATCGCCGCGCTGGAGCCCGATACGCCCGTCAGCTACGTCACGCAGGGCGTGATAGCCGGTGGCGTGCACGCGGTGTCGCGCGTGCTGGCGCGGCCGGGCTTCCGCCTCGGCACGCTGCCCTGATCGGGCGAGAAGCCGTCAGCGCCGCCGCGAGCCGCCGCCCAGGATGCCGCCCAGCACGCCGCGGATGATCTCGCGGCCCACCGCCGAGCCGACGCTGCGCATCGCCGACTTGGCGGCCGCCTCGGCCAGGCCCTCGCGCTTGCCGCCGCGCGGGCCGGTGGAGCCGAAGATCACGTCCTTCAGGCCGTCGAACATGCCGCCGCCGGAGGCCTGCGTGGGCGCCGGCGCCTGGCCGGGCAGCGGCTTGGTGCCCTTGACGGCGGCATCCGCCTCGTCGGCCATGCTGCGCGCGTTGTCGGCGCTCTGGGCGGCGCGGCCCTTGAGCTTCTCGTAGGCCGATTCGCGGTCGACCGCCTTCTCGTACACGCCCGCCACCAGCGAGCCGGCGATCAGCGCCTTGCGCTGCTCGGGCGTGATCGGGCCGATCTGGCTGCCCGGCGGGATCACGAACACGCGCTCGGTGACGCTGGGGCGGCCCTTCTCGTCGAGGAAGCTGATCAGCGCCTCGCCCACCGCGAGTTCGCCGATGGCGGTCTCGATGTCCAGCTTGGGGTTGGCGCGCATGGTGGTGGCCGCCGCCTTCACCGCCTTCTGGTCGCGCGGCGTGAAGGCACGCAGCGCGTGCTGCACGCGGTTGCCGAGCTGGGCCAGCACGGTGTCGGGGATGTCCAGCGGGTTCTGCGTCACGAAGTACACGCCCACGCCCTTGGAGCGCACCAGGCGCACCACCAGCTCGATGCGCTGGATCAACGCCGCCGGCGCGTCCTTGAAGAGCAGGTGCGCCTCGTCGAAGAAGAACACCAGCTTGGGCTTGTCGAGGTCGCCCACCTCGGGCAACTGCTCGAACAGCTCGGAGAGCATCCACAGCAGGAAGGTGGCGTAGAGCTGCGGCGCGTTCATCAGCTTGTCCGCCGTCAGGATGTTGACCACGCCCATGCCGCGCTCGGCCTGCATGAAATCCTGGATGTCGAGCATGGGCTCGCCGAAGAACTTGTCGCCGCCCTGTTCCTCGATCTGCAGCAGGCCGCGCTGGATGGCGCCCACGCTGGCCGCGCTGACGTTGCCGTACTCGGTCTGGAACTCGCTCGCGTTGTCGGCCACGTACTGCAGCATGGCGCGCAGGTCCTTCAAGTCGAGCAGCGCCAGGCCGTGGTCGTCGGCGATCTTGAACACCAGGGTCAGCACGCCCTGCTGCGTCTCGTTGAGCGCCAGCATGCGCGAGAGCAGCAGCGGGCCCATGTCGGACACGGTGGCGCGCACCGGGTGGCCCTGCTCGCCGAAGACGTCCCACAGCGTGGCCGGGCAGACCAGCGGCTGCGGCTCGGGCAGGCCGCGTTCCTTGATGATGGCCGCCAGCTTGGGCGAGAGCGAGCCCTTCTGGGTGATGCCGGTCAGGTCACCCTTGACGTCGGCCATGAACACCGGCACGCCCATCTTCGAGAAGTTCTCGGCCAGCGTCTGCAGCGTGATGGTCTTGCCGGTGCCGGTGGCGCCGGTGATCAGGCCGTGGCGATTCGCCAGCGCCGGCAGCAGGTGGCATTCGACGTCGCCGTGCTTGGCAACCAGGATCGGATCGGGCATCGCTTGCCTCCTGAAAGGGCGGGGGCCGTGGGGGGGAACGTAAAATCGCAGTCTAGCCAACTACAGAGGGCGGCCACCGATCGAAGTGGCGCCAACGCAGAGGAACTTATGGCCGGTCATTCCAAGTGGGCCAACATCCAGCACCGCAAGGGTCGCCAGGACGAGAAGCGCGGCAAGATCTGGACACGCATCATCCGCGAGATCATGGTCGCGGCGCGCCAGGGCGGCGGTGACGCGGCGATGAACCCCAGGCTGCGTCTGGCCATCGACAAGGCCAAGGCCGCCAACATGCCGGCCGACACCATCAAGAAGAACGTCGACAAGGCCACCGGCAACCTCGAGGGCGTGAGCTACGAGGAGATCCGCTACGAGGGCTACGGCATCGGCGGCGCGGCCATCATCGTCGACTGTATGACCGACAACCGCGTGCGCACCGTGGCCGAGGTGCGCCACGCCTTCAGCAAGTACGGCGGCAACCTCGGCACCGAAGGCTCGGTGGCCTTCCAGTTCAAGCACTGCGGCCAATTCGTGTTCGCGCCGGGCACCAGCGAAGACAAGGTGATGGAGCTCGCGCTCGAAGCCGGCGCGGAAGACGTGGTGACGGGCGAAGACGGCTCCATCGAGGTGCTGTGCGCGCCGGCCGATTTCGAGGCGGTGAAGAACGCGCTCGAAGCCGGCGGCCTCAAGCCCGAGATCGCCGAGGTGACGATGCGCGCCGAGAACACGATCGAGCTTTCCGGCGAAGACGCGCAGCGCATGCAGAAGCTGCTCGACGTCATCGAGGATCTCGACGACGTGCAGGACGTCTATCACAACGCCGAGCTCGAAGAATGAAAGTCCTCGTGATCGGCGGCGGCGGGCGCGAGCACGCGCTGGCCTGGAAGCTGGTTCAGTCGGCGCGGGTACAGACGGTCTACGTCGCGCCCGGCAACGGCGGCACGGCGCTCGACAAGCGCCTGCACAACCTCGCCATCACCGACCCCGCGGCGCTGGCCGATTTCGCGCTGGCCGAGAAGATCGCGCTCACGGTGGTGGGCCCCGAGGCACCGCTGGCCGCCGGCGTGGTCGACACCTTCCGCGCGCGCGGCCTGCGCATCTTCGGGCCGACCAAGGCCGCGGCGCAGCTGGAGAGCTCCAAGGCCTTCGCCAAGGAGTTCATGAAGCGCCACGGCATCCCGACCGCGGGCTACGAGACCTTCTCGGATCCGGCCGCGGCGCATGCCTACGTCACGGCCAAGGGCGCGCCCATCGTCATCAAGGCCGACGGCCTGGCGGCGGGCAAGGGCGTGGTGGTCGCGACGACGCTCGATGAAGCGCACCAGGCGATAGCCTGGATGCTCGCCGGCGACGACAACAAGCTCGGCGTGCAGCACAACCAGGGCGGCGCACGCGTGGTGATCGAGGATTTCCTCGAAGGCGAGGAGGCCAGCTTCATCGTCGTGGCCGACGGCCGCAACGTCGTGCCGCTGGCCACCAGCCAGGACCACAAGCGCCTGCTGGATCACGACCAGGGCCCCAACACCGGCGGCATGGGCGCCTACTCGCCGGCGCCGGTGGTCACGCCCAACGTGCATGCGCGCGTGATGCACGAGATCATCCTGCCCACGCTGGCCGGCATGGCGGCCGACGGCATGCCCTTCACCGGCTTCCTCTACGCCGGCCTGATGATCGACGCGCAGGGCCAGCCGCGCACGGTGGAGTTCAACTGCCGCATGGGCGACCCGGAGACGCAGCCCATCATGATGCGGCTGAAGAGCGACCTGTTCGAGCTGCTGATGCACGCCACCGGCGCCACGCTCGACAAGGTCGAGCTCGAGTGGGATCGCCGCACCGCGCTGGGCGTGGTGATGGCCGCGCACGGCTACCCGCTCACGCCGCGCAAGGGCGATGTCATCACGGGCATCCCGGCCGAGGCCGACGACGCCATCGTCTTCCACGCCGGCAGCACGCTGGCCGACGGGCAATTGCGCGTCAGCGGCGGCCGCGTGCTGTGCGTGACGGCGCTGGGCGATTCGGTCAAGCAGGCGCAGGCGCGCGCCTACGAGATGCTGCGCCCGATCCGCTTCGACGGCGCGCAATACCGCAGTGACATCGGTCATCGCGCCATCAAGCGCTGATATGGCCCCCCCCCGGAGCGCCTTCGGCACTCCCCCCCAGGGGGGCGCCGCCGGCGGACCGGCAGAGCCGGATCCGCGGCGGCCGCTTGAACTCGTCGAACGACCTGTTCAGCTGCGCGGCAGCGCGCTGGCGCGCGGCCTGCTGCGCGCGGCCGGCTGGCGCGTGGTGTTCGACGGCCTGCCGGCGGCGCAGGGCGTGGCGATCGTCTACCCGCACACCTCGAACTGGGATTTCGTCGTCGGCATCCTCGCCAAGTGGAGCATCGGCATCCCGGTCACCTTCTGGGGCAAGGACAGCCTGTTTCGTGTGCCGCTGTTCGGCCCCTGGCTGCGCTGGCTGGGCGGCGTGCCGGTGGACCGCAAGAATGCCAGCGGCATCGTCGGCCAGATGGCCGATGCGCTCACGCAGGCGCGCGCCGACGGGCGCTTCCTGTGGCTCGCGCTCGCACCCGAGGGCACGCGCAGCCACGGCGAAGGCTGGCGCAGCGGCTTCTACCACGTGACCACCGCGGCGCAGGTGCCGCTCGCCCTGGTGTTCCTCGACTACGCGCGCCGCGAAGTCGGTTTCCGGCGCTTCCTGCAACTCAGCGGCGATCCCGCCGCCGACATGGCCGCGATCGCGCAAGGCTTCGGCGCGTTCCAGGGCCGCCGGCCGCAGCTCGCCGCGCCGATCCGCTTCAAGTCATGACCGATCTTGATATCACCAAGGTGCGCGAATACCTGCTCGCACTGCAGGATCGCATCGTCACCACCCTGCAGGCCGAAGACCGCAAGGCCTTCGTCAGCGACGGCTGGACGCGCCCGGCCGGTGGCGCTCTCGAAGGCGACGGCCTCTCGCGTCTGGTGGAAGAAGGCAATCTGCTCGAGCGCGGCGGCTGCAACTTCAGCCACGTCAAGGGCAAGGCCATGCCGCCCTCGGCCACCGCGCACCGGCCCGAGCTGGCCGGCGCGCCCTTCGAGGCGCTGGGCGTCTCGCTGGTGTTCCACCCGCGCAACCCCTACGTGCCGACGGTGCACATGAACGTGCGCATGTTCGCCGCCAAGCCAGAGGGCCGCGAGCCGGTGGCCTGGTTCGGCGGCGGCATGGACCTCACGCCGTACTACGGGCAGGAGGAAGACGCGGCGCACTTCCACCGCGTCTGCCGCGACGCGCTCGCGCCCTTCGGCGAGGACAAGTACCCGCGCTTCAAGCGCTGGTGCGACGACTATTTCTTCCTCAAGCACCGCAACGAGCCGCGCGGCATCGGCGGGGTGTTCTTCGACGACTTCGCCGAGCTCGGCTTCGAGCGCAGCTTCGCCATGATCCGCGCCGTCGGCGACGCCTTCCTCGAGGCCTACCTGCCGATCGTGAAACGCCGCCGCGACACGCCTTACGGCGAGCGCGAGCGCGACTTCCAGGCCTACCGGCGCGGGCGCTACGTCGAGTTCAACCTCGTGTTCGACCGCGGCACGCTGTTCGGCCTGCAGTCGGGCGGGCGCACCGAGAGCATCCTGATGTCCATGCCGCCGCTGGTGAAGTGGCGCTACGACTGGCATCCGGCCGAGGGCACGCCCGAGGCCAGGCTCTACAGCGATTTCCTGCGCCCGCGCGACTGGGCGGATTGGACGGCGTCTTGACGACCCGCCCTCGTCGCATCGGCCTGTTCGGCGGCACCTTCGACCCGCCGCACAAGGCCCACGTCGCGCTGGCCTCGCTCGCGCTGGCCGAACTGGCGCTCGACGAGTTGCGCTGGATCCCGACCGGCCAGCCCTGGCAGAAGGCGCGCCGGATCACGCCCGCCGCGCAGCGCGAGGCGATGGTGCGGCTGGCGATCGTTGGCGAGCCGCGCTTCATGATCGAGCGCTGCGAACTCAAGCGCCAGGGCCCGAGCTTCACGCTCGACACCGTGCGCGAGTTGCGCGCAACAAAGCCGGGCGCCGAGTGGTTCCTCATCATCGGGCAGGACCAATACGCCAACCTGCACACCTGGCGTGACTGGCGCGAACTGCTCGCGCTGGTCACGCTGGCGGTGGCCAACCGGCCCGGCGTCGCCGCCCAGCCGCACCCGGACGTGCAGGCCGCCGCGCAGCACGTCGTGCCGCTGCCCATGCTGGACATCGCCTCGACCGACATCCGCGAGCGCGTCGCGGCGGGGCAGGACATCAGCGCGCTGGTGCCGGCCGGCGTCGCGCGATATATTGAAGCGAACCACCTTTACCGCTGAAGCGGTCGCAACGAGGAGCAAACCCTGGACATCCGCAAGCTGCAACGCGCCATCGTCGACGGTCTCGAAGACGTGAAGGCCCAGAACATCGTCGTCTTCAATACCGAGGCACTCTCGCCGCTCTTCGAGCGCGTGATCATCGCCTCCGGCACGAGCAACCGGCAGACCAAGGCGCTGGCCTCGAGCGTGCGCGATGCGGTGAAAGGCAGGGGCTTCGCGCTGCCGCGCACCGAGGGCGAGGACAACGGCGAGTGGATCATCGTCGACTGCGGCGCGGCGGTGGTGCACGTGATGCAGCCGGCCATCCGCGATTACTACCGCCTCGAGGAGATCTGGGGCGGCAAGCCGGTCAAGCTCAAGACCGACACGGCGCCGGTGAAGCTGGTGAAGGCCTCGGAAGAAGCGGCGCCGGCGAAGAAGACGGTGGCGAAGAAGGCTGCTCCTGCGAAGAAGGCGCCGGCGTCGAAGAAGGCCGCACCGGCCAGGAAGACACCCGCGCCGGCGAAGAAAGCCGCTCCCGCGAAGAAGGCGGCGCCGGCGAAGAAGCCCGCAGCGGCGAAGAAGGCGGCGCCGGCGAAGAGGGCCCCCGCTCCCGCGAAGAAGGCCCCGGCCAAGAAGGCCGCCGCTCGCAAGTGATCCGTCGGCCATGAGGCTGGTGCTCGCCGCCGTCGGCCAGCGCCAGCCGGCCTGGGCCGACGCCGCCTACGAGGACTTCGCCAAGCGCTTCCCGCCCGAGATGCGGCTGGAGCTGAAGGCGGTGAAGGCCGAGCCGCGCGGCTCCAAGACTGCCGAGCAGTTGATGGCCGCCGAGGCTGTGCGCCTCGAAGCCGCGGCGCCCAAGGGCGCGCGCCGCGTCGTGCTCGACGAGCGCGGCGAGCGCATCAGCACCACGCAGCTCGCGCAGCGTCTGCAGGCCTGGCAGCGCGACGGCCGCGACGTGGTGATCTTCATCGGCGGGCCCGACGGCCTGCACCCCGATCTCAAGAGCCGCGCCGACGATGCGCTGCGCCTGTCCGACCTCACGCTGCCGCACGCCTTCGTGCGCGTGCTGCTGGCCGAGGCGCTGTACCGCGCTTGGACGGTGACCGTGAACCACCCCTACCACCGCGAATGACGGCGCATGAAGCACGACTGGATCTACCTCGCTTCGCAGAGCCCGCGCCGACGCCAGCTGCTCGAGCAGATCGGCGTGCGTCACGAGCTGCTGCTGCCGCAGGCGCACGAGGATGCCGAGGCGCTCGAAGCGGAAGTCGAAGGCGAGCTGCCGGCCGATTACTGCGAACGTGTCACGCGCGCCAAGCTGCAGGCGGCGCGTGCGCGCCTCGCCGCGCTCAAGCGCGAAAGCGCGCCCATCCTCTGCTCCGACACCACCGTGGCGCTGGGCCGGCAGATCCTCGGCAAGCCGCGTGACGCGGCGCATGCGATCGAAACGCTGGGCGCGCTGTCGGGCCGCACGCACCGCGTCATCACCGCGGTGGCTGTCGCATCGGGCCGGCGCGAGTGGCTGGCGGTGAACGTCTCGCGCGTGCACTTCGCGGCCATCCCCGCCGCCGAGATCGAGCGCTACGTGGCCGGCGGCGAGCCCTTCGGCAAGGCCGGCGCCTATGCCATCCAGAGCGGCATCGCGGCCTGGATCAGCCGCATCGACGGAAGCTACTCCGGTATCATGGGTTTGCCTCTCTACGAGACGGCCCAACTCCTTCGCCGCGCCGGCGTGAACTGCTGAGCGCCACCAAGCTTCCATGCAGGACATCCTGATCAACTGGGCACCGCAGGAAACGCGCGTGGCCATCGTCGAGAACGGCGCGGTGCAGGAGCTGCACATCGAGCGCGCGCTCGAGCGCGGGCTGGTCGGCAACATCTACATGGGCCGCGTGGCGCGCGTGCTGCCGGGCATGCAGTCGGCCTTCGTCGACATCGGCCTGGAGCGCGCCGCCTTCCTGCACGTGGCCGACGTGCATGCCGCCGGCGCGCCGGCGCGCGGCGAGAACGCGCAGCAGGTGCCCATCGAGCGCCTGGTGTTCGAGGGCCAGACCCTGATGGTGCAGGTGATCAAGGATGCGATCGGCACCAAGGGCGCGCGCCTGTCGACGCAGATCAGCATCGCCGGGCGGCTGCTGGTGTTCCTGCCGCAGGACGACCACATCGGCATCTCGCAGAAGATCGGCTCGCCCGAGCTGCGCGAGCAGCTGCGCGCGCGCATGATCCGCCTGGCCGCGCTGCCCGACGGCGGCGCCACCGGCGGCTTCATCCTGCGCACCAACGCGGAGGACGCCAGCGACGATGAGCTCGCCGACGACATCGCCTACCTGCGCAAGACCTGGGCCGCGGTGCGCGAGCGCGGCTTTGCCTCGCCGCCGGGCACGCTGCTGTACCAGGATCTGAGCCTGGTCGAGCGCGTGCTGCGCGACCTGGCGCACGACGCCACCGGCGCGATCCGCATCGACTCGAAGATGCAGTTCGACATCCTCAAGGCCTTCGGCGCGGAGTACACGCCGGGCTCGGTGGCCAAGCTCGAGCACTACAAGGGCGAGCGGCCGATCTTCGACCTCTTCAACATCGATGCCGAGGTGGCCAAGGCGCTGGCGCGGCGCGTCGATCTCAAGAGCGGTGGCTACCTGATCATCGACCAGACCGAGGCGCTGACGACCATCGACGTCAACACCGGCGGCTTCGTCGGCGCGCGCAACTTCGACGACACCATCTTCAAGACCAACCTCGAGGCGGCGCTGGCGATCGCGCGCCAGCTGCGCCTGCGCAACCTCGGCGGCATCATCATCATCGACTTCATCGACATGGGCCGCGACGAGCACCAGAGCGCGGTGCTCGCCGAGCTGCGCAAGCAGCTCCTGCGCGACCGCACCAAGGTGACGGTGAGCGGCTTCACCCAGCTCGGCCTGGTGGAGATGACGCGCAAGCGCACGCGCGAGAGCCTCGCGCACATGCTGTGCGAACCCTGCCCGACCTGCGAAGGCAAGGGCCAGGTGAAGACGGCGCGCAGCGTCTGCTACGACATCCTGCGCGAGATCCTGCGCGAGGCGCGCCAGTTCAACCCCAAGGAATTCCGCGTCATCGCCAGCGCCGCGGTGGTGGAGATGCTGCTCGACGAAGAGAGCCAGCACCTGGCCGGCCTGTCGGAGTTCATCGGCAAGCCGATCTCGCTGTCGTCCGAGGCGACGATGAGCCCGGAGCAGTACGACATTGTCCTAATGTGACTGTTCGCGGGGTCTCACCCCGTTCCAGTCGCCACACGCAAACGCCGCCCGTCACGTGCCGGCCACGAACTCGCTTGGCGAAAGGGCTCGCCCGCGCATTCCGGCGTGGCGCAGCAGCAGCTTGTCGCCGGTGACCAGCAGCAGATCGGATTTCGCCGCCAGCAGCTCCCACAGCAGTTGGTCGCCGGGGTCGGGCGCGGGCGTGGTCGCGACGGGCGCCAGGACGATCGCGTGCTGGGCGATGTCGGTCAGCAGCGTCTCGACTTCGGCCACCGTCAGCCCGTGCAGCTTTCGCAGGCCGGGGCGCACGAGCACCGTGCGGTACTCGCCCAGCAGAGCCTGGGATACGACAAAGGGAAACGCTGCGGCCAGCATGCCATCCAGGATGCGGGCCACGGGAGACGCGGCGTTGCCGGTCAGCAAGCCGGCCACCACCACGTTGGTGTCGACGATGGCGGCGCGCCGGCTCACGACTTCTTGCGCCGGACTGCCCGCACCTGGTCTTGGGCGACCGCCATCGCCTGATCGTCGCTGAGCTTGCTGTGGGCGCGCGCTCGTCGAACGAGGCCGCGTGCGTCCTCGCGCGACTTGATGCCATAGAAGTCCAGGCTTTCGTCGATCAGTTGCCCAATGGTCTTGTCGCGTTGTGCAGACGCCTCCTTGAGCGCGCGGTAGCGGGCCTCGGACAAGGTGATGGTCAGGCGGCTCATGGCAGTCTCACATTGGTGCATTAACACCAATATGATATCGCAGCAGGGCGCGGCTTGCCGGAGAAGTCGAGCGAGCGTGTCCCATCGGCCATTCCTCCGACCGTATCCGTTGGATGTTCAGTCTCGCGAGGGCGGTCTCAAGCGGGCGCATGGGTGTGGCGCGGCTGGTGCGCGCCCTCACGAAGCCTTGGTAGATCGCTGCAGATAAAGCGACAATTGCCGCCTTCCATGCATCAATCCTTGGCCTCTCTGCCTTTCCCCGAGTACCGCGGCCGCGTGCTCGGCTTGCTGCTGTGTCCCGAAGAGTTGCTGCACGGCGGGGAGGTCGCGTCGCGCGGGGCTGCTGGTCGGCACCATCACGCGCGAACTCGCCGGGCATCAGCCTTGACGCGATCCAGCCGGACGCAGCACTCGCGGGCAAGCTCCTGGCCGCGACACAGCGCAACATCGCTGATGCGCAGTTGGCTGCGCTGAGCGCCGAGAGCTGAGCGAGGTCATCGTGAATATCCGTCCCATCCACACCGAGGCCGACTACGAGGCTGCGCTCGGCGACATCGCGGTCTTGATGGAATCCGACCCCGCGCCGGGCACGCCGAAGGGCGATCGCCTGGACATCCTGGCCACGCTGGTGCAAGCCTATGAGTCCCGGCACTTTCCCATCGATGCGCCCGATCCGGTGGAGGCGATCAAGTTCCGGATGGAGCAGAGCGGTCTGACGGTGAAGGATCTCGAGCCGATCATCGGCCGCCCTAACCGGGTCTACGAAGTGCTGAGCCGCAAGCGCCCGCTGACACTGGCCATGATCCGCCGCCTGCACAGGAGCCTCGGAATCCCGGCGGAGGTGCTCATCGCCGAGAGTGCGAATGCGTGAGCGCCAAATCGTTTGACGAGAAGTACGACATCGCGCTGATGTAGCGCGCCAACCCCCAGCGCATGTTCTCCATCGTCATCCCCACCTGGAACAACCTCGCCCATCTGCAGCTGGTGCTGCGCAGCATCCGCGAGCATTCGCGCGAGGCGCACCAGATCATCGTGCACGTCAACGACGGCCGCGACGGCACGCGCGAGTGGGTGCGCGCGCAGGGCATAGCGCACACCGCCTCCGACGACAACATCGGCATCTGCTACGCGATGAACGAGGCGGCGATGCTGGCGCGGCACGAGCACCTCGTCTACATGAACGACGACATGTACTGCCTGCCGGGCTGGGACACGGCGCTGCAGCGCCGCGCCGCGGCGATGCCGTCGGATCTGTACCTGCTCTCGGGCACCATGGTCGAGCCGCGCGACAGCGGCAATCCCTGCGTGGTGGTCGGCCCCTACGGCGACGGCGTGGACAACTTCCGCGAGGCCGATCTGCTGCGCGACGCACCCAGGCTCGTGCGCGCCGACTGGTACGGCGCCACTTGGCCGCCCACGCTGGTGGCGCGGCGCTGGTGGTTCCGCGTCGGCGGCTACAGCACCGAGCTGAGCCCGGGCATGAGCAGCGACAACGACTTCGCGATGAAGCTCTGGCACGCCGGCTGCCGGCACTTCATCGGCGTGGGCGATTCGCTGGTCTACCACTTCCAGCAGAAGTCCACCGGCAAGGTGGTGAAGAACGACGGGCGACGCCAGTTCCTCGACAAGTGGGGCCTGACGCAGTCCAGCTTCGATCGCTTCTACCTGCGCCGCGGCCAGCCGCTGGCGGCCGATCGCCTGCCGGAGCCGGAAGACAGCCCGGCGCTGCGCCGCGCGCTCTTCAAGAGCCGGCTGCGCAAGCGCTTCGGCTGAACGCTCAGCCGTGCTCCTTGGCAGCCAGCCGCTTGAGCGCGAAGAAGGGCGCCAGCAGCCAGGGCGCCGCCGCGTAGGTCAGCAAGCGCAGGCGCAGCGCGAGCGGCTGCTCGCCGGCGCGCAGCGCGATGCCCAGTTTCTCGAAGGCGCTGCCGGCGCCGAACAGCGCCGCGATGAAGCGCTCGCGCGCCAGCGTGCGTTCGAGGTGAGTGCCGATCTCGTCGTAGCGGCCCATCAGCCGCGCATCCTTCAACATCTGCTCGGCCTCGACCAGCGCATGGCGGTTGTTCTTCAGCAGCCGCTCGATCACGTCGCTCGCGTACAGCTTGCGTCGCCGCCGCGAGATGCCGCCGCGGCGGTATTGCACAAGCGGTTCGCGCAGCGTGATCGCGCCGCCGCTGCCGAGGGCGCGGAACACCATCACCAGATCCTCGGCCACGGTGCCGGGTGGCAGCGGGCCGAAGCGATCGAACAGGCGTTTCGTCCATGCCTGCGCGGCGCCGACCACGTGCGGCGGCTGCGCCGCCCACTGCGCGAGCGAGGTGTAGGCGCCGAGGTCACTGGGCACGATCTCGCCATGCACCCGGCCTTCGGCATCGAGGTCGGCCAGCGCGCTGGCGATCAGGTCGGGCCGGCGATCGTGGGCCAGCCAGGCCTCGACGACACGCTCGACGCGCTGCGGCAAGGAGACGTCGTCGCCCGCGGCCACCACCAGCAGCTCGCCTTGCGCGCGCTGCGCCAGCAGGCTCAGGTGCGCGCCGATGCCGAGGTTGTGTTCGTTGCGGTTGAGCACCAGGCGGTGCGGGCCCGCGTAGCCCGCGGCGGCCTCGCACAGCGCCTCCCAGGTGCCGTCGCCCGAGGCGTCGTCGGAGGCGAGGATCTCCAGCGGCTGGTAGGTCTGGGCCAGGGCGCCGCGCAACGCATCGCCGACGGTGTCGGCCTGGCGGTAGGCGATCAGCAGGATGGAGACGAGCGGGCGCGAGGCGATGTCGGCCTGGGACGCCGTCGCCGTGTCTGCGCTCACGACGGCCGGCGCGCCACGAAGGTCACCAGCGCCGGGTTGTCGTCGCTGCGCAGCAGCTCGACGTCGAATCCGGTGGCCCGGCAGCGCTCGACCACGTCGCTCCCGAACTCGTGGAACACCAGCATGTCGTTCCGGCCGTCGCCTGCCGCGCCGTGGTGGCTCGGCGGCAGCAGGTGCACCAGCTCGCCGTTGCGCAGCACGGCGCGCGCGCGCGTGGCACGGTCCCACACGACGGGGATCGAGAAGACGTAGGCCGCACCGGGCTTGAGCACGCGCCGCACCTCGCGGAAGGCGGCGTCGACGTCAGGCACGTGCTCCATCGTGTCGGAGGTGATGGCGATGTCGAAGCTCGCGTCGGGATAGGACAGGCGGGTCAGGTCCTCGGAGGGCACCGAAGGGTCGCTGCTGCCGTATTCGGAGTAGCGCAGCCCGGCGCAGCGCGACAGGTACTTGTGCAGGTTGGCCGCCGAGTTGATCTCCGCGATTGCCACGCGCCGGCAGCGGCGGTCGGCGGTGGCGGCCCGCAGCGACCGGGCCTGCATGCCGGTCACACGATTGATCTCGGCGACCACGGCCTGCGCGAGCTGGCTGCCGCGCCGCGTCGCGCCGCAGCGTGCGCAGCGGCTGCCTTCACGGTCGTCCATCCAGGCGGCCCACTGCGGCGTCAGCTCCCACTGCGCGACCAGTTCGGGCCACAGCACCTGGCGCGGCAGCGGCCGGCCGGGGAAGCCGCAGGCGCCGCAGGGGTGCCCGCCCTGCCAGCGGCTGCCGAGGATTTCGCGGGCGCGTCGGCCGGCGCGGCGCAATCGGTGCAGGAGCTTGCTCATCGTGCGGGCAACGAGCTCAGGGGCGCGACTGCAGATCGCCCAGCAGCAGATCCTTCAGGCCGCGGCGGAAGGCGCGGGCGTTGGCGGTCATCGCGTAGCGCTTGTCGAGCGCGTCGCGCAGCGCCGCGGGCAGGCGCAGGCCGCTGCCCTGACGGATGCCGATGAAGTAGAGATCCTTGGTGATGTGGTTAACCCAGGCGGCATGGTCGGACAGCCAGCCCGGCAGGTTCACCGCCTCGGCCAGATCGCGTGCGCGCAGGTTGCGGTAGTAGTCCCACTTGGCCGCGCTGGTGAAGGGCGAGGCATCGGGGTTGGTGCGCGAGGTGCCGTGCTCCTTGCGCCCGGTCGTCGCGCAGCTGATCAGCACGAGGCCGTCGGGGCGCGCCATGCGCAGCATGTTGGCCACCGTCTCGCGCCAGTAGGGGTTGTGCTCCAGGCACTCGGCCGAGATCACGGTGTCGAAATGGCCGGTCGGGAACTCGACCAGCTGGCCCTGGCAGGCCAGATCCACACCGGGGCCGAGCTGCAGGTCGACGCCGGTGTAGTCGCAGGCGGAGAACAACTCGCGCACCGAGCCGTTGATGTCGAGCGAGCCCACTTCGAGCACGCGCACGCCCTGGAAGGCGGCGGGAAAATGCTCGCGGACGGTGGCGAAGAATTCGGCCTGCGCGGGGTGTGCCATGCGTTGCGTCGGGGTGATCGAGAATCGCGGCGCTTGCCGGGTGCCCGGCGCGGCTGCCGCTACGATTCTCCCATGCCCGAACCACGCAGCGTCCTCGTCATCGTGACCCAGCAGATCGGCGACGTGCTGCTGACCACCCCGCTGATCCAGGCCGCGCGCGAGCGCTGGCCGGGCGCGCGCGTCGACGTGCTGGGTTTCGCGGGCACGCTGATGCCCTTGCGCGGCAATCCGGCGATCGACGAGCTGATCGAGGTGACGCGCGAACGCGGCTGGAGCCCTCGCTGGGCGCTGCTGAAACGGCTGTGGCGTCGCTACGACCTCGCGCTGGTGACGCAGTCCGGTGATCGTGCGCAGATCTATGGCTGGGTGGCGGCGCGCGAGCGCAGCAGCCTGGTGCCGCCGGCGGGCTCGGGGCGGGCGTGGAAGCTCGCCATCACGAGGCATCCGCTGGTCGGCGCACGCGATCGCCACGCCGTGCTCGAGAAGCTGATGCTGCTCTCGCCCTGGGTGGCGCTGGACACGTTGAGCGTCTCGCTGACGCCGCCGCCGCGCGCGCCGCTGCCCGCCGAGTTTGCGGGCCTGCGCCGCTCGCCGAGCGTGGTCGTGCACGTGCCGTCGATGTGGCGCTACAAGCAGTGGCCTGTCGAGCACTACCGCGTGGTGATCGAGGCGCTGTTGTGCGAGGGCGTGCAGGTCTGGCTCACCGGCGCCGGCAACGACAACGACCGCGGCCTGACGCGCGGCCTGCTCGAACTCGGCGCCGCGCCTGATCTGATCGACGTGGTCGGCCGGCTGGATTTCGGCCAGCTCAGCGAACTGCTCGCCGGCGTGGACGCCTACCTCGGCCCCGACACCTCGATCACCCATCTCGCCGCAGCGGTGGGCACGCCCAGCGTGACGCTGTTCGGCCCCACGCCGCCGACCGAATGGGGCCCCTGGCCGCGCGAGCATGGCGCGGCCTCGCCCTGGCTGCGCCGCGGGCCCGAGCCGGCGCGCATTCAGCGCAGCGGCACGGCGCGCGCGCCCATCGTGCTGATGCAGGGGCCTTCGCGCGCGGACAGGGACTGCATGCCCTGCGGCAAGGCCGGCTGCGACGACCATCGCGACAGCCGCAGCGAATGCCTGGAGCGCCTCGCGCCCGAGGCGGTGCTCGCCGAACTGCGTGCGCTGCTGGCGCGTGCCCGCAGCGAGGCCTGAGCGGCCCTCAACCCGCCAGGCAGGCGGCGATGCACTCGGCCAGACCGTCGAGGTGCGGCGCCACCGCCGGGTCGTAGGTCAGCGCGGCGCGCGGGTCGGCCAGGTGCAGGCGGCCTTCGCGCCAGCGCTGCAGCGCCGTGTCGATGGCGGCGTCCAGGCTGCCCGGCTGCGTGGGGTCGAAGGCGAGTGCGCCGTCGCCGCGCATCACCTCGGCGCAGCCGACGCCCTGCGAGGCGACCAGCACCGGCGTGCCGCAGCACACCGATTCGACGCCGACCAGGCCGAAGGGCTCATAACGCGAGACGACCAGCGTCGCATCGACGGCGCGGTAGACGTCTTCGATGTCGGTGCGGTAGCCGAGGTAGCGCAGGTTCGGCGCCTGCACGTCCGGCGGCCGGCCGGCGACGACCAGCAGGGTCGGCCGGTCACCGTGGCCGAGCGCCTTGACGGCGAGGTCCAGACCCTTGCGGGCGTGGCCGGTGGAGGCGAGCAGAAACACCGCGCGGTCGGCCGGCAGCTCGAAGCGCGCGCGCAGTTCGGCGCGCCGCGCGGCGTCCACCGGCGAAAAGCGCAGCGTGTCCACCGGCGGGTAGAGCACGCGGATCTTGCCGGCGGCGATGCCGTGATGCTCGACCGCCTGCTGCGCCAGCAGCTGCGAGTGCGCGACGACGATGCGCGAGCGCTGCAGGTGGGCGTGTTCGAGCGCCGTCTTCCAGCCGTCGGAGCGGCGCGGCGCCAAGCCCATCGCGGCAAGATGCGCCGGGTGGTTGCTGCCGCTGATCGCGATATCGGCCGCCGCCGTCTGGTTCAGTGCGATGAGCGGGAACCAGCCGTGGCGCTTCTTCAGCGCGCGCAGCCGGCGGTCGAACCAGAGGTCGCGCAGCTTGCCCGGCACGCCGAACATCGACACGGCCGTAGCGTCGACCCAGCCGGCCTCCTCGATGCTGCGGTCTATGGTCTTGGCGATCACCGTGGGCCGCACGCCGCGTTCGTGCAGGCCGCGCACCAGCGTCAGCAGGTAGCGCTCGATGCCGCCCGAATGGCGCAGGCCGTGGTTGGAGAAGACCCAGGGCAGGGCGCCGGCACCAGCGCGCGGCGCGTTCATCCCTTGGCCGGCTTCGGCACGCGCCCGAGCAGGTAGAACTCCGGGTTCGGCTGCATCGAGACGAGGTTGGCCATGCGGTTCGACAGGCCG
The DNA here is from genome assembly GCA_017983795.1 of Piscinibacter sp. Classification (GTDB taxonomy): domain Bacteria; phylum Pseudomonadota; class Gammaproteobacteria; order Burkholderiales; family Burkholderiaceae_C; genus Piscinibacter. The sequence goes on from JAGOAS010000001.1 coordinate 348,828, forward strand.
AACAGCGCGGTGATCGCGCCGATGTCCCAGATGTCCTCGTCGCCGAAGCCGTGCGCCTTGAGCGCCTCGAAATCGCTCTCGCCGACTTCGGCCGACTGCAGGCAGACCTTCATCGCGAAGTCGAGCATGGCGCGCTGGCGCGGCGTGATGTCGGCCTTGCGGTGGTTCACCGCCACCTGGTCGGCGAGCATCGGCTTCTTCTCGTAGATGCGCAGGATGGCGCCGTGCGCCACCACGCAGTAGAGGCAGCGGTTGGCGCCGCTGGTGGCCACGACGATCATCTCCTTCTCGCCCTTGCTGAGGCCGGAGGGGCGCAGCATCAGCGCGTCGTGGTAGGCGAAGAAGGCGCGGAACTCGTCGGGGCGGTGCGCCAGCGCGAGGAACACGTTGGGCACGAAGCCCGACTTCTCCTGCACCTCGAGGATGCGCTGCTTCACGTCGTCGGGCAGCGTGTCGATGGCGGGCACGGGGTAGCGCGAAATGGCTTGGCTCATGCGGGGCTCCTGAACTGAAGGGCGTGCAGCCGGGCGTAGAGGCCGCCGGCGGCGAGCAGTGCGGCATGCGTGCCCTGCTCGACGACGCGGCCGCCGTCGAGCGCGACGATGCGGTCGGCGCGTTCGATGGTCGAGAGGCGGTGCGCGATGACGATGCTGGTGCGGCCCTGCATCAGCCGCTCGAGCGCATCCTGCACCAGGCGCTCGGATTCGGAGTCGAGCGCCGAGGTGGCCTCGTCGAGGATGAGGATGGGCGCGTCCTTGTAGATCGCCCGTGCGATCGCCAGGCGCTGGCGCTGCCCGCCCGAGAGCCGGCTGCCGTTGTGGCCGATCTCGGTGTCGATGCCCTGCGGCAGCGTGTCGACATGCTCGAGCAGGTTGGCGCCGGCCAGCGCGGCGCGCACGCGCTCGCGGTCGAGCGCCTGGCCGAGCGCGACGTTGGCGGCGATGCTGTCGTTGAACAGCACCACGTCCTGGCTCACCAGCGCGAACTGGCGGCGCAGCGCATGCACGTCCCAGTCGGCCAGCGCGATGCCGTCCAGGCGCAGCGTGCCGGCGGTGGGCTCGATGAAGCGCGGCAGCAGGTTGATGAGCGTGGTCTTGCCGGCGCCCGAGGGGCCGACCAGCGCGACCGTCTCGCCCGGGTGCAGCGCCATGCTGACGCCGTCCAGCGCCGGGCTGGCCGCCTCGGGGTAGTGCAGGCCGACCTGCTGCAGCTCCAGCTCGCCGCGGCAGCGCGCCGGCGCGTGGCCGCCGCCCTGCTCGGCGGGCGTCTCGTCGACCAGCCGCACGCCGCGCTCCAGTGCGGCCAGGCCGCGCGTGATCGGGCCGGCGACTTCCGACAGGTGCTTGATCGGCGTCACCAGCTGCAGCATCGCCATCACGAAGGCGACGAAGCCGCCCACCGAGCCGCCGCTCTGGCCGCTCTGCCACAGCGCGACGACGATCACCGCCGAGAGCGCGAGCGCCGCCATCATCTGCGTCAGCGGCGTCATGGTCGAGGCCGCGACGGTGGCCTTGATCGCCAGGCGGCGCAGCCGCTCGCTGAGCGTGGCGAAGCGCGCCGCCTCGCTGGCCTGCGCCGAATGCAGGCGCACGATGCGCCAGGCCAGCACGTTCTCCTCGACAATGTAGGCGAGCTCGTCGGTGGCGTTCTGGCTCTCCACCGTGAGCCGGTGCAGCCGCCGGCTCAGCTTGCGCATCAGCCAGGCCACCGGCGGGAACAGCACGGCGACGAACAGCGTGAGCTTCCAGTTCAGCCACAGCAGGTAGCTGAGCAGGGCGAGCAGGGTCAGCGAATCGCGCAGCGTGGACAGCAGCGAGTGCATCAGCAGCGAGGCGCCGGTCTGCACTTCGTAGGTCACGGTGTTGATCAGGCTGCTGGCCGACTTGTGCGTGAACAGTGCCGGCTGCGCGTCGAGCAGGCGGCCGAACATCGCGCGGCGCAGCTCGACCATGCCGCGGTTGGCCGCCCACGACAGGCCGTACTGCGAGACGAATCCCGCCAGCCCGCGCAGCCCGAACAGGCCGACGATGATGAGCGGGATCTGCCACAGCGGCAGCGCGCGCTGCTGGAAGCCGGCGTCCAGCAGGTGCTGCATGAAGGAGGGAATCAGCGGCTCGGTGGCGGCGCCGATCAGCGCTCCCAGGCCCGCGAGCACCAGTCCGCGTCGGCTGTTCCTGAAGTAGGGCGCGATGCGCTTGATGCGCTGCGCGAGCGTCTCGGAGGCCTCGGGCATGGGCCGCGATTATGCGCCGGGCTCCCGGGCAGCCCTGCCTACAATCCGCGCTGCACCGCGCCGCCGCTGCATGACCACCCCCCGACTCTCCGTTACCCTCATCACCAAGAACGAGGCCCACAACATCGAGGACTGCCTGCGCTCGGTGCAGGGCCTCGCCGACGAGATCGTCGTGCTCGACTCGGGCAGCAGCGACGGCACGGTGGAGATCGCGCAGCGCTTCGGCGCCAAGGTGACGGTCAGCACCGACTGGCCCGGCTTCGGCATCCAGAAGGGCCGCGCGCTGGCGCTGGCCACGGGCGACTGGGTGTTGAGCCTGGACGCCGACGAGCGCGTCAGCGAAGGGCTCGCCGCCGAGATCCGCCGCGTCGTCGGGCTGTCGCAGCTCGATACAACCGGCCAGGGCGTTGCGGCAGGCGCGGGCGGCGGAGGTGCGACACTTGCGGGTTACGAGCTCTCGCGCCTGTCGAGCTTCTGCGGCCAGTGGATGCGCCACGGCGACTGGTACCCCGACCGGGTGCTGCGCCTCGTGCGCCGCGGCCGCGCCCGCTTCACCGAGGATCTGGTCCACGAGCGTCTGGTGGTCGATGGTCCGGTGGGGCGGCTCGCGGGCGACCTGCTGCACCACACGATGACGAGCCTGGCCGACGCTCTCGACAAGATGAACCGCTACACCAGCGGCCGCGCGCTCGACCGCGTGCGCGCCGGCAAGCGTGGCAGTCTGGCCGGTGCGCTGGGCCACGGCCTGTGGGCCTTCCTGCGCAGCTACCTCGTCAAGCGCGGCTTCCTCGACGGCCGGCTCGGCTTCGTGCTGGCCGTCTACATCGCCGAAGGCACTTACTACCGTTACCTGAAGATGGCCCTGGCCCCTGCGGCCGCGGCCGAGCAGTGAACTCACGCGCAATCGCCGACTCTGTTCCATCCATGCTGACAAGAAGAAACCTGATCGCCGCCGGCCTGGCCGGCACGAGCCTGGGCGCGTTCGCGCAGTTCCGCGTCGAGATTTCCGGCGTCGGTGCCACCCAGGTGCCCATCGCCATCCCGCGCTTCCGCGACGAAGACAAGGCGGCGCAGCAGATCTCGGCCATCGTGCGTGCCGACCTCGAGCGCAGCGGCTTCTTCCGCCCGGTCGAGGTCAACGGCGCGGCGCTCGACGAGACCGCCAGGCCGGCGATGAGCGAATGGCGCGCACGCAGCGTCGATGCGCTCGCCGCCGGTTCGGTGCAGCGCCTGGCCGATGGCCGCGTCGACGTGCGCTTCAAGCTCTGGGACGTGGTCAAGGGCAGCGAGCTCGGCGGGCAGGCGAGCGCCGTCGACCCGGCCGACCTGCGCCTCGCGGCGCACCGCATCGCCGACTACATCTACGAGAAGCTCACCGGCGACAAGGGCGTGTTCTCCACCCGCATCGCCTACGTGACGCGCGGCGGCGGCCGCTACACGCTGCGCGTGGCCGACTCCGACGGCGAAGGCGGCCAGGTGGCGCTGAACAGCCCCGAGCCCATCATCTCGCCGGCCTGGAGCCCCGACGGCCGCGAGCTCGCCTACGTCTCCTTCGAGAGCCAGAAGGCGGTGATCTACGCGCAGGACGTGATGAGCGGCAAGCGCCGGCCGATCGCCAACTTCCGCGGCTCGAACAGCGCGCCGGCCTGGTCGCCCGACGGCGGCACGATCGCCGCGACGCTCTCGCGCGAGGGCGGCTCGCAGCTCTTCCTGATGGACCGCAACGGCGGCAACGTGCGGCGCCTGACCAGCAGTTCGGCGATCGACACCGAGCCCTGCTTCTCGGCCGACGGCCGCACCATCTACTTCGTCAGCGACCGCGGCGGCGGTCCGCAGGTCTATCGCGTGGCGACCGGCGGCGGTGGCGTCGAGCGCGTCACCTTCGCCGGCAGCTACAACATCAGCCCGGCCATCAGCGCGGACGGCCGCACGCTCGCCTACGTCACGCGCCAGGGCAACAGCTTCAAGCTGCAGACGCTGGACCTGTCCACGCCCGGCTCGCAGCCGGCCTCGCTGACCGACACCAGCGACGACGAGAGCCCGAGCTTCGCCCCCAACGGCAAGCTGATCATCTACGCGACGCGCGCCGGCGGGCGCGACGTGCTGATGACCACCACGCTGGACGGCCGCATCAAGGCGCGGCTCGTCTCCACCACCGCCGACGTGCGCGAGCCCACCTGGGGCCCGTACGGCCGCTGACGCGGCATCCTCCATTCAACGACCGACAAGGAGACCTCATGAACACGACGTCGAAGACCCATCTGCCCAAGTTCGCCCTGGCCGCCTTCGCGGCCGCCGTGCTGGCCGGCTGCTCCAGCGTGCCGCTGGACGAGAACAAGGGCGGCGCACCGGTCGAGTCGCGCAGCACCACCGGCTCCGGTGCCGGCGGCGCCAGCAGCGGCACGGCGCAGAGCAAGGTCACGCCGGTCGACCTGTCCAAGACCGACAACGCCGCGCTGTCCAAGCTGCAGCGCGTGGTGTTCTTCGACTTCGACAGCTACGTCGTCAAGGACGAGTTCCGCTCGACCATCGAAGGCAATGCCAAGCTGCTCTCGGCCGACCGCAAGAAGAAGGTCACCATCGAAGGCCATACCGACGAGCGCGGCGGCCGCGAGTACAACCTGGCGCTGGGCCAGAAGCGCGCCGAGGCGGTGCAGAAGTCGCTCGCGCTGCTGGGCGCCGGCAACGACCAGATGGAGGCGGTGAGCTTCGGCAAGGAGCGCCCGGCGGTGCAGGGCAGCGACGAGGCGGCCTGGGCCAAGAACCGCCGCGCCGAGCTGGTCTACCGCTGATCGGGGGTGACGCCGATGCCGGCCCTTTCGCGAACCTTCACGGCGCTCGGCCTCGCCGGTCTGCTCGTGCTGCCGGCGCAGGCCGGCATCTTCGACGACGACGAGGCGCGCCGCGCCATCCTCGACCTGCGCCAGAAGCTCGAGGCCAGCAACGAGGCCAACCGTGCCAAGCAGGCCGAGCTGAACGTGCAGATGGCCGACCAGCTCTCGCAGCTCAAGCGCAGCCTGCTCGACCTGAACAACCAGCTCGAGAGCGTGCGTGCCGAGCTGGCGCGCATGCGCGGCCAGGACGAGCAGCTCGCGCGCGACGTGGCCGAGCTGCAGCGCCGCAGCAAGGATGCGCAGTCGGGCATCGACGAGCGCATCCGCAAGCTCGAGCCGGTCAGCGTCACGCTGGACGACAAGCAGTTCCTCGCCGACCCGGAAGAGAAACGCCAGTACGACGAAGCCTTCGCGCTGATCCGCAAGGGCGACTTCGGCGCCGCCTCAGCCGGGCTGTCGGGCTTCCTCAAGCGCTATCCGCTCAGCGGCTACGCCGACTCCGCCACCTTCTGGCTCGGCAACGCGCAGTACGGCCAACGCCAGTACAAGGAGGCGATCGCCTCGTTCCGCACGCTGCTGTCCGGCAACCCGGCGCACCCCAAGGCGCCGGAGGCCATGCTCGCCATCGCCAACTGCCAGATCGAGCTGAAGGAGAGCAAGGCAGCGCGCAAGACCATCGGTGATCTGGTGCAGGCCTATCCGAAGTCCGAAGCCGCGCAGGCCGGCCGCGAGCGCCTCGCTTCGCTGAAGTAGCCTGCCGGCCGCGACGCGGGCAGCGCGGGAGCGCTGCTTAAAATCGCGGCATGCAGGACATCGACATCGCGGCGCTCAGCCGCAGCGTGCTGTGGGCCGCGTTCGCGCTGGCCGTGATCTTCGGCGCGATCGCGCAGCGCACCCACTTCTGCACCATGGGTGCGGTCTCCGACATCCTCACCATGGGCGACTGGTCGCGCATGCGCATGTGGGTGGCCGCCATGGGCGTGGCGATGATCGGCTTCAACACCATGGCGGCGCTCGGCTGGGTGCAGGCCGCCAACACCGTCTACGGCGGACCGCGCTTCCTCTGGCTCTCCGCGCTGACCGGCGGTGCGCTGTTCGGCTTCGGCATGGTGCTGGCCTCGGGCTGCGGCAGCAAGACGCTGGTGCGCATCGGCGGCGGCAACCTCAAGTCGCTGGTGGTGTTCCTGGTGCTGGGCATCGCCGCCTTCGCGACCCTGCGCGGGCTGACGGCGGTGCTGCGCGTCGCCACGGTGGATGCCGTCGCGCTCGAGTTTCCCGGCGGCCAGGATCTGCCCTCGCTGCTGGCGGCATCCACCGGCGTGGCCAGGGGCACGCTGGCCGCGCTGATCGGCATCGGCCTGGGCGGTGCGCTGCTCGCCTGGGCGCTGTTGCGCCGCGAGGGCCGCAGTGCCGACAACCTGCTCGGCGGCCTCGGCATCGGCGCGGTGATCGCGGCGCTGTGGTGGGTGTCGGGCCGGCTCGGCCATCTCGCCGAACACCCGGAGACGCTGCAGGAGGCCTTCCTCGCCACCAACTCGCAGCGCATGGAGTCGCTCAGCTTCGTCGCGCCGGTGGCCTACACGATCGACTGGCTGATCTTCTTCAGCGACAAGAGCAAGGTGCTGACCATCGGCATCGTCAGCTGCGCCGGCGTGGTGCTCGGCTCGGCGCTCTACGCGCTGGCCACGCGCAGCTTCCGCTGGGAGGGCTTCCGCGATGCGCGCGACACCGCCCAGCACCTGATCGGCGCGGCGCTGATGGGCGTGGGCGGCGTCACGGCGCTGGGCTGCACCATCGGCCAGGGGTTGTCGGGCCTGTCGACGCTGAGCCTGACCAGCTTCGTGGCGGTGGCCGCCATCATCGGCGGCGCGGTGGCGGGGTTGAAGTACCAGTTCTGGCTCGTCGAGCGCTCGGCATGAGCGGCGTGATCGCGCCGCCTGCTGCCGCAGTCGACGCGGCCGACCTCGAGCGCCGCTTCGGCGGCCTGCGCCGCCTCTACGGCGACGCGGCCTACGCGCGCATCCGCGCCGCGCGTGTCGCGGTGATCGGCGTGGGCGGCGTGGGCTCGTGGGCGGCCGAGGTGCTGGCGCGCAGCGGCGTCGCCGAGCTCACGCTGGTCGACCTCGACCACGTGGCCGAGTCCAACATCAACCGCCAGGTGCAGGCGCTCGGCGCGACGCTGGGCATGGCCAAGGTGCGCGCGCTCGCGCAACGCTTCGCCGACATCCACCCGGGCTGCCGCGTGCACGAGGTCGAGGAGTTCGCGAGCGCGGAGAACTGGCCGGCGCTGCTGCCGCAGCCGGTCGACGTCGTGATCGACGCCTGCGACCAGTTGCGCGCCAAGCTGGCGGTGGCCGCGTGGTCGCTGGCCACGCGGTCGCCGCTGGTGGTGGTGGGTGCGGCCGGCGGCAAGCGCCGCGCGCAGGCGGTGGAAGTGGCCGACCTCGCCGAGGCCACGCACGACCCGCTGCTCGCATCGCTGCGCCAGCGCCTGCGCCAGCAGCATGGCGCGGCGCGCAAGGGCGCGATCGGTGTGCGCTGCGTGTTCTCGCGCGAGCCGGTGGCGATGCCTGCGCTCGACGATGCCTGCGACGTGGAAGCGAACCTCAACTGCCACGGCTACGGCTCGACGGTGAGCGTGACTGCAACGTTCGGCATGGTGGCCGCGCAAGTTGCGCTAGAATGCGCGGCTGTCGGGAGCTGAGGACTCGCAAGGCGCCGCTATAATGGCGGGCTTTCCTGGGGAAAAGCGGGTCGTTAGCTCAGTCGGTAGAGCAGCGGACTTTTAATCCGTTGGTCGCAGGTTCGAATCCTGCACGACCCACCATCGGAACCGGCAAAAAATTCGGGCTCTTAGCTCAGTTGGTAGAGCAGCGGACTCTTAATCCGTTGGTCGTAGGTTCGAATCCTACAGGGCCCACCAACACAACAACGGCCTGGCGGCGACGCCAGGCCGTTGTGCTTTCAACGCCCGCCCGACGACGCGCCCAGCTCGACGCAGAAGTCCGGATCGAAGGCCGCGTTCTCGTTCACGCCGCCGCGCGCATAGCCGCGTGGATTGCAGACCACGCGCGTGCCGTGCACACGGTGATCGAAGCTGTCGTGCGTATGGCCGTGCACCCACAGCGCCACGCGTCCGACGCGCAGCAGGTGCTCGGCGTCGGAGACGAAGCAGGCGTTGAGCAGCGAGTCGGCGAAGCGCGGGTGGATGCTGTGCCGTGTCGGCGCGTGATGGGTGATCACCACCGTCTCGCCCGTGTGCTCCTGCGCCAGCTCGCGCTGCAGCCAGGCGGCGTGGCGCTGGAAGATCGCCGCGGCATCGTCGGGCGTGAAGAGCTCGGTGCCGGTCTCGCGCGCGCGGATGCGGCTGAAGTCGCGCATCGTGCGCTGCGCTTCGGCGCGCGCTGCGGTGCGTTGCCGCGGCTCGCCGAACAGCTCGAAGTCGGTCCACAAGGTGGCGCCGAGAAAGCGCACGCCGTCGATGTGCACCTCGCGCTGGTCGAGCACGTGCACCCGGGTGCCTTCCGATAGTCGCTGCAGTTCCTCGAGCCGGCCGTCGATGCTGCCGCCGTAGAACTCATGGTTGCCGGGCACGTAGAGCACCGGCTTGTCCAGCCGCAGCGCCCAGGCGATCGCCTCGCGCGGGCGCCCCACGTCGCCGGCGAGCACCACCACGTCGGCATCGTTGACCGGCCCGTCCATCGCGCCGAAGCCGAGGTGCAGGTCGGAGAGGATGTTCAGCTTCATCGCGCGCCCATGCTAGGCCCTGGCGGGCCGGCTGGCGCGCTCGACCCTGCGCGGCCGACGGTCAAGGCCGGGCCGTGGCCTGCTGCAGGCGCTGCGTGTCGGGCACGACGATGCGCCGGCCGTGGACTTGCAGCAGCCCGGCGGCGCCGAGGTCGTGCAGGATGCGCGAGAAGTGCTCGGGCGTGAGATTGAGCTGCGAGGCGATCTCGGCCTTGGGAGCCGGCAGCGTCCAGCTCAGGCTGGGCGCGCCGCGCGCTTGGCGCAGCAGGTAGGCAGCCAGGCGCGCCGCGCCGCTGCCGATGGCCTGGTGATCGAGTTCGCGCACCAGCGCCTCCACGCGGCGGCTCAAGCCGGCGATCATCTGGCGGGCGAACTTCGGATTGCGGTCGAGCTCGGCGAACACCACTGCCTTGGGCACCAGCAGTACCAGCGCGTCGCTGGCCGCCCGCGCCTCCACCAGGGTCGGCCGGCCGAGGAACATCACCGGCTCGCCGAAGCTCTGCCCGGGGCCGACGATGCCGCTCAGGCGGCTGCCGCGCGCCGGCGTGGTGGAGATCAGCTTGATGTCGCCGTAGGCCACCACGTAGAGCCCGGCCGCCGGCTCGCCCTTGCGGAACAGCAGCGCACCGCGCCGCAGCCGGTGTCGCACCGTCTCAGCAGCCAAGCGCTCGAGGGCCGCGGCGCCGATGTCGCGCAGCAGCGGCAGTTGCGCCAGCAGGCTCGCTGCGGGAACCTCCGGGCGGCCCATCGTACTCAGGCGACGATGGTGATCAGCGCCGGGTCGTCGGCATGGTCGATGAGCATCGTGCGCACCCAGCCCTGCCAGGCCGCGGCGAAGGCTTGGCGCTCGGCGTGCCCGGCCTGCGGCGCGAGCGCCTCGCGCATCAGTTCGGTCAGCCCGGTTGGGCGCGGCACGGCCTGCGCGTGGTGAGCGAGTTCCACCGCGGCGCCGTTGTCCAGCCGCGTGACGCGCAGCTCGCCGACCATGGGCACGCCGTAGCGCAGCAGGTCGCGGCGCACGTGGCGGCCGGCCAGGCCCTTGAAGCCGCCGTCGCCGGCCGCGCCGGTGACCAGGCCGAGCACGCTGCCCACCACGCCCGTCACGCCCTCGGCCAGCGGCTGCCGCAGCGCCACCTGCAGGCCGCCGCGCTGCGGCAGCTCGTCGGGGTAGAGATGCGCCAAGGCCTTGCGCGCCATCAGCCAGGCGCCGGCCACGGTGGGGCAGGAGTGGCCGGCCAGCCGCACCGCATCGGCGTAGCGGTACTCGAGGCGGCCGCCCTCGGCCGCGCCGAGCAAGGCGGCGAGGGGATCGGCCACCACGATGGCCGGCACGGCAGCGAAGAAGTCGGGCAGGGCTTCAGCGGACATGACGGATCGGCTCGAAGCCGGGATGGTCGAAATGGCCGCCGTACTGGTCGACCGCCTGCGCCACCTTCACCAGGCCCAGCGCCGGCCGCATGCGGGCGTTCTTGCCCGCCATGGCATCGACACCCTGCGCCATGTCGGCGATCACGATGTGCAGCATCGCGTCGGCCTTGGGCTCGAGCTTGCAGTTGGCGACGATGCCGCCGACCTCGGTCTCGACCTGTGTGGCCAGCTGCCGGTACTGCGCCGGCGTGAGCTTGCCGGCGTGTGCCGCCTGCAGCTGCGGCGCGACGAGCGCGCGGATGCGCTGCATGCCGGCGCGCAGCGGCTCGTCGGTTGCCCACTTGCGGCCCGCGTCCAGCGCCAGCTTGTGCGGTGCGGCGGCGCCGTGGTCGTGGGCGGCGCCCTGCGCCAGCGCGGTGCCACTCAAGGTGGCGGCCAGTGCGGCCGCCGCCACGGCGCCCAGCAGCGCATTCAGGTTCCAGCTCTTCATCGCAATCTCCTCGTGCCATCCGGCGGCGCCCATCGCTCGCCTGGTGGCTCCGAGTGCCGTCATCGCCGCGGGTTCGATCGCCGTGCCCGATCCTTCGGATTCATCAAGAAAAACGCGGCTGCTCAGCGCACGCTGAAGTCGATCACGATCGCGCCCGGTTCGCGCTGCCGGTACTCGACGCCGACGCGCTCGCCATAACGCTGCGCGATCTGCGCCAGCAGGGGCAGCGGGTCGTGGTCGTTGGCGAAGCGCATGGTCTCGCCGGGCTGCAGGCTGTCGAGCGCGCCGAAGATGGCCGCGTGGCGGAAGCGCTTGGCCACGCCGCGGGCATCGAACGGGTAGATCGAGTCGGGTGACAGGTGAAGGTGCTGGGTCATGGTTTCTCCTTGAGGGTGGATGGGAAAGGGTGGCGCCGCGCGCGCTCAGGACGACGCGGCCCGCCGGCGCAGCGTCACGCTGCGTGACGCGCCACGCGGCGCGCTGCGTGCGGCGGCCGGCGCGATGATGTCGGCCAGGGTCTTGCCGTCGAGTTCGCGGAAGTAGGCGCGCAAGGCGGTGTCGAACAGGCCCTTGAGGCGGCAGCTGGGGCTCAGCGTGCAGCGGTTGGAATCCGGGTCGAAGCACTCGACCAGGCGGAAGTCGGTCTCGGAGGCGCGCACCACGTCGCCGATGCGGATGCGCGCCGGATCGCGGCCCAGCCGCAGGCCGCCGCCGCGGCCGCGCGTCGTCTCGAGCAGGCCCTGGCGGCCGAGGTCGGTGACGATCTTGGTGAGGTGGTTGCGCGACAGGTCGTGCTGCTCCGCCAGCTCGCTGATCGTGACCAGGCGCTCCGGGCGCGCCGCGCAGTACATCAGTACGCGCAGGGTGTAGTCGGTGTACTCGGCCAGACGCATGGATGCCCCTAAAGAAGCACCGAGTTTACGCATTTCGATGTGCGCGGTATTAAGATGCATCAAACATGCTTGTTATTTGTGGGGCTTCGGCGAGACAAATGCGATGAATACCGTTGCCATCCTGCTCTCGGCCTTCGTGCTCTCCTTCGTCGCGCTGCTGGTCTTCATCGCCTCGCAGCGCAGCGGCCTGTTCGACCGCCGCAGCCGCGCCGCCGAGGTGATCTTCGCGCCCGGCGAGATCGGCCGCACCGAGGAGCCCGCGGCCGCGCGCGCCGCCCAGGCCGGCCTGCAAGGCGCGATGGACGCCAGCGAGGCGGCGCAGCCTGTGCACGGCGCCGCTGCCGACGCCGACGAACTGGCCGCGCGCACGCGCGCCGACGCCTCCACCGCGCCGCTGGTGTTCTTCTTCTTCTGTTGTGCCGTCGCTTGGCTGCTGGTGGCTTCGGCGGCCGGGCTGACCGCATCGATCAAGCTGCACGAGCCCGACTGGCTGGTGCAGCAGGCCTGGCTCACCTTCGGCCGCATCCGCACCCTGCACCTGAACGCCGTGGCCTACGGCTGGGCGCCGATGGCCGGCCTGGGCATCGCGCTGTTCGTCATCCCGCGCCTGCTCAAGACGCCGCTGCTCGGCGCGCGCTATGCCTTCGTCGGCGCGGTGCTGTGGAACGCCGCGCTGATCGCCGGGCTGGGCAGCGTCGCCGCGGGCATCAGTGATGGCCTGGAGTGGCTGGAGATCCCCTGGCAGATCGGCATCCTGTTCGCCGTCGGCGGCGCGCTGATCGGCCTGCCGCTGGTCTTCACGCTGGTCAACCGGCGCGTCGAGCACCTCTACGTGTCGGTCTGGTACATGTGCTGTGCGCTGTTCTGGCTGCCGGTGCTGTTCGTCGTCGCCAAGCTGCCGGGCGCGCACCAGGGCGTGCAGCAGGCGGCGATGAACTGGTGGTTCGGCCACAACGTGCTAGGCCTGTTCTACACGCCGCTGGCGCTGGCCTCGGTGTACTACTTCCTGCCCAAGGTGATCGGCCGGCCGATCGAGTCGTACAACCTCTCGCTGCTCGGCTTCTGGGGGCTGGCCTTCTTCTACGGGCAGGTGGGCGGCCACCACCTGATCGGCGGCCCGGTGCCGGAGTGGATGGTCACGCTGTCCATCGTGCAGAGCATGATGATGATCATCCCAGTGGCCGCATTCACGGTGAACCAGTACCAGACGCTGCGCGGCCGGCTCGCGGCGCTGCGCTGGTCGCCGACGCTGCGCTTCATCGGCGTGGGCGGCTTGATGTATACGGCCAGCTCGGTGCAGGGCTCGTTCGAGGCGCTGCGCAGCATGAACGCCGTCACCCATTTCACGCACTACACCGTCGGCCACGCGCACCTGGGCCTGTACGGCTTCGTCAGCTTCGTCTTCTTCGGTTCGATGTATTTCGTGATGCCGCGCATCACCGCGCGCGAGTGGCCCTATCCGCGGCTGATCTCGGCGCATTTCTGGCTGGTGGCGGCGGGCATCGCGCTCTACTTCACCAGCCTCACCATCGGCGGCTGGCTGCAGGGCGAGGCGATGCTCGATGCGGCGCGGCCCTTCATGGATTCGGTGGCCGTGACGCTGCCTTACCTGAAGGCGCGCAGTGTCGGCGGCGGCTTGATGGTGCTCGGCCACCTGGTGTTCGCGGCGCACTTCATCGCGCTGGTGCTGGGCATGGGGCCGCAACGCGACCAGCCGGCGCTGCTGCGCCAGTGGTTCGGCAAGAAGGTGGCGGCATGAACAGCGAGATCAGGCTGCTGAGCGGCGCGATGGTGATGCTGGCGCTGGCCACCAGCGCGCTGGTGGTGCTGCCCTACCTGGAGGTGCACGACGCGCCGCCGCTGCCCGGCCTCAAGCCCTATGGCAGCGCCGAGCTGCGCGGGCGCGCCGTCTACATCGCCAACGGCTGCGTCTACTGCCACTCGCAGCAGCCGCGCGCCAAGGCCTTCGCGCCGGACTTCGCGCGCGGCTGGGGGCGCGCCACCGTCGCCGGCGACTACGCCTACGACCAGCCGCAGCTGCTGGGCACCATGCGCACCGGGCCCGACCTGATGAACATCGGCGTCCGCCAGCCGAGCGAGCAGTGGCACCTCGGCCACCTCTACCAGCCGCGCGCCTTCGTGCCGGGCAGCATCATGCCCAGCTACCCCTTCCTGTTCGAGGCCAAGGCCCAGGCCGAGAAGGGCGACGTGATCGTCAACCTGCCCGCGCTCGCGGCGCCGGCCGGCCGGGTGGTGGTGGCGAGGCCCGAGGCGGTCGACCTGGTGCGCTACCTGCAGTCGCTCGACCGCAGCTACCCGGTGCTCGCCGCGCCGGCGACGACGCCATGAAGCCCGACGAGATCCACCCGCAGCAGGCGCGCGAGAACCCCGAGCCGCGCGAAGGCACGAGCCCGGTGCCCTGGTTCGTGATCGGGCTGACGGCGGCGCTGCTGGTCTTCGGCGTGATCTATATCGCGCGCTCGGGCCTCGCGAATCCGCCGCAGTGGGGCGATGGCCGCTCGGCCGCGGAACTGCGCGGCGCGGCGCCCGCTGCGGCCGGCGCGGCGGTGGATGGCGCGGCGGTGTTCGCGGCACGCTGCGTGGCCTGCCACCAGGCCAGCGGCGCCGGCATACCGGGCGTATTCCCGCCGCTGGCGGGCTCCGAGTGGGTGCTCGGCAAGCCGGCGACGCTGGCGGCCGTGGTGCTGCACGGCGCGAGCGGGCCGCTGACCGTCAAGAGCGTCCGCTACGACGGCGCCATGCCGCCCTTCGGCGCGCAGCTGAGCGACGCCGAACTGGCGGCCGTGCTGACGCACATCCGCAGCAGCTGGGGCAACAACGCGCCGCCGGTGGATGCCGCCACCGTGGCGGCGGTGCGCAAGGACACGGCGGCGCGCAGCGATCCCTTCAAGGGCGATGCCGAACTGTTGCCGATGAAGTAGGCGCGGCGCGATGGGTGAGGCCGATACCGGGCGCGCCAAGCACGCGCGCCGCCACGGCGCATGGCCGAGCGCGTTGCTGTGCCTCGCGCTGCTGATCGCCCTGGCCTGGGGGCTGCAACGTTGGACGCACGGCTTCGAGGTCTGGACCTTCGAGGGCCGCCGCGAGCTGCAGTGGCGCGCCGGTGAACTGCGCGCGCAGCCGGTGGATCTTCGCGACTCGAACGAGCGCGCGCCGCGTCTGTGGGGTGCGCAAGAGGGCGCGAGCGCCGCCTACCTGGTCGACTTCGTCTACCTGCGCTGCGCCAGCGTGTGCCGCGCGCTCGGCAGCGAGTTCCAGCGCCTGCAGGGCGAGCTGGCCGCGGCGCCGCCAGGCCCGCCGGTGCGCCTGGTGTCGATCTCCTTCGACGTGGCGCACGACGATGCCGGCGCGCTGGCGCGCTATGCCGCCGAGCAGCGCGCCGACCCGCGCCTGTGGACGCTGGCCGTGCCGCGCAGCGCCGACGATGCGCAAACGCTGCTGCGCTCGCTGGGCGTGATCGTGGTGCCCGACGGCGAGGGCGGCTACGTGCACAACGGCGACATCCATCTGCTCGACGCACGCGGCACGCTGCGCGGCGTCTTCACGCTGGCGCAGGCGGAAGAGGCCCTGCAGGCGGCGCGCCGGCTGGCCGGTGTGGGGCAGGCGCGATGAAGCCGCGCGCCGTGACGAGCGTGCTCGCGCTGCTGCCCTTGCTGCTGCTGTGGCCCGCGCTGCGCCATGCGCTCGAAAGCCGCATGGCCACGCACATGCTGCTCGAGTTCCCGCTGCTGGCCGCGGCCGGCGCGGCGGCTGCCATGCTGTGCTGGCGTCGCCCGAGCGCGCGGCGCTGGTTGCGCTGGCAACGTGCGCTCGACTGGCGCGGCTGGACCAGCGCCACCGTGGCCAGCAGCGTGGCGCTGCTGTGGATGCTGCCCTCGGCGCTGGACGCCGCGCTGCTGTGGCCGGCGGCTGCTGCGGCGAAGTACGCCAGCTGGTGGCTGGCGGGCTGGCTGCTCGCCGACGGCTGGCGGCGCATGGATGCCGAACTGCTGCTCTTCGCCGTCGGCAACCTGGCCTGGATGGCGGCCACCGCTGGGCTGCTCTACCTCGATGCGCCGGCGCGGCTGTGCGTGAATTACCTGCAGGACGACCAACGCCACACCGGCATCGGCCTGATCGCGCTGGCGGCGCTGGCCGGCGCGCTGGTGCTGCGCCGTGTCGCGCGGCCTTCGAACCCCGTTCGCCCTGAGCTTGTCGAAGGGCCGCGCGTGGCACTCGGTGGGCTTCGACAAGCTCAGCCCGAACGGGATCGATGCGAGTGAACGCGAAACGGTATCAAAGCCCGAGGGCGAGCGCGGCGGCCTCGGACATCATCGAACGATCCCAGGGCGGGTCGAACACCACGTCGACCGTGGCCTCGCCCACGTCGGGCAGCACGAGCAGCTTGTCGCAGGCGTCGTCGGCGATAGCCTCGCCCATGCCGCAGCCGGGTGCGGTGAGCGTCATGGTCACCTGCACGCGAAAGCCGCCTTCGTCCATCGGCTCGAGCTCGCAGCCGTAGACCAGGCCGAGCTCGACGATGTCGACCGGGATCTCCGGGTCGTAGCAGGTGCGCAGCACCTGCCACACCTGCTCGCGCACCGCCTCGATGCCGCCGCCGGCCGCGGCAGTCGGTGCTGCCGGCACGGGCTTGCCGATCGCATCGGCATCGGCGCCGCGCAGGCGCATCAGCTGGCCGTGCACCCAGAGCGTGAACGAGCCGCCCAGCGCCTGGGTGATCTGCACCTGCGTGCCGGCCGGCAACTCGGCGACGCGGCCGTCGGGCACGCATTCGGCGCGCACCGCGCGCGTGGTCGTCACCGCTTCACGCATGCGCGGGCTTCTCGTCGAGCGCCTGCATCAGCGCGTGCCAGCCGAGCAGCGCGCATTTGATGCGGCTCGGATAGTTGCGCACGCCGGCCAGGCTGACCAGCTTGCCGAGCGCGGCGTCCTCGGGTTCGAGTGTGCCGGTGAGCACGCCGCGAAAGCGCTGCTGCAGGTCGCGCGCGAAGGCCAGCTCCTTGCCGTGCACCGCCTCGCTCATCATCGAGGCCGAGGCGATGCAGATCGCGCAGCCCTGGCCGCTGAAGCGGATGTCGCGGATGCGGCCCTGCGCCACGTCCAGCGCCACCTGCACGTCGTCGCCGCAGGACGGGTTGCGTCCGCGCGCGCTGTGCGTGGCTTCGGCCAGCGTGCCGAAATGGCGCGGCGCGCGCTTGTGGTCCATCACCACGTCCTGGTACAGGTCGAGCTCGACCGGTGCGGTGTCGGGGTTCATCGCAGCTGCCTCAAGGCCTGGGCCACGCCGTCGATCAGCCGTTCCACCTCGGCGTGGGTGTTGTAGAGCGCGAAGGAGGCGCGCGTGGTCGGGCCGCAGCCCAGGTGCTCGAGCAGCGGCTGGGCGCAGTGCAGCCCGGTGCGCACGGCGATGCCGCGCGCGTCGAGCAGCGTGCCGATGTCGTGCGGGTGCGCACCCTCGGCGACGAAGGAGACGATGGCCGTGGCGCCACTGTGCTCCGACAGCACCTGCACGCCCGGCAGGGCGGCGAGCCCCGCCGCGGCGTGGCGGCGCAGCGCCGCGCTGTGCGCGCCGATGCGCTCGCGCCCGATCTGCTCGAGAAACTCGGCCGCGGCGGCTAGGCCCAGCGCGCCGGCGACGTTGGGTGTGCCGCCTTCCAGGCGCATCGGCAGCTCGGCGAACTCGGCCTCGCCGTCACTGACCCAGGCCACCATGTCGCCGCCGTAGCGCAGCGGCTCGAGGCGTTCCAGCGCGGCGCGCCGGCCGGCCAGCACGCCGATGCCCATGGGGCCGTGCATCTTGTGGCCGGAGAAGGCAAGGAAGTCGCATTGCAGCGCCTGCAGAGCGATCGCCTCGTGCGCCACGGCCTGCGCGGCGTCGAGCACCGTCAGCGCACCGGCCGCGGCGGCATGCGCCAGCAGCCCTTCGTAGGGCGGGCGCTCGCCGCTGGCGTTGGCGCAGGCGGTCAGCGCGAAGATGCGCGTGCGTGGGCCGAGCAGCGGCGTCAGATCGGCCACATGCAGGCGGCCCTGCGCATCGGGCTTGAGGATGCGCAGCCGCGCGCCGCTGCGCCGCGCGGCGCGCTGCCAGGGTACGAGGTTGGCGTGGTGCTCCAGGCCGCTGACGATGATCTCGTCGCCCGGCTGCAGCAGCGCTGGCGTGGCGCCCGGCGTGGAGAGGCCGTGCGCCACCAGGTTGAGCGACTCGGTGGTGCCCGAGGTGAAGACCAGTTCGTGCTCGCTGCCGGCGCCGACGAAGTGCTTGAGCGTGGCGCGCGCCTGCTCGAAGGCCTCGGTGGCGCGCTGGCTGGGCGTGTGCACGCCGCGGTGGATGTTGGCGCGCGCCTGCGCATCGAAGCCGCGCAGCGCGCCCAGCACCGCCAGCGGCATCTGCGTGGTGGCGGCGTTGTCCAGGTAGGCCAGCGGCGCGCCGTTCACGTTCTCCGCAAGTTGCGGAAATTGCGCGCGCAAGGCGGCCAGGCCGGCGTCGTGGTGCAGGGGCTCACCCATGGTCGGTCTCCGCGGCGGCGGGCTGCGCCAGGTGGCGCGCCACCATCTCGTGCAGCAGATGCTCCAGGCCGAGCGGCGCCAGATCGGCGTCGTCCGGGAAGGCCTGCTGCAGCAGCGCGCCGGCCAGGCCCTCGACGATCAGCGCATGAGCGCTGCGTTCGTCCAGGCCGCGCTGGCGCGCGTAGAAGAGTGCGTCCTCGGGCAAGGCGCCCCAGGTGGCACCGTGGTGGGCCTGCACCTGGTCGTGCAGGATCTCCAGGTGCGGCCGCAGCACCAGGCGCGGCTGGCCGCCGGTGGGAATGCCGGTGAGGCGTTGGCGCACCTCGGCCTCGGCTGCGCCCGGGGCGATGCGCGTGTGTGCATTGGCCACCATATGAGCCTTGTCGCGCGCCAGGGCCAGCATCGCCACGTCGCTGCGGGTCCGCGCGGCGGCATGCGCCACGCGCACCTGCTGCTCGAGCGTGCTCGTGCCGCCGGCGAACAGCACGGCCGCGCTGCGCGCCGCGCTGGATTCGCCCTGCAGCTCGATCACCTGGCGCTGCAGGTGGTAGCGGCTGCCTGCGGCGAGCGTGGCCAGCGCATGACGCGCGCCGCGCGCGAGCCGCAGATGCAGGTGGTGCGCGAGGCTGTCTTGCGGCCCCGGTGCGACGATGCGCAGATGGCGCAGCACGGCGCCTTCGCCGAGCCGAACATGGACTTGCAGGTTCTGCACCACGGCGTGGCTGCAGGCCGTGGCGTCGCGCTCATGGCGCTCGACCAGCACCACCTGCGCGCCCGGCTGCAGATCGAGCACCAGCAGCGGCGCTTCCACCGCAGCGCGCGGCTGGTGGCGCAGTTGCAGCCAGACGATGCCGGCGCGGCTGCTAGCGCTGCGCTCGTCGCCGCCGATGCGCAGGCGCAGGCCATGGCGGCACAGCGCACGATGCGCCCAGGCGAAGGGCGCGGCATCGTCGTTGTCTTCGGGCACGGGTAGCCCCGCGAGCAGCTCGGCGCGCTGGCGCGCATCGGCGCCGTCCAGCCAGCGGGCCTCGACGCGGCCCTGCGCGCTGTCGCCCAGCGGATGCAGCGTCCAGCCGGCACCGGCGAGCGGGTGGGCCTCGCAGGCCTCGTCGTCGGTGCCGCCCAGCCAGAGCTCGGCCGCCGGCGGCGGCAGGTGGCGGAAGTGCTCGGCGTGGCGCGTGATCCAGCCGCGCGTCTGCAGCCGGTGGCGGGCGCTGAGCATGTCGGCGCGGGCGCTGTCCATGCTCAGGCCTCCTGTGCGGCGGCCTCGCGCGCGAAGCCGCGCCGGGCGATGTCGGCGGCGAGAGCCAGGCCGCCGCTCTCGGCGATGCAGCCCTCGGCCAGGCGCAGCACCGCATCGGGCTGCAGCTGCTCGATGAGCTGCTGGTAATGCGTCACCACGATGAAGGCCGCGCCCTGCGCGCGCCGTTCGCGCACCAGCTCGACCAGGGCGCGCGCGCCGTCCACGTCCATGCCCGAGTCGACCTCGTCGAGCACGGCCAGGCGCGGGCGCAGCAGGGCCAGCTGCAGCAGCTCGTTGCGCTTGCGCTCGCCGCCGGAAAAACCGTCGTTGACCGGCCGGCCCAGCATGGCCTCGGGCATGCCCAGGCGCTTGGCCGTGGCGCGCGCATCGGCGAGGAAGTCGAAGGCGTCCAGCGGCGCCTCGCCGCGCGCCTCGCGCACCGCGTTGAGCGCCGTGCGCACGAACAGGTTGTTCTTCACGCCGGGAATCTCGGGCGGCGCCTGGAAGGAGACGAACAGCCCGGCGCGCGCGCGCGCCTCGGGCGTCAGCGCGAGCAGGTCTTGCCCGGCGAAGCGCGCGCTGCCGCCGGCGACGCGGTAGCGCGGGTGCCCGGCGAGCGCCATGCCCAGCGTGCTCTTGCCGCTGCCGTTGGCGCCCATCAGCACCAGCAGCGCGCCGGCGGGAACGTCGAGCGTGACCGACTTCAGCACATGGCGATCGGCCACGTCGACACGCAGCTCGCGCAGCTGCAGCAGGGGGGCGTCTTGGCTCATGGGCTGGGTTCCTCCGGGCCGTGTTTCGTTGTGGTGATTCATCCGACCGCGCCTTCGAGCGATACCGCCAGCAGCGCGCGCGCCTCGAGCGCGAACTCCATCGGCAGCTCGTCGAGCACGGCCTGGCAGAAGCCGCCGACGATCAGCGAGGTGGCTTCCTGCGGCGCGATGCCGCGCTGCTGGCAGTAGAAGAGGCGCTCCTCGGAGATGCGCGTGGTGGTGGCCTCGTGCTCGACGACGGCGTCGCTGCGCGCCGCCTCGACGTAGGGGAAGGTATGCGCGCCGCACTCGGGCCCGATCAGCAGCGAATCGCATTGCGTGTGGTTGCGCGCGCCGGCGGCGCCGGGGGCGATGCGCACCAGGCCGCGGTAGCTGTTGTGCGCGTGGCCGGCGCTGATGCCCTTGGAGACGATGCGGCTCACGGTATCGCGGCCGAGGTGGATCATCTTGGTGCCGGTGTCGGCCTGCTGGTGGTGGTGCGTCACCGCGATCGAATGGAACTCGCCGCGCGAGCCGTCGCCGCGCAGCACCACGCTGGGGTACTTCCAGGTGATGGCCGAGCCGGTCTCGATCTGCGTCCAGGCGATGTGCGAACGCGCGCCGGCGCACAGCCCGCGCTTGGTGACGAAGTTGTAGATGCCGCCGCGGCCCTGTTCGTCGCCCGGGTACCAGTTCTGCACCGTGGAGTATTTGATGTGCGCGTCCTCGTGCGCGATCAGCTCCACCACCGCGGCATGCAGCTGGTGCTCGTCGCGCTGCGGCGCCGTGCAGCCTTCCAGGTAGCTGACCCGGCTGCCGGCCTCCGCGATGATCAGCGTGCGCTCGAATTGCCCGGTATTGCGCGCGTTGATGCGGAAGTAGGACGAGAGCTCCATCGGGCACTGCACGCCGGCCGGGATGTAGACGAAGGAGCCGTCGGAGAACACCGCCGAGTTCAGCGCGGCGTAGAAGTTGTCGCCCGGCGGCACCACGCTGCCCAGGTAGCGCTCGATCAGCTCGGGGTGGTGCTGCACCGCGTGCGAGAAGGAACAGAAGATCACGCCCACGCGCGCCAGCTGCTCGCGGAAGGTGGTGCCCACCGAGACCGAGTCGAATACCGCGTCGACCGCCACGCCGGCCAGCCGCGCGCGCTCGTGCAGCGGCACGCCCAGCTTCTCGTAGGTCTCCAGCAGCTTGGGGTCGACCTCGGCCAGGCTGGCCGGCGCATTGGCTGCGCCGCTCAGCGACTTGGGCGCCGAGTAGTAGCTCTGCGCCTGGAAGTCCGGCGGCGTGAGGCGCAGCTGCGCCCAGTCGGGGTGCGGCATCGCCTGCCAGCGCTCGAAGGCCTGCAGGCGCCACTTGAGCAGAAACTCGGGCTCGCGCTTGAGTTGCGAGATGGCGCGCACCGTGTCGGCGTCCAGCCCCGGCGGGAGCGAGTCGCTCTCGATCTCGGTGACGAAGCCGTGGCGATAAGGCTGCTGCAGCGCGCGTGCCAGCGGCGCGTCGGATTCGGCGGGGGTGGCGAGGGGATTCATGGCGGAAGCGCTTAATGAGGCATAGCGTATGCCTCTTTAAGTTCCGCCACAAGCATTCAGGCCCTTGACCGCGCGGGCGCCGCGGGGATTGGCGGGCTGCGCCGCCGCGTCAGGCGCCGCCCAGGCTGCCGAGAAGTTCGTGCCCGATCTCGCGCACGGTGGCTGCGCCATTGGTGGTGGGCATCCAGTTGCGCGGCAGGTTGAGCGGCGTGTTGAGCACGTCCACGGGCGCGGCCTCGAAGCCGATGCCGCTGCCGGCCGCGGCCTCGTGGAACATCTTCAGCGCGCGCGGCATGTGGCGCTGGTGCGTGACGACGAGCACGCGGCGGATGCCCTGGGCCTTGAGCAGCTCGGTGGTGTAGATCGCGTTCTCGCGCGTGTCGTGCGAGCGCTCTTCGGTCCACTTGAGCGGGCGGCCGAACTCCTGCTGCGCGATGCGCGCGGCGATCTGCGCCTCGGGCGTGGTGACGGTGTTGCCCAGCGCCCAGCCCACGCCGCCGCTGAAGGCCACCGGCGCACCGGTCTCGCGCGCGAGCCACAGGCCGTAGCGCAGGCGTTCGAGCGAGCGGTCGTTCAGGTTGCTGACGCCGTACTCGGGCGAGAGCGGCCGGCTGCCGCCGCCCAGCACGACGATGGCCACCGGCTCGCGCGCCTTCACCGCGGCGCGCCAGGCCTCGATGCGCTCGCTGCTCAGCGCCGGCGGCGGGCGCAGGATCTGATCAGACAACACGCGCGCGAAACCCATGGTGCTGCACAGCCACAGCAGCAGCGCGCCGAGGATCACCAGCAGCCAGCCCAGCCCGCGGCGCGCGAACGCGACACGGGTGCCGACCAGCATCAGCACGATGAGCGGCACGGGCGGCAGCAGCAGGGCGCCGATGTAGGGCTTCCAGGCGGTGATGCCGAGCAGCGAGAGCAGGTCGTTCACGAAGGCGTTACGGGTGCGGCCCTTGCGGGCGGTCGACGATTGTGCAGGACGGCCCGTGCCGGGCTTGGTGCAGACTTCACGCCATGCCCTGGTCTCTGCCTCCCCGCGCCATCCTCCTGCGCCGCCTGGCCATTGCCTTCGCGGCGCTGCTCCTCGTCTGGGCGATCGCCTGGCTGGCGGTGCCGCCGCTGCTCAAGTCGCAGGCGCAGCAGCGCCTCGGTGCGTTGCTGGGCCGCAGCGTGAGCATCGGCGCGGTCGAGTTCCGGCCCTGGAGCCTGGAGCTGACGCTGCGCGACGTGGCCGTCGCCGGGCCGGAGGGCGCGGCGACGCCGCTGCTGCGCTGGTCGCGCGCCTACGTGAATGCCGATGCAGCGTCGCTGTGGCGGCGCGCGCCGGTGATCGCCGGCCTCGAGCTCGACGGGCTGCAGGTGCATCTCACGCACCTCGCGCCGGGACGCTACGACATCGACGACCTGCTCGAACGCTTCAAGCCCGACCCGAAGGCGCCGCCCTCCGAGCCGCCGCGCTTCGCGCTCTACAACCTGAAGGTCAGCGACGCGGCCTTCACTTTCGACGACCGCCCGGCGCAGCGCGTGCATCGCATCGAGGCGCTGCAGCTGGCGCTGCCTTTCCTCTCCAACCTGCCCTCGCAGCTGGAGGTGACGGTCGAGCCGCACCTGGCCTTCCGCTTCGACGGCGCCACCTTCGACAGCGGCGCGCAGGCCGTGCCCTTCGCCGAGCGGCGCCGCGGCGAGTTGAAGCTCCGCCTGGCCGATCTCGATCTCGCCCAGTTCGCCGCCTACGTGCCGGCCACGCTGCCGCTGCGCCTGCGCGGCGGCGTGCTGGGGGCCGATCTCGCCTTGCGCTTCGAGGCACCGGAGGGCGCCGACCCGAGCGTGGTGCTGAGCGGCCGCGCCGGGCTCGCCAAGCTCGCGCTCGCCGAGCCCGGCGGTGCGCCGTTGCTGGAATGGTCACGGCTCGAAATGGGCCTGCGCGACGTGCAGCCGCTGGCGCGCCGCATCGCGCTCGGCGAAGTGCGGCTGGAGGGCGCGCAAGTGCATCTGGCGCGCGAGGCCGACGGGCGCTTGCAGCTGCAGCGCCTGTTCGCCGCCGAGGCGCCGGCAGCGGCGGCCAGCGCGCCGGCATCGGCGCCGGCGTCGGGGTCGGGCTCGGCAGCACCGGCCTGGCAGGCGGCCATCGACCGCCTGGCGATCGAGGATGCGCGGCTGCTCTGGAACGACGCCGCCACCAAGCCGGCCGCCGCGCTGCAGCTCGAAGCCGTGAAGCTGCAGGGCGAGAAGCTCGCCTGGCCGAGCAAGGAGCCCATGCCGATCACGCTCGAAGCCACGCTGCGCCGCCAGGCGGCCGATGCCGCGCCGGCCGGGCATCTGCGCGTCGAGGCGCGGGCCAACGAGCGTGAAGCCAGCGGCAGCGTGGCGCTGGCTGAACTGGCGCTGGCCGAACTCGCACCCTACGTGGCACAGGCCCTGCTGCCGCGCCTGGAAGGGCGTGCCGCGCTGGCGGGTCGATTCGAATGGAGTGCCGCCGACAGCGCCGCGCCCAAGACGCGCCTGCTGCTCGACAGCGCCACCCTCGATGCCTTGCGGCTGGTCAGCGGCACGGGCCGCGGCGCGCGCGAGGAGATCGCCTTCAAGCAGCTGGCGCTGGCCGAGGCACGCATCGATCTGCTCGGCCGCGAGCTCGAGCTCGGCCGGATCACGCTGGCGCAGCCGACCGTGGCGCTGCAGCGCGACGGGGAAGGGCGCTGGAACCTGGCTTCGCTGACGCCGCCCGCAGCGTCGTCGTCGTCATCCAATGCGGCGGCGCAAGCGACGCCGCCCGGCCCGCCCTGGCAGATCCGCGTGAAGGATCTGCAGCTCGACGGCGGCCGCGTGCAGCTGGCCGACAGCTTCGCTGCCGGCCGCGCCGCCGAGACGCCGTTGCGCATCGACGCCAACGCGCTGCGCCTGCGCGTCCAGGACTTCGCCTGGCCGGCGGCCAAGGGCGCGGCGCCGGCGCGCGTGCAGCTGGGCGCGCGCATCGCCGCCGGCAGCATCGACTGGAACGGCCGCTTCGCCCCCGAGCCGCTGCTGGCCGCGGGCAAGCTGCGCATCGAACGCTTCCCGGTGCAGGCCTTCGAGCCCTATTTCGCCGATCGCTTGCCGCTCGCGCTCTTGCGCGCCGAGGCGGGCTGGCAGGGCGACGTCGACGTGCGCCAGTCTGCCGTCGGCTGGACGGTGAACGCCAGCGGCGATGCACGCCTGGCCGACGTGCGTGTGCACACGCGCAGCGATGCGGCCGGTGCCGGCGACGAGTTGCTCAGCTGGCAGAGCTTCGCGCTCGACGGCCTGCGCTTCGCGATGGCGCCGCAGGCCACGCCGCAGCTGGAGATCCGCCAGGCCGCGCTGAACGACTTCTTCGCGCGCCTGGTGGTCACCGAGCAGGGCCGGCTCAACCTGAGCAGCGCAGCCGCGGCGGAGGCGGCGGCCAGCGCACCTGCGCCGGCACCAGCGCCTGCACCCGCAGCGTCGGCCGCCTCCGCAGCGGCGGCCAGGGAACTGCCGATCGCCATCAGCGTCGGCGGCGTCAAGCTCAACAACGGCCGCGTCGATTTCAGCGATCACTTCGTGCGCCCCAACTACAGCGCCAACCTCACCGAGCTGAACGGCACGCTGGGCGCGTTCCGCTCCGGCTCGCCCGAGATGGCGACGCTGGAGCTGCGCGGGCGCGCCGCCGGCACGGCGCTGCTGGACATCCGCGGCGCGCTCAACCCGACCGCCGACCCGCTCGCGCTGGACATCCAGGCCAAGGCCACCGATCTCGAGCTCGCGCCGCTCTCGCCCTATGCGGGCAAGTACGCCGGCTACGCCATCGAGCGCGGCAAGCTGAGCATGGAGGTGGCCTACAAGATCGCGCCCGACGGCAAGCTCGAGGCGCGCAACCAGGTCATCCTCAACCAGCTCACCTTCGGCGACAAGGTCGAGTCGCCCGATGCCACCAAGCTGCCGGTGCTGCTGGCGGTGGCGCTGCTGAAGGACCGCAACGGCGTCATCGACATCAACCTGCCGATCAGCGGCTCGATCAACGACCCGCAGTTCAGCGTCTTCGGCATCGTGCTCAAGGTGATCGGCAACCTGCTGGTGAAGGCGCTCACCGCGCCCTTCGCGCTGCTG
Organism: Piscinibacter sp.; assembly: GCA_017983795.1. Lineage (GTDB taxonomy): Bacteria > Pseudomonadota > Gammaproteobacteria > Burkholderiales > Burkholderiaceae_C > Piscinibacter. The sequence goes on from JAGOAS010000001.1 coordinate 374,552, forward strand.
GCCGGCGGCGGCGGCGAGGATCTCAGCGTGGTGGAGTTCCGCCCCGGCACGGCGAGCGTGAGCGAGGCCGGCCGCGCGGCGCTCGACAAGGTGGCCAAGGCGCTGGCCGACCGCGAGGCGCTCAAGATGACGGTCACCGGCGCCGCCGATGCGGCCGGCGAGCGCGAAGCCTTCCAGCGCGCGGCGCTGGAGGCGCGCCTGCTCGCCGAGCGGCGCCGCGAGATGCTGCGCGAAGGCGCCGCGGCGGCCGATGCCGATGCGCTGGCCACGCTGGACGCGCCGACGCGTGCGCGTCTGCTCAAGGAGGTCTACCGCGCCACCAGCCTGCCGAACAAGCCGCGCAATGCAATCGGCCTGGCGCGTGACATCCCGGGGCCGGAGATGGAGGCGCTGCTGGTGGCCGCGATTCCCGTCGGCCCGGATGCGATGCGCGAGCTGGCACTGCAGCGCGGCCTGGCGGTGCGCGACGCGCTGCTCGCCAAGGGCCTGCCGGGCGAGCGCCTCTTCCTCGCCGCGCCCAAGCTGCGCGCCGCGGGCGAGGAGGGCGCGGCGAGCTGGACGCCGCGCGTGCAGCTGTCGCTGTCGACGAAGTGAACGCGGCGGCTCATACCGTTTCGCGTTCAATCGAATAGATCCCGTTCGGGCTGAGCCTGTCGAAGCCCCCGCGGGCCCTGAGCTTGCCGAAGGGGCTGAGCCTGTCGAAGCCCCTTGCGTGCCACGCACGGCCCTTCGACAAGCTCAGGGCGAACGGAGTTCGATGATCGGGCGACTTCGTATCAGCGCCGCTTGCGCGCCGGCGCGTGCGCCGCGCCGGTGGGCACCGGCAGGCGCGTGTCGTGCTTCACTTCCTTGAGCACGATGCTCGAGCGCACGTGCGTCACGCCGGGCAGGCGGAACAGCGTGTCGTGCTGGAACTGCTCGTAGGCCTTGATGTCGGCGATCAGCACGTCGAGGATGTAGTCGGACGGGCCGGTGGTGCTGACGCAGCGCACGATCTGCGGGCTGGCGGCCACCGCGCGCTCGAAGCTGCGCAACAGCGTCTCGCTGTGCTCGCGCAGGTTCAGCTCCACCACCACCGCCAGCTGCAGGCCCAGGCGCTCGCGGTCCACCAGCGCGGTGTAGCCGCGGATCACGCCGGCCGCCTCCAGATCCTTCACGCGCTTCCAGCACGGCGTGGGCGACAGGCCCACCGCGGCGGAGAGCTGCTGCACGGTCTGGCGCGCATCGCGCTGCAGCTCGGCGAGGATCATCAGGCAGTAGCGGTCGAGCTCCATTTCTTCTCCATTGGCGCTGTTTTCGAGAAGGACATTCTCGGCCCGCGGCTATCCGCAGGTGAATAGGGAACATCATTCGGATCGGCGCGCGTAAGCTCGCCACCCACCGCAACGCCTGCGAGAGCCGCCCATGACCTCCGTTGCCGACCCGGTCGCGCCGCTGGCGCGCGCGCACTACGAACTGCACGACAACCTGTGGGCCGAGGCCGGCAGCGTGTTCATCACCGGCACGCAGGCGCTGGTGCGGCTGCTCTTGATGCAGCGCGCGCGCGATGCCCTTGCCGGGCTGCACACCGAGGGCTTCGTCAGCGGCTACCGCGGCTCGCCGCTGGGCGGGGTGGACCAGGCGGCCTGGAAGGCCGGCCCCAAGCTCGCGCAGGCCGGCGTGCGTTTCGTGCCGGCGATCAACGAGGAGCTCGCCGCCACGCAGGTGCTGGGCACGCAGCGCGTCGAGTCCGACCCCGAGCGCACCGTCGACGGCGTGTTCGCGCTGTGGTACGGCAAGGGCCCCGGCGTCGACCGCGCCGGCGATGCGATCAAGCACGGCAACGCCTACGGCAGCTCGCCGCACGGCGGCGTGCTGGTGGTGGCGGGCGACGACCACGGTTGCGTGTCCTCCTCGATGCCGCACCAGAGCGAGGGCCTGTTCCAGGCCTTCTCGATGCCGGTGGTGGCGCCGGCCAACGTGGCCGAGATCCTGGAGTTCGGGCTGTACGGCTGGGCGCTGTCGCGCTACTCGGGCAACTGGGTCGGGCTGACCGCGCTGTCGGAGGTGGTGGAAAGCGGCACGACGGTGGATCTCGATGCGATCAACGCGCGCGCCGATGCGTGGGCCGATGCCGACGCGGTGCGCGCCGCCACCGGCCACGCCGCGCCGGCCGACGGCCTGCACTACCGCTGGCCCGATCTGCCCAGCCTGCGCATCGAATCGCGCCTGCACGACAAGCTGGCTGCGGTGCGCGCCTTCGCGCGCGTCAACAGCATCGACCGCGAGGTGATCGCCGCGCCGGCCGCGAGCGTGGGCATCGTCACCTGCGGCAAGGCGCACTACGACCTGATGGAGGTGCTGCGCCGTCTCGAGATCACGCCGGCGATGCTGGCCGCGGCCGGCGTGCGGCTCTACAAGGTGGGCCTGTCCTTCCCGCTCGAGACGACGCGCGCGCAGGCCTTTGCGCGCGGCCTGCGCGAGATCCTCGTGGTCGAGGAGAAGGCGCCCATCGTCGAGACGCAGCTGCGCGAGCTGTTCTACAACGCCCCGGAGCAGGCGCGGCCGGCGATCGTCGGCAAGCACGATGCGCAAGGGCGGCCGCTGGTGTCGGCGCTCGGCGAACTGCGGCCCTCGCGCCTGATCGAGATCGTCGCGCACTGGATCGCGCGCCACTTCCCCAACGACCGCACGCTCGGCGACCACCTGCAGCACGTGCGCGACTTCACGCTGCCCGAGCTGCTGTCCAACGCGGCCGATGCGGTCAAGCGCGTGCCCTACTTCTGCGCCGGCTGCCCGCACAACACCAGCACGCGCGTGCCCGAGGGCTCGCGCGCGCAGGCCGGCATCGGCTGCCACGTGATGGCGGCGTGGATGGACCGCTCGACCGAAGGCGTGATCCAGATGGGCGGCGAAGGCGTCGACTGGGTCAGCCATTCGATGTTCACGCGCGTGCCGCACGTCTTCCAGAACCTCGGCGACGGCACCTACTGGCACTCGGGCTACCTGGCGATCCGCCAGGCGGTGGCCTCGAAGGCCACCATCACCTACAAGATCCTCTTCAACGACGCCGTGGCCATGACCGGCGGCCAGCCGGTGGACGGCGCGATCAGCGTCGACCGCATCGCGCGCCAGGTGGAGAGCGAGGGCGTGGTCAAGGTCGTGGTGGTCAGCGACGACATCGCCAAGTACGACGCGCAGCGCGGCCTGTTCCCGGCCGGCACCGAGTTCCACCCGCGCGAAGCGCTCGACGAGGTGCAGCGCATGCTGCGCGCCACCGCGGGCGTGACGGTGCTGATCTACGAGCAGACCTGCGCGGCCGAGAAGCGGCGCCGGCGCAAGAAGGGCGAGATGCTCGACCCGGCGCGGCGCGTCTTCATCAACGAGCAGGTCTGCGAAGGCTGTGGCGACTGCACGGTGCAGAGCAACTGCGTCGCCGTGCTGCCGCACGAGACGCCGCTGGGCCGCAAGCGCCGCATCGACCAGAGCGCCTGCAACAAGGACTACTCCTGCGTGAAGGGCTTCTGCCCGAGTTTCGTCGGCGTGCTGGGCGGCACGCCGCGCAGGAAGTCGGGTGCGCTGAGCGAGGCCGGCGCGGCGAACGAGGAGTTCGAGCGCCGCGTGGCCGCGCTGCCGCTGCCGGCGCCGCACGTGTGGACCGGGCCCTACGACCTGCTGGTCACCGGTGTCGGCGGCACCGGCGTGGTCACCGTGGGCGCGCTGATCGCGATGGCCGCGCACCTGGAAGGCAAGAGCGCGAGCGTGCTCGACTTCACCGGCTTCGCGCAGAAGGGCGGCTCGGTGCTGAGCTTCGTGCGCTGGGCCGACCGGCCCGAGCGGCTCAACCAGGTGCGCATCGACACCCAGCAGGCCGACGCGCTGCTCGCCTGCGACCTGGTGGTGGGCGCCTCGCCCGAGGCGCTGCAGAGCGTGCGCCACGGCCGCACGCGCGTCCTGGCCAACCTGCACGAGGTGCCGGTGGCCGAGTCGCTGCGCAACCCCGATGCCAGCCTGCGCGTCGATGCGCTGCTCGAGAAGCTGCACTTCGCCGCCGGCCGCGAGCGCGTGCAGACCTTCGACGCGCAGACGCTGGCCGAAGACTTTCTGGGCGACACCATCGTCGCCAACATCGTCGCGCTCGGCTGCGCCTGGCAGCTCGGCCTGGTGCCGGTGGGCCTGCCGGCGCTGCAGCGCGCCATCGAGCTGAACGGCGTGGCGGTGCGCAACAACCGGCTCGCCTTCGCGCTCGGCCGGCTGGCGGCGGCCGATCCGGCCGCCTGCGAGGCGCTGCGCGCCGGCGCGGCCGACGACGCGGCGCAGGGCGCGGGCGACGGCATCGACGCGCTGATCGCGCGCGGCGTCGAGCACCTGAGCGGCTACCAGGACGCCGCCTATGCGCAGCGCTATGCCGAGCGCGTCCGGCGCGTGCGGATGCGCGAGCAGGCGCTCGGCGCCGACGCCGCGCTGCCGCTCACGCGCGCCGTGGCCGAGAGCCTGCGCAAGCTGATGGCCTACAAGGACGAATACGAGGTGGCGCGGCTCTATACCGATGGCCGCTTCGCGCGCCAGATCAAGGAGCAGTTCGAGGGCGAGCTGAAGCTGGAGTTCTACATGGCGCCGCCGCTGCTCGCGCGCTCGGCGCACGGCAAGCCGCCGCGCAAGCTGCGCCTGGGCGCCTGGATGCTGCCGCTGCTGCGCGTGCTGGCGCGCGGCAAGGCGCTGCGCGGCGGCGCGCTCGACCTGTTCGGCCGCAGCGCCGAGCGGCGCATGGAGCGTGCGCTGATCACGCAGTACGAGGCGCGCATCGACGAGCTGCTGGAGCGGCTGCAGCCCGGGAACCTGGCGCTGGCCGCCGAGATCGCGCGCGTGCCGCTGGCGATGCGCGGCTTCGGCCACGTGAAGATCGCCAACGTGGCGCTGGCGCGCGCGCGCGAGGCCGAGCTGCTGCACCGCTTCGACCCGCAGCGCTACCCGCGCCCGGCGCCCTCGACGCAGGCCGGGCAGCTCAAGGGCATCGCGATCGTGGCGCGTTGAGCGCAGCGCTCAGCCGCGCTGGCGCAGGTAGCGGTAGACGGTGGTGCGCGAGATGCCCAGGCTGCGCGAGGTGCGGCTGACGCTGCGCCCGCAGCGCTCGAACTCGTCGACCACGCGCTCGCGCGCGCCGCGCGCCAGCGCCGAGCGGGCCTCGGGCGCGCCGGCGCCGGCCAGCGGCAGCACGCGCTGCACGGCGGCTTCGTCGAGCCGGCCGTCGGGCCGCGCCAGCAGCGCGCGTCAGCACGGCGCGCAGCTCGCGCATGTTGCCGCTCCACTCGTGGCGCGCCAGCCAGGCGATGGCCGCCTCGTCGACATCGGCATCGTGCCGCAGCGCGTCGAGCACGAAGCGCACGATGGCGGCGAAATCGCTGCGCGCGCGCAGCGGCGGCAGGTCCACGCGCACGGTGTTGAGGCGGTGCATCAGGTCGGCGCGGAAGCGCCGCTCGCGCACCGCCTGCTCGAGGTCGACGTGGGTGGCGGCCAGCAGCTGCACGTCGACGCGCCGCGCCGCGGTGCCGCCCACCGGGCGCACCAGCCAGTCGTCGAGCAGGCGCAGCAGCGCGGCCTGCATGGGCAGCGGCAGCTCGCCGATCTCGTCGAGCAGCAGCGTGCCGCCGTCGGCGCCGGCGATCAGGCCCGGGCTGCCTTCGCGGCGCGCCCCGGTGAAGGCGCCGCCGACATAGCCGAACAGCTCGGCCTCGAACAGATCGGCCGGCAGTGCGCCGCAGTTCACCGCCACGAAGGCGCCGCCGCGCCCGCTCTGGCGGTGCGCATGGCGCGCCAGCAGCTCCTTGCCGGTGCCGGTTTCGCCGAGGATGAGCAGCGGTGCGTTCAGGCGCAGTGCCGCGGCGACGCTGTCCAGCGCCGCGCGCACTGCCGCGTCGTCGGCGACGAACTCGATGTCGGCGCGCCGCGCCGCGCTCACGACCGGGGCGGCGCTCGGCGCGAGCCGCTCGCGCGCCGGCCGCGTCGTGCTCGCGCGCGGCGGCGTGTGCACGCAGCTGGCCACCAGCGCGCTGCCCAGCGCGTCGCGCACGCGCCGCTCGCCGCCGCTGCGCAGCCCGGCGACGAAGAGTTCGTAGGGCGCGTCGAACAGCTGCTCGAAAGGCGTGCCGGGCGCCACGTCCAGGCCGCTGAGCAGGTCGCGCGCGCGGGCGTTGAAGGCCAGCAGCCGGCCCTGCGCATCGAAGGCGAGCAGGCCGGCGCTCAGCGTGCCGAGAAACTCGGCGCGCGGGTGCACGGCCAGCACCAGGCGCTCGCGCATCTGGTGCAGCAGCAGCAGCTTCTCGATCTGCGTGCAGGCCATCTGCACCAGCGCCTGGGTGTGGCGCTGGCGCGATTCGAAGTAGGAGGAGGCGTCCAGCGCGCCGACCACCTGGCCGTAGGCATCGCGGATCGGCGCGGCGGTGCAGGAGATGTCGCCGTACTTGAAGAGGAAATGCTCCAGGCCGTTGACCGCCACCGGCCGCCCGGTGGCCAGCGCCGTACCCAGGCCGTTGGTGCCGGCCTGCGCCTCCGACCACAGGCTGCCGGTGACGATGTCGGTGGCCGAACCGCTGGTAAGGAAGCGGTTGTCGGCATAGAGGTCGAGCACCACGCCCTCGGGGTCGGCGAAGGCGAGCAGGAAGTTGGAGCCGGCGATCTGCTGGCACAGGGTTTCCAGCTCGGCCAGCGCCAGCCGGCGTACCACCTCGGCCCGCTCGCGGCGACGCGCCAGATCGCCGCCGTCGACGACCTGGATGGGCGGGCTGGCGGCGAGATCCAGCCCGGCGCGGCTGCAGCGCACCCAGCTGTCGAGAATCTCCGGCGGCGGCAACCCGCCCGGTGGCAGCGCGGCGCCGCGCGAACGCAGCACCCACGCGTGCGCCAGTGCGCGCTCGTCGTTCGAACCCATGTGTGTCTCCTGCGGCGCCGGTGCGTGCCGGCGGCTCTTCGCTTCTCGGGCTGCGCAAGGTAGCAGGCCGCTCGCAGGCCCGCAAGTGAACAGATCCTGGACAGCTGTGCAGCACAGGCGCTGCGCCGCTGCACAGGCTCGACGAAGGCCGGCGCAGGAAGGCACCGGCGCCGCGATCCGCCGCATGCGGGTCTGCCCGCAGTGGCATGGCCGTTGCAGTCTCCCTCGGCCGCGCACGCCGTGCGCGCGCATCCACGAGACCACAAGACGCAGGAGACAAGCCATGCCCCGTTCGAAGATCGGTCCCACCCTCGTGTCGCTGGCCGCGGCCGCGTGCCTCGCGGCACCGGCGCTGGCCCAGCAGAACATCGAGAAGCTCAAGCAGATGAAGGTCGCCACCACCGACCTGAACATCCCCGTGGTGCCGCAGGAAGGCAGGAACGCCGCCGCGATCCGCGAGAACCTCAAGCGCATCAAGCTGCCGCCCGGCTTCCGCATCGACCTGTTCGCCGTGGTGCCCGACGCGCGCCACATGGCCGTGGCGCCGAGCACCAACATGCTGTTCGTCGGCACGCGCAAGACCACGGTCTGGGCCGTCACCGACCGCAACTCCGACGGCGTGGCCGACGAGGTGAAGTCCTTCGCACCCAGCCTCAAGTTCACCAACCCCAACGGCGTGTGCTGGACCAAGGACGGCTTCCTGGTCGTCGCCGAGCACAACCGCGTGCTCAACTTCCCGGCCGCCGAGTTCTTCTACGAAGGCCCGGACGTCGCGGTGATCGAGGTGGTGGGCCAGGGCAAGCTGGTGCCGCCGGAGGAGGAGTCGTACAACCACGGCGCGCGCACCTGCCGCGTCGACGACAGCGGCACGCTCTACGTCACGCTCGGCCAGCCCTACAACGTGCAGCCGCGCGACAAGGTGGCGATGTACGAGCAGCTCGGCATCGGCGGCATGATCAAGATGAATGCCTTCGACGGCTCCAAGCGCGAGGTGGTGGCGCGCGGCGTGCGCAACTCGGTCGGCATGGACATCAACCCGAAGGACAAGACCGTCTGGTTCACCGACAACCAGACCGACGGCATGGGCGACGACACGCCGCCGGGCGAGCTCAACCGCGTCACCAAGTCGGGCGGCGAGCACTTCGGCTACCCGTTCATCCACGGCAACAACGTGCAGATCGCCGGCACGGCCGCCGCGCCCGACCTGAAGGACATGAAGGCACCGGCGCAGTGGACCAAGCCGCAGATCGAGTTCCCGGCGCACCAGGCGCAGCTCGGCATGACCTTCTACAACGGCAAGATGTTCCCGGCGCAATACCAGGGCGGCATCTTCGTCGCCTCGCACGGCTCGTGGAACCGCACCAAGGCGAGCGGCGGGCTGGTCAACTTCGTCTCGCTCAAGGCCGACGGCACGGCCGACAAGAGCACGGTGTTCGCCGAAGGCTGGCTGGACGGCGAGACCGGCATCTACCGCGGCCGCCCGGTCGACGTGGCGGTGATGAAGGACGGCTCGCTGCTGGTGTCGGACGACTACGCCGGCGCGATCTACCGCATCACCTACAGCGCACCGTGAGGGGAGCGTTCCTCACGACGCTGCTGGCCGCCGCCGTGCTGACGATGGCCGGCACGGCGGCCGCCGGCGACGCCGCGGCGGGGCGGCAGAAGGCCATGCAGGTCTGTGCCGTCTGCCACGGCCCCAACGGCGTGGCCGTGGCGCCCGAGACGCCCAATCTCGCCGGCGAGCCCGAGGGCTACCTCGGCCGCCAGCTGCGTGCCTTTCGCAGCGGCAAGCGCCAGCATGAGGTGATGGCCGTGATCGCGAAGAGCCTGAGCGACGAGGACATCGACAACGTCGCCGCCTGGTTCAACTCGATCAAGGTGTCGGCCGCCCCTCCAGAAAATCTCTAACCACAAACCCCGTCGCGCTGCGCGAGGCCTTCACGTAGCCTCGCGGCGTGCGCGCTCGCTCGCTTGCTGGCGCCAAGACCACCGACAGAACATGAACCAGCCGCTGACGCCCTCCACCCTCGCCCTGGCCCTTGCCGCCGCCTTCCCCACCACACCCGCCTTCGCCCAGGTCACCGAACTCGACCCGGTGGTCGTGACCGCCGAACGCGTGCGCCAGAACAGCTTCGACGCGCCGGCCGCGATCACCGCGATCGGCCGCGAGGTGATCGACAACGGCGGCATGCAGGTCAACCTCTCCGAGGCGCTGAACCGCGTGCCCGGCATCAGCGTGCTGAACCGGCAGAACTACGCGCAGGACCTGCAGCTCTCCATCCGCGGCTTCGGTTCGCGCTCGACCTTCGGCATCCGCGGCGTGCGCCTGATCGTCGACGGCATCCCCGCCACCATGCCCGACGGCCAGGGCCAGGCCTCGACCATCGCGCTCGGCTCGGCGCAGCGCATCGAGGTGCTGCGCGGCCCGCTGGCGCAGCTGTACGGCAACGCCGCCGGCGGCGTGGTGCAGGTGTTCAGCGGCACCGATGCCACCGTGCCCACGCTGAGCGCCGGCATCGCCTTCGGGCCCTGGGAGCAGAACCGCGAGTTGCTGCGCTTCGGCCACAACGGCGAGCGCGACAGCGTCGTGATCGACGCGATGCGCTACGCCACCAACGGCTGGCGCGATTTCAGCGCCGCCCAGCGCACCCAGTTCAACGCCAAGTGGGAGCGCCAGATCGACCCGGCCTCGACCATCAGCGTGGTGGCCAACTCCTTCGACCAGCCGCTGTCCAAGGATCCGGCCGGGCTGACGCGTGCCGACTGGGAGGCCAACCCGCGCCAGGTGGCCGCGACCGTCAAGGCGCAGGACGCCGGCAAGGTCGTCAACCAGCAGCAGATCGGCAGCGTCTACGAGCGCCGGCTGAGCGACGCGACCACGCTCAATGCGCGTGTCTACTTCGGCAACCGCAACCTCTTCAACAAGCTCTCGGTGCCGCCGACCGCGCCGGCGCAGACCTCGGTGACCGGCGCCGGCGGCATCGTCGATTTCGCGCGCAGCTACATGGGCCTGGGCGCGCAGCTCGCGCATGTGGTGAAGCTCGACGGCGAGCGCGCGCTGCGCCTGACCGGCGGCCTGGAGCACGACCGCAGCGAGGAAGACCGCCAGGGCTACCTCAACAACGCCGGCGTGCAGGGTGCCCTCAAGCGCGACGAGCTCAACACCGTGCGCAGCACCGACGTCTACGCGCAGGCGGCCTACGACATCCTCGCGTCGCTGACGGCCACCGCCGGCGTGCGCTCCAGCCAGGTGAAATTCCGCAGCGCCGACCGCTTCATCGTGCCCAACACGGCCAACGGCGACGACAGCGGCGGCGTCGACTACAGCGCCACCAACCCGGTGATCGGGCTGACCTTCCACGCCACGCCCGATCTGCACCTGTACGCCAACGCCGGCCGCGGCTTCGAGACGCCCACCTTCACCGAGCTCTCCTACCGCGCCGGCGGCCTGAGCGGCATGAACACCGACCTCAAGGCCTCGAAGAGCCGCCACGCGGAGATCGGCGCCAAGTGGAAGTTCGCTGCGGGCCACCGCATCGACGCCGCGCTGTTCGACATCACCACCCGCGACGAGATCGTCACCGACACCAACAGCGGCGGCCGCACCACGTTCAAGAACGCCGGCCGCACCAGCCGGCGCGGCGCCGAGTTCATGTATACGGGCCAGCTCGCCGAGTCGCTGCGCGCCACGCTGAGCCTGACGTCGCTGCGCGCGCGCTTCGACGAGGCCTTCGTCAGCGGCAGCGGCGCCACCGCCGTCAACATCCCGGCCGGCAACCGCCTGCCCGGCACGCCGGAGCGCAGCGCCTTCGCCGAGCTGGCCTGGGCGCCCAAGGCGGCCTGGGGCGGCTTCAATGCGGGCATCGAGCTCGTGCACACCGGCAAGCTCTACGTGAACGACGCCAACAGCGACGCCGCGCCGGCCGCGACCGTGCTCAATCTGCGCACCGGCTTCGCGCAGAAATTCGGCGACTGGACGCTCAGCCAGCTGCTGCGCGTGGACAACGCCACCGACAAGACCTACGCCGGCTCGGTGATCGTCAACGACGGCAACGGCCGCTTCTTCGAATCGGCGCTGCCGCGGAATTGGATGATCGCCTTCACGGCCAAGCACGAGTTCCGCTAAGGTTGCGGGCATGAGCCCGACCCCGACCCCGCAAACCATCACCCTGGCCGGCGGCTGCTTCTGGTGCCTCGAAGCGGTCTACGAGCGCGTGCGCGGCGTGCTCGGGGTCGAGTCGGGCTACAGCAACGGCCAGGCCGAACGCCCGAACTACGAGCAGGTGTGCGGCGGCGATACCGGCTGCGCCGAGGTGGTGCGCGTGCGCTTCGATCCGGCGCAGATCGGCTTGCGCGATCTGCTGGAGATCTTCTTCGTCGTGCACGACCCGACCACGCTGAACCGCCAGGGCAACGATGTCGGCACGCAGTACCGCTCCGGCATCTATTTCCACACGCCCGAGCAGGAGCGCGTGGCGCGCGAGGTGGTGGCCGAGGTGAATGCGAAAGTCGGCGGGCGCGTCGTCACCGAGATCGAACCCGAGCGCCACTACTGGCGCGCCGAGGACTACCACCAGCACTACTTCGCCAAGCACCCGGGCCAGGGCTACTGTGCCTTCGTCGTGGCGCCCAAGGTGGAGAAGTTCCGCAAGACCTTCGCGCAGCGCGTGCGCGACGCCTGAATCAAGGCGCGAGGCGTTCGCGCACCCAGGCGCCGGCCTCGTCGAGGCGGTAGCGCAGGCGGTCGTGCAGGCGCGACTTGCGGCCCTGCCAGAACTCCCAGCGATCCGGCACCAGCCGGAAGCCGCCCCAGTGCGGCGGGCGCGGCGGGTGCAGCAGGTATTGCGCGCCGTAGCGCGCGGCGTTGGCGACCAGCACGGCGCGCGAGGCGATCACCTGGCTCTGCGGCGAGGCCCAGGCGCCGATGCGCGAATCGAGCGGGCGCGACTGGTAGTAGGCGTCCGACTCGGCGCCATCGACCTTCTCGACGCGACCCTCGATGCGCACCACGCGTTCGAGCTCGACCCAGTGGAATTGCAGCGCCGCGTGCGGGTTGCCGGCCAGTTCGCGGCCCTTGCGGCTCTCGTAGTTGGTGTACCAGACGATGCCGCGCGCGTCGTAGCCCTTGATCAGCACCACGCGCGTCGAGGGCCGGCCGTCGGCGCCGACGGTGGCCACGGTCATCGCGTTGGGCTCGGGCAGCTCGGCCGCCAGCGCCTGCTGGAACCAGCGTTCGAACTGCTGCAGCGGATCGGCCGCGCTGGCGCTCTCGTCGAGTTCGTCGCGCTCATAGCTCTTGCGCAGATCTGCGATCGCGCGTGATTTGTCGGTCATGGTTCGTGTCTCGATGGCCTGGTGTTCGCCTGCGGCAGATCGCATGCTAGGGCTAACCCGGCTGGCAGTTCTGATTGGGCAATTCTGCGTACGGGGAAGGCCTTAGGTGATGGTCCCACTACCTGCGGGGCGCCGCCCAACCCATTCTTGATGCAACCGGGCGCCGCGGCCATGCCGTGACGCAAGATCTGGAGCGGGCATCAGGAGGGGTGGCGCCATGGGTGCGCAACCGGCGGTGATCGTGTTGGCGGCAGGGCGGGGCAGCCGTTTCCTGGGGGCGGACCACAAGCTCGCCCAGCGCCTGGGCAGCGCGACCGTGTTCGCCACCACGCTGCGCCACGCCGTGGCCACGCAGCTGCCGGTGGTGGTGGTCACCACCCAGGCTTTCGCCGACGTGGCGCGCCGCAGCGTCGCCGCGCGCGACGTGATCGTCCTGCCCGAGGTGGGCACGCCCGGCCAGGAAGCGCTGGGCATGGGCTACTCGATCTCCAGCGGCGTCAGCGCGATTCCCGATGCCGGCGGCTGGCTGATCCTGCCCGGCGACATGCCGATGGTGCGCAGCGACACCATGCTGGAGGTGGCGCGCGAACTCGCCGATCACGCCGTGGTATTCGCGCAGCACAAGGGCGTGCGCGGCCATCCGGTCGGCTTCTCGGCCGAGCTCTATTCCGAGCTGGTGACGCTGCGCGGCGACGAGGGCGCGCGCCGCCTGGTGGCGCGCTACCCGGCGATCGGCGTCGAGGTGGACGATCCCGGCGTGCTGATCGACGTCGACACCGAGGCCGATCTCGAGAGCGTGCGGCTCGCCCAGCAGGGCGGCACCGTGCCGCAGCAGCGGCTCTGAGCTGGCCTCAGCGCGCCGCGGCAATGCGGCGCGCGAGCCGCTCCAGCCGCTCGATCTCGCGGTCACGGATGCCGCGTTCGCGCAGGCAGGCGGCCGTCTCGAGCAGGTAGTCCAGCGTGCTGCCGTAGCGGCCGCGCGCGTGGCGCAGGATCTCGAGCATCTCGCCGTCGGGGATGACGCCAGTGTGCGACGGGCTCGCGCGATCCAGCGTGAACGCCAGTGCGCGCACCGGGCCGGCGGGCGTGCGGCAGGGCAGCCAGCGCGGGTCGTAGACGCCGGTGGGCATCTCGCGCAGCCAGAGCCGTTCGAGCTCGCGCTCGGCGCGTGAACGCGCGATGCGGTAGACCACACCGCGGCAGGAGCCGCCGGCCACCAGCGCGAATACCAGCCCGGGGCGCTCCGGCGTGCCGCGGTTGATGCGCGAGCGCATGCGCAGCGCGCGGTGCCAGCCGTGCACGGCCGCGCCGCGGGTTTCGTCGGCAGCGAACTCGGGGCGCCAGATCAGCGAGGCGTAGCCGAATACCCAGAGGTCGCTGCCGGCCGGCCAGTCGCGCAGCGTCTGCGCCAGCAGGGCCTGCGGATCGCGCAGCGTCAGCGCCTCGTCAGGGGTGTGCATGGGTGAACTCTAGAATGAAGCCGGCAACCACAAGGGGAGGAACGCATGAGTGATGCCAACGATGACGCGCAGAACTACGCACTGGCAGTGATCGCGGCCGTCGTCGCGCTGGTGATCGCGGGCGTGCTGACGCTGTCGATCTCGCGCTCCGGCCCGCCCAAGGCGCCCAAGGCGCCGGCCCAGGCGGCTGCGGCACCGGCCGCTGCCGCCGCGCCGCGCGTGTATTTCGAGGTCGATTCGGATGCGCTGCCGGGCGATGCCGCCGAGCTGCTGGCGCGCGTCGCCGAGGAGGCGCGCGCCAAGCCGGGCGCCGCGGTGCTGATCTCGGGCTTCCACGACGCCAGCGGCGACCCCGAGCACAACGCCGATCTGGCCAAGCGCCGAGCCCAGGCCGTGCGCCACGCGCTCGAGGCCAACGGCGTGGCGCCCGCCCAGCTGGTGCTCGACAAGCCGCAGCAGACGCTCGGCGGCGGCGATGCGCGCGAGGCGCGCCGCGTCGAGCTGCGCATCCAGTAAGCAGCCGGTCGGCGAGGCCGACCCGCGGCGAGGGTGAAGGCGCGCTTGTTTTGACGATGTAACTTGGTTACGTGATAATTCTCGGCGGAGTTACAACCGCTCGGGGTGTCGTCATGAAGCCGGTTCTGATCGAGGTCACGCAGCGCATCCGCGAGCGCAGCGCGGCCAGCCGTGCCGCCTACCTGGCGCGCGTGCAGGCCGCCATCGATCGCCCGCGCGGCGCCGACCGCATGGGCTGCGCCAACGTCGCGCACGCCTTCGCCGCGCTGCCGGCCAACGACAAGCTGCGCGTGGTGGCCGAACGCGCGCCGAACATCGGCGTGGTGACGGCCTACAACGACATGCTCTCGGCGCACCAGCCCTACGAGGGCTTTCCCGCCGTGATCCGCGACGAGGCGCGCAAGCTCGGCGCCACCACGCAGGTGGCCGGCGGCGTGCCGGCGATGTGCGACGGCGTGACGCAGGGCCTGCCCGGCATGGAGCTGAGCCTGTTCTCGCGCGACACCATCGCGATGGGTACGGCGATCGCGCTGACGCACGACGTGTTCGACGCCGCGCTGCTGCTCGGCGTGTGCGACAAGATCGTGCCGGGCCTGCTGATCGGCGCGCTGCACTTCGGCCATCTGCCCTGCGTGTTCGTGCCGGCCGGGCCCATGAGCAGCGGTCTGTCGAACACCGAGAAGTCCAAGGTGCGAGAGCAGTTCGCGCAAGGCCTGGTCGGGCGCGACAAGCTGCTCGAAGCCGAATCGGCCGCCTATCACTCGAGCGGCACCTGCACCTTCTACGGCACCGCCAACAGCAACCAGATGCTGCTCGAGGCCATGGGCCTGCACGTGCCCGGCGCGGCCTTCGTGCACCCGCTTGCCGGGCTGCGCGAGGCGCTGACGCGCGAGGCGGTGCGCAGCGTGCTCGCGATCCGCAAGGGTGGCGCGCGCTTCACGCCGATCGGGCAACTCGTCGACGAACGCGTGATCGTCAACGCGATGGTGGCGCTGCTGGCCACCGGCGGCTCCACCAACCACCTGATCCACTGGGTGGCGGTGGCGCGTGCCGCCGGCATCCTGATCGACTGGACCGACTTCGGCGATCTCTCCCGCGCCACGCCGCTGCTGGCGCGCGTCTACCCGAACGGCAGCGCCGACGTGAACCAGTTCCAGGCGGCCGGCGGCCCCGGCTTCGTGATCCGCGAACTGCTCGACGCCGGCTTCATGCACGCCGATGTGGCCACCGTGGCCGAGGGCGGCCTGCGGGCCTACGGCGCCCTGCCGGTGCAGGAGGGCGCGGCGCTGCGCTGGAATGCGCTGCCGGGCAAGAGCGGCGACGCGAGCGTGCTGCGCAGTGCTGCCGAGCCCTTCAGCGCCGAAGGCGGGCTCAAGCTGCTGACCGGCAACCTCGGGCGCTCGGTGATCAAGGTGTCCGCCGTGCCGGACGACCGCCACGTGATCGAGGCGCCGGCGCGCGTATTCGAGTCGCAGGAGTCCTTGCTGGCCGCGTTCAAGGCCGGCGAACTGGAGCGCGACCTCGTCGCCGTGGTGCGCTTCCAGGGCCCGCGCGCCAACGGCATGCCGGAGCTGCACAAGCTGACGCCGCCGCTGGCGGTGCTGCAGGGCAAGGGCTTCAAGGTGGCGCTGGTCACCGACGGCCGCATGAGCGGCGCCTCGGGCAAGGTGCCGGCGGCCATCCACGTCAGCCCCGAGTCGCTGGCCGCAGGGCCGCTGGCGCGCGTGCGCGACGGTGATCGCATCCGCCTCGACGCGGTGGCCGGCACGCTCGATGCGTTGGTGGATGCCGCCGAGTGGGCGGCGCGTGCGCCGGCGAAGATCAGCGACGCGGCCGCCGAGACCAACGCCCACGGCCTTGGCCGCGAACTCTTCGGCGGTCTGCGCCGCAACGTGCTGAGCGCCGAAGAGGGCGCCATCACCTGGCTTTGATCGCTATGGAGTTGCGCATGAACACCCTCGAACTCGCCTCGCACGGCCCGGTGATTCCGGTGATCGTGATCCACGAACTCGCCGATGCCGTGCCGCTGGCGCGTGCGCTGGTCGAGGGCGGCGTCAAGGTGCTGGAAGTGACGCTGCGCACGCCGGTGGCGCTGCGCTGCATGGAGGCGATCGCCGCCGAGGTGCCGGGCGCCATCGTCGGCGCCGGCACGATCCGCAGCGTGGCCGATGCGCGCGACGCGAAGAACGCCGGCTGCGCCTTCGGCGTCAGCCCCGGCTACACGAGCGACGTCGGCCGCGCCTGCCGCGACATCGGCCTGCCGCTGCTGCCCGGTGTGGCCACGGCCAGCGAGGTCATGCAGGCCAATGCCGACGGCTATTCGTTCCTGAAGTTTTTCCCGGCCACGGCGGCCGGCGGCATCCCCTTGCTCAAGGCGCTGCACGGGCCCTTTCCCGATGTGGTCTTCTGCCCCACCGGCGGCATCACGCCGGAGAGCGCGCCGCAGTTTCTCGCCCTGCCCAACGTGAAGGTCTGCGGCGGTTCGTGGCTGACGCCGGCGGATGCGGTGGCCGCCAAGGACTGGGCCCGCATCACCATGCTGGCACGCCAGACGCAGACCCTGCGCGCGACCTGACGAACCGTAACAGGCGTGAATGGCACTGGGGCAGAATTTGCCCATGAGTGCCGTGCAACAGACCCAAGCCGTCACGCCCGAACTGCGCGCGTGGATCATCGAACAGGCCCAGGCCGGCGCGCAGCCGGAGGCCGTGCTGGCGTCGATGAAGGCGAGCGGCTGGAACGAAGACGTGGCCATCGCCGCGCTCGAGGAAACGCTGCGTGGTTTCCTCGACGAGCGCGCCAAGTCCGTATTGCTGCCGCCGCCCGTGCCGGTGCCCGACCCGCTGCCCAAGGAGGGCGGCCTGCCGACCGTGCTGCGCCTGCCCGACCGCGAGGTGCGCGTGGTGATGGCGATGAACGAGCCGCGCGTGGTGGTGCTCGGCGGCCTGCTCTCGCACGAGGAATGCGACGAACTGGTGGCCCAGGCCGAGCGCCGCCTGACGCGCTCCGAGACCGTGCAGACCGACACCGGCGCGAGCGAGGTCAACGCGGCGCGCACCAGCCAGGGCATGTTCTTCGAGCGCGGCGAGAGCGAGCTGTGCCGGCGCATCGAGGCGCGTATCGCCGCGCTGATCGGCTGGCCGGTGGACAACGGCGAGGGCATCCAGGTGCTGCGCTACCGCCCCGGCGCCGAATACAAGCCGCACTACGACTATTTCGACCCGGCCCAGCCCGGCACGCCGCGCATCCTCGAGCGCGGCGGGCAGCGCGTCGCCACCGTGGTGATGTACCTGAACGACCCGGAGATCGGCGGCGGCACCACCTTCCCCGACGTCAAGGTCGAGGTCGCGCCGGTCAAGGGCAACGCGGTGTTCTTCAGCTACGAGCGTGCGCACCCGAGCAGCAAGACGCTGCATGGCGGCGCGCCGGTGGTGGCGGGCGAAAAATGGGTCGCCACCAAGTGGCTGCGTGAAGGGGTGTTCCGTTGAGCCGTGATGCCGGCCTGCTCGCCGGCATCAGCGTGCTCGATCTCACCAAGTTGTTGCCCGGCCCGCTGGCCACCCTGCACCTCGCCCAGATGGGCGCGACGGTGCTCAAGATCGAAGGGCCGGCCAGCGACGGCCAGGACGACGGCACGCGCCAGATGTTCCTCACGCGCGCCGACCGCGAGGCCGGCCGGCCCAGCCTGGCCTTCCGCGCCCTCAACGAGGGCAAGCAGCTGCGCGAGATCGATCTGCGCAGCGAGGCGGGGCGCACGCAGCTGCTCGAGCTGGCGCGCGGCGCCGATCTGCTGGTCGAGGGCTTTCGCCCCGGCGTGATGGACAAGCTCGGCCTCGGTTGGGAGACGCTGCATGCGCTCAACCCGCGGCTGGTGATGTGCGCGATCAGCGGCTACGGCCAGCGCAACGCCTGGTCGCACCGCGCCGGCCACGACATCAACTACATCGCCATGGCCGGCGTGCTGGAGCAGAACGCCACCGTCGACGGCGAGGTGGCCGTGCCCAACTTCCAGATCGGCGACCTGATGGGCGGCACGCAGGCGGCGGTGTCGGGCATGCTGGCCGCGCTGCTCGGCGCGCAGCGCAGCGGCCGCGGCAGCTTCGTCGACATCTCGATGACGCACGAGGTCTGGCGCCACCACGCGCTGGCGCGCATCACGCTCGCCGCCACCGGCCGCCCGCCCGTGCCGGGGCGCGATCTGCTGTCCGGCGGCGCGCCCTGCTACGGCGCCTACCGTTGCGCCGACGGGCGCTACATGGCGGTGGGTTCGCTGGAGATGAAGTTCTGGCGCGCGCTGTGCGAGACGCTGGAGCGGCCGCAATGGGTCGAACGCCACTGGACGCGCGGCCTGCTGCCGGGCAGCGCGGAATCGATGGCGCTGCGTGCCGAGCTGGCGGCGCTGTTCGCGCTGCGACCAATGGCGCACTGGGCCGAACGCTTCGAAAGCGTCGACGCCTGCGTCACGCCGGTGCTCAGGCTCGACGAACTAGAGGCTCATCCGGTTCACGCGGGCAGTCAACCGATCGTCGCGACGCCGCGTTGAGGACCGCGAGCGTCTTGCTCTCTTTCCATCCTCGAGGAAATATCACATGAACAAGCTCGTTGCCCTGCTGGTCGCCGCCGGTTTTACCGCGGGCGCCTTCGCCCAAGCCGCTGCTCCGGCCGCTCCCGCTGCCCCGGCTGCTCCGGCCGCCGCTGCCGCCCCGGCCGCCAAGGAAGCCGCCAAGCCGGCTGCCAAGAAGGCTGCCAAGAAGCACGCCAAGAAGAAGAGCAAGGCCGCTGCCGCCAAGCCGGCCGCCTGAGCTGCGCTCACGACCGCAAGCAAACCCGGCCAAAGGCCGGGTTTTTTCATTCTTGATTCAGGCGTGCAACTGCCCCGGCGCCGAGTTCGAGAACGGCCGGCTGTTCTCGATGCGCCGCCACTTGCGCTGCTCCCAGGTCTGCGGGCCGTCGAGCGGCCAGCCGTCCAGCAGCCCGGCCAGCTCGGCGCGCGGCACGCGCGCATAGGCGGGCCCGGCGCTGCGCAGCAGCCAGTGGCCGCGGCGCAGCCGGGCCGGCAGCGTGGCATGCCGCTCCGATACCCAGAAGACGCAGCCGCGTTCGGCCCAGAAGGCCTGGCGCTCGAAATTCACGCGCCCGGCGAAGCCGGTGTAGTCGGGAAAGAGCAGCACCTCGTCGGCGGTCTCGACGATCGCAAAGAGCAGATCGCCGGGCGAATCACCCGTGCCCTGGTGCACGAACACCACGCGCGCGATGTCCTGCGCCTGCACGCGGTCCACCGCCTGTTCCTCGCGGTAGACGACGATCTCCTGGCCCTGCCACGCGGTGCGCCAGTGGGTCTTCATGCGGTCCTCCAACGACTCCTCGGTTTGGAGGCCAACCATAGCCCCGCAGCGCTGTCACACTGTGTCGAGTCGCATCAAGCTGCAAGCATGCCTGCGGCCAGCGCAGCGAGCAGTCCGGCGAGCAGCGCGCTGCCGACGCGCAGCGCATAGGCGAGGCCGCCGGACACCCACGCCGTGATGAGGCGCGTCGCGGTGTTCGCCACCAGCGCGACGAATACGCCGGTGCGCAGCATGTCGGCATCGATGCGCGCCGCGGCGAACAGCGAAAGCAGCGAGGCGATCGGCGCGTGGGCATCGCCGAAGGCGGCCAGCCCCACGCCTGCGAGCAGGCCGGCGCTGCCGAAGCGCTGCTGGGCCTGCGACACCAGCAAGGCCACGCCGGCCAGCAGCAGCGTCACCACCAGGGCCTCGCGCAGGCGCAGCGCACCGCGTTCATCGGCCGGCGGCGCGTGGCCGTCGCGCGCGCCGCGCAGCGACCACAGGGCTGCCACGGCGCCGGTGGCCGCGACGCCGGCCAGCGCCGGCGCCCACAGCAGGGCCAAGCCGGGGCGTGTCAGCGCTGCCGCCATCAACAGCATCTGCACCCAGGTGGCGCAGCCCGACAGCGCACCGGCGGACGCGGCCAGCGCCACCGGCAGCTGCCGTGCGCGCGAACGCGAGCCGAAGCTCGCGATGGTGGCCGTGCTCGACACGAAGCCGCCGAAGAAGCCCGAGGCCGCCAGCCCGCGGCGCGCACCGAACAGGCGCAGCGCGACGTGGCCGGCCGCCTGCAGCACCAGGATCAGCAGCACCAGCGAGGCGAGCGGGCGCGCGCGCATGCCGGCCAGCCAGGGCAGGGGCTCGTCGGGCATCAGCGGCAGGATCACCAGCGCCAGCGCGGCCAGCATCAAGCCGTCGTGCAGCTCCTGCTCGCGCAGCCAGTGCGTGGCGAAGCGGTGCAGTTGCGTGCGCGCCGCCAGCAGCACGGCCAGCAGCGTGCCGCAGGCCGCGCCGAGCAGCGGCGAGCGCATCGCCAGCACGCCGACGAGGTAGGTGGCGATCAGCGCCAGCTCGGTGGTGAGGCCGGGGTCGCGCGAGTGGCTGCGCGCATAGGCGAGCGCAGCCATCGCGCCGACCACCAGCGCGCCCACCGGCACCAGCCCCGCCACGGCCACCGCCTGCGCCAGCGCGCCCAGCAGCGCCACGATGCTGAAGCTGCGCACACCGGCGGCCGCGCGGTCGGCGCCGCGGCCCTTGCGACGCTCGCGCTCCAGGCCGACCATCAGCCCGCAGCCGAGCGCGACCGCGAGGCCCTCGACGTTGGCGCCGCTGGCGGCCAGCAGGTTCAGACCGACACCTGCGAAAGATGCTCGGGCACGGCGACGCGCCAGCCGAGCTCGTCGCCGATGCGGCTGCGCAGCGCATCGGCCGCGGCGGGTTCGCCGTGCACCACCCAGGTCTGCGCCGGCGCATGCTCGAAGCCGCCCAGCCAGCGCATCAGTTCGTTGGCGTCGGCATGGCCCGAGAAGCCCTCGAGGTGGCTCACCTGCGCCTTCACCGCGACGTACTCGCCGAAGATCTTGATCTCGCTGGCGCCCTCGACCATCTTGGCGCCGCGCGTGCCGCCGACCTGGAAGCCGGGGAAGACGATCGAGTGCTTCGGGTTCGGCGCCATCGCCTTGAGGTGGTGCAGCACGCGCCCGCCGGTGGCCATGCCGCTGGCCGAGATGATCACGCTCGGGTAACGCGTGCGCGACACCTTTTCCGACTGCTGCGGCGTGGCGACCACCGTGACGCCGTCGCACAGCGTATTGGCCTCGCGCGCGGCGAGGCGCAGCAGCCTGCGGTGCTTCTGGTACAGCGTGGTGGCGGCGGTGGCCATCGGGCTGTCGAGAAAGACCGGCGTGTCTTCGGGGATCTCGCCGGCCGCCTTGAGGCGCTGCAGCACCAGCATCAGCGCTTGCGCGCGGCCGACCGCGAAGGAGGGCAGCAGCACCGAGCCGCCGCGCCGCAGCGTGGCGCGGATGATGGCGCCGAGCGCCTGCTGCGGATCTTCCGGCGGGTGCAGGCGGTCGCCGTAGGTCGATTCGACCAGCAGCACGTCGGCATGCGCGATGTGCTGCGGTGCGGGCATCAGCAGATCGCTGTCGCGGCCGAGGTCGCCGGAGTAGACCAGCGTCGTCTCGCGGTGGCGCAGCGTCACCGCGCAGGCGCCCAGCAGATGGCCCACCGGCGTCAGCTCGGCCAGCACCTTGCCGATGCGTGCCGTCTTGCCGGCGGGCAAGGGCGCGAGCTTCGCGATCGCACGCTTGGCATCGTTGACCGTGTAGAGCGGCAGCGCCGGCGCGTGGCGCGAGAAGCCGAAGCGGTTGGCGCGCCGCGCGTCCTCCTCCTGCAGGTGCGCGCTGTCGAGCAGCAGCACCTCGGCGAGATCACGCGTCGCCTGCGTGCAGTGGATGGGCCCCTTGAAGCCCTGCTTGACCAGCGCCGGCAGATAACCGCTGTGGTCGAGGTGGGCGTGGCTGAGGATCACCGCGTCGATCTCGCGCGCCGGCAGCGGCAGCGGCGCCCAGTTGCGCTCGCGCAGCGTCTTGAAGCCCTGGAACAGCCCGCAGTCGAGCAGGATGGTCTGGCCGTCGAGTTCGACGAGGTGGCGCGAGCCGGTGACGGTGTCGGCGGCGCCGAGGAAGTGGATCTTCATGCGCGGGAGACTAGCGCAGCCGCGTGGCGCGCCGATTGACGCCGCTCGCCGCTGCCTGCGGATACATGCCGCAACAGGCCATGCGCGACAATCGGCGCCCATGACGTTTCCCCTCGGATCGCTGCGTGCCGAGCCCGGCGCGCCGGCTTCTTCTTCAGCGTCGACGACGCGCGTGGTGCCGCACTGGCGCGCCCGCCTGCTGCTGGGCATCGGCGCGGTGCTGTGGCTGCTGGCGCTGATCGCGCTGGTCACGCACAGCGCCACCGACCCGGCCTTCACCACCTCGGGCAGCGCCGAGCAGGCCGCCAACAAGGCCGGCGCGCTCGGTGCGCTGTTTTCCGACGCGCTGTATTTCCTGTTCGGCTTCTCGGCCTGGTGGCTGATGCTGGTGAGCCTGCGCGCCTGGCTGGGCGGGCTGGCGCGCGTGCTGCGCAGCGAACAGGCGCCGGCCGCGCCGGTCGACCCGCACGAGCCGCCCACCTGGCTGTTCTGGGTCGGCGTGCTGGTGCTGCTGGCGGCCAGTTGCGCGCTCGAGAATACGCGGCTCTACCAGTTCGAGTCCGGCGTGGCCGGCGGCCATGCCGGCGGGGTGCTCGGCCATCTGCTCGGGCCCGCCAGCCAGAAGCTGCTCGGCTTCGCCGGCTCGGGCGTGCTGTGGATCGCCGCACTGGTGGCGGGCCTGGCGATGTCGCTGCGCTTCTCCTGGCTGCGCGTGGCCGAGGCCATCGGCACCTGGCTCGAGTCGTTCCGCGAGAAGCGCGCCGAACGCATCGAGCGCGCCGAAGACATCCGCCTCGGCGAGCGCGCGCTGCGCGAGCGCGAGGAGGTGGTCGAGGTCGAGCACCACCTGCAGGAGGAACACCTGCCCATCGTCATCGAGGCGCCGCTGCCCGAGCTGGAGAAATCCAAGCGCGTCGCCAAGGAGCGCCAGAAGCCGCTCTTCACCGAACTGGCCGATACCAAGCTGCCGCAGGTCGACCTGCTCGACGCCGCGCCGGGCCGGCAGGAGAGCGTCTCGCCCGAGACGCTGGAGATGACCTCGCGCCTGATCGAGAAGAAGCTCAAGGATTTCGGCGTCGAGGTGCGCGTGGTGGCGGCCTCGCCGGGCCCGGTGATCACGCGCTACGAGATCGAGCCGGCCACCGGCGTGAAGGGTGCGCAGATCGTCAACCTCGCCAAGGACCTGGCGCGCTCGCTCTCGCTGGTGAGCATCCGCGTCGTCGAGACGATTCCCGGCAAGACGACGATGGCGCTCGAGCTGCCCAACGCCAAGCGCCAGACCATTCGCCTGTCGGAGATCCTCGGCTCGCAGGTCTACAACGACGCCGCCTCGATGCTGACCATGGGCCTGGGCAAGGACATCATCGGCAACGCCGTGGTGGCCGACCTCGGCAAGATGCCGCACTGCCTGGTCGCCGGCACCACCGGCTCGGGCAAGTCGGTGGGCATCAACGCGATGATCCTCAGCCTGCTCTACAAGGCCGAGGCACGCGACGTGCGCCTGATCCTCATCGACCCGAAGATGCTGGAGCTCTCCGTCTACGAAGGCATTCCGCACCTGCTCGCGCCCGTCGTCACCGACATGAAGCAGGCCGGCAACGCGCTCAACTGGTGCGTGGGCGAGATGGAGCGGCGCTACAAGCTGCTCTCGACCATGCGCGTGCGCAACCTCGCCGGCTACAACAAGAAGATCGAGGAGGCGGCGGAGAAGGGCGAGAAGATCCCCAACCCCTTCAGCCTCACGCCCGAGCAGCCCGAGCCGCTGGAGCGCTTGCCGCACATCGTGGTCGTGATCGACGAGCTCGCCGACCTGATGATGGTGGTGGGCAAGAAGATCGAGGAGCTGATCGCGCGCCTGGCGCAGAAGGCGCGCGCCTCGGGCATCCACCTCATCCTCGCCACGCAGCGGCCCAGCGTGGATGTGATCACCGGCCTGATCAAGGCCAACATCCCGACGCGCCTCTCGTTCCAGGTGTCGAGCAAGATCGACAGCCGCACCATCCTTGACCAGATGGGCGCCGAGGCCCTGCTCGGCCAGGGCGACATGCTCTACCTCACGCCCGGCGGCGGCATCCCGGTGCGCGTGCACGGCGCCTTCGTGTCGGACGACGAAGTGCATCGCGTCGTCGAATACCTCAAGAGCCAGGGCGAGCCCAACTACATCGAGGGCATCCTCGAGGGCGGCACGCTGGAAGGCGAGGGCGGCGACATCCTGGCCGGCGAAGGCGGCGCGGGCGGCGGCGAGAGCGACCCGATGTACGACCAGGCGGTGGCCATCGTGCTGCAGCACAAGCGCGCCTCGATCTCGCTGGTGCAGCGCCACCTGCGCATCGGCTACAACCGCGCGGCGCGGCTGCTGGAACAAATGGAGAAATCCGGGCTCGTAAGCGGCATGTCCAGCAACGGCAACCGGGACATCATCGTTCCCAACCGCGACGCATGAACTTTCGTTTCCCCCTGATGCTGATTCTTTGCGGCGCGGCCTTCGCGGCGCGCGCCGATGCGGTCGATACGTTGCGCGACTTCGTGCGCGAGGTGAAGAGCGGCCGCGCGCAGTTCACGCAGACCGTCACCTCGCCCGACGGCGCGAAGAAGAAGGTGAGCAGCGGCAGCTTCGAGTTCGCGCGGCCGAACCGCTTCCGCTTCGCCTACACCAAGCCCTTCGAGCAGACCATCGTGGCCGACGGGCAGAAGGTCTGGATCTACGACGCCGACCTCAACCAGGTCAGCTCGCGCAAGCTCTCGGCCGCGATCGGCGCCACGCCCGCGGCGCTGCTGGCCGGCGGCAACCTCGAGAAGGACTTCGAGCTGTCTGCGCTGCCGGCCGCCGACGGCCTGGAGTGGACGGCGGCGAGACCGAAGGCCAAGGAAGGCAGCTTCGAATCGCTGAAGGTGGGCTTCCGCGGCAAGGAACTCGCCGCGGTGGAGATCGTCGACAGCTTCGGCCAGCGCTCGCTGCTGCAGTTCAGCCAGTTCAAGCCGAACGTGGCGACGGCGGCCGAGGCCTTCAAATTCGTTGTGCCCAAGGGGGCCGACGTGGTCGAGCAGTGAGCCTGCTCGACCGGGTGGAACGGATCAGAACGCGTACTTGAGTCCGACCGTCCACAGGTGCAGCCGGGGCGTGTCGTTCTGCACCGCCACCGAGGCGTTCAGGCTCAGCCGATCCGATGCTGACCAGCGCAGCCCGGTGCCCACCCAGGGCTTGCTGCGGTCGTCGCCGTAGACCTCGCCCACCACGTCCAGCCCCTCGCGCAGCGACTTCTCGATCGCCAGGTTCCAGGTCGTGCTGTTGGTGCCGGCGCTCTCGCTGCGCACCCAGCCGAGGTTGGCGTGCGCCGTCCAGCTCGCCGCGATCTCGCGCGTGGCGACGAGGTTCAGGTAGGTCTGCTCGTGCTCGAACGAGCTGCCCTGGGCCTTCACACCGGTCAGCCCCCAGGCGAGCGTGAGGCCGAGGCCCTGGCCTTCGCGCGTGATGATGGCGGTCTTGCCGCCGAGCAGCAGGCCCTGCGCGGTCTCGTCGCCGCTGCGCGCGCGGCTGTAGGCGAGGATCAGCTGCGTGTTGGCGCCGATGCCGCAGCTGCCCTGCAGCGTCCAGCCCTTGCTCGCGTCGAAGCCGGAAGGCTTGAGGTGCGCGTAGAAGCCTTCGGCCTCGCATTTGCCCTTGTCGAGGACGTCGGCGTCCTCGGTCGCCAGCGGCCGGGCGGCGTGGCTCGCGCCGGCGAGGGCGAGCAGGGCCGCGGCGAGCAGCGGGGTTCGGGTCATGGCTTGTCCTTGTCGTGGTTCGTGGTTCAGAAGGGTTCCCAGTCCGCGGGGCCCGGGGCCGCGCGATCCTGGTTGTCGTCGGGGCGTTCGGGCAGGCGCGCCACGTTGGTGGCGCGGTTCGGGCCGCGTCGCTCCTGGCCGCGCCAGGGCGCGGGGCCTGATTGTGCCGGTGCGGCGTCGAGCACGGCGACGATGCGCGAGGCCTGCACGCGCAGATGCATCGCGGCGCGCCGCGCGCGTTCGCGCTCGCTGAGCGCGTGGCTGCTGGCGGTCAGCCACAGCTCGAGTTGCGGCTCGAGCCGGGCCAGTGCCGTGGCCAGCGCGTCCAGCGTTGCGATCGGGTCGGCGTCGGGCGTAGCGCGCAGGTCGTTCATCCGCAGGTTCCGGGGGTGACGAACGCAGCTTCGTCACTTCGGACCGGAACTTGAGCGCGGGGCGGCTGCGACAATCGTTGCATGTCCACGCTCGAACTGCCGCTCGACCCGCCCGCGCCGCCACCCGCAGTGCCTGCGGACGCGCCGCTGGCCGAGCGCTTGCGCCCGCACACGCTGGCCGAGGTGATCGGCCAGCAGCACCTGCTCGGACCCGGCAAGCCGCTGCGCGTGGCCTTCGAGTCGGGGCGGCTGCACTCGATGATCCTGTGGGGCCCGCCGGGGGTGGGCAAGACCACGCTGGCGCGCCTGGTGGCGGGCGCCTTCGACGCGCAATTCATCGCCATCTCGGCGGTGCTCGGCGGCGTCAAGGACATCCGCGAGGCCGTCGAGCGCGCGCAGGCGGTGCAGGCGCAGGGGCGGCGCACCGTGGTGTTCGTCGACGAGGTGCACCGCTTCAACAAGAGCCAGCAGGACGCCTTCCTGCCGCACGTCGAGTCGGGCCTGTTCACCTTCATCGGCGCGACCACCGAGAACCCGTCCTTCGAGGTGAACTCGGCGCTGCTGTCGCGCGCGACGGTGCACGTGCTCAGGAGCCTTTCCGACGAGGACATGTTGGCGCTGATCGCGCGCGCACGCGCGCTGCTGCAGGCCGCGCCGCTCGCCGAGCCCGCCGCGCTGCGCCTGATCGGCTATGCCGACGGCGATGCACGCCGCCTGCTCAACGCCTACGAGAACCTCGTCGCGATGACCGGGCCGGTGGCCGAGATCGACGAGGCCATGCTCGAGAAATCGCTCGGCGAGCAGCTGCGCCGCTACGACAAGGGCGGCGAGCAGTTCTACGACACGATCTCGGCGCTGCACAAGGCGGTGCGCGGCAGCGACCCGGACGCGGCGCTCTACTGGTTCGTGCGCATGCTCGACGGCGGCGTCGACCCGCGCTACGCGGCGCGTCGCATCGTGCGCATGGCCAGCGAGGACATCGGCCTGGCCGACCCGCGTGCGCTGCGCCTTGCGCTCGACGCCGCCGAGACCTACGAGCGCCTCGGCTCGCCGGAGGGCGAACTGACGCTGGCGCAGGCGGTGCTCTACCTCGCCGTCGCGCCCAAGAGCAACGCCGTCTACACCGCCTACAAGGCGGCGCGTGCCTTCATCGCGGCCGACGGCACGCGGCCGGTGCCGCTGCACCTGCGCAATGCACCGACGCGGCTGATGAAGCAGCTCGACTACGGCCGTGGGTATCGCTACGCCCACGACGAGGAGGGTGGTTTCGCCGCCGGCGAGAGCTACTGGCCCGAAGGGATGGAGCCGCCGAGCTTCTACCAGCCGGTCGATCGCGGGCTGGAGATCCGCATCGCCGAGAAGCTGGAGGAATTGCGCCGTTTGAATGACGAGGCGAAGAATCGTCGGTAGTTGTCCAGGATCATGTTCTGTTTACCGTGTTGCTGTGTGGAAACTCCGTAGGATTCTTCTGGTAACGCGCGCCTAGAATGCGCCCCCAACGCCAAACCCTGTAGGTGAAAGCCAGGCCCGACGCAGAGCATGCGGCGGGCTTTTTGCTAATAGAGTGAAAGCGCCCGGGTGGTGCCACGAGTACCACCCGCCGAGGCCGCCGCCTCGAACAAGGTGGCCCGATCGACAACGGCAGGAGATTCCCTCGATGGAGACCTTCATCCAGCAGATCATCAATGGTCTGGTGCTCGGCAGCATGTATGCGCTGGTGGCACTGGGCTACACGATGGTCTACGGCATCATCAACCTGATCAACTTCGCCCACGGCGAGGTGCTGATGGTCGGGGCCCTCGTCAGCTGGACGATCGTCACCGCGATGGCCGATTCGGGCCTGCCCGGCTGGCTGCTGCTGCTGATCTCGCTGGTGGCCTCCATCGTGGTCTGCGCGGCGCTCAACTTCACGATCGAGAAAGTAGCCTATCGGCCGCTGCGCAACGCGCCCCGGCTGGCGCCGCTGATCACCGCGATGGGCATGAGCCTCTTGCTGCAGACGCTGGCGATGATCCTGTGGAAGCCGACCATCAAGAGCTACCCGATCCTGCTGCCCACCGAGCCGATCTTCATCTTCGGCGCGGTGATCAACACGGTGCAGATCATCATCCTCGTCACCACCGCGGTGGTGCTGGCCGGGCTGATGTACCTGGTCAACTACACCAAGCTCGGCCGCGCGATGCGCGCCACTGCCGAGAACCCGCGCGTGGCCGGCCTGATGGGCGTGCGCCCCGACATGGTGATCTCGGCCACCTTCGTGATCGGCGCGGCGCTCGCCGCCATCGCCGGCGTGATGTGGGCCGCCAACTACGGCTCGGCCTCGCACACCATGGGCTTCCTGCCCGGCCTGAAGGCGTTCACGGCCGCGGTGTTCGGTGGCATCGGCAACCTTGCCGGCGCGATGGTGGGCGGCGTGGCGCTGGGCATCATCGAGGCGCTGGGCGCGGGCTACATCGGCGCGCTCACCGGCGGCGTGCTGGGCAGCCACTACCAGGACATCTTCGCCTTCATCGTGCTCATCCTCGTGCTGACGCTGCGGCCCTCGGGCCTGCTCGGCGAGCGCGTGGCGGACCGGGCCTGACGCGAGGAGCACCGCATCATGAAGAACAAGCTCCTCGTCATCGTGCTGGCCGGCCTCGGCCTGCTGATCCTGCCCTTCATCGCCCAGCAGTTCGGCAACGCCTGGGTGCGCATCATCGACATCGCGCTGCTGTATGTGCTGCTCGCGCTCGGCCTGAACATCGTGGTCGGCTATGCCGGCCTGCTCGACCTCGGCTATGTCGCGTTCTACGCGGTGGGCGCCTACATGTTCGGCCTGCTGGCCAGCTCGCAGCTGTGGGAGCAGTTCCCGGCCGTTGCGGCGATGTTCCCCAACGGCCTGCACGCACCGCTGTGGATCGTCATTCCCGCCGCGGCCTTCGTCGCCGGCGTGGCCGGCGTGCTGCTGGGCGCGCCCACGCTGCGGCTGCGCGGCGACTACCTCGCCATCGTGACGCTCGGCTTCGGCGAGATCATCCGCGTGTTCCTGAACAACCTGGACCATCCCGTCAACATCACCAACGGCCCCAAGGGCATCGGCCCGATCGACGGCATGCACGTCTTCGGCTTCGAGATGTCCAAGCGCCACGAGCTGTTCGGCTACGACATCCCGCCGGTCGTCAACTACTACTTCCTGTTCCTCGTGCTGGTGCTGGCCAGCGTGCTGATCTGCTACCGCCTCGAGCGCAGCCGCATCGGCCGCGCCTGGATGGCGATCCGCGAGGACGAGATCGCCGCCAAGGCGATGGGCATCAACACCCGCAACATGAAGCTGCTCGCCTTCGGCATGGGTGCCACCTTCGGCGGCGTGGCCGGGGTGATGTTTGCGGGCTACCAGTCGTTCATCACGCCCGAGGCCTTCAGCCTGCAGGAGTCGATCATGATCGTCGCGATGGTGGTGCTGGGCGGCATCGGCCACATCCCGGGCGTGATCGTCGGTGCGCTGCTGCTGGCGGCGCTGCCCGAGGTGCTGCGCTACGTCGCCGGCCCGCTGCAGGCGGCCACCGACGGCCGGCTCGACGCCTCCATCCTGCGCCAGCTGCTCATCGCCACGGCGATGATCGTGATCATGCTGCTGCGCCCGCGCGGCCTGTGGCCCTCGCCCGAGCACGGCAAGGCCGCGCCCACCCCGGCGAGCAAGTGAGGAGCATCAGATGAGCGAAACCGTCCTCAAGGTCGCGGGTGTCTCCAAGCGCTTCGGCGGCCTGCAAGCCCTCTCCGACGTCGGCATCACGATCACCAAGGGCCAGGTCTACGGCCTGATCGGCCCGAACGGCGCCGGCAAGACCACCTTCTTCAACGTCATCACCGGCCTGTATACGCCCGACTCGGGCAGCTTCGAGCTCGGCGGCGCGCCCTACAAGCCCAGCGCGGTGCACGAGGTGGCCAAGGCGGGCATCGCGCGCACTTTCCAGAACATCCGCCTGTTCGCCGAGATGACGGCGCTGGAGAACGTGATGGTCGGCCGCCACGTGCGCAGCCAGTCGGGCCTGATCGGCGCGGTGCTGCGCACCGCCGGCTTCAAGGCCGAAGAGAAGGCGATCGCACAGCGCGCCCAGGAACTGCTCGACTACGTGGGCATCGGCAAGTACGCCGAGTTCAAGGCGCGCACGCTCTCCTACGGCGACCAGCGCCGCCTGGAGATCGCCCGCGCGCTGGCCACCGACCCCAAGCTGATCGCGCTCGACGAACCCGCCGCCGGCATGAACGCCACCGAGAAGGTGGTGCTGCGCGAGCTGATCGACCGCATCCGCAAGGACGGCCGCACCATCCTGCTGATCGAGCACGACGTGAAGCTGGTGATGGGCCTGTGCGACCGCGTGACCGTGCTCGACTACGGCAAGCAGATCGCCGAAGGCACGCCGCACGACGTGCAGCGCAACGAGAAGGTGATCGAGGCCTACCTCGGCGCCGGTCACAAGGCGCATTGAGGAAGTCGACATGGCAAACACATTGCTCGAGGTCAATGGCCTGAAGGTGGCCTACGGCGGCATCCAGGCCGTCAAGGGCGTCTCGTTCGAGGTGCAGGAGGGCGAACTGGTCAGCCTGATCGGCGCCAACGGCGCCGGCAAGACGACCACGCTGAAGGCCGTCACCGGCCTGCAGCCGGTGGCCGCCGGCGAGATCAAGTTCATGGGGCGCAGCATCAAGGGCCAGGGCGCCTGGGATCTGGTCAAGCAGGGCCTGGTGATGGTGCCGGAGGGGCGCGGCACCTTCACGCGCATGACCATCACCGAGAACCTGCAGATGGGCGCCTTCGTGCGCAACGACAACGAGATCGAGGCCGACATCGAGAAGGTGTTCGGCATCTTCCCGCGCCTCAAGGAGCGCCGCAACCAGCTCGCCGGCACCATGTCCGGCGGCGAGCAGCAGATGCTCGCGATGGGGCGCGCGCTGCTGGCGCGGCCCAAGGTGCTGCTGCTCGACGAGCCCTCGATGGGCCTGTCGCCCATCATGGTCGACAAGATCTTCGAGGTGGTGGCCGACATCCACTCGCGCGGCACCACCGTCCTGCTGGTCGAGCAGAACGCCAGCCGCGCGCTGGCGCTGGCCAACCGCGGCTACGTGATGGATTCCGGCGAGATCACCATGACCGGCGAGGCGAAGACGCTGCTGGCCGATCCGAAGGTGCGGGCCGCTTACCTCGGCGAGTGAGTCAAGCGCGGGCCATGCCCGATTTAGGTGTGTTTCGAGATGAGTCCGACGCCTATACTCGCCGCGCCCTTTCGCCCACCAGGAGAACAAGCATGACCCTGCACATCCGATCGCTCACCGCCCTGTCGGCCGCCGCGGCCGCTGCCCTGCTGTCCGGCTGCATGGCCACCGCCCCCACGGTGGGCGGCGGCGACAAGGGCACCGTCACCGGCGCGGCCGGCGGCGGCACCGCCGAGAACAACAACTCGGCGCTCGAGAAGTGCACCGAGACGCTCGGCACCCTGGCGATGCAGGAGGATGCCAACGCGCCCTGGTACGTGGGCCTGCGCGAGCACCAGCTCGGCTCCACGCTGCCGGTGCTGCGCCTGATGGTGCAGCAGAGCAACTGCTTCGTCATCGTCGAGCGCGGCCGCGCGATGAACAACATGATGACCGAGCGCAACCTGCAGGCCAGCGGCGAGATGCGCGACAACAGCAACTTCGGCAAGGGCCAGATGGTGGCGGCCGACTACACGATGAGCCCGAGCATCCAGTTCGCGCAGAAGACCGGCGGCGCGAGCGCCGGCCTGCTGACGCGCGCCTTCGGCGGCCTGGGCGCGCTGGCCGGCGGCATGAGCGCCAACGAGGCTTCGACCACGCTGCTGCTGATCGACAACCGCTCGGGCGTGCAGATCTCGGCGGCCGAGGGCACCTCGAAGAACTACGACTTCAGCCTGTTCGGCGGCTTCTTCGGCGGCTTCGCCGGCGCCGGCGGCGGCTACTCGAACACGCCGCAGGGCAAGGTGGTGGTGGCGGCCTTCGCCGACTCGTACAACCAGATGGTCAAGGCGCTGCGCAACTACAAGGCGCAGACCGTCAAGGGCGGCCTGGGCACGGGCGGGCGCCTGGGCGTGGACGGCGGCACGACGCCGGCCTCCAAGGAAGCCAGCCAGCCGGCCCCGGCGGCGCAGCCCACCAAGCCGCCCGTCAAGAAGAAGTAACCCCCGCCGGGCCCGCGCGGCCCGACGTGACGGGTGAGCCCGCGGCGCGAGGTCAGTCGACCTTCGCGCCGCTTCTCTTCACCACGCCGTCGTACTTCGCCAGCTCGGCCTTCACGAAGGCGCCGAACTGCTCCGGCGTGCCCGCCATCGTCTCGGCCATCAGCGTGGCCAGGCGGGCCTTCAGCTCGGGCGTGGCCAGCGCCTCGACGAAGGCCTTGTTGAGCCGTTGCGTCACCTCGGCCGGCAGCTTCGCCGGGCCGAACAGGCCGAACCAGGTGTGGATGTCGAAGTTCGCCAGCGCGCCGCCGCTCTCGGCGATCGTCGGCAGCTCGGGCACCGCAGCCGAGCGCTTCGCAGTGGTGACGGCGAGCGCGCGCAGCTTGCCGGCCTTGACGTTGGCCGAGGCCGAGGCAAGGTTGTCGAAGTTGAGATCGACCTGGCCCGACAGCAGCGCCAGCTGCGCCGGGTTGCCGCCGGCGTAGGGGATGTGCACCATGAACACGCCCGCTTGCGCCTTGAACATCTCGCCGGCCAGGTGCCCGGCACTGCCGTTGCCGCCCGAGCCGTAGTTGAGCTTGCCGGGGTTGCGCTTGGCGAAGGCGACCAGATCGGCCACGCTCTTCACGCCGTAGCGATCGGCCGCCTCGGGGTTCATCACCAGCACGTTGGGCACCTGCGCCACGCCGGTGATGGGCGTGAAGTCGCGCAGCGGGTCGTAGGGCATCTTCGCGTACAGCCACGGGTTGATGGCGTGCGTGGCCACCGCACCCATCACGAGGGTCGTGCCGTCGGGTGCGGCCTTGGCGGCGAGGTCGGCGCCGAGGTTGCCGCCCGCGCCGGGCCGGTTGTCGACGATCACGGTGCCGAGGCTGTCCTTGACCCGCTCGGCCAGCGCCCGCGCGACGATGTCCAGCGGGCCGCCGGGCGGGTAGGGCACGATCAGGCGGATGGGCTTGCCCGGTTGGGCGAAGGCCGGGGCGGCCAGCGCGGCCGCGGCCAGGGTCAGGAGATCACGCCTGCGCGCCATGCTTGTCTGCTTCCGAAGTGAAACTGTCTGCGTAGAACTCGTCCGCGGGCAGGCCGCAGCGAGCGAGAAAATCCTTCTGGGCCGACTCCACCATGATGGGCGCGCCGCAGGCGTAGACCTGATGGCCGGAGAGATCGGGCAGATCGGCCATCACGGCCTGGTGCACGAGGCCGGTGCGCCCCTTCCAGCCGTCCTCCGGCTTCGGCTCGGAAAGCACCGGCACGTAGCGCAGGTTCGGCAGTCGCGCCGCCGCGGCCTCGGCCCAGTCGTGCAGGTAGAGATCGGCCTTGCTGCGGCAACCCCAGTAGAGCACCGCCGGCCGCGTGAGGCCCTTGAACTCCAGGTATTCGATGATGGCCTTGATGGGCGCGAAGCCGGTGCCCGAGGCGAGCAGCACGATGGGCTTGTCGCTGTCCTCGCGCAGGAAGAAGCTGCCGAACGGCCCTTCGAGGCGCAGGATCTCCTTCTCCTTCATCGCGCCGAAGACATGCTCGGTGAACTTGCCGCCCGGCATGTGGCGGATGTGCAGCTCGATGGCCGGCTTGTCGGCCTGCGTGTGCGGCGCGTTGGCCATCGAGTAGCTGCGCCGCGCGCCGTCGCGCAGGATGAACTCGACGTACTGGCCGGCGTGGTAGCGCAGCACTTCATTGGCGGGCAGCTGCAGCGTGAGCACGGCCACGTCGGGCGCGGGCCTGGCGATCGCCATCACGCGCGCCGGCATCTTGCGCACCGGGAACTCGCCGGCGCCGGGCACGGTGCGTGCCTCGATCACCACGTCGCTCTGCGGCGCGGCGCAGCAGGTCAGCATGAAGCCGGCGGCTTCCTCCTCGGCCGAGAGTGCCTTGGCCTGGTGCGCACCGTGGATCACGCGGCCTTCGAGCAGGCGGCTCTTGCAGGAGCCGCAGGCGCCGTCCTTGCAGCCGTAGGGCAGGCCGATGCCAGCCTGGATCGCGGCGTGGAGGATGGGCTCGTCGCGTTCGACGCTGAAGCTGCGGCCGCTGGGCCGCACGGTCACGGTGAAGGGCATGGCGAGGGTCTTAGACTGGCGGGAAGACGCAACCCGCGATTGTGCCCCGAGCCACCATGACCCTGGCCTGCCCCTCTCCCGCGCGCCGCAAGCGGCCGGTGCTCCTGATCGTCGGCTGCGGCGACGTCGGCCTGCGCGTGGCGCGCCTGCTGCGCGGCCGCTGGCGGCTGCTCGGCATCACCACCAGTACGGAGCGCAAGGCCGAGTTGCGTGCGGCCGGCATCGTGCCGCTGGTGGCCGATCTCGACGCGCCGGCAACGCTGCAGCGCGCCGCCGGCCTGGCCGACGCGGTGCTGCACCTCGCGCCGCCGCCGCTGCAGGGGCGCAGCGATCCGCGCACCGCCAGCCTGCTGGCCGCGCTGGCGCGGCGCGGCGGCGTGCGCCGCATTGTCTACGGCAGCACCACCGGCGTGTACGGCGATTGCGGCGGCGCGCGCTTCGACGAGACACGCGCCGTCGCGCCGGCCACCGATCGCGCGCGGCGCCGCGTCGATGCCGAGCAGCGCCTGCGCGTGTTCGGGCGCCGCACCGGCACGCCGGTGACGATCCTGCGCATCCCGGGCATCTACGCGTCGGATAGGCCCGGCGGTCATCCGCGCGAGCGCCTGGCGCGCGGCACGCCGGTGCTGGCCGCGGACGACGACGTCTACACCAACCACATCCACGCCGACGACCTGGCGCGCGCCTGCGTGGCCGCGCTGCACCGCGGGCTGCCGCAGCGCATCGTGCACGCCAGCGACGACACCGAGCTGAAGATGGGCGACTACTTCGACCTCGCCGCCGGGCTCTGCGGCCTGCCGCGCCCGCCGCGCATCACGCGCGCGCAGGCGCGCGAGCAGCTCGCGCCGATGGCGCTCAGCTTCATGAGCGAATCGCGGCGGCTCGCGAACATGCGCCTCAAGCGCGAGCTGCGGCTGGTGCTGCAGTACCCGACGGTCCACACGGGCTTGAGCGCCTGACGCTCAGAGCCCGCGCGCCATCTCAGCGCCGGCCGAAAGGCGGCTGGCCGCGCCAGTAGCGCATCATCAGGAAGCCGCCGAGCATGCCGCCGAGGTGGGCGAAGTGGGCGACGCCGGAGGCCGTGCCGGTCACGCCGAAGAGCAGCTCGAGACCGCCGAACACCATCACGAAGGTCTTGGCCTTCATCGGGATGGGCGGGAACAGCGGCATGATGATGCGGTTGGGGAACATCATGCCGAAGGCCAGCAGCAGGCCGAACAGGCCGCCGGAGGCGCCCACGGTGGGCGCGCCGCCGATCAGCAGGCCCACCACGAGCTGCGTCAGCGCCGCGGTGAGCACGCTGGCGAAGTAGAACTGCAGGTAGCGCTTGCCGCCCCACAGGCGCTCGAGTTCCGAGCCGAACATCCACAGGCCGAGCATGTTGAAGAACAGGTGGCCGACGCTGCCGTGCAGGAAGGCGTACGTCACCACCTGCCAGGGCATGAAGTGCGTGCCCAGCGGCCAGAGCGCGAACAGGGCCGTCAGCATGCGGCCGAACAGCATGTCGGCGGCGAACAGCGCCACGTTGATGAGCAGCAGCGCCTGGGTGATGGGGGGAAGAGGTGGCATGAACGCAGCCTGAGAGTGGTCTGGTGCCCCGGGTCGGACTCGAACCGACACTCCTTGCGGAACGGGATTTTGAGTCCCGCGTGTCTACCGGTTTCACCACCGGGGCAGGTGCGCCTTGCCGCAGCGGCAAGGGCGCGGATTATGTCATGCACCCTGCGCGGGCTCGCAGCGCCTGCGACAATCGCCGCGAGGAGAGACCCGTGAGCGACGACACCCGAGAGGCCCCCCGCTACCCGACGCTGGAAGACGTGATCGGCAACACGCCGCTGGTGCGGCTGGTGCGCCTGCCCGGCGCCGAGAACGAGCGCCGCGGCAACGTGATCCTCGGCAAGCTCGAGGGCAACAACCCGGCCGGTTCGGTGAAGGATCGCCCGGCCATCAGCATGATCCGGCGCGCCGAGGAGCGCGGCGAGATCAAGCCGGGCGACACGCTGATCGAGGCGACCTCGGGCAACACCGGCATCGCGCTGGCGATGGCCGCGGCGATGCGTGGCTACCGCATGCTGCTGATCATGCCGGAGGATCTTTCCATCGAGCGTGCGCAGACCATGAAGGCCTTCGGCGCGGAACTCATCCTCACGCCGCGCTCGGGCGGCATGGAGTACGCGCGCGACCTCGCCGAGCAGATGCAGCGCGAGGGCAAGGGCCGCGTGCTCGACCAGTTCGCCAATGCCGACAACCCGCGCATCCACTACGAGACCACCGGCCCGGAGATCTGGCGCGACACGGCCGGGCGCGTCACGCACTTCGTCAGCGCGATGGGCACCACCGGCAGCATCACCGGCACCTCGCGCTTCCTCAAGGAACGCAACGAGGCGGTGCGCGTGATCGGCGCGCAGCCGAGCGAAGGCTCGCGCATTCCTGGCATCCGCAAGTGGCCGGCCGAGTACATGCCGAAGATCTACGACCCGGCCTGGATCGACGAGACGGTGTCGGTGAGCCAGGCCGATGCGGAGGAGATGGCGCGCCGCCTCGCGCGCGAGGAAGGCCTGTTCGCGGGCATCTCCGCCGCCGGCGCCTGCTGGGTGGCGCTGCAGGTTGCCAAGCAGGTGCAGAACGCGACCATCGTCTTCATCGTCTGCGACCGAGGCGACCGCTACCTGTCCACCGGCGTGTTCCCGGCATGACGGGAGACTTCCGCTTCTGCCCGCAGTGCGCGACGCCGCTGCAATGGCTGGCGCGCGAGGAAGACGGCGGGCCGAAGGAACGCCTGCGCTGCCCGGCCTGCGAGTGGACGCACTGGAACAACCCCACGCCGGTGCTGGCGGCGGTGGTCGAGATGATCGACCGCGAGGGCCGCATCCTGCTGGCGCGCAACGCCGCCTGGAGCGGCCGCATGTTCGCGCTCATCACCGGCTTCATGGAAGCGGGCGAGACGCCGCAAGACGGCATCGCGCGCGAGGTGCTGGAGGAGACGGCCGTCGCCGTCGAGTCGGTGAACCTGATCGGCGTGTACGACTTCCAGCGCATGAACCAGGTGATCATCGCCTACCACGTGGCGGCGCGCGGCGAGATCCGGCTCTCGCCCGAACTGGCCGAGTACAAGCTGTTCGCGCCGCAGGACCTGCGCTGCTGGCCGGCCGGCACGGGCTATGCGCTGGCCGACTGGCTGCGCTCGCGGGGGCATCAACCCCAGTTCATGGAGCTTCCGCCGCGCCCGTAGAATCCCGGTTCGCCCGCCAGCCAGCCACCGATATGGACGCCCAGAAAGAGATCGACACCCGCGGCCTGAACTGCCCGCTGCCCATCCTGAAGGCCAAGAAGGCCTTGGCGGACATGCAGAGCGGCGACATCCTGAAGGTGGTGGCCACCGACCCCGGTTCGGTGCGCGACTTCCAGGCCTTCGCGCGCCAGACCGGCAACGAACTCGTCGAGCAGTCTTCGGCCAACGACGAGTTCACGCACTTCCTCAGAAGGCGCTGAGCGCGCCTTTCAGAGCTCCAGCGATTTCAGGTAGTCGCGGAAGCCCGCACCGAGTTGCGGGTGTGCCAGCGCCAGCTCCACGTTGGCCTGCAGGAAGCCTTCCTTGCTGCCGCAGTCGTAGCGCCGGCCGTCGTAGCGGTAGGCGAATACCTTCTCGCGGCGCAGCAGCCCGGCGATGCCGTCGGTGAGCTGGATCTCGCCGCCCACGCCGCGCGGCTGGTTCAGGATCTCATGGAACACGCCCGGCGTGAGGATGTAGCGGCCCGCCACGCCCAGCCGTGAGGGCGCCACTTCCGGGGCGGGCTTCTCGACGATGCGCTGGATGTCGATCATGCGATCGTTGACCGGGTTGCCCGCCACGATGCCGTAGCGGCGCGTGTGTTCGGCCGGCACTTCCTGCACCGCGATGATGGAGGTGCGCCACTCGGCGAACTGCTCGGTCATCTGCGCGAGGATGGGCTTCTCGCCGACCATCAGGTCGTCGGCCAGCAAGACCGCGAAGGGTTCGTTGCCCACCAGGCGCTGGCCGCACAGCACGGCGTGGCCGAGGCCGAGCGCCTGGGCCTGGCGCACGTAGATGCACTCCATGTCGTCGGGCTTGACGCTGCGCACCACGTCGAGCAGTTCCTGCTTGCCCGCCTGTTCGAGGGCTACTTCCAGCTCGAAGGTCATGTCAAAGTGGTCTTCGATCGGGCGTTTGTGGCGGCCGGTCACGAAGATCATCTCGCGCACGCCGGCGGCATAGGCCTCCTCGACGGCATACTGGATCAGCGGCTTATCCACCACCGGCAGCATCTCCTTGGGCTGGGCCTTGGTGGCGGGAAGGAAACGGGTGCCGAGGCCGGCTACCGGAAAGATCGCCTTGTTGACTTTCATTTACTTACAATGCGTGCTCGATAGCCAAATTCTTGCACGGGCTTCGATGGCCGGAGCGGCACCCAACCTCCCTCGAACGCATGGATCTGCTGGTCGTTGAGCCCCTCGAACAAGAGGTGATGCAGTGGCTCGAATCGCGCCACGCGGTGCGCTTCGCGCCCGAGCTGGCGCTGGAGCCGCGCGCGCTGCGCCAGGCGCTGTACAACGTGCGCGCCATCATCGTGCCGCCGAGTTGCGCGATCGACGCCCAGGCACTGCACTACGCGCCGGTGCTGCGCGCGGTGGGCCGGGTCAGCGCCGGCGCCGAGAATATCGACCTGGATGCCTGCGCGCGCGCCGGCGTCGAGGTGGTGCGCAGCCTCACGGCCAGCGCCCAGGCCGAGGCCGAGTTCATGATCGGCGCGCTGCTGTCGATGCTGCGCCGCGTGCCGGTGGTGGGCAGCGACGGCATGCTGGTCGGCCGCGAGCTCGGTGCCGCCACGGTGGGCCTGATCGGCATGCCGCCGGCGGCGCGCTCGATGTCGCAACTGCTCGGCGCCTTCGGCTCCAAGGTGGTGGGCTACGACCCCTCGCTGCACGCCAGCGACTCGGTGTGGGAGCGCTGGCGCGTGCGCCCCATGGGCCTGCGCGAGCTGCTCGAATGCGCCGACGCGGTGTGCGTGCAGCTGGCCTATTTCAGCCGCTACCAGGGCCTGCTCGGCGACCGCTTCCTGCCCTACTGCAAGCCCAACCAGGTGATCGTCAGCACGGCGCACTCGGCGCTGTTCGACGAGCGCGCGCTGGCCGACGTGCTCGCCAGCGGCCGCGTGGCCGCGGCGTGGTTCGACAGCCTGGAACCCGGTGCACTCGACAGCGGCCGGCCGCTGGCCGGCATCGGCACGCTGCAGGTCACGCCGCGCGTGGCCAGCACCACGCGCGAATCGCGCCTGCGCAGCGCCTGGGCGGTGGCGCGGCGCATCGACGAGCTGGTCGCGATCGCGCCGCAGCCGCAGCGCGACTTCAGGCCGACGGACCCAAGCGTGCCAGCTGATCTCGCAGACGGTCCCTTGTCGCCGTGAAGTCGGCGATGCGCTGACGCTCCTGCGCCACCACGGCCGCCGGCGCGCGCGCGACGAAGCTCTCGTTGGCGAGCTTGGCGGTGGCCTTGCCGATCTCGCCTTCCAGCCGCGCGATCTCCTTGCCGAGGCGCTCGGATTCCGCAGCGACGTCGATCTCCACGTGCAGCGCCAGGCGCGACGCGCCACGCACCACCACCGGCGCGGTGCGCGTGGCCTGCGCGAAGGCGGCCTCGTCGTCGAACACCTGCACTTCGCTGAGCTTGGCCAGCGCGGCCAGCAGCGGCGCGGCCTCGCGCAGGAAAACCTGGTCGCCGATGGCGCGCAGCGGC
The DNA here is from genome assembly GCA_017983795.1 of Piscinibacter sp. Classification (GTDB taxonomy): domain Bacteria; phylum Pseudomonadota; class Gammaproteobacteria; order Burkholderiales; family Burkholderiaceae_C; genus Piscinibacter. The sequence goes on from JAGOAS010000001.1 coordinate 414,912, forward strand.
ACGCGCTGCGCGGGCGACAGGCTCATCTCGCTGCGCAGCGCGCGGCAGGCGCCGGCCAGCTCCTTGAGCTTGCCCATCCACGCGTCGGCGGCGGCGTCGATGTTCTGCGGCTGCGCCTGCGGGTAGGGCGCGGCGACGATGCCGCGCGCATCGTGCTTGCCCGCCACCGGCGCGACCTTCTCCCACAGCTCGGCGGTGATGAAGGGCGTGATCGGGTGCAGCAGGCGCAGCGCCGCCTCCAGCACGCGGATCAGCGTGCGTCGCGTGGCGCGCTGCTGCTCAGGCGTGCCATTGGCGATCTGCACCTTGGCGATCTCGATGTACCAGTCGCAGTACTCGTCCCACACGAAGCTGTAGATCGCGTTGGCGACGTTGTCGAGGCGGTAGTCGGCGAAGCCCTGCGCCGCCGCGGCCTCGACGCGCTGCAGCTCGCCGATGATCCAGCGATCGGCCGGCGAGCGGCCTGCATCGCCTTCGGAACAGTCCTGCCCCTCGCAGTTCATCAGCACGAACTTGCTGGCGTTCCAGAGCTTGTTGCAGAAGTTGCGGTAGCCCTCGCAGCGCTTGCTGTCGAAGTTGATGTTGCGGCCCAGGCTCGCCAGCGAGGCGAAGGTGAAGCGCAGCGCGTCGGCGCCGAAGGCGGGAATGCCCTCGGGGAACTCCTTCTCGGTGTCCTTGCGCACGCGCGGCGCGGTCTCGGGGCGGCGCAGGCCGGTGGTGCGCTTGTCGAGCAATGCGGGAAGCGCGATGCCGTCGATCAGGTCGACCGGATCGAGCACGTTGCCTTCGCTCTTGCTCATCTTGCGGCCTTGCGCGTCGCGCACCAGGCCGTGGATGTAGACGTGGCGGAACGGCACCTGGCCGGTGAAGTGCACCGTCATCATGATCATCCGGGCGACCCAGAAGAAGATGATGTCGAAGCCGGTGACCAGCACCGACGAGGGCAGGAAGAGATCCTGCTCCACCGTCCTGGCCGGCCAGCCCAGCGTGGAGAAGGGCACCAGCGCCGAGGAGTACCAGGTGTCCAGCACGTCGGGGTCGCGCGTCAGCGGGCCGGCGTAGCCGTCGGCCGTGGCCTTGGCGCGTGCGTCCTCCTCGCTGCGTGCCACGTAGACCTGGCCGTCGATGCCGTACCAGGCCGGGATCTGGTGGCCCCACCAGAGCTGGCGCGAGATGCACCAGTCCTGGATGTTGTTCATCCACTGGTTGTAGGTGTTGACCCATTGCTCGGGCACGAACTTCACCGAGCCGTTCTCCACCACCTCGATCGCCTGCTGCGCGATGCTCTTGCCGTTCGCGCCCGGCTTGGTGGTGGCGACGAACCACTGGTCGGTCAGCATGGGCTCGACCACCTGGCCGGTGCGCGCGCAGCGCGGCACCATCAGCTTGTGCTTCTTCACCTCGACGAGCAGGCCCTGCGCTTCGAGATCGGCCACCACCTTCTTGCGCGCGACGAATCGATCCAGCCCGCGATAGGCCGCGGGGGCGTGATCGTTGATCTTGGCGTCCAGCGAGAGGATGCCAATGAGCGGCAGGCCGTGGCGCTGGCCGACCGCGTAGTCGTTGGCGTCGTGCGCCGGCGTGACCTTGACGACGCCGGTACCGAACTCGCGGTCGACGTAGGCGTCGGCGATCACCGGGATCTCGCGCCCGGTGAGTGGCAGGCGCACCGTCTTGCCCACCAGCGCCGCATAGCGCTCGTCTTCGGGGTGCACCATCACCGCCACGTCGCCCAGCATGGTCTCGGGCCGCGTGGTGGCCACCACCAGCGAGCCGGGGCCCTCGGCGCCTGCGGCGCCGTCGTCATCCGTCAGCGGGTAGGCGATCAGCCACAGCGAGCCGTCTTCCTCTTCGCTCTCGACCTCGAGGTCGGAGACCGCCGACATCAGCACCGGATCCCAGTTCACCAGGCGCTTGCCGCGGTAGATCAGGCCTTCCTCGTAGAGCTTCACGAAGGTGTCGGTGACCACCTTCGAGAGCTTGTCGTCCATCGTGAAGTATTCGTGCTCCCAGCTCACGCTCGCGCCCATGCGGCGCATCTGGCGCGTGATGGTCGCGCCCGAGCTGTGCTTCCAGTCCCACACGTGCTTGAGGAAGCTCTCGCGGCCGAGTTCGTGGCGGCTGATGCCGGCTTCCTGCAGCTGGCGCTCGACGACGATCTGCGTGGCGATGCCGGCATGGTCGGTGCCCGGCACCCACAGCGTGTTGAAGCCGCGCATGCGGTGGTAGCGCGTCAACGAGTCCATGATGGTCTGGTTGAACGCGTGGCCCATGTGCAGCGTGCCGGTCACGTTCGGCGGCGGCAGCTGGATGGAGAACGAGGGCTTGCTCGTATCCAGCGTGGGGCGGTAGGCGCCCGCCGATTCCCACAGCGGGCCCCAGTGGGCCTCGATGGCAGCGGGTTCGAAGGATTTCGCGAGTTCGGTCATGGCGCGAGCAGGCACGGCCGGCAGCCGTGAAACGAAGTGCAAGGCGGGGAGAGCGCGATTGTAGGTGGAGGTGCCCTGCTGCTAAGGTGCGCGGCCATGACGCTCGAGCGCTTCGCCCGGCACCTTTGCGGCCTCGCCGCGGCCGTGCTGCTCGCCGCCTGCGGCGGCGGCGGTGGCGACGGCGCCTCCTGCGACCTCGCCAGCCAGAAGACCTGGCTGCGCAGCTACATGCTCGACTGGTACTACTGGAGCGGGCTCTCGCCCAACCCCGATCCGGCCGGCTACGCGACGCTGTCGGATTACTTCCGGGCGCTCAAGTACACGAACTATCCCGGCATCGGCGTCGAGCCCTGGAGCTACATCGAGGACGCCGCCAGCTACAACCAGTTCTTCGCCGAAGGCAAGGCGACCGACTACGGCGTCGCTGTCAATGGTCGCGAGGGTTTGCTGCCGCTGAAGGTGCGCTACGTCGAGCCGCTGTCGCCGGCGGCGGGCCGGCTGCAGCGCGGTGATGTGATCAAGGCGATCGACGGCGTGGCTGACGCCGCGCTGATGACCGCCGGCGACTTCGCGGTGCTCAGTCCGGGGCGCGCCGGCGTGCAGATAACGATCGACATCGAACGCGGCGGCGTCGCGCAGCGTGTGGCGCTCACCTCCGCCGAGTATTCGCTCACGCCAGTACCAGCTTCGGCGACGCTGCCCGGCAAGGTCGGCTACCTGCTGCTGAAGGACTTCATCGTGCAGGCCGAGAGCGAGCTGACGACGCGGCTCGACGCGATCAAGGCCGCCGGCGCCACCGACCTGATCATCGACCTGCGCTACAACGGCGGCGGCCGCATCTCCACCGCCAACCACTTCGCCTCGCAGGTGGTGGGGGCCGTGCAAGCCGGCAAGGTCTTCGCGACGCTGAACTACAACGCGGCGCACCAGGCCGCGAACCGCAGCTTCGTGATGAGCGGCGCGAGCGGCCCGGCCTTCGCCCGCGTCGTGATCCTCACCGGGCTGCGCACCTGCTCGGCCAGCGAATTGCTGGTCAACGGCCTGCGGCCCCATGCGCAGCAGGTGGTCACCATCGGCGGCACGAGCTGCGGCAAGCCCTATGGCTTCAGCCCGGTGGAGGCCTGCGGCAACGTCTTCAGCGCCGTCAACTTCAAGGCCGTGAACGCGGCCGGCCAGGCCGACTACGAGGCCGGCATCGCGCCGACCTGCGCGGTGGCTGACGACTTCTCCGGCAGCTTCGGCGACCCGGCCGAGACGCTGACCGCGGCAGCGCTGTCCTACCTGCAGACCGGGAGTTGTCCGGCGACAGCCGCGCAGCCACAGCGCCTGCGCCGCGCCGGGGTCGAGCCCGGCGAGCGGCGCGGCATGACAGCCAACTGACAGGCTGGCGCAGCCGCCAGACACATTCGGACATGTTGCGGCATCGCGCCGCAACGCAGGCTCGCGAGCATGCGGCCATGAGCAGCTATCACGTCCACGTCGTCGATGCCGACCGCGCCAGCCGCGACGGCCTGGCGCGCTACTTCGAGGCCCATGGCCTGACCGTCACGACCATGGAGTCCGCGGCCGATCTGCTGCGGCGCATGCACCGGCAGCGGCCCGATGTGGTCGTGATGGACGCGGCGCTGCCTGGCCAGAGCGGGTTGCAGGCCTGCCGCCAGCTGCGCGGCGAGGGCGACCGCGTGCCGCTGATCCTGCTGACCGAGCGCAACGAGGAGATCGACCGCGTGCTCGCCCTCGAGATGGGCGCCGACGACGTGCTCGGCAAGCCCTGCCCGATGCGCGAGTTGCTGGCGCGCGTGCAGGCGCTGCTGCGCCGCGCCAACGTGGCGCCGGGCCAGCCGATGCTGGCGATGGCGCCGGTCGACATCGGCGCGCTGCGTTTCGATATCGCCTCGCGCAGCCTGCTGCGCGACGGCTGCATCCACGTGCTGAGCACCGTCGAATACGCCGTGCTCGCCGAGCTGGTGGCCAACCCCGGCGTGGCGGTGTCGCGCGAGCGCCTGCTGGCCGCCTCGCACGGCCGCAGCGACGGTCTGCTGCCGCGCGCCATCGACGTGGCCGTGATGCGCCTGCGCAAGCGCGTCGAGCCGGACCCGACGCACCCGCGCTTCCTGCAGACCATCCGCGGCCACGGCTACATGTTCGTGCCCGCGCTTGCTGCTGCCGAGCGTCAGCGGCCGCAGCGCTACATCAGCAGGTGTTCACCGGCGTTCTCGCCGCCCAGCACGACGTAGTTCACGCGCCGCAGATCGGCCAGCTTGGTGCCGCCGCCGTAGCTGATCGAGCTTTGCACGTCCTCGCGCATCTCGCGCAGCGTGTCGGCGAGCTTGCCCTTGACCGGCTCGAGAATGCGCTTGCCCTCGACGTGCTTGTACTCGCCCTTGTTGAAGTCGCTGGCCGAGCCGTAGTACTCCTTGAAGAGCTGGCCGTCGACCTCGACGGTGCGGCCGGGCGACTCCTCGTGGCCGGCGAACAGCGAGCCGATCATCACCATCGAGGCGCCGAAGCGCACGCTCTTGGCGATGTCGCCGTGGTGGCGGATGCCGCCGTCGGCGATGATGGGCTTGGTGGCCACGCGCGCGCACCACTTCAGCGCCGAGAGCTGCCAGCCGCCGGTGCCGAAGCCGGTCTTGAGCTTGGTGATGCACACCTTGCCCGGGCCGACGCCGACCTTGGTGGCATCGGCGCCCCAGTTCTCCAGGTCGATCACCGCCTCGGGCGTGGCCACGTTGCCGGCGATCACGAAGGCGCGCGGCATCTTCTCCTTGATGTACGCGATCATGCGCCGCACGCTCTCGGCGTGGCCGTGCGCGATGTCGATGGTGATGTAGTCGGCGCCTATGCCTTCGAGCGCGAGATGGTCGATCACCTGGTAGTCGGCCGGCTTGACGCCGGAGCTGATCGAGACGAACAGGCCGCGTTCGCGCATGCGCTTGGCGAAGGCCACGTTGTCGATCTCGAAGCGGTGCATCACGTAGAAGTGGTCGTTGGCGGCCAGCCACTGCGCGATCGGCTCGTCGAGCACCGTCTTCATGTTGGCCGGCACCACCGGCAGCGCGAAGCGCCGCCCGCCGAATTCCACCGAGGGATCGCACTCGCTGCGGCTTTCGACGCGGCACTTGCGCGGCAGCAGGAGGATGTTGTCGTAGTCGAAGATTTCCATGAAGCGGCTCCTGAACAAGATGCGAGCGCTTGACTTGGAAAACCCGGTTCGCCAAAAGAAAACCGGGCGCCAAAATTTGGGCCCGGTGGCGAATTCTACGCGGAGCGCGCCGGCGGCGCGAAGCGCGCCGCCAGATCCACGCTGCAAGCGTGGCCGACCTTCGCGCCGTGCTCGGCCAGCCAGCGCTGCGCCCGCGTGCGGCCGAGATCGCGCAGGCGCTCGAGGAAGGGCAGGTGGGCGATCAGCTTGGTCTCGGACGAGAGTGAGCCCAGGTCGTCGTGCGCGTCGATGAGGTGCGTGCGCAGGGCGCGCAGGCGGCGCTCCAGCCGCCCGAAGGCGAAGCGCGAGCGGCGCGCCTCGGCGCTCGCTTCGGCCAGCAGCGTGGCCTCGCGCAGGAAGCCGGCGTTGAAGCTGAATTCGAGCGCGCGGGTGCGGATGTCTTCGGCGGTCACCGGCACGCTGCCATGGTCCATCGGGCTGAGCGCGACGATGAGCAGATCGGCCGTGCCCGAGCGCAGCAGCGGGAACAGCGCCGGGTTGGCGCTGTAGCCGCCGTCCCAATAGGGTTCGCCGCCGATCATCACGGCCTGGTGCAGCGTGGGCAGGCAGGCCGAGGCGAGCGCGGCGTTCACGCTCAACTCGTCGTTGGCGAACAGGCGCAGCCGGCCGGTGCCGGCGTGCGTGGAGGCGATGAACAGGCGCGGCGCGTCGCGCCGGCGCAGGCGCTCGAAGTCGATCTGCGCGGCGAGCACGTCGCGCAGCGGGTTCAGGCCCAGCGGGTTGAGCTGGTAGGGCGAGAACAGGCGTGTCCAGTGCATCAGCGCGCGCAGCCCCGGCGCGAGGCCGGGGCTCTCGGTCGTGCCCACCAGCCATTGTTCGAAGGGCAGCTGCGTGCCCACCGCGCGCCAGAAGGCGGCGAGCGCCTCGCGTGCGCCTTCGGCGCCGCCGCGCATCCAGCCGTCGGCCAGCGCGAGCGCATTCATGGCCCCGGCGCTGGTGCCGCTGATGGCGTCGAAGCGGAAGCGGCCGGCCTCGAGCAGCGCGTCGAGCACGCCCCAGGTATAGGCGCCGTGCGCGCCGCCGCCTTGCAGGGCGAGACCGACGGCAGGTCGCGAGGCAGGGGAGGAGAAAGGCCAGACCATGCCCCGATCCTAGAATGCCTCGATGAGTTCGACAGCGCCGCACGACGACCGCGACATCCCGCTCTTCGATGAACACGACGCGGCCGCGCTACCACCGCCCGAGGTGATGGAAGCCGGCGGCCTGCTGCGCGGCCTGAACGCCGAACAGCTCGCCGCGGTGACGCTGCCGGCGCGGCCGGCGCTGATCCTCGCCGGCGCGGGCTCGGGCAAGACGCGCGTGCTCACCACGCGCATCGCCTGGCTGATCAGCAACGGCATGGTCTCGCCCGCCGGCGTGATGGCCGTCACCTTCACCAACAAGGCCGCCAAGGAGATGCTGACGCGGCTCTCGGCGATGCTGCCGCTGCCGGTGCGCGGCATGTGGGTGGGCACCTTCCACGGCCTGTGCAACCGCTTCCTGCGCGCGCACTGGAAGCTCAGCGGCCTGCCGCAGGGCTTCCAGATCCTCGACTCGGCCGATCAGCTCTCGGCCGTCAAGCGCGTCATCAAGGCGATGAATCTCGACGAGGAACGCTACGTGCCCAAGCAGGTCACGTGGTTCATCGCCGGCGCCAAGGAAGACGGAGCGCGCCCCAAGGACGTCGAGGTGCGCGACGAGCTCACGCGCGTGATGGTGCAGGTCTACCAGGGCTACGAGGAGCAGTGCCAGCGCGAGGGCGTGGTCGACTTCGCCGAGCTGATGCTGCGCACCTACGAGCTGATGCGCGACAACGCCGCCCTGCGCGAGCACTACCAGCACCGCTTCCGCCACATCCTGGTCGACGAGTTCCAGGACACCAACAAGCTGCAGTACGCGTGGCTGAAGATGTTCGCCGGCAAGCAGGCGGCGATCTTCGCCGTGGGCGACGACGACCAGAGCATCTATGCCTTCCGCGGCGCGCAGGTCGGCAACATGAGCGCCTTCGAGCGCGAGTTCCGCGTCGAGCAGGTGATCAAGCTGGAGCGCAACTACCGCAGCTACGGCAACATCCTCGACGCGGCCAACGAGCTGATCGCGCACAACGAGAAGCGCCTGGGCAAGAACCTGCGCACCGAGGCCGGCGCCGGCGAGCCGGTGCGCGTGCACGAGGCCACCAGCGATTTCGCCGAGGCGCAGTGGTTCGTCGAGGAGGCGCAGGCGCTGCACCGCGAGGGCCTGCCGCGCCACGAGATCGCGCTGCTCTACCGCAGCAACGCGCAGAGCCGCGTGCTGGAGAGCGCGCTGTTCAACGCCGGCATTCCGTACAAGGTCTACGGCGGCCTGCGCTTCTTCGAGCGCGCCGAGGTCAAGCACGCGCTGGCCTACCTGCGCCTGATCGAGAACCCCAACGACGACACCAGCTTCCTGCGCGTGGTGAACTTCCCGACGCGCGGCATCGGCGCGCGCACGCTCGAGCTGCTGCAGGACGCCGCGCGCGCCAGCGGCCGTTCGCTCGCGCAGAGCGTCGCCGCGGTGGCCGGCAAGGGCGGCGCCAACCTGCAGGCCTTCGTCGCGCTGATCGACGCGATGCGCGATGCGACCAAGGGCCTGACGCTGCGCGAGATCATCGAGCACATGCTGCACGCCTGCGGCCTCGTCGACTTCTACAAGACCGACAAGGAAGGCAAGGACCGGCTCGAGAACCTGGAGGAACTGGTCAACGCCGCCGAGGCCTTCGTCACGCAGGAGGGTTTCGGGCGCGATGCCGTGGCGCTGCCGGTGGACGAGCAGGGTGCGGCTGCCGCGCAGCAGGCGCCCGACGCCGAGACCGGCGAGATCATGTCGCCGCTGGCAGCTTTCCTCACGCATGCCTCGCTGGAGGCCGGCGACAACCAGGCCCAGGCCGGGCAGGACGCGATCCAGCTGATGACGGTCCATTCGGCCAAGGGCCTGGAGTTCGACGCCGTCTTCATCAGCGGCCTGGAAGAAGGCCTGTTCCCGCACGAGAACAGCCTCGCCGACCACGACGGGCTGGAGGAGGAGCGGCGCCTGATGTACGTGGCGATCACGCGCGCGCGGCAGCGCCTGTACCTGAGCTTCAGCCAGACGCGGATGCTGCACGGCCAGACGCGCTACAACGTCAAGAGCCGCTTCCTCGACGAACTGCCCGAACGCTGCCTGAAGTGGATCACGCCGCGCAACCAGGGCTTCGGCTCGGGCTTCGCACGCGAGTACCAGCAGGCCTGGCAACGAGGCTCGGGGCTCGGTTCGATCGTCGGCGCGGGCCGCGTGGAGCCGCGGCCGGCGAGCTCCTATCCGACGACATCAAAGGCGTCGTCGTCGCACGGCCTGCGCGTGAGCCAGAGCGTCTTCCACACCAAGTTTGGTGAGGGCGTGATCGTCACGCTCGAAGGCAGCGGCGAGGACGCGCGCGCGCAGGTGAACTTCGGCCGCCACGGCATGAAGTGGCTGGCGCTGTCGGTCGCCAAGCTCACGCCGGTCAACTGACAGGCGGCGAGCGCGGCTATTCCTTGGTGCTGATCGCCGTCACGCGGCCGCTGCGCGGCTCGACTTCGCAGCGGTAGCTGAACGGAATCAGGTTCATGCCCGGCGCGCGCTCCACCGAGCCGTCGCCCGTCATCGCCACTCGCCCGAGCTCGGCCGGCTGCAGGCGCCGCGAGTCGGAGCCGAAGTTGATGCGGGCCACGCGCGGATGCAGCTTCTTGAGTGCCTCGGCGGCAGCGCTCTCGCAGGCCTGCGGCGAGACGTTGGTGAGATCGGGATCGAAGCTCCTCTCGGCCGCCGCCGCGCGCTGACCGCCGGCTTCGCGCAGCACCACGCCCGAGGTGCTGTCGCTGGCCGCGTTGTAGGCGCAGCCATAGCTGAAGCTCACGCTCGCCCCGCCGGCCGTGCGGTAACGCCCCTCGCCGCGGATCGCGGTTTCGTCGTCGCTCTGCGGCGTGAGCACGCGGCGCGCGGCGAGAAACTGCACCTCCTTCGCGTCGCGGCCGCGCAGGCGGCGCAGGTTCTCGGCCACCTCGTGCTCGCAGCGCTCGGTGGCGCGCGCCGTGTCGGCGGCCGCGAAGGCCGGGGTCGCCGGAAGGAGCAACCCGAGCAGGAAGGCCGGCACCAGGGCGAAAGGTCGCAGCGGCATGGACATCGTGCGTCGTGGGATGTGGGGATGCCCGATGGTCGCCGCTTTGGTGCGTGCGGGCAAGCGCGACGGCCGATTGCTGCGGCGCCAGGCGATCCAGCGCAGACCCGCACGGCGCAAGGGCCTCGCTTCGGACTCCACCGCTTGTGCACAGGGTTCTCCACCGGCGATGTGGACAAGCCTCAGGCCCGTTTCACCCTCTGCCGGCGCGTCCGATGCGGGCAATCCCTGTTCGACTTGATCACGAACAGTCGACAAGGCGCATGTGGACAACAAAAAGGCCCCGCACGTGAGTGCGGGGCCTTCGATGTTTGGCTCCCCGACCTGGGCTCGAACCAGGGACCTACGGATTAACAGTCGAACCGGACGGGTTCAAGGAAGTGGCGTAAGTCGTTGTCGCTGTTGATGAATTCGGCGTTCTGAAGACGCGCGTTTTGAGCCGAAAAGTGGCTGTTTTCAGGCTGTTTTTTCGAAGTTACGGCACAAATCCGTCACAGTGTTTGTGGCCTCAAGGTCATGGTCCTGCAGGACCGGGGAAGCCCTGCAGGAACCCCGTTGCTCGGGCCGCAGCTTCATCGAATGTCGGGCGATATTGAAGTGTGTCGATGGCCTCGAACTGAGCGCGAAGCACGTCCGAACGGCTGTGCAACTGGTCGATGAGCGCGTGCCGGTGGCGTGTCAAGAATCGATGCGCCTGGCGCAGAGCATCCGGTTCCCGCTCAATGACCAACGATAGATCGAAGAGGTCCCGAGCACTGAGCGTATCGCCGCGATGCCAAAGCTTCTTCGCGATGATCTCGGTCGCAGTCTCCACTCGCACCTGCCGCCTGAGAACCCGCCATCGCTCGTAGGGCATGTCCGTGAGGTTGGGCGAGGCGACGAAGTCGATCTCGCCCTCGGGACGCAGGAGTTTCACGTAGCCGGCGCCCTCGACGTAGTCCGGGGCGATGGTCTCCGCCAGGTCACTGAGGCGAGGCGTTACGTGCCCGAGGTATTGCGGGTCGGGCACGAAGATGTCGATATCCTTGCTGCGCCGGTGACGGTAGCGGAACATGAGCACCGTTCCACCTCCCAGCGTCCAGAAGGGATCGCTGAGACCGCGCGTGCTCAGTTCGTCGATCAGAAGGAAGGCCTGCGCGAGCAGGGCTCGCCAAGGACCTTCTGGCAACCGGGCAGGCTGGCGGCGGACGACATCGGTCGTCATGCCCATGCAGCTCGCGGTGACTTCAGTTCATGGGCCCAGCGCAGCAGGTGCTGCCAGACCACCTTGGCCGGCACGCCCTGCGAGTGCGCGGCCTCTTCGACGGCCGAGACGATGAACTTTGCCGGTGCTTCATCGAGCATCGTCGAGACATGCGGCAACCACATCGGCGGAATCTCACCACTGGCAAGGGCCGTGGCCAGCAGTTTCGGGGTCAGCGTTCGCCTGTAGCTGACGCTGGCTGTCTGGCTGATGGCCTGCAGCCCCCGACTCCGACTCCCTTCATGCTCCGCACGCAAGGACAGGCCGAGGAGGTCCAGAAGCTGCGCAAGTTTGGTGACGCCGAGGTCAACGATGGTGCCGGTTTCAAGTTGGTTGATCGTTGCGCGCGACAGACCGGAAAGGCGCGCCAATCGTGCCTGGGAGAGGCCGAGCTCCTCGCGGCGCGTGCGAACCATCCGACCGATCTCGTCGAGACGCAATGAAGACATTGGAGACGCCTGCGCAAGTACTCAGATGTGTCGAATATATTCGACATTTGCGCTTTGTGCCAGTGTGCAGAACTCACGACTGGGCATGCGCGACTTGGCTGGTCAGGGTGTCTTCCCCACGCCGTACCGAAGCACGTTGCCGGTCATGCCGATGCTGGCGGCGTTGGGCCACCGAGCGCGATACCCCTTCGCAGCTCACGCACTTGTTGCAGGACGTCCTGTCGCACTTTCGCGGGGAGCGCCGCCGTCAGTGGCGATGCCTGGCGAAGCTCCTGCGCCCGCCGAGTTCGCCCCAGCACCTTGCGCCACTTCCTGCCGCGAAGAATCTCCTGCCATTCCTGCCACAAGCCCATCGTGCGTGAGTTGCCTGACGCCAGCCAGCGGTCCAGCGTGTTCTGGGCCTGGAGGAGAAGTTCAGGGGCGGAGCGCACCAGCCGAATAGCCTCTTCGTGCAGCGCCAGGCTTTGAAGGTCCTGGGTTTGATGTCGGGTCTCCTCGGTGGAGACGGTCATTTGCACGACCGGGCGGGCGCGCTTGGACCTGGCCGCCGCCGTCCCAGGCGGCCCGGGCCGCAACACGTCGCCGGCCAACAAGGCCAGTTCACCGCTGATGCCCAGCACCGACATCACGCGCAGGTAGGTCCCGATGGCCGGACCCGGATCGCCCGATTCGACTGAACTCAGCGTGGTGCGGGAGATGCCGGCACGCTTTGACATCTCCACCGTGCCAAGGCCCTGTGCCTTGCGCAGGCGCTTGAGCCGATCGCCGAGTTGGAGCAGCAGCTGGCGCTCGAGGACCATGGAACTGTCGGGCACGTTCGTTTGTCCAGAATATTAATCAAAATTTGGAAGTATGCCCAGAAAAATGGTCATTCTTCTTGAGCCTAAGATGATGACTGGGGGCGCTCAACCGTCCTGCTGTCGGGCCGTCGTCCAGCCACAGCAGGAAGACTTCTGGGCGCTGGACGTCGATGCTGATGGCAACGAACTTGCGGAATCAAGTGCAGGCGAACCTGTCCGTTGTGGTCGAAGTGGATCAACAGGTCGCAGGTGGTCGCGCCGAACAAGGTGTCGCCGTCGCCGGCGACGGGTATCGCGAACTCAGCCCGAGAGGATCTCGCATTCGAGGTCAGCGCCGAGTTGGCCCAGGGCCTTGCGGCGCCGGGTCTGCTCCTGGCGGTGCCAGACCAAGACTGCGGATCGGAGTACCCGTCGCTGGTTCCCAACCTGCTGGTGCAGCGGGATGTCGCCGGCCTCGATGCGGGCCACGATGTAGGGGCGCGATGCGCCGACCAGGTCGGCTGCTTCCTGGGTGGTGAGAATGTGTTCGGCGGCCGGCTCAGGCCGGGCAGTGGCGTTCTCTCGAGCGCTGGCGCTGGCGCTGATCGCTGGGATCTGGAAGACCTGCGCAAACTCGCCCTTGATCAATCGCGTGGCCTGAGCCGTCAGCTTGACATGGCGCCGCACGACTTCGACCAGCAGGTCGAGGTCGACATTCACGGACAGCGCAAGAGGGGCGACGTGCCGCTTGGATTCGGTGGTCTTGCGGGCGCTCTTCATGCGGGCAAGTTTGGCATGCTGACTCGAAGCATGCGAAACAGACGAAACGCGAATGGCGCATGCGGCGGCGCTCGCAACGTCGGATCATCCTCGGTGCACCCGGTCCGGACACCCGCCGTCGGGCCCTCCCGCAAAATGCGCAAACCATGCACCACCTGATCCTGCGCCCAGGCCCGGAACTGGTCCTGCGGGCCTTCCGCCCCGAGCCTGATGAACTCGGCCCGCGCCCCAAGGAGCGCAAGGTCACCGACCGTGCGCACGAGTTCCTGTTCGAGGCCATCACCCTGCATCCGCAAGTCACGCTGGCCGATGTCTTCGCCCTGATGGAGGCCAGCCCGCTGCTCAAGCGCATCTATCGACCGTCGTTCGTCGGCGAGCTCTGTGCCGAGGCGAGCAAAGGCCCGGTCCATGGTGAGCAGCAGCCTGCGCACGACCGCATCGAAACCCTGGAGCTTTACGCGCAGTGGGGCCTGGACACGCACACCCAGACCTACAGCGGCACGACCCGACTGCGCCTGCATGGCGTGGGGCCGGTGCTGCAGGAAGACCATCCGGAGGAGCACAAGCGCAAGGGCGAACGCATCGAGTGGGCCGTGTCGCTCACGCCGCTGCGCAGCCTGCTGGCGCTGCCGGTCCGCGTGAACCAAAGCGTGCGCATCACCGAGGACGACCAGGCGGCCCAGGCCTGGATGCAGGAGATCGGGCGCGCCCAGGTGGAAGACGTGACCTTGGGCCAGGTGATCGAAGGGCTGATGTGGGAACTGTCGTTCCATGGCGGCCCCGCCGAGCAGGAGGCCGTGGCCGAGGGCCTGCGCCAGCAGGTGGCCGAGTTGAAGGACGGCACGGCCAAGACGTATTCGTCCGACGAGGTTTTCGAGCGCCTGGGGCTGCCTGGCTGTGAGGGCCTATTCGATGAGTTTGGCGGGCACGAACCCCGCGAGGTGGACCAGGCCTTGCGGGACATCGGCGACACGGAGAACGCTGCCGACTGGATAGCCCGCAAGTTCGAGGGTCGCGTGGTCGTCAAGCCCGAGTTCCGACACCTCAACGGGCGCGAGTTCCGCCGCGCGCGGCAAGACCTGCGGCGATGAGCCATCCGGCGGATCACGCCCTGCTGCAGGCACTGAGCGATGGGGCCCTGAAGGCCACCAGCAACGCCACCATCTTCAAGCGCGGCCAGGCCTATGCCCAGTCCGATGCGGTGCAGGCCGTTGAACAGGAAGACGGGCCCGTGCCCGCGGCGCGCGCGACGGTGGTGGGCACGCAGCCCTACGAGGTTGAAGTCTGGGTCGACGAGGGCGCCGTGGGTGGCCAGTGCGACTGCCCTAATGCCGAGGACGGCTGGTTCTGCAAGCACCAGGTGGCGCTGGCCATGGTCTGGCGCGGCTTGCTTGGCGGCGATGCGCCGGCCCCGGACGAGGGCGCCCGTGCGAAAACGGCTGCGGCAGCCAAGCGTGCCCGCACCATCGAGGACCGCCGCGAGGCCCTGGCCGAGTTCCTGCGCGGCCAGGACGCGCAGGTGATGGCGCAGCGCCTGCTCGAACTGGCCGACCGCGACCCCGCCGTCGAACGTGAACTGCAGCAGTGGCGCAAGCTCAGCGAGGTGCAGCGAGGCGCCGCCGGCCTGACCGAGCTGAAGGCCCTGGCCACGCAGATCCTGGCACCGGGCCGCGACTTCCTGGACTGGCGCCAGACCTTCGGCTACGCGCAACGCGCCGCCGACGTGTTGCCGCTGCTGGCGCAGACCCGGGCGCGACATCCGGAAGATGCGCTGGCGCTGGGCCTGCACGCCCTGCGCCGCGCCTGGGCCGCGATGGAGCAGGCCGATGATTCCGGCGGCGACATCGGCGGCCTGGCGCGCGCCATCGGCGACGAATGGGTCGAAGCGCTGCGCGCCGCTGGTCCGCGGCCCGCTGCCTTCGGCGACAGCTACCTGCAGGTGCTGCTGGACGATCCGATGATGAGCTTCGACACCGCGGCCGCCGAAGCGGCTTTGGGCGATGCCGCGCGCGAGCGCTTCAGTCGCAGCCTGGCCGCCCGCTGGCGCGCCGCGAAGGACGCTGTGCTGGCCGCGCGGGCCGCCCACGCCGCCAAGGTGGCCGAGGCGCGGCGGCTGAAGCGCCGCGAACCCTACTACGACCGGCACAACGAACGCCCGGCCGGGCTCCTGACGCTGGAGCACCTGTACCTCAGGCGCCTGGAAGCCGATGGCGACATCGACGGCGCCCTGGCCGTGCTGCGAGAAGACTTGCCTGCCGCGGGCACCTATGGGGCTGTCACCGCCTTCCTGGAGCGGAATGGGCGCCTGCGCGAAGCCTTCGCCAATGCCGAGGTGGCGCTGAAGGCCCATCCGGAGGATGACCACCTGCAACTGGACATGCTGCGCTGCTACGAGCGTGATGGCTGGGCCGACGAGGCCCAGGCCCTGCGCCGCAGGCGTTTCGAGCGCTGGCCCAGCGTCGAGGGCTACCGCGAGCTGTTGCGTGCCGGTGCTGCGGCCGGCCGCGATGCAGACGCACTGCGCACCGAACTGCAGGCGGTGCTGGTAGCGCGCGAGCAGCAGGTGGCCCCGCACATCCGCGCCCGCACCGGCGAGGCCGGCACCGACGTGACCTTGCGCGTGGACGTGCTGTGCATGGAGCAACGCTGGGGCGACGCGCTGGCCCTCGTGCAGCCGCCTGCGCGTTGCCAGCCCAACACGCTGCGGACGCTGGTGCGCAACCTGGGCAAGGAACACCAGGCGCAGCGCTTCGAACTGCTGCAGCGTGTGCTGGTGCAGGCCATGCAGACGGCCACCAGCCCCTACGCGGCCGAGCTGAAACTGGTCGAAGAAATCTGCGGCCTGCTGGATGCTGCCCGGCGCCTGGCCTGGCTGGCCAGCCTGCGGGCGGAGTTCAAGGCCAAGCGCAACTTCGTAGGCGGGTTGCCGACGGGTTGACGATCCCTTTTTGCAGGCGCCCGGGCTCAAGGTCTGCGCGCTCACCTGGTTGCCGCGACAACTGTGCGGCGTCACATCGACCTGGTGAACTTCTTCGTCAGTTCGATGCATCAATGCTCAACGAACCTGTCGGTCTGACCTTAATGCCGGAAGTCACTCTTGCGGTGCCCTTGATGGATCTTTGCCATTGGCATAATCTGCCAGCGCTACCTACAAGGCCTTGTGCACCCCATCTGGAGTCAATGACATGCCGACACGCAATGTGGTCCTGAGCGACCACCAGCACAAGCTGGTTGAGGGCCTGGTGCAGTCCGGCCGCTATCAGAACGCCAGCGAGGTGCTTCGGGAAGGACTGCGCCTGATCGAAGAGCGTGAGCGTGTAGAGCAGGCCAAGCTCAAGGCACTGAAGCAGGCCGCGCGGCAGGGATGGGCGGATGTGTCGGCTGGTCGGTTCGCGGATGTGGCCGACGATCAACTCGACGACTTCATCGGGCAACTGGGTCGTCGTGCCGCGTCGAAGGTCAACTCCGCCGCTTGATGATCCGCTATCGCTTGTCGGACGCCGCCCAGGCAGACATCGGGCAGATCTTGGGGTGGACGCACGAACAGTTCGGCGAGCCGGCGCGCCTGCGGTACCAGAGCCTCATCGTCGCGGCCCTTCGCGATCTGGCAACCGATCCAGATCGACCTGGCAGCATCGATCGTCCCGAACTTGGCTCTGGCGTCAGGACATGGCACCTTCGGCTGAGTCGGCATCATGTCGACGCCGCGGCCGGCGTGGTACGGCGCCCGCGCCACTTCTTGATCTACCGGATGGAGCCCGACTTGCTTGTTGTGGGCCGCGTTCTGCATGAGGCCATGGAACTGGCTCTCCATCTCGAGCCCGAGTCCACCTGGAAGTAGCTGGCAAGACGCAGAGTGGAGCGCCACGTCGCCGATCGTGCACACGAGTTCCCGTTCAAGGCGGCTGAGACTTACCCGGCGTTGGCAATGCTCGCCTTGAGCTGCTCGCGCAGCGCCTTGCGGCCGACGCTGTTCGTTGCCCGCCAGGCCGCCAGAGCGAGTTCAAGGAACGCTGTCTCCGCGGGTGTCGGCGACGCATCCTTTCGCTCCGCATCGAGCCAGCCCACAGGCCGCCCTGTCATCGCCTCGATCTGCCGCGCCAGCTTGTCGCCGATGGGCCGTGACGATTTGATCTGGCTCCACATGCTGGGCGAGATCTGCAGTGTGGCCGCGAACGTCTGCTCCAGGCCCTTCGGCGGTGTGCCTTGCGCCAATGCCTTCTCGGCGTAGTCCTGGAACAGGGCCAGTGCGTTCTGTCTTCGGGCGACGGTGATGTTGGGCACGTGTTGTGTGTGGAATGCACCGAGGGCTGAACATCATTCTCGCAGGGGGTTGACGACTGGGTAAAGACTCTTTACAGTCCGCTCCACTTTGAATCCCCGACTGAATTGTCAAATGTTGGGGCCAAGACTCTTCTTCACCGAGGCACAGACCGTGAAACCAGGCAACGTCATCAGGACACACCGACCCGAGCAGGGTCTGGGTGCGTTCGTGCGCGCCGCCTTGGGGCTTGCCTCGCTGAGCCATGGCATGCACGTCAGTGCCCAGGGTTCGTTCGTCCCGGCCAGCTATTGCTGGCTGGATCGGGCGGAGGACCAGGTGCATCCGGGAGAAGGAAGCGCATAGCGCGTCCTTCCTAGCTCTGTTCGCAGAGGCCCGGATTCCGCAAGGATCCGGGCCTTTTTCATTTCCGACCCAACCGGCCTGCGCATCGGCACAGGCCAGCGATCGATGGATCGCACCACCGCTCGCGGTGGACGCTCTTTAACAAGTTGCAGCAAGGCAGCCTCGGTACTGGCCGATGGCATGCCTTGCACCTTTTGTGGATGTAGCTCAGATGGCAGAGCGCGGCCACGCCATGGCCGAGGCCACGAGTTCAAGACTCGTCATCCGCTCCACTTCGGGTGTGTCCATGCACTCCGAGGCCACATTACATGGTGTTGGTGGCCCGGGATGTGCGCGGTCCTTGGCCAGACCACGTGCAGCGAGACACCACATCCGACGGGATGCTCGCGTTTGGGCACAGCCGAAGTGGATTCATGCCCTCGTAGCTCAGCAGGCAGAGCAGCCGCCTTGTAAGCGGCAGGCCGCGCGTTCGAATCGTCGCCGAGGGCACCACCAGTCAAGTCGCGTTCGTCTAGACGGCCGAGGACACCACTCTTTCAAGGTGGATACGCGGGTTCGAATCCCGCACGCGACGCCAGCACAAGGAACCCTCGTCGAGCTCACGCTTCGGGGTGGAAATCGGCCGCAACGATTGGGCGGCGCCGGAACCCGTGACCGGATGGATTTCAGTGGGGGTGTAGCTCAACACCCGGAAGAGCAGCCGCCTTGCAAGCGGCAGGCTGCAGGTTCGAACCCTGTCACCTCCACCAAAAAATCAACGCCTCGTTAACTCAGTGGCCAGAGTGCCGGCCTGTCTAGCCGGAAGCCGCGGGTTCGACTCCCGCACGAGGCGCCAGATCAATTTGCCGAGATAGCTCAGCAGGTAGAGCGGCGCGTTGAAGGCGCGTGCGTCGGGGGATCGAGGCCCTCTCTCGGCACCAGTAGCCAGAACCTCGTTAGCTCAGCGGGAATTCAGAGCGCCGGTCTACGAAGCCGGAGGTCGCACGTTCGAGTCGTGCACGAGGTGCCAACAACGGGTGCGTGGCAGAGAGGCCGATTGCGGCTGCCTGTAAAGCAGGCTCCCACGAGGACACGGTGGTTCGCTCAGCGCGCAGCGCTGGACGCGGCGCCAGCCGCGGGCCGCAGGCCGAGCGCAGCGAGCAATCCATCCGCACCCACCACAGCCATACCGGGCTAGCTCAACTGGCAGAGCGGCGGCCTCCAAAGCCGAAGGTTCGCGGTTCGATCCCGTGGTCCGGTGCCAGACATCTCGACGTAGCCAAGTGGTCGAAGGCGGCGGCCTGCAAAGCCGCAGGCGCAATCCCGCATCCGTTCGAATCGGATCGTCGAGTCCAGTGCAGTTCCCCGATAGCGCAGTTGGCAGAGCGCCTGGCAGTTAGCCAGGAGGTCCGTGGCTGCGCGGGCCCTGCCCGCGGCCTTCGGCCCGTTGCTGCGCAACGTCCTGCATGGCTGCGCCCTGCAGAGCCAAGCCACGTCGGGGAGCCAACTCAGTTTCATCTCGGTGTGGCGCAGATGGCAGCGCGCGTGATTTGGGATCACGAGGCCGCAGGTTCGAGACCTGCCACCGAGACCAGCGTCAGGCGTGTGCTTGGGTGTGGCCGTAGCTCAATGGCAGAGCTGTGGGCTGTGATCCCGCGGGTGCCGGTTCGACTCCGGCCGGCCACCCCCAAGCACATGCGAACTCCATGCGTCGCGAACTCGAGCGGCAGAGTACCGGCCTCTTAAGCCGGCGAGTCAGGGTTCGAGCCCCTGGCGACGCACCAGCAACAACCCCTTGTGGCGGAAATGGCAGACGCACCGGTCTCAGAAACCGGGGCCCGCACGGGCATGTCCGTTCGACTCGGACCGAGGGGACCAAACAGCAGTCCTGTAGCTCAGCGGCAGAGCGGCGCCCTCATAAGGCGAAGGCCGGTGGATCGTACCCACCCAGGACGATCAGTTCCATCAACCACCCGAGGAGGTGTGCCATGAAACCGTTCGACGAAGACGACACGTGCTTTCACGACCATGAGCAAGCGGCGCAAGGGATTCCCGTCCGAGACGGGCGTCAAGCGCGGTGATCGCGTCGTGCGAGGAACCAAGGAGCTGAGCGAGAAGCTCGGTCGCAACGACCCATGCCCCTGCGGCTCCGCGAGGTTGTTTCAAGCACTGCTGTCTGCGCAGCGGGTCTCTTTGACGGCGTGAACCGTCATCACTATCGGCGCTGACGACGCGTCGGCGCAGAACGACACGGAGAGCTGCCCGAGTGGCAAGGGGCTGGCTTGCTAAGCCAAGGCCGGTGATCACATCGCCGCGGGCGTTCGATTCGCCCGCTCTCCGCCAGACAGGTGCGGCGTAGTCGAGAGGCCTCAGACACCAGCCTTTGAAGCTGGGGACGTTGGTTCGAATCCAACCGCCGCTGCCAGGAACTCAGTACGTCCGTAGCTCAGCGGCAAGAGCGCGACTCTCCGAAGGTCGAGGCCGGTGGTTCGAGCCCACCCGGACGTTCCAACCATCCACCCCAAGCTCTGGCCGATGAAAGGAGGCCGCCCATGCACCACCCACACCACAGCCATGTGCTGCAACTCGACATCCATGGCACGCCACAGGCGTGGATCTCGCTCGAGCACGCGGCGCTGCATGTGGCCACGGGCTCGGTGGCCTGGGTCGACGGCGACGGCCCGCTGGCCACGCTGCGTGGTGGCTACAACGTCGCTCGCGGCCGGCAGTCGCATATTGACATCCACCCGATCATGGCGCTCACCGGTGCCTCCAAGGTCAACCTGTTCGGCGTGGTGCCGGCGTTCACCAAGGCCAAGCTGTTCCGGCGTGACCGGATGACCTGCGCCTACTGCGGCCAGCGGTTCAACGAACGCGACCTGTCGTGCGAGCACATCCTGCCGCAGTCGCGCGGTGGCCGCTGGACCTGGATGAACCTGGTCTCGGCCTGCGGCGCGTGCAACGGCCGCAAGGCCGACCGCACGCCGGAGGAAGCGGGCATGCCGCTGCTGTACCTGCCGTACGTGCCAAGCCGCTTCGAGGACTTTCTGCTCGAAGGCCGGCACATCCGCGCCGACGTGCACGAGTGGCTGGCCTCGCGCCTGCCGAAGGGATCGCGCCTGAGCTGATGAAGCTTTGGCGCCCACGCATCTGCCGTGAAAGGCGAACGCTCACAGGCCAGGGGTTCGTGAACCCCGCCGGTGGGCGGTGTCCGGGCGCAAGTCCGTCGATGCCGTCCATGCCGCGTCGCCGGAAGCGGTGGATACCCCGGCCATCGATGGATCGCACCGCAAGGTGCCAGGTTCGATTCCTGGATGGCCTCCACTGGATAGCTCAGTCGGGTAGAGCAACGACCTGATAAGTCGTCTGTCGCGGGTTCGACTCCCGCTCCAAGCAGCCAGAACCGGTCGAGAGACCACCGCCGAACGTGCACCGAGGGCGCAAGCCCGACCGTGCATCAGTGGCGGCCGCTCGCGCGACGGGCACGCGGGGCTTCGCAGCCACGGCCAGCCGAGGTGATCGTCAGGGAGGCGGTCGCCAACGCGCACCGTGGCCTCCGGGCCCAGGCATCCGTCGTCCGCTGCCGCCGCTGTAACGGCACCCTATTCAACACACGCAAACAACATAAGGAGAACACCATGAAGATGCTCAAGCGTGTCACTGTGAAGAAGAACGAGCGCGGCCTGCTGCTGCGCAATGGCGACTTCGAGCGTGTGCTGCAACCCGGCACGCACTGGCTGTTCTCGCCGATCGACACCCTGCGCGTGGAGGTCTTCGCGCTGGAGCAGGCCGCGTTCACCCACGGCCTGGCCGACTACCTGATGGCCAAGGAGCCGCAGGTGGTGGCGGCCGAGTTCGTGCGCGTGGAACTCACCGAGAACCAGGTGGGCCTGCGCACCGAGAACGGCGTGCTGGCCGAAGTGCTGGCGCCGGCCACCCGGCGCCTGTACTGGAAGGGCCTGGTCGGCGTGCAGGTGGAGGTGATCGAAATCGCCGGCACCAACGACCGGGCCGACGTGCCGGCCGCGGTGGTGTCGCGCCTCGTGCAGACGCAACTGCGCCAACGCGCGGTGGCGGGCCTGGCCGGCGTGCTGCAGGTGCAGGTGCCCGAACACGGTGCCGGCATCCTGTGGATCGATGGCAAGGTGGACCGGCTGCTGGCACCGGGCTCGTACGCGTTCTGGAAGTTCAACCGCAACGTGTCGGTGGAAGGGGTGGACCTGCGGCTGCAGGCGCTGGAAGTCACGGGCCAGGAGATCCTGACCCGCGACAAGGTGGCACTCCGACTGAACCTGTCGGCCACCTGGCGTTTCACCGATGTGCTGAAGGCCTACAAGGAACTGGCCAAGCCCGCGGACCACCTGTACCGCGAGCTGCAGTTCGGCCTGCGCGCTGCGGTGGGCACGCGCTCGCTCGACGAGCTGCTGGAGAACAAGACGGTCATCGACGAGGTCGTGACCGCCCAGGTCACCGCCAAGCTCGCAGGCTACGGCCTGCAGCTGGACGGCGTGGGCGTGAAGGACATCGTGCTTCCGGGTGAGATGAAGACCATCCTCGCCCAGGTAGTGGAGGCCGGCAAGGCTGCCGAGGCCAACGTGATCCGGCGCCGTGAAGAGACGGCGGCGACCCGCTCGCTGCTGAACACCGCCAAGGTGATGGAGGGCAACCCAGTCGCCCTGCGCATGAAGGAGCTCGAGACGCTGGAACGCGTGGCCGAGCGCATCGACAAGATCTCCGTGTTCGGGGGTCTGGACCAGGTAATCAACGGGCTGGTGAAGCTTCGCTGAGCACCCGCCCCGGCAGCGCACAAGCGTTGCCGGGGCCATTCACAATGGAGAACAACATGGATACCAACCACATCCACGAAGACGTGCCCGGCGGCGTGCCGTTGAAGATGTGGACGCGCGGCGTGCCCGTGGAAGACGAGGCCAAGCGCCAGCTGACCAATGCCGCGCGCCTACCCATCGTCTTCAAGCACATCGCGGCCATGCCGGACGTGCACTTCGGCATCGGCGCCACCGTGGGCTCGGTGCTCCCGACCATCAAGGCCATCATCCCGGCCGCGGTGGGCGTGGACATCGGCTGCGGCATGATCGCCTGCAAGACCACGCTGACGGCCGAGGACCTGCCGGACAACCTGGGCCCGCTGCGTTCGGCCATCGAGCGCGCGGTGCCGCATGGCCGCCAGCCCGGCAGCCGCGACCCCGGCGCGTGGCAGAAGGCACCGGGCAGCGTGAACACCGCCTGGGCGCAGCTGGAGCCCGAGTTCACCGAACTCTGCCGTGACTACCCCAAGCTGGAGAAGACCAACCACATCCAGCACCTGGGCACGCTCGGCACGGGCAACCACTTCATCGAGGTCTGCCTGGACGAGGCGGGTTTCGTCTGGTTCATGCTGCACTCCGGCTCGCGCGGCGTGGGCAACTTCATCGGCACGATGTTCATCGAGCTGGCCAAGCAGGACGCGATGCGCCATCAGGCGAATCTGCCGGACCGCGACCTGGCCTACTTCGAGGAAGGCAGCCACTACTTCGGCGACTACGTGCGCGCCGTGGGCTGGGCGCAGAAGTTTGCGGCCATCAACCGCGAGGTGATGATGAAGCGCGTGATCGAAGCCGCGAAGACGGTGATCCGCAAGAACTTCCAGAGCCACATCGAGGCGGTGAACTGCCACCACAACTACGTGAGCAAGGAACACCACTTCGGCGAGGACGTATACGTCACCCGCAAGGGCGCAGTGAGCGCAAAGGCCGGGCAGTTGGGCATCATCCCCGGCAGCATGGGCGCGCGCAGCTACATCGTGCGCGGCAAGGGCAATCCGGATTCGTTCGAGTCCTGCTCGCACGGCGCCGGCCGCGTGATGAGCCGCGGCGAGGCCAAGCGCCGCTTCACGCTGGCCGACCACCGCGCCGCGACGGAAGGCGTCGAATGCCGCAAGGACAAGGACGTGATCGACGAAACGCCCGCGGCCTACAAGGACATCGACGCGGTGATGGAAGCGCAGCGCGACCTGGTCGACGTGGTGCACACGCTGAAGCAGGTGGTGTGCGTGAAGGGCTGAGCAAGGCTTGGCAGTTCAGAGTTCGGGGCACTTCGCGCGAGCGGGTGCCCCGGTTTCGTTTCCGGGGCTGGCACGCCTGAAGTGCGGCTTTGCAGCTGTTGAGCTGCCAGGCGACATCGCTGCCTCGGAGTCGATTACACTGCATTATCGACTCAAAAAATGAGTCGATAAGTGTACGCATTCGACTCATATCCCGCCTCATCGGATGAAAGCCCGCCCGCCCACTTACGTCTGGCAGCACCCAAGCTGGCCCGACCTTCGGCACGACCGTATTCGTGTCAGTGAGGCCCTGGCCAAGGCGCGCCGTGCGCAGGGCTTGGTGGAAGGCAAGCTCGCAGTCCTGGGCTTCGAGCAACGCCTGGAGCTGGCCGCAGAAGCCTGGAGCCAAGAAGCGCTGGCCACGTCGGCCATCGAGGGCGAGCGCCTGGACCTGGCCGCCGTGCGCAGCTCGGTGGCGCGACGGCTGGGCGTGGGCCAGCAGGATGGGCCCAGCGCGCCGCGCAACGTGGAAGGCCTGCTCGACATCATGGACGACGCGGTCAGGCGCTGCCTTGACCCGTTGACCCACGAGCGCCTGCACGCCTGGCATGCCGCGCTCTTTCCCACCGGCTACTCCGGCATGACGAAGATCCGCGTCGGCGGCTACCGCGAGCATGGTGAGCCGATGCAGATCGTCAGTGGCCGCGTAGGCCGCGAGAAGGTGCACTACGAGGCGCCGCCTTCGGCGCGGGTGCCCGACGAGATGGATCGCCTGCTGCAGTGGTTCAACGCTACCACCGAACCCGACACGCTGGTCCGGGCCGCGCTCGTGCACCTGTGGTTCGAGACCATCCACCCCTTCGAGGACGGCAACGGCCGCCTCGGGCGCGTGCTGGTCGACCTGCTGCTGGCCCGCGACAGCGGCGAAGTCAGCCGCATGTTCCGCACGTCCCAGCGCCTGCTCGATCGTCGCCGCGACTACTACGCGAACCTGGAGCGCGCGCAGCATGGCGAACCCGACGTGACGGACTGGGTATGCTGGTTCATCGAACAGATGCAGGCCGCCTGCGAAGAGGCGTCGGCGGTGGTGGACCACATGCTCGTGAAGGCGCGTTTCTGGCTGGACCACGGCAACAAGGCCATGAATGAACGGCAACGCAAGGTGATGAACCTGCTGCTCGATGCCGGGCCGGGTGGCTTCGACGGCGGAATAAGCACGAAGAAGTACGAGAACGCAACCGGGACTTCGCGGGCGACAGCGTCGCGCGAACTCATCGACCTTGAGGCGATGGGGCTGCTGCATCAGGTGGGCGGTGGCCGCTCGACGCGCTACTACGTCAGGCTGCCTGGCTGGGCGCCGGCGTCGACGTAGCCTGTACTTCAGGCTCCGGGCAGGCCGGAAACGGGTGCAATTGGGTGAAGAAATGGAACGTGCTGTCTTGCGTTCGCGCCGCCTTGGATTGAAGGAGCCGAACCATGGCATGACGGAGTCACCGACTCTGGCCGCCAGCGCGGGCCGCCGGCCTTTGATCCCGTCACCTGGTCAGCGAGCGATCCGCCCAGGCGCGGACTTGTGCGACCTGCGATTCGTCGAGAGGCAATTGTTCCCGCCGACTGAGTTCGAGCACGCTGTCGATGAAGCGTTGAGCGAGCGACTTCGGATCGTCGGCGCCTTCGCCGAACGGATGGCCCCCGAGCACGATGCCTTTGAGGACGAAGCTCACGTCAGCGCGACTGATGGCCTGTCCCGCCTCGCGACACCTGTCGCGGACCCTCTTGCCTGTCTCGGCAAGCTGGAACGGTTGGGCCTGGAGGTCTGCTGACAGCGCCGCGAGCACGGCATGCAGTTCGACTGGCGAGAGCAACGGCATCCCCGTGGCCAAGTGGACGAGGTTCATGACCGGCAGCAGATCGCTGTCGTTTCCCCAGTCCGGCCGAGTCGAGGAGTTCGGGCCGGCAGGCGGCGGCGACGGGAAGTCCGGATCAGTGACAAAGCCGCCGGCGACCGACCAGTCCGTGCGCAGGGGCCCGAGATCCAGGGCTTCCAGGAAGCGCCTGAATGTCGCCTTGCCGCCCCAATCCGCGGCCAGCGAGCCGTACCGATCGATGATCAGCTGGGCCAGCCTGCCGCACGGCACGGGCCTTCGTGCCGCAGCGACTTCGTCGCGAACCAGTTGGCCCACGGACGCCAAGTTGGCTGGGCTGGCCCCGGCCTGCTTGGCTGTAGTGCCGCTGCGCTCAGGCGACTCGTGACGGGCCGGATCAAGGATCACGCCTGTTTCCCAGCGGACGAGCAATGGCTCGAGCTTCAGCGAGTCCACCAGCGCACGGAAGCTGTTGAACCCGGCCCAATCGGCAGGGTCGAGCCCGTTGACCTCTGCGGGGGCCTTGCTGGCCAGCCAGGGCAACGCGACAGGTTTGGAAGATCCTGCGACGGCCTTGCTGATGAACACGCCAACGTCTCGAGCAACATCTGCCTTCGACCGCCCGGGAACGGCCGGCGGTGCCGCGGGCGCGGATTCCGGTTCGTCGAATCCGAGTCCGGCCCTGATGAATTCGTCTTGGTCGATCAGGAGATCGGCGGATGCCTGATAGGCCGCGGAGGGGAATCCGATGGCCAGGACTGTGGTGCGTCGATCCCACCGTCGCAGCTTGCGCAGGACGGGTGTGAAATCTGCATCCGCCGAGAACACGATGAACTCGTCATAGTGAACCTGGTGCTGCAGCAACTCGACGATGTCCAGCACCATGTGGATGTCGGTGCTGGTCTTGCCCTCACTCGTCATTGCCGGGCAGTCGATGATCTCGAAGCCGGCTCGGTTGAAGGCCGGCCGGAATCGCTGGTAGACCTGCGGATTGAGGTAACAGCGCCGGACGAGCAGGCGTCGTGCAGCGCCCTCGGGCGCGTGCGGCGGTGCAGGCAACGCATCCGTGAGCCATCGAATCCAGTTCATTGGCTGGAACGCGAAGCGATCGGCGACTGCGGGATCGAGCCGCCGCAGGCCGGAGAAGACATTGTCGAAATCGACGAACAGTGCGCTTTTCATGCCCGTCACGATGACGCCCAACGAGTCGGTGGAAATGCGAGGTTAGCAGCCGCTGCCTGGGCTGACCTTGATGTCTGCCGCGTCGGCGTGCGGGCCGCTTTCGCCCGCCACGGCAAGTTCGTTCAACCCATCTGAGAGTGACCGCGGTTGCCTTCGAGCTTCCGTGCGGGCGCCTTGAAGACGTTCTTCTGGTTCCACGCCAGGAAAGGCGGCGCCGGCCGCATGTCCACCTGCTGCGGCGCCAGCAGGCGCTGCCCGTGGTGCCGCAACTCACCTTGCTGGCTGCGTTCTCCGGCCATCGCGTGTTGGCTGAAGATGACCCGGTGCTCGGCGGGTTCGACCGTGAACGCGCCCAGGTCGAACAGCTTGTGGTGCAGCGCGCACAGGGCCAGGCCGTTGGGTTCGATGTCGGGCCCGCCGACGTGATGCCACTGGATGTGGGCGGCCTCCAGGCCCGCACTCAACTGGCCGATGCGCAGGTCGAAGCCGCAGACGCAGCACCGGTACTCGTATGCGCGCAGCACACGTTCGCGGAAGCCGGGGTCGCGCCTGCGGCGTTCGGTCTGGCCGTAAGTCGGCACGTCCGGCTCGCTGGCCAGGTGCGCCACCGGGCGATCCAGGTCCAGCCCGACAGCGGCGGCGATGTCGGCATGCAGCGTCGTAGGGAAGTAGGTTTCCAGCACGCGCGCCGCCACGGCTTCTAGCAGGCCGGGAACCTTGCGAAGGGCCTCGTCCACCTGCGGCGGAAAGCCGCCCTGCACGTGATGCGTCCGCAGTTCACCCAGGTTGGGCGTGGCACCGGCCGGACGGGACAGCATCTCACGGGGCCCGTTCAGATCCCACAGCGAGCCCTGGCCATCCGTGGCGAGGTGCCAGAACGGGTAGTGGCGCGACTTCGCAGCACCGCTGGGGCCGAATTCGGCCAGCAGCGCTTGCAGCGAACCGTCGATGGCAGCGAACTCCACGAGCCGCGGTTCATCACGCTGCACGCGGGCCAGCGCCAGCAGGATCAGCAGCGGCTTGTGCGGGGCGTATACACCGGCCCGCTGGGCGCGCCGGATGTTGTCGAAGGTCTCCAGGACCTGCGCGGCCGTCTTCATCTCAAGCTGGCTCACCGCCGCGGGCAGACCAGTAGTCGGCACGCTCCGGAAAGATCCACCGCACCCCACCGCGCGGATCGACCTGGTCGCCGGTGTAGCGCGGGATCAGGTGCACGTGCAGGTGTGGCACGGTCTGCCCGGCGGCCGAGCCGTCGTTGATGCCGATGTTGTAGCCATTGGGGCGCAGGGACTGGTCCAGGTCGCGACGGGCCATATCGAGCAACCCAAAGACGGCGTCGCGCTCGGGTGGCTCAAGTTCGAAGAAGCTCCCGACGTGCCGGCGCGGCAGCACTAGCGTGTGGCCGCGTGACACAGGGTAGGCATCCCGGATGACCACAGCGAATTGGTTTGCATGCACGATCCTGGCGAGTGGCAAGGTGCAGAACGGGCACTCGACTTCGGTGGGCGATGACATGGTTGAAGACGCCCCACTGAACATGGCGCCCAGCGTAGCAGCGTCGCCCCGGTGCGCGGTGCCGAACATGGCTCAGAGCGGGTCCGGCCGATGATGCCCAGCAAGTTCTTCAACGCTACGCGCATTCCCGATCAGGAACAGCTTGGGCTTGGCCAGCACGTCCGCCAGGAAGGGTTCGACCGGCAGCTTGGCCGCGAACTCTTCGGGGCCAAACACCTTGGGATTCACCTCGCGGCCGAGCAGCGCCTGCGTCGGGTGCAGCAACTCCACCGCCTGGCGGAAGCGGATGTCGCCGATCAGCATCACGTCGATGTCGCTGCCCGAGGTTTCGCGGCCCTGCGCCACCGAGCCGAACACAAAGGCCACGCGCAGCTTGTGCGCTGCCGGCGCGAGGGCCTGCACCAGCACATCCGCCAGTCCCGAAGTCTTGCGCAGGATGCTGGCCAGCTCGGTGTAGATGGGGCCGTCTGTATCGGCGCTGTAGACCTGCTGGTTGCCACGCTTCTCGCGCTTGAGCAGGCCCACCTCGGCCAACTTGCCCAGCTCGCGCGTGATGGTGCCGGCCGGCAGCCCGGTGCGACGGGCGACCTCCCTGCCGTGCAAGGCTTCGTCCGGCCGAAGCAGCAGCAGGCCCAGCACGCGGCGCCGGTACTCGGGAAACAGCAGGGATGGCAGTGACTGATGCATTGAAGGCGTCGATTGTCGCTTTATTGGCATCACTTTTCAACTGGCCTGGCAGGCAATGATGGTGCAGCGCCGCGGCGCGACTAACCCAAGTCAGCCGATGTGATCTGGGTTCTGGAATGCCCGAGCGACTCCGAGACCAGGCGCCGCGCTGCCAGATCGACGGCCGCATGCTGGCCATGTCGATCAAATGAACGCAGGTTTGTCGCCATCGGTTCCAGGTTTGTGGATACCGATGTTGGCGCGTGACCAGCGCTGGGGGTCATCGACGATGGCCACCACGACTGCGGCGACGCTCTTGCGCGAAACCTCGGTGCCCTGGAACGGCGCGCCCTTGGACGTCGTGGCGTAGTTGATCTCGTCCTGGTCCTGCAGCCAGGCCGGGCGCAATACGGTGTAGTCCAGGCCCGAGGCTTCCAGGATGTCGGCGGCGCGGCGGTAAGGCGGCAGGTAGCTGCCGATCTCGCGACGGTTCCACTCGCCGAATGCACCCGGCACTTCGTCGTAGATGCCCAGCGAGCTGACGAAAACCACGCGCTTCACACCCGTGGACTCCATCGCCGCAACGATGTTGGCCGCATGCACGTCCATCTCGCCGAACAGGTTGGCGTAGACCATGTCCTGGCCGTGCATCGCCGCCTGCAGGGCCTGGAGGTCGGTGGCGTCGCCTTCGACCACCACGGCATTGGGTGGGATGCCGCCCAGCTTGGCAGCATCGCGCACGAAGAGCGTCAGGCGCACGTCGTCGCGCTGGGCCAGCAGGCGCACCGCCCACTGCGCAATCTGGCCCGCCGCACCGAGGATCAGGAGATTGGTCATGACGAGGTGTCCTTCAGCGGGCAGCTTCAGGCCAACGTGCGGCGGAAAAACGGCACCAGCTGCGCCACGGCCGCGCCGACGTACTGCGGCACGTCGTAGAACGACATGTGGTTGCCGCCCTCGACGACATGCAGCGTCTTGTTGCTGCTGGCGGCGCGACGGATGAGGTCTTCGCTCATCCACTTGCTGCCGGCCTGGCTGCCCACCACCATCAGCACCGGCTGGGTGAGGAAGTGCTCGGCCATGTTGTAGGCGTCGTAGGTGACGAGCTGGGTCATGTTGCGGGCATAGGTGTAGCCCGGCGCGTTGGGGTGCTGGCACCGCGGCGTGTGGTAGTACTCCCAAGCTTCGGCCAGCTCGGCATTCGGCGCGTCTTCCTTGCGCATCGGCGCCAGTGGAATCGTCGTGGCTTCAGCCACCTTGGCTGCGTCCTTCTGTGCATCGTTCGTGCGGGCCTGCGAGCCGAACTGCAGCAGGCCGATGGCGTCGGGCGACTTCACGCTGCCGTCCCAGCCATTGCGGAACATGGCGCCGATGTTGACGGCGCTCACCGTGCCGAGGGCCTTGATTCGGCGGTCGTTGATGGCGGCGTTGGCGGCGTAGCCACCACCGGCACAGACGCCCATCGCGGCGATGCGATCGGTGTCGACGTAGGGCAGCGTGGTTAAGAAGTCGATCACCGCGCTCACGTCCTCGGTGCGGATGTACGGATTCTCGAGTTGGCGCGGCTCGCCGCCGCTCGCACCCTGGTACGAGGCGTCGAAGGCGATGGCCACGAAACCCTGCTCGGCGAGTTGCGCGGCGTACAGGCCGGCGGCCTGCTCCTTCACGCCGCCGCCCGGGTGGGCGATGACGATGGCCGGGTAGCGCTTGGCCGCGTCGAAGCCCGCAGGCGTGTGGATGTCGGCCGCCATGGTGATGCCCTGGCCGTTGCGGTTCTGGAAGGTCACGGATTGCATGGGGTGCTCCTGGTTGGTGGGTCGCTGCACCGGGAAAGTCTCAGTGCATGGACAGGACTGTAGGAATCCGATTGGTCTTGCGGAAGCCCATAATCGTGATCACAGACGTTAGCCAGGATTGACAATCATGGAGCCCGCTCTCTTGCCGCCCCTTGCCTGGTTCGCCCGTGTGGCGCGCCACGGCAGCTTCACCAAAGCCGCTGCCGAGATGGGCGTGACCCGGGCTGCGCTGTCACAGAACCTGAAGGTGCTGGAACAGCGGCTGGGCTGCCGCCTGCTGCACCGGACCACGCGCGACATGTCGCTGACGGACGAGGGCCGGCATCTCCTGGACACACTGCAGCCCGCGCTGGCTGAGATCGAGCGCGGGGTGCAGGAATTGGGCGAAGCCGGGCGCGAGCCCTCGGGTCTGTTGCGGGTCAACACGTCGCGCGTCGCGGCGAAGCTGGTGCTGGAGCCGCACCTGGGCGAGTTCCTCGCGGCCAATCCCAAGCTGCAGCTTGAACTGGTGATGGACGACGGCTACTCCAACATCGTGGCGGAGGGCTGCGATGCCGGCATCCGCTTCGGTGAAAGCGTGGCTGAACACATGATGGCGGTGCCCGTGACACCGCGCATGGAGATGGCAGTTGCGGCAACACCGGCCTACCTGAAGCGCCATGGCGTACCGCAGTCACCGGCCGAGCTGGCGCGCCACAACTGCATCCGCTATCGCCAGACCAGCAGCGGCGCCATCTTCCGCTGGGAGTTCTCCCACTCCGGATCAGACGGGCATGCATTCGTGGTCGAGCCCCACGGCAGCATCACCACCAACGACGACGAAGGCATGATCCGCGCCGCTCTGCAGGGCGTGGGCCTGGTGCAGCACCTGGAACCTGCGTTGCGGCCCTGGCTCGAAGACGGACGCCTGGTTCGGGTGCTTCAGCCCTGGTGCAAGGCATTCCCAGGCCTCTACCTCTATGCGCCGACGCGCGAGCAGATGCCGGCCAAGGTTCGTGCGTTGATCGACTTCCTCGTCGAGAAGCGGGATGTGATGGGCGGCACCCGCAGCGGCACCACGTCGAAGGGCAGCGTTGGATATAGGCGGCCCAAGGCTCCCGTCCGATCCGCTGTTCGATCGAAGTGAGTCTCTGAGGTCCCCTGTCGGGATGCATCATGCCCTCCCGCGCGACGAACCCAAATACACCGATGTGATCTGGCTTCTCGAATGCCCGAGGGACTCCGAGACCAGGCGCCGCGCCGCCAGGTCGACGGCTACATCCGCGCGCTCGGCAGTCGCCACCGGCGGCGCCACGCCCGTCTCGGCCTCGTAGCGCTCGGCCGCATAGCCATGCCGCAGGCCATGCGCCGTCACGCCGAGCATGGCCTTGGTCAGGCCGAACAGCTCCATCACGTAGCGCTGGTGCCGGATGGCCCGGACGAGCTGGTATCGCGGGTCGCTGAGGCTGTCGTTCTCGCCAGGCGCCACGCGGCGGGCGTGTTCGATCGCGACCAGCTGGCTCGGCGTCACCACCGGCACGTATCGCAGCCGGCCGCCCTTGGTGCCGCGCCGCAGTTGCAGGTATTCCGCCGTGCCGGCAGCCGCCTTGCCGGCCTGGGCCGCGGTCACGATGTCCTGGTTCGGGCGGAACATCACCGCTTCCTTGCAACGCAGGCCGAACTCCTTCATCAACTCGATCTGCACGGCCACACGCTCGTCGAAGTTGGCAACGGCCGCGATCACCTCCTCCGGCACCACGCCGTTGTCGTCCCATGCCTTGCTGTGCTTCGTCACATAGCTGCGGCGATACAGGGTCTCGTCGCTGATGTAGGCGCTGATCGGCAGCACCAGGCCAGGCTTGCCGATCCAGCCAGCGAAGGTGCGCAGGTAGCTGTGCGCCTTCTGGATGGCCGAGGGCCCGAGCTGGCCGGCCCCGGCGCGCCGTTCCATGTCTGCGAACAGGAATCGCACATGCCGGTCGCCGAGCGAGCGCGGGTCGGGCTTGAAGCTCTTGATGTCGTTGTGCTCCAGGTAGTGGAAGGCGCGGTAGATGTACTGCCGTCGGTCTTCCATGGTGTCGTGGGAGACACCCTTGTCCTTGACGGCGTGGCGGAAGTTGTTCTGGACGAACAGCGCGTTCAGGACGAAGCCTCGCCTGCTGATCTGAATCGGCAGGGTGCGCAGGTTGACGGTTCGAGGGTCGAGGTCACGCATGGCGGTTCTCCGTGCTTGCCGCTGGCGAGGCCAGTGGGCAGGTAAGTCCTGCGGCACCGTCCCGCCGGTGCCAGGCGCATTCAGGGTTCGCGCTTGCCGCCATGGGCATGGGCGCAGGCCAGTCGTAAAAGTGATCGCCCAAACACGGCGTCTGGCGCCGTGGCAGCCCGCTCGAGGCGGGGCGCAGGGGAATGGCCACGTTGGTGGCCACGCTGCGCAGCAGGTGCATGGGCGTCACCCATGCTGAAGCGCTCGGGGCGCTTCAGGGCTTCACGATCTGCCGCATGGCCTGAGTGCGCCAGTGCCACCTGGCGCGCCATGCGTGCGTGCACACCGGCGAACCCGATCGTGTCGGTGTTCGTCGGCGCCTTGAAGGCGCGCACGCAGCAGTCGTTGGGGAGTCTTCCAGCAGGCATCGCGTGCCCGCTGCAGTTGCGCGATCAGGGTCGCGCACATCAAGCCGCTTGGCTCGGGGGCCAGGGGCTTGCAGGTCGGCAAAGACCAAGGTCGCTGCCGCCATCGTCATCGGCCGTCGGGTTGACAGGCCGGGGATCAGAGCCCGAAGGCTCGTGCACCCGAAGGTGCTCTGGAGGGCTTGCCATTCGCGCTCGATGCGCCCGGTGGGCCAGCTGCCCGGTGCCAAAGGCGATGCAAGCATGCGCGAAGGTCGCCGCCCTTGCAAGCGCGAAAAGTGCCGTTACGGCGCCAATACCTGCGTGAGGACTGCAACCGCCTAGGGTTGACGGATGGATTCCATACCTCTCTCTCCGAAGCCTGATCGTGCCGGACTTGCTGGTCGGGTTGCAGACTCACCGGAAACAGACCTGAGGGCCGAAACAAGCGATCGGACGGCCGTTTCGCTCGGGCTGCAGCCCCACTTCGCCGAAGCAAATCGTGCCGCTGAACGTGGCCCCGGGAATCGACGGCCGATTTCCGGGGGGACTTCGACCCGCCTTTCGCGGTAGACGTGTTCTGCCGCCTTGGCAACAGTAGAGCCATGTCGGCGCCACTGCTGTTGGAGGTCCCATGGGTAGCACAGTCAGGGCCATCGATCTCGGCTTCGGCCACACGAAGTTCACCACCGTCAACGCGAGCGGCGAGCTCCGATACGCCAGCTTTCCTTCGCTGGCCCTGGCCAGCGTCGACCCGCACACCGCACGCCCGCTGCTGGCGCCGCGGCGGACGGTGTCGGTGCGGGTGGGCCCGTTTTTCTACGAGGTGGGGCCGGATGTGTTGTCGGTCGGCGCGCGCAGCAAACCCATCCTGTCGGTCGAGGGCTACACGCAATCCGCCGACTACAAGGCCTTGATGCTCGGCGCACTGAACTACATGCAGGCCGACGAGATCGACGTGCTGGTGGTGGGCCTGCCGGTCTCGGAGTTCACCGCGCGCAAATCGGCGCTGGAACGCCTGTGCTTGGGTGAGCACGATGTGGGCAAGGGTCGCAAGGTGAAGGTGCACAAGGCGCTGGTGGTGGCGCAGCCGCAAGGTGCGCTGGTGGCCTATGCCGAAGAGCACGGGCTGCTGGACCAGATCGGCCAGCAGGAAAACCTGATCATCGACTGCGGCACGCGCACACTGGACTGGCTGACGGCTCGTGGCCTGCGCCTGGTGGCCAACCGCAGCTACTCGGCGCAGTACGGTGTGCACGATGTGGTGTCGGCGATCTGCGAGGCCATCTCGCGAGAGATCGGCGAGCGCTACGACGAACCGCACACCGTGGACGAGGCCCTGCGCACCGGCAGGAGCCTGACGACCTACGGCAAGGCACGCGAGATCCAGCGCTACATGCCTATCGCCGAGCGCATTGCCGTCGAAGGCATCCAGGCCTTGACCAATTCCATTGGCGGCAAGTACCGCTTCGCCAACATCGTTCTCAGTGGCGGCGGCGCACATCTCTTCCGCAAGGCGCTGCGGGACGCGTTCAAGAAGCAGCCTGTATTGGAACTGGCCGATCCTTTCTACGCCAACGTGCGCGGCTTCCAGCGTGCCGGCGTCGACCGATTGCGCGCCCAGGCCCCCACCGATGCCAGCCAAGGAGCACACCATGAAGCGCAGTGAGGGTGACGACGAGGCGCCGGTCCCACAGGGCACTGGCCGCGACGAGCCGATGCTGGAGTTCTACGCGCAGGTCGGCGCCTGGCAGCACGGCCCGCTGTACGAAGACCTGGCGAGGCTGCCGAAGGGCCGCCGCCGCGCCGAACGCTTCCGCACGCTGGCATACCTCGGGGTCCTGGTCGAACAGGAAAGGCGAGGTGGAGAGGCCAAGCATGGCGCACTGCGCAGGCCGGCATCGCCACCGGCCAGCCCGTCGGCCGGCGGCATCTTCGATGACCCGCTACCGGAGTAGTCGAAGTTGCAAGCCTTGCCCGCGGCCGACCCCATGGGACTTTCAGGTGAACCTTCACCTGGGAGTCCCCATGTACGTCCTGGAAACGCTGACCGGTCGTGTCATCGAGGCCCGCCGCTACCTCAACCGCATCCCCGGCCTGCGCGACGACGACCCGTCGCGCGAGCGCTGGGAGCTGTGGCTGGCCGACGCCAGCAACCACGAGCACAAGATCGTCGTCTACAGCCGGTGCATGCCGGCGCGTGCGGGCCACGCCGTCACCGTCATCCACTACGGCGGGCGTGGCGTGGGCCTGTACAACCTGAGCATCGGCATGCGCGTGAACTTCGTGCTGGAGAACCCCATCGCGCTGCTGCGGAGCATCGACGTCGTGGTCATCGTGTTCGGATCGTTCGGCGCGCTGATGCTCGGCGCCTACTGGCATCCGATGGTCCTGCTGATCGGCTTGCCGCTGCTGGCGCTGTATGGCCCGGTCGCGATGCTGAGCCGCCGCCACTACCAGGTCAGCCTGGCCAATCAGGTCGAGGAGATGCTGGACCCGATTCAGGTGGAAGACGTCGTCAAGCCCTTCAAGCCGCGCCGCTGAAACCACCTGCAGCCCGTGCAGGGTCGGGTTGTAGCCCGACCAGCGCGCCTGCTTGGCAGGCACCCACGACAGGCGTAGATTCACTGCGCTCGGGCATGTGCACCTTGCCATGCCCACCGCCCTATCCACCGCGATTTCCACGGCAAAGGGCGGCGTTAGCGGTCGTGACCCGCACTTCAATCGAATCGCCCCGCCAGGGGTGCATCCCACCATCCGGCTTGAATCGCGCGCCAGGCGCATGCCTGTGCCCGGCGCGTGGCAGGCCCGTGGCCCATCGACGGCCAAACCCATGAACCTTGCACTGCAAGGCCGACGCGGAGCACCACCATGACGAAGAGCCCTGTCATCGCCGCCATCGACGCCGGTTGCGGCTTCACGAAGTTCAGCAAGCTGCGCCCAGGCCAGCATGCGGACATCGAAGTCTTCCCGTCGCTCACGGACATCGTCTTCCACGACAGCCGCTGCAGCAGGCTCAGGGCCCCGCGGCGCAATGCCCTGATCCCCTTCGGTACCCACCTGGTCGAGGTGGGCCCGGACATCGAAGCGGCGCTGGGCGATGCGGTCTATCACTTGCAAGCAGAAGGCTTTGCAGCCACCGATGACTACCGCGCCTGCGTCGCCGGTGCGCTGGCCTTCATCGAGGAACCCTTCATCGACATGCTGGCGCTGACCGTGCCGATGCGGGAACGCGATGCTCTGGCGCCGCAGATCCGCGACTGGCTGAGCCGGCCGGTGCGCACCGCGGCCAACGCCAGCGTCACCGTGGCACGCGTGGAAGTTGTGCCCCAGGCCACGGCCAGCGCCATCGAATGGCTGGATTCGCCCGAGCTCGACAAAACGCAGGTGTCGCTGGTGCTGGTGGCGGGCTTCGGCAGCCTGGACTGGGCGCTGTACCGCGGCCGTGACCTGGAGCCCCTGGCTGGCGGCACCGAATACCACGGCGCGGCCAACCTGCTGCGCACCGTGGACGACCGGATCGGCCAAGGTGCCCCCAGCGGCGACGGCCGGCTCGATGCCATTGATCAAGCGCTGCGCCATGGCAAGCCCGTGCGGGCGAGCGGACAACTGCATGACCTGCAGCTTCACTGGCCGTGGATCCATGGCCGGGCCCGCCGGATGCTGGGCGGCATCGCGCAAGCCCTGACCGACCTGCCCACACCGCAGACCGTGTGGCTGGCCGGTGGCGGCGCAGCCTACTTCCTGCAGGCCGCGGAAGGCCTGTTTCATCGACAGGCCGTGCACGTGGCTGCCGAGCCGATGTACGCCTGTGTGCGCGGCATGTGCCTCTACGGCAAGCGCTGTCTGATGGCCGATCTGGACGCCCTGCGCGCCTGATCCACCGCGAAGCGAACCCATCCCACCCCACACCCCGCGCGCGAGGCGCCCGCGGGGACGACAGTGAACTTGACGCCTCTAGCGACCGTGCGATCTTTGATCTGACGCCGGCCGCGAAGCAGCAGATCCAACTGACCCGGCTGCGTGCAGCCAGGAAGGCACGGACATGACTGCAGTGACACCTCTCTTCTACGACCTGCGCGAGACGGCGACGATGCTGCGCGTGGACTACTCCACCGCCTGGAACCTGGTGAACACCGGCCAGCTGAAAGCGATGCAGATCGGCCGGCGCTGGAAAGTGACCCAGGCCGCCATCGATGCCTTCGTGCAGCAAGGCACCGAAGCCGTGCAGCAACGGGCGCAGGGCCATCGCAACGCATGTGAACGCATTGGAGGCAGGACATGGGCATCCTCAAACGAGGCAGCACCTGGTGGATCGACATCACCGCGCCAGGTGGCCAGCGCGTTAGACAGTCGGCTGAGACAACTGACCGCAAGGCCGCGAAGGAACTCCACGACCGGCTGAAGCACGACCTGTGGCGCCAGGCCAAGCTGGGCGACAAACCCCGCTACACCTGGGAAGACGCGGCCCTGCGCTGGCTGAACGAGCAAGGCCACAAGGCGTCGATCCGCGACGACGCGAAGAAGATCGAGTTCCTCACCCCGTTCTTCAAGCGCCTGCCGCTGACCGAGCTGACCTGGGACCGCATGCAGGCCGTGGTGGAAGGCCAGAAGGGCGACAAGGCGCCGGCCACGCGCAACCGCTACTACCAGCTGCTGCGGTCCATCCTGCGGCGGGCAATGCGCGAATGGAACTGGATCGACAGCGTGCCCACCGTCCGCCTGCACCGCGAGCCCGAGGGCCGGGTGCGCTACCTCACGCCCACCGAGATCGACACCTTCCTGCGCAACCTGCCCGAGCACCTGCGTTCACTGACGCGCTTCACCATCGCCACCGGCCTGCGGCGCGCCAATGTGCTGGGCCTGAAGTGGAGCCAGATCGACATGCAGCGCCAGGTGATGACCGTGGCCGCCAGCGACATCAAGAGCCGCAAGACCCTGGGCATCCCGCTGAACGCCACAGCGATGGAGATCCTGCGCGCGCAGATCGGCAAGCATCACGAGTACGTCTTCGTCTACAAGGGCAAGCGCCTCAACGCAACGGTGAACACCGCGTGGCGCAACGCCCTGAAGAAGTCGGGCATCGAGGACTTCAGGTTTCACGACACCCGCCACACCTGGGCCAGCCTGCTGATCCAGAACGGCGTGCCCAAGGGCATGATCAAGGAAATGGGCGGGTGGAAGTCGGACTCGATGGTGGAGCGGTACGCGCACCTGGCGCCGGAGCATCTGGCGCGGCATGCGGCGGTGATTGATGCGCTATTGCGGCCAGACGACGAACGCAAACCATTAGGGCTGGCCAGCACGCCGAAGAGCAAGTGATTCACGTTGGGGCGCTCGGTGTGCCACTAGGGCAACCATTCCTGTGTACTGAATTTGCACGACTTGTACTGCCTTACACTGCCTTGCAGCACTTCAAGCCAGCACCTTTCCATGGCCAGAGCACCTGAAGCCGTCATGACCGTCAAGGAAGTCGCTGACTACTTGCGGGTCAATCAGCGCACGGTTTACCGCTTGGCCGTCGAACACAAGATGCCGGGCTTCAAGGTCGGTGCGACCTGGCGCTTCAAGCGCGTGGACATCGACAGTTGGATCGCAGCCCAGGCCACCGCCCCGACAGCCGGCGCAACCGTCGAGGGGAAGCGCGCACGATGAAGCTGGTACAGAACCGAGGCGCGGACCGCGCCATCGACCTGCTGCGCCCGCACCTCAAGACGGGCCAGACGCTGGCGTTCATGACGCCGACCTTTTCGCTTCACGCCTACGCCGAACTGCGAGAGGCTCTGGCACGTCTGGACGGGACGCAGCTCATCATGCCCGCCGAAGGCCAGGACCTGGAGCTTCAAGGCGGCGAAGGTGACCGCGCGGCGCGCAACCGCCTGCAGTCGCGGTGGCTGGCCAACCAATGCGCCGCCTGGCTCAACGGAAAGGTGGAGGTGCGCCGTGCACCCGGGCGGATCCCCCAGGGCACAGCGGTACTGCGCAACCCGCAGGGCGTGCCCGAGCAAGTGGTCATGGGGTCCGTGGCCTTCAGCACGGAAGGCCTGGGACTGGCACCCGGCAACCCAATGAGCCTGACACAGGCCTCCGAGAACGCAGCGGAAGCCGCCATGCTGGCCCAGTGGTTCGATCAGCAATGGAGGACGCTGCCGTCGGACCCCGAGTCCGCGCTGGCCGCGCGTCAGGCCCTGCTGGCTCAACTACAGCCCATCGGTGAGCATCGCGCCCCATTCGCGATCTACGCGGCGATGCTGAACCACATGTTCGGTAGTCGGGAAGATGCGCTCGACGAGGAGCGCATCGTCAAGTCCGCCACCGGCATCCGCAACACGGTGGTCTGGAAGAAGCTGTTCAAGTTTCAGCGGGATGGCGTCGTCGGCGCCATCGACAAACTGGCCCGCTTTGGCGGCTGCATCATCGCGGACAGCGTGGGCCTGGGCAAGACCTTCGAGGCCCTGGCCGTCATCAAGTACCACGAGCTGCGCAACGACCGCGTGCTGGTTCTGGCCCCCAAGCGCCTGCGAGACAACTGGGCCCTCTACAAGGCCAACGACAAGCGCAACATCCTGGCGGCGGACCGGTTCAACTACGACGTGTTGAACCACACCGACCTGTCGCGCGACGGCGGCCACTCGGGCGACATCGACCTGTCCCACGTGAACTGGGGCAACTACGACCTGGTCGTCATCGACGAGAGCCACAACTTCCGCAACAAGAAATCGCCCCGGCAAGGCACTGAGACGCGCTACGACCGGCTGATGCGCAAAATCATCCGGGAAGGGGTCAAGACCCGGGTGCTGATGCTGTCGGCCACGCCGGTGAACAACCGGCTGACCGACCTGCGCAATCAAATCGCCTTCGCCACCGAAGGCGACGACACCGCGCTGGCCGATTACGGCATCGACAGCATCCAGCAGACCACACGCAAGGCGCAGATCCAGTTCAACCGCTGGCTCGGCCTTGAAGAGGCCGAGCGCACGCCCAGCCGCCTGGTCGAGATGCTGGGCTTCGACTACTTCACGCTGCTGGACCACCTGACCATTGCGCGGTCGCGCCGGCACATCCAGAAGTACTACGGCACGGAGGAGACCGGCCGCTTTCCGGACCGCCGGCCGCCCATCAACATCAAGGCGGACGTGGACCGGGCGGGCCAGTTCCGCGCCATCAAGGACATCAACCTGGAGATCCGGCGCCTGAACCTGGCCGCCTACGCGCCGCTGCGCTACGTGCTGCCGCACAAGCAGGCTGCCTACGACGCCAAGTACAGCACCGAGATCCGGGGCGGCGAGAGCTTCTTCCGTCAGGCTGACCGCGAGGAAAGCCTCATCCACCTGCTGCGGGTGAACGTGCTCAAGCGCATGGAGAGCGCGGTGTCGTCGTTCGCACTGACACTGCAGCGGCAACTCCGCGACGTGGAGGCGGTGCTCGCGCAGATCGAGCAGCATGCCGACCAGGCCGCCAACGGCGACGGCATCGAAGAGCTGGACATCGCCGACGTGGACATCGACGACCCCGCCTTCGAGGCGCTGCTGGTCGGCCGCAAGGTGAAGGTGCTGCTGGGCGACGTGGACCTCATCCGGTGGCGTCAGGACCTGGTGGAGGACCGCAACCGCCTGGACACGCTGCTGACCGCTGCCCAGCAGGTGGACGCTGCACGCGACGCCAAGCTCGCCAAGCTGCGCGAAATGGTCGAGGACAAGTGCCGCAACCCCATCAACGACGGCAACCGCAAGATCATCGTCTTCACGGCGTTCTCGGACACCGCCCAGTACCTCTACGCCAACCTGGCGCCCTGGGCCAAGACCACACTGGGCATCGACGCTGCCCTGGTCACCGGCAGCGCCGGCATCCAGACCACGCTGCCGGGCCTGCGCAAGAGCATGAGCAGCGTGCTGTCGGCCTTCGCACCACGCGCCAAGGAGCGCCCGGCCGACATGGCCGGTGAAGGCGAGATTGACCTGCTGATCGCGACCGACTGCATCTCGGAAGGCCAGAACCTGCAGGACTGCGACTGGCTCATCAACTACGACATCCACTGGAACCCGGTCCGCATCATCCAGCGCTTCGGCCGGATCGACCGCATCGGTTCGCCCAACCGCAGCATCCAGCTGGTCAACTTCTGGCCGAACATCGCGCTCGACGAGTACATCAACCTGGAGCAGCGCGTCAGCGGGCGCATGGTGCTGCTGGACGTGTCAGCCACCGGTGAGGAGAACCTCATCGAGCAACAGTCCGGCGACCCGATGAACGACCTGGAGTACCGCCGCAAGCAGCTCTTGAAGCTGCAGGACTCCGTCATCGACATGGAAGACCTGAGCAGCGGGGTCTCGATCACCGACCTGACGCTGACCGACTTCCGCATCGACCTGGCGCAGTTCCTTCGCGACCATCCGGCGGTGCTGGAGGGCATGCCGCTGGGCGCGCATGCCGTCACGAGCAGCGTCGACGCCGACATCGAGCCCGGCATCATCTTCTGCCTGCGGGCCGAGGGACCCGGCGCGAGCAAAGCCCCAGCCGGCGCCGGATCTGGCGACTACCCGCTGGCACCCATCTACCTGGCCCATGTGGGCGACGACGGCACCACCGTGCTGGCCTACCCTCAGGCCAAGCGCATCCTCGACCGCCTCAAGCGCCTGGCGCTGGGCCGGGAGCTGCCCGACCTGGGCGCCAGCAGCCGCCACGACAAGCTGACCCGCCAAGGCGAGGACATGCGGCACGCCCAGAAGCTGCTCGCCTCGGCGGTTGCCTCGGTGGTCGGCAAGGCCGAAGAGCGCGCCGTTGCCAGCTTGTTCTCGCCCGGCGGCACCCACGCCATGAAGGGCGAGTTCGCCGGGGCCGGTGACTTTGAGGTGCTGGCATTCATGGTGGTGCTGCCCACCCAAAACACAAAGGGAGCAACGCATGAGCATGGAGCACAGCCAACGCCTTGAGCCGCTGGCAAAGGATGTCGTCGACAAGCTCGACACCGTGGCAAGCACAGCCCGCCAGTGGCTGGCCAACCCGCGCCGACTTGGCATAGACGCGCTCGCCACCGGCGGGAACACGCTGAACTCGGATCGTGCCGCGCGAGCGCTCGACGAGGTCAATCAGGCCAACGAGTCCGCGTATCGCAAGCTGGCCAGCGAGCCAGCCATCGCCCGGGTCATCGCTGAAGACGACGACGGGCACCGCACCGCCTACTACTTCTGCCGCGCCGAGCAAGGCCTCGCCAACCTGGGCTTGGTCAGCTATCGCGCGCCGGTTGGTCGCCTGGCGTCCTTGCCGGTCGGCGAGGAGTACGTCCGCCCCGATGGCAAGGCGTTGATCGTCGTCGAGCGAGCACAGCTACGCCCGTCGCCCCTGGCCGGATCTTGGGACGCCTACACGGTCGTGCAGTCGGAAGATGCGCCAACGGTCACCATCGAGTCGCTGCGCAAGCTGCTGGAGCGACACCCAGAGCTGGCAGAACCCGTCGAGGACCTGGTCGCCCAGTTGCTGGCGAGTGCCGAGGCCAGCCAGAACGTCATCGAGGGCATGAAGCGCAGCGTCATCACCAAGATGGGCCTGCGCGACCAGCCGGTGCTGGACCAGTTTCAAGACGAGATCTTCCGCCTGCCATTCAATCGCCGTGTCCTGTTGCTTGGCCCCCCCGGCACCGGCAAGACGACAACGCTGATCCGTCGCCTCGGGCAAAAGCTCGACGCCCAGTTTCTGGACGAAGACGAGCAGCGCGTCGCTGAGGAACTCGCCCAGAGTCAGCAGGTGCCGCACGGGAAGAGCTGGCTGATGTTCACGCCGACGGAGCTGTTGAAGCAGTACCTGAAGGAGGCCTTTGCCCGGGAAGGTATCCCAGCACCGGACCAGAACATCCGCACCTGGGCCGACCACCGTCGCGACATGGCCAGGCAGACCTTCGGCGTCCTGCGGACCGCGACTGGCGGCGGCACTTTTGTGCTCAAGGAGGTGAACAGCCTGCAGCCGACGGCCATGACCCAGCCGATCGCTTGGTTCGATGACTTTCAAGCCTGGCAAGGCGCTGCGTACCGGACCGAACTCATGGACAGCGCGCAGGCGCTGGCGGGCGCTGGACTGGCGACGGCGCAACAACTGGGCAAGCGCCTGCAAGCCACCCTCAAAGAAGATGGCCCGTGGCCGTCTACGTTCACGACTCTGGCAGGTGAGCTTCCCGCCATACAGGCGTTCGTGGCGCGCCTCAAGGACGAGACCGACGCCACCATCAAGGCCGCGCTGAATGCCCAACTCGCCCGCAACCGGGGCTTGGTCGGCGAGCTGGCGAAGTTCATTGAGAGCCTGCAGCAGGCTGCCGACGCCGATGCCGACGACGACCAGGACGCCGAGGACGACGAGGACACGGCGGCGCCCAAGGTCGGCCCTGGGGCCGCCATCAACGCCTACATGCAAGCGGTCCGCACGCAGGCCCGCAATGCCGCAGCCAAGCGATCCACCAACAAGATCACCCGCAACGGCAAGGTCATCGAGTGGCTGGGCGACCGCACGCTGGCGCCCGCCGAGCTGAACGCCCTCGGTACAAGCCTGCTGCTCCAGGCCCATGCACGGCGATTCGTGAACCCGGTCAAGCGCTACGTGGATGGCATCCAGAAGCGCTACCGCGCCTTCCGGAAGGTTCGCCAGGACGAGGGCCGGTGGTATGCGAAG
Organism: Piscinibacter sp.; assembly: GCA_017983795.1. GTDB lineage: Bacteria > Pseudomonadota > Gammaproteobacteria > Burkholderiales > Burkholderiaceae_C > Piscinibacter. The sequence continues at coordinate 458,865 of JAGOAS010000001.1, forward strand.
GCAGGCTTCGAGGTCCGCGAGCTGAACCCGCTTGAGCTGGATCTCGTCCTGCTGGCGATTCTCCGGTCGGCTGGCGAATTGCTGCAGCGGCCCACAGTGATGCGTGACATCGACAGCCCGGCCTGGGCGTCGCTGAAGCCTGTACTGGGCGCCCTGCGCAGCCAGGTCGTCGTCGATGAGGCCACCGACTTCTCGCCGATCCAACTGGCCTGCATGGCGGCACTGGCGCACCCGCGCTTGCGGTCGTTCTTCGCCTGCGGCGACTTCAACCAGCGGCTGACCACCTGGGGGGCGCGCTCTGCCGACGAGCTGCAGTGGGTCTTCGCGGACTTCGACATCCGGCGTGTCACGGTCTCCTACCGCCAGAGTCGCCAGCTCAACGAACTGGCCCGGGACATCATCGCGTGTGTCGGTGGCTCCGACCAAGAGGCCACCTTGCCCATCGAGGTCAACAACGAGGGCGAATCGCCGGTGCTTCTGGAGTACGCATCCCTTGAAGACGCCGTGGGCTGGCTGGCTGCGAGGATTCAGTGGATCGACCGGTTCCTCGACGGACGACTACCGTCCACGGCGATCTTCGTCAACTCGGAAGCCGAGGTTGAACCGGTGGCCAACGCGCTGAACCTGGCACTCGCCAACCAGAACATTCAGGTGGTCGCGTGCCGCGAAGGCCAGGCCGTCGGGCAGGAGAGCAACGTCGGCCCCTCGTCGTTTCGTGTGGAATCCAACACCGACAATAGCTGGTCGTAGTCGAGCCCGGTGGGCATGTGGGCAGGCCGCATTTGGGCCTGTCCACATGTCCACGGGGCGGCTGTTCAACGGTT